>DASTCY010000072.1:0-260529 GCA_035710725.1 Candidatus Sulfotelmatobacter sp. | reverse complement strand
GCTCCATCGAACTCGTCACATTGCAGAAAATTAGTGCCCAATGAAAAGGAGACCCGATGATCCGACCCTTGAGTATTTGCTTGCTTGCATGCTGCGAGATCGTCTTGGCGGCGTCGCACCCTCCCCAGCACACGTCGATGGAGGGCGCCCGGGCAAATGTTTCCAAAGAAACTATAGAGGGCCTGGTTCGGGACGCTGCCTGCCCCATTCAGAACCTCGACAACCATGCGACCAGCCTCAGCCTCAAGTGCGTACAGGATTGCGTGAAGGGTGGCTCGCCGCTGGCTATTCTGACCCAAGATGGCCGGCTGTATTTTCCTATCTCTGCCAAAATGCCTGACACGGATCAGCGGCAGGAGCTGATGCCGTTCGTCGGCAAATACGTGCGGGCGACCGGGATTGTTTTTGAGCGAACTGGGACTCATGCAATCGTGATCACGGAAATTAAGGAAATGAAAGAGGTTCGGGTGCAGGACGAGGAATAGGGGTTGGACTGCGGACAGTTGATCAAAAATCCCGATAACACTCAAAATGATCGGATCAGGGTTTTGAGCGCAATGCCCTGCTTACGCAGCTAGGTGTCATAATCTCCGTCATGAACGTCCTCCGCACTTTCGTCACGGCGTTTTCCTGCATATTGCTTCTGGCCTCATCGGCATCGCCGCAATCGCAGATGAACTTTTGCGAGTTGATGCGATACCCAGAGACTTACAACGGAAAGACCGTGAAGGTTAGGGCAACTTGGATATATGGCTACGAGTGGTCCTATCTTCACTGCCTCGGCTGCGACGGGCGAGTCTGGCTGAATACTTCGGAGCTTGATGAGCAATCCGAGAAAGCTGTTAAGCACACCCCGAAATACGCAGCCATGGTGAACGTCGATGTCGAAGGTGTTTTCCAAGCAGGTGGCAGCTTCGGCCACCAGAACGGCTACAAGTACCAGTTGAGAGCGCACACAATCTCTAATCCAGCAGTCATATCAAAGGGAATGAAGTCGCGCGAAAAAGATCTTAAAATCGAGCGAAAGCTTGCGTGCGGCGGGCTAAAGCCACGCTGAGTCTTCGTCAACTGGCGCTCGCCGTAGGGACACCGCTTGCCCGGGCCCCCCGCACAAACCCGGACGAGCGCTCCTTAGCGCATCCGGGTTCTTCTCGCATAAGGCCCCTCGCCATGCACGCCACGCTCTCCCGCTCCGAGAGAGCGCTCCCACAGGTCCGTGTTTACTCGTTCATGACTATGGAGGGCAGTTTCAAAACGTTCTACCTCCTATCCCCCTTGACAATCCCACCCGCCAGGTGCAGAATTTCCATAGGCGAATAAAAAGCGAAACGCCGCGGGAGATCGTAATTCCCGTGTTCCCTGAAATTTCTTGAGGTTTTTATGTCTTCCGCGGTGGTTTCCACTTCGGCGGCCCTGGGCCGCCATTTTCTTTTTGAGGATGAATCTGCGCCTCAGGTTGGCTCACGGCCCCCTCTCGCGCACAAGCGGCACCCGCTTAAGACGGCAAATCATGCCTTAAGTCCGGAGCTGGCGCAGGTTACGCCGGCTTCGCGCTTGACAGTGCGCCCCGCGCCGGAAATGGCTTCGAGCGGGATTGCCGCCATTGACGCGCTGACCGGCGGATTGCCGCGCGGCTGCCTCACCGAAATCTGTGGTCCAGCCTCTTCCGGACGCACCAGCGTGTTGCTGGCTGCGCTCGCAGCCGCTACCCTCCGCGGCGAATTCTGTGTGCTCGTGGATGCGAGCGATGCGCTGGATCCCGCATCCCTGGCGGTTTCCGGCATCCATTTAGAAAAATTACTCTGGGTGCGTTGCACAGAACATTCGCCACAGAGGCAAAGAGGCACGGAGAAAAAACGACAAATTCAACAATCTCGGCAGAGAGTAAATTCCGCTGAACTTTGTTTAGAGCAGGTGTTGCGCACGACCGACCTGCTGCTCGAAAGCGGCGGCTTCGGATTGATTGTGCTCGATCTGGCCGATCTGCCATTTCAGGTTTGCCGGCGCATCCCGCTGACTACATGGTTCCGCTTCCGGCGCGCCGTCGAGCACAAGCCCGCCATCCTGCTGGTTCTCGATCGACAGCCAGTTACAGGCAGTTGTGCTTCTGTAGTGCTGAAGACATCGGTTGATGGTTCACAGAAGCTATCTCACAAATCGTTCTGGGAAGGGCACGGCTTCAGCCGTGCCGCTTGTGACCAGAAAAAATACGGGCTTCAGACCCTGAGGGACGCGCAATTTGCGGAACCCTCGCACGCGCAATTGCTGACCGGGCTGGATGTTCGAGTGGAACTCATCCGCTCGCGGCTGGGGAGCGCGCCCATTTCCGGGACCAGCGCTGAGATGTTTTCGCAGCGAAAACCCGCAGCTTCGGTCTCGGCCGCATTCACCAGCAAAACGGCCTGGGGCTGATGGGCCGCGTTGGCATGGTTATCCTGAGCGAAGGATCTATGCAACCGATCTGCGAATGTATTGGCCTTCGCCTCACTGACAACTGAGAACTGACAACTGGGAACTGCTGTGTTCTGCTGCATCTACATTCCGAACTTCCCTCTGGCCGCGGTATTGCGCGCCGAGCCGGAGCTGCGCGCGCAGGCCGTAGCTGTGCTGGAGGGCAAGCCTCCGCTGGAAAAAATTTTGGCGGTAAATGAAAAGGCCAGCACCATGGGGATTGAAGCGGGCATGACCAAGACACAAGCCGAGTTGTGTTCGGAAGTCGCGCTGCGTTCCCGTTCTTCGCTGCAGGAAGCGTCCGCGCACGCAGCCTTGCTCGATTGTGCGCAATCCTTCTCCCCGTGCGTGGAAGATTCTGACTCCGATACTGCCGTGCTCGATCTTGCCGGCATGGAATCGCTGTTGGGAACATTGCCTCAGATCGCTCACGCCATCCACGAACGCACCGCGACGCTGGGATTGGATGCGAACGTTGCAGTAGCCGCCAATCCTGACGCGGCTTTGATTGCGGCCCGCGGTTTCTCTGGCGTTACCGTGATTCCAGTTGGCAAAGAAGCGCACCACTTAAGACCATTGCCGCTCAAAGTCTTATTTGCGGATCAAGGCGATGATTCTGAAAAACAAGAACAGGCCGATCGCCTGCTCGAAACTTTCGAGCGCTGGGGAATTCGCGATCTGCACGCTTTGGCGGCGCTTCCGGAAATCGCATTGAGCGAGCGCCTCGGGCAAACCGGCCTGCGTCTGCAGAAACTCGCGCGGGGAGCGGCCACGCGCACGCTGGTTCCGGTCGAAGTGCCGCTGGTGTTTGAAGAAGCCGTGGAACTGGAGCACCCGGTGGTTCTGCTCGAGCCGCTGGCGTTTCTGCTGAATCATCTTTTGGAGCAAGTTTGTGCGCGGCTGGCTTCGCGCGCGTTAGCTACGCAGGATCTGCAGCTCACCCTCGATCTCGACAATCAGGCTCGAGTTGACGACGACGATTTCGGCATTCCCAGCGAAAGCGATGGGTCGGATGCGAAACTGGGGTGCCCCCAGCCTGCCCTGAGCGAAGTCGAAGGGTCTCGCCGGTTTTGCGAGACGTGGGAGTTTCGACAGAGCAACTCCGAATTTTACGAGGAGAGGTCGAATGGGGCTCCCCGGCGGAGCGAAGTTCCGCTGTTTCGTGGCCAAACAAAATTCACCCGCACGCTGCGTTTGCCGCTGCCCATGCTCGATCCCAAACTGTTTCTCAAGCTGCTGCAGCTCGATTTGAATGCGCATCCGCCGGGTGCGCCGATTGTGAAAATCCATCTGGCAGCCGAGCCGGTGCGTCCGCGCTCGGCGCAAGGAGGACTATTTCTGCCGCCATCGCCGGAGCCGGAAAAGCTGGAGCTTACGCTGGCGCGGATTGCCGGCATCGTTGGAGAAGACCGTGTTGGCGCAGTGGAGTTGCTGGATACGCATCGGCCCGAAAGCTTCCGCATGAGGCATTTCACAGCTCAGACAGCGCGGGAAAAAATGCAGCAAAAGAAAGTAGTGGAAGAAAAATCATCGGAAGAAAAATCTGCGGTGACCGCACTGCGCCGCTTTCGCCCGCCTTTGCGAGCGACAGTCACACCGGAAGCCGGTGGGCCGGCGCGAATTGTTTGCGCGACAAAAAAAGAAGTGCAGGGCAACGTGCTCTGGAAGGCCGGTCCCTGGCGCTCTTCCGGCGATTGGTGGGAGCACGAAGCCTGGTCCCGCGACGAGTGGGACATCGCTCTGCAGAATGGCGAGAGCGTCGCCCTCTATCGCCTGGTGCACGACTTGCTCGGCGGAGGATGGTTTGTGGAGGGAACCTATGATTGAGGGAGTCGAACGATTGAGCGATTGAGTGATCGGGCGATTGAGTCATTGAGTAAATTGGGAAATTGGAAAATTGAAATCACTGAGTCCATCTCACAATTACACAATTACTCAATCACCAAATCACTCAATCGCTAAATGGCTCAATGTACATCGAGCTCCATTCCCGATCCGCTTTCAGCTTTCTCGAAGGCGCATCTGTGCCCGAGGAACTGGCAACGGTGTGCGCACAGTTCAATATGCCGTCCATGGCGCTGCTCGATACCGATGGCGTTTACGGCGCGCCGCGCTTTCATCTGGCCACAGAAAAAATTGGCATCAAGGCGCACATCGGCGCGGAAGTGAGTGCCAGTGCATTTTCACCGCAGAGGCACAGAGGCACAGAGAAAATCACGGATTCCTCTGTGCCTCAGCCTCTCCGCGGTGAATTCCGCCTTCCACTTCTCGTCGCCTCTCGCGAGGGATATCAAAACCTTTGTCGCCTGATCACCAAGATGAAATTGCGCGCAAAAAAAGGTGAGGGAGCAGTTCATCCAGAAGAAGTCGCAGAACACGCCCGCGGACTCATCTGCCTTACCGGCGGCGACGAAGGCCCACTAGCCGCGGCTTTGCAGCAAGGCGGAATCGACGAGGCCCGCCATCTCACCGATCAGCTCATCGGAATTTTCGGTCGCAAGAATGTCTACATCGAATTACAGCGACATTTTCAGCGCGAAGAAGAAACGCGCAATCGGACTGCCATCGAAATCGCACGTTCGCTGAATCTTCCGCTGCTGGCAACCAACGGCGTTTGCTACGCCACGCCAAAAAGTCGCGAGCTCTGCGACGCGTTCACTGCGATCCGCAATCACCGCACTATGGCCACAGCCGGCAAACTGCTGTCCCGCAACTCCGAGCGATTCTTGCGTCCGCCGCACGAGATGCAACAGCTTTTTGCCGATTTGCCCGAGGCCATTCACAACACGCTGGAACTGTCGTCCCGCCTCGAATTCACGCTCAAGGATCTTGGCTACGAATTCCCTCGATATCCCGTGCCCGACGGCGAAACCATCGAATCGTTTCTGTGGCAGCGCACCTGGGAAGGATTTCACGAGCGTTACGGCCGAAAAGAAACCGACATTCAAACCCGCGCTCGCACCCAGATTGAAAAAGAACTCACGCTCATCAACAAACTGCATCTCGGCGGATATTTTCTGATCGTCTGGGACCTGGTTCGCCACTGCCGCAACGAAAACATTCTGGTTCAAGGACGCGGATCGGCCGCCAACAGCGCCGTTTGCTACTCGCTGGGCATCACCGCCGTCGATCCGGTCAGCATGGAATTATTGTTCGAGCGCTTTTTATCGGAAGAACGCGGTGAGTGGCCCGACATCGATCTCGACCTGCCCTCGGGCGACGAGCGCGAAAAAGTGATTCAGTATGTTTATCAGCGTTACGGCGAACGCGGTGCGGCGATGACTGCGAACGTCATCACCTACCGCAATCGCATGGCAGCACGCGAAATGGGCAAGGTCATGGGATTCGATCCCGAAACGCTCAACAAAATTTCCGCCGCGGTCGCGACCTGGGAATTCCGCGACGAGAACGACAAACTCGATCGCCGCTTCCGCGCTGCCGGACTCGATCTCGCGCATCCGCGCCTGCGCAAATATTACGAACTGTGCCTCGCCGTGCAGGACATGCCGCGCCATCTCGGCCAGCACTCCGGCGGAATGGTGGTCTGCCAGGGACAGCTTGATTCGGTCGTGCCGCTCGAACCCGCTTCCATGCCCGGCCGCGTCGTCGTGCAATGGGACAAAGAAGATTGCGCCGACATGGGCATCGTAAAAGTCGATCTGCTCGGGCTCGGCATGATGGCCGTGCTGAAAGATTCGATCGAACTGATTCGCGACCACTACGGCGAAGAAGTCGACCTGGCGCATCTTCCGCAGGACGATTCCGAAGTTTATTCCGCGCTGCAGCAGGCTGACACAGTCGGCATGTTTCAGGTGGAGAGCCGGGCGCAGATGTCGTGCCTGCCGCGCCTGCGTCCGAAAAAGTTTTATGACATTGTGGTGCAGGTCGCGATCATTCGTCCTGGGCCGATCGTCGGACAGATGGTGAATCCGTTTCTCGAGCGGCGCCAGGGGCGGCAGGAAGTGACCTACGCACATCCTTCGCTCGAACCGGTGCTGAAGCGCACGCTCGGCGTGCCACTTTTTCAGGAACAGTTATTGCGCATAGCCATGGTGGTCGCCGGATTCTCCGGAGGCGAAGCCGAAGAACTGCGCCGGGCCATGGGATTCAAGCGCTCGGAAGCGCGCATGCGGCAAATCGAAACCAAGCTGCGCGCCGGCATGACGCGCAATGGAATTTCGCAAAAAGCGCAGGAAGAAATTATTCTGGCGATCACTTCCTTCGCGCTTTACGGATTTCCCGAGTCGCATGCCGCCAGTTTCGCGCTCATTGCTTATGCCAGCGCGTATTTGAAGTGCCGATATCTGGCGGCATTTACCGCCGCGCTTCTCAACAATCAGCCGATGGGATTTTATTCCCCGGCCACGATCGTCAAAGATGCGCAACGCCACGGGTTGAAAGCACTGCCCATCGATGTAACAAAGTCGGAGTGGAATTGCACGTTGGAAACAGTTCCCGGTTCTCGGTTCTCAGTTCCCAGTTCAGTCGTTAGTCCTTCGTCGTTGGTCGTTGGCAAAACCGAACCCATCGCTCGAGGTTTTGGGAAGGGCACGGCTTCAGCCGTGCCGCTCGTTGCGATTAAAAAGGTGGGCTTTAGCCCCTGCGATTCGCAACTTGGTACCCGGTACTCGCAACTCGCGCAGTCCCATCAGGGACAGCATTCATTGGCCCAGGACGTCAGTCCTGGGAAGGGGTCCAGCAATGGGAATGAGTCCCGTAGGGACAGCACGATCGCGCTTCGCATGGGCTTGCGTTACGTCAAAGGCCTTCGCGAAGACGCTGCAAAAGCGTTGCTGCAGGAACGCACGCGTGCTCCTTTTATTTCGATCCACGATCTCGCCCGTCGCGTCCCGGAACTGCGCAAAGACGAACTCACAACACTTGCGGAGATTGGCGCGCTAAATTCAATCGGGAATTCACCACAGAGACACAGAGACACAGAGAAAGACAATGGTCACGGATCGCCGTTGATTCCAACGTACTCAAATAATGAAATAAGGGATTTCTCTGTGCCTCTGTGCCTCTGTGGTGAAAACAAACTCCACCGCCGCGACGCGCTGTGGCAAGTTGAACGGGCGGTGCGCGCTTCCGGACCGCTGCTCGATCAACATCCTGATCCCGATGCGCCTTCGCCGCTCCAGCCCATGGACCACGAAGAACGCCTCGTCGCCGACTTCCGCGGCACTGGCATGACCGTCGGACCGCATCCGGTGGCCTACCGTCGCGCCTGGCTGCAAGCGCAAGGCATTCGCCGCGCCTGCGACCTGCGCGATCTGCCCAGCGGCAAGCGCATCCGCATCGGAGGCTGCGTGATCGTCCGTCAGCGACCCGGCACTGCGAAAGGTTTTGTCTTTCTCAGCATCGAAGACGAAACGGGAGTGGCCAACGCGATCATCACGCCCGATCTCTTTCATCAGAACCGCCTGCTGCTGGCCTCAGAAAAATTTCTGGCAATCGAAGGAATTCTGCAGAACCAGGACAACGTGATTTCCGTGAAAGCCGAGCGCGTCCAGCCACTATTCGTCACGAAAGCCGAAACCAGCTCACACGATTTCCACTAAGAGACAACTTCTCCTCTTCTCGTCGTGGCTCAATGTAAGCTTTGGTCATCTCTGACTGGTGTCATCCTGAGCGAAGGCGTTCTTCAGCCGCAGCGAAGGATCTCCCGCGAAAGTGACTCGTCAGCTCGTCAGCGGATTGGATCGCCAACACCGGCCGCATCCAAAGTCGAGCCTAAAGAACCCGTTGGGTTTTGAGTGTAGTCACGATGTTTCAACCGTTAGCGTTTCGTCGAAGAAAGGCTAGCAACGGCCTCTCGGTATTGTTCTGCATCGAAGACGAACGGACCAAATCCTGAGTAGTCGCGGTCTTTGCGGTGTGGCTGTTCGAAGGAGTCCCAGACTATAAATTCATCCTCGGCTCTAATGCGTGCCATCAATGGCCAGCATCCAACTTCGCCGCACTGGCAGCCTAACAGGTAAACACGGTTCATACGGACAAAATAGCTGTCATTCTCAACGTCGCCCACAAAATACTTATCCAGAGGGCCATACTCGAACCAGGCCGGGATTAATCCGCCGTAACCACCTGTTGGCTCGAAGTGTTGTTCACGTTCGAATGCCGCAACAATCTCTGGCAGGGGTGTTCCATCCACGACGGGCGTGACGGAGATCGTTCCCTCGAAAGGCTGAACCTCGAAAGAGACTTGTGCGTTCTTTTCCATTGGAATGGAGACTAGCTTAACCCCGCAGGTGCTAAGAGTGAAGAGGAAGCGACTCGAGAACCGGCGATGGCGCTCAAAACCGGCAGGCACATTCGCGTGACCGGACAGTCAGTCGTGATCGCGATCACCTATAATAACTACAGGCTAATTAATGAAGCTCAAGCCCAAAGTAGCTGGCACCCCGAAACGCGGCAAGCAAACTTCCTTAGAATGCCATTTCCTGAGCCGCCAATGGCCCTATTTTCGACGATCGCACCCTTCGACGAGGGAATCATCGTCTCGGGCAAAATCCCGGCCCCCTAGAGCCTTCCAGAGGCCTTCTACGATAAATCAATAATTTACACCAGGATTCAATAACTTAAAGATATTATACTGCGAAAAGCGGCCTCACAGATCGAATACCCGGTACACCCTCGACGGCTGCTGCGCCTGCAGCAACGAGATCGCGACATTGTGCACGGGAATTCCTGCGGGAGTCTTGCCATCGATGCGCCCGTGATGCGCGTGCCCGTGGACCACAAGATCAGCCCCATGCCGATCGACGACCTCAGCCAAACGCGATGTCCCCATAAACGGAAAAATCTCCGGCGCTTCGCCTTGCACCGTCTCCGCCACGGGGGAGTAATGCAGCACGACCATTCGCTTATTGGCTCGCAGCTGTGACATGCCACGCTCCAGCTTCAAAGCCTCGTCCACCGAGGCGCGCACAAAGTCTTTGATCTCGCGCTCGCCGAAGGCAGTTAAGACTCCGCGGCCAAAACCTCCGACGAAGCCCTTCGTCCCCGCAAAGCCGACTCCGTCCCTCTCGTAGGCGCTGCCATCGAGCAGTTTGACGCCCGAGGTAGTGATCATGCGGCAAAGTTCCTCCTGCTTGTCGCTTTCGAAATCGTGATTTCCCAGCACAACTACTACCGGCAAGCGTAGACGCACGAGCACGTTGAGCAGCGGCTCCATTTCGCTAGGCTGCCCAAAATTGGTCAGATCGCCCGCCAGCACCAGCACGTCGGCGTCGTCGCGCACGCGCTCAAACTGATCTTTCAGTTTGGCGTAGCTCTGCGGCGTGAAGTGCAAATCGGCAGTCGCTGCGATTCTCATCTTGGCTTTCGACTTCTAACCGGCGCGGCGGTAGGCTTTTGCTTGTGAACACTTTTGAACGGACTCAACTTCGGCCAGCCGTCTCGCCCGCGTTTCTTCCAGCACATTGGGCAGCCCCCACTCTTTGAAATCGATGGCGAACATTCTTTCATCGACCAGGCTGCCACGGAACCTCCCCTGCGGATCGGGACGTCGGATCGCCTGCTGAAGTCGGCCGATCAGCTCCTGCCAGATTTCAGCCGGCACGTAGTGGGAGTGCGCCGGGTACACATAGTGAAAGAAAATTACCGACCACAACAGCAGCTCCCAGTGCTCACCCACCAGTTCCAGTTCGCGTCCCCAATCAAAAGTGCCGCACGTGCCGTAAATAATGTGGGCGATATCGGCGCCATCGAAGCGCTCCCGCTTGTTGACGAAGATTTTTGATGCCACCAACTCTTCCGGAGCGAGCACACGCGTCGTCACGCCATGAATGACCGCGGGCCGCGCGCGCTCAATCCATGAATCCTGTACCACGATCACGCCATTGCTCATCCCGGTGATCAAATCCACGAAATATTCGCCTCTGTGGGTCTTCGCCAGCCAGGCGGGATCGCATATGCTGCATTCGAAACCGCGTTCCCGCAAATGGGGAAGGACGCAGGCGGCGGTCCGGGCCGTCAGGAAAAGATCGAGATCCTTGGTGAAGCGGCAGATACCGGTATGCTGGCGCAAGGCGAATGCACCGGAAACTGCAAACGGGAAGCGCTGTTCCTCGAGCGCGAGCAGCACTTCGCTGAACAAGCTGGCCTGTTCTTCGGGAACCTCTACGGGTATAGACGAGGTTGCGGGAACTTCTTCCGCACTGGGTTTCCGGGGCGCTTTAGGCATGGAACCTTGGATGTGACCTGCTGCCCCGTGGTTGTTGCAGTTCTGCGTAGCAACCGTCGTTTAACGGTTTTGATAGGTTCCTGGACCTAAGCCGCGATCGCGCCGATCACTTGCCCGCGAAGCTGATTCGCCAGACCGAGTTCGAACCGTCGTCGCTGACCAGCAGTGAACCGTCCGGGGCGACAGTCACGCCGACCGGACGCCCCCAGACCTGCCCATCGGGCAGAACGAATCCGGTGAGAAAGTCCTCGTACTCGCCCGTGGCGTGTCCGGTACCGTGCAGTGGGACACGAATCACCTCGTATCCAGCGCGGACAGCCTTGTTCCAGGAGCCGTGCTCAGAGGCAAAAATGTCGCCCTTATATTCCCCCGGGAACTGGCTGGCTTCGTAAAACGTTAGCTCCAAGGACGCATTGTGCGGCTGCAATAAAACGTCGGGAACAATGGCTTTGTCTTTCAAGTCCGGACGCTTCCCTTTGTGCCGTGGGTCCTGATGCGCCCCCATGTACCACCACGGCCATCCATAAAAGCCGCCTTCCTGCACGTGGGTGATGTAGTCGGGAACCAGGTTGTCGCCGAGGCCGTCGCGCTCGTTGACCGAGCACCACAACTCGCCCGTCTGTGGACTGATCGCGATGCCGCCACCAGCATTGCGAATGCCGGAGGCGTATACCCGCATATCGGTGCCATCGGGCTTGAATTCGAGGATGTCCGCACGATTCTTTTCGCCTGCATTTTCCTCCGGGTCGTCGACGTTGGACTCCGAACCCACCGCCACGAACATGCGCTGGCCGTCGGGCGAAAATTCAATCGTCCGCGTCTCATGCCCGCCGGTGGGCATGTTCACCAGATGTTGCGCCGAGCCGGTCGCCTTAAGGTCCCCGTTGTGATAGGGGAAGCGGACGATGGCGTTCGTGTTGCCCACGTACATCCACTGCGGATTCGGCCCCGGCGGATAGAAAGTAATTCCGTAGGGGTGCGTCAGGCCGCTGGCAAAGATGGCCATCTGCTCCGGCTTACCGTCGGCAGTCATGCCGCGAAAGACGCGTATCCGCCCAGCCTCGGTCTCCGCTAAAAAAATATCGCCGTTAGGAGCCGTGCGCAGCCAGCGCGGTTCATCGAAACCCGTGGCGAACAGCTCGACCTTGAATCCTTTGGGAGCGATGGGCCAAGCACTCGCCGGCCGCGCCACCACATCGGGCCCTTTATCGGCGGATTTCGTGGCATAGGGCTGCGGCAAATCGGCGACGGTGATTTTGCGCATGGTCCCCGGCTTCTCGTAGCGGAAATCGGTGAATGGGGCGGGCGGAGCTGGGGCATTGATCTTCGACGACCCACTTTCTTCAGCGGCCGGCGGCGCGGATTCCGTCGCCGCCGGGGGGTTCTTCAGCGCGCGAACGTAACTCACAATTTGCCAGCGCTGCGCCTCGGGAAGAAATGCCCAAGCCGGCATTCCGTTGTTCTTGTCTCCTTCGGTTACAAACCAGAAAACTTCCCCCTCGGGCGCCGACTGAACTTTGGCCTCGAGCAGCGAAGGAACATTGCCGGTGCCTTTCCCCGTCTTCCCGTGGCAAGACAGGCAGTTGCGTCCGTACAGACGCTTGCCCTCCTCGACGGCGGCGGCCTGTCCCTCGTATGGGTTTTTCATCGTCTTGGCTGAATCGGGAGCGTTGTGAAAATTCGGGTCCACGCCGAAAGCCGCAAAAGACAACTGAACAGAGAAGACTGCCGCCATGGCCATCTTGTAAGCTGTGCGCATATCGTTCTCCAGAGCTGGAATCGATCTTTAGAGTACAGGATTTTGCAGAAACGTTTGAATACGGGGAATATTATTTCATGGCCCGATGGGAGTAGCAGTTTGATTTACCCCGTAAGCAACATGAAATGGGGTGCCCCACTTCTCGCTGTTTTGCGAGAAGTGGGAATTCCGACAAGTTGGCAAAGCGAAAACCAGCCACTTGATTTCTGACGCTGCCATATGAGTCTTTACTGCGCAATCGGCGACCGTGACACCGCGCTTTCCGCGCAGCCAGTGCGGCATGCGTTCGCCGAAAGTCTCGCAAAGCTCGGGAAACGGGACCGTGTGCTGATCGTCCCGCCCGATTTCAGCCGGGTGCATTCCCGCGCTGGCGATCTGACGCGCTATGCCCGCGAATATTACGGCGATCGCCTCAAGGCGATTCTTCCCGCCGTGGGCACGCACGCCGCCATGACGCCAGAGCAGATCGAGCGCATGTTCGGCAACGTTCCCCAGAATTTATTTCAAATTCACCACTGGCGTACCGATGTAACGACGCTCGGCGAAGTGCCGGCGGAGTTTATCCATCAGCAGTCGGAAGGCAAGCTGAATTATTCCTGGCCAGCGCAGGTGAATCGACTCATTGTCGACGGCAACTTTGATCTCATTCTTTCGATCGGCCAGGTCGTGCCACACGAAGTGATCGGCATGGCCAACTACAACAAGAACATCCTTGTGGGCACGGGCGGCCGCGAGAGCATCAATCGCAGCCACTATCTCGGCGCGGTTTACGGCATGGAGCGCATCATGGGACGCGCTATCAATCCGGTACGCAACGTCCTGAACTATGCCGCCGAGCGTTTCTTACCACATCTGCCGATTGTCTACGTACTCACGGTCATCGCGCGCGGAGCAGACGGGCAGTCGCACATGCAAGGGCTATTTGTCGGAGACGATATCGAATGCTTCCAGCGCGCGGCGGCGCTGAGCGTGCGGGTCAACTTCGACGTGGTTGACGCTCCCATCCGCAAAGCTGTCGTATATCTCGATCCCAATGAATTTCACAGCACCTGGCTCGGCAACAAAGCGATTTACCGAACACGGATGGCCTTGGCCGATGGCGCAGAGCTGATCGTCCTCGCCCCCGGTGTGCAGTGTTTCGGCGAAGATCGGCGGATCGACGCATTGATCCGCAAATATGGCTATCGCGGCACTCCGGCGACGCTTGAAGCGGTGAAAGCGAATCAAGATCTCGCGGATGAACTGGGCGCGGCGGCACACCTGATTCACAGCTCGTCAGAAGGACGCTTCACGATCCGATTGTGTCCGGAACATCTCAGCCGGCAGGAAGTAGAAGGCGTCGGCTTCGAGTACGGCGATTTGAAAACGATGCTCGCCGGCTACGATCCGCGAACGCTTCGCGAGGGATACAACCGCGTTCGTGGCGAAGAAGTTTTTTTCATCGGCAATCCCGGATTAGGGCTGTGGGCTTCACGCGAGAGGATGTGAGAAAAGGGAAGTACCGAGGCTTACCAATTCGCTGGAACAAACGCTAAGGAAACTCGGACTAGGTCTGCGAAGCAAAATGGGGCGAACGGAAGCAGTGGAAGAAATTCCTCGCGAAGCCGCTGCTGGCGCCGACTGGTACGGGGTCCTTCGCTTCGCTTAGGATGACAGAACAAAAGAGGGGAACTTAATCAGAGGTTCCGTACGGAAGTTGGCGAACCGACTGCGGAAGTGTCCTGCAGATTCCTGACAAATGGATAGTACACTTCGAGCGCTGCCATGCCTTCGCGGATTGAATGCTGACTGTCGGGACAGGAATTCAACAACTGCGATTGGAGTTCATCCCAGGAGAGCGCGGTTTCCGAGAGCAGCGGAATGGCGATGAGCAGCGCTTGAATCTCTTTACGAACGCGAGCGATCTCCTGCTCCTTCTCGCTCAACACAATATATGGGTTTTTCACTGCGGCTACTCAATGCGTCGCAGCAGCATACAACGATATGTGTCCAGTAGCACCCTGTGGAAATTGAGGATATCTAAGCCGTTTCTCTTTGCCGAAATGCCTCAATGGCAGACACTGCTTGGCGCGGCATCCCGTCTCTGGCCTGAATTCGTGCGATTCATTGGTTTCAGCACTCCGGACGCTTTGGAATACGCAGGATGAGCAGGCCGGAGGCAAGACAGCCAAATGCCGTGACGATGAGGCCGGTAGTATACGATCCGGTGGCGCTCAGCAGACGACCGAAGGCGTACGGGCCGGCGAAGCCGGCCATGCTGCCAACCGCATTAATGAAACCGACAGCGGTCGCAACTATCGTCGGGCTAAGAATTTCCGACGGAATGGCCCAGAAAGTCGGCAGATAGACCGTAGCCGTCCCCGCCATGATCGAGAAGGCGAGCAGCACCGGCACGGTAGGACGTTGCGTCATCAGCAGCAGGAACCCGGCGGCAGCGACCAAAAGCGGCACTGCGGCGTGCCAGCGTCGTTCCGCCATCCGATCCGAATGCCAGCCGTTCACCTGCATTGCCAGAAACGACCACAGAAACGGAAGCGCGCCCCAAAGCCCGACATGAAGGTCGGTCATGCCCGAGAGCCGCTTGAACATAAGTGGAAACCAGAAAACAAAGGTGTACTGGCCGATGTAGGCGAGAAAAGTCAGGGCCGCCAGGTAGAGAATGAGAGGTGATCGCAACGCATCGCCGAAACTGGCCTGCGACGAGCGAGGCGGAGTCTCTTCGTCAAGTTTCTGCAGCAGCCAGGTGCGCTGCTCCGGATGCAACCAGGTGGCGTTGGCCGGCCGGTCGGTGAGAAAGAAATAGGCTACGCTGCCGAAAACGATCGCCGGCAGTCCCTCGACCAGAAAGAGCCAACGCCAGCCGTCGATATCCAGCCACATGCGGCCGAGAATCCATCCCGCCAGCGGAGATCCCAGCATCGAAGAAAGCGGAATCGCGCTCATGAAGTTGCTGGTGGCCTTGGCGCGGTCTTCGCGAAGAAACCAGTAGCTGAGATAAACGATCACGCCCGGAAAGAAACCGGCCTCGGCAGCGCCCAGCACGAAGCGCGCGACATACAGTTCGAGAGGTGTCTGGACGAGGCCCGTGAGGACGGTCAGTAATCCCCAGGCGATCATGGTGGACGAAATGACCCGGCGTGCGCCGAAACGCTCCACCATACGGGCACCAGGGATCTGCAGCGCAAGATAGCTGATAAAGAAGATGCCGGCCCCCAGCCCGAAGACGCGGTCGCTGAAGCCCAGCGTGCGACTCATGCCAACGGCGGCATACGCGAGGTTCGTGCGATCGATGTAGTTGACTACATACAGTACGAAGAGAAAAGGCAGAAGGCGAACACCGACGAGACGCCGGGTGTGGGCTTCGTGAGCGTCGACGACGGCATGGATGGAAGACAAAGCCAAGCTGCTCCGCTCGGAGGAGCGGTCAGCGAGTATAGCGCGAAAACAAGCTTAGGGAAGTTCTGATTAAGTTCCCCTCTCGTCCTGTAACCGCGCGTAGCGAAGGCCCCCCATGCAGGTCGGCTCCTACAACGGCGTCGCGAGCAATTTCTTCCCCTGCCTCCGCTCGCTCGTTTTGCTTCGCAGACTTAATCAACTCGAAAGGTAGCCAGAATCGGATCGGTTGGCATCATATCCACCTTGATGAACTTGCGTGGACCATGGTGTGCAAGTGCTCGGGACGGACTTGCTTACCTCGAAAAGAGCGAACAGCAGAATTTGATTCTGCTTCGCCTATGCCTCTTGGTTGTCCTGGGAATCGCGCTCGCCCCGCCGCAGCTCGCTGCGACCCTCATTCCCGTAAGGCACAAGGAGGGAACCTTCCACGGGTTCCTCGTCTTGCGTTCCCAAGCAGGACAGATTCTTGCAACCGGCGACATGATTCAGACCGTCGAAGGCGAGAACTTGATCAGCGAGTTAGTGCTTCGCTTCAAGGACGGCTCCCTCTACGACGAGGTCACTGTCTATTCTCAGAAGAAAGAGTTTCGGCTCATCAGCGATCATCTCAGGCAAGAAGGAAAATCATTTCCAAATTCGATTGATTGCCGTTTCGACGTCGCGAGCGGCGACATAGAGGTGGTTTCCGAGAAGAATGGCAAACGACAAACCGAGCACCACCAGTTGCAAATTCCAGAAGACGTTTCTAACGGCCTGATGCTGGCCTTCGTAAAAAACATCTCGCCTTCCGACCCGGAAACCACGGTCTCGTACGTGGCAGAATCCTCCAAGCCCAGGGTGGTAAAACTCAAAATTCATGCTGAAGGGAAGCAATTATTTTCTGCCAGTGGCGAACGCGTCGAAGCCATTCATTATGTGCTCCACCCAGTAATAGGGGGTATCGCGGGCGCGGTTGCCCCCGTCATCGGCAAACAGCCAGCTGACATTCATTATTGGATTGTCCCGGGAAAAGCCCCGACCTTCGTGAAATTTACCGGTCAGCTCTACGAGGGAGGCCCGGTCTGGAACATCGAGCTCGCTACAATGGAGTGGAAAAACGGTCCGGCAGACGAGAAACACTAGCCAAAGCTTAAGATCAGGATTCGCTCGCGGAGCTTGGCTGCCTCATCCTGCCGTACTCTTTTTCCGAACTAGTCCCCGACATTTGGGGAGAATTGGACAACCATTGCGGCAGGGTGGAACGCCGGCCAGATTCAACAACTGAGGTTTGGTAGCGCTACCGGGAATCGAACCCGGGTTTGAAGATTGAGAATCTTCCGTCCTAACCCCTAGACGATAGCGCCACTGTTCCAGATTTTATCAAAGAACAAACGGGATCAGCGGCTTGTAATGAACGACGCCGATCCCGCCATTTTCGCGCTTAACACTCGATAGAGCCAAAAAACGCTTGCTCTGTCACACAAGGTGAGAAGGAGCGGGCGTTACGCTTTACTTTACGAAAGCATGCGGGCAAGTTCGCATTAAGCATGCTTCTGCGCAGCTTTGACCTTCGCCCATCTCGCTCGCTGCGCGGCTGCGATTTTTCTACGGGCGGCCGCGGACATCGTGCGCTGCTTGCGCATACCAACGACCTTTCCACTCTGCCCCTTCTTTGCCCGCACCTTTGCCCAACGCGCTCTCTGAGCAGCGGCGATCTTTGCCCGTGCTGCTGCTGACAGTCTTCCTTTTCGGGCTGTGTGGTTTCCGTATGCCTGCCCAAACGCTGCGAGTGCTGCGCTAATCCCTCGAAGCTCTCTTGTCAATCGATCCTGTTCCTTCTTCAAGAACTGGACAACTCCAGCTAGATTAGCCATTGAGTTCCCCCTCGCGGGGCATTGTATCAGGCGAGAATCGGCAGGTCGTTGCCCAGAGCAACACAGAACTGATAACTGCCAGACTTCCCGGAGTTTGAGCCACAACACGCCATTCTGCGGACTGGTGGAGTGGGCGTACTAGTTGGTGCCGCACTTGCGAATGCGGCCCCCATCAATCGCCTGCTTACGGGGTATGCAACCCTCGCTCCCGCATTCCCATTTTGAATCCCTCCGAGAAAAATCTTCTATACCGAAAAACGTTCTTTCCACAGACAGTAAAGAGTTATAGTAATGTCAACCCGTTAAATTTTGGTCGACTTCAGGCTCGTCCTCCAGCGCGAGCTGTTCTGTCGTTCCAGGAATGAACACAACTGGCTCGTAAATCCAGCAAGCACATAAAAGGAGTACAGATTTATGGCAAGGTCCAAGTCCCCATCCAGTAAGAGCAAAGGTGCCAGCCCGACGAATGGCGAAGCGGTTTCAGCCACCACGCCGAATCCGTCCCCAGAAAGCGCTGAGTTCGATGCCATCCGTCCTGAAGCGCGCAAATTGGAATCCCGGAAGGCCGATGCCCGCGGCAATGTCGTTCCGATCAATCTGGAAGATGAGATCCGGCAGCGGGCTTACGAATTGGCTGAGCAACGCAGCTTTCAGGGCGGCGATCCAACTCAGGACTGGCTAATAGCGGAGCGCGAAGTTTTGCAGCGCTATCGCCAGCAGAGCGCGTAGCCTGGGGTTGGCACTAAAAACTCCGCATGGCGGCCGAGCCTCTCGGTCGCCTCAAGCGGCCTATCGATGTGGTTGCATCTGCAAGCCTGACCTGGCTGCCACCAACCGCTGCCTTGTTTCGTCCATACATGGTTGGGGGGCCGCTTCATTGCCACGGCAGTGACTTTCTGAAAAAATAGGTCAGGACCTTCCCTTCATGGCATCTGTGGGTAGTTTTGCGCTTCTGCTGGCGTTGGGACTGAGTGCGTATTCCTTCCTCGCCGGACTGTTTGCCCTCGTCAGTCGTCGCGAAGAAAGCTCGCAGCGCATCGGCGAAACCGCCCGCCGCGCGGGGGTGATGATCTTTGTGGCCGTACTGCTGGCCGCCGTGGTTTTGGTGGTCAGCGCATTTCAAGACAATTTCACTATCGCTTACATTTTTCATCACAGCAACCGCGCCCTCTCGGCTCCCTACAAATTTGCCGTGCTCTGGTCTGGCCAGGAAGGATCGCTGCTGTTCTGGTCTCTGCTGCTTGCGGCCTACGGGTTCGTTCTGCGCCTGCGTTATAAGACCGACCCACGGCTGTTCGCCTACGCTTCGGTGGTTCTTGCGGCCGTGCAGATCTTCTTTCTTCTGCTGGTCAACTTCGCGGCCAATCCTTTCGGCCTGTTGGAAGGCCCGATGCGCGCCGACGGCAGCGGCCTGAATCCGCTCCTGCAATATCCCGAGATGGTGATCCATCCGCCGATGCTTTATCTCGGCTACGTCGGATTCACCGTGCCCTTCGCTTTTGCGCTCGGCGCGCTGATCATGAAGTATCCCGGCGAGAAGTGGATTCACATCACGCGCCGCTGGACGATGGTCACCTGGGGGCTCCTGACTTGCGGAATTTTTCTCGGCGCGCACTGGGCTTATTCGGTGTTGGGATGGGGCGGCTACTGGGGATGGGACCCGGTCGAAAACGCGTCGCTCATGCCGTGGCTGGTCGGCACCGCGTTTTTGCATTCGGTGATGATGCAGGAAAAACGCGGCATGCTGAAAATCTGGAACATGTGGCTGGTCTTCGCCACTTTCTGGCTGGCAATTCTCGGGACGTTCCTCACGCGCAGCGGCATCATCAACTCCGTCCACGCCTTCGCGCAATCTTCCATCGGAGACTGGTTTGCGTGGTTTCTCGCGATCAGTTTAGCCGTCTTTACCTTCTTTTTCTTCCGCAACAAAGATCACCTGCGCAGCGAACACAAGCTGGAATCGCTGATTTCGCGAGAGTCGAGCTTTCTGTTTAATAACCTGCTTTTCCTACTCGCCTGCTTCACGGTTTTGTGGGGGACGTGGTTCCCGAAGATTTCTGAACTCGTGCAGGGCAACAAAGTTACGGTAGGCCCGCCGTTCTACAACAAAGTCAACATTCCCGTCGCGCTGCTGCTGTTGCTGCTAACCGCCGTCGGCCCGCTGCTCGCCTGGCGCAAAACGTCGACCGAAAGCCTGAAGCGGAATTTTCTGTGGCCAACAGTGGGCGCCGTAGGCTTTGCCGTTCTTCTCATAGTCACGCCCGAGAGTTGGGGATCGCCGTTCGGACTGCGCCCCTGGCACGACGCTTCTTACTTCTATTCGCTCATGGCAATTTCGCTGTGCGTGCTGGTCATCCTGACCGTCGCCAGTGAGTTCTATCGCGGCGGTCGAGTGATTTCCGGCAAAACCGGCCAGGGCATGTTCGCTTCGATGGTGCAACTCACGCATCGCAACACGCGGCGCTACGGTGGATACATCGTGCACCTCGGCGTGGTGGTCGTCATCATCGGCATCGCGGGCGCGGCCTTCAACCAGGACAAAGAGCAGGAGATGGGTTACGGCGACAAGATCCAGATCGGCGGCTACACGCTGGTCTGCAGGTCATTCACCGAGGATGATCGCCCGAACTACGCCAGCGACTGGGCGATCCTCGATGTCTACAAAGATGGACGCCAGATCGACACGCTAACTCCGGAACGCCGCTTCTACAAGGCGAGCCAGCAGTTGACGACCTTGCCGGCCGTGCGCTCGACGCTCGCCGACGATCTTTATCTCGTATACGAAGGCCAAAATCAGGACACGGGGCGGCCGATCCTGAAGTTTCATTTGAACCCGCTGGTGATGTGGATCTGGATGGGAGTGTGGATCATGCTCGGCGGCACGCTGCTCTGCTTGGTGCCAAACGCGCAGGCCACAGTTCGCGTGCCCGCAGCCAGATGGGTGGAACACGCCGCCCCAGTGGCCACGGGAGATTAGAGGAAGCTGCATCGATTTTAGTAGGGCAGGCGATTTACGGCTCGTCTGTCGGCTGAACAAGAGGCGCCGGTTCTGAGAAAGACCAGCCCCGCAGGGGCGGAACAATTTAGCCCAGGGCGAAAGCCCTGGGTAAGAGAAAACATACAGAACGAGCCCCGGAGGGGCGACAAAGATTCTCTGGAACTTCCGGCGTCCTGCGATCAAACCGTCGACAATGAAGAAACTTCACCAAATCGTGTGGCGTTCGTTGCAATGTGCCGTTCTCTGCCTCGCTGTCTTCGCACTCGTCGGCGCCGGCGATCCTGCTTCGCGTTTCAATGATATCGGCCACCAGATCATGTGCATCTGCGGATGCAATCAGATCTTGCTGGAATGCAATCACGTTGGCTGCCCCGCGTCGGATGGCATGCGCAACGAGCTCATGGCTGCCGTCACTCGCGGCGACAGCGACAGCCTGGTGCAGCAGGCGTTCGTACAAAAATATGGCCCAACGGTTCTCGCAGCTCCCACGACGACCGGCTTCAACCGCACGGCTTGGATCGTGCCGTTCGTGGCGTTGCTGGTGGGAGTTGTTGCCGTTGCAGTCGTCGTTAGTACCTGGAAAAATCGTCCTCCACCGGCCAATGGTCTGCCACCAGCAGGCGGCGCAGATCTTGATCGTTTCCGCGATCAGGCCCGCAAGGAAACCGAATTATGAATCTCGATGTCCTCATTTGCGCGTTGGTGACGATCGGGGCCGTGTACTACATCTTCCATCTTCCCGGAGAGCTCTACACGGGACCGGTGAAGACGCGCCTCGGATATCTCCGCGAGCGCAAAGACGCCGTCTACGAAAACCTGCGCGACCTCAATTTCGACTACAAAGCGGGCAAGGTTCCCGATAGAGATTACGACTCATTGAAGACAGCGTTGGAAGAGGAAGCGGCGAGATTACTGCTGGAAATTGATCGATTGGAGAACAGCGCAGTGCCCGCTCAATCCAAGCGAGCAAGATCGTAGAGATATAAGAGAATGCAAAACTCCATCTCCCGAAGAACTGTCATCCTGAGCGAAGCGAAGGACCCCATGTCTGCCGGCACAATCCGGCGGCTTCGCAAGGGATTTTCAACACGCATTGAACGCTCGAACTCTGGGCTCAGGGCCGCGTCTCTTTTCATAATCGCGGTATTCGTTCTGAGTGCGTTCTCCTCCGCCCAAACACTCACCGGTACAGTGAAGAACGCAACCACAGGCAAGCCGGCCGCCGGGGACGATGTCGTCCTCCTTAAGCTCGGCCAAGGCATGGATGAAGCCGGCCGCAGCAAGACCGACGCCAAGGGCAACTTCAGTTTCAAGCTCGACGACGCGCAGTCGCCGCACCTCGTTCGCGCCATTCATCAGGGAGTGACGTATCACCGCATGGCGCCTCCCGGAACAACTTCGGTCGAAGTTCAGGTTTATGACGTAGGCAAAAAGATCGAAGGCATTGGAGTGGTCGCCGACATCATGCGCATCCAGGCCGAACAAGGACGCCTCGAAGTCCTGCGCATGTTCGCCGTGCAGAACAATTCCAAACCGCCGCGCACGCAGATGAGCGAGCGCAATCTGGAATTCGTGGTTCCCGAAGGCGCGCAGGTCCTCCAAGGGTCTGCCCTGACGGAGAATGGCCAGCCAATCAACTCCGCGCCGGTGCCCGAGACTGGCGACAAGACAAGATATTCATTCGTGTTTCCGCTGCGGCCCGGGACGACGCAATTTCAGGTCGCGTATCAGCTTCCTTATACTGGCAGCGCGAATATTGATCCGAAATCTCTTTATCCACTGCAGCATTTTGTCGCCATCATGCCGAAGTCGATGCAGTTCACGGCTGCGCCAGGCACGACTTATCAATCGATGAACGATCCTAACCAACCCGACGCCGACGTACAGGTGGCTTCGGGCACTGCCCAGGGACAAACACTTGCCTTCAAGATCTCGGGCGAGGGAGCCTTGCAAGAGCGCCGGGAAGGAAACGGTTCACAAGGCGAGAGCGCGGCAGGGCAAACTGGGGGCGCGCAAGCCGAGAGCCGTCCCGGCGGAGGGCTGGGCCCTCCGATCGACGCCCCGGATCCGCTGCAGCGTTATCGTTGGTGGATTCTCGGCAGCATCGCCCTGGCCCTGGCTGGCGGAGGCGTCTACGTTGCCTCGCGGCAGCAGGCCGCAGTGCGGGCTGGAGCTGGCGGCAAAGCTCGGGTCATCGAAGATGCTGATGCAGATTACGAATTCGCGGTGCCGCCCTTGTCCCGCACGAAATCGGATGGCTCTTCGGCTGCTGGCAGCCAGCCTGTTGCGCGGCCGAGTTCTTCTTCCATGTTGCTCGAAGGCTTAAAAGAAGAACTGTTTCAGCTTGAAGTCGAGCACAAGCAAGGCCATATCTCCGACCACGAATATGAAAAAACAAAGGCTGCTCTGGATCAGACGCTGCAGCGCGCGCTGAAACGCGAGGCCGCCAGGCAAACGTAAGCGAAGATCCAGTATCGGCTCGAGGTGGTCATCCCGAGGCCCGCGCTCTCACCGGAGAGGCGAAATCCTCAGTAGCGACTCAATTTGAGATTCAGAGTCATCCTGAACGAAGGCGTTTTTACCAGCCGGAGTGAAGGATCTCCCAAAGAATGGCTCGTGTCAGCGTTCCCGCTGTTGCTTGCGGTTGCCCCCACCCTTGTCGGGCTCGTTGCAACAGGGTGGGACGCCGCGGATGTCAAATTCAGTTTGTCCTTCCGAGCGAAGCGAGGAATCTAGGTGTGCCGTCGTTTCGGTCCATTGCATCGGCGCAGGACGCGGACGCGTTCGCCCGCGGGGGCTGCGATCGCTTGTGACGACCGCCCTTGACATCCACAGCTTGATTTGCCCATCATCTACCTTGCTCCCGGCAGCTAGTGGGATCGAATCTTAAGTACTTGTGGCTCAAGATTTTGCCCGTAGATTGCTGAGCCCCAAGGATCATTTCGCAATTTGCTGCAAGTCTCTGATTCCAAGAGATCGAGTGAGGGGGGAGGGGGGGACCCGCCGTCCAGGCAGTTTTTCTGAAACTGGGACCGGTGCATCGCAGCACTGCAGACAACATCTAACGAAATAGTTACGAACCTCTATGGGAAACACATTCAAGACCGCGTTTCTGCTTACCGCGCTCACGCTGCTGCTGATGTTCATCGGACGCGCCTTCGGCGGCCAGAACGGCATGATGATCGCGCTCGGGCTCGCCGTGGTGATGAACTTCGTCTCCTATTTCTTCTCCGACAAGATCGCGCTGGCGATGTATCGGGCCCAGCCGGTGACGCGCGAGCAGTTGCCGCGCGCTTACCAGATCGTCGAGCGACTGACGCAGAAGATCGGGCTGCCGATGCCGAAGATTTATGTGATCCCGAACGATTCGCCGAACGCTTTCGCCACCGGGCGCAATCCGAGCCACGCTTCGGTTGCGGTGACGCAAGGAATTTTGCAGCTCTTGAACGACGAAGAACTCGAAGGCGTGCTGGCGCACGAACTTGGACACGTCAACAACCGCGACATCCTGATCAGTTCGGTGGCGGCTACAATCGCGGGCGCCATTACGATGCTCGCGAACATGGGCAAGTGGGCCATGATCTTCGGCGGATACGGCGGCCGCGACCGCGAAGATCGTGGCGGAGGACTCGCTGCACTGTTCATGCTGATCGTCGCGCCGATTGCGGCAACGTTGATCCAACTGGCGGTTTCGCGATCGCGCGAGTATCAGGCGGATGCGACTGGCGCTCATTTCACCGGGAATCCTTATGCGCTGGCCAGCGCTCTGCAGAAGCTGGATGCGTATTCGCGCCGCCTGCCGATGGCGGCCAGTCCTTCGACCGCACACTTGTTCATCATCCAGCCGCTGCTGGGGATGAACTTCGGAAGTTTGTTCTCGACCCACCCGCCTATCGCCAAGCGCATCGAGCGCCTGACCGGCCGGCCGGCGGAATTTACACAGTAAAGCTTTCAGCTCTCAGCATTCAGCCAACTGAAATTGCAAGTCTGCGGCCCGAATGCGTTCTAATCTCATTGCCCTTTGTCATTCCGAGCAGAGTTGCCTGAGCCCAAGGGGCGAAGCGTTGAGCGAAGTCGAGGTTAGGAATCTGGGTTCGCTGAGAGCTGAAGGCTGACAGCTGACGGCTGGTTAGTACGTCGGTAACTCCGCCACATTCGAGCCGGATAGTAGAATTTCCAACAAATGTCGCCAGAAACTGCCATTGCTGTCTCCCATAAAGCTGCTGAACTGGAAAAGGCCATCCGCCGGGTCATTCGCGGCAAGGACGACGTTGTCCGGCTGGCTCTGGTCTCGGTGCTAGCCCGCGGACACCTGTTGATCGAAGGCGTTCCCGGCGTTGGAAAGACTACTCTCGGCCAAGCCATTGCCCGTACGATCGATTGCACTTTTCAGCGCGTGCAGTTCACCAGCGACATGCTGCCCTCCGACGTCCTTGGCATCTCGGTTTATTCGGCGCTGGAACAGCAATTCGAGTTTAAGCGTGGGCCGGTGTTTACCAACGTTTTGTTGGCTGACGAGATCAACCGCACCACCCCCAAAACACAGTCGGCCCTGCTCGAAGCCATGAATGAAGGACAAGTCACGGTCGACGCGCATTCGTACCAATTGCCTGAGCCCTTTCTAGTGATCGCGACGCAGAACCCGGTGGAACATCATGGGACGTATCCTCTGCCCGAGTCGCAACTGGATCGCTTCCTGGTGCGGGCGCGTATGGGATATCCGGACCAGCAAGCCGAGCGCGAGATTCTCCGGTCGGAAGTGGGAGCGGCGCACCTGGAAGGTTTGCGGCCGGTGCTCACCGGCGCCGATGTGCTCGACATGCAAGAGGCGATCAAGCACGTTCGCGTCGATGAATCGCTGGTAGGATACGCGCTCGAGATCGTCCGCAAGACGCGCGAATCAGAATTTCTTTCTCTCGGCGTGTCGCCGCGAGGATCGCAGGCTCTCTACCGCGCTGCTCAGGCAATGGCCTTTCTCGATAGCCGAAATTTCTGCACTCCCGAAGACTTCAAAATGCTGGCCATCCCGGTATTCGCGCACCGCGTCGCCGTCAACAGCCTCTATGCGTCGTCGCTGAAGAAATCTGAACAGGCCGATCAGGTGCTGCATGAGATTATCGAGACAGTACCTGTTCCGGTATAGAGACTGACAGGGCTTGCAGGCGGGCTTGGCCATTGTGGTCGAGTGCTAATCGACCAGTCGTACTGCTTTGGCATCCGTCCAGCTCAAGGCACTCAGTCTATAATCCTCCGTCATGTCCTTCCTGCGCTTCCTGATGCTGCTGTCACTGGTTCTGTGGATTGGCGGGCTGATCTTCTTTGCCTTCGTGCTGGCTCCGACCGCGTTTCAGGTTCTGCCGAGCACGCATCTTGCGGGCAACGTTGTCGGACGCGCTCTCGGCAAGCTGCACTGGATCGGCATCGTCTCTGCGATCGTTTACCTCGTGAGTTCGATGCTTTATAGCCGCATTTCGCAAGGAACTCCGCATGCCTTTGCGATACGGCACGTTGTCATCGTGCTCATGCTGGCGCTCACGTTGATCTCGCAGTTCTGGATCATCCCGCGCATGGACGCGCTGCGCGCCTCGGTCGGCGATTTTGCCTCAGTCCCACTCACCGATCCTGCGCGCGTGCAATTTGACGCGCTGCATGTCTGGTCGACACGCGTCGAGGGATCGGTTTTGGTGCTGGGATTGATTGCTGTCTATCTGACCGCGAGCGCCTTTCGTGCGGTACGTTGATGGAAGCTCAAGCGGAGGGCGAGAGTGCACAGAATATTTCATGCATCCGCCGTAAATTTCATTTCCAATCTCTGCACCAGGTTGGCTCTCCAGTAGTCGGGGAGAACATCTACATTGAGAGTGCGCTGGATAAGCCCCGGATCGTGCTTTCGTCCGAGAAGTAAATCGTTGAGTTCAGCGATGGTCACCTGATTGGCATCGCGGCTCACGATTTCGACCTCAGATCCGGCGCTTACCTCACCAGCCTTGATGACAGAAAAATAGAATCCACTGCGTCCGCTCTCGGCAAAGCGCTTGATCATGTCGCCACGACCGAATTTCAGCTCCAGCTTGTAGCAGGGCATGCGAGGCTGGGTCACAGCAAGAACGGCAGAGCCGATCTTCAAACGATCACCGATACAGAGGTTTTCTTCTGACAGTCCTTCGGTCGTTAGGTTCTCGCCAAAGATTCCCCAGAACAACCTGATTTCGGGTAACTCGCGTTGCCAGTATTCGTAGTGCTCGACGGGGTATCCATAAACGGCTTTGGCGGGCCCGCCATGGACCGTAAGGTCGGCCTGTCTGTCGCCTGCGAGATTAAGACGATTGACTCGTACCGGACCTCGCACCGGCTCTTTGAAAATACCTGTGAGCACGGGCGTGCCATTCCAGATGACTTCACGCGGCATGCCCACGTTGACCGACAAGACCTTCATGGCATCCTCCAATTCCCGAGGCACGATAAACAAGTCGCCAAATTGCCAATGAATCTTGGGTTTTCCCGACGAGCTGGAACCTGTGCCAGAACACGCTTTTTTCAAATAGTTGCGTCGGCCGCCTCAACCACGATGCGTGCGACAGACTCCGGAGCAGAAGCAAGAGGCGTGTGGTCGACGTCCAAAGCGTGAATCCGCGCCCCAATCCGTTCGGCCATGAACCGCTGCGTATCGGGCGAGATCATGCGATCCCTGGTCGCCAGCAGAAACCACGAGGGTTTCTGTTTCCACGCCGGCTCTGAGACCGTTTCGGCCAGGCACTTCAGAGCGATGGGGTGCTGGTTGATATCCATCAGCGCCGTTTCTTCGGAGGAAGCGTCGGGCGCGACGGCTTTCGCAAATGCTCCTACTGGAAGCCACAGAAAACCATCAGCGTCGGGTGCAATCTGCGGACGCGTATTGGGATTGGGTTCCGCGCGCTGAAACAGCATGCCTACACTTTCATTTTCATCTGGCGCGATGGCCGCGATATAGACCAGCGCTTTGATATTCGGCTCGTTCGTAGCTGCCGCGGTTATGACGGCGCCCGCATAGGAGTGGCCGACCAAGAGCACCGGTCCCTCAACTTTCTTGAGGAGCCTTTTCAGAGCCGCGACATCGTCGCTCAAGCTGGTCAGCGGGATCTGTGCAGATCGCACTTTGAATCCCTGGACCTGCAGCGCTGAAGTCACTTTATTCCAACTGGACGCGTCCGCCCACGCAGCGTGAACCAGTACGGCGGTCAAATTCTTATATTTTCCGTTCTTCACTTGTGATCTCCTCGTTTGGTGTCCTTGTTATTGTTGGTCACCTCGGCTTGAATTCTTCGTACATCCTGCAGACCGAAGGCTCGCCCGCCAATTCCCCAGGAGCCGCTGGCGATTTCCTCGATCATGACCCAGGTGTTTTCCCTGAGTTTTTCGCCGACGAAGGGAACTACGGCTTCGGTGACTCGATGAATGAGCTCCTTAGCCTGCGACTCGGTAAGCTCGCCTTCGAACATCTTGACTGTGATTAATGGCACCGATGTTCTCCTTTAAGCGACCGAATAGGCTTTCAAGTTCGATTCCACATTTGCATTCTTGCCGACCGAGCGATGAGCGAACCAAGCAATCGGCAAACCGACGAAAAGAGCGTGGCCCAGGATGCCGTTCAGAAACAGAGCCAGAGAAAATGAGCTCTTGGGCACTGCAGACAGCGGCAAGACGAGGTAATTCATGAAGAGGTAGACGGCTGCGCCGTATGCCGGTCCCCAGATAGCTGGCTTTCGATAGAGGGCTGTCAAATTTAGGCTTGCCCCGTAATAGACGGCAGCTACCACAAACGCGATGAGGAAATGGAAGAAGGCGCCCAGGGCCGCGGTGGACAGTTCGCCTTTAAAAGCGTCGGCTCCCAACGCTCCGCTCGCGATGTATTGCAAAACCTGGATCGGATTCATTCCCTTAAATCCGAGGGCGATTACCCCATCGGTGGCATCGAGGACGCCCGCGGTTAATCCGCCCCAGAGAATGACATCAAACGTGCGCGGTGATTTTTGTGCTTCTCGTGCAGCTAAGTTGGTCATGTTTCTTTCCTTTCACTTTTATTTACGTACCGCATTTAGTAACTGTCGCGGGATTCAATCGCTTGGCCACACGCCAAACGGTTGTGTTCCCCTTCGTGGGCCTGAATTTCTTCGAATCCTAAGGACACGTGCGTGTTTGGCACGAGGTCAATAGCGAAAGTCAGTTTGGATCGCCAGGAATCAAAACAACTTTGCCGATGGTCTTGCGCCCCGCAACGGCTGCGAAGGCCGCACGAGCCTGGTCCAGAGGAAAGGCCTGCTGAGCAAATAGTCGGATTCTCTTCTGCGAAATTAATTCGAGCAATGCAGGAACCGCTTCTCCGATCTCCTGTGGAGGCAAACTGGGAATGTTGAATCCTGTCAGCGTCTGATTTTTATAAATCAGCTGCTGAATGATCTCCGGCGTCAACGTGTCGTGAACATTCTTTGCCCCGAACATAACGATCCTCCCAAATGGTGCGGTGAGTTTCAGACTTTCTTTCCCGATCTCGCCCGAGGCCGATTCGAGCACCAGTTCGACTCCCTTGCCTTGCGTGGCTTCACGCACCTGGTCAATCCAGCCTCGCTCGGCATAGTTGAAAACAACATCAGCTCCAAGGCTGCGCGCCAGCTCAAGCTTCGAGTCGCTGCTGGCCAGCGCAATGACCTGCGAAATTCCGAAGATCTTCGCCAGTTGCACCAGGAACAGTCCAACGCCGCCGCCTGCGGCCTGGATCAGCACGCTAGAAGGAACGCCGCCCGCGGTCGCGCGTTTGAGCAGGCAATAGGCGGACACTCCCTGGATAGGAATCGTGGTGGCTTCTGCAAAAGAAACTCCTGTGGGAATAGGAATCGCCATGCCTGCATCGGCGGTTGCGTACTCCGCAAAGCCGCCGCTGGAAGCCAACGACGTGACCCGGTCGCCGGGCCGGAGATTCTTCACTGCCGAGCCTGCTTCGACCACTACACCGGCGGCTTCAAATCCCATGATGAAGGGCGGCGTCTTCGGGATCTTGTATCGCCCTTTGGTCAGTTCGAGCTCTGCAAAGTTGATGCCCGCCGCTTTGACTTCGATCAAGACCTCATTGGCTGCGGGTGTCGGCCTTTCGACTGCAACTACTCTAAGTGACTCGAACCCACCGTATTCATTCAACTGGATTGCTTTCACATCTGGCTCCTGGACGGCGATTGCTTTCTGGGAAACTTGGGGTCGCTATCGCGACCCGACGCTGAATTGAACGGGCTCAGCACGAACCCGTTTTAAGCTGCCCTGCCGCGGGCCTTGATCTGCCGCGACAAGAAGTCCTGAATCGTGGCCGCAATTTGCTCGTGATGGGTCTCGAGCGCGAAGTGGCCCGTATCGAAGAAGCGCACTTCCGCATTCGGCAAGTCGCGCTTGAACGCCTCGGCACCGGGGGGCAAAAAGAAGGGATCGTTCTTACCCCAGACTGCGAGCACAGGAGGTTTTCTGGTACGGAAGTACTCCTGAAATTGTGGATAGAGAGCGACGTTGCTGGCGTAGTCGAGGAACAGGTCGAGTTGAATTTCGTCATTACCGGGACGCGCCAGCAAAGCGGAGTCGAGCGAGTAGGCCTCTGGAGCGATCAAAGTTGTGTCGCTGACGCCATGCTGGTATTGCCACTGGGTCGTCGCAGGCTGCAAAAACTCGCGCAGTGCGGAGCGATTTTCTGGCGTTGGCTCCTTCCAGTACTTCTGTATCGGGTTCCAGCCCTGGCTGAGTCCCTCTTCGTAAGCGTTGCCATTCTGCGAGATGATGGCGGTGATCCGATCCGGATGCGCCAACGCCAGGCGCAGCCCCACCGGCGCTCCGTAGTCGAAGACATAAATTGCGAAACGAGCCAGGCCAATTGTTTCAGTGAAGCGGCCGATGACTTTGGCCAGGTTCTCAAAGGTGTAGTGGAATTTCTTGCGGTCAGGCGCATCGGAAAATCCGAATCCGGGCAGGTCTGGCGCGATCACATGAAAACGCCCGGCCAGCGCTGGAATCAGATTTCGGAACATGTGGGATGAGGTTGGAAATCCGTGCAATAGAAGGATTGCGGGAGCAGTGGCCGAACCGGCTTCGCGATAGAAAATCTTGTGGCCGTCGACTTCCGCGTGCTGATATTTGATCATTGGAACTCCTCGTGAGATTTAGCGCTCAAGAAACGTCGTTGTTTCAGCGCTCACAACGTATCAGATGTGCTAACCTATAAAATGATTCAATAAAGGTGTTATAATCTCGCTATGGCTCGTAGACGAGAACAAACCAGCGCGCCGGTTCAGGAGTCAAGAGACGGCTTCTTTTTTCTCGGAAACAATCTGCTCCTCGATTTTCTGAACACGCGTCCGATTCTGGAGGGCGAACTGACCGAGCTCTTGCCGGATTTCGCCGCTCTGGTTCGCTGGTTTCATGCGGCAAACCTGCTTACGCCGCAGGAACGATCCAGGCTGCAACGGGAATGGGAACCATCAGACAGAGCGCAGAAGATTTTGCGGTCCCTATTGGAGTTCCGGGAGCGATTCAGGAAAGTGGTGCTGGGTTGGGAACGGACCGGAAAAATGCACCACCCAGCAATCCGTGAATTGAACGAATTGCTCGCGATGCACCCCATGCGGACCCGCTTGAAAACGGGCGGCCGCCAGCTCGAAATAGAGCGGTATTTCGAAGCACGCGAACCCGAGGACCTGTGGGCGCCGCTGGCGCACAGTGCGGCGATGTTATTCGGGACGGAAGATCACAAGCGGGTGCGGAAGTGTGATCACTGCGTGGGGCATTTCCTTGATATCAGCAAGAAGGGGACGCGGCGCTGGTGCAGCATGAAGCTGTGCGGAAATCGGCACAAGGTCGCAGCCTATGCGGCCCGGCAGCGTCTTATGAAGGACGCTTGAGACGGCCGGGTTGGGACACCAGCAGCTTGTAGCGGAAGCAGGTGGTGAGGTGGTCGTTGACCATTCCGACGGCCTGCATGAAGGCGTAGCAGATGGTCGATCCAACGAAGCGGAATCCGCGCTTATGCAAATCTTTGCTCATCGCATCGGATTCCTCGGTGCGCGCCGGAACCTGCCGCAACGATCTCCATGAGTTGGTCTTCGGCTGGCCGCGGACAAATTGCCAGATATAGCGATCGAAGCTGCCGAATTCCTGCTGAACAGTAAGAAAGCGCTTCGCGTTCTCGATGGTCGCTGCGATCTTCAGCCGGTTGCGAACGATACCAGGATCGCCCAGCAGTTCGCGGACTTTGCGCTTGTCATAAGCGGCCACGAGCACAGGATCGAACCGGTCGAAGACGTCGCGATAACGATTGCGTTTCTGCAGGATGATGTTCCAGCTCAACCCAGCCTGCGCGCCTTCCAGAATCAAAAATTCAAAGAGCGTGCGCTCGTCGTGGACGGGCACGCCCCATTCCTCATCGTGATAGGCAATTGCGAGCTCGTTGTTCGCCCACGGACAGCGGGGACGTGCTTTCTGCGTCATTTCTCATGCGCCATTGAAGCCAAACCGGGATTAACGCAGCGACTTCGGATCCGACTTGTTCACGGGCGATTTGGTGTCGAGCAACGAAACCAGTTCGTGCGCCGAGGCGGGAATGCCGACTTTGCCCTCACGAATAATCTGCCTGGCGGTCAGCTTTTTCCCGTACAGCTTTTCGTTGGCGCTGCCGTCGGAGCGCAGAGTCGAACCTTCCAGTGAGACGCCGGCGAACAGTCCTTTGTTGCGGGAGTAGGAAAGAATCTCGGCGTTCATCACGACATCGGTTGCGCCCTCAGCCGTCCGGCCCTTGGGACCAGCGGCAGCCGAGGCGTCGGCCCCCAGCTTCACCTTGGAATAAAGCAGCGAACGCGCCCCTTTGGGATTCATGACCAGCAGCACAAAATCGGTGGCCTCGCCGCCCAGCTGAAATCCGATGCTGACGCCTTCCAGCGCATACAAGGCGGGCGCTCCCCATTTGCCGGTGTAGTGTTCGCCGCTTCGGCACACCATCACGCCACGGCCATAGCTGGCGCCCACGCCAAACGCTCCCTTTTTCACCGAGGGCAGCACGATTACACATTCGGCCTTATTCAACAGATCGGCGGAAATGTTATCGGGAATGTTCAGGACTTCCTTCAGCACCTCGCCAGCATCCTTGACGCGCTCTTGTTCTCTCTCATCGCGTTTCTCGTCCGCGAACACAAAAGCAGAACCAGAGACCAATAGCGCCGTCATAACCCAGGCAGTGAATTTCCTCATGGATTTCCTCCCGGCTGGAACAATCAATGGACACCATCTTAAGACGGCAGACGTGCCTTTGAAACCTTAGAGGACTCCCGACAGTACATGCCGGAAAACCACGATGGGCACGCGGGTTTGCATGCTATCGTGTAGTTCCTGCCCATGACCAACCGCGTGCTCCTTTTGTAACTTGGCAAGGGTCGCTGAAAGCCCCTACAGTCAGGCAGATACGCGCGCACTCTGGGCCGGTACTTCGGAAGTTTGCGTGCATCTAATGTAGTTGGAAGTCCAGGAAAACGCGTTAGATAGGGAAAAATTGGGCACAATGGGCATGAAGTACATGAGCAAAGTCTTGCATGTCATGGCGATGGCGGTGATCGCAGCCGGCCTTCTGTTCAGCCAAAGTTTTGCTCAAAACGCGTACGTTTCCGGTGCGCCCAGTGTCGCCTACGCCGGCACGACAACGACGACCGCCGACGATGATCCGCAGGGCGCGATCCTCACAATCCACAAGCGCGTCGACGAAGTAAACGTTCTGTTCATAGCGACCGATAAGCGCGGCAAGTTTGTTCGCGACCTGAACCAGAACGACTTTACGATTCTTGATGATCACAAGCCTCCCGAGGCGATCGTCAATTTCCGCCGTGAAACCGACCTGCCGCTCGATCTCGGGCTGCTGGTCGATTCGAGCGGCTCCGTCAACAGCCGATTCACTTTCGAGCAGGACGCCGCCACGAGCTTTCTGCAGCACACCATCCGCGCCGGCTTCGATAAGGCGTTTGTCGAGGGATTCAACAGCCATAGCCAGATCGTGCAGGACTTTACCGACAACTATCCACGGCTCTATTGGGCCGTTCACAAGTTGCACAGCGGCGGCGGTACGGCTTTGTATGACGCGATTTATCGGGCGTGCAAAGAGAAATTTCTGAAAGATCGTCCGGATCATCCCGTGCGCAAGGCCATCATCATAGTCAGCGATGGCGAGGACAACCAGAGCGAAGTCTCGCGCGCGCAGGCCATCGAGATGGCGCAACGAGCCGAAGTGATCGTCTATGCGATTTCGACCGACGATAGTGGCCTGGTACTGCGCGGGGACCGCGTTCTCGAGCAGATTGCCGACTCCACCGGCGGCCGCGCGTTCTTCCCCTTCAAGATGAAAGATATTACCCGCTCGTTCGGCGCGATCGAAGACGAGTTGCGCAGCCAGTATGTGGTTTCCTACAAGCCTGCCAACTTCGATGCCGACGGACGCTATCGCTCCATCGAAATCTCCGCGCTGAAGAAGGACCTTCAAGTCCGCGCCCGCAAGGGCTACTTCGCGCCCCAGCGGTAACGCCCCTCATCAGTTGTCATTCCGAGCGTTCTTGCCTGAGCCCGAAGGGCGAAGCCCCGAGCAAAGGCGAAGGGGGAGGAATCTGGGGTTCGGGCATCTCCTACCATTCCGAGTTTGTGCTTCCCGGATTCCTGTGTTAACGTCCCTCTGAATTCCACTTCCACTCCGGGGGAACGCCCATGACCGGACTCATTGTTCTGGCAATCCTGGCGGTAATCGTTGTCGTTCTCGTCGGTATGTACAACGCGCTGGTGCAGTTGCGAGTGCGGACGGATTCGGCGTGGTCCGACATCGACGTGCAGCTGAAGCGGCGGCACGATCTGATTCCCAACCTGGTCGAAACTGTCAAAGGATATGCGGCGCATGAAAAGGGCACCTTCGAGAACATCGCCAAATTCCGTTCTCAGGCGATGCAAGCCACTACTCCCGCGGATAAAGCCGCAGCCGAGAACCAGCTCACTGGAGCGCTAAAGAGCTTGTTTGCGGTGGCGGAAAATTATCCGCAACTGAAGGCGTCGGAAGAATTCACGCAATTGCAAGGGTCGCTGAGCGAAACCGAGGACGCGATTCAAAATTCGCGGCGATACTACAACGCCGTGGTACGCGATTTGAACACGAAGATCCAGTCGTTCCCGACGAATATCCTGGCGGGAATGTTCGGTTTCACGCAGCGCCAGTTCTTCGAGACCGCCGCCGCGGACCGCGAACCAGTGGCGGTAAAGTTTTGAGGCGGCAGTGACGAGTCTCGCTGAGCGATCGTGGAAGAGCGGCCCTTCAGGGCCGCGTAAAGTGTCTGAAATGATCCGGGCTTTACCCCCCGCGGCCGGCCCATCGGTTCTGGAGCGTATCAAGCCGAAGTTCTTGCGAGCGCTCATTGTCTGCGCGATTCTTCTGCCCATCTCCGCCGCGGCCAAATCCTGGCGCATCTCCGATTTCCAGGACACGATCACCGTTCACGAAGATGGCAGCGCCACCGTGGACGAACGCATCGATCTGGTATTTGTCGGCGAGTATCACGGAATTCATCGCACCATCCCCATCGATTACCCCGGCCCGAACGGCAGCAATTACCGGCTGTACATCAAGATCGTGAGCGTCACCGATGGCAGCGGCACGAAGCTGAAATACGATTCGTCAAAAAAAGGCGCGTATCGCGATCTGAAGATTTACGTTCCGGACGCAATCAATACCAGCCGAACGGTCGAGATCATTTACGAGATCCGCAACGGAACCCGCTTTTTCAACGATCCCGGCGACGATCATGACGAGTTCTACTGGAACGTCACCGGAAACGACTGGCTGGTGCCGATCGACCACGCGACTGCAGTCGTGCATTTTCCCACGAATGCCTCCGGTCTCCGCGCGCAAGCCTTTACCGGCGTCTATGGATCGGCCGAGCGCGACGCCAAGGCGACGGTGGATGGAGCGGATGCGAGCTTTGAGACCACCAACTTGCTCTCGATGCGCAGCGGGATGACGATTGATGTCTACGTTCCGAAAGGCATACTCAAAGAACCGGGAGCGCTAGCGCGGTTCTTCTGGTTTTTGGGCGGGAATCCAGTCGTGTTTCTTCCCTTGGTGACGCTGGCCGTAATGTTTCCGCTGTGGTGGTACAAGGGACGCGACCCGGATCCAGGCATGTCGGTCGCTCCGATGTATGACCCGCCTCCGGGCATCTCGCCAGCCGAAGCTGGCACCATGCTCGACGACAGCATTCATCCGCGCGACATCACCTCAACCATGGTTGACATGGCCGTGCGCGGCTACATCACGATTGAAGCAGTCGAGGAGAAAGGGCTGGTTTTCACGCACAAAGACTATGTATTTCATCTCAAAAAGCCGAAAGATCAGTGGGACGGCCTCGCTTCCCATGAAAAAGTGATGATGGAAAACATCTTTGGCGGCGAGCAGGACACGCGGCTTTCCAGCCTGAAAAACCGCTTTTACACGGCAGTCCCGATCATTCGCCAGGACATCATGTCGGCGCTGAAGAATAAAGGCATGTACTCGCTTGATCCGGAATCGGCCAATGGCTTCAGCATAGTTGCCGGAATCGTGATCCTGATTCCCTTCGCCATCTTTCAGTACCTGGGATGGGCCGACTTTTTCAATTCCGTTGCGCTGCTGATTGTGTCGGCCATCGTTGCGGCCATCGTCTGGTGGCTATTCGCCCGGCAGATGACGGCGAAGACGAGCAAAGGCGTGAAGACTCGCGTTGCCATCTTAGGATTTCAGGAATTCATGAATCGCGTCGATGCCGAGCGGCTGAAAATTATGCCGCCGACTACATTTGAGAAATTTCTGCCCTACGCGATGGCGCTAGGAGTGGAGCATCATTGGGCACAGGCATTCGCGGGCATTGTGAAGGATCCGCCGAGCTGGTACGTGGGACCGGGTTACATGCCCGGCATGGGATTCAATCCAATTCTGTTCTCAAGTTCCATGCACAGCATGGCGACCGATATGCATCAGGTCTTCGTCTCCGCTCCCCGCGCGAGTTCGACTGGATCTGGCTTTGGCGGTGGCGGATTCGGTGGAGGCGGTGGATTTTCTGGTGGCGGCTTCGGCGGTGGCGGAGGCAGCGCGTTCTGAATTTATTTCGATTGGCAGGACTTGTCATCCCGAGCAGAGCGAGGGATCTGGGTTTCTGCCCGCGCCGCTCGGAATGACAGAAGGTAGTAGCCGCAGCATCGACTAAATCTGTGCCATCTCTTCCAGCGTCGAGCGATTGCGGATGACCAGCGTCGCGCCCTTCAGTTGCAGCAACTGTTTCTTTTTGAATTCTGAGAATAGACGGCTCACGGTTTCGCGTGTCGTGCCGATGGTCTCGGCGATCTCCTCGTGCGTAAGCGTGACTTTCAGATTGGCCGTGCCGTCGTGCTGAGCGCTTTTCGTTGACCATGACAGCAGCAGCTTGGCAAATTTTTCTGACGGAGAACTGGTCAGTCCCAGCGTGCGGATTTCCTCATAGGCGGTGTAGTAATTGCGGCTTAGCTGTTCGGCCACGCGCATCGCTACTTCGGGAAAGTCGCGCAGAAAGTGCAGAAACGAGTCGCGCGGAATGAAGTTGGCCTGACCCGGCTCCATCATCTCGGCGGTGACTTCATATTGCCGGTTCGAAACGACGCCGTTGAGCCCGAGAATATCGCCAGACTCGGAGATCTTGGTGATGATGGTCTTGCCTTCGCGGGACGACGTCGACAGCTTGGCCTTCCCTGAGCACAGCACGAAGACGCCTCGCGGCTGTTGGCCTTCCAGGAACAGCATTGTCCCTTTGGGATAAATGGCCGTCGCCTTGATCTCATTGAGGCGCTGGGCCGCGCGCGGCGAGAGATTGCAGAACAGATGCTCTCCCCGGATCGGGCAAGTTGTGCAGTTGTCGAGAATATTCAAGCCATACGGTGCACGCATAAGCCATTCTCCGTTCAGGGGGGTAGCTGTCGAACTGCCCGTTGCTGTTACCCCACGCAGAAGGTAAGGGCACGCGGCAGACCAAATTGGAACCCTTCCCTGCCGTCCAACGCATGCCTGCAATTGCAAGAAACTAATAGACTTATTGGGGAAGGGTTGCGAAAGATCTGGTCTGAGCCTGGGAACGAAACCAGCATTCGGGTTATTTCACACACGTAGCTGCGTGATCTGCATCACTATTCCAGGTGATTGCTGGTACATGGACTTTCGGTAGAAGTAGTGAGTTGGTTCACATCAAATCAGCCTAGAAGATGCCGGGTAGTGCGGCTGGAACACGCTGCGCGTAGGCGTCGAACTCTGTGCCAAAGGCTTCGCGTAGAAGCTTTCTTCGCTGCGAACGCGCAACACCATCCCAACTACAAAGAAAATGATTGCCGGGATCGTTGCGAGCCAATGTTCCATCGCGAGGCCGGTGGCGATGAGCATGCCCAGCATTCCCGTGTAAATCGGGTTTCGCACGAAGCGATATGGTCCCGCCGTAACTAGTTTGTGATCTTCCACCAAGCGCGCCGACACTGCCCACTGCTTTCCCAAAGTTCGCACGGCGGCTGCAATCAGCCACGCCGACCCAAGTGCGAGGGCAGTCGTAAAGACGAAAAACAGCAAGCCGAGTCCGCCGACGAGAGCGCTGCGCGAGGGCAGGAATGGGTAGTGCGGAGGATGAAACCACACCAGAAAATACGCAACCATCTGCAAGGCGATTCCGACTCCTGCGGCAGGCTCGCGCTTGGCCTCGGCTACTTTCGGTGGCCGCTTGCGAAACAAAAAGACGGCTGCGAAAACGAACCAGCAGACGATGACTGCGCGAACCGTGATTCCGGCAAACGAGGTTGCGTGAAGCATCGCTGTTCTTCTCCGGAGAGCATACCAATCTATCAGCTTCCAGTGGGCGGCTCTGATTGGTGTTTACCAGCCAATCTGCTTAGAATCAAATGTAAATGGACCAACAGAGCGGGCGTTCTCACATTTGTGGTTGACATCCATTCCCACATTCTTCCCGAGGTCGATGACGGACCCAAGTCGTGGGAGATAGCCGAGGCTATGTGCCGCATGGCAGCCGCCGACGGCATTACACATCAAGTCGCCGCCCCTCACGCCAACGACCGCTATCACTACGATCGCGAATATCTGAAGGATCTGCTGGCGCAATTACAGAAGCGCATCGGCGCGTCCCTGCAGCTTAGGCTCGGCTGCGATTTTCATCTTTCCTATGACAACCTGCAGGATGCCTACGAGCATCCCGACCGTTACGTCATCGAAGGCACGCGATACCTGCTGGTGGAGTTCAGCAACTACAGCATCCCGCAGAACACCACGGATTCTTTCTTGAAGCTGGGCGACTGCGGTATCACGCCGATCATCACGCACCCCGAGCGCAATCCCATCCTGCGCGAGACGCCGCTGCGCATTGTGGAATGGGCAGAGCAGGGCTGTGTGGTCCAGGTGACGGGATCGGCGCTGACGGGCTTCTGGGGCGAGCGCGCACGGCGCGTGGCGCAGTGGTTGCTCGAGCACCAGGTGGCGCACGTGTTGGCCACCGACGCGCACGAGACCGAGAAGCGGGTCCCAGTACTATCGACCGCGCGCGATGCCGCGGCAGAAATCTGCGGCGAGGAAATTGCCGAGGCGCTGGTGGAAGGAAATCCCCGGGCGATTCTGGAGTCCCAGCCGCTGCCTTATTATCCGCGACCGGCGACAGAAAGCCATCGCAAGAGCACGAAGTAGAAATCAGGAGTCAGCGGTCAGCATTCAGCGGTCAGCATTCAGCAGTCAGAAGCTGTCTCACAAATGAAGCCGGAGAGTAAACCCGGTTTCCCTCAGGGGCTAAAGCCCGCAACTCTTTGGACTCTTGGCGGCACGGCTGAAGCCGTGCCCTTCCCAAAACCATTTATGAGATAGCTTCTCAGTTCTCAGCAGTCAGGAGTCAGGGCTCAGGAGTCAGGAGTCCAGCAATTCACCAATTGCGGCCTCTCAGAATTCTGCTATTTCTATCCTCGGGCGCAAGTACGCGACTGTGATCCGGGACGCAGCCGAAAAGCGTTACTTTACGGCATGGACCAGCACACAGCCGGGGCACGGATCGTCTTTGACGTAGCGGTAGAAACGGGGATGGCCGCGGTTTTTCCAGTAAGACGATTCGTAGTTGTCGACTCCCGGCCCGGCGTGCAGGAAGCTGAAGAAAGAATGCCGCGCGGGATGAATCACAATGCCGGCGTGTCCGCGCCACACGATGAGGTCGCCGGGTTCCGGCCGCGACACACGCTGAAAGCCTTCCACCCCCGCATAAAGATCATCGGAACTGGCATAGGTGTAGGGAAAGCCGGCACGTTCGTAAATAGCATGGACCAGATGGGAACAGTCGCGCTCGGAACGGCGCTGCATTTTGGAATCGAGTGCAGCCGCGAGCACCGACAATCGATCGTCTGCTGTCAGCGTCTGCATCGCCTTCGAATGGGGGGGCTCTGCCGCATGCGCCCAAGAGAGGAGCATGACAAGGGCACAAATGAGGCTCGTAGACCGGATTGTGAGCCCATTCCGCATCGATCTATTTTGATGCGGATTCCAAGGAAAACGGAGTTACCGTTGTACAACATCCTTCCATGGGAATGCGTAATGCGGATGATTATCAGACGGTTCGGACTACTGCGGCCCGGAAGGGTCCTGATTCGAGCTCGGCACGGAAGCTGGATTGCTGACCGGTGTTCTTATAGTGGACGCGGGTCTTGGGCTCTGCGACGCCGGAGTTAGCGAAGCCGCTTTCGGAGCCTCGACCGTACTGCTCATAGCACTCTCAGGATTGAGCAGATGGTCTTTGCTTGGCCCCAGGCCCAGCTTGATCAGAGCGCGCGAGTCGGGGACGGTTTTTGACTGCCATCCCTGGTCGGCTTGATAGCGCCGCATGGCCTCTTCGCTCGCCTGGTTCCAGGTGCCAGTGGCTTCTCCAGTCAAATAGTGCTCGCGAATCAGAGCTTGCTGAATTTGCTGCGCCCGTTCGGAATCGATCTTCTGCTGCCCGCGAGCACGGGCGGATTTCTTTCGTGAAGATTTGCCCTTCGCGGAAGTTGCGTGAGCTTTGGTGCCTGTGGCGGTCGAATGCTTCTTGGCTGTTGCTGTATGAGAGGAAGTTGAGGCGGCCGAGTGTTTGGCCGTCTGATGCTTTTTCGCGCTCGATGTCGTCGAGTCGGTCTGCGCGGTGCCGGGCAGCGTCGCAGCGTTGAATGCTAACGTCAAGGCTACCAAGGCCAACGCGGCAGATCGGTCAGCTCGCAGCCCGCGCGAGATTCTTCGCTCCGCCTGAAAAACGGCTCCGCTCAGAATGACGCCAATTTGTCTAACACCTTGCATTTGCATTTGCCAGACCGGCGAAAATCTCAGTTACCAAAGCAAAAAGCCCAGCCGAACCGGTCTTGCCATGATCTCGTACAACTGCTGGTAAGACCAGATTCCTGCTGGGCCGTATGAAGTTACGGAAGTGTACCGGCCAAAAAGATGGTGCCGTCCTGCCGGGTGGTTCCGCGCTGCCGAACCAGAAACACCACGTCCTGACCGCTCTTCAGGGTCGATTCAATCCGCGAAAAATCTTCTTCGCTGTTTACGGGCTGTTTGTTGATCTCGAGGATCACATCGCCTCGCCCTAGGTTTACATCTTCCGCAAACGATCCCGGCTTCACATCCTGCACCATCACACCCTTGCCCGCCGGAATATCGAGGCGGTCGGCGATCTCGGGCGTCAGCTTGCGGACGGTCAGTCCGAACTTGCTCGGTTTGGGCGCGTTTTCGTCCTGGCCCTCCTGGTCCTCTCCCAGTCGCGCCGCAAACAGCTTCGCGCGATCGGCGATCGTGACCGAAGTGTCCTGTGGCTTGCCATTGCGCAGGAACCCAAGATTGACCTTGGATCCCGGTTTGCGCGAGGCGATGTCAGAAACCAGCTCCGAGCCCTTGCTCACCTTTTTGCCATCCACGGTAGTGATCGTGTCGCCGACTTTCAGGCCAGCCTGGTCGGCAGGGCTGCCTGCGACCACACTCGATACCGTTACGCCGGAACCGGCACCATAGACGCGCGCGATCGCCGGATTCTCGACAGCGTCAAACATGATGCCGATCGATCCCCGCGCCACGCGATGTTCGGGACCTGTCAGCTGGTTGTAGACGTCGACAACGGTCTTGGAAGGAAGCGCAAATCCCACGCCGGCGTAGGCATTGGTCTCGCTAAGAATGGCCGTATTGATGCCGATGACTTCGCCATTCATGTTGACTAGCGGACCGCCCGAGTTGCCAGGATTGATCGCTGCGTCGGTCTGAATGAAAGTCTGAAACTGCCGACCGGGGACAATGTCGCGACCTTTGGCCGAAACAATGCCGGCGGTCACAGTTTCAGAAAGTCCGAACGGGCTGCCCACAGCCAGCACCCAATCTCCGACCTGCATACTGTCGGAATTGCCCATTTTCGCCGAGGGCAAGGCATGGTCCACTTCAACCTTGATGACGGCCAAATCGGTTTCCTGATCGGTGCCGATGACTTTGGCGTCATGTTGAATTCCGGGAGCATCGTCCTGAAAGCGCACGCGGATGCGGTCGGCTTTCTCGACTACGTGCCGGTTGGTGACAATGAAGCCCTTGGGATCAACCACCACGCCGGATCCCAGCGATCGCTCACGGATCGAACCGTCGCCGCCACCGCCAAACGGATTTTGTCCACCAGGTCCACCCGGTCCGCCTGGTCCACCAAAGAAGTGATTGAAGAAATCGTCCAGCCCGCCATTGTCCCCGCCGTTGTCATCTTCGTCCGGATTCTGCCCGCGACGGCGGCGCGGATTCTTGATCGTCGATTCGGTGTTGATATTGACGACGCTAGGCTCCAACTGCTTGGCAATCTGCGAAAAAGCGTTGGAAAGCTGGCTGGGTGAGGGCATCGCGAGCGGCGTTGCATCGCCGCCCTTCTGCTCCTTACCCTTCACGCCGAAGGAAATGACCGTTCCGATCAGAATGCCGAGCGTCAGCGTTGCCAGAATGTTGAAAAGATAGAGCCAGCGATGAGCCCTGATGCGCAGCCAAAATGCGCGCGAATCCATAGATGCACTTCCTCCGGTTCCCTGAAACTTCTCAATTATACCCATCTCCTAGGATGCCGCAGCAGAATCGAAAACGCGAGGAGCGATAAGGAATTTACAGACTCAAATACTTAGACGCAGATTGGAGCAGAAGCGTTATACGTCAGACAGGCAGAGGAACTATTTCGCCTCGAAGACCGTCTTTCCGCCTACGACCGTCCGTAAGACCTTGCTAGAAAGAACCTTATCTGGAGCCGCCGAAGTGATATCGCGGTCCAGCACGATGAAATCGGCCAGCATTCCTGGCGTCAGCTTGCCCTTTTCCTTCTCTTCGAATTCGGCAAAGGCCGCACCGGAGGTATAGGCCGCAATCGCCTGGTCGATCGTCAGCTTCTGCTCGGGGAAATACTCTTGCTTGCCGTCCTCAGACTTGCGAGTAATTGCCGCATATAGTCCGCGAAATGGCGTCACCGGCTCAACCGGGTAGTCCGTGCCAAAGGCAAGGAGTACGCCTTTATTCAGAAATGTCGCCCACGCGTAGGAAGTCGCGGCGCGCTTAGGGCCGATGCGGTCCTGGGCCCAGCGCATGTCGGTGAGCACATGACTCGGCTGCATAGAGGCGATCACTTTCAGTTCTTTGAATTTTGCGATCTGTTCCGGAGTGGTGACTTGCGCGTGCTCCACGCGCAGGCGATAGTCTTGACCGCCATTCGCCGCTTTCACGCCGGCATCTTTTGCCGCTTTCTCGGCCTCGGCAAAGGCGTCCAGAGCCATCTGGACGCCCTTATCTCCGATGGCGTGAAAACCGAGTTGAAATCCCGCCAGCGCGCGCTCTTTGGCCATGGGGTTGAGCTTGTCGGCGTCGTAGCGCGGCAATCCCGAAGTCTTGGGATCATCGGCATATGGTTCGATCAGCGCCGCGGTGTGCCCGCCCAGCGATCCGTCCATAAAACCTTTGAGCATCCCGGTGTGCAGCATCAGGTCTGATTGCGGATGCGAGTCGCGCTTCTTGGTCAACTCTTCGACTGATTCGTCGAAGGGTAACCATTCTGAAATTCGCGCGGTGAGCTTGCCTTCCTTCTCAAGCTCCTCATAGATCTGAAAATTCTGCCAATCGGGAGAGTAGTCCTGAGCGGAAGTCACTCCATGCTCGGCCAAATCGGCGAGCGCGACTTCGATTCCGTGGCGCAGCTTCTCATGTGTGGGTGCAGGAACGACTGCCCGCACCGCCTGTTGCGCGGTATCGCGCAGAATGCCTGTAGGCTCGCCATTCTCGTTGCGATCAATCTGGCCGCCTTGCGGATCGCGGCTGGCGATCGTGATACTCGCCAACTGCAGGGCGCGAGTGTTGGCCACCGCCAGATGTCCATCAACGCGATCGAGTAGCACAGGATGTCCGGCGGAGACCTCGTCGAGATCCCAGCGGCTCGGCAGAGTTTTCACTGGCCACAGAGTTTCGTCCCAGCCGCCGCCGAGGATCCATTCGCCGGGCTTGGCGGTTTCCACTTTGGCCAGCACGCGGTTGCGGAACTCATCCAGACTCTTGACGCCAACCAGATCGACGCTGATCTTTTGCAGTCCGGCGTCGGCCAGATGCATATGCGCGTCGTTGAATCCGGGCATCACGAAGTGGCCGGCGAGATCGATGACCTGCGTTTGCGGCCCTTTCAGCTTCTCGATGTCGGCATTCTTGCCGACCGCCTGGACGCGGTCTCCGCGAACGGCAATTGCCTGCTCGCGGTCGATGGAACTGAACGCCGTGTTCGCCGGATTACCGGTATAGATATTTCCGTGCAGAAAGATGAGGTCGGCCTTTGGACTCGAAGTGGTTCCGGGCGCGTTCACCTGTTCTTGTGACCAACTGGGTGAGCATGACATGACGATGCCTAACGCCATTGCGAAACCCGCGCGGCTGGCACGGGAAAGAACTGGTTCCGCGCACAGATGACCGCAACCCGTCCGAAGACGGCGCCCGGCCAGAAAATGATTCGACCTCCCCAAAAATTGAGGGCGTGCTGCCGTGGAAGAGCGGCCCTTTAGGGCCGCGACAGAGTTCTTAAAAAAATGGGGCTTTAGCCCCTGTGCCATTGGCTGTGATGCCGAGTTCCCACACGGCGCCTTGCTTTTTATCATTCCCCCTCCCCGGCGAGTGCGAGCATGGTCAGCAGAATGCGCTTCAATCCCAGGTCGCGTCCGTTGGAATCAAACCACTCCTGCAGCGTATGCGCGCCGCCGCCGGAACCGCCTCCGCCAATGGCCACCGCCTCCAGTCCGAGCGACAGCGGAATGTTCGCGTCGGTTGAAGCGCGTTGCACCTGGGCGGCATTGGAAAGATGCGCGTCCACGGCACGCACTACGGGCAAAATGCGGGCCGCAGGCGGCAGTTCCCCGGCGGGACGGCTGCCAATCACCACAACTTCGCAGTTGACGCCCGGCGGGCGCCGCTGCGCCGAAGATTTCATCTCGGCCGCCATGGTTTCGTCTTCCACGGCGCGATTCAGAGCCAGCCGCAGCGACTGCTCCAGCCTCTCCATTTCCGCCATGGAAGTGGAACGAATGTCGACTTTCATCGACGCCGACTCGGGAATCGAATTCACCGACGTGCCTCCGCGAATCACGCCGATGTTGAACGTCGTTTTCGGCACAGTCGGCACGGGCGTGGCCGTGAACATGTCAATCGCTTTGGCCAGAATGACGATAGGATTGGGCGCCCCAAAATCGCTCCAGGAGTGGCCGCCCGGACCGCGCACGATCACTTCAAAGCGACGGCTGCCCAGGGCCTCGGCGACGATGGTGTCCGATCCGGCGCCATCCAGCACGAGCGTGTAGGCAATCGAGTCTTTCCACCGCGGCGTGGAAAAAATGTGGCGCATGCCGCGCAGATCGCCTTCGCCTTCTTCGCCGACGTTTCCGATAAACACAAACGGACGCGAGTGCCGAATGCGCACCGATCGCAGCAGGGCCGCGATTGCCAGCATCGCGGTCACCCCGGCGCCGTTGTCGGAAACGCCGGGACCATAGAGACGGCTGCCCTGCTGCCGGATATTCAGCGGCGTGTTGGCGGGAAAAACCGTGTCGATATGCGCACTCAGGGCCACGTAGCGCTGGCCAAATCCGGGATGCACACCGAACACATTGCCCACATCATCGATGCGAACATCGTCGAGTCCGACCTCACGAAACCGTTCCGCGAGCCAGGCACTGCGCGCCGATTCCCCAAAAGGAGGCGCGCCGATCCGCGCCATCTCCATCTGCCAATGGGTTAGCTGAGGCTCCTGTGTGCGAAACCAGTTGTACGCCGTGCGCACATCGGGCGATGCCGCCAGACGCGACACTTCCTGCTGCAGCGTCGCCGCAAGTTCGGGCATGTCCGCGCGCGGGGGAGTCGGGGTCATGAAAAAGGGTATGGGCCAGTTTACAACGCGAGAACGTTAGTGAGGGAGGTTACTTGTGGTGGTGAGAGCGAAAAGTGTTCGGCCAACGCATGGGCTTGTTAGAGACGCGTCACAACTACTCTTTCGCACCTTCGGTGCTGGCTCGCTAGGGACTTCAACCCACGGCTTGCAGGGTTGCGGAAAAACCCCTTTGCCGAGAAAAGCAGCCCTCAGGCGCTAAAGCGCGGTCGTATTTTCAATGACTTATCGGCACGAGTAAACTCATGCCCTTCCCGATTATTGCTCATTTGATTCGTTTTTCCGCAGCCTGTTGCGACGTGGGCTGCATTCTGACGCCGCTTCGCGGCTAAAATCGCATGCCGCGGCTTGGCTTCCGACGTCCGCCACAATCGCAAACAAAGTTCGTCACGCTTGCTTGAACCTACACGGAAAGGTCGAGTTGCACTCGACCGGACAGCCGAGGGCGGCTGTCCCCACATGGTTCTTCTTTGTTCATCATTCAATGAATGCCGCCGGATGCCGTGGCTAGTTCATCAGCGCCAGCATGCGCTTGATGGAGAGGGACATCTGCTTGACCTCTTCTGCATCGGAGGCATTGGGCGAGAGAACGAGATAGTCATCGAGATCCTCGGCTGCCAGCCTGTTCAGCGTCATGCTGTAGCGCAGCAAGGCCCGCTGTTTTACGTCTTCGGCGGATTGCGGATGGATCACCAGAATCAGATCGGCGATGGGCAGAGCGCGGCGGAAATCGCGTTTCGAGAGATAGACAATCTTCAGGTTGTTCAGCATCCGCGTCAGAATCTGCCGGCGGCTGATGGGGTGCAGAAATTCCGGACGCAGCTTCATCTCGCCAGAATAGATTTCATCCAGCCGGCGCTGACAGTCCTGGCGGCTGAGAATGTCTCCGCGATTAAAGCAGTCGATGACCACTTCTTTGCCATCTTCTGCGAAGTGCTTCAGCAAAAAGTGCCCGGGCATGCCCACGCCCACGAGTCGAAATCCAATGCGCCGCGCGGTTTCCATGTAGACGAGCGACAGCGTGATGGGAAGACCGAGTCCGCGATCGAGAACGTCATTCAAAAAAGAATTTCGCGGATCGTAGTAGTCGTCGCGATTGCCGCGCAATCCGACTTCGTCGAACAGCACATGGTTGAGCGCCGCGATGGTGCGCCAGGTGTCCGAGCCGGACGCGAGGCTCGCCACCTTCCGGGCCAATTCGTCAATGCGCGCGGCATAAACCTCGATTTCCAGCGTGGGATAAGCGGTGCGGGCGATCAGGAGGGCGGCGCGGACCAGATCGATTTCTTCCTCTTCGACATCAGGGCCGGCAAACGTCGCAAAGGTTTCCAGGAGTCCGACAGGGGCCGTGTACTTCACGAACAGGATGCTAACAAACGGAGAGCACGCGCGAATTGGCCCAGACGTGCTATGGGATGGCACTTCTGGTCGTGATGGTAACGTGCACTACGCCCGCAGCAGATTTCTTAGGATGAACAACACGTTGGCCGGACGTTCCCCAAGCCGGCGCATGAAGTACGGATACCACTCCGTGCCGAACGGAATGTAGACGCGCATGCGCCAGCCATCTCGAACCAGACTTTGTTGCAGGTCGCGCCGAATTCCGTAGAGCATCTGGAATTCGAAAGAGTCCCGGGCAATTTTCTCGCGGTTGGCAAAGGCATGGGCTTCACGAATGATGTTCTCGTCGTGTGTCGCCAGGCCGTGATAAATGCCGCTTTTGAGCAGCGTCTTCATGAGCTCAATATAGCTGGCGTCGACTTCGTTTTTTTTCTCAAAGGCAATGCTGGCGGGTTCTTTATACGCGCCTTTGCAGAGGCGAATACGAATCCCTGCCGTAAGTAAATCATCGACATCCTGCTGGGAGCGTCGCAGATAAGACTGAATCACCGTTCCCACGCTGTTGTGATTTCCGGGAGCACTGTGCAACTCACGAACAAAATCGAGGGTGCGCTGGGTGTAAGGCGAGCCTTCCATATCGACGCGAACGAATCCGGGCGGATTCATGCTCGCGGCCTTCCCGACCAATCCGCTGACCAGGTCGCGCGCCAGCTTTTCGTCAACATCGAGCCCCATGTGGGTAAGTTTCAGGCTGATGTTGGCATTCAGAGAGCTGGCGGCAATCGCGTCAAGAATCTGATGGTAGAGCTGCGCGCTTTGGCGAGCTTCGTCAGGATTGGTGACGTTTTCTCCGAGGTTGTCGATGCTGACGCTCATCCCGGATCGATTCACAACTTGTGTTGCACGGACCGCATCGGCGATTTCCGTTCCAGCCACGAAGCGTCCCGAGACGCGGCGTCCGAGCGAGGAACGTTCCGCAAAGCTGCGCAGTGGGCGGTTTTCCGAGAGATGAACGAAGAGCGCCCTCAGCATGGCGGACCTGTTTGGGACGAGGGTTCAGAAAGGATGTGTGGCGTGTCCGTGAAGATCACAGAGAGTTTTACCACAAAATGGAGAGATAAGCCTGGTCATCGCGCCCTCCGTTTGACTCCACAGGAGATGGCCTAAGGGTTGAAGCGCACTTCGATGACTTGTGTGGTTTCGTGTGGTGCGGGTTCCCATTTCCATTGGCTGACCGCATCGATTGCCGGCTGCGCGAACAACGGATGTCCGCCTTTGACTTGCGAAGACTTGACCGAACCGTTGGGCCCGACCGTGACCTCGATCCGCACGGTTCCGACGATATTCAGATTTCGGGCGAGCGGAGGATACTGCGGGTTGACCCGGGTAACGACTCGGCGCGCGTGCTCATTGGCATCCTGGGCCGATGAACGGAGGGGAGTCAACATGAGGGCTCCCATAACGAGCAAAAAGCCTATTTTCCTCCACCAACCTAAAGGCATCATTTGGTGAAAGTCTAAGAGCTTTCTCACCTGCACAGAAGATCACCGAGGTAACCAAAGTAAGCTAGGCCCTTCGTACTGTGAGCCTTATCACACAGGATCGAGGTTACTCATCGAGCCGAAAGACCTCGAGTACCTTGCGCTGTCTGTATTCGATCGAGCGACCGTCGCCACTCTTTACCAGGTATAGTGCGCCGTGTACGTGATGGTTTTCTCGGCGTCCGGAGCCACCGTTACTGGGAACTCGATGGTCTGGCTGTCCGCCTTCGAGAAATTGTCAGACTTAGAAATGATCTCCCAATTCTTGCCGCGATACATGTGCTCGACCACCCTTACCTCGACTGGCTGTCTCTTGTGATTGCGCACTTTGATTTCGAATGATTCCGTCGCCGTGTTTTTATTGTTGTCAACGGTGTAATTGGTGCGGCGGCGCTCTCCTGTGACATCGAAGGCATTGCCCGTGTAGATACGAACCGTTTCGTCGCGCGGCGTGTGGTCAATGACGTTTTCTCCGGTGAATTCGATCTGCGTGTTGTCCTGGCGATAGAAACGCACGCGGCCCTTAGGAAGTGGCATTCCCAGATGATTGGCCTGCGAGTTGGCGAATTCGCGCATCACCCAGATTTTCGGATTTGATTCCGTGCCATAGGAGTGATCGTTGCGGATGTTCTCCCAGTTCCATCCGTTGTAGCGATTGGCATCAATCTTGACCCCGTCGTAGATATAGATTTGCTTGGTGGCAACGCCCGAGGCATGAATGAATTCCACCTGCTTGGTTTCGCGGTCGCGCAGCGTGGTCGCGCGCTCGAGAGTGTAGAGGTGGTATTCGTCGAAGGTTTTCTCCGTGACCGGCGGCGCCATGACGGCATCGTAAGCCATCGCGCGGCTCATCGCGACCCCGCCGATGCCCGAGGCTGATTGAACCTTGTTCACATCGCCCGCCATCAGCTTGATTCGGGCATTGTCGAACGTCTTCCCGCTTTGATTGTCGATCGTGACCCAGCCCACAACGTCGACCAGATCGCCTTTTTCCGGAGCAACAATGTTGTAGTCCGCCTGCCAGCTCATGCCGCCACTCACGTAAGAAAATTCGGCCGGAAAGCTGCCGGGCTTGTCGGTCGCGAGGAGCCATTCCAGGCGCGGCTTGAGGATCGTGTCGTCGGACAGACTCGGAAAAATCGGCATGCCCGGCAAGCTGAAACGAAGTTGGCCATCGATTTCGATAATGGGCTGCTCGGCCGACGCGACCGACATTTGCGCCTGAAAGTAGGGCTGCCCGTAGCGATTCATGGCGAAGTAGTCGTGCGGCGCATATCCGCTGCGAATGATTTTGCCCTTAACGATTTCCTTGCCGTGCGAAGTTGCAACTTCAAAATCGATAGTCTTGCCTTCATAAAGCGACAGCAGTAACGCCTCGGAAACCGGATCGGCGCGATAGTTCTGCTCCAGCACCTGCACTGGATGCTTGCCGGTCGGATCGCGCAGGATGACCGAGTCCGGCTCCAGGTGCATCGTGATGTCACTCACGTTGATCTGATTTTCACCGGCTCTTAGATCCAGCGGAACTTCCTGTCTTACGACTGCGAAGTTCTGGTTGTAGATGGTGAGCGATGGTTGCGATCCGGACTGCGCAGATAGGCAGCCACAGAGCATAAGTAAACAGACGAAGCGAGCGACCATGGATGGCCTCCGAGAGTGTAGCTTTCGGCTTCCGCCCAGCAAGCGGAGACAAACCTCAGGCTATCGTTCAAAGAACGTTCTGGGGAGTGATTCTTGCGAGGCCAGAATCTGAGGGAACGGGGCCAGCGAGCCCAGTCACTTAGCCCACTTCTACCAGGCCATAGGCATGTTGCCAGCGGCTGCGCATGTGAAACAGGGCGCGACTGATCTCTTCGGCTGAGACTTCTGAATTGGGGCCGGCAAGTACCGCCGCAGCTTCCCGCTTAGCTGCTTCCAGAAGCTGCCGGTCACGAATCAGATTGGCCACACGAAAGTTGGGCATTCCCGCCTGGCGCGTGCCAAAGAATTCGCCCGGGCCGCGCAGTTCGAGGTCGAGTTCGGCAATCTCAAAACCGTCGTTGGTGCGGACCATGGCATCGAGCCGCCGCTCGGCTTCTTCCGTCACTTTGCCTCCCGTCATCAGGACGCAATACGATTTGGCGGCGCCGCGCCCGATGCGTCCGCGAAGCTGATGCAGCTGCGCCAAGCCGAAGCGTTCGGCGTGCTCAATGACCATCACCGTGGCGTTGGGGACGTCTACGCCGACTTCGATCACGGTCGTCGCGACCAGAATCTGCAGCTCGCCTGACTGGAACATGCGCATGACCTGGTCTTTCAAATCGGCGTCGAGGCGGCCGTGCAGCAGCCCGACCTTGAGATCGGCAAAGATCTTTCCGCTCAGCTCGCGATACATCTTGACCGCGGCCTTTACTTCGTTCTCTTCATTTTCTGCAATGACGGGATACACCACATAGGCCTGATGTCCCGCTGTTACCTGCTTGCGGACGAAGTCCCAGACTTCGGGCGAGCGCTCATCGGAAACGCGGCGGGTGATGATCGGCGTGCGGCCGGGAGGCAGCTCGTCGAGCACGCTCAGATCGAGGTCGCCATACAGGGTGAGGGCAAGGGTCCGGGGGATTGGGGTTGCCGTCATGACGAGGACGTCAGGTTCGGCAAGCTTCAAAGCCGAGCTTCCGCCGGCCGGACGGGCGAGGGCGGCCGTCCCCACATGTGTGTTGCCAATACTTTCGCTCGATTCTGCCATCTGCCCGACCGTCCCCACACGGGTATCATCACTGCTTTCGCTTGACTCCTTCTTCAGCTCAGTCGGCCCCACCGCGGGGTCTTGGTTTCCGTCGCTTGACTTCCTCATCAGCTTCAGGCGCTGCATCACGCCGAAGCGATGCTGCTCGTCGACGATGACCAGCCCAAGATTGGCAAACTCCACGTTCTCCTGCAGCAAGGCGTGCGTTCCAATGATCAGCTGGGCGTTGCCTTGTGACACGTGGCGGCGAATCTCGCGTTTGCGGTCGGATTCGAGCGAGCCGGTCAGGAGCACAATGCGGTATCCGGCATTCTCCAAGATGCGCCGCGCCGAAAAATAGTGCTGTTGGGCCAGGATTTCGGTTGGCGCCATCAGAGCTACCTGGCAGCCGTTTTCGATGGCGATGATCGCGGCCTCGAAAGCCACAATGGTTTTGCCGGAGCCTACATCGCCTTGCAGCAGACGCCGCATGGAATGCGGCTTTTGCATGTCGTCCGCAATTTCTTTCAGCACGCGTTTCTGCGCTTTCGTAGGATGAAACGGCAGAATCTTCTTGATCGCGGTACGCACGCGATCGTCGAGGCGAAACGAAATTCCAGTTTGCGCCTTCTGCTGGCGACGCTTCATCTCCAGGCCAAGCTCGACGAAGAACAGCTCCTCGAAAATCATCCGGATGTGCGCCGGCGTGCGCGATGATTGCAGATCGTTCAGGCTCTCTCCGGCCTCTGGCCAGTGCACTTTCCACAGAGCCTCACGGGGTGAAACCAGCGCCAGATGTGATCGAACCACAGCAGGGATCGGCTCGGGCAGGTCGGGCGTCAGATTATCGAGCGCGGTGCGGATGGCGCGGCGAAACCAGCGCGGCGTCAGCTTTCCCTGCCCCGCCGATTCGTAAATGGGCACGATCCGGCCAACTTCCAGCGACTCAGCCACTTTTTTTTCGGCATCGCTTGCGCTAGAGTCTCCAGCTTCGCCCAGAATTTCGTACTGCGGCTGGACGATTTGTAGCTCGCCATGGCGGTCTTGATCGACCTTGCCGTAGAGCGCGATCATCTGCCCCGGCTTGAATTTGTCTTGGAGATAGCCGCTGTTAAACCAGAGGCAGGTCAACTTCGCTCGGCCCTGGCCAACGATAAGCTGAAAAATGGGCATACGCCGCGTGCGGAAGAATCCAGCATTGCGGACTTCGGCAATCACCGTCGCCATCTCGCCGGCGCGCAATTCCCCGATCCCCCGGGGATTCAGACGGTCTTCATAGCGAAAAGGAAGATAGTGCAGCAGGTCGTCAACGGTGAACATGCCTTTGGAGGCCAGGATCTCGCTGATCCGCGGGCCAATTCCTTTGACATATTGAACCGGCGTGGAAAGTTCAAGCATGAGCGAATCCTGCTAGCAGCAGAATGGTAGCAGGAGCCGACCTGCGGGCGAGAAGGAGAGCGGAAGCTTCGCTCCGCTGGACAGCCCCTTCGATGCGCCTTGCTTGCCCAGGGCAGGCTTAAGAACGACGGCAGTCCCCACGTGGCTGCCTCGGCGACAACCGGAGGACAGCGGTTCGGTGTCTAAACCTACGGTGATCGTCAATCTCATCCAGGCGTTGGCAGCCGTGGTGCTGGGCAATGTAGCTTATTTCCTGCTGGAGCCTGCCCTGCCGCCGGTCGCGCGGCATCAGCCGCCTCACGTCGATTTGGGCATGATTGTCGATTTCTGGTTCTGCCTGGTGGCGTTGGGCATCATCCGAACCGCCCGCAAGTGGCGATGAGGCCACGTTACTTTCGGAACCTCGGTAACGTCCCAACTGGCGAGTAAAATCCCGAAAATGGCAAAGATCGCGGTCCTGTACGACGCGGGCCAGGCCGTCCTCTCGACCTTCGATCTGGACGAGGTGTTGCAGAGGATTCTGGGCATCGCACGGGACTATTTCCACCTGCAGAACGTGGCCATCCTGCTCCTGGATAAGGAGACGCAGGAGTTGTGTGTGCGATCGCAGATCGGGTGGGACCCAGGCCTCGATAAGATTCGCATTCCCCTGGGTACAGGGCTTACCGGCACGTCGGCACTGAAAAAGCAGCCCGTCTACGCGCCCGACGTCACCAAGGACTCGCGTTATCGCTGCTCGGCGCAATCGACGCGCTCGGAACTTTCCATCCCACTGATGGTGCAGCAGGAAGTTGTGGGCGTGTTGGACTGCCAGAGCGAACGCCCCGATCATTTCGACCACGAGACCATCGACCTGCTGACGCTTTTCTCTACGCAAGCATCGATGGCATTGCAGAATGCGCGGCTGTATTCGCTGGAGCGGGCGCGGGCCCGGCAATTGGAAGCCATCAACGCCATCGCGCAACAGAGCACTGCCGTCCTGGATCTCGAAGAGCTGCTTTCACGTGCCTGCCGGCTCATTCAGGAAGCATTCCAGGTCCCCCACGCTTCGTTGCTTCTGCGCGAAGAAGGAGACTTGGTGCTGCGCTCGCATCACGGAACGTTGACGCTGCGAGTTCCCGAAGGCGGCCGCTTTTCGGTCATTCGTGAGCCCTGGGCGAAGATCTTGGACGGCAGTGGAACGCTCATTGAGAAGGACCTGAACGCGGCCCCGGACGAGTACAAGATTTTTGCCGAATGTGCGTCGCGCATGAGCATTCCCCTGGTCTCATTTGGCCAAACCCTCGGCGTGCTGGGTCTGCACAGCGATAAACGCAATGCGTTCCAGGATTCAGAACAACAGAGCCTGGAATCGGTGGCCGATATTTGCGCAACCGCAATTCAGAACGCTCACTATGTGCAGCGAGTGAAGCAGTTGGCCTATCTGGACGGCGTGACCGGTATCTTCAACCGGCGCTTCTTCGAGATGCGCATCACCGAAGAGATCGAGCGTGCCCGCCGGTACGGGACGGGAATGGCCGTCATCATGGCGGATATCGATCATTTCAAGCGGCTGAATGACGAATTTGGACACTTGCTGGGAGATGAAGTCCTGCGGCAAGTTTCATCGATCCTGCAGCAACAGGTGCGGAAAATCGACGTGGTCTGCCGTTACGGCGGCGAGGAATTCGGAATACTCCTGACTCAGACGACGGCCCAGCAGGCGTTGGGTGTGGCGGAGAAACTCCGCAGCATGGTGCAGAGTTGGCAATTTCCGGGAGTGCCGCGGAAAGTCACGATCAGCGCGGGAGTGGCGGCTCTGCCCGAGCATGGCATGACCCGCGACGAACTGGTCGGCGCAGCCGACCAAAGTTTGTACGCGGCCAAGCAGGCAGGCAGGAATCAGGTTTGCCTGGGGCCTCGCGCGCGCGCCGCTTCTACGATCCAGTAGCAGTCTGGAATTTCATCCCGGGCCGCGATTCCCGGTCTCATCTCTCACTAAATATCGAACTCGTGCATCTCGCGGCGAAGACGTTCCATCTCCTCTTGCAATTTCTTCTCATCGATATTGAAATCCTTCAGCTGCAGCCATTGCTGGTTTCTCAGCTTCTCGGCTTGATCACGTAGCTGCTTGCTGTTGGCACACAGGCTCTTGCGCGCTTCTTCGGCGGCCTTAGAGGCATTCGCGATGCCAATGGCCAATTCCGGACCCAATTGGGCGAGCCCGGACTGAAGTTGGCTCAAATCCACAAATGAATCGGCATCCATCGACGGCGAGTCGTCAAAGCTTTCTTCCAACATGTCGCCGGATTGCTTGTGCTCCGGCAAAGTCAAATTTAAATTCTGCTCTTTCTTGTCGCGTATCACGCTGATGCCCACGTTTCCGCCATTGCGCGAACGCAGCGCCTGCATGAAGTCGCTGCTGTCGTGGATGGAGCGATCATTCACCTTGATTACAACATCGCCCGCCCGCAAGCCCGCTTTGTCGGCACGGCTTCCTTTTTCCACGGAGCGGACCAGCACACCTCCGCCGCCCTTGACTCCGAAAAATTCGCCCAGCTGCGGAGTCAGGTTTTCTACCGTAACTCCGCTCCGCACCGAGGAATGCACGACCACAACGTTCACGTTGGGCATTTCAAATTCTGGAACCGGGGGGATCGGCGGGATTACGATGTGCATGTCACCATCGGCGATGTGCGGAAATTCCTTGTGGCGATCGCCGAGTTGCACCTTGATCGTCATCGGCTGGCCATCGCGGCTGATATCGAAAGTCACGACGCGTCCCGCAGGAGTTTCATGAATCATGCGGCGCAACTGCGCACCGCTTTCGATGCTGGTGCCGTTCATCGACAAAATGACATCGTGCTCCTTGAGGCCGGCCTTGCCGGCGGGGGCATCCTGGTCGACCATCGTCACTTCGACGCCTTTTTCTTCTTTCAGCTTGAGCGCGCTCATCCGTTCCGTGCTGATGTCGCTGATATCAACTCCGAGATACGCATTGGTTCCGGACTCGTCGGACGAGTAGCCGTAGCCCCAAAAGGGAGACTCGACCGTATTTTGTGCTGCCTGGGACGTGGTAAACAGCAGCGGGAACAGCGCGATTGCCATCACAACGTATTTCCGCATGGCGAATCCTCCAACCTTGAATTTCGAACTGCCTTCCTGAGATTTCCTGCGCGATCTTGTATCTTGCGACTACTTGTTTGCGCGCCGAATGCAGATGTCTCCAGTCATGGTGCGCACTTTCAGGACCGGGCCACCGCCGTTCAGACTGCCTTCCGCGCTAATGGTCTTTGGACCCCACTGGCCACCCTCGCTGTTGATGTGAATCGTGGGAAAATCCGAGGTGATCGTGTGTCCATTCGCCAGATCGACGCTGGCACGAACCGAAACGGCGACATCTGAAGCGATGTAGACCGTAATGTCACCGGCATTGGTCTCAAGCAGGGAGTCGGTGCGTTCGGCGCCGGTGTTGATCAGCTTCACGATAATCCCGCCGGCGCCGGTTTCGGCGTGGGCAGAGGGCACGCCCATCAGCTCGATCCCGCCGCCGCCGGTGCTGGCTCGTACCGGGCCTCTGGCAGAGGTCAGGTGAATGCTGCCTCCGCCGGTGTTGATCTCGGCTGCACCGGAGACATCGCCGAGTTCGATGCTGCCGCCTCCGGTCGACACCTTCAGCTTCCCTTTGCATTGGCGAACTTCCACGCTGCCGCCGCCAGTTTCAACCGTGGCATCTTGCGCGCCGGACTGAATTTCAACGCTCCCGCCGCCGGTCTGGGCCACAACTTTGCCGTTGGCATGATGCACCTCGATGGAACCGCCGCCGGTGTGCAGGCCGAGGTCTCCATTCGCTGTGCCCACTTCAATCGAGCCGCCGCCGGTTTCGGCGCTGACTCCTCCGCCGATATCGTCGACGTGAATGCTGCCGCCTCCGGTCTCAGCTTCCAGCCGCCCTGAGATCGCAGTTACATCGACGCTACCGCCATTTGTTTCCAGCTTTACCAGCGCCATTTCGCGGGGCACATTGATGGCAAACTCGCCGGAAAATTTGTGCGGACGCCGGCCTTGCCAGTCGCCGACGATCCATGCCGTATCGCCGCGCACATAAGCGCTGATCTTGTAGGAATCGAACTGGCGGCGGGCATCCTGCTCATCCGAGGTAAATGAACGGTTATGGATGACGTAGTTGATGGACTGCTGTGAGCCGCCATGAACTACGACCGCGCCCATCTCCACTTTGACTCGGAGATTCTTGACCGCGGCCAGGGAACCGGTGAGTTCTTGCTCCCAGCAACTGCCTGAGCGCGAGACGCGCGCCTCTTGCGCCGTTGCCAGCGGCGCGACCATGAGTGCCAGCAACAGGAGTCGGCTGGCTTTGACGAATTGTGGCGTGCTTTTCAATGGAGACCTCAATATGCTTTGCACATCTCTGCCAAAGAATGTCAGGGGCTAAGGCCCGAATTCTCTTCGTCCCGCGACGCGGCCCTTAAGCGCCGCTCTTCCACCAAGAACAGCTTCAAATCTTCCGCGCATAACTGCTTCCAAGTCATTCCTGCTAGTCAATCTCTGGCAACTGGGCCAGCATGGTCCGAGCTTGCGACTTGATATAGGTGCTTTGATCCTTTGCTGCCAGGGCCATCAGGACGCCGCGCACGCTGCCGTCGGCTTTCACGGGCTCGATCAAGCGCAGGGCATCAGTCCGGACACCTGAGTTCGAGTCGTTCACCAGCGCGCGCAATACAGCATCGCGCACATTCACGTCATCCTTCACATAAGGACCGAGCGCTTCGAGCGATTTAAGGCGCACGCCGGGATTCGTGTCATTCTGCAGCGCGTAGATCAGCGCTTCGCGAACCTGAACTTCGTTTGGACGCTGCGCCAACAGATCGACCGAATCAACGCGGACGCCGGAGTTGTAGTTGTTGCGCGCGGCGAACAGAAGCAGCTGCTGGATGCGCTGATCGCTCAGCGATCCCTGAAGTTGCTGCGTCTCAACGGTGTTGTATTTGATTGTGACCTGATTGCTGCTGGGATCCTGCACAACGGAGTCGATATTAGTGATGGGGCCTTGAGCGGCAATGGAAGCTGTGGTCTGACCTCCGACTGGGACGCCCGCGATGGGTCGCTGGATCAATTCGTATGTGGTTCCAATCCCGCCGGCAAATCCAAGGATCAGGATCGCCGAGGCCAGAGCCGGCGAAAAGCGAATCTGACGCAGCCAGTCTGCCGGATCGAATATCAGACGGTTCCAGAAGCGGCCTTGCTCGGCCGTTTCCAGCGCCTCCTGCAGGCGCATGCGGGAGGCGGCCAGCAGATTCGGCGTCGGTTCGACCGTGGGAACCTGCCCGAGCATCGCGTGAAATTCCTGCTCGGCTTTTAATTCTGCTGCACAATCGGCGCAGCGAGCGACGTGCTGTTCCAGTTCGTGGCGGGCATCATCTGCCAGTTCGCCATAAACGTAGAGCACGACATTTTGTTTGACCCATTCGCACTTCATTGTGTCACCTTCATCGATTCCGTTCTTCCCACCCTAGCCGCAAAGAACGCGGCTAGGATGGGGCACCCTCAGTGGGGTTACCCCTCATCTCATGTCCGCCAATGCGCCGCGCAATTTCTGCGTGGCGCGGAAGAGCGTGTTTTTGGCGGTCTCTTCCGTGGTATGCAAAATCTCTCCGACGGTCCTCAGTTTCATGCCGTGGTAATGCTTCAACTCAAAAACCATGCGCTCGCGCGGTGTTAGTTTTTCCAGCGCGCCTGAAATGCGCGCGCCCAGCTGCCGCCGCATCAGATCGCGCTCCGGATTCGCGCCCGCGCGTCCATCGGCGACCTGGTCCAGCAAGTCGAATTCGCCGCCATCGCCATCCTTGACGACCGGCGCATCTTCCTTGCGTACCGTTTTCTTGCGCAGGTGATCGAGGCAAAGATTCGTGACGATGCGGTAGATCCAGGTATAGAACGAGCATTCAAAACGGAAGCTGCCGATGTTCTTGTAGGCTTTGAGGAAGGCGTCCTGATAGACGTCCTGGGCGTCGGAATCGTTGCCCGTGAGATTCAGCGCCACGCGCAGCACCGACTGATCGTAGTGACGAACCAGTTCCTCGAAGGCGGCGCGATTGCCGCGCTGCGCCTCGCGGATCAACATCGTATCGTCGATGCGGCGTTCTTGCCCGGCCATGCGGTTCGGTGCCGTGCGTTCCTGGTTCCCGCTGACTCTCTGTCCCCACTCGCCGCTCGCTTCCGAGTGGCCCCGCCCGCCAACCGCAAATGGTAGAACCCACGCACTGGCCGGCATTTTGTCTTCCCTGTCCTCGACAGCCCGCTTATTTCAACTTGTTTCGGGCTTGCACAGGAATAGACGCGCAATCAGCGCAACCGTGAGCAAAGATTATAGGCGGTCTGAAAAGATTTTGTGTGACGTAGGTAGTTCTGGGACAAAGGGTTAGAGAAGACAGAACAGAAGATCACACGGCAACGGGCCAGTTTTGGCAAAAGAAATGCTTCAATGCGCAGGCGAATTGTCATGGACAAACTGTTTGCGGGAACCAGGTCTTACACGATCGCGGGCAGAGCGTTCGTGGCCGCGACCTTCGCATACCACAGGCCTGAGTCTTTGATCGTCCGCTTTTGCGTCTTGAAATCGACGTAGGTCAATCCGAAGCGTTGGCTGAATCCCTCCGCCCATTCCAGGTTGTCCATCAGACTCCAAGCGTAGTAGCCGCGGACGTCGGCTCCATCGGCGATGGCTTTGGCGAGCGCCGCCAGATATTGGCGGTGGTAGTCGATGCGGCGCGCATCGTGAATCGCTCCGCTCGCATCTGGGCCATCGTTGTAGGCACATCCACTTTCGGTGATCTCGATGACGGGCCGGTTGTAGTCGCGCGAGATGCGGGACACCATGTCGTAAATCGCGTTGGGCCAAACCTCCCAGCCCGCGTCGGTCTTGGGCCCTTCGGTTCCTGCATACATTCTTGCCGGAAGCAGCCACTCTTGCGCATGGGCCAGCCGCTCGAAAGCTCCGGGAGCCGACACGACCGTGCGGTAATAAAGATTGATGCCAACGAAATCGAGAGGCGCGCGGATCCTCTCGAGGTCGCCGGACCGAATGCGCATCGCACTTTCAGGGAGAAATGAAAGCGCGTCCGGATAGCGGCCACGAAGCGGGGGATCCAGAAACCATGTATTCGTCACAGCATGCGCCCGCTCGGCAGCCAGCACGTCTGTATCACTCTCGGTCGCAGGCTGGCACGGCGACATGCTGAAAGCCGTCCCGACCCTGGCCGTTGGACAAGTCGCCTTGAGCGCGCGAAAACCTTCTCCCTGGGCCAGGTTCACGGTGTGCGAGGCGCGGAGAAAATCGAACAAACTTTTGCGGCCGGGTGCGTGCGTTCCTTGCAGATATCCAAGATGCACAAACGCCATCGGTTCATTGAGCAACACCCAATCCGAGACGCGATCGCCGAAAGCGCGAGCAGCGACAGTGACATAGTCGGCAAAACGCGCAGCTGTGTCGCGATTGGGCCAGCCACCGCGCTCTTCGAGGGCCTGCGGCAAGTCCCAGTGATAGAGAGTCACGCACGGGCGAATCTTCGCCGCAAGCAGCTCATCGATCAGCCGGCTGTAATAGTCGATGCCTTTCGAATTGACGGCGCCCGATCCCACAGGCTGAATGCGCGACCAGGCCAGCGAGAAGCGGTAGCTATTCAGATTCATCGCCTGCAAGAGGGCAATGTCTTCATGCCGTCGATGGTAGGAATCGCAGGCCATGTCGCCCGTGTCTCCATGCTTGACCTTGCCAGGAGTGTGCGCGAAGCGGTCCCAAATGGACTCGCCCTTGCCGTCTTCGCGCCACGCGCCTTCGATTTGATAAGCCGAAGTCGCCGCGCCCCAGGAAAAATCTTTAGGAAAGGTGAACTCTGTGGGAAGCTCCAGCTCGCGCGCGGGAGCAGTCCACACGCTCTGAGCGCGCGCTTTGGAAGACCCGGTACAACCCGACAAGACTGCGGGCAGCGCGGTTGCGGCACTGGCTCCCAGCAGCGATTGGATAAAGTTGCGTCGTGTGGAACGCAAAACTAGATTCAGTTCTCCTTACACTCGTTAATTGTGCTTCATAAATTTTACGTTTCTTTGTCCAGTTAACGAGGCGTATAGCGTTTCGAGAAAGGCGTCTTCGCTGATGAAGTCTCCGGAATACTTCTTCCAGGGATCCAGAATTTTCTCCTCTTTCATCTGATCCAGCGTTTTGCCGTTTTTCAAAGCTGAGGAAACCACCGCTCGGGTGCTCACCAGCATCTTCTGATACGCGGCCAGATCATCAAAGGTCGAGATCGGTCCGTGTCCGGGGATGATTTTCGCGTCATGCGGCAGTTCCTTCATCACTGACTGGACCGCATTGATCATGCCGTCGATGCTGCCGCCGCTATCGACATCGATGAAGGGAAATCCATAGGTGACGAAATCGTCGCCCATGTGCACAACATTCGACTTGGGAAAGAAAATGACCGAGTCGCCGTCGGTGTGTCCAGACGGAAAGTGCAGGGCACGAATATCTTCTCCATTCAGGTGGACCGTAACGTCGTGATCAAAAGTAATGATGGGCAACGCCTCCGCGGGTTGCGGCTTGGCCTCGTGATGCACAGATCCCCCGTTGCCCGCGATTCCGCCCGACTCCAGGCGTTTGCGCACATTGTCCTGCGCGATGATGGGGGCCTGCTTCTGGAAGTAGGCGTTCCCGCCAGTGTGGTCGCCGTGATAATGCGTGTTGATGATGAAGCGCACCGGCTTGTCGGTGATCCCCTTCAACGCGGCCTGAATTTTTTCAGCCAAGGGCGCGAATTGATCGTCGACGACGACAATGCCGTCTTCGCCGACCGAAACGCCGATGTTCCCGCCCTCGCCCTCGAGCATGTACACCGATCCGGCAACCTTGGTGACTTTGATCTGAACCTTGCTGAAATCCTGGTCCTGGGCGCTCACTGCCACGGCAGCAAATAAAATCGCGACGGCTGACAGCCACACTTCCCGCATCATGTTGTTCCTTTCGCCGCAGACAAAACGACAAATCGACCGCAAAGCTTGGCGGACCTTGCTCTTGGGAATGCGGGAGACATTTTACAGGGACAGAGTTCCAGAATGGTGAATTCCGGCCAGCCGGGTGGTGGTTCAGTTTGGTTCCTCGACGATGCTGTGCCACCGCACGCCAGATCCTTCGCCTCGCTGGGCGGATCTACTCCGGGTTCAGGCTGTCGTACATCTTCCACAGACTATCGGCGGTGGGACGGTAGATGATGTAACCACTGCTCGCATCGCTGGTCTCGCGGAAGAGAAGCTCGCCGCTTCCGTCGCCATCGGCATCGACTGCATCGATCAGATCAAGCTGCGGCGTCACGTCAAGGTGATACTTGTCCGTGATTCCCGCGTAGAGCTTGTGCACGTTACTGTAGATGTCAGTGCGGGCGACCACAGTAATGAAGTAGCGGGTGGGCGGCGCGGTTGCGCCCGCCGGAGCGGGAGTCTGCAGTTGCGCCTCGGCGTGCAGCACTAACACCGGCTGGTTGTTCGCCCACAAATCGAAGGCGCGGAACTGGATATTCTCGAGCTCGATGTTTGGTGCCTTGGCTGCCGTTTTTCGCGCGGGGCGAGTACCGGCGGGACGTGCTTTCTCGGAGCTCGTCGTATTCTTCTCGGATTGCTGTATATAGGCCCGGAGCTGTTGTTTCGCCAAGTCTGTCATCTGCTTGTTGCGCTCGTCCGCCTCGGGCTTATCGAATTGGAAGGCATAAGAGCGCGGGTCCGGCCCGTTGGCATCGGAAATGGCGGGCACCACATCAATAGTTTGTTTCACTTCCTTGGCGGAATCTTTTGCGTCGCCAGTTTTCGGCTTCGACGCTCCCTTGGCATCCACGCGGGAGTAGCCCGGAATGTCGTCATCCGAAGGCGCCTGGGGTGGTTTGCCGCGCCGCAGCCGAGGACGGTATTCGTCCCCAGACTGCGACTGGTCCGCAGATGAACCGGAAGACGAACCCGAATCCGATGCCGGAGGTGCGCGCTTGCTCTGAGGCGAAGCCTCCGGCTTCGTGTCGGGCTTTGAAGCCGGCCGTGTTGAAGCACTCGGCGGCGCTGACGTAGTGGATGGCGGCTGGCCGGCGGAAGGCGCGGAATCGGTCGGTGGCGTCGTGGGTGCCGGGGCCGTCGAGGGCGTCGGAGATGTGGTAGGAGCGGAGGAATCAGTGGGCTTATCGGCCGAACTTTTTTCTCCGCCGCGCGTCAGGCGGGGTGGCGCGTCGGTGGTTTCGATCCCGATCGGTTCTTTTTCAGCTTTCAGACCAGTTCTCTTGGGTTCCGACCCGGCGGCGAGCCAGGTTCCCGTTCCAAGCCAGGGAACAGCCACGTTGACGGCCTCGCTGTGCAGCGCGCCATTGATCGTAAACAGGCCGATCGGAGATCCCGAGCGTTCGCCCTCGTAAACCGTGCCGGCATCGAGCGCCATCGGAACCGGCGAAGCTTTGTAGGCCGCGGCGTCGTAAAACTTACCGTTGATCATGATCGCCACCGGCACCAGAGTCACTTTGCCATTCGCAGTCATCTGCAGAAGTGCAAGCGCCCGCGGGCCCAAATCTTTCTTCGGCCGCCGCGCCTGCCTCTCCAGGGGAACAATCTCCGGACGGTCTTCCTGCGCCACGCTCACAGCCGGGGCAACGCAACCGGCGATGCAGATGACGGCCAGAAGCGTGCGGTATAAGATCGTGAGAACGGCGACCGAGGGAGCGCCTCCCTCAAAACTTCCCCAACTTGATCTGCCTGGAAAAGAGATTCGCATGAACGTCAATATCAATGATAAAGCCCCTGACTTTACTTTGCAGGACGAGAACCAGCACGAGGTCTCGCTCAAAGATCTTCGCGGCAAGACTGTAGTCTTATATTTTTTCCCTCGCGCCGACACGCCCGGTTGAACCATTGAAGCTCGCGGGTTCCGCGACTCGTACAAACAGCTGCAGAAGGCTGGCGCCGTGATCTACGGAGTCTCGCCCGACACTCCCGCCGCGCAGAAAAAGTTCCAGGAGAAGTACAGCCTGCCCTTCAGCCTTCTCGCCGATGCAGATAAGAAGGTCGCGAATGCGTTCGGCGTTGTCCAGGAGAAGAATATGTACGGCAAAAAGGTGATGGGTATCGCGCGCACGACATTTTTGATCGGCCCGGATGGAAAGATTCAGCACATATTTGCCAAGGTGAAGCCGGAAGGCCACGCCGAAGAAGTGCTGGCGTATCTGAAAGAGACGGCCGCGGAGTAAGCATCGAAGAATTCACCTGAGTCGGATAGCAGATTCCTCGTCTCACTTGGAATGACAAACCGTCAGGCTTCGGCGAAGCAACAAGGGGCGAGCGGAGGCAGCGGAAGAAATTCCTCGCGCAGCCGCCGCTGGAGCCGACTTGAATGGGGTCCTTCGCTCCGCTCAGGATGACAGGACGAAAGAGGGGAACTTAATCAGAGCTTCCTTAGGGACAGCGTTCGATATTCGATCGGTGCGAGCGCTGCCGCGCACATTTTTCAACCGCCGTCCGCGTAAAGTCGCGCGCGAACTTCTGGGCAAAGTTCTTGTACGTCAGGAAGGCAGCGTTCTACGCGCCGGCCGGATCGTGGAAGTCGAAGCCTATCTCGGCGTGGAAGATCCGGCGGCCCATGCCTCCGCAGGCGTGACTCCCCGAAACGCGGTGCTGTTTGGACCGCCCGGCCACGCCTATGTGTACTTCATCTATGGCAACCACTACTGCTTGAATGTTTCCTGCGAGCCCGAAGGCCAGGCCGGCTGCGTTCTGTTTCGCGCACTCGAACCGTTGGCCGGGATCGCCGAGATGGCTACGTGCCGTGGCATAAGCATCGATGCCGCGAGAGACCCTCGCAAACTGACCAGCGGCCCTGGACGCCTGGCCGCTGCTTTTGGCATCACTCGCGTGCGCGACAATGGTTGCGATCTAACCTCGCCACATTCCAGCCTGTGGATCGGTTCCGATGGCTTCCGCGCGCGCGGAATTAAGCTCACCCCCCGCATTGGGATCACCAAAGCCGAGCATCACCCCTTACGTTATGTCATCGGAGCCAATCCCTTCCTTTCCGGCAGCAGCAAACTGAATTTGTAACGTTCCATTTCAGGACATCAGAACTACCGATTCTGGCTTTGCGTTACAGGCGCGCTTGACCTTTGGGTGTAGACTATGGGCCGGATCGAAGCGGCCAAAATCGCCGCCCTACGCGGAATTTGGACCAGGCTTCCACCAGATGAAGGCGTTCGGATTTTGAGCATCCCCTGCTCGGAAGCTTTCATCCTAGCTGCTGGAGCGAACGTGCCGTCCCGTGCTTCATCTCGACTCCTCATCGCCGCTCTTCTGCTGATGGTCTTGTCTTCCTCACGACCCGCACGAGCAGAAGGAGGACTGGGAAAACAATCGGGCAACACCCCCTCGCAGATCGTGATCGGATTTGTCGGCGGATTCGTTCACCATGACAATCGTCATCAGCAGCCGGTCAGGCTGGCCGAGCGCATTCGAGAATCGGCGCCGCCCAACACTTACGTGCAAGTCTTCGAAAACCGGCGTCGGAAGGAAGCGTTAAAAACCATTCTTCGCTTACTCGATCGCGACGGTGACGGCACGCTCTCCGCGGCCGAAAAAAGCCGGGCGTGCATCATTCTATTTGGGCACAGTTGGGGCGCCTCCGCGGCCGTAATGTTGGCGCGGGAGTTGGATCGCGCGAAGATTCCCGTTCTATTGACGGTGCAGGTCGATAGCATCGCGAAGCTCTGGCAGAACGATTCGCAAATTCCAGATAACGTCACCGAGGCGGTGAATTTCTATCAGCCGCACGGGCTGGTCCACGGTCGGCAGCAGATTCGTGCCGTCGATCCGAGCCACACCGAAATCCTGGGGAACTTTCTGGTCGACTACAACAAGGCGCCCGTGCGCTGCAGCGAACTTTCGTGGTTCGACCGCTTTTTCACGCCCTCTCACGCCGAAAGCCAGTGCGATCCGCACTTGTGGAAGCAGATCGAAGCCATGGTTCGTCAGCGGCTGTCGTCACAATCTGCGCAAACGAATCCGGCTCCGTTGATGGAAGCGCCACACCCGGAACTCGCCTCCCAAAAGTGATCCGCCCTACGTGGAAGAGCGGCCCTTCAGGGCCGCGTCAGCATTGATCCGATAATCGCGGCTTTAGCCGCTGAGAGAGCACGCGTCCAATATCACGTTATCGATCAAGCGCGTGGGGCCCACATACCCGGCGACTGCAATCAATGCTCGCCCAGAAACTTTCTCGATGGAATCCAAATTCTCGGGATCCACGACCTCGAAATAATCCAGCCGCACGCCGGGTTCTTGGACGAACTCCTGTCTTGCCGCGGCAATCAATGCTGAACTTTCACGCTCACCCGCATCGGCCAGGCTCTTCACGCGCATCAGGGAACGATAGAGCACGATCGCTTGCTTTTTCTCCCGGGCATCGAGGTACGCATTTCGCGAACTCATGGCCAGTCCGTCGGGCTCGCGCACGATCGGACATCCAACAATTTCGACGGGTAAATTCAAATCGCGCACCATGCGCCGGATGATCGCCAGCTGCGCGGCGTCCTTTTGTCCGAAAAACGCCGCGTCGGGTTCCACGATGTGGAACAACTTCGCGACGACCGTCGTCACTCCGCGAAAGTGGCCGGGACGCGAGCGTCCGTCCAGCTTGCCGCTCAGTTCCTCAACCGTTACCCATGTGACCGCACCCTCCGGATACATCTCATCGACCGAAGGCGCAAACACGAAATCGACGCCTTCCTTCTCAAGAAGCTGGCAATCCCGCTCGAACGAGCGCGGATATTTTGCCAAATCTTCCGTGGGGCCGAACTGAGTAGGATTGACGAAGATCGACACGGCCGTGACATCGCAGGCGGCACGAGCCGCGCGGACCAGAGAAAGATGGCCTTCGTGCAATGCGCCCATCGTGGGCACCAGTCCAAGACGCTTTCGTTCGCGTCTGACCGCACGGCACGTGGACCGCATTTCTTCAATCGTGCTGCAGATCTTCAATGGAGGACTTTCAGAATCGACGAGCGCACTCGACTTCAAGCGGCCGGCACCCACCTGACATCGATGTGGGCGCCGCCCAGCACGCCGCCTACGATACCTTTGTTGCGGCGTATGGCAACCGCATCCTGCTCCGAGCCGCGAACGCTGTTCTCGGCCACGGCAACTACGCGTCCGTAGGGCCAGTTCGTCGGCGGCAACTTCGCCAAAGCTGGAAGCACTTCTTCCGGCTTGAGAACAATTTCGGCGTTGTCGGGAATATCCAGCAGAGCGACACCGTCTGTGCGCACGATCAGGTAAGGATTGCGCCAGGTTTTCATGTTCCGGATATGCTCATACGCGCTTGCGTTTCCTGCCGGAATCTGCTGCAGGATTTGGACTGGATCCGGCGCTGCCGGAGCTCTTTCGGTACATGCGGTAAACGCAAAACAAACCACCGCGATCAAAATGAATTGAACGACGCGAGAGAGCATGGAAAAGAGTCGGATCATTTTGCTATTTCAATGATGCAGAAAAATGGCGAGAGGCTGCTTTTTTGCACGGTGTGGCGACGACCACTTATCGAGCAGCCGCCGGAGCGTCTTCTTTGAACGCCCAGACAAGCGCCACCACCCAGCCGATCAGCGTCCAGCCCAAAAAGAAATTTAACAATACGATCGCTGTTGTATCCCGTTTGCTGCGGGCGAAAGCCACGATCGACGGCAGGAAGTACATCAAGAAGCCGAAACCGAAAAACGGATGGAAAAACGCGAACCAGAGGTGCATCGGTCTACCTCCTCATCCCCTAGCCTAACGCTCTTACATAATGATACGGCCAAACCGCGCCGCTGGTTCCCCTAGCGCAGTCGCGCTATCGGCGAAGCGATGCTTTCCTCGCGAGCACAGTCTCCAGCGCCTCTTTGGTTTCGCGCGGCAGGTGATACGACTCCGCATCTGACGGATACTGATGCGAGCGCACATCGGCGCGGAAAGCTTGCACGGCCTGCGTCATCACAGCGGCAGCGTCTCCATAGTGACGCACGAACTTCGCCGGAGTTCCAAAAGTCAGATTGACCAGATCGTGGAACACCAGCACTTGCCCGTCGCACTCCGGCCCTGCGCCAATGCCGATCGTCGGCGCTGAAATCTCCGCCGTGATCATGGCAGCGACTTCGCGCGGAATGCCTTCGAGAAACAGGTAGGCCACGCCCGCACCATCGAGCGCAACCGCATCGCGCATGAGTTGCTCGATCGCCCCAAGATTCTTACCCTGCACCTTGTAGCCGCCCATCACGTTCACCGACTGCGGCGTCAGGCCAATGTGTCCGGCAACAGGAATCTCGGCGTCGATGATCTGCCGGATCAGGTCGGCCCGCTTCTCGCCGCCTTCCAGTTTGACCATCTCGGCTCCGCCTTCTTTTACGAAGCGCGCAGCGTTGGCAACAGCGATTCTGGGGTCAATCTGATAAGACCCGTAAGGCATGTCGGCAATCAGCAAAGCACTCTTCACGCCACGCCGCACCGCCTTCACGTGATGCAGCATTTCGTCGACAGTGACCGAGAGCGTGTTCTCGTAGCCGAGCATGGTCTGCGCCAGCGAATCGCCGACCAGCACCAGATCGATGCCGGCATCATCGACGATGCGCGCGGTCGCGTAGTCATACGCGGTCAGGCAAGTGATGGGTTCATGTCGGAGTTTTTGTTCCCGCAGAGATGCGGTCGTGACTTTCGGGCGAGCGCCAGGAAAATGCCCACCGATCGGGGTGATGCTCATTGTTCCTCCAGTGCCCCTCCGGCATGCCGGATAGAGCCTGCGCGTCATGGGTTGACGCTGGATCTATTGTAGCGATTGGAACATCTGGAGTCGATCACATTTTGCAGTCGGGGAAAAGACTTGTCCTTAGCTGAAAACACGGCGCTTATAGACTGCGGGCCATCTCATGAACGGGTCGACGTGCCGCCTTACTTCCGGCAGACGCACAGGGACAGTCAATCTACCGGTGGCAAGCCGATGGTAGCGAGCAGTTGCTTGAATGCCGGATCGCCGTGAAGGCTGGCGAAACCCGGGTCACCGCCAAGATTCAGCATTAGCTCGTCATGCGACTGCACGCAGATGGTCAGATATTTGAATGCTTCGTGCGGGTTGCCGAGCCAAGACTGGGTCTGTGCCATCCAATAGGGTGACAACTTCCCCTGTTCATACAGCTTCGTCTGTTGCAAAAGTTCCGCCTCGAACAAGCCGCGTTCGCCACCCTGGGCAAATCCTTTGGCGGCCGCCTCGGCCACCGATGATTGCGCCGCGTCGTGTGTCAGCCGAGCGTCCTTTTTCAACTCCAGGATGTAGTTGGGATAATCGCCGGTTTCCAAATAAGCGAATCTCAAGTAACGATGAGGCGAAAGGAAATTTGGATCGGCCGCCTCGAGTTGTTTTAGCAATTGCAGCGCTTGTTCATGGTGTCCCCCAGACCAAAGCAAATCCCCCTTGTCCGCGAGGATAGAAGGCGAGTCCGGGTCAAGTTTTCGCGCACCCTCAATTTCGCTCAGGGCTTCATCGTGGCGGCCGAGGGCATTCAAAAACGTCGCATACCAATGATGAGCCTTGGCATTGTTCGGATCCAGTTGAATGGCTCGGCGGAATTCCCTTTCGGCGTCGGCCGCGTCCCACATTCCAAAAAAAGTCGCAAACGCCAGCGAGGCATGCGCCTCGGAAGACTGTGGATCCAACTCAACTGCCTTCTTCGCCGCCGCAAACGCTTTGAAATAAGCCTCATTCGCGGGCATCGCGGAGAACTCCCGGAGCAGGTTGTAACAGTCCGCGAGTCCCACGTAGGCGTTGGAATAATTGGGGTCGTGCGCAATCGCCTGGTTGAAGGCCTCCAATGCCTGATTCAGGCTCTCGGGCGTGCGCTTATTCCAATAGAAGCGGCCTTTGAGGTAGAGGTCTTCCGCCTCACGATTGGCGGGCTGATGCGGGCTTCCCACCGAGGCCGAACTGAATTTGGCGTTCGCTTTGGCGTCGCGAAAGGTGGGACGGAAGATCCACACGGCGAAAAGCAACGCCAGTACCGGGAGGGCGAAGACCATCTTCCACCACAAAGAGGGCTTTGACGGCAACGGTGGCGCCACCAAAGGCGCTGGTTTTTCTGCCGGCTCTTTTGACGGCAATTCTTCCCGCACAGGTTCCACTGAATGTACGGGTCCGATCCAGCGGTAGCCGCGGCGCTCGATAGTCTCAATAAAGATTGGATTGTCGGCCGAGTCGCCTAAGGCATCGCGCAGGCGCATGACGGCGCTGCTGATCCCCTGCTCGAAATCGACAAAAATGCCGGGCGGCCAGAGTGCCTGACGAAATTCCTCGCGAGTGATTACTTCGCCGGGATGGCTCAGCAACAGCGTCAGCGCTCGAAAGGGTAGGTCTTGAAGACGGACCTTGACACCTTTGCGGCGGAGTTCGCCCGTGCGGAGGTCTGCCTCGAACACACCAAAACGAATCAGAATGGGAGATATCTGTGTGGAACCCATAAGGCCGGCCGGGCGGGGGAGTTTGCAGCTTACCACCTTACCGAACACGGGGGAAAGCAATACTTTGCGCAGGACGGGAATAGACTCTGGTCAGGCAATTACTTTACGTAAGCATACACAAACAAGCGCTTTATCGCGTCAAGCACCCACCAGCCAAGCGCTATTTCGAAACCATTGACCGAAGGCAGCATTCGGGGCCACAGTCGGTTGCAGATTTGACGGTAGATCCACTTTCGACGCGAGACGCGATCCCTTTGTGCGCCGTCAGAGCATTTTGCAGTGGTTCCAATCTTGAACTTAAAGCTCTCAGGAGATGTTCCCGATGAATTGCAATCGCCACCGAGTCCAAACATTGAGCGCGGCTGCCGTTGCGCTTACGCTTCTCAGTCTGTTCGTCTGCGCAAATTCGGCTCCGGCGCAGGCGCAAACCCCCACCCTGCTCCACACCTTTATGCAGACGCAGACCGACGCCTGCGCTCCCCGAGGCAACATCGTACAGGGCCGCGACGGCAATATGTACGGCGGTGGCGGGGCCTGCGCCAACAACGGCGCGATCTACAAGATATCTCCAGCTGGAGTGGAAAGCGTGTTTTTCAACTTCCCAGCGCAGTGGACTAATTGTGGTGGCGCAGGACTGACACTGGGCAGCGATGGCAATTTCTACGGCGCATGCGAAGGCGGGAATCCGGCGACCGGCATGGGCAGCATTTTCCGGCTGACGCCCGCTGGAGTGTTTACCGATCTGCATGACTTCGATGGTAAGAATGGCGACTCTCTACCCATGTACCCGCCGATCCAGGCCAGCGATGGCAATTTCTATGGCGTGTCTGGAAATGAAGTTCAGGTCTGCGGGAATGTTTACAAGTTGACCCCGGCGGGCGTGTACAAGAATCTGCATACTTTTGTTTTTGGCAACGAATGCCACTCTTCAAATTTGGTACAGGCCAGCGATGGCAATCTCTACGGCACGCTTGCCGACTGCGAAGTCGTCCAGGGCGCGGGCTGCGTGTACAGGATCAGCACTGCCGGTGCTTTCAAAGAAATTCACGACTTCGCGTTCACAACCGGCCAGGTTCCATGTACGGGGTTGATTCAGGGCAAGGATGGAAAGCTGTATGGTGCCACGCAACAGGGAGCGGCGAATAGCAACGGAAATATCTACAAGATGACCACCGCTGGAGTCGCGGCTGACGTCCACGATTTCAACAATGCGACTGATGCGTCCTGCGTCAACAATGTCGGTCCGCCGGTGAATCTGCTGCAAGTGACCGACGGAAGCTTCTATGGAGTGAACCCGGCTGATGGGCCTAACGGCAACGGCAGCATCTACAAACTGACATCCGCCGGCGTGTTTAAGGCATTTCTGTTCCCGAACCCTCCGGTTGATGGGAGCTTGCCCAGCTCCACGCTGATTCAGCATACGAACGGATTGGTGTATGGAACAACCCCCGGTGGCGGGGGCGGCAGCAGTGGTTGCCCCCAGACTTGCCAGGGCACGTTCTTCGGAGTGGCTACCGGCGACGCGCCTTTTGTGAATCTGGAGCCGACGCAGACGATGGGAACCGTGGGTGCACACGTAGGCATATTCGGGCAGGGCTTTGGCAGCACGTCGGTGGTGAAGTTCGGCGGTGTGGCTGCTACTTCGGTGACTCGGACGGGCACGACGTATCTTACGGCTGTCGTTCCCGGGGGAGCGCATACGGGTGCGGTCACAGTGACAACGGGCGCGACCATTCTGACCAGTCCGCAGACGTTTAGGGTAAAGCCGAGCATCACAAGCTTCACGCCGACCAGCGGCCCACCGGGAACGCTGGTGACGATCAACGGCACAGGGTTGATTCAGGCCACTGCCGTGAAATTTGGCACGGTGAAGGCAACAACCTTCACTGTGGTCTCACCCTCGAAGGTAACGGCGGTGGTGCCGTCGGGATTGGCGGCGGGAGCGGTGACGATCTCCATCACCACACCGGGCGGGACCGCCAACAGCCTGAGTAAGTTTACCGTGAACTAGAGCACGGGATTTACGCGTAGTGGCTGTCAGCCATCAGGTAACTCCGGTCGCCCGGGCCGAGACGTAGTTTTGGCTGCCGGCCCTCGTCGACGATGCGCGCCATGGCATAGTCGTAGGCGGTCAGGCAAGTGATCGGTTCGCCTCGGAGTTTCTGTTCCCGTAGAGATGCCGGTTGTGACTTTGGGGCGAGCGCCAGGAAAATGGCCGCCGATCGGATCTTTTGTGTCTGACTGAGCCGCTTTCGGAGACCCCTAACGGAATCCGCTGAACAAGACCACATCCGTGTCGTTGTAGCGAGCGCGTGTGACCGCGAACTTCTTGCCGTCTCTGGACCAGGCATAGGCAGGTACATAAACAGCCTCGGAATCGAAATGAGTCAACTGCACGGGTGCGCCTCCAGATAGAAGCAACATGTACACATTCTGTGTAGCACCAGCCGTGTTGTGGACAAAGCTGAGCCCCTTTCCATCTGGCGTCCAACCCAGCTCATGCCAGTCGCCAAACGCAGCAGGCATCTCAAGCTCTTTTGCGATCGAGCTGTCGTCCAACCTTTGCACCACAACCTTCGACTTTGCGCTGGTCCCATGTCCCTCCGTCTTTCCGTAGGCGATCAGATTGCCATCTGGAGAAACGATTGGAGAAAAAGTCGTCGCGCGGACCACTTCGAGAGGAGTTCCTCCATCGCTCGAGACTTTGTAAATGCGCCCCACGCCATCACTGGTTCCCCCATCGTTGTAGAGCAGCCATTTGCCGTCAGGGGTGCAAACACCCTTCTCAATATCAATTCCGAATGTGAGCTGCTTCAACTCGCCGCTGACCGTATTCAGGCTCCAGAGGTTCGGTTTGTTGTCGTCGAGAACCCTCCCAATTACAACCGAGTCCCCCGGACCGCAGGCCCTTGCATAGAAGAGCACACTGTCGTTCTCCAACAAGCGAACCCGGTTGCTTCCGTCGGCACCAGTCTCATAAATGTGCCAGCTCGCATCTCTCTGCAGAAGTTTGCCGGTCGCGGTCCACGACAAATCGTATCCAGTTGCTTGCTGGGTCGAGATTGGGGCCAGGTTCCAATCGACTTTGTCGCTGAGCACCTGCGGGGAGTCCGCAATGTAAATCGTCGCGGCCTGGCGTTGCTCGGTCGTAATAAATGACAGTCCATCTCCCGTCACGCTCACGGACAGATAGCTACTGAGGTCGTTGCTGACCCGGATTGCCTCTCCTGTTGGATAAGGCTGAAACCAGATCTGGTTCCTTAAGCCGGTTCCTTTTTCGGCGGCCACAAACAGCAAGCCTGCTCCGTCGGGCAGCCAAGCCACTGACCTGACCAACGTTGGCGATGGAAACTTCTTCAACATTTGGCCATGCGGAGTAAACACCGTTATGGAGGTGATTTGTCCCTTGGCTGATTCGAAAGCGCCCACGGCAATGAGGTCGCTCCTTGACCACGACGGATCGGTGAAAAATCCCTTCCCCTCCGCTCGCTTTCCCTGGACTATGATTTGCTCATCGCTGCCGTCGGCATTCGCGACTAAAATCTCGTCATCCCCATTGTCCTGGGCGGTTCGGCGGTACACGATCCGCTTTCCGTCCGGCGAGAATGCCGCCGCGCTGGCCACGTTACTGACGACCTGCCGGGGCGTTCCGCCCAACGAAGGCACAGCATATAAATTGACATTGTTCGGATTGGCGGGATCTCCGTGCGTGTAGTACAGATAATTTCCGTCGGGCGTGAACGCCGCTCCCGAACCGAACAAGCCCGGCTGCGACGGTACCACCGTCACCTCACTGCCCGTGGCGACCTGCTTTACCCGCAGACTCCATTCGCCTTCGCGCCGGCAGTAGGCCACTAATCTCCCATCCGGCGAAATAGTGGCAAAGCTGGTGACTTCGCCGTGGTCGGTCAGCGGCCGGACTGTCAAGTTCCGCGCATCGAATGCAGATGCGCTATGACCTAGCAGTTTGTAGACACCGAACCCGGCCGCAGCCACGAGCGCCGCTACCATCACGGCCGCGCCAATCAGCGCTCCTCGATGCCGCCGCACCTCTGCGATGAGTCCAGCGCCGGATGATGACGGTGTTGTAGCAGATGCAGCAATGTCAAGCTGGGAGGCAGACGTTTGCGCTGTCACGGAACCGGCAAAGCCTGAGGCTGAAGTTGCGGATGGGATATTTCCTGATTCCGCCTCACGCTTCAGACGCTTCAGATCGGCCCGCATCTCCGAAGCGTGCTGGTAGCGAAGATCTCGATCTTTCTCCAGCGCCTTGGAGATTATCCGTTCCAACTCCGAGGGAACTTCTGGGTTTAGCCGCACCGGATCCGTCGGCGCCTTGTGCAGAATTGCATCTAACACGTCGCCGGAGCCCTGACCGCGAAACGGAGTCGTCCCCGTCACCATCTCGTACAGGGTCGCCCCAAATGAGAACAAGTCTGTGCGCGCATCCAACTCCCGCCCGCGTGCCTGCTCCGGCGACATGTATGCCACCGTGCCCAGCATTGCTCCCGGGCTGGTCAGGTGCTCTTCGCCCGGCAGACTCTCGGGTATCGTCGCAGTAGCTCCCTCCGCGACCTTTCCTGTGGGCATGGAAACTTTCGCCAATCCGAAGTCCAGAATCTTGGCATGACCGCGCCTGGTCACGAACAGGTTGGCCGGCTTGATGTCGCGATGAACGATTCCTCCTTCGTGCGCCGCGTCCAGCGCGTCGGAAATCTCGATGGCTAGCGACAACACCATCTCGATCTCCAGCGACCGGCCTGCGATGCGGTGCTTCAGCGTCGTGCCATCCAGAAACTCCATTGCGATAAATGTTTGTCCGTGTTGGTCGTCAATTTCGTAGATCGTACATATGTTGGGATGATTCAGCGCCGAGGCGGCCTTGGCTTCACGCTCGAAGCGGCTAAGCGCTTGCGGGTCTTTGGAGACCTCGTCAGAAAGGAACTTTAGGGCCACGAAGCGTCCGAGTTTCACATCTTCAGCTTTGTAGACCACCCCCATCCCCCCGCCGCCGAGTCTCTCAACGATGCGGTAGTGCGAGATGGTTTGGCCGACCATTAAGGGATCTGTGGCTTTCGGGTCGCTTCATCTTACGGAGGCGACATTCGTGAGTCAACGAATGCCTCTGGCAGGAGCATCTCGGGGCGAGAACAACTTGCTTCACGAACGTCGCGAGATACCCCGGGTTAGTCAGCGATTCGAGAGTAACTCGGTCAACCGCCGATCAAGCCAGCCCTAGAGTACCGTCCGGCGTCCACTCGCGGATGTATTGGGACATTTATAGAGGTGCGTGGGGCGCTGACAGGAATTACGATTCGCTATAAGTTGCAGTGGTCGTTTCGGTTTCAAACACGGTCACATCCTTCACTCTGACCCGTCCGTTGGTCACACGCTGCAGCCGCGTGTTTGACTCATCGTAGAAGTACTTCGCCAGATTCTCGGCCGACGGATTGATTTCGGTGAACGGCGCAATGTCATTGATCATCTGGTGGTCGAGACGCTCAATGACGTGGCGCATAACCTCCCGCAAATCTTTGAAGTCGAGCAGCAGGCCGGCTTTGTCGAGTTCTTTCCCGGCTAGTGTCACACGAATCTTGTAGTTGTGACCGTGCGGATTCTCGCACTTGCCTTTGTAGTTGCGCAGGTAGTGTCCTGCGGCAAATGTGTCTTCGACGGTGACTTCGAACATGATCCCCCGGCCTAGGCCCCCAAACGTCGCGGGAGCCTTCTTCACAAACTTTATTGTATCTCGCCTACGGATGGCCCATCGCACTTGACTGCCTTTCGTACCTGCATGTAGCTTGACGGTTCGGCAAAAGGAGATCTATGCGTCTCGGTGCCCGTCGGCTGTCGCTCGTCTTTCTCGTACTCTTTCTCGCATTCTGCTCAATTCTTTACGCGCAGGACAAACCCGAATTCGACGTCAAAGCGAACTATACGAAATACGAATATCGCATCGCCATGCGCGACGGCGTGCACTTATTCACCGCGGTTTACGAGCCGAAGGACACCTCACATTCCTATCCCTTTCTCATCGACCGCACCCCTTACAGCGTAGGCCCCTACGGAGTTGACCACTATCGTAAGCAGCTCGGTCCGTCCCCCGAGTTCGACAAAGCCGGCTATATTTTCGTTTTTCAGGATGTGCGCGGACGCTACATGTCAGAAGGCCAGTTCCTTGAGATGCGGCCGCACATCGACAACAAGAAATCCAACCGTGACGTCGACGACGCCAGCGATCTCTACGACACGATTGAGTGGCTTCTCAAAAACGTCCCGAACAATAATGGCAACGCCGGAATCTGGGGCATTTCGTATCCGGGATTCTTTACGTCCGCCAGCATGATCGACTCGCATCCGGCGTTGAAAGCCGCGTCGCCCCAGGCGCCCATGACCGATCTCTTCATGGGCGACGACGCCTACCATGGCGGCGCCTTCATGCTGGCCGCGAATTTCGACTTTTACAGTTCGTTCAAGCCGCAGGAAAATCCTCAGCTCCCGCCGAAGGTTTTTGTCCCCTTCGACTTCGGAACGAAAGACGGTTACGAGTTCTACTTGAATGCAGGACCGACCGCCAATCTCTCAAAATACCTCGGGGACAACGGGGCACTGTGGCAGGACCAACTCCACCACGACACCTACGACGACTACTGGAAGGCACGCAACTTGGCGCCGCACATGAAGAACATTCATTGCGCCGTGCTCACCGTGGGCGGATGGTTCGACGCTGAGGATCTGCAAGGTCCGTTCAGCACCTTTCATTCGGTCGAGAAGAACAATCCGGATGTCTACAGCGGACTTGTAATCGGGCCCTGGGTGCACGGCGGCTGGGGTCGCTACGACGGCGATCACCTCGGCCGTGTCGACTTCGGATCGAAGACGGGGGACTTTTACCGCACAAAAATCCTCTTCCCATTTTTTGAGCAGTATCTAAAGGGCACGACCGACGCGAAGCTCCCGAAAGCTTATGTCTTTGAAACGGGAACGAATGTCTGGCGCCGCTACTCCGCTTGGCCGCCGAAAGAGGCAAAGGTGCGAACCCTTTACTTCCACGCCGACGGCAAGCTCTCCTTCGCCCCTCCCGCCAAGGGACCATCCGGGTTCGACGAATATGTCAGCGATCCCGCGAGACCGGTTCCTTTCGTGAACTACGCCGCGCTGGACGTGCCGCAGGAATACATGGTCTCCGATCAGCGCTTTGCCGCGACGCGCACCGACGTTCTGGTTTACACCACACCGGTTCTCGACGAAGACGTCACCATCGCCGGGCCGGTCTCTCCCCACTTGTTTGTGTCCACTAGCGGCACCGACTCCGATTGGGACGTGAAACTCATCGACGTGTATCCCCTGGACTATCCCGACAGCAAACTGGACGCAGCTAAGGAAGACGGCGAAAAGCCGAGGACCGATGTCCCGCCACCGGCGTTCACGATGGCCGGCTACCAGCAACTGGTTCGCGGCGAACCGTTTCGCGGAAAATTTCGGCACAGCTTCGAGAAACCTGAGCCTTTCACTCCAGGCAAAGTCGAGGAGATCAGCTTCAGCATGCCCGACGTCAACCACACCTTCCGCCGCGGACACCGCATCATGGTGCAGTTCCAGAGCTCATGGTTCCCGCTCACCGACCGCAACCCGCAGACCTTCGTAAATATTCCCGACGCTAAGCCCTCCGATTTTGCCAAGGCAACCGAGCGCGTGTATCACACCGACAGCCAGCCCTCGGGAATCGTTGTGCAGGTGCTTCCCGCGCCTGGAGCGTCAGAACAGGAGAAGTGATCCCAAGGCGCTCTCGTGCGGCCCAGGTCACCGCTTTCTGCGGCTTGAGCCTTGGTCCTGCTTCTTTTTGCGGTACAATTCCCCGAACCTTCAGCTACTTCGCCTCGACAGATCTTAGAACGAACGGAAGGACACAGGTCCATGAACGTCCTCCTGCTCTCGATGCCCGATTCGTTCGAACACATGCCGGCCATCGCCATTCGCATGCCGAATGGCGCACTGACGTCTCTCGCTGGCAATGTCGATCCACATCATCGCGTCGCAGTCGCCGATTTGATTCTCGTTCAGAAATCGGTGCGCGAGACCGTCACTCGCCTCATGCGAGAAGTCGACCCTGACATCGTGGGCCTCTCGATCATGACCTTCCAGCGGCGCACCGCCGCGCGAATTATCGACCTCGTGCGCGCCCTGAACCCGAAGGTGAAGATCGTCGTGGGCGGATACGATCCCAGCCTCGCCTCCGAAGCATACGAGTCCATGCCCATCGAGTTTCTGGTTCGCGGCGAAGGCGAAGTCACCTTTTCCGCGTTACTGCGGGCGCTCGAGCACGGACGCAGTCTCGAAAATATTTGCGGCTTGTCTTGGCGGAATGACGACGGATGGATCCACAATCCAGTTCGCGCACCCCATCGGCTGGAAAGTGGAGAGATTCGCCTGCCGAAGCGATCCGCGCGGGCGCTGCGCGGTTACACGTTGCTCGGCCGCCAAGTCGATGTGGTCGAGACCTCACGCGGATGCACCTACGACTGCAGCTTCTGTTCGATCATCGAAATGCGCGGACGCAACTTCTTCACTTATTCCTTCGATCGAGTACTGGCCGACATTCGCGACGCTCGCGACCACGGCGCGCGCACTATCTTCCTGGTCGACGACAACATCATGCTCAACGTGCACCGCTTCAGCGCATTGTGCCAGGCCATCGTCGATGCAGGACTGAACACACTGCAATATTTTGTGCAGGCCATGACTTCCTCCATCGCGAACCACGGAGAAGAAATCGCGCCGCTGATGAAGCAGGCAGGCTTCCGCTATGTGTTTCTCGGAATCGAAAACATTCTCGACTCCGATCTTGCGTTTCTCAAGGCATCGGCAAAAAACACGGCGCGCGACAACGGACAATCCACCGGCAACGCTACGCTGAAGGCCGTCGACTACCTGCATCGCAATGACATGTACGTTGTCGGCGGGCTGATCGTCGGCAATCCCGACGATACGCGCGAGTCGATCGAGGCGAACCTGGAATTTGCGCGGCGCTATGTGGATTGGCCTTACATTCAGCACCCTACCCCGTATCCGCGCACGCCGATGACGAAAGATTTCCGCGAGCAAGGGCTGATTCACAATGAGCGCCTAGAAGAGTATGACGGAACGACGGCCGTAGTCCGCACAAAACACGTCTCCGCCGAAGAAGTCGAGTTCCTGCGCTGGAAGGCCGAACGCTGGATGAAGGTCCACCACATTCCTTCCGTCATTCGCCACGATCCGTGGTTCGTCCTGACGCACAGTCGCCAGATGCTGGCCCACACCTTCCGGGGAAGTTCCATCCGCTCCGCCCTGGGACTGGAGAATGACTGGAGGACGTTCGAGCGCTACAAAGCCATACGCAAGCAGGAACGAGAATACGTTTAGTTCTGCAGTTCAATCTGTTCTCCGACTCCACGCTGCGGTCGTCCCGAACGCCCGCGTTCTTATAGCGGGCGAAGGGATGTTCCTTCGAGCTCGAACCTTCTGATTGATTTCTTCCAAACCCCTTACTATAATGTAAGGAATGTCAACTAAGGAAAGGGGACCCGTAGATGCCTGCCGCCACCATCACATCCAAAGGTCAGATCACCATTCCGGCGCAAGTCCGCACAGCCATGGGCGTTGGCACCGGGGACCGCATTGATTTCGTCGAAGTGAAAAAGGGAGAGTTTGCCATTGTTGCGGCCACTCGTTCCCTGCGCGAACTGAATGGACTTTTCAAAGGCCGGCGGAGCAGGCCAGCTTCCGTAGAACAAATGGATGCTGCAATCGCCCGAGGCGCCACACAATCGCGATGATCGGCCTCGACACCAATGTCATCGTGCGATATCTGACCCATGATGATCCGGTCCAGACACCCGTGGCGATCCGGTTTCTGAACTCGCTCTCGCCGGCTTCGCCCGGGTTTCTTTCCCTCGTCGCTCTGGCCGAGCTAGTGTGGGTTCTGTCATCCCTCTACCGCTGCAGTAAGCACGAAATAGAGGATGCTCTGGAAACGTTGCTTCGCAGTGAAGTACTGGTGTTAGAGCGTTCGGACATCGTCTGGCAAGCGCTCAGAAAATTCAGATCCAGTAATGCCGGGTTTTCGGACTGCCTGATCGCGTGCTGTGGCCACGCCGCCGAATGCGATTACACCGCGACCTTCGACAAACGTGCTGCGGCAGCGGGAATGAAGTTGATCGGCTAACGCTTATTCTCTGGATTTCCGATTCCAAACCACTCTTCCACTCCCTGCATTTCGGTGGTCCGCTTGTAGTTAGGCAGGCTGTCGATGAATACCCGCCCGTATTGTTTCTTCAGGATGCGGTTGTCGAGCAGCGCGAGCAGGCCACGGTCGTGCAACGAACGGATCAGGCGCCCGAATCCTTGCTTCAGCGTGATCACGGCAGCCGGCACCTGATACTGAAAAAACGCATTGCCTCCACCCGCATCAATGGCCTTCACCCGCGCGGCCACCACCGGATCGCTCGGCACCGCGAAGGGCAATCGATCGATGATGACGCAACTCAATTGCTCGCCCTGCACGTCCACACCCTGCCAGAACGACGAAGTCGCAAACAACACTGCATTCGGTGTCAGGCGAAACTCCTCGAGCAGCGCGCTCTTGGGCGCATCGCCCTGCCGCAGCATGGGGAACTCCAATTCGCCGAGCAGCCGCTGGTAAATCTCGTTCATCTGCGCATAGCTGGTGAACAGCACGAAGGCGCGCCCGCGCGTGATTTCAAGCAGGCGGCGAATTCGGTCCGCGGCTTTCGTCGTAAACTGCGGTGTTCGCGGATCGGGCAAATCCGGCGGCACGTAGAGCAGGGCCTGACTTTGATAGTCGAAGTGCGACGGCAGCACCGATTCGCGCGCCTGCTCCAGCCCCAACCGCTGACGAATGTAGTCGAATCCTCCGCCAACGGCCAGGGTCGCCGAAGTGAGAACGGCGCATTCCAACTTCGACCACAAGCATTCGCGCAGGATAGGACCAACATCGATCGGTGTGGCCTGCAGAAAAACATTATGCCGGCCAGCCGCGGGATCGCCCGCACGAGAGTTGGAGGCCCCATCTTTTTTCTCGGCGTCGGAGCCTGCCCTGAGCGAAGTCGAAGGGTGTCTCCGTGGTGAAAACGCTTTTCCGCGCCGCTCGATCCAGAACACCGTGTTGCGGTCTTCCGATTCCATCGCATATCCCAACTGTGCCTGAATCTCCTGCGCCCGCCTGATGTAGTTGAAAACTTCTTCCGGCTTCTCCCGCAACGACTCCAGATCGCCGACCAGCCGCGCCAACGCCTGGTTCAGAGCCAGAAATTCATCTCCGTTCTCTTCCAGAAATTCGCGGCGAGTTTCGAAGGCGAAACGGCCCTCCCCGGGCGGCAGCAGCGAGAAGAAAAGCTGCGAGCGCTCGCGCAGGCTTCCAATCGCGCCCGAGAGCGAGGCCGACATCATCCGGTTTCGCGTCAGTGACGCTTCCACATCGCGGGCCAGTTCCTCCATGCGCAGATTGCCGACGGAAATACCGAAATAATTTCCGGCTACGTCTTCGATCTCGTGCGCCTCGTCAAAGATGACGGCCGCGGCTTCGGGAAGGATGCCGGCATCCGGCGCGCCATCGGCCTGCAACTTGATGGCGAGATCGGCGAAGAAGAGATGATGATTCACAATAATGATGTCGCTCTCCATCGCGCGCCGGTGCATTTCGGTGATGAAGCAGCGCTCCCATTGCGAGCACTTCTGGCCGACGCAAGCCTCGGAGCGCGCGTCCAGCTTGTGCCACAGCAGGCTGGCTTCGGGGAGTTCGGCCAGCTCGGCCCGATCTCCAGTCTGCGTGGTCTTCTCCCAGGCGGCAATGGCGCGGTATTGTTCAATCTCCTGCAAGCCGCTAAGGACGGGCTGTTCGGTCAGGTCGTAGAGCTTCTTCCGACACAGATAGTTGTTGCGACCCTTCATGTAGCAGACCGCAAGCCGGGAGTTCTCTCCTTCGCCAATCTCTGTGTCATTCCGAGCCGCGTTTCCGCGAGAAGCCTGCTTTTCTGCGGCACTACTCGCACATAGCGCGCTCTCCAGAAACGGAACATCCTTATAGAAAAGCTGCTCCTGCAAATTCTTCGTTCCCGTAGAAATAATGACGCGCTTTCCCGACCGGATCACGGGCAGCAAGTACGCCAGCGTTTTGCCCGTCCCGGTCCCGGCTTCCACGATCAGGTGACGTTTCTCCGCCAGCGCCTGCTCGACAGCCTGTGCCATCTGTAGTTGTCCGCGGCGAAACTCGTACGCGGGATGTGTTCTCGCCAGCACCCCGCCCGGCGAGAAGAATTGATGGAGCGTCGCGCTGTGCCCGGCTGCCGGACGAGTTGAAGTGGTGGAAGACACAAGAATCTCTATAATAGTCCCCCTATGCTCAGGACACTTCTCCGCTTATCGCTCTTGCTCGCGCTTTCTATCACCGCCACCGCCGCGCCCGCGCCGTCCGTACGGTTGTGGAGGCTCGATTGCGGTACGGTCCAAGTCAACGACCTTAATGTTTTTTCCGACACATACGCCTACGTTGGGCAATCGAAGCGTCTGACCGCGAGCTGCTACCTCATCAAGCACGACGACACTTATATGCTGTGGGATACCGGACTTCCCGAATCCAGTCTGGGAGCTTCGCTGAGCGCGCCCGGCGCAATGGCGGCCAGCTTGTCCCACACAATTAAAGATCAGTTGTCCGAGCTCAACGTTGCTCCAACTTCGCTCTCATTGATCGGCATCAGTCACTATCACTGGGACCATACTGGTCAGGCGGCGAGCTTTCCGCAAGCCAAATTGCTCATGGGCAAAGGCGACATCGACGCGCTGCGGAAACCCGGCAATGAAAGCGCCAAGCCGCTGGAGCACTGGCTGAGCGGCGGCGGCGCATTGGAAGAAGTCACCGGCGACAAAGATGTTTTTGGCGACGGCAGCGTCGTCATGCTCGATCTGCCCGGCCACACTCCGGGTCATCACGGCCTGTTAGTGAAACTCGCGAAGACCGGCTACGTTCTGCTGTCGGGCGATGCTGTGCACTTCCGTGAGAATTACGAAAAGGATGGAGTTCCGGCCTTCAACGACGATCGCATAAAATCTATTGCGTCGATCGAGCGCTTCCGGGAGATTGCAAAGAATCTCAAGGCGGTCACGATCATCCAGCATGAGCCGGAAGACGTCGGCAAACTGCCTCAGCTTCCCAAATTCGCCGACTAACCGGCCTTTTTCTTGCGCACATCTGCCAATCCGCTCGTGGCGATCGTAGGCCGACCCAACGTCGGAAAATCGACATTGTTCAACCGCATCGTCGGATCACGGCGCGCCATCGTAGGCGATGAACCCGGCATCACGCGCGACCGGCTCTACGGCGATGCCGAATGGCGCGGCCGGCAATTTCGTATCGTCGACACGGGCGGCATCATTCCGGATGAGAACGACCTGATCCCATCGGAGATCTTTCGCCAGGCGCGTCTTGCCATCGACGAAGCCGCAGCCATCGTGCTGGTGATAGATGGACGCAGTGAAATCGCCGGTCCCGACCTTGAACTGGCAAGCCTGCTGCGCAAGACCGGCCGCCCTTTGTTTCTGGCAGTGAATAAGGTCGACTCCGAAAAACAAAACTCGCTCATCGACGACTTTCATCGCTTGGGCATTCGTCAGATGTTTCCCGTCTCCGCCGAGCACGGCCGCGGCGTCGACGATCTGCTCGATGAAGTTCTGAAAGTTTTTCCCTCAGGCGTGGATGCCCCATCCTTGCCGCGTTCTTTGCGGCAAGGGTGGGAATCCGATACGGAACCGACGAACGACCAACGATCAACCGAGGTCCGCGTTGCCATCATCGGTCACCCGAACGTCGGCAAATCCACGCTGCTGAACGTGCTCACCGGGTCCGATCGCGCCATCGTCTCACCCATCCCCGGCACAACACGTGACGCAGTTGACGAAGTTCTCCAGCGAGGCGAGCGCACATTTCGGTTCATCGATACGGCGGGCATCCGGCGCAAAGGCAAGACGCGGCTCATGGCAGAAAAGCTCTCGGTGGTGATGGCGCGCAAACATCTCGAGTCGGCCGACATTGCCCTGCTCGTAATCGATGCCACCGAAGGTGTGAGCCAGCTGGACGCCGCCATCGCCGGCTACGCGCACGAGAGCGGACGCTCCGTGATCATCGTCGTCAATAAATGGGACTTGTGGCAGGAAACTGGCGCGGGCTCCCACGCACGCGGAGAGCAACCATCTCGAAAATCTTCTCGGACCGGAGCCTCCGCTCCGCACAAACAGATGCAACATGACCGTGCTGGATACGAGCAGCGGCTGCGCTACGAGCTGAAATTTCTGAACTATGCTCCTGTCGTGTTTGTCTCGGCCAAGTCCGGAAAAGGAGTACAGAAAATTTTTCCCCTGCTGGAACAGGTGGCCGCGGAACGCTACAAACGCATTCCCACAGGAGAAATGAATCGCTTTCTCGCCCACATTGACTTTGATCGCGCCTCGGTCCCGGCCCGCCAGCGCATCAAGATTTTGTATATGACCCAAGCCTCCGTGGCTCCGCCCACTTTCGTCCTGTTCACCGACCGTGCCGTGAAACTGCACTTTTCCTATGCACGTTTTCTGGAAAACCAGATTCGCCGGGCTTTCGGCTTCGTGGGAGCTCCCATTTGGATCAAGAACAGGGCACGCGCTTAGCCCCGGCAAATGCTCCCGGAAATTGAGGATTCTGCCGAGTCCAACTAAGGTAAATGACTGGGCTGCGAACGTGAAAATAGCGCGCGCCCTAATCACTTGTTACTGAATCCGAACAAATTCTGGAAGCACCGAATTCTTCCTTCACTTTTCACAACCGCAGCGGCATGGTGCAAATCAAGAAACCCTCAATATTCACAAGGCTTTTTCCCGTTCTGAATTCGTAACAAGTTGCAACCAGCAAATTTCGGCTTGAAATCTGCGACTTTTGTGTCCCATTTTGATAATATGGCCGTCGCTTTGGAGGGACGTGCCTATGTTGTCAGCTGGCAAGAGCCTTCGTACTCTTCGGGAAAAGCTGGGTTTGACGATGCGCGATGTGGAAAATTCCAGCGCTCGTCTTGCGGAGCGCCACCGCAATGAAGAATTCTTCATTCCACCCAGCCGATTGTCAGACATCGAAACCAAGGGCATTCTGCCCAACATCTACCGGCTGTACACGTTATCGGTGATTTATCGCCGCGACCTGCACGAACTGCTTTCGTGGTACGGGGTTGACATGCACAACATGGCGGCCGATTTGGGACTAGTGACCCCACCCAAGTCGCACGTTTCCGACGCGCTGGCAAATTTGTCTTCGGCCCATGTCCCTCTGCGCATGGATCCAGGTTTTGATGCTCGTCGTACCACCAATCTCGGACGCATGGTAGAGCAGTGGGGCTTGGTGCCCTTATCTTACTTGGCTCAATTCGCCAGCAACGGTTTCACCTACGGATACATCGGCGAAGAGGACCTCACCATGTTTCCGATTCTTCCGCCCGGCAGTTTCATTCAGATTGATGAATCGCGAAACAAGATTGTGGAAGGAGTGTGGCGCTCAGAGTATGAACGCCCCATCTACTTTGTTGAAACTCGGAATGGCCATACTTGCTGCTGGTGCAGCATGTCGCGGGAGGACCTGATCCTACAGCCCCATCCCTTGTCGCCGGTTGCCATACGCATCTTGAAACATCCGCAGGAGGCGGAAGTGATCGGACAGGTCGTCGGCGTGGCTATGAAGCTGACAGAGTGGCGCGCCCTCGATTCTGTTCCAACCCCGAAAGCGCCGCCAGCACTGAATTAAGGTGCTGCTCCGCCGCTGAGTTCCGCGCGATGTCCGGCACCAGCTGCTCAAAGTTCCCCCGCAGCCGCTCGACGTAATCCTGCGCCCGAACTCCTTCGCCATCGCTCGATGTCTTCAGGTCCTGTACCAGACTCTCCAGCGGGGCGCGCAGAATCTCTTTGAGCACATCACTGTGGGCCTGCCGCATGGCCCGGGTTGAGGATTCTGCCCCGTACACCTGGGACAAACCCCAGTGCTCGTACGTCTCTCCCCGGCGCAGCGACGCCAGATAGGCCAGCTTTCCCAACCTTCCCGACACCCCTGGGAGCGAGGTTTCCTTCAGATCCTGTAATGCCGATTTTAGCGCCATCGTTGTTACAAATTACGAAATATCAACAAGTTAAACGTACTTTCTTCAATCGATTCCGGCCATGACAGTATCACGCCTCAAATCCCCCCAACAAGGAGAAAACAAACATGAGACGGATACTGCTAGTAATAGGCGCAACGTTACTTTTCCTCAACACACTCGTGGTTCCCACCATGGTTCGAGCCGACGGTAATCCCCCCAACAATACAAGTTGTGGCGGGGGTGCCTGCAAGCCTTAGGGCTGTCGAGCTTTCCGAAAAACCGAACAAGATCTCACTACTTTAAGCGCCTGCAGTAGTCCGGTGTATAGTCACCAACGGGCATGCTGCAGGCGCACTCCATTCTTTGGCACTACCTCTGGCTTGCGCCGAACCTCCTCCAACTTGTACTAGCCGCATTCCTGGCCCGCCGCGGATTCCACCGAGAGTTTCCCATCTTCACGCTCTATCTTGCCGCAGGCGGCATTGAAGACCTCGTGCTGTATGCCATGGACATTCTTCCCGCCGTGACTTGGCAGGCGTATTGGACAGCATCTTGCGTCGGCTTGGTGATATTCGCTTTGTTCAAAATCCTGGTGTTTGGGGAGCTGTTCTCACATCTGGTTCGTTCCTGGCCCTCAATCGCGAAGCTGGGAAATCGGCTGATCAGCGCCGTGGGCGCGCTTCTGTTGTTGCTGGCCACCGTGGCTGCGGCTTATGCCCCGATTGAGAATCCCCAGCACGCAATCATTTCTCGTGAACACATCCTGGAACAAAGCGTCTACATCATTCAGTCGGGGATAATCTTGTTTCTGTTCCTCTTCGCTGCCTATTTTCGTTTGCGATTGGGACAACGAATATTCGGAACGCTCTTAGGTTTTGGCGTGCTCTCCTGCCAACACCTGGCCGCCTGGGCCATTACCGCGAACGGCCTCATGTTCAATCACCGGTACCTTCTCGATTTCTTCGACATGGCCAGCTACCACATCTGCATTCTGATCTGGTTCTATTACTTACTGGTTCCCGAGAAAGCAGCCATCTCGAGCCAGGTGCGCCTCCCAGGACACAACCTTGAAATTTGGAACCAGGAACTGGAGCGGTTATTACACCCATGATTCTGGCCGTCGTTCTCATCGTCGTAGCCGCCCTTTCGCTAGCGCTCATCTTGCGCATCGCTATCGTTGGAAGTTTGCAGGTTCGCAAGGGTGAGTCGGTCGCTAAGAACATTCAGCCCATCGATGTTGAAGCCTTCCGCAATCTCGTGAGCCCCAGTGAGCGGGAATATTTGCGCCGCCACCTCACGCCGGCCCAGTTCCGCGTCGTACAGCGCCTGCGGCTGCGGGCCACCGCCGCGTATGTTCAGGAAGTCGCCCGTAATGCGGCGGTGCTGATCCATATCGGTCAAGCAGCACTGGCGACCACCGATCCCCTTACACAACAAGCGGCTCGCGAACTGGTAAGCCAGGCTCTGCTGGTTCGCCGCAATGCAGCTCTGGCGCTGATTCGCATCTACGTGACCCTCGCCCTGCCGACCGCAACTCTGGAAGCAGCGGGAATTTTGGCGAACTACGAGCGACTGAGCGGTTCCGCGATGCTGTTGGGCCGCCTGCAGAATCCCTCCACCCCGGTCCGACTCTCAGCCCAGTGATTCTGATCACAGAACTGCCGAGCAGCTTCTGCCACGCTTCTAGCGCTCCTCGCCGAGGGAGCAAGAGTCGGTAACTCGAGAATTGCCCCCGCTGGTTTCGTCTTGTTTTCCGACCATGTTGTGATGTAAAACCAGCGGACATTAGTTTCCACGACTGTGCGTCGGCCAACAGACGTCTCGAGTAACTTGCAACCGTCTCCTCGCCTCGGCGAGTCCCAGGGAGATTCATATGACTTCCATCCCACGAACGATTTCTGTCTGCCTGCTGTGGTTTGTATTTGCCGCAATCGCTTTTGCTCAAGGTGGAGTCGCGACCGGCGACCTGCACATTACTGTGAAAGATCCCAAAGGCGACCTGGTTAACAATGCGAACGTGATGATTCGGAATTCGGCCAAAGGCATCGAGCGCGCGGCCACTAGTGATGGAGAGGGCGGATACAACGCCCGGCTACTGCCGCCCGGTACTTATACCGTCACCGTTGAGGCGCGCGGGTTCGCGAAAGTCGAGAATACAGGTGTCACTATTACCGTCGGAGAATTGGCCGATTTGCCGGTGAATCTGTCCCTGGCGATGGGCACGGAAGTGGTGACGGTAAGCACCGAAGCCGAACTGGTCGAGACCTCGCAGAGTTCCACTACCGACACGATCGGTCAGCGCCGCATCGATAATCTGCCGATCAACGGACGCGACTACATCAAATTCACGCTGACCGATTCACAGGTGGTGCATGATGCCGCGCCCAATCTCGGAGCGGCTCCGACCTCGGGCCTGAATATGAGTGGCCAGCGAGCACGCTCGAACCTGGTGAATGTCGACGGCACCGATGCCACCGATAATTCGGTGAACGGCGTGCGTTCGACGGTTTCACAGGAAGCGGTGCAGGAATTTCAGATCATCACCAACAGCTACGGCGCCGAATACGGACGCGCCTCGGGCGGCGTCGTCAACATCATCACGCGCTCCGGTTCAAACGACTTTCATGGTGACGTTTACGGATATCTGCGCAACCGCAATTTCCAGGCGGTGAATCCGTTCAGCACGGTTCCGAATCCCGCGTATACGCGGGTACAGGCGGGAGCGGCTTTCGGCGGGGCAATCAAAAAGGACAAAACGTTTTATTACTTCTCTTACGAGATCACGCGCCGCCACGAAACCGGATTTGCCTCGATTGGACAAGACTGTACTCAGACCGGCGGTCAAGTCTGTTTCGGATTGACGCCGTTCGATGCCTCTGGATTTTTCACCGGCGCGCCCAAAGGCTTCGTAACGTTGCAGCTTACGCCCGAGCAGATCGGATTTCTGAACAATCCGGCTGTGCAATTCACGGCGGCGACCAATGCCGCTTACCAAGGCGAGGTGGACCAGTATATCGGCTTGGTCGGCTCTGCTTCAGGCATGGCCTTGAATCGACAGTGGCCCATCGGCTTGACTCGCGGTGTTCCCGGCGTGGCCGCCTTTGCCCTCACTTGCAACCCCGCGACGACCCCGTGCTTCGTCCCAGGTTCATTCCAGAGCTTGTCGTCGCAGACAGGAAATTTTCCCGTCTTTGAAGGCACCAGTCTGTACTCGTTCCGACTTGACCACAACCTAACCAACGCGAACCGCCTGATGCTGCGGGTCAATGTCAGCCCCAGCACAGTGACTGGAATCGAGGTCAGTGGGCAAGATCAGCCTTTTGGCCAAAATGCTTACTCTCGGACCTCGGAGCAAACTTATCGCGACGTCGCGGGCACGGCGCAAGACACCTGGTCAATCGGAACGACGAAAATCAACGAGCTCCGCTTCCAGTACGCGCGGCGAGGCCTATCGTTCTTCTACAACACGCAGATTCCGAGCGGGCAGGACCCAGCCGTCAACATTCCAGGGTTCGGCTACTTCGGACACGAGCCTTACTCATACATTCAGCGCACCGAGACTCGTTATCAAGTCAGCGACAATTTTTCCTGGAGCATCGGCCGACACAACACCAAGTTCGGTGTCGACTTCAACTATCTCCCACTGAACGCTATTTTCACCGTTAACTACGGTGGCGTCTACGATATCGGGAGCACGCCGGCGTCTACCGTTGCCGCCTTTTTTCCCACACCAGCCGGATTGCCGGTTTTTCCGGGACTATCCCCGGTACAGTCCTACGGCGCTGGCCTTCCAGGCGATTTGATTCAGGGCGTGGGAAACCCCCGCGACTCGTTCAACAATATTCCAATTGGTGTTTTTTGGCAGGATTCGTGGCGCATGAATCGTAATCTCACGTTAAATTACGGTGTTCGCTACGATGTTGAAATTCCTCCGACATTCAAGCCGATCAGCGCATTGGCGCAAGCCGGGTACAACCTCCTAGGCCTGCAGAAAGGCATACAAACAGACAAGAACAATGTTCAGCCGCGAGTAGGTCTGGCATGGGATCCGAAGGGAAACGGGAAAACTGTCATTCGCAGCTCTTATGGTTTGTTCTACGATCACCCGCTCCTCGCTCTTTACTTCCTCGGGGACGCTTCCGATGCTTCCAGCAGCGTGCAACTGGCGTTTGGTCCGGGCACACCCTGCTCGTCCCCCGGCAATCCCGGAAACCTGAATGCGTTTACGATTTTTCAGGGAGTGTCGCTCAGCCCCGCGAACACAGCGAATCAGAACCCGAACTGCTTCGCGACCGGCAGTGCGGCAACCGCGGCTGCGTTGGACTACTCGCAGAACCAGCAGCGCTTTTCGTGCGGCGCGTCGGGAACAAGCTGCGGCGTAGTGCCGAACTCAGTCTTCATCAATCAAGGCTATCTCCAGCCTTCTACATTCCTGCCGCTAAGGTTTCAGCCCTTCGGTTATCCGCAAGCGAAGAATTTCGTCTATGCGTATTCGCAACAAGCGAACTTCAGCATCGAACGGGACCTCGGCAGCGGATTCGCTCTCAGCCTGGCTTACAACTTCAACGGCGGACGGCATCTAAATCGTCCGATCAATGCCCACGCGGTTCGCGGCGACCTGATGGTGGCCAACTTCAATGCGGCCCTGGCTGCCGGACAGAGTCCGGCTAGCCCATTCACCGTGAGCGGCTGCGGCTTTACCTCGACCGGAACACCTTATGTCGACTCATCGCTGATGAACTTCTTTCGTCCTGGCGGCATCAACCCGTCGATGGCCGGTTTTTATGCGAACATCGCGCCTGCCTGTGTGAGCATCGCGCAGGGTATCGAGCAAAGCCTCGCTAGCCAGGGATTCAACGCGAACTGTCCTACAACGCCTAGCAGCTGTGTTCCTTTCGGCGACATGGATGCCAACTTCTCCAATGGCAGCTCGGTCTACCATGGCCTGAGCGCGAACCTGCGCAAGCGCTTCAGCAATCACTACGAGTTCCTCGCTTCCTACACCTGGTCGCACGCCATCGACGATTCGACCGACCTGCAGGCCACACTAACGCCACAAGATAGCTACTTCCCGGGAGCCGATCGCTCATCGTCGCTGTTCGACCAGCGGCATCGGTTCGTGTTCAGCGGCGTGTATCAGACAGGCAAGCTACACGGCAACGCTTTTACGAGCAAAGTGTTCAGCGATTGGACCTTCGCTCCCCTCATTGAGTTCGCCTCCGGACGACCGTTCAACATCATCACGGGAAATGAAGACAATCTGCAGCTTTCGGGCCTTACGGGCCGGCCCAACACAACCGTCGATCCGGCTTGCGGAACTGTATATAAGTCCAAGTTCTCTCCCACCGGCACGCTGCAGGAGCCTTGCTTCTTAAGTTTCTTACCTAGCGCCACGAATCCGACTGGCACGTCTCCGACGCTCCAGCAACTCGACGGAAATCTGGGCCGCAATGCGGGCATCACTCCGTGGACGGTGTTCGACGATCTGCGGATTTCGAAGCGCATCAGCTTCCGGGAGCGCTTCGGCCTCGATCTGATCGCCGACATGTTTAACATCGCCAACAAAATGAACGTGGCCGCGGTGAGTCCTCTATTCACCAATGCCGGACAGGCCACTGCCGCTTACGATCCGCGGCAATTCCAGTTCGCCATGAAGTTCTCTTGGTAGAGAGGTGGGGGCACAATTCTGTCCGCCCCTTCTTCAAGCTGTTTATCCTGAGCCGCGCTTTTTGCAGGCGAAGGATCCATGCAATCGTCGTTAAGTTCATGGCACCAAAGAGTTTCGCCGGCGCACCTAAAGTTCCGTTGACACACCTCGCAACCTGCGAGTACGCTAGCACGTCTAATTTACGGTGCTCTATGAGTAATGACGCACGTTTTGAGGCATTGAAATCGGCTCCGCTCGACAGCTGGATCGCTTTCTCTGAGGATGAAACTCGTATCGTCGCAGTTGGCGCGACGTACGATGAGGCGGTGAGAAAAAGCGAAAGTGCGGGTGTGTCTGATCCCATATTACTCAAGACCCCCAAGTCGTGGCTTCCAATTTCTGTGGGAGTCTAAGAATTCCATATAAAAAATTCCCCGCTCCGCACGCTGCTGGAGGATTCTGCTATACAGCCGCAGTTCCCGTAAACATTTCGCTCCCTACTAGGTCCGCTCCACGATCCAAGCGATTTGAGGCAATCATCGACTCCGGTGCGTCTCAATGCCTTTTTCATAGCGCCATTGGTCGTGCTATCGGTTTGGACATCGAAGCAGGCAAACCGGATGAGACGTTGGGAATTACCGGAGTAGAACGAGTCTTCTTACATGAGGTAATGGTGTATATCCCCGGCGGCCCAATTAAGACTGTTGCGGGTTTCTCGGACAATCTCTCAGTTGCTGGATTGTTGGGTATGACAGGATTCTTCGAGCATTTCAAGATCGTATTCGACCCAACCACTCTCCGAGTTGAACTTGAAAGACTTTACCTAGCTTAAGGACTCAAAACATCTGTTAGCCAAACCTCAGACTTCTGATTTGACTCTGCTTGCTGCCCTCGGCTAGCCTCAGAAGTCCGCCTGACGCGGGCCTACGCTCCACCTGCATGCCATTCCGAAACAAATTCTTGCTTTGCGCCCTGGCGGCCTCGCTGGCACTGGCGGCGTCGGCCTCCACGCATCCGACGCACGCCCAGCACGCCATCGTGGTGAGCGTGCACGAGTTGGCATCGCGCGCAGGAAGCGACATCATGCAGGCCGGCGGCAACGCCGTCGACGCGGCCGTCGCGACTGGATTCGCCCTCGCCGTCGTGCATCCGGCGGCCGGAAATCTGGGCGGCGGCGGATTCATGCTGGTCCGCATGGCTGATGGAACCAGCCACTTCATCGACTATCGCGAGAAAGCGCCGGGCGCCGCGAAGCCCGACATGTATCTCGATGCGCAGGGCAACGTCGTCGAAGACGCCAGCGTGATCGGATACAAAGCGATTGCGGTTCCGGGATCTGTTGCCGGCCTCGTCTATGGCGAGCAGAAATACGGCAAGCTGGGCCTGAAGCGCGTGATGGCTCCGGCGATCCGCTTGGCGAGGGAAGGATATACCCTGAACTGGGAAGAGGCCGGCGATTTTCACGATCACTATCTCTCGCAATTCCCCGAGTCACGCCGCATCTTTCAGCGCGATGGGACCTACTACAAGCCGGGAGAAGTTTTCCGGCAGCCAGAACTGGCTCACACGCTGGAGCGCATCGCCGAAAAGCCAGACGATTTCTATCACGGTGCGATGGCGCGCGAACTCGCGGCGGCAATTCAAAAAGGTGGAGGCCTGATCACCGAGGAGGACTTGGCCAAGTACGAAGTCAAAGAGCGGGAGCCGGTTCGCGGTACCTATCGTGGATACGAAGTAATCAGCGCACCGCCGCCGTCCTCGGGCGGGACGGTGCTGATCGAGTCGCTCAATATCCTCGAGGGCTACGATCTAGCCAAGCTCGGCGAGCGCTCGGCGCAGTCGATGCATTTGATTCTGGAGGCGTTTCGGCGGGCTTTTTTCGATCGCGCAGAATTTCTCGGCGATCCGGATTTCGCCAAGATTCCCGTGGCCCAGCTCATCGACAAAAAATACGCCGCAGCTTGGCGCGATTCGATCGAACCGAAGCGTGCGAGTATCAGCAAGGACTTGAAACGCCCCGCTAGTTTTAACGAACTGGACAAAGTGGCGGCCTCGCGTCCGCAACCGACCGAATGGCACGAGGGCCAGCACACGACGCATTATTCGGTTGTCGACGCGGAAGGCAATGCAGTCGCAGTGACGACCACCATCAACGATTGGTTCGGCTCGCGCGTCACGGCCGAGGGCCTAGGCTTCCTCTTGAATGACGAGATGGACGACTTCTCTGCCAAGCCTGGTGTTCCGAATTCCGACGGCCTGATTCAGGGGACAGCCAATGCGATTGGCCCGGGCAAGCGGCCGCTTTCGTCGATGACTCCGACGATCGTTGCGCACAACGGCAAGGCGGTACTGGTGTTGGGTTCGCCCGGAAGCTCCAAGATCATCAGCACGGTCGCCAACGTGCTGATGGGCGTGGTTGACTACGGGATGAACATTCAGGAATCAGTCAACGCTCCGCGATTCCACAATCAGTGGCTGCCCGACGTCGTGTACGTAGAAAAATGGTTTTCTCCAGATACGGTGAATTCGCTTCGGCAAATGGGATACACGGTGCAAATCGGCCTGCACGACGGATCAGAAGTCGCGCCATATTGGAGCGATGGCGAATGCATCGCTATCGATGAAAGCACCGGCGAGCGGCTGGGCGCTCCCGACGGGCGGCACAATGGCAAGGCTGTGGGATACTGAAAGGCACTGTTGATTTTTGATTGATGATCGAAAAGCAACCCCGAGCCGACGTGGTTTTTCAATCAACAATCAGAAATCAACAAATCAGAAATTAGGTTCGTCATGCTGAAAGCGGTATCAACCTATTTGTATGTGAAGGAGCGGCTGCATCCGGGAATTCTGGACGGTCTCGCCCGCAGTGGCGTACAGGCGATTGAAATCTTTGCCGCCCGGCAGCACCTCGATTATGCCAATCGCAAGGCACATCTGAAGGAAATTGCCGAGTGGTTTCGCGGCAGCGGTGTGCCGCTGAACTCCGTGCACTCGCCGCTCTATTCCGATTATGAATGGGGACGCACCGGCTCTCCCCCAGTGAACGTGGCCTCGACCGACCGCGCGGGGCGCGTCGATGCGATGGATGAAATCAAGCGTGCGCTTGAAATCGCCGAACAGATTCCCTTCCGTTTTCTGGTGCAGCACCTGGGAACGCCCAACGAATCGTTCAGCGACAAAAAGTTCGAAGCGGCGATGACTTCCATCGAGCACCTGCGCGCTTTCGCGAAGCCGCTCGGGGTCCGAATTCTGCTGGAGAACATTCCCAACGAGCTTTCCACACCCGACAAGCTGATCGAGATGATCCACCTGGCGCATTTCGACGACGTGGGCGTGTGCTTCGATTTCGGCCATGCACACATGATGAGCTCGGTGCGCGAGGCGTTTGAAGTCCTGCGCAATCATGTGCGATCGACGCACGTGCACGACAACAAACGGGACAAAGATTCGCACCTGTGGCCAGGCGCGGGCAATATCGACTGGAAAGAGGCGATGGAACTGCTGCGCTCGGCGCCGCAAACCCCGGCGTTGCTCCTGGAACTGGAGGGCGACGACAAAGTGAATCCGCTGGAAAAACTGGGAGCGACGTTCGACAAGCTGGAAGGTGCCTAACAGATTTTCACCGCCGAGATCGCAGAGGGCGCCGAGAAGTCTCTGCGTACACAACTTGATCTCTGAATTCTGTTTGTCTCCGCGCTCTCGGCGTGCTCGGCGGTAAATGATTCAACTATGTTTCCCGTAACTACCATCGCAGAAGTCGGCAAGCACGACGGCCAGTCCGTCACCATTCGCGGATGGCTCTATAACCTGCGCGAAAGCGGCAAGCTCTTGTTCCCACAATTTCGCGACGGCTCGGGCATTATCCAGGGAGTTGTACCGAAAAATGCCGTAACTCCGGAAGTCTTCGATGCCATCAAGACTCTTACGCAGGAATCGAGCGTCATCGTAGAGGGCAAGGTCCGCGCCGACAAGCGCGCGCCCGGCGGATACGAACTCGATGTCGTCAACGTGCAGGTCGTTCAGCGCGTGCCTGAGTCCGATCCTTATCCCATCACGCCGAAGGAACACGGCACTGACTTTTTGATGGAGCACCGGCATCTCTGGGTGCGCTCGCAGCGGCAGGCAGCGATCCTGCGCGTGCGCGCTGAAATCATCAAAGCTGCCCGCGACTTTTTCGACGACCGCGGATTCACACTCACCGATCCGCCGATCATTACTCCGGCAGCCTGCGAAGGAACGACGACGTTGTTCCCCGTTGACTACTTTGAGGAACAAGCGTTCCTGACGCAGTCCGGCCAGCTTTACATCGAGGCGACGGCGGCTGCGCTCGGCAAGGTCTATTCGTTCGGCCCAACGTTTCGCGCGGAGAAGTCAAAAACGCGCCGTCACTTGACCGAGTTCTGGATGGTCGAACCCGAAGTTGCCTACGCGACGCTCGATGACCTGATGGAGTTGGCCGAGCAGTTCATCAGCTTCATTGTGAAGCGCTGTCTGGAGCGCCGACGCTCCGACTTGCAAACCATCGGCCGCGATATCTCGAAACTGGAAAAAATCGAGGCGCCGTTTCCACGCCTCAGCTACGACGACGCCGTCCAGAAGCTGCAGGAAGGCCACGCGAAAGGCGCGCTGGAAGCCAGGTTTGAGTGGGGAGGCGACCTCGGCTCCCCCGATGAAACGTATCTGTCCGCGCAGTTCGACAAGCCGGTCATGGTGCATCGTTATCCGGCGAAGGTGAAGGCTTTTTACATGGAGCCGGACCCGCAGCGGCCGGAGCTGGCTTTATGCGTGGACGTGCTGGCGCCCGAAGGATACGGAGAGATCATCGGCGGATCGCAACGTACGGCATCGCACGAGTTGCTACTCAAGCGCATCCACGAGCATGGATTGCCGGAAGAGGCGTTCAAGTGGTATCTCGATCTGCGCAAGTATGGCAGCGTTCCGCATAGCGGCTTCGGCATGGGGATCGAGCGCGCCGTGGCGTGGATTTGCGGCCTCGAGCACGTGCGCGAGACGATTCCGTTCCCTAGAATGCTGTACCGGCTGTATCCGTGAACACGCTTTTACCGCCGAGTACGCCGAGATCGCCGAGCATGGAAGAGAAAGATAAGCTCGACTCGATTACGCGTCGGATCATCGGCGCAGCAATCGAGGTGCATCGACAAGTCGGACCAGGACTGTTGGAATCGGCTTACGAATCGTGTCTGGCTTTTGAACTTCGTCAAATGGGGCTTCAATTCGAATTGCAGAAGCCTCTTCCAGTAATCTACAAGGACGTGAGACTCGACTGTGGATACCGCCTCGACATAGTTGTCGAGAACTCGGTTATTGTTGAAATCAAGGCGGTTGAGCAATTGTTGCCCATTCACGATGCGCAGCTGCTTTCGTACCTACGGCTATCGGGAAAGAAAGTGGGACTGCTCATCAATTTTCACGCTCGTGTTCTAAAGTCAGGCCTGAAAACAATCGTAAATGAATTTCCTGACTCGGCGCTCTCGGCGGGCTCGGCGGTGAACACAATCTCGAAATCTAATCGGGAATTATGATCTCCACTTCGACCAACATCAACGCAAAAAAGATTCGCGTCATTGGCGTGCCGCTCGACCTGGGTCAGTCGCGGCGCGGCGTCGACATGGGCCCTTCTGCGGTGCGCGTTGCAGGCCTGGAAGCGCGCCTCGAAGCCATCGGGCATCAAGTCGAAGATGCGGGCAATGTCGCGGTCGCGATTCCCGAGCAGAAGAAAGAAGGCGATGCCCACGCCAAGTATCTGAAAGAAATCACGGCCACCTGCACTAAACATGCCGAGCTGGTGATCAAAACGCTCGAAGCATCGAAAATTCCGTTAGCGCTGGGCGGAGACCACTCCATGGCCGCGGGCACGGTGTCGGGCGTCGCCGAATTCTACCGGCGTCAGAACCAGCACGTCGGCCTGATCTGGATCGATGCCCATACCGACATCAACACACCCGACAGCTCGCCCAGCGGCAATGTGCACGGCATGCCTCTGGCCGCCTTAATGGGATTGTGGCCCTCGGAACTGGGCAATATTTTTGACTTCTCGCCGAAGGTTAAGCCGCAGAACTGCGTGCTCGTCGGCGTGCGCGACATCGACGCGGTGGAAAAGGAAAACGTGCGCAAGGCGGGTATTGGCGTCTTTACCATGCGCGACATCGACGAGCGGGGCATGCGCACGGTCATGGAAGAAGCACTTCGCATGGCTGGACGCGGCACCGCCGGCTATCACATTTCGCTCGACATGGACTGGATCGACCCTGAAGACGCTCCCGGCGTGGGAACCCCGGTGCGCGGTGGCGCGACCTATCGCGAAGCACACCTGGCCATGGAAATCATTGCCGACCACGGGCGCATGCTCAGTTTCGAAATCGTCGAAGTGAATCCAGTGATCGACGAGCACAATCAGACTGCCGATTTGGCGGTGGAATTGGCGCTCTCGGCGTTTGGGAAAAAGATTTTGTGATGATCTGTTTGAATGAAAGGCATGGGGTGCCCCATAGCCTGCCCTTCCGAACCATTCCTGCGATTGACTGCAAACCTGTCCCCGTCCACACTGAAAGGTCATGAAAAAGCTTCGCGTCGGAATTCTTTTTGGAGGCCGCAGCGGCGAGCATGAGGTCTCACTGCTCTCCGCGGCTTCGGTTCTCAAAGCGATTGATAAAGACAAGTTCGAGGTCGTCCCGATCGGCATCACGAAAGATGGCCGCTGGCTGACTGCGGAACACGCCGAGAACCTCCTGCAGGGAAAAGCGGGCGAGGGCGCCCGCTCCACACATAGTCACCTGCGGGCGGGCGATCCTGAAACCACACCGGGAGCGGCTCTGCTCTCGCAGGGAGAGGCCGTCGTCGTTCCACCTGAGCCTGTGCATCGCGAACGCGGGCTGACGCCGTTTCAGACTGACGCCGCGCTCGCGCGCCGCGCCAGTGATCGCGCCATCAATGTCGACGTGATCTTCCCCGTGCTGCACGGAACGTTTGGCGAGGACGGCACCATCCAGGGTCTGCTGGAGCTGGCCGACATCCCGTACGTGGGCGCGGGCGTGCTCGGCTCGGCCGCGGGCATGGACAAAGACATCATGAAATCGTTATTCATCGCTGCCGGTCTGCCCATCGTGAAGCACGTGACATTCTTACGAGGCGCATGGGAAAGCGATCCGAAAAAAGTTCAGAAGCTGGTCGAGAGCAAATTGAAGTATCCGGTGTTCGTGAAGCCGGCAAACCTGGGATCGTCGGTCGGAATCAGCAAGGCGCACAATCGCAAAGAGCTCGGGCCGGCAATCGAACAGGCGGCGAAGTTCGACCGCAAGATCGTCATCGAGCAAGGCGTCGGCGGCAAGAAGCAGAAAGCTCGCGAGATCGAATGCTCGGTGCTCGGCAATGATGATCCGATTGCGTCGGTTCCGGGAGAGATCGTTCCTATCAAAGAGTTCTACGACTATGGCGCGAAATACCTCGATGAAGGGTCGGATCTGATCATTCCGGCCAAGCTCACGAAATCAGAGACGAAAAGGGTGCAGGAGCTCGCGATCAAAGCCTTTCGCGCGGTCGACTGCTCGGGCCTGGCGCGCGTGGATTTTCTGATGGAGCCTGGCCCTCCGAAAAAGACACGCAAGATTTATCTGAATGAAATCAATACCATGCCCGGGTTCACGTCGATCAGCATGTATCCCAAGCTATGGGGCGCGTCGGGATTGTCGTATCCGAAGCTGATCGAGCGCCTGATCGAGCTTGGCATCGAGCGCCATGCGGACAAGAAGAAGAACCAGTACAGCCGGTGAGCCTTAGATCAGCAATATCAAATAGTTAATGAAACAACAGGCCGGCAGGCGCGGAGACCTGCGGCAATCTCCGGTCACGAGCTGCCGTAAAATGCCCATTGCTGCGCATTGGAGGCTCGTGGTTGCATCGAAGACACGTGGACCGATCCAAAGCTCGTGGGAGCGCTTCGGACGCCTTAAATCGCGTTCTATCGCTGAATTACCCGATAGCTATACAACATCCAAACGCAACAACTGTTCCCGTTTTAGGAAATACTTCTCCCGCCGCCGATGCTATCGCCTTCAACTCTCCACTCTTCGCTGCACGGGTAAGTTGGGCGGTTCGTAACTGGAATCGAGCTCAAGTTTCCGAAGCACGCTCTCGTGCAGCACCGAGCCTTCGGGGATGATTCGTCTGGCTCCAAACGGAATCCGCCACTTCGGCTTCCTCGACACCGGGTCGTAGTAGGAGTGCGGGAAGAATTCCAGAATCCACCACGCGGCAGTCAGGCTGTTGTGTTCTTTGGCCGCCGGATTCGGCGGAACGGGCGGCGGAGGCGGAGTCGCAGGCGCGTGGACTGGAGGCGGCGGAATTTTCGCCAACACCTGATCGGCCTTGACGGGATCGAATAGCAGGCCGAGCGATGCACACTCGCGCATCATCCACGCGAGCGTGATCTGCGATAGCCCGCTTTCGGCGGGCGCGTAAGAGCCTCCGACATCGGAATGCACGCCCGCGAACCAAACTTGCTTGATGTTCTGGCCTACGAGCGGATCTCCCCACAGATTGTTGCGAAAGTAGCAGCGCCGCTCGTCGATCGAGACGGCGTGCCGTCCGTTGAGCATATCTGGATTCTGCGCGGTGTACGGGAGCTTCAACGGATCCCAAATCCAGCCGACAGAGCTGACCGTGTCCCATACGCCGACAAAGTGCAACGGACAGTGACGACCAAACGTTGCCTTGAACTGCTCGGCGACCTCGAAGGTGTGGGTCATGCCAGCCGCCCGGCGCGTACGCTGGGCGAACATTCGGATGACGTACGGGATGAGGCCGTCATTGCCCGGGCACAGCAGGCCGAACATGTGCAACACACCCGCGAGAGCGCGAACGGTGTAGGCGCCGCGGCTGAAGCCGAACAAGAAAACCTGGTCGCCGTCTTCGTAGACATCCATCAGGTAGCGATAGGCGTCGCCGACGTTCGCCAGCAGCCCGGCGCCGAAGGCGAGTCCCATGACGACCGACCATGCCTTACTGATCTTGTTGTGCGCAGTCGGATCGCCCATGGTGCCGACACCCGGATGGTAGTATCCAATTTGCTGGCGGCCATCGACGATCAACGCGCTGTATAGCTTGACCACGTTGGAATTGTGATCGCCAAATTCGTTTCCGGTCCCGTCACAGCAGATCACAATGTTTTTGGACATGCGGCCTCGTGTCGGTGAGCTAGTCGTCACACGGACGGCAACGTACTACCACAGATTTGTACCGCTGGCACAATCTGGTCGGATTTGTTCGTTTGCCGGAACATCACCCATGAGTTCGCACTTGACGGCTGCGGCCTCTGTTTTGTAGGATCACGGGAACAAGTTCGCTGGGCTGCTTCGGCGGCTGGCGAACCTGAATTTCATGCAGAGTGGCTGAGGGACGAGCCCTGAGACGCCACGGCAACCGATCCGAGATCATATATCCCGGGATGCTGGTGCCAACTCTCTCCTGGAAACAGGGAACATGAGATTCGGCTGCGAGCTGTTGCTGTATCCGCATCCGATAGCCTCTTTTCCTCTTTCCTGGAAAAAGAGGCCATTTGTTTTTATGGCCGCTTTTTCCGGCTCGTCCTCAGCTATTCGCTAGTAAGGAAGCGATCCAAACGCGCGTTTCTTGCGTCGCGAAGAACAGCGACGCGTCGCGCGGATCGCTCAGGTCCTTCGGCGGACAAAAAGCGTCCGCCTCAGGATGACATCCATCTAGTTTGTCCCACCCTCTCGCAAGAAACGCGAGAAGGGTGGGCCAACCGCGAGAGGGTGGGTAGCACGACAAGGAAAGGCGAATAGCAATCATGTCTCATTACGAACTACGCTGCCGGGAATGCGGTCGCACGTGGGGAAACCAGCCCCGCTCGATCTGCGACGAGTGTTTTTCTCCTTTGGAAGTCGCTTACGACTACGATTCGATTCGCGCCTCGATTGCGCGGGGAACGTTTACGCGTGAGCGCATTGGGCAGCGTGCTCCGAACATGTGGCGCTATGCCGAACTGTTGCCCCTCCCCCAAGGATTTGAACCGCGGCTGCCGGTGGGATTCACGCCGCTGTTTCAGGCGCCCCATCTTGCCGAGCAGTTTGCGGGAGCGACGGCCGGGGGGAATTTGTACATCAAAAACGACGCGGTCTGCTTGCCCACACTGAGCTTCAAAGACCGCGTCGTGGCCGTCGCGTTGTCGCAGGCGCGCGCCTTTGGATTCGATACCGTCTCGTGCTCATCGACCGGAAATCTGGCGAATGCTGTGGCCGCCCACGCGGCGCGGGAGGGATTCAAGGCGTGGATATTCATCCCGTCGGATCTGGAGCCGGCGAAAATTCTGGGCACGAACGTATTCGGCGCGAAAGTCGTGCGCATCGCCGGAAATTACGACCAGGTCAATCGCCTATGCTCGCAGATCGCCGACGAGCATCGCTGGGGATTCGTGAATGTCAACCTGCGTCCGTACTACGCCGAGGGATCCAAGACGGTGGGATTCGAAATCGCCGAGCAACTGGGCTGGCGGCTGCCCGACAACGTTGTGGTACCGATGGCGGGCGGATCGCTGATCACCAAGATCAAGAAGGCATTTTCCGAGCTCGTTCAGCTTGGCTTGGTTGAAGACAAGCCGGTGAAATTCTTTGGCGCGCAGGCGACCGGATGCTCTCCAATTTCGACCGCAGTCAAGACTGGCAGCTCCGAAATTGATCCGCAGAAGCCCGCGACCATCGCGCGCTCGCTGGCGATCGGCAATCCTGCCGACGGGCATTATGCGATCAAGACGATCAAGCAGAGCGGAGGCTGGAGCGAAGACGTCAGCGATCCCGACGTGATCGATTCGATTCGTCTGCTGGCTGAAACCGAAGGCATCTTCACCGAGACCGCGGGCGGCGTAACGGTGGGCGTTGCGCGCAAACTCTATCGGCAAGACCGCATTCTGCCTGAGGAGACGACGGTGCTCTGCATCACCGGCAATGGACTCAAGACGACGGATGTGCTGGCCGGCGTGTATCAGACCGAGCGTCCCATTGCGCCCAAGCTGGCCGAATTTGAAACCTATTTGCAACACACGCTTGATGTCCCCGAGGCCGAGCCTACGGCCGTGGAGGTTTAACATGCCCATTACGGTGCAAATCCCGACCGCGTTGCGCAGACACACGTCCGGCGTAGGATCGATCAGCTGCTCGGCGGCGAATCTGAACGAGCTCCTCGGCGTGCTCGATGACAAGTTTCCCGAGCTGAAACCGCATCTGCGAGATGAAAAAGGGCAGGTGCGGCGCTTCCTCAACATCTATGTGAATGAGGAAGACATCCGCTTTCTTGGCGGCGCGGAGTACAGCTTTCAGGAAGGAGATGAAGTAGTGCTCGTGCCTTCGATCGCGGGCGGAACTGGAAGGAACAGTCGGGATTGGAGCGGGCGGTTAGGGCGGGCTTAATCGGCAGCTTGGTCGGAGCCATGCCAGAGTTTTTCTGGCCGGGGCGGTTTGTTTTCGAGTAGTTCGTTGAGTTCCCGGATGAGGGCCTGAAACTTCGCAGGATTGTCTTCAATTGCGATCTGCTCGCAGACCTCCCGCCAGCGCTCCTTCGTTTCTCCTTGCAACGGCGACTCCCAGTTCGCTAGTCCGCAGGTTTCAATCTTGTCTTGGTTGCGTGTGCGGGCTGTTTGCCAGGGCTACGTTGTCCGCGTAGCACCGCTCATGCACGGCGTGGCCGTGCTCGTCCGTTTTGCATGTTTTCAGCTCAACTGCCTTGCCACAAATCCGACACGTGTGGATCGACGGCGTGGAACGCATGGCATCCTCTTTTACCTTGATTCGCATGGATTGTTGCTTGCACAACGGACCATCTGCCGCCTTGCGCAAATGGCGGCTGGGCAATTGGCCCCAAGCGTAACACCATTCCGGTGGAGTTCAACAAGCGCCAAAATGCGCCACGGCCTATGGAGAAGGGGCATCCGGGTTCGGATCTTTGGCATGAGGAATCGGGACAAGGATCCCTTCGCCATTCGGCGCAGGACAGGGTCGGTTTCGCAGGTGCAGCCCGCTCGAGGCTGAGATGACAAACGGACCCGGGCCTGGATTTCCTCCCATTGACTCGCCTTGGGCGGCGGGGTAGGCTTTCAATTAGATGGTAGTCGCCTGCGCTCCGGGCGCGCTCATTCCGGTAGGTTCCGTCTCCAAGCACAATCTTGTTTTGCCTGCGATCGGGAGGAAGTGTCTGCGCACTTTCCGCTCGCATTGAACCCGAAGCGCCTGCCAGTTTTTATCGGGCAAGTCCGAACTGTTTGAGCAGCGAGGTCTATCGAAGAAACCGAATGAAGAAGAGTATCGGGATCAGTCCCAACATCGAGACGCTGTTTGGCACGCGCGATGAGAACGTACGTTTGCTCGAAGACGGGCTTAACGTCACGATTCATTTGCGGTCGAAGTCGATCGACCTTGAAGGTGCGGCGCGGGACGTGGCGCGCGCGGAACAGGTTTTCGTCGATTACGAATACCTGCAGCGCAACGGACAAAACTTCAGCAACGGCGATCTCAACAGCATGCTGCGTGTGCTGACGTCGGATCCGAGCGCGACCCTGCGCGGACTGGCGGACGCGGGCCGGCAGCGCTCGTTTGGACGCCGGACGGTGCAGCCGAAGAGTCCGAACCAGCGCCGCTACCTTGAGCAGATTGAGAAGCACGACATGGTGTTCGGTATCGGTCCGGCCGGCACTGGCAAGACGTATCTGGCGGTTGCCATGGCGATCGCAGCGTTGCTGGCGAAGCGGGTGAATCGCATCATTCTGGCGCGGCCGGCGGTGGAAGCGGGAGAGCGGCTGGGATTTTTGCCGGGCACGCTACAGGACAAAATTGATCCGTATCTGCGGCCATTGTACGACGCGCTGTATGACATGCTGGATCCGGAGAAGGTCGACCGCTACCTGGAAAAAAATGTCATCGAGATTGCTCCGATCGCCTTCATGCGCGGCCGCACACTGAATGACTCGTTTGTGATCCTGGATGAAGCGCAGAACACGACTTCGGAACAGATGAAGATGTTCGTCACACGCCTTGGATTTAATTCGAAGGCAGTGATTACGGGGGACATCACGCAGATCGACTTGCCCAACGCCAGGCGCAGCGGATTGCTGGAGGCCGTGGACGTGCTGAAGACTGTGGATGGGCTGGCGTTCGTCTATTTCGATGAAGGCGACGTGGTGCGGCATCATCTGGTGCAGCGCATCATCCGCGCCTATGACGAACACAAGGCGAGAGTGGCGGAGCAGATGCTTTTGCTGGCAGAGGGCAAAGCTGCAAGCGATAAAAGTGCCGAAGCGCCTGCAGGTGCGCCGGAGAAGGCGGCAGAGGTTTCGGGCGAGGAAAGGGCAAGTTCTGGAAAAAGCGAGTAGCTGTGCGGTTGGGCAAGGAAGCGAGCCAAACGCGCGAGTTAGTTTCTCACTACACCCGGGATTTCGGCTGCGGAATGAAGCCCGCAAAAGGCTTCAATTTTCGCCGATGCGCATGGATTTCCTCTCCCTCCAGGCTGTCGGGACTCCCACGTCTCGCAAAACCGGCGAGACGTGGGGCACCCCTGTTTCCACTTGAAAAAACTCTGCCGAATTTCAGATTGGCGTGGAGTGGGAGTTGATCATCATTGAAAAACGGCTGGCGGGGCTGCAGGCGGCAGCTTTGCAGCGGTTTCTCGTCCGCGCCCGGCGCGCCGTGGGACTTAGCGGCGCCGTGAACGTGCTGGTCACCAGCAGCGTGAAGATTCGGGCGCTGAATCGAGCGTTTCTAGGCAAGAACCAGCCGACCGACGTTCTGTCTTTCCCGCCAGATCTTGTTGGTGCGCAGGATGCGAAGCGGGCAGCCGGTGAAATCGCGATCTCGGCCGACATTGCGCTGCAGAATGCGCTACGGCTAGGCCATTCCGCCACTGACGAGATAAAGATCCTGGCGCTGCATGGACTTCTACATCTGGCGGGATTCGATCACGAGCGGGATAATGGTGAAATGGCGCGGATGGAAGGCAGACTCCGCAAAAAGCTGCGACTGCCGGAGGCACTGATCGAGCGCGCAGGAACTTCCAAGAAGGCAGTTGCAACGCGACGGCGCCGGCCGGGTAGCGGAGGAACGGCAAGGAGCGGTGCATGACCGTCCCAGTCGCAATTGCCCTGCTTTTGCTGCTCGGATTGCTGACGCTGGTTTCCTACGTGGACCGCGTTTATCAGGAGATCGGCAAGTTCCTTTCGCGCGAGTTTCAAGACAATATCGACATATTTGAGCGCGATATCGAGCCGCGACTTCGCGTGAGCCGCACTCGCGCGTCGCTGACGATGGCGGTGCTGGCGCAGTTCACTATGGCCGCGATCGCCTTGCTTGTAGGATTTGTAATCTTCAGCGACGATAAGTGGAGTATTTACGAAATTCTGCAGGCGACGATCAGCCTGGTTCTGGTTGTTGTGGTATGCAACCGCTTCCTGCCTTTTGTCTTCTTCTCGCGAACACGCGGCGCGTGGCTCGGCCGGTGGGTGCTGCTGCTGCGCTTTCTGATCTATGTGCTCATGCCGGTGACGATTGCGTTGGGCTTTCTGCAGTCTGTAGCCTCTCTGACGCGGCACAACGCCGGCGAGGAGCCGGAAAGCCCGGCTGAGGCGGTGGACGCTTTGATTGAGGCGGGACAGGAAGAAGGCATCATTCAGGCCGGCGACCGGGACCTGATCCAGTCAGTGGTGGAGTTCAGCGGCAAAACGGTGCGGGAGGCGATGAAGCCGCGGCCGGAAATGTTCGCTGTGCCGGCAAACATGACCGTGGAACGCTTTATCGAGTTGCTGCGCTCGAAACACTACTCGCGAGTTCCGGTGTTTGAGGGAACGATCCACAACATCAAGGGAATTGTGTACGCGCAGGATGTGCTGCAGGTGCCGGACAGTGAAGCCGCTCATCGCATGTTAGATACGATCATGCGACGCGATGTCTACTTCGTTCCGGAGAGCAAGCTGGGCAGCGATCTGCTGCGCGAGATGCAGAAGCAGAATATTCGCATGGCGATCGTCGTCGACGAATATGGCGGAGTCGCAGGGTTGGTCACGATCGAGGACCTGGTGGAAGAGATTGTGGGCGAAATCCGCGACGAACACGACAAGCCGGAGATTGTCCGCGAGGGTGAGCGGGACTACGTGGTGCCGGGCAGCATGGACGTAGACCGGCTCGATGAATTGTTTGGCACGAAGCCGGAAGGACGGGAGTCGGCGACAATCGCCGGCCTGGTGAGCGAGCTGGCGGGACACATTCCGCGTGTGGGCGAGGTGGTCGAGGACGAGGGGCTCCGATTTGAGATACTGGAATCGACCGATCGCAAGGTCGAGCGGGTGCGGATCAAGGCGGCGCAGCCGCAACAGTTGAAATTGATGTAAGGAAACCAGCCGTCAGGCTCCGGGCGTCAGGCTTCAGGGTCTTTAGAAAAGTACACTGCTTGACCCGACCGATCGGCCGAAGCCTGAAGCCGGAAAGCCGAAGCCTGATTTATGTCCTTTCGCTCGGGATTCGTTTGCATTCTTGGCCGGCCCAACGCCGGCAAATCGACGTTGCTCAATGCCCTGGTCGGCGAAAAGCTGGCCATCATCTCTCCGAAACCCCAGACCACTCGCAATCGAATTCTGGGAGCCGTACATATTCCCAAGGCCAAAAACCGTAATGGTGGCCAGATTGTGCTGATCGATACGCCGGGGGTGCACAAGCCCGACCGCTCGCTGGGACGCAAGATGATGGTTGAGGTGCGCGAGGCGCTGGAGGGCTGCGACCTGGTGCTGGTTATCATGGATGTCAAGCGCAAGTTCGATCCGCGCGATCAGTTTGCCCTCGATCTGCTCAAGAGATCGGAGACCCGCGCATTTCTCATCCTGAACAAAGTCGATCTGCTGCGCGAAAAGGCGCGACTGCTGCCGATTATCGAGGAGTATCGGAAGCTGCACGACTTCGCCGAAGTCATTCCGATTTCTGCGCTGAAGCGCGATGGGCTCGACGTCCTGCTCGAAAAGATTGTCGCAGCCCTTCCCGCCGGGCCGGCCTATTTTCCGGAAGACCAGGTCACCGATCAGCCGGCACGCTTTATGGCGGCGGAGATCATCCGCGAGCAGGTGCTCCTTGCAACGGAAGAGGAAATTCCTTACGCGACCACGGTGATCGTCGACAGTTTTGAGGAAGGAAAGAAGCTAGCCCGAATTTCGGCAACCATCTATTGTGAGCGCGACGGACAGAAAGGCATTCTGGTCGGCAAGCGAGGACAGATGCTGAAGAGAATCGGCACAGGAGCTCGCTTGCAGATCGAACGCACGCTGGGGACGAAGGTGTTTTTGGAGTTGTATGTGAAAGTGCAGCCCGGATGGCGGGATTCGCGCGGCTTTGTGGAAGAACTGGATTGGAGACGCCAACTGGAGCATTTGATGGGACAACAGCTGGGCCAGAAACAAGACATGAAATAACGTTTTGTGGTACGACCACCGAGCGAGCATGACGGTCCGTTTGCCTGACCAGGGGTCAGACGACTAGAATCGCTGTTCCCGCGAACCATAGCGGGCGGCAAGACCCCGAGCCAAACATGGAATCAGGCCCCGCCGAAGAAAACTTTCCCGAACACGATTTCGATCCTGAGAAGCTGAATCTCAGCGTGCGCGTCACTCTGGCCGCCGACCGCAAGGCCGTCGATCCGGTTGTCGAGCAGGTCATGGAAACGATACGCCGGATCAGGTGTGTAGACGGAAAAGAGGAGGCGATCGAGCTGGCGCTGCAAGAGGCGCTGGCGAATGCGGTCGTCCACGGGGCGAAAGAAGATCCCACTAAGACGGTGGAATGCCTGGTGGCCTGCGACGAACAACGCGGCGTGATCATTATCGTACGCGACCCAGGGGATGGCTTTGATCCGAAGGCAATTCCCAGCTGCACGATGGGAGAGAATGTGTATTCCAGCCACGGGCGGGGGATTTTTCTCATCAATCAACTGATGGATAAGGTGGAGTTCCGCAAGAACGGAACCGAGATCCACATGATCAAGCGGTAGGCCCTTCTATTCTTTCGCCGCGATTCCCAGACTCTTCATTTTTCGATACAGGTGGCTGCGTTCGAGGCCGAGTACCTCGGCGGTCCGGCTGACATTGCCGTGGTTTTCGTCGAGCTTCTTCAGGATGAAGTCGCGCTCGTAGGCGTCGCGGGCCTGGTGCAGAGTGGAGAATTCGGTGCGCGCCGCGCGGCTGGAGCCGTCGCGATAGACCAGCGGCGGCAGGTGCTTGCGCTCGAACCTCGTAGTCGTGGGATTCATGATGACGATGCGTTCAATGACGTTGCGCAGCTCGCGCACATTTCCCGGCCAGGAGTAGCGCATGAGAACGTCGATGGAATCGTCGGTGATTTCGCGAGGCCTGCGGCCATAGGTCGCGGCCAGTTCCTTGAGGAAAAAGCGCGCGAGTTGGGGAATGTCTTCTTTCCGCTCGCGCAAGGGCGGAACAAAGAATGGAATTACATTGAGGCGGTAGAACAGATCTTCCCGGAAGTTCCCGCGCGAAATCTCTTCTTCGAGATCTTTGTTGGTCGAGGCGATGACGCGAACGTCAACCGTAACGGCAGATTCGCTGCCGACGGGAGCGATTCGCTGCTCGTCTAGAGTGCGCAAAACTTTCGACTGCGTCTTCAGGCTCATGTCGCCAACTTCGTCCAGGAAAAGCGTGCCACCGTTGGCGCGAAGAAACTTGCCGTCCTTTTCGGCCGTGGCGCCGGGGAAAGATCCTTTATGGTGTCCAAAAAGCTCGCTCTCGATCAGGTCTTCGGGAATGGCGGCGCAATTGAGTTCGACGAAGGTCTCGTTCTTGCGCAAGCTATGGGAGTGAATCGCGTGCGCCGCCAATTCCTTGCCCACGCCGGATTCGCCGTAGATCAAGACCCGGCCGTTGGTCGGCGCCATCAGCGCGATCTGCTGGCGCAGCGCCTTCATCGGGATGCTGTCGCCCACGATGACGCTCTTGGCCAGAAACTGCTTCTTGAAGTCGACATTTTCGCGGCGCAGCTTCCTGGCTTCGATCGCGTTCTTCACCAGGATCAGAGTGCGGTCGAGGGAGAGAGGCTTCTCCAGAAAATCGAAAGCGCCGAGTTTTGTAGCGCGGACCGCGGTTTCGATGGTTCCGTGGCCGGAGATCATGATCACTTCGGGAGGATCGTCGAGGTCGCGAATTTTGGCCAGCGTATCCAGGCCATCGATGCCGGGAAGCCAGATGTCGAGAAGGACGACTTCGAAAGCCCGCCCACGGAGCAGATCCAGGCTGGCCTCGCCGCTTTCGACAGACGTGGCGTCGTATCCCTCGTCGGCTAACGCTCCGACGAGCGCCTCGCAGATTCCGGGTTCGTCATCGACGACGAGGACATTAGGCATGCTGAGAGGACGCGCCAACCACGGCCGCTTCCGGAACGACTGGCAGTTCGATGATAAAACGCGTGCCGACCGGCTGGTTTTCTTCCACGCGGATGGAGCCGTGATGGTCTTCAATCACCCGGCCAACGATGGCAAGGCCGAGTCCGGTGCCGCGCTTCTTGGTGGAGAAATATGGCAGAAAGAGTTTTTCTTTCAGATCGCGAGTAACCCCGTGGCCGGTATCGGCGACAGTGATCTCGACCATGTCGCGACTGGCGACCAGAGCAGTGGTTATCTCAACCTCCTGCACCAGTGACTCCTGCATCGCTTCGGCGGCGTTGTCGACAAGATTGGCGATGGCACGCTTGATGGCTTCGGCGTCGGCCATCACTTTGGGCAGATCGGGCGACAGCGATTTGTGCAGACGAATACGGCCCAGCCGGCCTTCAAACATGGCCAGGGCAGTTTCAATGACGCCATTGATGCAGGTGGGCTGCGGCTTGGAAGCGGGAAAACGCGCCAGGGTGGAGAACTCATCCACCAGTCGGCGGACGGTTTCGACCGAAGCGGCAATGGTTTCAGCGCAGCCGCGCAATACGTCGCGCGAGCCGGTCTCTGGAGAATGACTGCGTTCCAGAATGCGGCGTATACGCTCGGCGGAAAGCGCGATCGGAGTCAGAGGATTCTTGATCTCGTGAGCGACCCGGCGCGCGACCTCGCGCCAGGCAGCCTGTTTTTGCGCTTTCAGCAGGTCAGAGAGATCTTCGAAGACAATGACGTAACCGGAACGCCCTCCCTGATGCTGCAAGGTCGCAACCGTAACCGCGACCTTCAAAGAAGAGCGGGAAAGAGAAATTTCCATCTGACTCGTGGTCACGCCCATGCGGTCGGCGCGACGCAACAGGGGATCGAAATCCTCGACGACTTCCGTAGGAAAGACGTCACCGAGGACGGCCCCGGACAAAACCTGCGAAGTTGGCTCGCGTCCGTTCTCGGGATGGAACATGCGGAGCAGCGCCTGGTTTGCGTGAGTGATCTGGCGAGAGGCATCGAGCGAGAGAACCCCGGTGGGAATGCTCTCGAGAATGGTCTCCATCTGGCGGCGGCGCTGGTCGAGTTCGGCATTGGCGAGGCTCAGATCGTGGCTGGAGGCTTCCAGTTGCTTGCGGTTGAATTCGAGCTCCTCGGCCATGCGGTTGAAGGAGCGAACCAGATCACCGATTTCGTCGGCGGCGCGCACGTCGACTCGATAGTCAAGACGCCCGCGGGAAATCTCCTGCGTGGCTTCCGCGAGAGCCGCAAGGGGCCGGGTAACCAGTTTGGCCAGAAACAACGCAAGCCATGTCGTGACGAACAGAACGATCATGGTGAGCAGAAGCAAAAGCCCCATGTAGGTACGGCGCACGAGACGGCGCTCTTGCGCGAGATCGTAGTAGCGCTTCTGGCTGGCCTCGACCTCTTTGATGGTTTGGGTAAATTCACGAGGCAGAGGCATGGCCACGAGAATGGCCCCGTCTTCTCCGACTGGGGCGCTGGCGAGGCTATAGTCTGTGTCGGCCCAGGTGAACTGGGCGGGGCGGTCGGCGGCTGCGTCGGCGATGGGAAGTTTTGATTGCAGCACAGGCCAGGCACCGGGCGCATTGAAGCTGGCCTGGGCATCGCCGTTCTGGAGAGCGATTGCGAACCCGCCACGCAATCTCGATTCTTGTCGTTGGATCTCGTCCAACAGCGGAGAAAATCCGTGGCCGGAAAAGCTGCGTTGGGCCTCGGGCGAGGACGCAATCGCCAACGCCTCTGCGCGCGCGTTTTCAGAAGCATATTTTGCCAACAGCGAGGCCATGGCGTGCGTATCGGAGCGGACCTCTTCCACCGGCGTGGAGAACCATTTGTCGATGGAACGATTTATCAGTCCGTAGGCGAACCAATACATGACAATGACTGGGACGAATGAAAGCAGAAGTGCGCCAGCCACCATGCGGGTGCGGAATTTCGATCCCAGGACCCCGAGACGGCGTTCCGCAAAAAGTTTGAGCAAGTTGCGAGCCAGAACAAAACTGAGCGCCACAAAAAGCAACGAGATCAGCAGAGACAGCGCATAGAAAACAACGATTTGCTCATTGGTGTTGGCGCGCAGAACGGTGGGATCAAAGGCGGTTTGCGAAACCAGGATCGCCAGCAGAAGGAAAACCGCGATCGCAAGAAGGATAATGACCTGCTTGCGGTTCGAAGTTTCTTGCGGCCGAATTGGCGAAGACGACGCCACCGGAAAGAAGTTGAATCACAGGGGCGCGCGTGGGCTGCGAGCCTGCGCGGTCCCCATGGAAACTCATTATAGATGCAGCCGATGGGCAGGATGCGGTGAAAGCTGTGTTCAACGCTTGCCATCGTGCTTCGCATTGGCGCGGGACAACGAGCGAAATGCCAGGATCAGGGCTTGATAGGCGGACTTGGGAGCGTAGTTTCGGTCGAAGGGCAGGGCTGCGCCGCGTGATCCGCGGGAGTGAGAGCCGATCCAGGAGTATTTGTCGGTGAAGCCCCAGGTCTGAATCGCGGTGCATCCCGGATTCACAAGGCATGCCTTGGCGATATCCCTATAAATCTCCGCCTGCCGGGCGACATCTTCGGCATGAAGGGGAGAGCCTCGCGCGTCGGTGGGAATGGAAACATCGAGTTCGGTGATGTGGACCTGAAGTCCGAGGCTGGTGAGCCTGGCGATATTGGCCGAAAGGCTCTGCGCGTCGATGGTCAGATTTTCGACGTGGAGCTGAAGTCCGACGCCACCGATCGGCACGCCGCGCTGGCGAAAATCTTTGATCATGGCGTAGATCGCGTCCGATTTCTTGTTGAGCACCTCGCCTTCGGCCTCGTTGTAAAAAAGTAGCGCGTGCGGATCCGCTTCGTGCGCCCAGCGGAAGGCTTGTTCAATGTATTGCGTTCCCTTTGTGGCGAATCCGATGCCGGGCTGGTTGTACCAGATCGAGTCGCGAAGCTGGCCGTTCTCGTCGAGGGCTTCGTTGACGACGTCCCAGGCAAAGATCTTGTCTGCATAGTGAGTCATCACGCGGCGGATGTGATCTCTCAGCAGTTGCGACAATTGCTCAGGCGAGTACTTGCCATTCGCCAGCCAATCCGGATTCGACCGCCCCCAGACGAGGCAATGGCCGCGCACTTTCATGCCGTGCGCCAAGGCGAAGCCAACGATGGCATCCCCCTGCTGGAAGTCGAGGGCATCGGCGCTCGGTCGGACGACCCACCATTTCAGCGCGTCTTCGGGTTCGACCAGGTTGTATTCGCGGGAGAGGGTCGCCGCATAGGCGGATTCGGAGAGTTGCGGCGCACGAACTGCGGCGCCCATGAGTACTTGCGCCTGTTCCGCTTCGCGGCGAAGGGATTGAGCAGACGCAGGGGAGGCAGCCAGAAACCCGAGGAGGACGGCGACAACGGCGTTCAACGTGCGAAACTTCATTTCACTTCTACTTCCGATCTACTTCCGAATCGTCAGAATTTCGCCGCGGTTGCGACTTTTGCCTGAGCTGGCTGAAGCTTGGGCGCAATATCGGCGGTGACGTCCTTGCCGCCGCCAAGGTTCACGACAAGCGACTGGATCGAATAAATCGGTCCCCATGGAATTCCCCACCAGCCCAAAAAGAAGGTAAGCAGGGTCCACGGCAGGCCTTTCGAAAACGAACTCTGTCCGGCCGGGACAAAATAAACCGGCGAAGAACGGCGCAGGGTGATGACCAAGAGCGAGACGCAATAGTAGAAGAAGACAAACTTCGCACCGCGCTGGATTTCAAAGCGGATCTGGTCCGGAGCCATTCCTTCCGTTCCTTGGATTTTCACGATGACTCTCCTGTCTTGGGGAAGGATGGGGCATTCTAGGCTCTGTAGCGGCAGCGGTAAAGACAACGAAAGACGGTGCCCTAACGAGCTGCGATGAAAGTTTCCCGTAGGATGTCTCGGGCGGCTAAACAGCTACCGAGAAATTCTTTTGCGACAAAAAAGCGAACCTCAGGCGCTAAAGTGCGAAGGTATCTTCCGCAGCTCAGCGGCACGAGTAAACTCGTGCCCTTCCCGATCTTCTGGCAAAAACTTTTCCAGCGGACATTTGTCACAAACGGGCTTGGATTTGCGGCAGTAGTTCTTGCCCACTCCGACGATCAGTCCGTGCATTTCGTTGTAAACCTGGACCAGCGCGGTGCGATGAGCGGTGCTCATGGGCGAAGGCGGATGTGCAGCGCCCGCAGGGCCAGACTCAAGTTTTAGCCGCCGCTCAGGAGATTTTGATTCCTCCTCTTCGGCCAGACGAGTTAAAGCACGCTCGAACAGAAGTCGGATCTCTTCGTAATCGGAACGCTCGGGCAGGATCGAATGTCGGTCTAAGATGCGGCGGGTGTACGCATCCACCACAAACACAGGATGATTGCCGGCATATAGCAAGATCGAATCGGCGGTTTCTCGACCAACGCCATCCAGGGCCAGCAACTGCTCCCGAAGCTTTTCAGTAGGCTGGGCGAACATTCGCTTGAGCGATCCGGCGTAGTTCTCATCTAGAAAACGAACGAAGATTTTTAGCCGTTGCGCTTTCTGGCGGAAGTATCCGGAGGAACGGACAAGGCGTTGCAGTTTGCGCACAGGCACAGACCGAATTCCCGACACGCTAAGAACTTTGGCGGCGCGCAGGTTGGCCAGGGCCCGCTCGACATTGGTCCAAGCGGTGTTCTGTGTCAGATAAGCGCCGACGATGACTTCGAATTGTGTGCGTGCCGGCCACCAATGCTGCGCTCCCCAAGCTTCATAGAGAGCGCGAAAGTACTCGCGGATTTCGTCCTCGGGAGTCAGAAGATTCGCCATGCAGAAATCAAGACTGTATCAAGTTTTGCTGCAAGATGCTCCGGCCGCTTCATGTCTATGGAGCGAATGTTAATTTTGGGTGACTGCGCAGGTGGGAAATCTTTGCTCGTCTTGCTGCAGTTGCGACTCTCGGAAGAACTTTCGTCACACATCCTTCGTCGTGAGTGGACAGGCTCGGCCTGCCTTGATGGCGGTGATAGGTGCTGGATTGGCGCGGGTTTCCGAGCACTCTAATTTTGTAGTGACTGCGAGAGTTACGAAAGAACTTCGGGTTTCACTAGTACCAAAGTTACTGGTACGGTAATCGAGTTGCGTTGACAATTTATGTCAACGCGAACGAGCTGCTTCTCTCCTCCCTCTGAAGGCCAGCCGCTTGCGCCAAGCCCCGCAAAATTGCTGGGGTGTCGTGCGACCTCACGAACGGGAGATCGACGTATGTCTCAACGGCTGGGTGACCTTCTCGTAAGAGAGAAGATCATTACCCCAGAGCAGTTGGAACAAGCGCAAAAGACCCAGAAGGAACAGAGCTGCCGGCTGGGCTCTGCGCTGGTGAAGCTCGGTTTCCTGACCGACGAGGACGTCACCAATTTCCTCTCACGCCAATATGGCGTACCGGCGATCAATCTCTCCTACTTCGAAATTGATCCGGCCGTCGTCAAGCTGATCCCTTTTGAAACCGCCAAACGCTACCAGATTCTTCCGTTGAGCCGCGTGGGAGCGTCGCTGACCATCGCCATGGTCGATCCGACCAACGTGTTTGCGATGGACGATATCAAGTTCATGACCGGCTTCAACATCGAGCCGGTAGTGGCTTCGGAAAGCTCGATCCTGGCAGGAATTGAAAAGTCCTATAACACGACCAAAGAAGAAGATCTCGAGACGGTGATGCAGTCGATGTCAGAGTTGAACGAAAGCGACGTCGAACTGCAGGCCGAGCAGACGGAAATGGAGCTGTCGGAGCTGGAAAAGGCGGCCGACGAAGCTCCAGTGGTCAAGCTGGTGAACGTGGTGCTCGGGGACGCGGTGAAGCGGGGCGCCAGCGACATTCACATCGAGCCGTACGAAAAAGAATTCCGGGTGCGCTTCCGCATTGACGGCGTGCTGCAGTCCATCATGTCGCCGCCGATGAAGCTGAAAGACGCGATCACCTCGCGCCTGAAAATCATGTCGAAGCTGGACATCAGCGAAAAGCGCCTGCCGCAAGACGGCCGCATCATGCTGAAGATGAACATCGGCGGACGCAAGAAGCAGCTCGACTTTCGCGTGAGCACGCTGCCCACACTCTGGGGCGAAAAGATCGTGTTGCGGTTGCTCGATAAAGAAAACCTGCGGCTCGACATGACCAAACTCGGGTTCGAGCCCGAGTCGCTGGTGAAATTTGAAAAAGCCATTCTGAAGCCATACGGAATGGTGCTGGTCACCGGCCCGACCGGATCCGGCAAGACCAACACACTCTATTCCTCGATCTCACGGCTGAATCAGCCCGACACCAACATCATGACGGCGGAGGACCCGGTCGAGTTTCAGCTGGGCGGCGTCAATCAGGTGCAGATGAAGGAGCAGATCGGACTCAACTTTGCGGCCGCGCTGCGCTCTTTCTTGCGGCAAGACCCGAACATCATTCTGGTCGGCGAGATTCGCGACTTCGAGACGGCGGAAATCGCAATCAAAGCCGCGCTCACCGGACACCTGGTGCTTTCCACGCTGCACACCAACGGCGCGCCGGAAACCATCACGCGCCTGATGAACATGGGCATTGAGCCCTTCCTTGTGGCCACGTCGGTGCACTTGATCTGCGCTCAGCGATTGGTGCGCCGGATCTGCAAAGACTGTGCCGAGCAGGTCGAGGTTCCGGTGCAAACGCTCATCGAAGAAGGCTTCACGCCGGAGGAAGCAAAGACGGTCAAGATCACCAAGGGCAAGGGCTGCGGCACCTGCAACAACACCGGGTACAAAGGCCGCGCTGGCTTATACGAAGTCATGGAAGTGGACGACGAAATCAGGGAGTTGGTGCTGGTGGGAGCATCCGCGGTCGAGCTTAAGAAGAAAGCGATCGAGCGAGGGATGATCACGTTGCGCCGCAGCGGATTGATCAAAGTGGCGGCCGGGATCACCACACTCGAAGAAGTGGCACGCGAGACGATTCATTAGACGGTCGTCGGCCATTGGCTGTCGATCGTCGGCTTCGAAAGATAAATGACGATCGATCACCGAAGGTAGTTTGACAACTTTGGAACCTAACCGAGAGGGAAACTTGCCATGAGTCTGTCGTTAAGCGATCTGCTCAAAAGAATGCTGGAGATGGGGGGCAGCGACCTTCATATCACCACGAATTCGCCGCCGCAAATCCGGGTGCATGGACACCTGGTACCGCTCGATCTGCCGCAGATGACGCCAGCCGAAACCAAGCAGTTGGCCTACAGCGTCATGACGGACTCACAAAAGCACCGTTTTGAGGAGAGCCTGGAGCTGGACTTCTCGTTCGGCTTAAAAGGCCTGGCCCGCTTCCGCGCCAACGTCTTCAACCAACGCGGGGCGACCGCGGCGGTCTTCCGACTGATTCCCTTCGAAATCAAATCGTTCAACCAGCTGGGATTGCCCGCCGTGGTCAGCAAGCTGTGCGACAAGCCGCGTGGGTTGGTGCTGGTGACGGGGCCGACGGGATCGGGTAAGTCGACCACTCTGGCGGCCATGATCGACAAGATCAACAGCGAGCGCCACGACCACATTCTTACGATCGAAGACCCGATCGAGTTCGTGCACATGAACAAGAACTGCGTGGTCAATCAGCGCGAACTGCACGCCGACACAAAAAGCTTCAGCGATGCCTTGCGCGCCGCGCTCCGTGAGGATCCCGACGTGGTGCTGATCGGCGAAATGCGCGACCTGGAAACTATCGAGTCGGCCCTGCGCATTGCGGAAACCGGCCACTTGACTTTTGGCACCTTGCACACGAACTCGGCAACCTCGACCATCAACCGAATTATCGACGTCTTCCCTGCCCATCAGCAGCCGCAGATTCGGGCGCAGCTGTCGCTGGTGTTGGAAGGCATCATGTGCCAAAGCTTGCTGGCGCGAACCGACGGCAAGGGACGCGCGATGATCATGGAAATTCTGGTGCCCAACGCCGCCGTCCGCAACCTGATCCGGGAAGACAAGATTCACCAGATTTATTCGGCGATGCAGTCGGGTCAGGAAAAGTTCGGCATGCAGACGTTCAACCAGGCGCTGGCCACTTCGTACTTCCAGAAACAGATTTCCCTGGAAGTGGCGCTGCAGCGCTCCAGCAATCAGGACGAACTGCAGGAAATGATCAATCGCGGAGCGAGCCTGTTAAACCGGCCAGCCGCGGGCGGGGCAACGATGGCGAAGGGAGCCAGCACCGCGAAACGTTAGGAAGTGCGGGCGGGCAAGCGCAAGAAAGAGCCGTAAGAGAGATTTGACTTACACCGAATGAGGAGAGGCCAAGACCATGCCAGTTTTCACATTTTCCGGTAAGGATGCTTCCGGCCAGAAGATTTCTGGGGAGCGGAGCGCGGCCAACAAACAAGCCCTGGCGCAAACGCTGCGGCGCGAACGCATCGTGCCTGGCGCGATTCGCGAGAAGGGCAAGGAGTTCGCGCTGCCCACCTTTGGCTCGGGCAAGGTCAAGGTCAAAGACATCGCCATCTTCTTCCGCCAGTTTTCAGTGATGATCGATGCCGGCTTGCCGCTGGTGCAGTGCCTGGAAATCCTGGCGGCCAACCAGGAGAACCCGTCGTTCCAAAAGACGCTCACAGGTGTGCGGACGACGGTCGAAGGGGGCGCGACCCTGGCCAACGCGATGCGCCAGTACCCGCTGGTCTTTGACGACCTCACCACCAACATGATCGAGGCGGGCGAAACCGGCGGTATTCTCGACATCATTCTGCAACGCCTGGCGGTGTATGTCGAGAAAGCGGTGCGGTTGAAGGCGGCAGTGAAGTCGGCATTGATCTATCCGATTGCGGTGGTCGGCATGTCCGGAGTCATCGTGGGCGCACTGCTCAAGTGGGTGGTGCCCATCTTTGCCAACCTGTTCGCCGGCCTGGGCGTGAGCCTGCCGCTACCTACCCGAATCGTAATGGGGCTTAGCGCCTTCATGCAGACTTTTTGGTGGATGATCATCGTCGTGGCCGTGGCGATAGTGGTCGGAATCAAGCAAATTCGCAAGCACCCGCGCGGACGCTATTACTTCGACAAAGCGATGTTGCACCTGCCGGTCATCGGAACCCTGCTGCGGAAGATCGCGGTGGGCCGGTTCACCCGCACGCTCGGCACGCTGATCACTTCAGGCGTTCCCATTCTCGAGGGTCTGAGCATCACCGCAAGGACCTCGGGCAATGCGGTTCTGGAAGAAGCTCTGATGAAAGTGCGCAAGGCCATCGAAGAAGGCCGCACCATTGTCGATCCGCTGAAAGAGTCTGGCGTCTTCCCCAACATGGTGACGCAGATGATCGGCGTGGGCGAGGCGACGGGCGCGATGGACGCGATGCTGCAGAAGATCGCCGACTTCTACGAAGAAGAAGTCGATGCCGCCACCAAAGACATGCTGGCCATGCTCGAGCCGATCATCATCAGCATCCTGGGCGTGACCATCGGCGGCATCGTCATATCGCTGTACATGCCGCTGTTCTCGATGATCGCCAAAATGTCTGGATAAAGGTGGCGGGATAGAACAGAGACCTCCGCGAGGCGGCCGCAGATGTGTCGCCGCCGCAATCGATTGTGATCCGCCGATCGCGCCTCGCCAGACGTATCGCGGCACACAGGGAGTACCGGGACCTTGATGCAATCGACCTTTGACGAGCGCAATTGGCTGACCTGGCTGGTCAAGGTTCGGGTCATTATTCTCAGCCTGCTGCTCGGCATCCAGCTGGTCGTCACACGCGTGACGTCGACGCAGCTGCCGGTGCGCCTCTTCGTCACGACGATTGCCTGCTGGTACGGACTCTCGGCCCTGTACATCGTTTTGCTTAGACTGTGGAAGGCGCAACGCCTTCAGGCGGGGCTGCAGGTGCTCGGGGATCTGGTACTGGTCAGCCTGCTGGTGCACGAAACCGGCGCCTGGGACAGTTCCCTGAACTTCCTCTTTCCTTTGGTCATTATTGTCGCCAGCGTTCTGCTACCGCGGGTGTGTGCGCACCTGGTCGCGGCCCTGGCCTTGATTCTTTATGGGGCCACGCTCGAACTGAACTACAGCCACCTGCTTCCGGCGTACTACGTCACGTATCCCAGCCTGAATGTCCTGCAAGAGATCATTCTCACGAACCTGGTTGCCTTCGTGGCGGTCGCCTATCTGGCCGGGCTGTTGACCAGCAAACTGCAACAGACACGGGTGCAACTGGAAACCGCCAGCGGGGCGCTGGAGAGCCTGCAGGCACTGCATGAGAGCATCATCGAGTCGATCAGCAGCGGTTTGATTACAACTGGCCTGGATGGCCGCATTCGACTGCTGAATCCGGCGGCAGAAAAACTATTGGAGCGCGCGGCCGCGGAGTTGATGAATTGTCCGGTGCAGCAGCTGTTCCTCGATCCTTTGCCGAGCGTCGAATCGCAGCAGCCGCATGGCGAGATTCGCCTGGATGCAGGCAGCGGCTTCCGCAAGATCCTGCGGGTGCGCGTGGCGGCCCTATCGGTGGCCGACCGCGGGGTTGTTGGTTACGTTTACGCTCTGGAAGATCTGACAGACATTCGCCGCCTGGAGCGCGAAATTCGCTTACAAGACCGGCTGGCGGCCGTGGGACGCCTGGCCGCGGCCATCGCGCACGAGATCCGCAATCCGCTGACCTCGATCGCGGGATCGGTGAGCATGCTCTCTAGCCTTCCGGAAATGAATGACGAACACCGGCATTTGCTGGACATTGTGACGCGCGAGTCGCAGCGGCTGAACAGCATCATTACCGATTTCCTGGCTTATTCGAAGCCGAAACAGTATCGCTTCAACAAGATCGACCTGGTGAAACTCGTCGAGGACACGCTGACCCTGATGGGCCACCGCATGACTGCCGAAAAAACCGGCATCACGATCGAGCGGCGTTTTGCCGTGACGCAGGCGTTGGCCATTGCCGATGGCGACAAGATCAAACAAGTGTTCTGGAATTTCTGCGAAAACGCCGTGCGCGCCATGCGCGGCGGCGGCACGCTCACCGTCTCCATCGATTCCCTCGGCGACGAATGGCAAGTGGGATTTACCGACACCGGCACAGGGATGACGCCGCAGCAGACGGAGAAGATCTTTGAACCGTTCCAATCGAAGTTCGACGGCGGCACCGGGCTGGGGCTGGCCATTGTTTATCAAATCGTACAGGCCCACGAAGGCAAGGTATGGGCGCGCTCCAAGCCGGGCCAGGGGACGACATTCATCCTGCGGTTGAAGCGATTCGATACCGGAGTGCAGATTGGCGCGCCCGCGGTAACTGAGGTCGAGAACTTAACATCTCTCGAGAGCGTGGCTGCCGCAGCAGGAGGAAGAGTTGGCTAACATCCTCATCTGCGACGACGAACGGTCGATCTGCGAAATGCTCGATATCGCGCTGCGCCGCGACGGGCACCGCGTCGAAACGGTGCAATCGGGCCAGGCCGCCAAGAGCAAGATCGACGGCGCACTCTACGACGTGATCGTGACCGACATCAAGATGCCGAACATCGACGGCATCGAAGTACTCCGTCACGCACACCGGGTGTCGCCCGATTCGGCGGTCATCCTGATCACGGCGGTCGATGACTACGAAGCGGCCGTGGAAGCGGTGAAAGCAGGAGGAGCTTCGGATTACATCCGAAAAAATCCCGGACTGGTGGATGAAATCAAGCTGGCTTTGACTCGGGCGATCGAGAAGCTGGTCCTGAGCAAGCAGAATTTTGCCTTCCGCCGCGACGCTGCCGCGCGCAACTCGCTCGACAACATCATTGGATCGAGCGCCGTCATCAAGAACCTGAAGCAAACGGTGCGGACCGTGGCCTCCACCGCCAGCACGGTGTTGATTCATGGCGAGAGCGGCACGGGGAAAGAGCTCGTGGCGCGGGCCGTGCATGTGTGCTCGCCCAGAGCGACCGAAGCTTTTGTTTCGGTGAATTGCGGCGCGTTTCCGGAAACGTTGCTGGAAAGCGAACTGTTCGGCTACGTCAAAGGAGCGTTCACAGGAGCGAACCAGAACAAGCGCGGACTGTTCGAAGTGGCCGATGGGGGCACGATTTTTCTCGACGAGATCAGCGAAATGACCATGGCCATGCAGGTGAAGCTGCTGCGCGTGTTGCAGGAGCGCACGGTGCGGCCGGTGGGTGGCACAAGCGAAATTGCCATTGACGTGCGCGTGCTTGCCGCCAGCAATCGCGATCTTGACCGTGCCGTCGCCGAAAACTTGTTTCGCGAGGATCTCTATTATCGATTGAACGTCATTCCGATCCGCGTGCCTCCGTTGCGCGAACGGCGGGAAGACGTTCTGCTGCTGGCGAATCATTTCCTGAAAAAATACGCGTCTGCCGCCGGCCGGAGCATCTTGCGGGTCAACAAAGATTCCCTTGATTCACTTTGCCATTATGACTGGCCAGGCAACGTCCGCCAGTTGGAGAACACGGTGGAGCGCGCCGTCGCGCTGGAAACCACCGACGAGCTGCACGTGGAACTGCCGGCAGAACGTCCGAAGGCAAAAGCGGCGGCGGCCGCGGCCGGTGCAGGAGACGAGATTGTTCCCGGCGCAGCCTTGCCCCAGGGATTTGCCATGGAACCTTACGTGGCAAACGTGGAGCGCTCGCTTCTGCAGAATGCGCTCACGCAAAGTGGCGGCGTACAGACCAAGGCGGCCGATGTGCTGGGAATCTCCTACCGATCGTTCCGGCATTTGATGAAGAAGTACGAGCTCTAGCCTTTCAGGCATCAGCCTTCAGGCTTCAGCCACCGCTTTTGTGGGTGGGCTGACCGTTTAACATATTTCGCCTGCGGTGCACGCACTTCGCGAGTCCCACGCGAATCAGTGGTAGCTAAACTCGAAAACGGCTTCCTTGTTGAAATGATCGTAGAACAATCTGTAGCCGCCTCGGTTGTAGTCATCAATCGAGAAAACTAGCTCGGAATGCCCGTCGTTATCGTAATCGCCAGCATCCACGAGCCACATTGCCTTGTCCAAGAATTTGATCTCCTGTGCCGGGGAGATCGAGAACCATTGGTCAATGAAGGCCTCTTCCACAGGCCCGTCACAACGGTATGGCTCCAGTTCGACGCGGACGACTGACCAGCCTGCATTTGAAGAATATGCCCTGACCACCTTTATGTTGCTGTCTTGATAGGGCCAAGGCTTCTCGTTGTTCGCTTCAGGATCATCACAGTTCGAGACCTTCGGAAACTTCCTTCGGAATTCGCTGCGCAACCGCTTGGCGATTTCAGCAGGCAGTTGGAACGGTCTCCATCTCTCAGGGTCGCTATAGTTGGGCTTTGAAACGGCTACAAGCGGACGCAGCACAGGTTGATCGACCCATCCGGCGAAATCTTGGGAAGGCTTTCCGACTGTGGGCGGCGGTCCCATGCTCGTGATGCTCTGCTGACCGACTTCGCTGTAAAACCGGGAGTCCCCAGAATTTCGCGTAGAAACCCGACCGATTTCGCGACCGTCAAAGGCTATTGTCCATTCTTCGACTGCCGGAAATTGCGCTGCGCATTTCTGACCGTAACACCCGGTTGGAAATGCTTTCCAGTCTGTACCGAATTTCGAGAAGACGACTCGAACGCTGCGGTAATGCGGCTCTCCTGCATAATGACCCGGAGTGTCCTCCAGCACACCCAAGATCAGCGTCTCTTTCTGAGCGTGAGCCAGATAGGTCAGCACGATAATCGAACACAGTAGTAGTTCCGACAGGTAACGTCTACGCATGACTAGAACATTGAAGCACTACGTGGAGGTCGAGGAAAGTAACGAACGTGTTTTGGCTAGAGTTTGCTGAGTACTCCAGTCCCCATCGTTCCACTCGGAGTTGCTCAGGGCGGGCTCAACGTCGGCGGCTGTCCTTACGTGCCTCGGAAAGGACTCACGGCGATGAGTCCTATGTGGTAATTATGGTGCGTGCGTTACCTTTTCCGCTTTTTGTGGAATGCGACCAGGGGGCACCGCCTTGCGCCCTGGCGTAGTCCATATCTGCTGTGGCGCATTGAAACTTACTGCGGCGTAAAGATGACGCAGATCGGGTTCCTGGAATTTTGGGAGTTCGCCTGGCACGAACGCAGCAACCTGTGGCGCTTTCTGAAGTGGACAGGAGACATGGAGCGCTACGCACGCCCTAAGCCGAAGAATTCCTAGCGCTCCCGACGGAGCTCGATCACTCCAACAGCAGGCCGCCCGTGAGATCACGAACGCGCTCCACATGATGATCAACGCACCACGATTGCATCTCGTCGACAATTTTCTCGGTCGCGCATGGATCCCAATAGCTGGCCGTACCGATCTGTACCGCGGTAGCACCCGCCAGCATGAATTCCATTACGTCGACAGCGGTCGAGATTCCTCCCATGCCGATGACGGGAATGCGCACAGCATGTGCGGCGTCGTAGACCATGCGCAGCGCAATCGGCTTGATGGCCGGACCGGAAAGGCCTGCCGTGACGTTAGCGATACGAGGCTTGCGGGCTTCGGCGTCGATGGCCATGGCCACGAACGTGTTTACCAGCGACACTGCGTCGGCGCCGGATTCCTGCGCCACGTATGCCATCTGCGCGATGCTGGTGACGTTGGGCGACAGCTTGACGATCAACGGCCGGCCGGATACGCGCTTGGCCGTGGTGACGAGTTCATCCAGCGAGCGCGGATCGCTGCCAAACTGCAACCCGCCCGACTCAGTATTGGGACAGGAAACGTTCAGCTCGTAAGCGGCGATTCCTTCGCCCTCGTTTAGGATCTCAATGGTTCGCTCGTAGTCTTCGCGGGTGTAGCCGAAGACATTGGCGAACACGACGACATCTTTCAGCTGGCGCAGACGCGGGAGTTTTTCGTCTAAAAATGCTCGTGCGCCGATATTCTGCAGCCCAATTGCATTTAACATGCCGGCCGCAGTCTCCCACAAACGCGGCGGCGGATTGCCGATCATGGGTTCTTTCGACAATCCCTTCACAACCAGGCCGCCCAGCTTGCCGAGATGGACGATGTCTTCGAATTCCACGCCGTAGCCGAAAGTGCCGCTGGCCGCGATCACCGGATTCTTAAGCGGGATTCCGGCGAAGCTGACGCTGAGGTCGGGAAGGCGGTGGCCTGGATTCGCGGCAGTCATGGCTGGCCTCCTCCGGCCGCATTGGCCGCGTGCTTGATTGGAACCAGAGCCTCGGTCAGCACGCGCCCGACCGCATGTGTCGGAGCATTGATCCCGAGCAGCGAGGCGAGAGTCACGGCCAAATCGGTGGGTTCAGCATGTGAGCGGTAGGTGCCGGTCTGAAAAGGCAGTCCATAGAGCGCCAAGGGCACGTGAGTATCGTAGGTGTAGGGCGAAGCATGGTCGGTCCCTTTCGTCGTACCCACGGTATAGGGCGGGGGAACTCCCATCACGAACCAGCTTCCCAGAGGAGAATAGCTGTTCAGGAAGCGGCGACCCATCTCTGTGTTTGGGACTTCGCCCTCCGCAAGTTGCGATTTTGTGTAGAACTCACGAATGCCCGCGTCCTTGAGCATCGCACCGACCATCGCTTCTGCATCGTGTTCTTTGACATGGGCGGCAGTGAATGCGTCTTGATCGAGCCATGCGACAGGATAATCCAGCTTTATGTAAGCCTGATGACCTGCGGAAAGCTTCGCCGACAAGGCGTCGTTGATCTGCGCTTCGATCTTGCGGGCATCAAGATTTGCCGCCGGAATGTGCACCTTCTTCACCGCATCAGGAAGCGAAGAGACTCCGTGATCGGCGGAGAGCGCAATCCACACGTTCGCCAATCCGATTTGATGGCCCAGGAAATTGAAGAAGTCTCCAAGATCGCGGTCGAGTGCCAGCGCCATGGCCTGCATCTGCGGCGTATCGGGTCCAACCGCGTGTCCGAGAATGTCGTTGGGAGAAAGGCTTACCGCAAGCAGATCTGTTGCCGATCCGGTGCCGAGCTTTTCGTATAGAGTCAATTCCTTGGCGAACTCCAATTCGTATTCGTTGCCGAAGGGCGTCGATCCAATCACTTCGAAGAAACTCGCCTCCGAACCATTTTTTTCGGCGCGGTGGGCCGTTTTGCCGAGCACATTGCCTTGCGCATCCTTCCAATCGCGGTCCCAATATTTGGCAGCGCGATTTGAGGAATTGAAATCTTTGGCCCAGCCCGGCAGTTCGCTGCGGTAGTAAGTCGAGGTCACCCAGGCGCCGGTCTGCGGCTCGATCCAGTAGGCGGCATCAGCGGAAAAACCACCGGGGATCACGGCCCCGCGGTCCTTCAGAGAAACGGAAAAGACTCTCGACTTGCCCTGTGTGGCAAGCTTCAATTCGTCGCCCAGCGTATCGGCCTGCAGATTATGTGGAGACGCTCCGGTTTTGTCTTCGGCGGTGCCCACGGTCTTGGTATCGTCATCCTCCACCGAAGTCACCATGCGCTTTTTTTGGGGATCCCACCACTCATTGCCGACGATGCCGTGGCCGTTGCTGTAGGCGCCGGTGAAGAGCGTGGCGTGCCCGGGCGCGGTCCGAGTATTGGCGTAGTTGTAGTTGCAATCGGCGAAATAGGCTCCGTGATCGAGAAAGAGCCGAAATCCGCCTTCGCCGAATTGATCGCGATAGCGCTCCAGGTAGTCGCCCCGGAACTGGTCGATCACGATCACTATGATCAGTTTCGGATGCCCATTGTAGGCGGAAGCATGAGCCGGCGCCGGAAAACCGGCCCATGCTGTTAGTACGAGCAAACCAGAAAGGTATAGAGAACCGAGAAATCTGGGGGATGATCGCATCGCGAAGGTAGTTTACACAGCCCCGCTTATTCCGCAAGAACGTGCATTCATTGAGCAATAGTTTGCCTTGACAATGCAACCGCGCAGGCCGCGGCGGGCTTAAATGTCAAGAAATTGTAAAATCCGCCAAAACCTTTGCCAGTCACAGCTTTTCGCCCATACCGGGTATATAATCCGCGCCGCTGTGGAAATCAAAATGTCCCGTCGCCCTACCAGGAAAATCCTATGCGCTGCGCCTCGCTGCGGTCGTCTGTCCTCTGTCTGTTGTTATTGGTAATCTCACCTGTCCTCAACCCTACCTTCCTGCACGCTCAATCCCGCTCCAGAATTCACCAAGCAATCGACACAAACGAGGTGGTTCGTTTGTCGCACACTACTCATCCACTCGCTCTCCCTCAAAACGATCTGGGGCGAGTGGACGGTAATCTTCGAATGGATCGGATGGTGCTCGTGTTGAAACCGGGCCCTGAGCAGGAAAAGGCGATGCGGCGCACGATTGATGATCTGCACAATCCAGAGTCGTCACTGCATCGGAAATGGCTCACCCCCGAGCAGTTCGGTGAGAAGTTTGGACCTTCCGACGAGGACCTTAGTCAAGTCACAGGCTGGCTGCAGCAGCAGGGATTTCGCGTCAACACTGTCGGCCGTGGTAAACAGTTCATCGAGTTTTCTGGCAATGTCGCGCAGGTCGAAAATGCGTTCCGGACCGAGATTCATCATTATCAGGTTAAAGGCGAACGGCACATCGCGAATGCCACTGACATCGCGATACCGACAGCCCTGGCTCCAGTAGTGCACGGCGTGTTATCGCTGCATGATTTCCGGCGCAAGCCCGCTCACGGCGATACCTATCAAGTGCACCGCGATCCAGAAACCGGCAATTTGGTGCCCGATTTCACTCTTAATACCAGGCGTGGGACTTTTCACTTCACCGCACCCGGCGACTTTGCCCGTATCTACAACACACAGCCCCTTCTCGAGGAAAAGATTAACGGCACGGGAGTCTCAATTGCCATCGTGGGGCGGACCAACATCCAGCTCTCGGACGTTCAGACATTCCGTAAGATCTTCGGCCTCCCTGCAAAAGACCCGATTTTTATATTTAATGGCGGAGACCCAGGGATCGTCGACCCCGGCAATGAAGTAGAAGCGGCAATTGACGTGGAGTGGTCTGGCGCCGCCGCACCGAATGCCACGATCAAGTTTGTGGTTACCGGTTCGACTTTCTCCGCCGATGGCGTAGATCTATCGATAATGTACATCATCGACAACGTTGTGGCCCCCATCATGAGCGCCAGCTTCAGCTCCTGCGAAGCGGCCCTGGGCGCTGCCGGAAATGCATTTTTCAACAATCTTTACGAACAGGCAGCGGCGGAAGGAATTACCGTTCTGACCTCTTCCGGCGACACCGGTCCAGCGGCTTGCGACAATACTGTGGAGACCGGCCCAACTAATTTCGCGAATGCCAGCGGACTGGCCTCGACACCTTTCAACGTCGCAGTCGGCGGAACCGAATTTGATGAAAATGGCTTCGACAGTAATTATTGGCTTGCCACGAACCGGCCAGACTTGTCGTCAGCGATCGGCTATATTCCAGAAACAGCATGGAACGAGAGCTGCGATCCCACCGTGGATGTAAATCACTGTTTTGGCACAGGGCGCTGGTTCCTGAGCGCGGGCGGCGGCGGCCCCAGCAGTTGCGTTCAGTCGGCGGTCGTTAACAATCATTTCGTGTGCCAAGCGGGTTATCCGAAACCGTCGTGGCAGGCCGGGATCGGAGTCCCAAGCGACGGCGTTCGCGACTTGCCCGACGTGTCGCTCAATTCCGCAGCGAACCACGATGGGACGCTGTTATGCCTTGAAGGTTCCTGCCAGACCGCCGTGGTAAACGGCCAGACCGTACTCCAGAACGCGACCGTGGTCGGAGGAACTTCGGTTGCTGCACCCTCCATGGCGGGGCTCTTGGCCCTTATCGAGCAGAAGAATGGAAAATTTCAAGGGCAAGCCAATTTCAATTTCTATAAGCTCGCTGCTGCCGACAAGCTTTCCAATTGCAATGCCATGAACCTTACCAATCCCTTCCAGCCCGGCACATGTTCCTTTCACGATGTGACCAAAGGAAACAACGCTGTTCCTGACCTGCCCGGTGAGCCCGCAACCACAGGCTATGACTTGTCGACTGGGCTGGGCAGCGTCAATATGGCGAATGTCGTGGCCCGCTGGAATGTCGTTTCCAAACTGGCCTCGGTCACTCAAATAGCTACTAACTCCATCACCGCCCAGCACGGCACACCCGTTCCCATCAACCTGATGGTTAAACCGAAGTCCGGGAGCGGCGCTCCCTCCGGCGATATCGACGTTATTACCGATCGGTTCGGGTCTGTGTTCGCAGGAAGCTTGACCAATGGCAGCCTGGCAACAGGTCTGGCGGACCTGCCCGGCGGATTCTACACGGCGAAGGCTCATTATTCCGGCGACGCCATGTTCAAACCCAGCGATTCCCTGCCATTTGCTGTGAATATCACGCCAGAGAATTCGTCAGTGTCGTTACAGGGATTTGAGCTCAATTTCGCTGGTATAACAACTTCTCTCTCCAACCCTCTCTGGTATGGACAGCCAGCGGGATTCCAGATCCAAGTATCCAGCAAGTCTGGGCAAGGATCGCCCACCGGGACGCTCACTCTTCGAGATGGCAAGACTGTCCTAGGGACGTTCGCGATGGAGCAAACCGGCCGCCAATTTATTGAGGTGGATGGCCTCCCAGGATCGACTGGAATGCTGGTCGGCAATCATTCCTTCACGCTTTCCTACAACGGGGACAACAGCTTCCTGCCCGCGGTATCACCTGCCTTTGCCGTCAAAGTCATCAAGCGTCCGATGCAGACCCATGTCGCCCCACTTCAGACGAGTGTGACCGAGGGTGCTCCGGTCCAACTCGTCCTTATTGCGCCGGGCACTGGCGTGCTCGAATTCTCCGGAGGTGTAGAGCCGCCAACGGGAACCGTACGTTTGCTGGACAATGGAAAGGCCATCAGCGGTAGGCTCCCCTTGGTAAACAGCGGGCCAGCCGGACTCCTCTCGCAAGCTGTCTTTACGACCTCATCGTTGTCGGCGGGCACACACTCCTTAACCGCCAGCTACTCTGGAGACTCGAACTACGCAGCCAACGATGGAAAAAATGCGGTTTTCGCGACCGATTTTGTCGTGACCGTGAACGCGCCGACCGGGAAGGTTCCTCAGATCACGATCCTGCCGTCGGCCAGCACGATCACGATTGGGCAGACGGTAAGCTACACCGTGCACGTCCGGCCCCCGGCGTCTGGCGGCCCGATGCCGACTGGGACGATCAGCACGGTTGCTCCCATCAACAACACCCTGGACGGACCGATACAACTGGTAAACGGTAACGCTACCTCCTTCGTGACCTTCGCAGGAGCTGGCAATTTTCACATCACAGCCAGTTACTCCGGGGACGCCAACTACGCCCCCTTCAACAGCCAGGTCGTGGTCACTCAAATTAACCGCGGCACGCCGAAGCTGATCCTGAAAGCGTCCGCCGCAATAGTCGCCGCAAACACCCAAACCAGCTTGAACGCTACTGTGATCGGAGCACCCAACAATCCTATTATCAGCCTGAACCCCGGGCCTTCCGGCACCGTACAGTTCTTCGATTCGGTGAACGGCGGTCCAGTACAGCCGCTGTCATCCCCCAAGCCGCTCACCATCGGCAACGGCGGAAATTCCACCTTTTCTTGGCCTGTCGTATTGCCGACCGGAACCAATGTCATTACCGTGCAGTATGACGGTGATCGCAATTGGGCTCCGGAAACCTCAACTCCGGTTACGGTGACCGTTCAATAGCAAAGAGAAACCTATAATCCAAGGCGGCTACGCAGGTAGCCGCTTTCGTTTCTTGAAGGAGTGATTTCTTGTTCATCCCCACGGAAAGAACGTCCGGAATCGGCATTTTCTGTGAGTGCGAATGTAAAAAGAATGTAAAAAACGGCGCCTGTGGCCTGAACCGGGAGTTAACTGACCTATAATCCCCGGCTGCTGTGGAAGTCTAAACCCTCAGTCTCTCCAGGAAACCCATGACCTCCCCGTTCCACACCGGTTGTATGCGGGTGTTTCTCGCCCTTTCATTGTCGCTAGCCTCAGCCTCGCTCTTTGCCCAATCGAGGGCCCGGATCACGCAGCCCGTCGATGGCAAGGCGGTTGCGCCCGTTTTCGGCAGCAAGCATCCTCTAGCCAACCCTAAAAACGATCGCGGCCGTGTGGACGGGAATCTTGCCATGGAACGCATGCTGATGATCCTGAAGCCCACCGCGGAACAGCAGGCGGCGATGGCCAAACTGGTGGACGACCTGCACAATCCCGAATCGGCGCACTATCACCAGTGGTTGTCGCCAGAGGAGTTTGGGGCGAAGTTTGGACCTGCGGACGAGGATGTCGCCAAGGTGACCGGTTGGCTGCAGAAACAGGGCTTCCGCGTGAGTGCCGTCGGACGCGGCAAGCAGTTCATCGAGTTCTCGGGTAGTGCGGCGCAAGTGGAGAACGCCTTCCGTACCGAAATGCACAACTACGAAGTGAAGGGCGAGAAACGCATCGCCAACGCCACGGACATTTCATTGCCACAGGCGCTCCTCCCTGCAGTGCAGGGAGTTCTGTCACTACACAATTTTCCCAGGATGCCTTCGCATCGCCCCATCACTGGCGTCCATCGCGATGCTGCGACGGGACAACTCGTCTCCGATTTCACTTTATCCAATCAATTTGGCTCGGCACATTTCACCACTCCTGGCGACTTCGCGCGAATCTACAATACCGAGCCGTTGCTGAGTCAGAAAATAAATGGTGCCGGCGTGTCTATCGCCATCGTGGCCCGCTCGAACATCAATCTTTCCGATGTCCAGGCCTTCCGGAAACTTTTTGGCCTGCCAGCCAACGATCCGATCTTCATCATCAACGGCGACGATCCGGGATTCCGCGCAGACGAGGGCGAGGCCGACATTGACGTCGAATGGTCAGGCGCGGCCGCACCGGGCGCAACCATCAAAGTCGTCATTTCGGGCTCCACGCTTACGACCGATGGAATCGATCTGTCGCTGATCTACACCGTGGACAACGTTGTCGCGCCGATCATGAGTTCCAGCTTCAGCAATTGCGAGCTGTTCCTGGGAACCGCAGGGAACGTTTTCTTCAATAATCTTTACCAGCAAGCGGCGGCGGAAGGTATCTCCGCATTTTCGTCCACCGGAGACACCGGTCCCGCCGCGTGCGACGACCAGGTGAGTCGTTCTCCAGCAATGATCGCGGCCGTGAGCGGACTGGCGAGCACTCCCTATGAGACGGCTGTAGGCGGCACTCAATTCGCCGAGAACGGTCTCGACGGAATCTACTGGAACGCCAACAATCGGCCAGACCAATCTTCGGCGAATGGATATATTCCGGAAACGGTGTGGAATGAGAGCTGCGACCCCACTACCGATCCCAATCAATGCTTTGGCAGCGGTCTGTTTATCAAGGTAGCGGGCAGTGGCGGCCCCAGCAGCTGCATTCAGTCTGCCATCGTGAATGGGAAATTCGTATGTAAGGCGGCCTATCCCAAACCATCCTGGCAAGCGGGACCGGGAGTCCCCAGCGATAACGTTCGCGATGTTCCTGATGTTTCCCTGGACGCCGGCGGCGCTCATGACGGCTTTCTGCTTTGCAGCCAAGGCTCCTGCGAATCCTTCCAGTCGAACGGGCAAACCATTATCGCCAATGCTTCTGTGGTCGGCGGAACGTCGGTGTCGGCGCCTTCCATGGCAGGAATTATGGCCTTGATCGAGCAGCAGAATGGCACGTTCCAGGGCCTGGCCAATTTCAACCTTTACAAACTCGCTGCTGCCGACAAGCTGTTGGCATGCAATTCAAGTAAGCTGACCGATCCCACCAAAACGAATACGTGCTTCTTCCACGACGTGACCGCTGGCAGCAATGCCGTGCCCTTCTTGCCCGGTTATCCCGCGGGCACGGGATACGACATGTCCACCGGCGTCGGGACAGTGAATGCTGCCAACATCGTCAGGGGATGGAATTCTGCACTGAAGTTAGGGAGTGTCACCGCTCTTACCTCGGGCCCGATCACGGCGCAGCATGGCCAAGCTGTCCCGATCAGCGTGACCGTGAAACCAAGCTCCGGGAGCGGGGCGCCCTCGGGTGAAGTGGATCTCATCTCGGACAAGTTTGGCTCGGTTCGCGGCGGAGCATTGCTTCATGGCACCCTCAGCCGTGACATCTCGAATCTTCCCGGAGGGCAATACAACCTGACCGCCAGCTATAGCGGTGACGCCATGTTTCGGTCCAGCAGTTCGGCCGGCGTTCCCGTCAACATCACTCCAGAGGACTCTGTGGTAACAGTACACGCGGTAGAGGTGACCCTCGCACATGTAGTCAAGCCTGTTTTCGCTCCGGTTTTGTATGGTCAGCCGGTCGGCCTCGAAATCGCGGTAGCGGGCAAGTCCGGCAAAGGAGACGTCACTGGAACGTTTACGGTTACGGAGGGAGCAAGTAACCTTGGAACTGGAACGCTTGCAGAAACCGGCCATAGCTTTGTCGAAGTGGATGGTGAGCCAGCCTCTACCGGCATGACCCCCGGCAAACACACCTTCATAGTCAGCTACAGCGGCGACAACAGCTTCAATCCGTCAGTCTCGGTAGCAACCAATGTGTGGGTGATTCAACGGTTTCCCGTAACCCAGGTGGCGCCCATCAGTGTGAATGCGGTCGCCGGCGAATCGATGGAAGTAGCTATGTTGGTCGATCCGACGCAGCCAAGCGAGCTCCCGGTTGGAGTGCTGCCCCCCACCGGCACAGTTCAGTTGTGGGACAATGGCGCCCCTATCAGTCCTCAAATTCCTGTGGTCCAGAACGGCCCATTTGGAGCCGGACTTACTCAGGCGTTATTCACCATCCATTCAATCTCCGCCGGTGCACATACGTTCATGGCCACCTATTCCGGCGACGCCAACTATACTCCGGTGAACGACCAGGGGTTTGACGAGAAGCCCTTCCCCATTACCGTCAATGCGCCTACCAGCAAAGTGCCAAAACTAACCCTGGTGCAAACGCCGACCAGCATCAAGCTGGGTCAAACTGCCAACTATGTCGTGACAGTCCGGCCCACGACGGCAAACGGGCCTATGCCTACGGGAACCGTTTCGCTGGTCGGCCCCGTGGACAGCGTGCAGGTCGGTCCGCAACCGCTGATTAACGGCAACGCCACTATGATTCTCAGCTTTGCCTCGACCGGGGAGTTCCCTCTTGAAGCCAAATATTCTGGTGACAGCACCTACAACGAATTCACGAGCCCGATCTTGAATACGATTGTGAATCAGGGAACGCCGACTGTAACAGTGCAGGCAGCCTCCTCTACGGTCGCCCCGAACACTCAGACCAGCGTGACGGTCCACGTGGTGGGCGCGCCGGCGGATCCGATCATCTCGCTGAATCCTGCCGCCAAACCCACCGGCACCGTTCAGTTCTTTGATTCGGTCAATGGCGGGGCCGCTCAGCCGCTGGAGTTCCCTGAACCCCTAACGACAGGAAGCAATGGGAATCCAATATTCACCTTGCCTGTTGTGCTTCCACCCGGCGTTCACGTCATCACCGCACAATATTCCGGAGATTCTAACTGGCTGTCGCGGACTTCGAACGCGGTGACGGTGACAGTGTCGGTGCCTACGCAATAGAAAAAGAGAAACCGTGAAAGCGGCCTGACGGCCTGCGTCGAATTCGAGGATTTCCATCGAACCCTTCACGCTGACCGTCGGGCCGAAGCAATTCGATTGCGGCGTTCACGTTGCCGCAGGAAGTTGGCAAGGTTCGATTGAAAATGAACGCGGCGCTCTCATATTTCCCAGAGGATTCTGAGCGTTGTCGGCGGCCATGATAATCGAAAGCGGTTTCTGCTTCGAGCGCCACCGATTTTTGAGACCGAACAGGACGGCCACAGCAAAACCGAGCAAAACGCTGCCCGCAACGAAATACCACAGCATCGGAAGCCCAAAAAGAAATATCAGGGCGCTTCCAACCGTGAACACAAGTCCTTCGAAGCCACCGCCAACGGTGAGCTTGTGCATGGTGATCCCGGGATGCAGTTTCGCTGGCTTAGCCATTCGCATTCTCCACTCGCAATTATCACTCCGGCTTGGTTGCAGCTCAATCAGTTTCTAGACGTGGCCGAATTCCGCCGAGCCGGCGTGCACACATCGGCTCATTTCCGATACAGTATTGAGTTCCCATGCTCGAACTAAGTTTCGTTCGCGAGAACTTGTCCCTGGTGGAAGAAAAGCTGCGTCAGCGCGGCCTGGATCCCACTGCGGTGCTCAAAGACTTTCGCGACATTGACACGCAACGGCGGCAGGCGATCACCGAAGCCGAGACCAAGAAGGCCCATCGCAACAAGGCCTCGGAGGAGATCGCGAAAGCCAAGAAAGCCGGCCGGGACGCCAGCGTGGCGATGGCAGAGACGAAGGAACTCCGCGAGCAGATCCAGTCGCTCGAGAAAGTCGCGACCGACCTCGACGCGCGCCTCCGCGACATTCTCGCTGGCATTCCCAACCTGCCCCATTCGAGCGTCCCCGTCGGCCACAGTGCCGAACAGAACGTTGAGGTGCGGCGGTGGGGAACTCCTCCGAAGTTCGACTTCGCTCCCAAATCCCACTGGGACCTTGGCCCGGAACTTGGCGTGCTCGATTTGGAGCGTGCGGTCAAACTGACCGGGGCACGCTTTGCCGTCTATTGGGACATGGGCGCCAAGCTCGAGCGCGCATTGGCGAATTTCATGCTCGACCTGCACACCCGCGAGCACGGGTACACCGAAGTTTTGCCTCCCTTCCTGGTCAACTCGGATTCGATGTACGGCACCGGCCAATTGCCCAAATTTGCGGATGACTTGTTTCGCGTGCCGCATGGCGACAAGGACCTTTGGCTGATTCCCACGGCCGAAGTTCCGGTCACGAATCTTTATCGCGACGAGATTCTCGACGCAGCGCGGCTTCCGATATCGTTGACGGCATACACGCCGTGCTTCCGCAGCGAGGCGGGATCGTACGGCAAAGACGTTCGCGGCATCATTCGCCAGCATCAGTTCCAGAAAGTTGAACTGGTGAAGTTCACACGCCCAGACAATTCTTACGACGAACACGAGAAGCTCACACGGAATGCGGAAACCGTGTTGCAGAAGCTTGGAGTGCACTATCGCGTAGTCACGCTGTGCACGGGCGACATGGGAGCCGCTGCCGCAAAGACGTATGACGTTGAGGTCTGGTTGCCGGGGCAGCAATTGTTCCGCGAGATTTCTTCGTGCTCGAACTTCGAGGCGTATCAGGCGCGGCGGGCGAACATCCGCTATCGTCCTGAGGGAAAGAACAAGACAGAGTTTGTTCACACCCTCAACGGCAGTGGCTTGGCGATCGGGCGTACATGGGTGGCGATTGTGGAGAATTACCAGCAGGCGGACGGCAGCGTTCTGATTCCCGACGCGCTGCGGCCCTACGTAGGCGCCGAGCGGATCACCCCGAAAAAGTTCTGATTTTTTCGCTACCGTGGAAGAGCGGCGCTTTAGCGCCGCGTCGCGGGCTACGCACCGGACAGGCCTTCAGGCCCTGTGTAGGTTAAGAAACACGGCTGTCTGCGGTTGCCACGTCTTATCCGGCAGTGCAGCGACAAGCCTGTGGGGGCAGCCGCCGATGTTGGGCCTGTTCTGAGCAAAGTGAACGAAGCGAACACCTCGAAGGGGCTGCCCGGTCGATCGCAGCTCGACTAGCGGCAGTTAGGCCTTCGATTTTCCCCATTCGCCTCGGCATCATTGTGGCTGTCAATCTGCGAGTGGTAAGCTGAACATGCGAGCTCAGAGCCGACAGCCCCGGCTTGCGTTCGCGACGAACAGGACGGGCAGAATTGCAGCGAGCCGAAATCAGCGCCGCCGGAACCAGCGTGCCTTCTCTGCCGATGAACGCCGTTTGGCGTACAGTGCGCAGCTACATTCTTTGGCAGCATGAGCGTGGCACGCTGCACTACGACATCATGGTCACGCTGATTCTGCTTTTTGTGTTTTTCTCGCCGTATTGGATCAATTACAACGATAAACCTATCGCCTGGATCCAGAATCGAAGCGATGTAGTTGTTACTCCGCAGGCGCAAGGGCTTTTCCTGTACCAAATACCGGCTGCTGCCGTGACCGCGCAGGATGATCGAGCCGTTCACGATCAATTGCTGCGTGTGATCGAGCCGATCTCGGGCGAGGTTTCGATCGTCCGCTACGAAGCGGTGAAAGATCGCAGGGGCCGGGTGCAGAGCTATAAAGTCACAGTGCAGCGCTAGCGGGGCTCAAGGCCGGCACATGAAAATCCACCGAATTCTTCTACTCACCGTTATCGCCTTAGTTGCGCATTTTGCGAGCGCACAAGCGGCGACCAGCCCTGAATTAGAGTCCGTACTCAGGAAGATGGACGCCACGGCCACTTCTTTCCGTTCGGCCCAGGCCAACTTCGAATGGGACCGGTACGAAAAAGTCATTAATGAAGTCGACGATATTCAGTTCGGCACGATCTACTACCGCCGCGTCGGCGATGGAATCGAGATGAAAGCCAACGTGAACAAGCCCGACGCTAAGACCGTTTTGTTCAGCAAGGGCAAAATTCAGGTCTATCAGCCGAAGGCGGATCAGGTGATCGAGCACGACGCGGGCAAGAACCGGGACGAGGTCGAGAGCTACTTCGTCCTCGGATTCGGCGGCAGCGGCCAGGAGATGCAGAAGTCGTTCGACGTAACGTATGAAGGTTCGGAAACTGTCAATGGCATACAGACGGCGAAGCTGCACCTGGTGCCGAAGTCGGCCAAGGTGCGGAACAATATCAGCGAGATCACGCTCTGGATCGACCCGCAGCGCGGCATCTCGGTGCAGCAGAAATTTGTCGAACCGCAGGGAGACTACCGGCTGGCCAAGTACTCCGACATCAAGATGAACGAGAAGATCAACCCTGACACTTTTCAGATCAAGACAACCGGCAAGACCCAGGTGATCTCAAAGTAGGGCCTGCCTCAGCCTGAGCACAAACGTGGCATTAGAAGTCAGCCGAGGAGGCAAGACCTCTACCGGTGTGCAAAGTGCGTCGAGTGTTGTGAGCCGATGACGTAGCGGTTGTTCTCGGCGTCCTTCGCGGAGAAACTTGGCGCATTCGCGACTGGAAGGCTTTTTTGTTTGGAACCGCGAGGAGCGCCAAGAGCGTGAAGTGCAATCTGCTTGTTCGATCAATTTCGCCGGCGATCACAACCCGATTGCAACTTATTGAATCTAAAAGGAAGAATATCTGCTAAGAAATTGGAGCTTGGGCGCTATACTGGCCGCACGTCTCTAGTGGGTTGATTGCATGGCCAAAGTTTTCACGATTCCAGTCCCGCCGACCATTCGCAACAAGCGCCGACCACGAACCTCAGATCCCCGATACGTCGACGGACAACGCATGCTGGTCGAAGCCATGCGCTACCTGACCCAGACCGACCCGCTCTCGAACCGGTCCGCCATCGAGCTGCTCTCGGAACACGTCCGGACGCGCTTTCGAATGAGCGACTCGCCGCTGGGCTAGTCTCGTGGCGGCTTAGGGTCGTTGCCCGCTGAGGCCGCCAATGGTACGGCGGTAGGCTTCCCATTCACGAGCGAGCTAACGATAACTCGATAATTCCTCTAGGCAGCACTTATTTCGCCCGGCGTTCACCCTGACCACACGAAACCGCGTGTCATGGCGCAAGAAAGTCACCCCCCGGGTACTTGCTAGCTAGTCGCCCTAGCGCCTGACTTTGTACGGAGCCTTTGGAGCGCAGCTGTGGCGTACGGCTCAATTGTTTTCCAGGCAGCCTCCGATTCCCCGAAATCCGCAAGTGTTGTTGCTTGCGCATCAGCGACCCGTTTTTCGACTTCGTCTGGTAGGTACTTCAGTATTGAAGACGCCAAAGAGTCAAGATCAATTACTCTCCAGTCGGGTAGTTCTGTTTTCAAACGGTTATAATACTTTATAAACTTCTCAAAGCATTGAATTTGCTCGTTGAGCGTGTCCGCGTCCTCGCGAAATAGAAGAGGATGGCGGTCGAAGTATTTATTGCTGACGGCAAAAACGAGCTCTCGCGATCGCCTCATTCCACAGAATCTCTGAATCAAAATCGCGCGCCACAGTTCCCACATCTCAGTATCGAATCTGTCATGTTCTGTCAAATCTTCGAGCATGCTTTTGAATTTTTCAAAAAGGAGCATCACGTATGGCGCGTTAAGCATGCATTCCAGTTGCACTTCACGTTGTAAATTCCTTATAAGTATGATCAGGAAATCTGTTCGGATCTGCGCGTCCCGGACGGCGTTCACGGCCAATTCCCATTTCATCCCTTGATTACAAAGTCCCTCGCGAACTGCTCGCCCGACCATCTGTGTGAGTCGCGTCCGCGGTGCCTCATGCATCGGGCGCTTGAATTCTCTTTCCATGTATCCCAAGAGACCTAGCTGCAACATTTCGTCCAGCCACAAGAGGACCGCTTGCTTCGGGGTCACCGACGTTTCGATTCTTTGTACCCGTTTGCCTAGATTCACGCTTGACCGCCGGGAGGTTGAGGATTGACAAATTCGAGCGTTACGGAACTGCGTTCCGGTTCGAAGCCAACATTCGGAGTCATCTGCTGACCAGCGATAATCGATTCCAGGCGTGCCACCCGCTGTTCAATTTCGTCTTTCTCCTTCGCTTTAAGCAGAATGCCTGCGAGGTAGCCAATGGCGTTCGAGATGCGGGGATCGACTTCGCCCCTCCGCACCTGATTGATGGTTTCGGACAGCAGCGTAGTTACATCCGCCGCACTGTTCAGAGACCGGTCGGGAGTGTCGGATGGGAGGACCGCAGCTCTCCGGCTTCTTTCCTTGCCGCCGTTCTTTCTGGCGGCCTCACGCTCGAGGGCTGAGTCCGGATCGTGAAAAAAGCAATAGGCCGAACCGTGACGCGCATTCGCGCGACAATGGGTCCGGTCAGGCTTGATGTAGCGACACTGCCCTGTTGCTAGCAGCACCCTGGTCTTCTTACAGTCCTTCATGTTCTACCTCGTAAATGCCGGCCAAGGCGACTCAAATGCTTGGCGGGTTCAGTCGAGGTGTTTCCAGCGCACTGTCGACGCCTGGAAGGCTCTCCCGAGGGCACCGCCTCGACACACGGCTGGACGCAGTGGCCTGATTCTTCTGCTCTCGTTGGTTAGATGCAGGCTGAAGTCGTGTTTTCTGGAATTTGAAGTCACGTTGGTCGTCGTACTTTGGTAACGTGCCGGGGACGTTGGCACAACAAGATCTCGGGGGGCCTGACCGTAAACACCTAAAAGAAATTCCACGTTGCGTACATGGCATCAAACCGCGGCGAAAGCTGGGCCACAATTTCGTCCACTATGGCTCCAATGGTGTGCAACTCCGAGCAGGGCGAAGAGAGACTTGCCGATCAGACTGCGGCTGATGGATGACAAGGTCTTCAAGAAGCCTCAGACCTGCCAGCATCTATGCGACCTTGGAGGAATGCTTTTTCAAGAATGACGGGCGGTACAAGTTGGCGTCATTGGCCAGGATCGAAGGTGTCTGGGTAAGCTCCGCCAAGCTAATTCGTCGGCGTCACTGAAAAATTGTGCCGCAAGTCATTGCGGTTCGGTAGACAGGAACCGGCGAATATACTTCGTTCCTTCCCGCTTGTATGCAGTTATTCCGGCTTGCAGAAACGCCTCGCAGACTTGGGCAACACTTCTGCTCTCTTTGTTTGCTAAGGTCTCCAGTTCCTTTTTCAGTTCAGAACGAATGCGCAGTGTAAGACGTGTATCCTTCGCTGTCATTTGAGCGGATTCTACCACCGATGTTTGCGGCATTGACAAACGGGAGCGTTAGTGTCATCCTATGGATGACATTGGATGACACAAAGCTTGAGTTGCCAATGAGACAACACTTCAGTTCCTTCCATACAAACCGAAGGATTGCGCAGCGGATTTGGGGCAAGCTCTCATCGGTAGCCACGAACAATCTGCGGGAGTTTACTGAACGCTATAGATTCTCCGTGGCATCGGGTGACCTTCTCCTCATTTCCGGGAATTGGTATGTGACCCACACAGGGCTGATAAGCCTCGCAGCCAGAAAACGCTGTACCGGTATTTCTGTATGTCCCGCGAAAAGGTTCTGTGATGCGGCCGCTGGTCGCTGGGTTTTTCGGGCGATCGTGTACAAAGCACAAAATTCGAAGGGATTCATTGGGTATGGTGACGCAGATCCCTCTAACGTGTCTTTTCTCGTCCATGGAGCCGAGATGCGCGTGGCAGAGACCCGCGCCGTGAACCGCGCCCTCCGCAAGGCCTACGGCATCGGCATCTGCTCGGTGGAAGAAATCGGTTCGTTGTCTGAACCGTCCCCGTCCGATCGCGAATCCAGGAAACTGCCTGCACAACCGGCCAAAGGAAACAGGTCCGGCGGCGCAACAGTGCGCGACCGCCTCTGCCAACTCATTCGTCAGTATCAACTCGATCCCAATCTGGTCAAGTTCTACGCCACCGACTTCTGCAGGGTGAAGACCCTGCGCGATGCGACTCGGGATCAAGTTGAGGACTTCATCGTCCACCTCGCCGACTGGGCCGAGAGAGACCGCAACGCCCTGCTCAGCCAGCTCAACAGCTATATGCCAGCCAAGTCAGGTGTTGCGTGAAACGGCGATTTCAAGGTTTGCATGAAGCCGACCAGTCGGCAGCTAGCGACTTTCCCGATGGTCTCTTCCTCGTCCGCGTACAGCGTGCCCAGTATCGCTGGCACGCACAGAAGCCCTTCTACCTTGTCCGGTTCGCGATCCTTGAACCTGGAAAGTTCCAAGGCCAGACCTTTTCAAGCCGCCTCTACTGCACTCCCAAAGCTCTGTGGAAGCTCACTTGGTTCTTGCGGGATTTTGGCTACGACGCTGAATCGCTGCGCCACGACGAAGTCGACGACCAGCATCTGGCCGGACTGCGCGGGGTGGTCAAGATCAGCCACACGGTTCTGAATGGCACTACACTGCTGAATCTTGACGGTTTTGGCCCCGCCAGCCAGTGGGAAGAACTTTCCGTCGTTGCGGTAGTTGCGGGAAGGGCGAAGGCTGAGTCATGACCTACAGCTACACCCAGATCAGCCAGTACCTGACCTGTCCTCGCCGTTATCGCTACCGCTATCTCGACGGCTGGAAGGAGAAAGACAACCGGGCGGCCATGTTGTTCGGACGTGCCTTCGAGCAGGCTCTGGGTGCCTACTTTCGCCGGGGAGATCCTGGCGAGATCCTGTTTCGAGAATGGACCGCGTGTAAGGAGCAAAACTTGCAGTTCTCCCGTCACGACAGCTGGGACCGGATGTTGGAACAAGGGATCATGCTCCTCATGCGTTTTTGCCAGGATAATCGTGTTCGCGTCCGTCAGCCGCGCCGCCAACTGCAAATCAAGGTGACCAAGTCTCTGTCCGGTTCCAACGACTTCATCGCCTACGTCGATGCCATCGGCGAGCTAGATGGCACTCGCTGTCTCTTAGAATGGAAGACCAGTTCAAGTCGCTATCCCGAAGAACCAGACGGTCTGCTGGCTCTCGATCCGCAACTTGTCTGCTACTCCTGGATGACAGGCATCGCCGAGGTGGCACAGGTGGTCTTCGTCCGCAAGCGGCTATTGGAAGTTCAATATCTCAAAACCACGATCACCGCTGCACAGCGTCATGAGTTCGGTCAGCTAGTGGAAGATACCGTTCGCCGCATCGCATCCGCTCAGTTTCTGCCCCACAGCGGCATCCGGTTCCCGCAAAATCCTTGCAGCAACTGTCCCTATCTGGGCTTCTGCCTGGGACGGCAGGATCTTGCGGAGTCTGCGCTGGTTCGCCGGCCAGGAGCAGAAGACCTTGGTTGGCTTGACGAGCTTGCGTACTGACAATCCGCCCATGTCGCCTAAACTCAATCGTCCGCGAGCACTGTTCGTGCTGAACAAGATTGATCAGATTCTAGCCTGGGAACAGCGGAAAGAAGCCGAGCGCGATACGAAGTTTGTGGAGCTGGGGCGGTACCTGTGCGAAGTCAGGGCAGGACAGTTCTGGCGGGTGGAGAACCTGAAATCATTCGACGAGTTCCTGGAGAGGAGGTTTCCCGAGTCACGGAGGAAGGCGTACTACCTGATGTCGATCCACGAGCACCTGCCACCGCAAGCCCGAAAAGAACTCAACGAAGTGGGGTGGACAAAGGGACTGGAGTTGGCGAAAGTAGCGCGCAAGGACTCGCAGAAATTCGATTGTGCAACTTGGTTGCACAAAGCTCGGGCCATGCCTAAGGAGCAGTTTCGGCGGGAGGTGGAGAAAGAACTGACAGGCAAGGACACGGAAGCGTCCGAGCTCGTCTACTTCAAGTTGTACCGAAGTCAGATTCCCGTCATTGAACAAGCCATTGAAACTGCTGCCCACATGTTGGGTTCCGACAAATCCCGTGGCTATTGTCTTGAGATGATCTGTGCCGATTTTCTGGCAGGAGCCAATCTCGACAATCAAAACCCAGACACTCTGTTGTTTTCCATGACGCGCTTCTTCAAGTTCTTGCCCGATCCGCAAAAGGGTGTGTTCCTGCAGGCTCTGCAGAAAGTCTAATGAATCTAACCGGATCGAAGCGACCGGGGCTGCGACTACGACCTGATCAATACCGACAACTCTGCCAACAAGTACTGCAGCGGGATAGTTGGCGTTGTCAATACTGCGGTGCGATGCAAGGGCTACAGGTCCACCACAAGCAGTTCCGCAGTCACTCGGGCGATGACTCGGAGGAGAACCTAATCGTGCTCTGCCAACAATGCCACGAATCAGAGCACGGGAGTTCCTCCCAAGTCGGTGGGACTTGAGCGCTATGATTCACCTCGTTGCGCAGCGTGAATGTGCGCTTTTGGCGTAGTGCTTCCATCCTGGGCCCATGCGCGACCTCGCGCAGACTGACCCCTTCTCATCCTTTCCGCGATTGAATTGATCTCTGAGCACGTCGCACGCGCTTCAGAATGAGCGACTCGCCCTTGGGATAGGGATCGCCTCCTCACGGCACGACGCTCACCTTCGAATGAAGCCCGTGCCCGAAATTCCTCGCCAAATCCCGAATTCTTCGTGTCGCTCGGTCGGAAAAGCTTCCGGAAAGCTCTCGGAGAAAAAAGAAGAGGGGGCGGATTGCTCCGCCCCTGTTGAAACTTCGAAGGATTAGAAGTCGAACCGCAATGCAAACTCCATCAGCCGCGGCTTGTTCAGGGTGTTCAGGAACACGCCGAACGTCCCCGCTGTGGCAAGGCTGTTATTACCTTGGAACTGCATCTGGCCCACATCAAACTTAGCAGTGTTCGTCACATTGAACGCCTCCCACCGAAAGGTGATATTTTTCCCCTCCGCGATCTGCCACTTCTTGGCTAAACTCGCGTCAATGTCAAAGGTTCCGGGCCCACGCAGGTTGTTACGATTCCCTGATTCTCCCGCGAGGGCAACGCGGAAGCTCTGGGCAGCCTGTGAGGGATTTTGAAAAACATCGGGTTGCGGAGCGGTCTGGTTTGCGGTAGGCAGTACCCTAAACTGGCCAGTTTTTGGCTTGGGACCAATAAAGACGGCTGGACTCGTGAGCTGCCAGTCCGTGGACCAAAATCCCAAGCCTGGCTCAACCGTGAAGGGAAAGCCGCTCGACCAGCGCCATAAACCGGCGAACTGCCATCCGCCGACAATGGCATTTAGCGCGGTTCCCATATTTCCTCCGAAATATTTGCCGCGCCCAACAGGCAAATCATAAACCCAGTTGGCATTGATTTGGTGGGTGTTATCGAAATCCGAAACGGCCCGCAATTGCTTGGGAGACCACGCGTTGATAATTTGACTCGCAAAGCCAAAACCTTCGAATTCATTGATGCGTTCGGCATTGGATCCGACATCAAAGGATTTGGAATACGTGTAATTCACATCGAAGGTCAAACCGTTCTGAACCTGCTTCCGCAAGCTGACTTGCAAACCGTTGTAATCGCTGTTCCCTACACTCCGCCAAGCATACAGTGACGACCACTGCGAATCGAAATAGTTGAGTGCTGTTTGACCACTCTGGCCTGGCAGTTGTGCGCATGCAGGCAAACACAGTAGATCAGCGAAAAACAACGCTGTTGTTTCGTTCCCAACGAAACAAGAGTACTGGTCATACATCGCCTGGGTGGCGGTGTATGTGGTGACATTTGGGTTGGTTCCAGGAGCGCAACCGGCATTATTCGGATTCCCTGGAGGTCCGAATCCAAGCTGCCCCGCAGCTCCGGGGAACAGGTGCTCCCAGTATGGAATCGGAGCCAGGTTGTTGATCGACGTACCCGCAAGGGCTGCTTTGCCCAAGGTCTGAGCCGCTGAGAAATAGTCTTGGTGCGATGCCGGGTCAACAATATCCAAAGGCATCGCCAAATCTTCCTCTTGGAGCAGGCGATGAGCGAAGCGACCGACGTAGGCAGTTTCCAGCACGAAACCGTGAGGCATCTCACGTGTAATACTCAGGTTGTAGACTTCGGAGTAAGGGGTCTTGAGCTTATCGTCCAAGCCCCAGGTAATTGAAAACCCGCCATTCTGGTCTGCGGTGGGTGGGATCGCTGGAAAGCCTGGCGCTGGCGCAGGGGGCAGCGTACTGCAAGGCGGCGGCCCGCTGCAAGCTCCTGATTGAGTTGGGATCGAAAATATGGTTGGTTGTGAGAACCGCGGGCTATTATCCACGTCTTGGGTGGCCGCGGGATTATCGATTAGCGTGGTCAAACCAAAGGAGCCGTTGCGATCAAACGTGTTAACGATTCCCTCACCGAAGTGATCGTAGTAAATTCCGGCTCCAGCTCGGATTGAGGTCTTACCGGGTCCGCCACTTAGTTTTCTCATCCAACCGCTGTCGGCATTCGGACTCCACGCAATAGCAAAACGCGGTGCAAAGTCCTTGTAGTCCCAGGCCCAGTATGGTTTCTTGCCATTCGCTTGACCCGAAATATTCAGTCCGATCAGCGGATCATAGGTTTGGCCGGCCATCATAGCCTGAAAACGTTTCTTAAAGAAATCGTTCAAGCTTACATCCGGGGCAATCTGGTTGCCGTGACTCTCATAGGGAGGCTGCAGAAGGGTGTACCTCAAACCGAAAGTTAGTGTGAGGTTCGGCTTGACCCTGAAGGCGTCCTGCGCATACATTTCGCCCTCATGGGCACGGAAATTCCTGGTGATAAAACTACCGTTCGGAATTTGAGTCCCGTTCTTGTCCTGGTTATAGTCCCCCTGGGCGAAAGGAACGATTCCCGTGAGAGCGGCTACCGGCAAGTCATACGATTGACCGAAGTCGCTCGACACAGGCACAAAGCCGAAAGCCGCGGGGTCTAAGCTGCTGCCTGTATTCGCAATCCCGGCATTGTCGAGCCATGAAACATTCGTCTGCCCGAAGTTAAATGAGTCTGCGTTTCCGATACGTCCGTCGTTGATGATTCGAAAATTCGCCCCGAACTGCAGACTGTGCTTACCCTTTGTCCAGGTGATGTCGTCCACGAAATTGTGCACAGGAATGATCGAGCGTACAGTCGAAGTTTGCCCGGTAATGTCATCCATCCCCCGGAAGTTCACAAAATTACTGGTCTGCAAGCCGACGAGATCCAGACCTTGTCGAATGTATCCGTAACGGAAATTGTTAATCAGATTACTGTGAAATAGCGCAGTGTAGCCGATCGCAATGCCCTTGTTGTTGCTGAATTCTGTCTGATCTGGAGGCTCCCCTGGGAACTGCGGTCCGTTCAAAGTTAGGCCGGCCTGATTGTCGCCCTGCAGGTTGCCGCGTACGAATAGCCGGTGGTTGGCGTCCCGAGTTAGGTTGTAGTCGAGTTTGATGATTGACGTGTTCAGTTTTGCCGGCGCTGGAGCAGCAAATTGGAACCCCCGGAAGTTGAACCCATCCCCGACGACGTCTGTATTTGGATGCGGGTACTGGTTGAATATCTGCATTACTGCGGGATTCGCGCCTGGGCCCAAAGGGCAAGTCCCTCCCGCCCCGAAGCCTGGTGTCGTGCTGCAGTTTGGATCCATGCCGGCCAGCTGTTGAGGGGTTAGGGTTACCACGCTTCCGTCATCGGCTATGTAGCTGACGATGCCGTTGCGAAGGTTGTCACTGGGGACGATGCGCGTAACGAGCGTGTCCTCCCGGTTTCTTTGGCCTTCATAGCTTGCAAAGAAAAAGAATCGATCCTTGATAAGCGGCCCTCCGAGGGAGGCACCAAATGTATGCCGCAAAACACGCAGCGGGCGGTTGGGCTGACCGGCAAGAGATTGCGCGGCATTGAGTAATGGATCGTTCGCGGTCGTGAACGTAGGACGCTCGTAAGCAAATAGCGAACCGTGGAACGCATTTGTGCCGCTCTTCGTGACCTGCACGACCTGGGCACCCGAAGCACGGCCTTCATCCGCAGTTCCGCCTGCGGTGGTTACGCGAAACTCCTGAAGGGAATCGAGTGTTGCACGAAAGACGCCCGAGAGTGCGTTGCCTGAAACTGGATCATTATTATCAACACCATCAATCGTAATGTTAGCCTGATCGCTGCGTCCGCCTGCAACTGAGCCGTTCCGGCTGTCGATTGTCGGGTCGATGGAGCCTGAGTTCCCAGTGTAAGCGACCCCGGGCTGCAGGCTGAGTATGGCAGTAGGATCGCGGCCCTCGAATGGCAGACTCAAAACCTGCTCGTTATTAAACGCATGGCCTATGCTGGCATCTTGTGTGTTAACCAGCGGAGCAGTGCCGCTCACTTCGATAATCTCGTTGGCGGCTTTAACCTGCATCACTTCGTCGAGCGTAGCCGGCTGGTTCACCAGCAGTGCGACGTGGTCCTGCTTTATGGTCGCGAAGCCAGGCACGGCGACGGTGAGCGTGTAGGTCGCAGGGGGTAGTTCGACGAACTGATACACGCCGTCAGTTCCCGACTTCGTGGTCCGGGTGAATCCGGTTGCCGGATTGGTCAACGTAACCGCTGCGCCTTGCACAATTGCGCCTTTAGCGTCGGTAATCGTGCCGCGAAGTGATGTGGTTGCGGTTTGGGCTGAAACGAGAATGGCGAAGAGAGCGAGAGAACCGAGCAGCTGAGCAACTGCACGTGCGCCAGAACGCATGGAAAGCTCCTTTACGCGCGAAGGCGTTCCAATAAGTTGTGCCCAGGAATAAGCCGCAGAGGAGACCCTGGGGATGCTGATGGCCCGCTATTGTGCAACTAGGGAACCAAAACATTCAAGTCTAAAATTCAAGCAATTAGAAGATATTTGGCTGCCGGTATTACGGCTTTTCACATGAAGGTTCCAGATTTGGTAGCCCGCCTCGGCCTCGAAATAGCGCCGAAGCCAGTAAAATCAAGGCCGGGAAGCACTCCAGGGTGTAACGCGGTTCGGGGTTTTCCAGGGTCCCGAGGAAGCTTGAACGCAGTATAAGAAATAATACTAATAGCCAGACGGCAAAGATTTCATGGGATCGGACCAGGCCCGCGGCGGCCATTCCGACATACAACAGATTGATCAGGCCGAAGGCGAGGCTGACGGCGATCCAGCGCGGATCGTCGTTGAACTCCCACCAGCGCGGGTCGGCGCTGGTCAGCTCGGTTCGCGGACGCAGCCACATGTCCGCGATCCGCAGCAGCGGCAGCCAGAGGTAGTAGCGCAGCGGGGCGGCATGAATGCGCTCGGCGGCCAGCGCTGCGAATCGCGCGTCAAGCTCCGGACTCATGTCGTGGTCGCGGTTATAGTCCGCGATCAGGACATCTGTCTGTGTCTTCTGTTCTCGAGAATCGAAGGCACGCGCGGGCAGTTTGCTCGCGTCCAGCTCTTCGTCGGGCACCTGCCAGTAAATCTCCTGCACCGAAACGTAGTCGGCCATCCAGGTCTTGACCCAGCGATTGAAGCCGGTCATGACCATTTCGTCAGAGTCGGTCGCATAGCGCGGAGCCAGCGGCTCGAAGCGATGCAGCGTCCGCAGGTTACGGATTGTCCAGGGCACGAGTGGGAGTAGGGCGCCAATTCCGAGCAAAATGACGGCACGCAAGATCGGCATGCGAGCGCGCAGAGAACCTTGATTGCTCGATCGGAAAAACTGTAAGCACAAATATCCGCCGACTGCAGCGAGCAGAATTCCACCATCGGGGCGGAGCAGGATGGCGCCTGCGATGGCGAGGCCGCAGGCGAACCACGAAATCCAATGCGTCCGGGAAGACGGCTTGCCTTGGTCTCGCCGCCACCGATCCAATCCGATGACGGTCAGATCTAGTGCCAGGGCGGTGAAAAAGATCTCCAGCGTCTCGGTTAATGCCGCGCCTGCGTAGTTAGCAAGAAATGGACACAACCCTGCGAGCAAGAATGCAAATTTTGCGGCGCGATCGTTAAGCATGCGCCGGGCGAGATCGGCGATCAAGAAACAAGTTGCCAGATCGAAGAGAACCTGGACGATCAGTACAGCGCGAAAATTGTCCTTGCCGAAAAGGCCGAAGATGATGGCGAGAAACGCCGGATATCCCGGCAAGCGGGAGAGAGTAGGCACGATACGCCCGGAATTTGTGATGCCGTAGATTCCGTACTGGAGCCAGTTCTTCGCGATATCGGCGTAGAGGCGGGAATCGTCTACGACAGCCGGAAATCGCAAGGCAAACAGCAGCCGCAGGGCCAGGCCAGCGATTCCTGCTGCGATGAAGAAGCGTGCATGCTGTCGGATCAGCTTCCGCACCGAGCGACTATAGCGCTTTGTGGTGATCCCTGGGGCGAGAAACTGCATCTTACGAATCAACGCCGCTAATCCTGCCTTGCCTAGAATTGACCGTGAGTTTCCTACGGCATACGATGAAACGTCACAATGGCTGAGCCGGTTTTCTACGACCCGAGACGCGCGCGCTGGAGGCGATTACGGCGTCTCTTCGACGTGGCTGCGGTCACGCTGTCGGCGTTGCTGATTTTCTTCGTCTACACCTCACTGCGCGACGAACGGATGCCGGAACTACTGTTTTCTCCGCAGAAGCGCAATTTCAAAGGCCTCAAAGAAGGTGAGCGCGATAGGGCGCTGCTGCGACAGAAGAGATTTGCCGCACGCTCGCACCGCAAGTCCAAAGTGGCTCCTTCGGAGGTGAAGCTCAACCAGGAGGAAGGCATTCGGGCGGGTTTTTACGTGCCTTGGGATGCTGCCAGTTTTTCTTCCCTGCGTGACTATGCCCACCAGCTTGACCTGCTCTATCCCGACTGGCTGCACGTGCTCACCGCCGATGGACATCTGCAGGGTGTGGACGACCAAACCAACAAGTTTTTCGATGTGATCCAGGGCAACATCGTGCGCCCGGTCGACGATCGGGTCATGCCGCTTCTGAAGGTGGAAGACACGAACATGGAAGTCTTCCCCATGGTCAATAATTTCGATGGGAGGGAGTGGGTGGAGGGAGTCACAAAGTTTTTCAACGATCCCGACGCTCGCAACTTGTTTCGGCGGCAGATTGCTTTGTTTCTTTCCACCGATCGCTATCGTGGCTTGATGGTCGACTTTGAAGCTTTTCCCAAGGTTGGTCAGCCAGGTTATCTCGCCTTGCTGCAGGAACTCTCCTCCGATCTGCATGCGCGTGGGATGAAACTTTATATTGCAGCCCCGCCGCACAATGATGAATTCAACTATCCGGCAATGGCGGCGGCAGCCGATGGCATTGTGCTGATGAACTATGACGAGCACTTTCCGGGCGGAACTCCGGGGCCAGTGGCGTCGCAAGATTGGTTTGTAAGGAATCTGACGTTCGCGAAAAGCGTGATTCCGCAAGAGAAGATCATTTGCGCGATTGCGAACTACGGTTATGACTGGGTGCGCAAGCCGAACAAAGGCAAGCTTCCGCCCGATGTGCGGGACAGCAGCGTGAGTGTGCAAGAGGCCTGGCTGGCGGCGCGCGATTCCGACGAAGACGTCACCTTCGACGATGACGCGCTCAATCCTCACTTCAGCTATCTGGACGAACGCAATCTGCGGCACGACATCTGGTTCGTTGACGGCGTGACAGCCCTGAACCACATGCGCGCGGCGCAAATGCTGGGCATTCGGACGTTCGCTCTCTGGCGGCTGGGCGGCGAAGATCGATCGCTGTGGCGCATCTGGGACCTACCCGGTGACCCTGGAGCTCCCGACAAACTGCGTGATGTCCCTCCAGGACAGGATGTCGATATGGAGGGCCAGGGCGAAATCCTGCGCATTGAAGATCGTCCGGCGCACGGCACGCGCGATTTGACGATCGAACCCGATACCAAGCTGATTACCGACGAGGTTTTTCAGAATCTTCCCGAGCCCTACCGGGTTGGCCGCTATGGCTACAGTCCGAACTCGGTCGCGATCACTTTTGACGACGGGCCCGACCCGCAGTGGACGCCGAGAATTCTCAATGTGCTCAAGCAGAAGCAGGCGAAAGCCACCTTCTTTTTGATTGGCATTCAGTCCGACAAGTTCGCGGATGTAGCCAGCCGGATCTACCGCGAAGGCCATGAAATTGGCAATCACACCTTCACTCATCCGGACATCAGCAACATTTCGTCGGGATACATGAAGTTCGAGCTGAACCTGACCGAGCGTCTTTTTGCCAGCCGGCTCGGCATTCGTACCGTCCTGTTCCGTCCCCCGTATTCGATTGATGAAGAGCCCGACACGGCCGACCAAGTCCGCCCACTCGAATTCACGCAAGACATGGGCTACACGACAGTGGGGGACAAGGTCGATCCTGGCGATTGGCGGCATCGCTCGGCCGAGCAGATCACGGCCGGAGTGCTGGAGCATCTTCCGCCTTGCGCGGCGAATGACATTCGCTGCGGCAACATCATCCTGCTGCACGATGGCGGGGGAAACCGTGCGGAAACAGTGCGCGCCCTGCCGATGATCATCGATGGCATCCGCGCTCGTGGATTGTCGATTGTGCCGGTTTACCAGCTACTCGGCAAAACCAAGGCGGACGTCATGCCTCCGCTGCCTACGAACGAGCGCTGGGCGGCGCGGCTGAACTGGGTCGGATTCTGGCTCTTTGACGCAGCCACCAAGGCCATCGTCTTCATCTTTTTTATCGGCGACTTGCTGATGACCGGCCGGCTTCTCTTTATCGGCGCGGCTGCGGTCTATGACCGAGTACATGAGAAAATCTTCGGCAAGCCCGCTGAGATCGCATCGTACAAGCCGAGAGTGGCCGTTTTGATTCCGGCTTATAACGAAGAAAAAGTCATCGAACGAACTGTGCGGGCGGCGCTCAACTCGGACTATCCCAACCTGCGCGTCATCGTCATTGACGATGGATCGAAAGACCGCACACTCGAAGTCGCGCGTTTTGCCTTCGCCAAGGAGGCTGCGCGAGGTGAGGTGATCATCCTCAGCAAGCCGAACGCGGGTAAAGCCGAAGCGCTCGAGTACGGGCTTCAGCATCTGGGGAACGCCGAAATTTTTGTCGGAATCGATGCCGACACCATCATCGCTCCCGATGCGATTTCACGACTGGTTCCGCATTTCATAGATCCAAGGATCGGGGCTATGGCGGGCAATGCCAAGGTAGGCAATCGAATCAACCTTTGGACGCGCTGGCAGGCGCTGGAATACATCACCAGCCAGAACTTTGAACGCCGCGCGCTGGACGTGCTCGGGGCAGTCAGCGTTGTGCCGGGGGCCATAGGCGCGTGGCGAGTTTCGGCGGTGCGCGAGGCGGGCGGATTTCACACTGACACGGTTGCCGAAGATGCCGATCTCACCATGGCCCTGCTTCGCCTGGGATATCGGGTCGAATATGAAGATATGTCGCTGGCCTACACTGAAGCTCCCACGAATGCAAACGGGTTGATGCGGCAGCGCTTTCGCTGGTCGTTCGGAATTTTGCAGGCGGTCTACAAACATCGCGGAGCATTTGGGCGCAAGGGAGTGCTGGGATTCGTCGCGCTACCGAACATCGTAATCTTCCAGATCCTCTTGCCGCTGGTCTCGCCGCTCATCGACATTATGTTCGCTGTGGGCGCGATCTGGTATTACGTCCAGAAGTATTTCCATCCCGATTCGACTGACCCGTCGAGCTTCCACAAGCTGCTGGCGTTCTTCTTTGCATTTTTGGTCATTGATTTCTTGGCCTCGGCGATCGCCTTCGCGCTGGAGCGCCGACGTCCCGACGACCGCGAAGATGCCTGGCTGCTCAGCCAGGTGTGGCTGCAGCGTTTCGCCTACCGCCAGCTATTCTCGATTGTGCTTTTTAGGACTCTAAAGCGCGCACTGGAAGGCAGGAAGTTCGCCTGGGACAAGTTGGAACGCACGGCCGCAGTGAAGTACGAACCTGTGGAGAGTCACGAGAAGGTGAACGTGCCGTGAGTGTGGGCCAGCTAGTTCCAGAACTGCCAGGATCGCTTCCTGTGCTGGGGAGGAATGCCCGAATTTGTCGCGGCCACAACCGCTCGGTTTAGGAGTTGATACAGCTGCTCCGAAAGTTCATCGTAGCGGGTTTGGATTTCTCCATCAAAACCCATATCATTCCACGAACCCATGCCACCAAATACCCATGCGGCTTGCGCGGCGCCAAGCAACTGGTGGGCAGATAGGGGCAGCGAATGCACAGGGGCGATATCCGAGTGATAGAGGCCATCGTATGGTGTCCCGGAACTGAGTCGCGCCAGTCCTGACTCAAAGGCCTTGGCAAATTCATCGAGACTCTGCGAGTGCGCAAATTCTGCAATCGCTCGCAGGCAGTTTCCCAATTCCTCGTGCAAGCGACTCAGACTCTCGACCGGTTCGCTGCGTAGAGGCTGGCCCACCGCGATCCGTCCGTATGTAACGCGCCAGATCCTCTTGTCATCGCGATTTCGGTCGCCGACCTGCCAGCGTGCTTCCCACCAGTCAGAGGATCCTGATCCGACTGCCTCAATCAGCCACCTGCCGCCGCCGCCAACGAATCCGACCATCATACGGTCGGAAACTTTCTTTTCGCCGGACGGACCATAAACCATGCGCAGGCCAGTCACACCTTCATTTCTGATCGCCTCAAACCAGGCTATCGGATCGGCTGCGAACGGAGTTTCTTTCCACTGCTCGCCGTCACGCTGGATGCGAACAAAATCTATGTTTTCGCAGAACTTGAAAGTGCTATTCGAAGGATAAAAGTTCCTTTCGAAGCTCGTGGAACCTCGTAGAAATGCGTTCCCATAAGAGGCGAGCACGACGACCTGAGCAACCGACCCTTGCACAGAAAGTCCTCCTGGGAACTGATCCCTAAATCAGCCCTACCGGAACAGCAGCCCAGCAAACTCCTCCAGGTTCCGCCGCCATACCATCCATGTGTGTTCGCCGGGCGTTTCGATGTCGGTATGATTGATTCCCTTGTTCTTGAGCCAATCGCGCAACTTGCGATTCGCCGTGATCAGGTGATCTTCGGTTCCGCATGCAATCCATAGCAAACGAATCTTGTGGTTGGCTTTCGCATCGAGGCTCGGGAAATCCTTCTCAAAGTCCTCCCCGGGACCTCCCGCTGAGCTGAATGCGCCAATCCAGGCAAAATTATCAAGATGGTTCAGCCCGGTCAGCAGCGATTCCTTTCCTCCCATCGAAAGCCCCGCGATTGCGTGCGAATCACGGTCCTTCGCGATCCGATACTCGCCCTCGACCCGCGGGATAACTTCGGCCAACAGCGCCTCAGTGAACTTGGCGTAATTGCGATTGCGCAACTCGGCATCGCTCCACGCGCTATCTCCGCGGCGCAGAAATTCTATCGTGCCGTAGCCCAAAGGCATCACCACGATCATCGGCTTGGCTTTGCCCTGCGCAATCAGATTGTCAAGGATCACATTGGCGCGTCCCACCGCCGTCCACCCGCTGGCATCGTCGCTGAATCCATGCAACAGATAGAGGACCGGGTACCGCCTCCTCGCGGAAGGATCGTATCCGGGTGGCGTGTAGACGTAGAAATCGCGATCATCGCCAGCCGCCTCAGACTTATAGAAGTGGTGGTGGATTTCTCCGTGCGGCACGCCGCCGACCTCCCACGGTACCGACGCTCCGCCGGGAACCCAAAGCTCATTTTCAGGGGTGAGCAGGTTTGGAACGATTCGGGAGTTATATGGATCGAGTGAGCGTACTCCTTCCACGACGAAGGAGTAGCCGTAATAGTCGGGGGTCAGTGGCGCGGTGGTCACGCTCCACACGCCGCGGTCATCTTTCTGCATTGCCGCGGGTTCGGCGCCTTCGAGCTCCAGCTTAACCGCTCTTGCGTTGGGAGCGGCGAAAAGGAAGGTCACAGTGTTGTCGCTGTGCACTTGTGGAGTGATCAATTGTTCCGGCACGTTCGGCGCTTGCGTCGCAAGCTGAACTTCACCGAGGCAAGAAAGAAGAAAAAAAGGTGCCAGGGAAACAGCCGCACGAAACTTCATCGGGGAAGTCTCCTGAGTGAAGAAGCAAATCAATTGTATCGATGTGCGAGGTTACAGCCTTGTTCATTTGGAGGTCGGTCAGCAAACACTAGCGTGGAGTGGAACAGCCTCGCGATCAACTGTTTTTGCCAGCTACCTCAAGCCGCGTCTCGGCGCGTTGCAGGGAGTCCAGGGCGCGTTCCACGTCGACGTTGGTATCTCCGCTAGTGAGCCGCTCCTGCGCCCGCTCTTTGGCCTTGCGTGCGCGTTCGACATCGATTTCTGACGGACGCTCTGCGGTCTCAGCGAGAATCGTGACCTTGTCTGGCAAAACTTCGGCAAATCCCCAGGCGACGGCCAGCACCTGTTCGCCAGCCTGAGTTCGAAAAGTAATCTCTCCAACCGCCAGTTCTGTAATAAGAGGTGCATGACCGGGCAGGACACCGAGGTATCCGTTCTTAGCGGGAATCTGCACTTGTTCCGCCGGAGTCTCGACGACTTTCTTTTCCGGCGTGACAATCTCGAGTTGGAAAGTATCAGCCATTAGCTATCGGCTTTCAGCCATCAGCAAAATCATTTCGGCCTGCCATCGATGTAGCTGAGGGCTGAAGGCTGAAAGCTGACGGCTGTTCTTCACGCTGCTGCCTTCATCTTCTCCGCGGCTTCGAGCACTTCTTCGATGGGCCCTTTCATATAGAACGCCTGCTCAGGGATATCGTCGTACTTGCCTTCCACAATCGCTTTGAATCCCTTTACTGTATCTGCGATTTTCACGTAGCGTCCTTGCGCGCCGGTGAACTGCTCGGCCACGTGGAACGGCTGTGATAAGAACCGCTGAATTTTACGCGCCCGTGCCACAGTCAGCTTCTGATCTTCGCTCAGCTCGTCGATGCCGAGAATGGCGATGATGTCTTGCAGATCTTTGTAGGTCTGCAGCGTCTTTTTCACGGACTGCGCCACGTCATAGTGCTCCTGTCCGACGATGCGCGGATCCAGAATGCGCGACGTCGACGCGAGCGGATCGACGGCGGGGTAAATTCCGATTTCTGTCAAAGCGCGCGACAGCACGGTGGTCGCATCGAGGTGAGCGAACGTGGTGGCTGGCGCGGGATCGGTCAAGTCGTCAGCCGGAACGTAAATCGCCTGCACCGACGTGACCGAGCCCTTTTTCGTGGACGTGATGCGTTCCTGCAGTTCGCCCATTTCGGTGGCGAGGTTCGGCTGGTATCCGACGGCGCTGGGCATGCGGCCGAGCAGTGCGGAAACTTCCGATCCAGCTTGGGTGAAACGAAAGATGTTGTCGATAAACAGCAGCGTGTCTGCACCCTCGACGTCGCGGAAGTATTCCGCGACGGTGAGCCCGGTGAGCGCCACTCGTAGGCGGGCGCCGGGAGGCTCCGTCATCTGTCCATAGATCAGCGCCGCTTTCGACTCTGCCGGCTTGCCGGGCTTGATCACGCCCGACTCCGTCATTTCGAGCCACAGGTCGTTGCCTTCGCGCGTACGCTCGCCAACGCCGGCGAAGACCGAGTAGCCGCCGTGCTGTTTGGCGACGTTGTTGATCAGCTCCATGATGACGACGGTCTTGCCGACGCCCGCGCCGCCGAACAGACCAATCTTGCCGCCCTTGAGGAAGGGCTGAATGAGGTCGATGACCTTGACGCCGGTCTCAAACATTTCGGCCGTGGTTGCCTGTTCATCGAAGGCCGGCGCGAGGCGGTGAATGGGAAGCCGCTCTTTGTACTCGATGGGGCCGAGCTGATCGACGGGCTCGCCGATCACGTTCATCACGCGACCGAGAGTCCCACGACCAACGGGAACCGAAATCGGCCCGCCCTGATCGATGGCCTTCATGCCGCGAACCATGCCGTCGGTCGGCTCCATGGCGACGCAACGCACGCGTCCTTCGCCGAGATGCTGCTGCACCTCAAGAATGACGTTGATCGGCGATGGCACAGTGTAGCCGTCGCTGACGACCTTCACGGCTTCGTAAATGGGAGGAAGCGAGCCCTCGGCGAATTGAACGTCCACCGCGGGGCCTGCGATTTGGATTACGTGTCCTACATTATCGGGCATAAATTCGATTGAGCTCCTGGCCACAGCAATTCCGACTGCACTAAGCGATCAGCATTCAGCAATTAGCAATCAGCCTAGCTGCGTTCCGATTCGTACGAAAGAACTCAGTGACTGAGTTCCGAATGCTGACTGCTGAGTGCTACTACATTGCCGCCGCCCCGCTGACGATTTCGATAATTTCTTTCGTGATCTTCGCCTGACGAACCCGGTTCATGGTGAGGGTCAGCGAGTCGATCATATCGTTGGCGTTGTTGGTCGCGGAATCCATTGCCGTCATGCGTGCCGCATGCTCGGCGGCGACCGATTCCATCAACGCGCGGAAGATTTGAATGCTGACGTATTTCGGCAGCAGCGCTTCGAACAACTCCGCCGGCGGCTGTTCGTAAATGTAATCCACTTGGCTTGTCCCAAATTCCGCATGCCCTTCGGGGCGCTCGGCGCGCATGCCGACTCCCGCGCTGATGGCGGCTTCTTTCGCTCTTTTCTTTTCTTCCTCGGTCATCTCCTCAGCCAGGCGTACGGTCTGTTCACCGATTTGCTCGATAGGGAGAATCTGCTCGACGATCAACCGCTGCGCGATCACCGACTTGAATTCATTAAACACGACGTAAACGGCATCGATTTCCTCGCGACAGTAGCGGGCGATTACGTTTTCCGCGAGCGCCCGCGCTTGCGCGAATTCCAGCTTGTTCAGGATGCCGATGTGTTCTCCGGTAATCTGAACCGCGCCCGCACGCTCGCCGCGCTCGGGCTCAGATTCGAGTACTTCTGCCAATTCGGCCAGGCTTCGGGTTTGCACTTTGGCGGCTGGATAGCGGCGGCGCAGGAAATCGCGGCCCTTGCGTCCGATGGCCTCGATGTCAATATTCTTTCCCGCCTTTGATTCTAAGAACCGACCCGCAGCCTTGTTAATGTTGGCGCTGAATGCGCCGGCGAGTCCTTTATCACCCGTGACTACGATCAGCAGAATCGTTTTCTCTTCCCGTTGTGCGAGCAACGGATGTTTCGGCTGGCCTGTTTCCGGATCGTAAACTTCGGCCCGTGAGACCAGCGACTTCAAAATATTGGTCAGCATCTGCGCGTAAGGACGCGCGGCCAAGGCGCGGTCCTGGGCGCGGCGCAGCTTCGCCGCCGAGACCATCTTCATGGCCTTGGTGATCTGCCGCGTGTTGACCACGCTGCGAATGCGGCGGCGGATGTCGAGAATGTTGGGCATTGGTCGTTAGTCGTTAGCCAGGCAAAAGCATTGTCATCCTGAGCAAAGCGAATGATCTATGCATCATTGCTCCGCGGAGGATTTGTTCCATGTGTCGCGGAGTATCTTCCACGGTCCCTGGAACTCACGTTTCCAAACCACAAGACGCTTGCCTTTGAAAGCTACTTCTTTGCCGTCCTTGTTCAGCACTCCGGAAAATTTGATGCTATCGATTAATAGGTCGCCCTCTTGCACGGAATTGATGTTCTCGAACTTCTGGTCGACCAGCTTACCCCTTTGAGCAAGCCAGTCGCCATAGAACGCGCGAATTGCATCCTTCCCCGACACGGCATCCTTTTCGTCAGGGAGTATCGCGGCGTCATTCGTATACAGGTCTGCAAGTGCATCTGCGTTTCCGGCCTTAGCCGCTTCAGCCCAGCGAACGTAGCCGTCAGCAATCGTCTTGCGCGTGTCTGCCAGCTGCCTCAAGAAGGCTGACATTTCTTTGTTCGGTTTCTGAGGCGCTTCGGTCTGCGCTAAGCAACAAGCGGCACAGCCGATGACGATACACAAAACCGACTTCATAAATCGCGCATTCCCTATTTCGCTACCGCTTCCCTCGCCGTTGCAAACTGCTGCTTCGCTTCCTTAATCACGCCTTGCAACTGCGCTTTCAACTGATCGTCCAGAATCTTCTTGTCCATGATCGAGCGCAGCAGGCCGGCGTTGGTTGATTCCACGTACTTATAGAGTTCCTTTTCGAAATCGCGCACCTGGTCGACCGGCATGTCGTCGAGAAAACCGCCCGTGCCCGCCATGATGATCAGGATCTGTTTTGAAAAAGGCAGGGGCGAGAACTGCCCCTGCTTCAGCAATTCGACCAGCCGCTGACCGCGGTTCAACTGCGCCTGCGTGGCTTTGTCGAGATCGCTGCCGAACTGCGCGAAGGCCGCCAGTTCGCGATACTGCGCGAGCTCCAGTTTGAGAGTTCCCGCGACTTGTCGCATCGCCTTGATCTGGGCGCTGCCTCCCACGCGGCTCACCGACAATCCCACGTTGACTGCTGGACGCACGCCCTGATTGAACAAGTCAGTTTCGAGATAAATCTGCCCGTCGGTGATCGAAATAACATTGGTCGGAATGTAGGCCGAGACGTCGCCCGCCTGAGTCTCGATGATCGGCAGCGCCGTGAGCGATCCTCCGCCATTTTTGTCGCTTAACTTGGCCGCGCGTTCCAGCAGACGCGAATGAAGATAAAAAACGTCTCCAGGATAAGCTTCGCGTCCTGGCGGACGCCGCAGCAGCAGCGAAATCTCACGGTACGAGGCCGCGTGCTTCGAGAGGTCGTCGTAGATCACGAGCGCGTGCCGCTTAGTGTCGCGAAAATACTCGCCCATGGCGCACGCGGAGTAAGGAGCGATGTACTGCATCGGCGCCGGTTCGGAAGCCGAAGCGGCGACGACAATGGTGTATTCCATCGCGCCTTGATCTTCGAGGATCTTCACCACCTGCGCGATGGAAGACCGCTTTTGCCCAACGGCATTGTAGATACAAATGAGGTCGTTCCCTTTGTTGTTGATGATGGTGTCGAGCGCGACGGCCGTCTTCCCCGTCTGGCGATCGCCGATAATCAGCTCGCGCTGGCCTCGGCCGATCGGGATCATGCTGTCGATGGCTTTGAGTCCGGTGGCCATCGGCTCGCGCACCGGTTGCCGATCAATGACGCCCGGGGCGAGGCGCTCGAGCGCGATGAATTTCTCGGTCGAAATCGGACCTTTGTCATCGATGGGCTGGCCGAGGGAATTCACGACGCGTCCGATCATGGCGTCGCCTACGGGCACGCTCATGATGCGGCCGGTACGCTTGACCTCGTCCCCTTCTTTGATCTCGGTATATTCGCCGAGCAGCACCGCGCCGACCTGGTCTTCTTCCAGGTTCATGGCGATGCCGGCAACGCCGTGCGGAAACGACAGCAGTTCGCCGGCCATGACCTTGTCGAGTCCGTAGACACGGGCGATGCCGTCGCCCAGCGTGATGACCGTGCCGGTTTCGTCGACGGAGATCTTCGATTCGTAATTCTCGATCTGCTCGCGAATCAGTTTTGTAATTTCGTCTGCCTTGATTTGTGCCATAGAAAATCAGCTCTCAGCGTGTAGCGATCAGCTCTCAGCAAATCATTCTCTAGCGGCGTCATCCTGAGCGTAGCCGTTCTTCAGGCGGAGCGAAGGATCTCGCGCGCATCGAGGCCTGCCCTGATTAACTAAGAATTCTCACGACGTAATCGCTTCCCGAATCCTCTCCAACCGGCCCTTCACCGATCCGTCGTAAATCGTGCTCCCGACGCGAACCACAGCGCCACCAAGCAGCGCCGTATCGCGTCCGTATTTGGCGCGAACTTTCTTGCCGGTCAGTTTCTCGACCTGGGTTTCGAGCGCGCGCTTTTCCGCATCACTTAAGTCCCGTGCGCTGGTAATGTCGGCCTCGGCGAATCCCAAGCGGGAGTCAAGCTCTTTTTCCAGTTGCGTGATGATGGCATCGAGAAACTGGACGCGCCGATGATCCATGAGCACCGCAATTACGTTCCGGACCGGCTTCGAAATTCCTTCGTGCCGCACGATGCCGTCCAGAACTCCGCGCTTTTGCTCCGCCGGAATTGCCGGATTTTCCCATACCCGCTTCAGCTGCGGATTCTGTTGCAGCAGCGTGGCGATATTGCGCAATTCGCCGATGGCGCGAGCCGCATCGATCCGCGCGTTCAGGACGACGTCGGCGAAGGCCCGCGCGTAGCTGCTGGCGACCGAAGCCATGTTTTAGCGACCGTCCCTTCCCGCCGTCTCGGAGGTTGAGCCTAAGTTGGCGGCAAAGCTGCGAACCAGAGCCTGGTCAGTTCCGGCGTCGACGTGAATTTGTTTTTGCGCCAGACCGACAGCCAGATCGGCCGCGAACGCAGTCAGCGAACGTTGCGCGGCTTTCGCAGCGGCAGAAATTTCCTGCTCGGCCGATTCGACAATTTTGCGCGCGTCGCCCTCGGCAGCGGCGTGAATGCGGCTTTCTTCTTCGGCAGCATCTTTCTCGGCGGCATCGCGCATCATGCCGATCTCGACGTCTAATTTCGCCAGTCGGGATTCAATTTCCGACAATCGCCGCCGCGCTTCCGCGCTCGCCTTCTGCGCTTCCTGCATGGCTTTTTGGATCGCGTCCGTGCGATTGCGGAACAGCCCCGGCAAAAACTTCACCGCGGCCCAGAGGAAGACTGCCGCGATCACGGCGAAATTCAGCAGCGTGCTGAACAGGGCCGCATGCTGCACACTGAGTCCAGTATGCTCGGCGAGCCATTGCACCGAAGGCGATTCCTGAAACTGGGCCTTTTCGCTTTTTTCCTCGCCCGCTTCTTCGCGGGTCCCATGCGCCAACTGCGCGCCGAGACCCTGATGGGGCTGTGCGCTTTGTGATTCCGGCGTGCGCTGCTCCGGTTGCGATTTCGCCTGCGCCCAGGCCGAGATTGACGCTCCGCCGAGCGCGGACACCATTAGCGCGAGCAAACCCACGCGCACGAATTTTCCAGCGTTCATCATCAATCTTTATTTCTCCGCTTCAATCTGCCTTACGAGTCCTGCCCGCGTCTTTTATGCCGGTTCGAGCACGCGCCGGACGATTTCCTGCGCCAGCGAAGCCGCTTCGGCCTGCAGGCTGGCTTCGGCCGTGGCCCGGCTCTTTTCCAGTTCCGCTTTTGCCGCCAGCACCTGCGATTGGGCCCGCTTGCGGGCTTCCTCCACGGCTTTCGCGCGGGCGTCGATCGCCGCCTGCCGCCGCGCCTCTTGCGCGCGAAACACAGCTGCCCGCGCCTCGCGCAGGCCCTGCTCATATTCTGCCGTTCGCCCTTCGGCCGCGGCGATGTCAGCCCGCGACTTCTCGATCGCACCCTCGGTTTTGCTGCGCCGTTCCTCGAGCACGCGCCGCAACGGACGATGCACAATGGTCGCGTACAGCAGGTAGAGCAGTCCCATCAGAATGACGGTAGGTACGGCTCCGAGCAGTAATTCGCCTAATTGGTGCAGCGTCTGTTCCATGGGATCTTATGCCGTGCTGGCGCCCGCCGGCTAAACCGAACGCGTGGTCTGCAGGCCGGGAGTATGAGGGCTATGCAAACGGTCAAAACTAACATTCACAAAGGTTTGTGTCAATGCGAAGTGGGGGAGGCCGGCGCATGTTCGAAGTTCCGGACCAAAGGTCCTTGCAGTAAGAACTGGCTGGTGCTTAACGAGGCACCTCAGCGGCTAAAGCCGGCGGGTTTACTGAGCGCTTACATCGCAGCGGTAAACCGCTGCGCCACCCAAAAGCACTAACCTCATCTTTCGCACCGCTGTTTCTCGCCTTACAACGATGGGTGCCAACATTCATTGGCCTGGTGACGCTCCCCGTTGGAGGGGCATGGTCAGGCAATGCGGTCCGCCTCCCATGTCGGCGAGGTATTTGCCTTCGAACGTCTCCACTTTGATTCCAGCTTGCTGCATGGCCGCGTTCGTAAATTTATTGTGGGCGTAGGCAATGACTCTCCCCGGCCCTAGCTGTACGACGTTGGCCGCTTGCAGGCTCAATTCGTAAAGCACGCGCTCGTTGATGTATTGCTCCTCGCTCAATGCGCCTTGCTCTCCGCCGACTGGAATGATGTGGTAGCCCTGCTCGAGCACATAGTCGCCCAGCTTCTTGCCCATTTCTGTAGCGTTGCCGGTGCCTGCTTCAAAGCGCACCAGCCATCCGACTTTCGGAATGGATTCGAGCGCCACATTGAGCGAGGAAGGAAATTCCAGTTCTCCTTTTTCGGCTTTGGCGTGCGGTTGATCGTTGGCGGCCTTCAACAAACGCGTAACAGGATTGTCTTTGTCATATTTGCTCAGGAAAAAGTAGGGCACGGTCAGAACTTTATCTTTATCCACCAGATTGAAGACGGTATCGAGGTGCATGATCTCAATGTTCACGCCGGAAAAACTGCTGATGGGCGGCATGTTCACGCCGATCACGTCCATGTGCAGCTTTTGAGCAATCTTCTGCGCCGCCTCGCGGTCGCTGAAGTTTTCGATTCCCATCAGGCTGGTGTGCGCATCTTTGACGATGATGTCGCCGCCTTCGCAGTGCACGCCTTCGGCTTCGGCATCGAATGCGACCGGCACTGCTTTGAATTCATCGGCATAGCGGAAGATAAAGCGCCCCAGACGATGTTCGTACTTGCGGTGTCGCATTCGCGAGTTGGTGAGGATCAATCCTGCCGGGGTGGAGACGGCGAAATCGCGGGTATAGAAGAACGCGGGGCTTTGCGGAATCAGCGGGTCGAGATAGCCTTTGTCGCGGTTGTGCTCGTAGAACAACTCAGGGGATCGTCCGAGAAGATCGGATGCCGTCAACTGGTCAAGCCGCGACTTGAGCCGCGGGGCCTGCTCGGGAAATATTTCGGCCACAGCTTGTTCGAGCATTCCTTGCTTGCGGGCATTGCGGATGGCACTTTCCATCAGATCTGTGACGTTTAATGTGCGCACGCCGCCCGCTCGCAGCAACTCGACCAAGCTAGCGTGCTGGGTTTCGGCCCCATCCACATAGATCGGGCCTCCAAACGGCTGATCTGTGTAGTAGCTGTAAGTTGAAGACAGGAGATCGTCTGCAGGCCCTAGCACCACCACGGACCGAAGCGGCGCGACATCGGAGGTGACAAGGGAGGTAACGAGCGGCTGGGCTTTTGGCTGCTGAGAAATTCCTGGCTGAACGGCGGCGAGAACACCCAGAAGGATGAGAGGCAGTCTTAAGTGGCTCATTTTCATCGAGTACCTCGAATGGAGCAGCGTGAAATAATTGCTCTTACCCTGCGCTTTGCGGGTTTTTCTGCATATTGCCCTTGACTTCCGGCTAAAGAGGTCTAGCATAGAAGTATCACCTCCGATCCAATTCAGGATCGAATGGGCCGATAGCCAAGGAATGTCACCGCTTCTTGGTTGCCGGCCCATTTTAATTTCTGCAAATAGTTGAATCCAACCCCAGGTCGCATCAGCAAGACCGGCCCGCCGTGAATCTCCACTCTTCGCAAAAGCAGCCAGAAGTGGGGCATCCCATTCGAGTTCATTTTTGCGGACAAGTCTGTGATCGCACTGCAGGAAGTATTCGGTCGACCAGAGCCCGAGACGGTGCTTCATCTTTGAGGATCTGCCAGCCGGTGAATGTGGCGACCAAGCCTTCTTCCGGGAAGACCATGAGGTGTTGGCCGCCGAAGCCCAGTCCCATCCAGATCAGGCCTTTGCCCTGCGGATGAGGCAACAGCCACCATTTGAATCCATATTTCATGCCGTCTTCGGCGTCGATGAACGGGGTGACCGATTGCTTCACCCAATCGGCGGAGACGACTTGTTTGCCGTCCCACACGCCGTTATGCAGATACAGGTAGCCGAGTTTCGCCAAGTCGATTCCGCTTAGAAATAGGCCACCTTCCGTATCAACCTGGCTCAGCGGGTTTCGCTTCCAAAAATGCTTCATGCCGAGCGGTGTGAACAGGTACTGCTCGCCGTATTTCTCGATATCTTGTCCCGTCTCTTTCTGGAAGACATAGGCCAACAGTTCGGTCACGCCGCTGCTGTAGTTGAAGACTTTTCCCGGCTCGTGGGCCATGGGACGATCAATCACATACTGCACCCAATCGTTCGTCCCTTCCATCACGCTGGCATCGTTCTTGGGATCGTCGTAGGCAATTTCCTCGTTCCAATCGAGTCCCGTGGTCATGGTTAGAACATGACGCAACGTGATGCGTTGTTTGCGATCGTCGACATTTTTAACCTTACTCACATCGAAATACTTGAGCAGTGGCGTGTCGAGGCTGGCCTTGAAGTCGCCACGCGTGATGGCGATCCCAATGATTACGGAAGTGGTCGTTTTGGTGATGGATTGCATGCTGTGCAGGTCGGTGCCGTGGTAGTAAGGGTGCCACGCCGGATCGAAATAGTTATAAGGGCCGGTAAGGTGCGGGTTCAGTGGCCCGCGCTCCTTCGCTTCTTTTCCGTAGATTTTGCCGTAGTCATGGGGATACTTCCGCTCGAACACCAATTTGCCGCAGCGGAAAACGTCGAAGCTGTCGACCAGAGAATATTTTCCCGCGGCGATATCAGCGTCAAAGGCGGTCAGAACTTTTTCGTCCAGGCCGACGTGGGCCGGAGTGTCTTTCGCCCAGCCGTGGGTTGGCCACAGGATGGCGGTCGTATTCGCTTGCTGCGCGCAAGCTTGGACTCCGGTCTGTAAAAGCAGGCCGAGTACGATGAGCGAGATGCTGTTGTGCTTACGCATGGCTCTCCTTGATTTCTTGAATGTCGAGCTTCGCTCGACGGGGCGGACGAGGGCGTCCTCCCTACACGAGCTGGCATCGCCGATCGGGCGATTCATTCCCCAGTTCGAAATACAATCTTGCCTCCGACCATCGTGGTGAGCACTTTTGTTTTCCCAATCTCCATCGGATCCGCAGAAGAAATATCCTGCGAGAGCACGGCAAGATCGGCCTCTTTCCCGGCTTCCAGCGTGCCCGTGCGATCGTCGGAGAACCTGGCATAGGAAGATCCTTGGGTATAGGCGTCGACCGCCTGGGTCACCGTGAGGCGCTCTTCTTGGTGGTAGGCCACTTTGGTAGCAACGCTTCCTGCCTGTCCTGCGCCATCAAACGTTCCGCCGGGAAATTCGGTGCCGCTGGCGGGCTTCCAAATCTGCCGCGTGACCGCTTCCTGGATCGCCACAAACGGATCGGGAGGCCACGTACACGGCCAGTCGCTGCCAAAGGCCAGTCGGGCGCCACTTTTTGCCAGGCTTTGCCAGCGATCGCTGATGTTCGTTTCCTTCGGATCGAAGTTCGAGCCATTTTCGTCGCAGCAGAAACTGGGTTGCATGCTGGCGATCATGGCGTGCGGTGCCAGGCGCGGCAAATCTTCAGGCCAGAGAAAATCCGCGTGCTCCAGCCGAAAGCGCCGATCACGCGGCCCATTCGCCTTCTCCGCTGCTTCGTAGGCGTCTAAAACGAGCCGAGCGGAGTCGAAGCGATAGGTATGGGTCATGATCTGGAAGCCGCGCTTGTCCAGCTCGAGCACGAGTCTTTTGTATTCAGCCGGCTCGTAAGTCAAGGGAGGAATGCGCCCGGTTCCTCCATCGACGAAGAACTTCACCAGATTCGCGGAAACCCAGTCGTCGTGATAATCCGTTCGGGCCTTCTCGAGGTCAGACAGGAATTCCGGCGTCAGGTGATGGTTCACGGCGACAGCGCCGAATGACGTTCGCGTGCGGACGGTGAGTTGGCCGCGATCGCGCAGAAGTCCATAAAGCTGGATCTCTGCCAGGCTTCCCGTAGCATTCACGACGCTGGTGATCCCGTAGCGGTTCAGATACAGAGACGCATCGTGCAGCAGGGCGAGTTTTTCTTCCTGCGAGAATGGTTTATCGAGGGCGCGCTCCATGATGGCCATGGCGGATTCCATCAGAATTCCGGTGGGATGGCCGCTGGCGTCGCGGAGGATCCATTTTTCTTCGGAAGGGTCGGCGACCGGTTCGTCGTTGATTCCAGCCAGTTCAAGCGCCTTGGCATTCACGAAGAGCGCGTGTTCTGCGGTGTTATGAACGACCACGGGCCGATCGGAAATAGCACGGTCAAGCAGCGCGTGCGTGGGCGTGGAAGGCGGGGTCGTGCTGAAATCCGCGCGAGCAAAGATCACTTTGTCGTTGGGATGGCTCGCGCCATAAGCCTTGAGCTTGCCGACAAAAATGTCGGCATCGTCGGGAGTGACGGTGCCCTCTGGCGTGGAAAGATTCAATCCGTGCAAGGCCAACCCGCCGAACCACATGTGCGTGTGGGAGTCGGAAATTCCGGGAATGACCGTCTTGCCTTGAAGATCGATCACTCGGGTCGAGGCTTGCTTGTGTTTAAGGATCTCCTGGTCAGTCCCTACCGCTTCGATACGCGTACCAGTCACGGCCAAAGCCTGCGCCCAAGGGGCTTTTGCATTGCCAGTGTAGATGTGCCCGTGAATCAGGATCGTGTCGCTGGCAGAAGCGCGTGGCAGAAAAAGCACAAGCGCTGCGCACAGCCAGGACGCGCGCCGGTGAAGATGCATGACTGGCCTCCCGGGGAAAGGCTGATCTCGATTTCATCGGAACAATTTAATTTTTGCGTTGATTTCCCCGCGGGAAGTGTACTCTATCACGCCTGTCGAACCACAAAATCTTGCAACCGCCGCACGATGGATTCCGGCGCTTCTGCTTCGAGTTCGACGGCGCCATCCTGATATTTTCGAGCGTAGATGCGGGCGCGGGCTTCGAGCAATGCCAGGGTCTTTCCTTCTTTCTGAGGAACGCGCAGATGCACGCGCTGGACGCGGTCTTCTTCGATCATGGCGTCAATTCGTGCCAAAAGGAGATCCAGGCCGGTTCCGTCCGTAGCGGACACATAAATCTGTAAGGCGCCACCACGGCCAGAATCGGAAATAAGCTTGGCCGTGACGTCTTCGTCCAGCAGATCGACTTTATTCATCACGCGCAGGCGGGGCTTTTTCTCGGCTTCCAATTCTTTCAGCACGATCTCCACTTGTGCGTCCTGCTCGGCCGATAAACGGCTGCTCGCGTCAGACACGTGCAGAATCAGTGCGGCGCGCTGCACTTCTTCCAATGTCGCCCGAAATGCAGACACGAGCGTGTGCGGCAGATTACGAATGAATCCGACCGTATCGGACAGCAGAATCCTGCGCTTGGAAGGCAGATCGACGGCACGAAGCGTGGGATCCAGAGTCGCAAACATTTTGGGAGACGCCAGCACTCCGGCTTTCGTTAGAGCATTGAAGAGCGTCGATTTGCCGGCGTTTGTGTATCCGACAAGAGCCACCGTGGCAACGGGAACCGATTCGCGCCGTTGCCGCTGCTGAGCGCGAATGCGGCGCACGTTCTCCAGTTGCTGCTCCACATGCCGGATACGACGATAGATTTTTCGCCGGTCGGTTTCGAGTTGGGTCTCACCGGGACCACGGGTTCCGATGCCGCCTCCGAGTTGCGACATCTCAACACCGCGTCCAGTCAGCCGCGGCAGCAGATACTGCAACTGCGCCAGTTCGACCTGGAGCTGGCCTTCGCGCGTTCGTGCGTGCCGAGCGAAAATGTCGAGGATCAGTTGTGTGCGGTCGATGACTCGACGGCGCACAACTTTTTCTATGTTGCGCTGCTGCGACGGGCTGAGGTCGTGATCGAACAGCAGAAGATCGGCATTCGTCGAAGCCGCTGCTCCGGCAATCTCCTGCAGCTTGCCGGCGCCAATCAGAGTTGCCGGATCAATCCGGTCGCGCCGCTGCAGAATTTCTCCTGCGATGGTCGCGCCAGCGCTTTCCGCCAGCGCGCGCAGCTCAGCTAACGACTCTTCCGCGTCAAATTCTGGGATGGTGGGCTTGTTGCTCGCTTTCGCCGGGTTAGGCGTGGCAGAGACTTGAGCAGTAACGGCATCGCGTGCGGCCTGCGCCTGAGCTGGAACCGTGCCTTTTTTCCGGGTGCGGACATCCAGACCGACGAGGAATGCCCGCTCCTGTCCCAATTGATTGGCCGAGACCCGGGCCTGCTCGGCAAGAGGCACACGTCGGGTGTCGCGCATGATGTCGCGGGAATTCTTGCGAGGAGAATTGCCCAACTGGAAGCCTTATCCTTCAGTGCCCGAGGCGCTGGCCGCCGCAACCGAGTTCGGGCTGGCTGCCGTGCCCGCTACTTTCGCCTCGGAATGCACCGGGTGCGGACCGTGCGAAACCGCTCGCCCCATCACCACGGTGGAAATGGCGTGTTTGAAAATCAATTGCTCCTGACCGTTCGCCTCGAGCACTACTGAATACTTGTCAAAGGAGCGGATTCGGCCCGTTAGCTTCACCCCACTCAGCAGATAAATCGTGATGGAAGCTCTTTCTTTGCGTGCCGTGTTGAGGAAGGAATCCTGAATGTTTTGCGCCGGCTTATTGCTATCCATTGCCGATCTCCTCGCGTGCAGACTGCGGACGCAACCCTTACGCCACCCTGCGGCAGGCCGCGTCTGTCGCGCGGTTCACGCGAAATCGGCTGCTTCCCAAAGAGTAACGTCAATCCAACAGCATGTCCCGTGCGCCGTCTGGCGCGTGGAACAAGGGGGGACTATTCTGCCGGCCCTCACCCCAAGCAGGGTCGACAGTTCAAGCTTCGACAACAATACGGCCTCCTCGTAAGGTTTTCAACCCGGAATTTTGAGTGAGCCACAACGAGCATCAGTTTGATGTCGCGTGTGCAATGCCAGTCTCTGGCCGCGCTCGGACAGGAGTGTCCGACCCACAGGTGAGTGTACAATCCAACGTTCCAGCCAGGAGGCGCGATCATGCACGGCATTCCGGCAGTCATTCTTTTTTTCTCAGCACCGAATTTTCATCCTCCGCAGGACTTCAACACGAATTTCTTGATGCTGGTCCGGTGGATCCATTTCCTCGCCGGCATCGTCTGGATCGGCCTGCTCTATTTCTTCAATCTGGTGAACGTCCCATTCATGAAGTCGCTGGACGCCACGACCAAGGGCAAGGTATTGCCGGAGCTAATGACGCGCGCGCTGTGGTGGTTCCGCATGGCTGCGATTATTACGGTGCTGGCGGGACTGATTTATTGGGGAACGGTGGTCGCCGCCGACGCGGCCAATGGCGGCGGATCGTCGGGCGGCGTGATGGGAAGCTTCTTCCTGATCTGGACAATCGTGTGGGCAATACTGTATGCGGTACTGATTCCAGGCAAGGGGATTTTCGACAAAGGGGCCTTCATCGGCGTGGTGTACGCCGTGGTCGTCGCGCTCGCGACGTGGTGTTTTCTTGCCTGGAACAGCCGGGGCTGGGAGAGCAATCGCCTGCTCGCAATCGGCATCGGAGGCGGCATCGGTTGGGTGATGATGCTCAATGTTTGGGGCGTGATCTGGCGGATTCAGAAGCGCGTCATTCAATGGACGCGGGAAAATGCCAGCAATGGAACTCCTATTCCCGATAAAGCGAAGTCCATGGCACGGCAGGCATTTCTGGCGAGCCGCGCAAATGCGTGGCTCTCGGTCGTTCTGTTGTTTCTTATGGGAGCGGCCAGCCACTATCCGATGTTCGGAAAGTAGAGCCAGGCCGAGAATGGAGCAGATGTGCTTCGCCTGGAGGAATGCGGCCATGGGGATATAAGGAAGGCAAACGGAGCGAGCGGAGGCAGTGGAAGAAATTCCTCGCGAAGCCGCTGCGGGAGCCGACTGGCATGGGGTCCTTCGCTTCGCTCAGGATGACAGAACGAAAAAGGCGGAGTTAGTCAGCTGCCCTAAGGCTTCGTAGGATTATTAGAACATTGCGCGGAGGATACATTCATGGCCACACCCAGCTACACAGGCACGGGTCGGATGGTGGCGCACACCATGGTCACAACGCAATTTGAGCTCGACGGCTATCGCGTCACTCGCACGTTGGGGGTAGTTCGCGGCATTGTGGTGCGGTCACGCTCGATTTTCGGAACGATTGGTGCGGGACTGCAAACTCTGGTGGGCGGCAACATCACGTTGCTGACAAATCTGTGTGAAAAGACCCGGCAGGAGGCGTTTGACTTGATGCTGCAGCACGCCGCCGAACTAGGGGCTAATGCGGTTGTGGGCGCGCGCTACGACGCAACAGAAGTCATGCAAGGAGTCACAGAAGTGCTGGCTTATGGGACCGCGGTGGTGGTTGAGCCGGCTAAGTAGTTAAGCGTCCGTGGACGGGCACAAAGAAGATCTCACGCCGCTTCACAGGGCGACTGCTCATCGACACTCTTCCGCGCCTCGTCCTTCGGCCCGTCATTCTTCAGCCCTTCAAGCCGGGCTGCGCGATTGGCAGGAAGACTCGCGCGGATCGTCGTACCCTCGCCGTTCGAGTCGATTTCAAGCGTTCCTCCCAGCAAGCGAATTCTCTCCCGCATACCGCGAATGCCGACGCCCGACATCCCGGCCTTTCCATCGCTTTCCAGGTCAGTGAGTTTTTCGTGGGGAATGCCTGCACCCCAATCCTTGACTTCGAGGCAGAACCAGTCATCCTTTCGCCGTACCTGAATTTCCGCGCGGTCGCTGCCAGAATGGCGGTGAATGTTGGTCAGGCATTCCTGCACGAGTCGGAACAGCGCCAGCTCATAGTCAGCCTGCAAGCGTTCGAACTTAGCCGCAATCTCCAGATCGACTCTGATGCCACTGCGCTGCGAGAATCCGTCTACGAACCAGCGCAGGGCTGAGGCTAGGCCGACTTCGTCCAACAGAGGCGGATGCAGCAGGTGAGAGATAGTGCGGATTTCACGCGACGCCTGGTCTACGAGTTCGACGCTCTCCGCCATCGCTTTCTGTACCTGGACGGGCAGATCGGCTGACTCCCGGTGCAGCAAAGAGATATTCATGGACAGAGCAGCCAAGAGTTGGCCCACGCTGTCGTGCAGCTCACGGGCGATGCGCCGGTGCTCTTCGTCACGGATCTGCAACAGTCGTGCCGACAGGTCGCGCAGGTTCTGGTTGGCCACGCGCAATTGAGCGGTCCGCTCTTCGACCCTGTTTTCCAGTTGCCGATGCGCCTCAATCAGCGCTTGCTCGGCATTTACCCGGTCGGTGACCTCGAACGATTTGCCGCATAGAAAGACACTTCCGCTCTCTGGATCCGAGACCACAAATCTGACGCTGAGCCAGGCGTGGCGGCCGTCGGCCTCTTCGGTGTAATCGATAGATTCGTGCGGCTTGCCATTGCGAATGATCTGCAGATCGGTGTCACGATTGGCAGCAGGATCCTCCCAGGGGATTAATCCTTCGTCCGTCCTGCCTTCTTTTGCCGCAACTCCAAAACGCTTGCGGGCGGTGCGGTTCAAGTACATCAGCCTGCCATCACGGTCTTTCATGTAAGCAATGGCCGGGCTGTTATCCATGAAAGCATCGAAGAGCAATCGTGAACGCAGCGCCTCCCGTTCGGCCGCATGACCACGGGCCGTGCTTCGGCGTGTCACCTCGCCGATGGCGACAATCAAGCCGGCAAACACTACAAAGCCCACCAATCCGGCTAGGCCGTTCTCTTGCGCGAAGGTGCGCGGCATGTGCGGGAACCAAAACCAGATGCCGACGACACTGATCGCAATGGTGACCAGCGAGGGTCCCAGGCCGCAACACCAAGTGGAGAACGCAACCGCTACCCACACGGGAGGGTAGGGAACGTAACTACCGAAGAATGGAGCAATTAGGACTCGGATATACAACGCGACGACGGTCGCGGCTACTGCGATGGAGTATCGCCCGATGGAACCGGAAGGCGGCGAAAACCACGTGCGGCTGACTACCATTTACGAACCCCAAGAGCGCACAGGCAGGATGCTGCGGACGACGAGCTAGAACGACTTTCTGAGGTACACCATACCATAAAAAACCGAGGTTTTTGAGGTGTCGTTAGGGCAAAACTCCTAGGCCGGATCTGCGCAGGGCAATTTGCCCTGCCCAATTCGGCCTGACCCTCAGCTCTGTGTGGATACCGAATGAACTCCGTCGAACGTCACGAAAAAGCACTGGACCTCGATCTCCGGGAATTTGGTGCGCGCTAACTCGGCGGCACGCTGCAATTCGTGCTGGTGGTGGTCGGCTTCGCGCCTGCGATCCCCGCCAAAAGCCTCAAGTCCTCCATACGTGCCACAGTCGGAGTGGCTCATGAGGAAGAATCGTTGGGTTCGGTGCAGCAGAACCGACATACGCAGCTGCTCGAGGATGAAATCTCGCTCGAAATCATTGCGGGGAGAGGCAAGGGTCTTGGCGCCGCCAGCGACCACAATCATGTCTGGGCGGTGGATCTGCCGCCGGCGCAGGAATTTGTTCACCGCCAGCCGAATGCGTTGATCGAAGCAGCAGAGCACTGCCGCATCAGCTACATAAGGCTCGGCGGCTGAATCGAAATGAAATATTTTTTCCATAACACCTGGACCACTCTATCGTGAATAGCGAGGCATGTGAATCAACCAGATTCTCCACAGATTTCCACACCGATTCTAGTTGCGCGAATTGACGCAAGTTACAGATAATGGCGCGAGAACGTCCTGCTGTTTGGGGCGCGCGGGACGTTCCGATTCGCTGTGTACAACCGAGCTGATCTATTGAGGATTCTGCACCTGAACCAGCGCCAATTGGCGAACTGGGAGCGGGCTGGTCTGGTCGCGCACGCCGAAACCTATTCCTTTTCCGACCTGCTGGAAATCAAGAAGGTCCGCGATTTGTGCGCCATGAGCGTGCGCCCGGCGGTGATTCGTCAATCGCTCGATGCCATGCGGAAGCAAGCTGCCGGACTGGAGAAGCCGCTGCTGGAAGCGGGAGCCTCATCCACGCGCAAGCACCGCGTGGCATTTCGCCATCAGGGCAAGCTGCTGGAACCGATTGCGGGACAGTTCGTGATGGATTTCGGCGTCCCCGAAAAAGTCGTCACCAGCACGCCGATTCCGGCTCCGGAGCCGTCGCCGCGCGAGGATGAGATCACCCTGTGGTTCGCCCGTGGCATCGCGCTCGAAGAGAATCCTAATACCCAAACCGAGGCCATCGCCGCCTACGAAAAAGTTCTAGAACTCGATGCGACGCACGCGGCAGCCCACATCAATCTTGGTACGTTGTTTTACAACCGGCAGGACTTCAACCTTGCCGAGAAGCACTACCGAGCCGCGCTGGAATCAGATCCCCGCTACGCGCTCGCGTACTTTGATCTAGGCAACGTTCTGGACGAGACAGGACGCGTGCAAGACGCGATTCAGGTCTACAAAACTGCGATTCAGCTTGCGCCTACTTATGCTGACGCGCATTACAATCTCGCCCTGGCGTACGAAAAAACTCGCCAGCCCCGCAAAGCGCTCCAGCACTGGCAAACTTATGCGAAGCTCGACACGACCGGCCCATGGTCGCAGCACGCGCGCAGCCAGATTCAGCGAATTTTGCAGGCGGAGGGATTGAAGCTGGTACATTCCCGCAATTCGGAGAAGTAGCAAGTACGTCCCACCAGAAGTGAGCCTGCAAGTCCAAACAAAAGCGCGAGTAACCAGCCTCAGTACTTCGGGACCTTGGGATCGATGCGGTCGGCCCAGGCCGTGATTCCTCCGGCAAGATTGTGAATCTTGGTAAATCCAGCCTGGCGCAGGAAAGAGACAGCCTTGGCGCTGCGGCCACCCATTTTGCAATGGGCCACAATTTCACGGCTTGAATCGAGTTCGTGCACGCGCTTTGGGAGTTCGTTCAGAGGGATCAAGTACCCGCCGAGGTTGCAGATCTGATATTCGTGCGGTTCCCGCACATCCAAAATGAACAGATCATCGCCCTTGTCGAGGCGGGCCTTGAGTTCCTCAACCGTCATGTCTGAGCTGGCAGTCTCCACCGGCTTCTCCTCCCCGCGAATCCCGCAAAACTCGTTGTAGTCTATCAGCTTTGTGACCGTGGGATGCGTGCCGCAAGCGGGGCAGTCGGGGTTCTTGCGCAGCTTCAGCTCGCGGAATTTCATGCCCAGAGCGTCAATCAGAAGCAGCCGTCCGATGAGAGGTTCTCCCGCTCCGAGGATCAGCTTGATGACTTCGGTTGCCTGCATCACGCCGACGAGGCCGGGGAGAATTCCGAGAACACCGCCTTCGGCGCAGGAAGGAACCAATCCTGGCGGTGGCGGTTCGGGATAGAGACAGCGATAGCACGGCCCATCCTCAGTCGCAAACACGCTGGCCTGGCCTTCAAACCGGAAGATGGAACCATAGACATTGGGTTTGCCGGTCAGCACGCAGGCGTCGTTCACTAGATAGCGCGTGGGAAAGTTATCGGTGCCGTCGGCGATGATGTCGAAGCCGCGAAAAATTTCCAGTGCATTTTCGCTGCTCAGGCGGGTGTCGAAAGTGCGCAGATTGAGATACGGATTGATCGCCTTCAGTTTGTCGGCAGCGGAATCCAGTTTTTTGCGGCCCACATCGGCAGTGGAGTGAATAATCTGGCGCTGCAGGTTGGTGTAATCGACCACATCGAAATCCACCAGTCCCAGCGTACCCACGCCGGCTGCGGTCAGATAAAGCGCCAGGGGCGAACCGAGGCCTCCTGTCCCGATACATAATACGCGCGCTGCTTTCAGCTTTTGCTGGCCCTGCATGCCCACCTCGGGCATGATCAAATGGCGCGAATAGCGCAGGATTTCATCATTGCTCAGCGTGACTGGAATCTCGGTTGTGGTTGCCATAAAACCTCAGTCTAAATTTCTCTTGATTGCCGATCGGCAAGGGCGTCCGCTAGCGACAGTGGCGACGGGAACAACAGCGATTTGTTGTGAAGAACTTCATTTTTGTCGCAATTCCGTTAGGCGCCGCCAGCTATGGAGGGCACGATGGAGATGCTATCACCATCCTTCAGCGCCGTGGCTTCTTTCTGCAGGTAGCGGATGTCTTCGTCATTGACATAGACATTCACGAAGGACCGCAACTTGCCTTCCTCGGTATAGAGGTGACGTTTCAATTCAGGGTGTTGGGAAACCAGCGCGCTCATTGCTTCGGCCACCGTCGTTCCGGATACTTCGACCGATGGCTGTTTCCCCACGTACTGACGGAGTGGCGTAGGAATGTGCACTTTGCTCATAGCTTAACCATAGAAGATGCACCGCCGGGCAGGCAAGATTCAGCGATTCGTGTAGGTTGGCGGCCATCCTCGCGATGGGGACCCTTGGCGCACGCCCTCAGGAATGTTATTTCCCCTGTACCGCCACGCCGGATGTCGCCTGCTTACCCGCAGCCTCGATCAATTGCTGAATGGGATCAGCCACCATCAATAACAAATTGGCGCGGGGGGTTTTAGCGTTTTCCGTCAATGCCAGCTGTTGCGTTTTCCACTCTTCGGGCGGTGCTGCGGAGCGATCGAGATAATCCAAGGCCCGCAATCCGACGGCGGATAGGGCGGAAAGATCTTGCGAAAGCGGCTCGACCTCCTGCAGGAGAAACGACTGCTCGAGCATGGGATGCAGCTTGATGTCGTTGTCTTCCCACCGGGTCAGGTAGTCGCGAATCGCCGCCTCGGCAGCGTGATTCGCGCCGTTGCTCTGCAAATACGATTGGACGAGATCATTGAACTGGCGCGCCACCAGGCTTTCGGGAGTAATCGCATCGACAATCCGATTGCGAGGAGCACGGAAATCGTAGCGCGGATTGAGGGTCTCTTTGCGTTCGTAGTCTTTGATTGGCTCCAGGACATCCGCCAAAGTGCGCAGGGCCGTGACGTCTTCAGCTCCCGTCTGGCGGCGGAGCATGGGATTTTTGACTGAAAGGTGGGTGAGGCCAAACCATTCCAGCCAGGCACTCACCGAATCGAGACGGGCGTACATCGATTTGACGTCTGTGACTTCCTGCGGCGACCAGAAGCGCTCGGCGATTGCGGCTGCGCGCGGCCACAGCCGGGAGTCGAGGAGTTCTGGCGTGACCCATTCATCCCACATGCACGCTTCGCCGCCGAGAATCCGCGCCTTTTCTTCCGGGCTGAGATTCGCAGCTCCGCCGCTCATAGGATCCACCTCATAGTGGCGCGATGCGGGCCACATCAGGTCGAGATAGTAGCCGTGCGATAGCAGGCCGCTGTAGCCTTGCTTCGCTGCCGCGGCCAACGATTCTTGTCCGCGCCAGGATTGAATCACGATCGATTTTGGAAGATCGGGATGCAGGATCTCGTCCCAGCCGACCATCATCTTGTGATGTTTGGCCAGAATTTTTTGCAGGCGCTGGTTGAAATAGGCCTGCAGGTCCTGATTGTTCTTCATTCCGTGGGCGCGGATAAATTCCTGAATCTTTGGATTCGAGTTCCAGGGCTTGGGATCGACCTCGTCTCCGCCAATGTGGAAGTAAGCATCGGGAAAGACGCGCGACATCTCTTCGATGAACTTGTCGAAGAATTTGTAGGTCTCTTCGCGCGTGGGATCCATCACCGTGTCAGTTCCGTTGGGATCGAGCTGGAACGGGCCGGATGTGCTCGATAGTTCGGGATATCCGGGCAACCAGGATCGGCTGTGGCCGGGGATATCGAACTCAGGCACGACGCGAATTCCGCGCTCGTACGCGTAGTTGATGAAATCTCGCATCTCGGCCTGCGTGTAGAACATGCCTTCGGAGCCCATCTCCTGTAGCTTGGGGAATTTCTTGCTCTCCATGCGGAATCCCTGATCATCCGAGAGATGCAGATGGAGAACATTCATCTTCACGGCGGCCATTCCATCGACGTTGCGTTTGAGTGCGTCGATCGGCATGAAGTGGCGGCTGACATCGATGAGCAGGCCGCGCCAGGGAAATCGCGGCTGATCTTTGATAGTCACGGCGGGAACGGCGAAGCCTGAAGGCGTTGGATGGATCAATTGCAGAAATGTCTCAAAGCCGCGTAGAGCTCCCAACGGTGTTGCCGCGGTGAGCTTGGCATCAGAGGCAGTGACGGTTAGTTCGTAAGATTCGTCCTCACCCAGCTTCTGCACTGGCTCGCGTTTTCCGTTCACCTGCAGTGTTAGGGTCGGCGCGGCTGCCTTCTGCGGAACGAGTCTCATTCCGGTTTGACGCGACAACTGCGTCAGAAATCTTTGCACGCCCTGATCCAGTGATGCATCGCGTGTTCCCGCGGTCGTCGCCGAGAAGCCCTGCGTGATGGGCAGTTGGCCTGAGCCTTGCTGGACTGACGCCGGCCAAGGCATCAAAGGCAGTTGCGGTTGAGATTGGGCAAACGAAACGGAACCGGATAAGAGAACAAGGGCCAGAATGAGCGAAGTTTTCATGACAGCTAGAAGGATGCACCACTGAAGAGAAGAATGGAAGAGTAATGGAGGTTCACGACTTTCGCAATTCTAGAAATGTCCAATGCGAACTGAAGTCTTTCTTGTGTTTGGTCAGAATTCGAAGTATCCGCCCGAACTGATGCGGCGCGGTGCACCATCGGTCCCGGTGGCGGGGAGCAGGCCGGTGACTCCGCGCAGCGTGTCCCAGGCGGCCTGGTTCAGAGCTGGATCGGAACTGACCAGATCGCGAATCATCTGCCAGGCGGCGATGTTGAGCGCGCCTTCGGGAGGAGGTCCCATGGCGAGCGAGACAGAACATTGGGGGCAGAAGCAGATCCGTTGCGCGGTCGACTTCTGTCGTGGTCGAATGCCGACGGTCTGCGCGAACATGTAGACAGCGACAGACTTGTGCCCAGGCTCGAGTTCACGATTACAGCGGATGCAGAACAGGTTTTCCAAGGTGGCTCGGCGGACAATGAGGTCCCAGAAAAATATTGTCGCTTGTCACGCGGCGCCGACAAGTGTGCAGCGAGATTCCTCTCAATCTCTAACCACACAGGTCACTGAGAAGCACAGGGGACGAACGCTTCCTGGCGTCCCTTTCCCGAGTATCCGGAACCAATCTTTGCTCTAGGCATAGCACGGCGTCCTCGTGCAAGCTGCTCGAATGGGTGTAGTGAATGTGACATCGCGGTACGGATGGTCGCGAGAAGCTAAGGAGCGCAAGGCCGCCGAATTCATTCCGCTGACGCGGTTGCGGCGCATGCGCGGATCGGAGCAGGTCGCGGCCGTTTGCTATCGCGTACGCGATCGGGAAACTGAGTTTCTGCTGGTGCGGACTCGCGGCGGTCGCTGGATTTTCCCCAAGGGAAGCGCCGAGGCTGGCCTCACGCACGCCCAAGCGGCAGCGCTAGAGGCCTTCGAAGAGGCCGGCGTCCACGGGCGCATGGAGGAATCGGCATTTGCACGTTATGTTCGCCGCAGTTCGAGAGCTAATCGCTCGGGCCAGGCCGAGCTCGTGGTGCATGCGCACTTATGCGAGGTAACCTGGCTCGAATCGCCTCTCGAGATGGAGCGGGAACCAACCTGGTTTCCACTGCAGAAAGCGAAAAAGCGTTTGCGCGAGAAACGCGGACGAGATTTTGGAAACGATCTGGCGCGAGTGCTGGATTGCGCCGTCGAACGCATTCAGCGCATCCATCGAGGGCCGACAGTGATCGACGCCCGAGGCAACATCGTTTTCATCGATGAGTTGCAGCATGTCGCAAAACGGATCAGGCGGCTAAGGTAAGCGGTGTGGCTCATTCGAATCCTCGATGACGAGGTCATCCGGAGCATAGCCGCTTTTCAGGCGGAGCGAATGATTTAGCCCGGAGTGCCACTGCACGCCAGATCCTTCGCCTCGCTGGTAAGTGCGCGAGGCTTCAGGATGACGCATGCAAGGACGAATTCAAACTGGGCGGGCACTAAGCGAAACGAACCCGCGGACCTTCTGGGTGGCGGCACAAGCCATCGACTCACGCGGCTTTCTTCTTCTTTGACTCAAGCGGCAGGGCTTTTTTCCGCCAGGCATCGAGACCACCTTCGAGTGCCCAGGCACTCCGATATCCGAGATCGCGTAAGCGTTGCGCCAAACTGGCGCTGGAATGCTCGTGGGGTCATGTGCAGTAGGCCACGACCGGTTTGTTCTTTGGGATCTTGGCCAGTTCGTCGTCAGGCGCATCGGCCGAAATGCGAATCGCATCGGGCAACTTAACGTCAGATTCCGCCCAGGCCTGTGGATTCCTCGTATCGATGACGGTGAAGTCTTCGCCCGCTTCCATCCTCGTGCAGAGCTCATCGACAGTAATTCTGAGGTCGTCAGCCATGATTCCCTCCTTTTTCCAGCTATTAGAAGGAAACCGTGCTCGGAACTGCCATACAGTAAAACCTGTGGATTCGCTCGAATATACCGAAAGGGCGCAGAGCTGCCATTTCGCTTGCTTCAGTGCCCGCCGCCAAGTTCGCGGACAATTGAGCCAACGAACTGCTTGGCATCGCCGAAGAGCATAAGGGTTTGATTGAGGTAGTAAAGCGGATTGTCGATGCCGGCAAAGCCGGGATTCATGCTGCGCTTGATGACCATAACCGTGTGGGCTTTGTCTACATCGAGGATCGGCATCCCGAAGATCGGGCTGGACTGATCGGTGCGGGCGGCGGGATTGGTGACATCGTTCGCGCCGATCACTAACGCCACATCGGTTTGCGGGAAGTCGCCATTGATATCATCCATCTCGATGAGGCGGTCATAAGGAATGTCGGCCTCGGCGAGCAGAACATTCATGTGGCCGGGCATGCGTCCGGCAACAGGGTGAATGGCGAAGCGGACTTCCACGCCTTTCTTCGTGAGTACATCGTAAAGCTCACGAACTTTGTGTTGCGCTTGCGCGACTGCCATTCCATAGCCAGGAACGACCACTACACTGCTTGCAGCGGCGAGAATCGAAGCCGCTTCTTCCGGACTCGCGCTACGTACGACCCGCTCCTCTTTCACGCCAGCCGCAGACGCCTGCACTTGCCCGAACGCTCCGAACATCACGTTGGTAAACGAGCGATTCATGGCCTTGCACATGATCACCGAGAGTATGAAACCGGAAGATCCGTCGAGCGCGCCCGCAACCACCAGCACTTTGCTGTTCAAGACAAATCCCAGCAGCGCAGCCGAAAATCCAGCATAGGAATTTAATAGCGAGATGACGGTCGGCATATCGGCGCCGCCGATGGGAGTAACCAGCAGCACGCCAAAAATCAGCGCTACAACCACCATGATGGGAAACAGCAGGGCGTTCGCAGGGTTTACGACGAGCGCGATCGCCAGTCCGAGTGCGCCTGCAAGAACGGACAGGCTAACCAGATTCTGTCCGCGATAAACGATCGGCCGCTGCGGCAAGATTTCCTGTAGTTTCCCAGCCGCGATCAAGCTGCCGGTGAAAGTGAGCGATCCGATGATGACTTCCAAGCCGATCTCGCCCATTTGGAAACGCGTAACGGGCGCGGTGCCGACGTAATACTCGGCGATTCCGATCATGGCTGCGGAAAGCGCGCCGAAGGCATGGCTTAAAGCAGTCCGCTGCGGCACCGCAGTCATGTGCACCATGCCCAGCGGAATGCCGACTCCCGCTCCGATAATGAGCGGGATGAGAATCCATTTGTACGCCACCAATTCCGGGTTAAAGAGGGTGGCGATGACGGCCAGCGCAGCGCCAATTTCACCGGCGAGGATGCCCCAGCGAGCCATCGCCGGAGAGCTCAGGAACTTCAGAGAAAGAATGAAAAGGACGACGGCGACAATGTAGGCAAAATCGAGATATTGCTGCAGGCCGGCGGCGTTCATTGTTGTTTGGACCTGCCCGACTTGAACATCCGCAACATGCGGTCAGTGATTACGAATCCGCCCACCATATTGCTGAACGACGCCGCCACCGCAATTGCCCCCAGCACCGTGGTAAGCCGCGTCTCGTGCCGCCCGGCGATGATAATCGCCGCCACGACGACGATCGCGTCCAGAGCATTGGTCAGCGACATTAGCGGCGTGTGCAGCAGGGGCGACACGCGCTTGATGACTTCAAACCCGACGAAGCCGGCCAGGATGAAGACGTAGAGATTCGAAATGAAATCTGCGGGCATGATGGTTCCTTCGCAAAACCTCGGGTGTCGAGTTGCTTGTATTCCGTTGACTCTGAGCCGCTAACTTGATTTCTAACCCAGCATCGCTATCCACCTACCGGTGCCAGCGCGGGCAGCTTAAAGAACTCACGCACGCGCGCATTCGCGATTTCGCCGCCGCGCGCCACCAGTGTTTCGCGCACGATTTCATCCTGCATATTCAGTTGCAGCTTGCCGTCCTTGACCAGATATTGCAGAAACGTAGTCACGTTGCGGGCGTACATCTGGCTGGCATGATATGGAACGCTGCTGGCCAGATTGATCGCGCCGATAATCGAGACTCCGTGCTCCATGACCGTCTTGCCCATCTGCGTGAGTTCGCAATTGCCGCCGCGCTCGGCTGCGAGATCGACAATCACCGATCCCGGAGCCATGCCTTTCACCATCTCAGCGGTGATGAGCACGGGCGATTTCTTGCCCGGAATCACCGCGGCGCTGATGACAACGTCGCTCTCGGCGACAACGCGGGTGAGCAGTTCGCGCTGACGTGCGTAAAAAGACTCGTCCTGCGCAGTGCCGTAGCCGCGGGCATCCTGCGCATTCTGCGCCTCGAGTGGCAGTTCGACGAAACGTCCGCCCAAGCTCTGCACCTGCTCTTTGGCGGCAGGGCGCATGTCGTACGCGGATGAAACCGCGCCCAAGCGGCGGGCCGTAGCGATGGCCTGCAGGCCCGCGACTCCCGCTCCGATGATGAAGACGCGGGCAGGCGTGATAGTTCCGGCGGCCGTGGTCAACATCGGGAAGACGCGGGGGGAAGTCTCAGCCGCAAGCAGAACCGCTTTATACCCGCAGATCGTCGCCATCGAAGACAGCGCGTCCATGCTCTGAGCACGCGTGGTGCGTGGCATGAGTTCAACGGAAAAAGACGTGACGCCCGTGTGCGCCAATTGCTCAGCGACTTCCTGCGAACCGAAAGGACGAAGAAAGCCAACTAGAAGTTGGTCGCGGCGGAGGAGCGGCAAATCGGCTTTTCCGGTGAGGTCATTCGATCCGTAGCAGAGGACCTGTACGATGATCTCGGCCTGGGCAAATACGCTGGCACGATCGGGCAGGATCTTGGCGCCTTTCTCCGCGTAGGTAGCATCTGGGTATCCGGCCTCAACGCCCGCGCCGGACTGCACAACGACTTCAAGCCCGGACTTGGCGAGATTGGGAATAACCATAGGCACCAGCGCGACACGGCGCTCGCCCGGATAGCTTTCTTTGGGGACCCCAACGATCACGCAGTTCTCATCCTTTCCGATACAAACTCAGTGGCAACGACCTGGACCAAGCCATTAGCGGACTGAAAACAGTAACAGATTCGAAGAGGGCGTGGAAAGTTGGGACGAAGTGTCCACTTTCTGAAAGGGGTCGGCGCTGCCTTGAAAGCTCTCTCGACGTGAGGGTAACGCCTGCCTAGTTCATCCGCTTCTCCAGCAGCACCACAACGTGCGCGATCGCCGCGCTTTCGGTCCCGAGTCCTTCCGGGGTCTTGGCTTTGAGGCCAATGCAATCGGCCGAGAGTCCCATCAGTTCTGAAATCCGGGCGCGGATCGCCTCGGAATGTGGGCCGATCTTTGGAGCAGCCAGAATCAAACTCGCGTCCAAATTGGCGACCGTGAATCCGGCCTTTTGAACTCGCTTCAAGGCCTCACCAAGAAAAACCGCGGAATCCGCTCCCTTCCATTTTGGATCGGTGGGGGGAAAGAGCGTTCCGATATCCGGTGCGGCGATTGCTCCCAGCAAAGCATCAGTGATGGCGTGCAGAAGCACGTCGCCATCGGAGTGGCCGCCCAGACCGCGATTGTGGGGAAGAACGACTCCGCCGATTTTCAGCGGGATGCCCGGACGAAACTCGTGGGAGTCGAAGCCGTAGCCAATCCTCACATTGAAACCTCAGCCACGGATTCGCACGGATTTACACGGGTTTTTTTTCTTTCGTTGTCGAAAATCAATCGACGAAATTGTGGCCGAACGCCAAAGTTAAGCAGTAGGCCAACCTCCATCTCGGTTGCGCGAAGGTAGTGCAAGAGCTGGGCCTCGTGTGTAGAGTCGATGGCCCGCGTCGCCTTCAGCTCAAGGAGCACGACATCCTCGACGATCAAATCTGCGAAATACTGTCCAATCTTCTGCCCACGAAACCAAACTGGAATCGAGACCTCGCGTGCAGGCCGCAGCCCGGCGGATCGAAGAGCAAGAGTGATCGCCTCGGCATAAGTCGATTCCAGGAATCCGTGCCCGAGTTCGTTGTAAACATCGTAGAACACGCCAATGATCTTTTGCGTGAGTTCGTAATGCTTCAAACTGCCGGGTGCTGTTGCCATTACTGACAAGTTTATTGCGGCGTTTAGACTCTGATCCGTGAGAATCCGTGGAAATCCGTGGCTCATTTCCTTAAATAGAACTCGGCCAGCTCCAGGTCAGCAGGGGTGGTGATCTTGATGTTTCTGGACGAGCCCATGACGACCGCGACTTCATGGCCGGAGCGTTCCGCCAACGATGCCTCGTCAGTCCCCATGAAACCGTCGGCTGCCGCCTCGTCAAAAACTTTCTTGATCAGTTCGTAACGAAATCCCTGGGGAGTCTGCGCCAGGACGACTGCCGCGCGTGGGATCGTGGTCTTTACGATCGCGCCCTCGGCGGTGCGCTCTACTTGCTTGACCGTGTCGACCGCGGGCATTCCGGCAATCGCCGCACCGTATTTTTTGGCTGCTTCGATTACCTCGTGAATGATTTCCGGCGTAACGAACGGGCGGACTGCATCATGTACCAGAACGATGTCTCCGGGAACAGCCGAAATTCGGTTCAGAGCATTCTCAACCGACTGCTGGCGGTGCTCGCCTCCCACGACCAACTCCACTTTCTTTCGGGCAAGATCCTTCTCCTGCTGCAATCGCTTCTGGAATCCGTCCATCTCGTTTTCGCGCAGCGCGAGCCAGATCTCGTTCACTTCGTCCACTGCAGCAAACCGGCGCAAGGTGTGAATCACGATGGGCGTCCCGCCCAGTTCGGTAAACTGCTTGGAAGGGCTGGTGTTCTTGCCTTTCGCGCTCGACGGCGGGGCCATGCGCGTGCCCAGACCGGCCGCGGGGATGATGGCGATCACCTTCATGGCGGGCTGTCAGTATACGAGCGCGCGCTGGAGAGATCAAATTGGATCAGTAGATTTGCACAATGCCGTTGCGCACGGCGTAGAGCGTGAGATCGGCCACCGAGTGCAAGTCCAGCTTTCGCATGAGATTGGTGCGATGGGTTTCGGCCGTCTTTACACTCAGGTTGAGTGCAACGGCCACTTCCTTGCTGGTCTTGCCTTCCGCCAGCAACTGGATCACTTCGCGTTCGCGCGGCGTCAGCACATGTCGGGCGGAATGCGCCACTTCGGTGGGAGGATGCAGATATCCATCGAGCACCATCTGCGCCACTTTGGTAGTAAAGAATGTCCGCTGATGTTGAAGCGCTTCCACAGCTTGAACCAGATCGCGCCCTGCATCGGACTTCAGCAGAAATCCGCGAGCTCCTGCCGCCAGCACTTCCCGCACGACCTGTTCGGTGTCGTGCATGGTCAGAATCAGAATGCGCGCATCGGGTGAAGCCGACAGAATCTGCCGGGCGGCATCCAGCCCGTTCAGGTTGGGCATTCCGATGTCCAGCAATACGACATCTGGTCTGAGTCTGCTTGCCATCTCCACGGCTTCGCGGCCATCTCTTGCCTCGCCACACACTTCCCAACCGGGATGACTCTCAAGCAGTGACCGGATCCCCTTCCTTGCAACTTCGTGGTCATCGGCGATGAGGATTCGAAGCAGATTCGAGTTCACGGCTCACTCCACAGAATCTAGTAAGTCTTCCACCCCCCGGCATCGACCGGGCCGGATCGCTGATTTGGATGCACAATTCGTGCCAAACTCTAAGGTCTTTTCCGGCGCGCACTTGGTCGTGGCTGTGAATGACGGTGTTGGTGTAAGTTTTTCAAAATTACTCTTCCAAATTCTGTAGATCGTAGAACGCACCATAAAAACGAACACTTCAGAGCCGTTAGCCTTAAGCCATCTCGTGGACCTAGTGTGAACGCTGTATCCCCCACCCTGGAGCAACCTGATCCACTCGCGCGCAGATCTACGCATCTAAAGCCTCGACTAGGAGGAATTCCGATGCTGTCTGCCGTTTCCGCGCCGAGTCATGAACGTCGTCGAGGCTTAATTGCCTTCATCGGATTGATCGGGTTTACGTTTATCGGCATGCTGGCCTACGCCCAAAGCTCCTCGAATCCGGTACCTTCATCGCAAAATTCCGCGGCAACGGCTCAGAGCTCTGCTCAAGCTCCAGGCAATCAAGGGCAACCGATCTCTCCCGCCCCCCAAACACAACAGGACCAGCCAAGTGCGCCAGATGGGACCAGCTCACAGATACCTTCTCCGAGCCCGGATTCGGCCGGTCAGCAACCCGGAGTTGAGCCGGACAAGAACGATGGCGGAATGTTCGTTTTCAAGAAGCAGGTCGAGGAAGTAGTGCTACACGCAACGGTGCTCGACGAACAGCGACGGCCTGTACCTAATCTGGATCGGTCTGCCTTTGCTGTCTACGAGAATGGCGTTCCGGAGACCATCACTTCATTCCGTCGCGAAGATGTGCCAGTGGCAATGGGAATCGTGATCGATAACTCCGGGTCCATGCGCGACAAGCGCCCGAAAGTGAATGAAGCCGTGATGAGCTTGATTCAGTCCAGCAATCCGCAGGACGAGATCTTTGTTGTGAATTTTAGCCAGGACTACTATCTGGATCAGGATTTCACGTCCAATGCCAATCTGCTCCGTGCGGCACTGCATCAGACCACGATGAAAGGCAGCACGGCACTTTATGACGCCATCGTCGCCTCGACCGTGCATTTGAACAACAATCCTCACCTTCAGAAGAAGGTTCTTCTGGTCATCACAGATGGCCAGGACAATATGAGCCAGGACACCCTGCAGGAGGCAGCCCGCCAAGTGCAACGGGCGAACGGCCCGACACTGTACGCGATCGGACTTACGGGGGCGGGACTATCAGGGCAGGGACGGCAGGCACTACAAGAGTTGGCGGATCGCACCGGCGGTGTGGCATACTTCCCCGACACGCTTACCGAGATTGGCCAGATTGCGCATGAGATTGCGCACGACGTACGCGGCCAATATTTCGTGGCGTACAAACCAAAGCGGCAGGGCGAAAGACCCTCGTACCAATCGATTCGCGTGGAGGCCCATGCTCCGGGATACGCACACCTCACGGTGCGCACACAGAGTGGCTTCTATAATGGAAGGGGCGCCCCGTAGGCGCCCGTTCCCTCATTCCATGCTCGCTATTGCGCGGTCTCGGTGAACTGCGATGAGAGTGAGCCAGCGGTGGCGGTGATGGTAATAGGACCTGGGAATGATGGCGTGTAGGAGGTGCTGGCTTGACCGGCGCTGGTAGTAGACACCGGGTTCGCCGAAAAGCTTCCACCTGCCCCACCATCCGAATAGCTAACCGAAATAGCTGGTGTAGGGTTGTTGAACTGATCGGTCAATTGCACAGTCAGCGCTTGCGGCAGAGCGGTTCCGCTGTTCACGCTTTGATTGTTCCCTCCCAGCACGCTCATGGATGCAGGCGGGCCAGCGATAGCCGTCTCGTTGATCAGGATAGTCGGAAGGCCGGAAACCACGCTCGAAATTTTGAATGCCTGCGCTTTCGTCGTAGTCGTGTAAGTGATACTCGCTTTCCCTAGGCTATTTGTGGTGAGGGTCTTCGCGGAGAAGCCTCCACCTACACTGCCGTCGGAGAAATTCACCGTCATCCCTGAGATTCCGTTGCCAAATTGATCTGTCACCTTCACCACGACTGGCGCGGGCAGGCTGGTGGTGACTTGGGCACTCTGTTTTCCGCCCGAAGACAACAGCAAAAACTTGGGAGGCCCGGGGATCGCAGTTTCCGTGAACTTTGTTCCGAGAACCGCCGGATTCGCCGCGGTAATGGTGACGGTGTTCGCAGTCTTGCCGAAGGTATAAGTCGTAGTTGCCGTGCCGGTCGAGTCGGTCACGGGCGCCGAGTTTCCGAACGTGCCCCCTTTGGCCCCATCGCTGAAGTTTACCGTCACCCCGGAGACTGGCTGACCCGTGTACGGATCCGTCAGTTGAACGGATAGCGGCACCGGCAAAGTGGTCGCGACCGTTGCGGTCTGATTGTTACCATTTGCGCCCTGCATCGTAGGCAGTAAACCGAGCACCATCAGGTTCGTCTGCGTTCCGACGTACGCTTTTCCGTTGGCCACCATCTCCGTGGAAAAATGAGGCTGTGTGGGAAGCGTATCGCGGGTGCCTGCCTGCCCGCTGCTGTAAATGACTTTCAGGCTCATCGCGTCGAGAGCATAAAGCTGCTGCCCTTCAATGACCCAAACGATGCCATTGGTGTTACCGTTGGCGGAAATTACGGGAGAATGGCCGCCGGGAAGAGTGATGGACTGCTGCGGTGATGTCAACAAGCCGTTGTTCAGCGTATATGCCGTGACGGGATGGGCATCGCCGGTGAAGTAAACTCGGTTGTTCCAGTACACCGGAGTACTGAACATAGCGCCGACGGCTTTGGTCAACTCCTGCTCAATTTGCGGGTCGGTTTGCAGGCCACTAGCGGAGTCGTACTGCCCCATGTTGTCGCGATTCAGCAGATAGACGGTGCCCTGTTTCCCGCTAGCCACCAGGAGGTGGGGCGTCGGGCCGGTTGTCTGATCGGGTAAGACCACAACCCCGCAGGCGCTCAGGTCCAGATCGTCGGCAGAAATGATGGCCTGATTGAATGGGGTGAAATAGTCGTCGAAGTTAAGGATTCCCGAAGCCTCGCTTAGTTTTAGGATACTTGAACCGAAGTCTTGTCCCCCGGTATTGCCGGTGAAGTGGGCCTCGGCGGTGGAAACGTAGATGTTTCCCTCAGAATCGGCTGCAGGACCGGAGCCGGTTTGCCATATCGAGCCCAGCCCTTTTTCTGGTGCCGTGTTGAAGACTCCCATCGGGGCCAAACTGGTCGCATTGTAGGCAAAGACCCAGCCGTAAGCGCTGTCGTTACATCCATTCGACCCGAAAGCCACGTACAAGATGCCATTGTTCAGGAGCAATGCCGGACGATTCATGGCATGCAAGCTGTTGAAGGTGGCCACCGTGCCCAGATGAGTCTTGACCTGGCCGCTGATTGGTAGTGGAGCGGCGAACTTATCAGCGCCAGTCGCAACATCCAGGGCGTGCAGCCGGTGAAATACCGTGCCGTTCTCGTTCGTCTTAGCCACCACGTACATCGTCCCGGTATTGGGATCAATGACGGGAGTGGAGACGATGCCAGATTCCGGGTAGGCAGTCACATCCGGGCACGGGAGCGAAGCGCCCGAGGCGGTCGTGATGCCTGCCGCCGGATTGGTGAAATTTACGTGCCAGAGCGGCGCCGCATTGGCTCCCACATTGCTATCGGCGTCAAAGGCGTACACGCTGTCGTGCAGTGTGGCCACGTAGACTACATTATGTGTCCCCGCATTTGGGATAGAGACATTTGAGAGATAAAGTGCCTGGCCGACAATGTAGCCGTCCACCGGCTGGCTGAAGCGAAATCCGAAGCCGGCCTTATTCACGTTGCCCGGGGTCAGCAGCGTCTCACTGGTGTTCTGACCTGTCCTCGCCACATCGTAGTGCTGCGTAACTACGTTCATCTGGGCCTGCCCAATGCTCATGAGAGCCATGGCCGCGAATGCGACCACAGGTGCGAGACGAAAGACCCTTGAGACTGGCAGCACAAAAAAGCAGAATGCACGAAACAACATTCTTTCCTCCAAAGCGGGTTCCCGCCACCGGCGCGTTCTTACATTGTTAGCGGGCACGTCCACACAAGTCGGCGGTCCTGCAGCTGGGATTTTGCCTTTTCCTCAACACGCAGGAAACAATCGGATTAGGAACGCAACCTGGCTATCAGGGGTAAAGCATTCGACGTGCCACTCGTGAATACTTGCAGGAATGCAGTTCGTGATTGGGGACAACGAGAATGTTGCAAATCTTTGCGCAATTCTGGTTACAGTTCCCCTGCGAAAACTGAATTGCTGTCATTATCTCAGTAATGTCAACTCGGCGGAATGGCCCGTCAGTGCTGGTAAGTACACCTTATGCTGCGTTTGCAAGTTCGCGAGTTGCACCGAGGGCGAGGAGCCCCAGGGCTCAAAAAAAAAGCCCCGCGCCGAGGAATCCGTCACGGGGCCGTTTTTAGGAGAGAACCTATGCTGGCGATGATGGTGGTGAAGCCGAATTAAGCGATGGCATTGCTTGCAGACTGCACCGCAACTCCTCGATGCGCTCGTGCATGAGGCCTTGCAATTGGCGGGCAAGCAAAACTGCTTCCTCTTGGGAGCCACATGCAATCAGCTGCTCGCAGAGTTCCTTTACGTAATCCTCAAAAGGCATAGTTCGACTCACGCAAGCGAATGCAGGGAACACCTATACTGGCGAAAATCGCAAGGCAATGAAATACAGGAGAATACGGAACTCTGGATTAGGGAAAAATACTGAGGCCGTGCCACTTAAGAGGCCCTAAAACGACACAAGCCGCCATCTCTGGCGGCCTGTTTTCGCCGGACCGTGTGGTCTTGATCCTCTATGCTGCCGGAGATCCCGGATTGTTCTTGATCTGGGGCGGCATGTCGATCTGGATGATGTTGTTCTTGATGGCATAGACGACCAGATCGCGGATCGAGTGGAAGCTCAGCTTGCGCATGATGTTGCTGCGGTGAGTTTCTACCGTCTTGGTACTGAGGTTAAGCAGAGAAGCGACCTCTTTCGAGCTCTTGCCCTCGGCCAATAACTGCGTGATCTCGCGCTCACGCGCCGTCAGGGTCGGTAAACTGGGCGGTTCGCTGCGGGAAATGGCGTGCCCCTTATCGAGAAAGCCGGCCAGCACCAGGTCGTTGACGCGAGGAGTGAAAAACATGCGCTTGTGCTGCAGCGCCTCCACGGCGGAGACCAGGTCGCGAGCGGCGTCGGACTTAAGTACGAAACCGCGGGCGCCGGCATCCAGAGCTTCGCGGATGACCTGGTCGGAGTCGGTGATGGTCAGGACAATGATCTTGAAGTTCGCATCGTATTGCATGAGCTGGCGCGTAGCATCCAGGCCGTTCAGGTTAGGCATGCCGACATCCAGGATGACCACGTCAGGCTTGAGTTGCTTGGCTTTCTCAACGGCATCGCGTCCGTCGGCAGCTTCTCCGCAAATCTCCCAGCCTTCATGCTTTTGTAGAAGAGAACAGAGGCCGCGCCGCACGATCTCATGATCATCGGCAACCAGAATTCGTAATCTCATGGCATCACCTTGTCTTAGAAATCTAGCAGTCTTCAGAAATCTCGAACATCCCGCATTCGAACGAAATCCAGTTCAACCCGAAGCGATGATCGCGCGCCCGTGCAACGCGGTAAAGGTGCGATGCTGACTGACCGCCTCGACGGCCTCAAGCAGGTCGCGTGCCGCATTCGACTTGACCACGTATCCTCTGGCTCCAGCATCAAGCGCCTCGCGCATCATCTGGGCCGAATCGTGTTGGGTCACGAAGAGAATCTCGAGGCCTGGAGCCCTTTTCCGAATCAGACGGCATGCCTCCAGTCCATTCATTCGCGGCATGGTCACGTCGAGTACCATGACATCGGGCAAGAGATGCTGGGCCTTTTCGACCGCTTCGATTCCATCGGAAGCTTCGCCTATCACTTGCCAACCCTCCCGCCCTTCCAATAGGGTTTTCAGCCCTTGCCTGACAATAGGGTGGTCGTCGACCAGGAGTATGCGAACGGTCATGATCAGTGGCCAGCCCGTCCAGAGCAAAGAGAATCGAGCGATTATGGCTCAGTCGAACAAGAATCGGTGGGCTCTATAAGCCTGTAACAGAATAAGTTCCTTTTGAAGCTAGCATGTGACGCATTCCCCTCCGAATACAGGGAATGCTGTATTTGACAAAGATTCTGAACCAATCAATCACCCACGGCGCCCATGGACGGGAAATAGGTCTGGTGGTGCAATAACGCATCGACTGCCTGCACGATCGAACCCACATCAGTTTTCGAACAGGCTCCGCGAATGCCCACCTGCATAGCTGCATCCGCTAGTTCGCGAGAAAAGTGAATCGTAACCAGCAAGATGGGAATGTCAGGGAACATCCCCGAGATCTGATGCGCCACATCCAAACCGTTAAGGTCGGGCATTTGAAAGTCAAGCAGGATCAAGTCCGGCCGCGCCTTCTGAACCCGCTGCAGCGCTTCGCCTCCGCTGCGCGCCTCGTCGCACACCTCCCAACTGCTCTGCTGTTCCAGTATGAACCGCAAGTAACGCCGGACCGCTGGATTATCATCGACCACGAAGATGCGAACCAAGGCCCCACCTCAAATGCTTTCAGCGCACTCCAGATCGAGTACGAAAGAACGCAATGCGCGCCTGACGGACGTTTCGGGCTGAGTCTATCCCAATTTTTCGTTCAGCCCTTATGGGTCGGCTAAGCATTCAACCTGAACGTTGAAAACTAAAGCAGACCTACAGTTACTGACTATCTATAAGGTACTGACTATGACGATAGTCTTCTTCGAAAGCTTGCGAATATCAGGTAAAGGCCGTATCGAAAGTAGTCCTTCCCCTAGAGACAGCGAGGGGGCAATTGTAAGCGAGGGGAAAAAACGAAAGAAGAAGAAAGGGAAGTGCCGCACTCGGGCCCGCAGCACTCGGGTGAAGGCCTCAGCTTGTTCGTCCCGGCGACGCGCAACTTTATGCCAAATGTTCGTGTGGGCCGGCTTTCCTGCTTTTTCCCGCATTGGCCGCATCCAGGCGGATGCGGGTGGCTCGTGTTGTTTCTTGTATCAGATCCCCGGGCGCTTTGCCGCTCTCTCCTGCCATTACCGATCCTGCAGCCAGGGCAAAGCGCAACGCGTCTGCCTGATCCTCAAAGTAAAGAATAACTTGGCCGGCCATAAACTTCTCCCTGAACGAGTCCACTGACTTTGAATTCAAAAACACAATTTGGAGTCGGTCGCAACTTGCTGATCCGGTCACGCGTAAAAAGGGCACGGCTCATGACCGCGATCTCGTTTGACGTGCGTAGCGCAGAGATTCTGAATCGATCTTGAGCCAGCCAGATTTCGCCTCAAAGTGACTTTCTTGGTTCTCGGACCAACTGTGTTGCGCGTTGCGTCAGCAAGATCAAGCAATGTCGGTGAAAGCAAAGGTGACATTTTTTGCGGGATGGAACAACTGAAGCAGGCCGCGGTCCGCTTCACTGCCCCATCGGTGGGATTGACTCCCTTTTTCCTCGGGATTAGGCTTTGCGTAAGCATTTTCGCGGAGGTCTCCATGCGTGCTCACGTTTCGCTCGGCATCGCGATCACTGTTGTTCTTGCCTCAGGGTCCGCGTTGGCTCAGGCTGCGGCCGAGTCGGTTCTGCTCAATGGAAGCTCCGCCACGTCGACAGTTAAGACCGGAACCGCGCTGGGCAACGCGCTCAATAATGCGACAAAGAATCTTTCTAATCAGATGCACACCGTGAACCACAGGAGACTGGGAAGCCAAAGCTCGGCGGTCCAAGCCAAGAAAACTGTGAACCGCAAGCAGGGATTATCTCCGACCAAATCCACGGCGACGAACACTCCAAAGGTTTCGAGCGGAAGCTCGTTGATTACATCCATCAGGGGTGGGCGTCTAGTCCCCGCAACATCTGCGTCGACTAATCAGCCTCAGGCTGCCCCGGCGAACCCGCCGGCGGTCAAGGCAACGCCTGATCCCAAATGAGGGCGTCCAGCTTTCGAAGCGGTCGTTTTCCAAATGATTAGGATCGCCAGACTGGGTTAGCGCTTTTTTTCCCGAAACTCAGGCCAGACAGCGCCGAGACGCGGTCACCATCCAGTGCCTTACTCGCCACAAGCACGTGGAAGCTTTCGCCCATGCCGGCGGGAGTAACGAGATGCTTGAGTTGGAGCGCGACCTTGGCACGTTCCTGCGGCACCCGGCAATCTTCAAATGCATCCGCGAACTGATTGGCTTCGCCGATGCCCATCAAGAATTGCGATTGGGTTACCAAGTTGTGCGCTGACAAGCTCTTGCCTTCGGCAGCGGATGTAAGAGCCGTGAAGTTGACGTCAGCGGTGAGATCCTGGTCGCCGGGGGCCTCATACGGATTAGCGCTGACCGAGTGCTGGCGGATGGCTTTGAGCGTGCCGCGATGGCGACCAGCAAGTTGCTCGGCCCGCGTGTAACCGTAATCGATGGTGATGATAAATCCGCGGTTGATGGAAACAGCGATCTGTTGCATTTTGTGTTGCGCGACCAAGGGGACTTCCAGGCGTTCTCCGGGCTCAGGATGAACCGAGAAGCGGTCGAGAAATTCGAGTTCTTCGGGAGACGAGGGCGCCCAGGTCTCGAGGAAACGGGCGTCGTTCAGGGCAATTCGCAGAGAGCCTTGCGAGCTCACAATTTCGACAGGAAGAGCGTCGAAAAATTCGTTGGCGAAGATGATGCGGGGGACCTCGGTGGCTAAAGCCTTTTTATTAACAGGAGGTTCGTTCGCAGCGCTGAAGCGCTGCGCCACCCTAGAATCCAAAAGCTGCGCCTTTCCCGACTCGATGTGCGTGCGCAGGTTGATCGCAATTCGTTCCCGCAGAGCCGGAGAGCTTTCGACCAGAACGTAAGTGAGAGCGCAGAAGAAGTCTGGAAATTTCTTTGCGGCCCAGTCAAGCACGTCTTGCGCGAAGAGGCCGCGCCCGGGGCCGAGTTCGATCAATTCGATCCGCGCCCGTGATCCGAGCACGCGCCACATTTCCTCGAACTGGCGCGCCAGCAGGCGTCCGAAGACGGCGTGGACATCGCTCGAGGTGTAGAAATCTCCGGCTTTGCCGAATTGCTCAGCATGGCGTGAGTAGTAGCCGTGCTCAGGGTCATAGAGGCACAGTTCCATGTAGCGCGAGAATGGGATGGGACCGTGCTCGCGAATCTCTTCTTCGATGATTTGCCGGACTGGGTTCATCCGACTACAGTCCCTTCTGCTGTCGGTCTTTGCGGTCCTGTGGCGTGCGAATGAACATCTCGACAAAGTAGTCGTGCAGCGCGTCATAGAGCTGGCGCTGGAAGCTCCACTCAAATTGCGGATGGTCGAGATCGCGCGGGTGCATGTCGAAGTAATAAGTGTGGACGGGGGTGGATTCGTCCTTGAAGCGGATAATGACTTCGACGCCGTCGCCTTTGCCCCGCGCCGAAAACGACAGCAACGGATGCTCGTATAAGCGCAGTTGAGCAAGCACTCGCGCGAGGCGCTGATCGGAGGCAGTGGGCACGGAAGCATTCTACAAAGTGCGAATGCTTCAGCGCGACCGCGACGGCATGTTTTCGCGACGAACTACCAGACGCGGCAGGCGTTCTGCGGCATCATGGGCTGGCCTACCTTGCAGCCGAAAGCCTGGCCGAACTCCGGCATGTTGCGCACAACCCCATTGACGCGAAACTGACGTGGCGAATGCGGATCGGTCTGTACCTGCAACCGCACCTGTTCCGGACGCTCGCTCCCACACCAGTCCTGACCGAAGCCGAGGAAGAATTGCTGAGTAGGCGTGTAGCCATCCTGCTTTTGAGTCAGATCAATGTTCTTTCTTTTCGCGTCGGCCAGAAAAGCGAGGAAAGCAAGACGCAGGCCGCCATTGTCCGCCGTGTTTTCGCCCAGGGTCAGCTTGCCATTGACTTTCGCGTCATCCACGGCCACGAAGTTGCTATATTCGTTGACCGTGCAGTCCGACTTCTGCTCGAATTTCTTCCCGTCCTCCGGAGTCCACCAGTCGGAAAGATTTCCGCTGCCGTCGAACAGACGGCCCTGGTCGTCGAATCCATGAGTCAGTTCGTGACCGACTACAGCTCCACCGTGGCCATAATTTTCGGCGTCGGTGGAACGAGCGCTATAGAAAGGCGATTGCAGAATGCCTGCGGGAAAGTTGATGTCATTCATGCTGGCATTGTAGTAAGCGTCAACCGTGGGCGGAGTCATGCCCCATTCGCCGCGATCGACAGGCTTGCCGATCTTTCCAATCTGCCGCAAGTTTTCAAAAACGGCAGCGCGTTGGCTGTTGCCAAAAGCATCGTTGCGCTGAACAGTGAGCTTGGAGTAATCGCGCCAGTGGTCGGGATATCCGATCTTATCTGCGATGGCGTGGAGCTTGGCTTTGGCTCGGACCTTGGTCTCGGCGCTCATCCAGTCGAGCGAGTCGAGGTCCTGGTCCATCGCGTTTTCGATGTCATGCACCATTTGCAGTGTTGCGGCCTTGCTTGACGGCGGGAACTCCTGCGCCACATAGATCTGGCCCAGAGCTTCGCCGAGCGCGTTGTCGGTGGCCTGGGCGCATCGTTTCCAGCGCGCGCGTTGCTCCGGTTGCCCAGCGAGCTTTCGCTGATTGAAATCGAACATTTCGTCATCGAGCGCCTTCGGCAGCGCAATTGAGTTGGTCGAGGCCACGACCTGCCAGCGCAGATAGGCCTTGATCGTTTTGAGGTCGGTGCTCTCGAGCAACGGGTTCAATCCTTTGAAGAAGTCGGGATTGGTGACGTTAATTTCGGAGACGTCGGGAAAGTCGGCGGCGGTGAGCAGTTCGTGCCAGTTCAGCGCAGGAGTCATTTTTTGCAGATCCGCGACTGGCATGAGGTGATAAATGTTCTTGGGATCGCGGCGGGAAGTGATGTCCATTGAGATTTTGGCAAGTGCAGTCTCGAGCTGAAAGATGCTCTGGGCATCACTTTGCGCGTCGCCCTCGGACTCGCCGATCAGCTTCAGTGTATTGGCGATGTGCTGGACATACTCTTTACGGCTCTTCTCGGCGGCCTCGCCGGTGCGGAAATAGTAGTCGCGTTCGGGCAATCCCAACCCTGCTTGATCGGCGACGGCGATCTGCTTCCGCGCGTCCTTGAAGTCCTGCTGTTCGCCGATTCCGAAGAAGGCATTGCCATTGATAAGTTGATAGTGCGCCAGCAGCGTCGTCAGTTCTGCCTTATCTTTCAGGGCCGAAATGCGATCAAGTTCGGGGTGGAGCGGTCGCAAACCTCTTTGTTCGATCGCTCCCGTATCCATGCAGGCGGCATAATAGTCACCGATCTTCTGCTGGTTCGGCGTGCGGTCGGCGCTGCCCGCGGCAGCTTTCTCGAGAAGTTCGCGAAGAACTGCCTGATTGTGTTCGTAAAGCAGATGTCCAGTGCCGTAGCTGGAGAAATCGCTGGGGATGGGATAGGCCTTGCTGAAGTTGCCGCAGGCGTATTGAAAGAAGTTGGCGCAAGGATCGGCGGTGGTATCGAGGAAGCGATTGTCGAGGCCGGAAGGCAGATCGAGCGGCTTGTCGGCTTCGAGCTTCGTGTTCTTGGATTGGGCAAACATCACAGCGCTCAACAACGTAAAAAGCGCGATGATTGTGCGGACGGCACTGGTTGACCTGAATGTCTTCATGCGTTCCCTCGACAAGATTTGGATTTGACCGACCAAATGGAAATAGAATCCGCAGTGGGAATAGAAATCCGCCCCCACGCCTCCGGGGAGGAGCGTGGGGGCCCGCGGTAACGTTCAGGCGAGGGGTCTCAATCCCGCCCTAACATCTGATCAGAGATACGGAGCCGGACTTCGCGAAGTTCCCGGCCTGGTTACTCTGCTTAGACACAAACTGGAAGAGAAAGGTTAGCCGGAGCCGGCTTGTCTTGTTTTGTATGTACCTGTCACTTTGGTCCGTAATCGAACCAGTATCCGCGCTGCTCTTTCCCTGACATGTGGCGTGTGTTGTATTCGAGCAGATAGTTCACGTGCTCTTCGTCGAGCGGGAACGCCCTTGGCTTGGAGTAAGGATAATCGCCCATGCTCAGGAACGGCAGCGGGGCGACGTAGTTGCCCTCGGCGGCATAGAAGTCCATGTCTTTCTCGTAGCCGTTGGCGGCGAAGAAGAAGTCACGCACCCAGCCTTTGGGGGGCGGCGGCAAATTCGAAGGATCGAAGTCGAGGCGCACTTCGTCGCCAGAACCGAAGACGACGAGTTTGTCGTCGGTCGCCGTGAGTAGCGGCAGCACGTCGCCGTAGCGCGTGTAAGTTCCCGCTGGGCGTGTGTAAGGGCCGGTGGCGCTCGCCTTTTCGTAGATGTAATTCACGTTGCCCGCGGGCTTGCCTTCGATCTTCAGCGGATAACCGTGGAATTCGAGGTCGGCAGAGATGAGGGGAACTTCCTCCATACGGTATTTGTCCGTGCGGATGCGCGCGAGATCCTTCGCTCCGCCTGAAGTACGGCTACGCTCAGGATGACTCCCTACTCCTGTAATGTCGCCTGCATTCCTATCAACGTCATCCTGAAGGCGCGCGTTTTCACCAGCGCGGCGAAGGATCTCGCGGGCAGTGGCTTGCGGAGTGCGGTCGATCAGGATGCTGTCCCAGTAGATCTGCAGATTGGTGGTGAAGCGAATCTGGCGGGTGCCCACGGGCAGCTTGCCGGTGAGGTCGGCGGTCATGGTCCGCGCACCACCGGCGGGAAATCCCATGTCGTCGAGAACGTGCTTCCATTTGCCAGCATTGTCGAGCGCTTCGACATATGGCGCGAACGCCTGCAGTCCGGCTTGCGACGCGGCGTACATGCTGTTGGCGGAGAAGTATTCGACTTCGCCGTGCAGCAGAAGCCAAAGTGGGCCTCCGTCATAGGGTTCGCCAAGATCGAGTGTGAGCGTATGAGGCTCGGCGAATCCCAGAAATCGCGTGACCGCGAAATTGCCGATGAAGCGATGTGCGAGAAGATCGGGGAGGACGTTGTGGCCATGCTCGTCCCAGGCGCCGGCGGGAGGTTTGGCGTCCTTGCTTACGACCACTTTGAATTCAGGATAGGGCGGGTTCGACGCGAAATACTCGTTGGGATAAACGTCGACATCGGCAGGATGGTCGACCGCGAGCAGACGAACCTGGTCGAGGTACACGGCTTCTTCGAGCGGTTCCATGAAGCGGAAGGATAAGAGCATGGTTGATTCTTGGTCGCCGGTCGTAGAGTTCCCACTTCTCGCAAAACCGGCGAGAAGTGGGGCACCCCCGCGCGTATGTACCTCAGTGGGGTTCCCCAGGTCCCCCTGGTTTTGGGAGACCTGGGAATATTCCTTCTCCCGGATCAACTCGCGGGGAATCTTGATGTACTCGACGGGCCGTGGAATGTCGCGCTGGCCGGGGCCGACCCAGTGCCCGACGACGCCGGCACCCAGCATGTCGGCGACGAACTGATAGCGCTCGCCGTTCCAAGCGAACAGAGTAGGACACGAGCTGCCGCGGCGATCCAGTTCGAGAATATCGTGCTGCTTATCGGCGGCAAGATTGATTTCGTCCTGCAGCACGCCCGTGGGCCAGAGCATGCGCACGATGTCAGCTTCAGTGGACTGGCCGAGGCCGACGGTGAGATAGGGCGAGTTCTGGCCGAGGTAGCCATTCGATCCGTAGATTTCGAATTTCTGGCGGTTGCCGCCAGCGAAAACTTCGACTTTCGTGCCGATGGCGGATTTGTTGTCGGTAAGTCCCTTGAGCGCGAGCCGCAGCCAGTGGTTCTGATTGCCGCCCGGATTTGGAAGAACAACGTTGCGCAGCAGAACCGCCGGGCCGTGATTCTGCGTGATGAGCAGATCGACGGCGCCGTCGTTGTCATAGTCTCCGGTGATGATGGCGCGGGGCGATTCGAGATGAATCTTGTCGAGGCCGACATCGGCGGTGACGTCTTTGAATCCGTCGGGGCCAAGATTGCGGAAGAGCTTGATCTCACCCTTGCCCTCTTTCGTCTCGCCGACGGCGACGAGATCGACCCAGCCGTCATTGTCATAGTCAAAGGCGGCGACGCCATAAGCGCGGACCCAGTTGGTCTCGGGAAGCTTGACTTGGTCGAAGGATTTGCCGTGATTGTTGCGCCAGAGGGTAAGGGCATTTTCACGAGCCCAGCTGAGCGCAACGTCCATCCAGCCATCATGGTCGAAATCTAATATGGCGATTCCATCGGCGAGCCGCATTCCAGGAAACCTGCGCTGCACAAACTTTCCCTCACGCGGGTTTTCGTAGAAGGCAGCTGGCCCCGTAACCGCCAAATCAACTGCACGGTCATTGTTAAAGTCCGTTCCCACAGCATTCCAGGCAGGCAACTCGCCCATGAGTTCGGTCTGTTTGGTTACATCTGTGAATATTCCGTTCCCGTTGTTTCGCCACATCTTGCTCATGGAGCGCCCAGGGAAGCACGCGTCAAATACGCCGACTGGCGCTTTACACCTGTCTCTCTGAAGCGCGAAAACATCCAAGTCACCGTCGTGGTCGTAGTCAATAAAGACCAGCGAGTGTGCGCGTTCGTCAGGGGAACTCTTGATACCCGAGGCCCCCGTTACATCCTTGAAAGCTCTTCCTTTCTCGTTGTGCCATAGGTTCACGCGGCCATCGACCACTACGGCAAGGTCTACGAAGCCGTCGTTGTCATAGTCACCCGTCGTGCAACTTTCAGCACTTTGGCTCAGGTCGAAGCCGGCATCCACCGAAACATCTTTGAATTTTCCTCCGCCGAGATTGTGATACAGGGCCATGCCGCCAGATGGACTGCCGCTCGGAAGGAAAAGGTCGATCTTTCCATCATTGTCGTAGTCAAGGAAACACGCACCTTCGGCCAGAACATCCGAGGTAACTGAGGTAGGCTTCGAAGGCAACCCCGCTTCTTTCGTCACATCCACAAACTGCACTTTGATCTGCGGAGGCGGCTTCAGTTGCGACAGCGGAGATTCCACCGCGCGCGAGTACTGGCCCTGCTCGCCGTAGGCCAGGCTCATCGGCACGCCGATCTTGGTTTCGGTGATGTGCTGAAATTTCTTCAGCTGCTCGCGGGCGTGGTCGACATCGCCGGATTGCTGGTAGGCGCGCGACAGCCCGAATTCGGCTGAGGCGTGAAGCGGATTGATATCGAGCGCGTGATGGAATGCATCGATGGCCTGCGGAAATTGCTTGGCCTGCGCATACGACGCGCCGAGGAAATACCAGGTGTCAGCGTCTTGAGGATCAATTTGGGTGACGTGCGTGAAATCGTCGATAGCAGTCTGCGCGCCTCCGCTGTTCTTCGCGAGCAGGCCGAGGTTGTACCACGCGTACGGATTATTGGGATCGTCCTTGAGCGCCCTTTCCAGCGCGGATTTCGCCTCGCCGAGCTTCTGCAGATTCAGGTAGGCCACGCCTTCGTTCAGCCGCGCGATCACCAGCTTGGGATCGAGCGCGACGGCCTGCTGGAAGGATTTGAGCGCTTTCTCAAAAAGCTGCTGGTTCATGTAAGCGCAACCGAGATTGTTCAGGCGCGCGGATTCGGTCGGATTGGGCTTTGACTGTGGCGCGAGAAGGCTGACGGCGGCGAGCAGGGTCCCGATGAGCGCGGCTGAGATTTTCGGATTCATCTCGACAGAGATTTAATCACAGAGCGAACCTCAGCGGCTAAAGCCGGCTCCGCGGGTGGAAGGTGACTCGGCACGACTGGAAGTCGTGCCCTTCCCGGTGGACTTCATGTTGCCATAGCCGCGGGTTGAGATGATTCCTTTGCCTTCCTGCACTGTGACCGTCCGTCCAGCATCGATGTTCGTCAGTTTGTCGATCTGTCCGCTGGGCCATTCGATCTCGACTACATCAACTTTGGATTGCTGCCCGAGGCCGAACGTCAGCACGAGTTCGCTCTGCGCCAGATAGCTCGATCCGGAGCGCAGCATCTTCCATTGCTTCTCGCCGCCGGCACTAACCCGCACCACGGCGCCGATGCCATCGCGATTCGATTTCGTTCCCACGAGTTTGATGCGCAGGCTGTGATTCGTTCCGCCTGCATTGTGGAACAGGTACGCCGGCCCGGCGTTGGTGGTCAGCAGAATATCGAGAAAGCCGTCATTGTCGATATCGGCGTATGCCGCCGCCCGCGCGACTTTTGGCTTAGCAAAGCTGCCGCCGATTTGCGCTGTCACCTCAGTAAATTTTCCTCCCCCGAGATTGCGAAACAGATGCGGCGGCTCGGCGTAGCTGACGCGCTTCTGCACGCGCTCGATTTGATCTTCGATGTGGCCGTCTGCGACGAAGATATCGGGCCAGCCGTCGTTGTCATAGTCGAAGAAAAAGCAGCCGAAGCCGAGCGTGACCAGCGTGGCCCGTCCAACTTCGGATTGCGGCGCTTCGTCGACGAATAAGCCGTTGGCTTCGTTGTGGTAGAGCGAGAGCATTTGGTTGGCGAAATTCGTGATGATGACGCTGGCATGGCCGCTGTGGTCGTAGTCGGCGGCGTCGACACCCATTCCAGCTCGCGCCACGCCGTCTTCGCTGAAAGCGATGCCCGCCGCGACACCGCGCTCTTCGAACGTACCGTCTTTCTTGTTCAGATAAAGTTTGTTCGGCTGCGTGTCGTTCGCGATGAGAATGTCGGGCCAGCCGTCGGCGTTGTAGTCGAGGATCGCAATGCCGAGGCTCTTTGAAGTCGGATCGTACAGGCCGGCTTTCTGCGTGGCGTCTTCGAACTTGCCATTGCCGAGGTTGTGCCACATGCGGACGGACGCACCTTTGTACGACTCCGGCGTGCAGTAGGATTTGTGCGCGCCGTCGATGGTGCAGTAAAGATCTCCCTGCTCGGACCACTGCACATAGTTGGCGACGACGAGATCAAGTTTACCGTCGCGATCGTAATCAACCCAGGCCGCGCTGGTAGGAAACTCGCTTGAGCCCGACAGGCCCGCGGATTTCGTTACATCTGTAAATGTGCCGTTGCCGTTGTTGTGAAAAAGATGGCTCTGGCCGAGCGCGGAGATAAAGATGTCGTCGAATCCGTCATTGTCAAAGTCGCCGATGGCCACGCCGAAGCCATACATTGGAATGGCGAGGCCCGCTTTGCGTGTCACTTCGGTGAAGGTGCCGTCTTGATTGTTGTGGTAGAGCTTGGGGGTGGTCGCGCCGGCGTGCGGATGTCCGGCGAAATCGGTGCCGTTGACGAGCAGAATGTCGGGATATCCGTCGTTGTCATAGTCGATGAAGGCGCAGCCCGGTCCCATGGTTTCGGGCAGCCACTTTTTTCCGAAGGCTCCGTTGTTGTGGGTGAAGCGGATTCCGGCCTGAGCAGTGATTTCGCGAAAGGTCTCGGTCTGGGCGGCGCAAGGCGAACCTAACCACAGAGACACAGAGGCACAGAGAAGAACACCGACAAAGAATTTTCCTCTGTGACTCTGTGGCTCTGTGGTGAATTGTTTTTTCGGGAACATTTATCTTGAATCTCCTGAGTTCGCAGCGAACCGGGCTGCGCCCGGCCGGACAACCGAGGCGGTTGTCCCCACATGAACTATGGAAGGTGGCAACTTCACTGAGACATGCTCATGCACAGCCTGGCGCTCATTGTTGTCTTCGGGATGGCGCTGGCGATAGGGGCCGGTGATCGCCTGCGACGACTCGTCTGCCTTGAAACGCAAATAGCGCGCCTGGTGCTCTTTCGCAAGTTTTTCGTTGCCGAGTCCGTTGTAGCAAAGCATGAGATTGTAGTGCGCCTGCAGGTCTTCGGGATCGATCGCGAGCACAGATTCGAGAACCGTCACAGCGTCTTCGTACTTGCGCTGAAGGAACAACACGCGTCCCAGATCGTTGAGCGCAACCCGATCACGCGGATACTGGGCCAGCACTTTCCGCAGACGATCGGCAGCGCCAGCGTAGTCGCCGTCTGAGCGCAACACCCGCGCGTAAAAGTAGTTTGCACGTGCGAGGTTCGGCTGTAGGGCGAGGGCTTGCTCAAGAACGACGCGAGCGCGCTGCATATCGCCTTCTTGGACGGCGGCGCGGCCAATGTTCACCCATCCGTCGGGATTGGCGGGGTCGGCTTCCGCCACTTTCTGGAATGCAGCTGCCGCGCTCTTCAAGTCTCCTTGAAGAAATAGTCCGATGCCATAATCGTTCCAGCGCTGCCATTGTTCCTTCTTTGCGATCGTTTTTGGTTGGGGCACTGGCGCATTGTGCTGGACAACGGGGAGTGTGACTTCATCTTCCGCGATCGTGATGATAGGAACGTCAGGAATTTTCTCCTGCCTGGCCGAGACACCGTTCAGCGAGGCGGTGAAGACAAACGGGCGATCGTCGAAGTCGGGTGTGACGGCATTGGGGGCGGCCGGATCAGGCGTTCCCGCAAAAGAAAACTGCGTTCCCCACCAGGAAAACTTGCGATAGCAGAGGCGCGCGTGCAGCGTGATCCTGTTCCCGGCGTTTTCCGGAATGTGGACGCGATAGTGGACGGTGTCCGCTGCGCCCGGCGGAATCAAACGCACATAGACCACCGCGCGCGTGGCCCATGCGTTGCGTTTGTTTATCGGATTGCCATGCGCGTCGATTTGTAGCGAGCGATAGAAGTGTGCTCCCGGTTCGACCGGACCTTTGCCGTCGTCTTCGACCATGCCGCTCCAGAAGATGGTCTGACCTTTGTCGTCGGTGCCCTTCAGTTCGAGCCAGGTATCGTAAGCGTCGACGGTTCCGCCGGGGAAAAAGTGGCCGATTTTTTTCGTGCGCACGACGACGTCGACACGAACCGTATCGCCACGGCGCAGCGGTGGCTGGACTTCGTTCAAGGGCGCGGTGACCTGAGGCGCTTCGGCTTCAGTTTGTGCAGCGACTTTATTCTCCGCTTCCTCTCCTACTGCGAATGTGGTCGACAGCTCCGATTGCGATGACGCGCCGGCCTTCACCGCCATCTGTGCCGGAGACAGCGCAAAGATGTCGACTGTCAGGGCGCCATTCCTCAGGAAATCTTCGGTCAGCTTAAGCTGGGCTGAGTCTTCGTTTGCCGTCGGCACGGCAGTATTTGCGCCGGGAAAGCGATGCGAGTGCACGAAACCTTTGATATTGCCAGCATCCTTTGACGACTCCATCGGCATGTGGCAATCGGCGCATTGCTGCGGCTTCGCCGGATAGTAAAAACTTCGCGCACCCTGACCTGACACGCCGCTAGCCTGCCAGTTGTCGTATTCGTTGAATCCACGGAACCAGCGGTAGCCGTTCACGGGAACATCGAGGTGGACTTTATGGCACGACGAGCAGAACTCCGCGGTCTGCTGGCGCATAAATGGCTTGAGGAAGACGCGTCGATGCGGCTCCGGATTCAGATTGATAAGGAAATCGTGCAGCGTGCGCACGATCGGATTCTTGCTGGCCGCCAGCGCGTGCAGCTTGGGATATTCAAGATAGAAATCGCCCTGCCCCATGGTGCTTTTCACGTTGGCGATGGAGTGGCACATCATGCATCCCAGGCCGGCCTGCGCTTCGGGACGATGCACGATCTGCTTGATGGGCGTGTCCATCATTCCGGCATAGAGTACGGCGGGATCGTGGCATCCTCCGCACCATTTCGAAGGCCTGGTGCCGATCGTGTCTTGCATGTATTCGATCGACTTCCGATACCACTGATTATTGAATGATGAAAAATGGTGTGCTGAACTGAACCACTGGTTGTAAATGTCTTCATGACAGCGCTTGCACGAATCGGACTCCATAAAGAATTTGCTGGGAATCTTCTCGTGCCCATAGACCTGGGCCGAGCTGGGGAAAAACGGGCCATCAGGCCCATCTCCCTCGCCATTCATGGTTTCGGGAGGCATCGTCGGGTTCTGGATTCGATTGCGTGAATGCCAGCTGCTGCGGAGGGAGTGAGCGCCATATCCGACGGCGGCAATTACGATGAGGCAAGCGGCGCTGCGAACGAGAACGATAGATCGTGAGTTCGTGTTAGCGCCACTGGCCAGCAGCAGGGCAACGCCAATGAGCGCGAGCCCGATGTGCGTGTACAGTTTTGTCCATTCTCCACGGGGCGTGCCGGTTTTGATCAGAATCAGGCCAACGACGGCGCTGGCGGCGATGAAGATCCATCCCGCGCGACTTGGCCAGTTGCCCTTGCGAAGTAGCCTAAATAACGACGGCACCAGGAGCAGCGAGAGTGCGACGCCGGTGACCGCGTGCAGCAGTACGATCATGGCATAGAAAACATTCGCTTGCGGAAACGTGTAGAGATACGCTGCCGAAAGGGCTAGAAAAACGAGCAGCCATCGCAGCGCGCGAGAAGAAAAACATTCGGACGTAGAGCCGGCGTACATTGCAGAGCGGAACCCCAGGAGCGCGAATCAAGCCCACAGTTGCCGAACTCGCGTTGGTTCAAGGTAGACGCTGAGAAGTTCGAGCGGAATAGTACAAAGGCATTACAGACGCTTCCACGTGAGCGCAGCTCTGATCATCGAGATCCCTTCCGCGCCGCGGTGGCCTTCATGGCGCAGTCGAGCGAATCTTTTTCGTTCATGGTCAGCGAGCGAACGGCACCCTTTGGCAGATCGCCCAGTTGCAGCGAACCAATGGCAATGCGAACCAGACGTAGCACATCGAGGTGGATGGCATTCAGCATGCGCCGAATGTGCCGGTTCTTGCCTTCATCAAGGACGATTTCGAGCCAGCAGTTCTTTTGTCCCGAGCGGACGAGGTGGATGTGTTTCGCTCGCAAGTGCTCTCCATTGATACTTAAGCCCCCGACGATCTTCACCAGATCGGCTTCATTCACGACGCGCCCCACCTGCACGTGGTATGTCTTGTCGAGATGAGTTTCAGGAGCGGCGATGCGTGCGCCCCATTCGGAATCGTTCGTCAGCAACAGCAGGCCTTCACTGGCCTTGTCGAGGCGGCCGATCGGGGCAACCCAAGGCAAGTTCATGTCTGCAGATTTCAAGAGATCGTAAATTGTCTCGCGTCTGCGCTCGTCGGAGGCTGTGGTGACGAGACCGCGGGGCTTGTTCATCATCAGGTAGATTTTCGTGGCGATAGCGACCGGCTGACCGTCTACTTCGATGCGGTCGCGGTTCACTTGCACCGGCGCTTCAGGATCGCGGCGGACAACTCCATTCAGGCGCACTTTTCCGGCGCGAATCAGTTCTGCGGCACGGGAACGGGAACAGTAGCCGAGCTTGGAGAGAGCGCGTGCCAGACCCACACGGCGGGGCGAGTCATCTCGAACTGAAGCCGGGGTGTTGCCTGTGCTGACCGGTATCTCGATCTCCACGCAAGATCCTTCGCTCGGGCGGAAGAACGCCTGCGCTCAGGATCACGTCCGTAGCGAGGACGCTGGCTGCGCCGCGTGCAAGGTCACTGACTCTTGGGGCGTTCGTAGGCCTTCTGCAAATATTTTCTCGCTTCCTCAAGCGCGCCAAAGGTATCGTCGTTGGTTTGCACCGCCTGACGATATTCATTGACCGCGCGCTCGCGCTGCCCGGTGATGTCGAAGATCTTTCCCAGCTGCAGGTGGCTCCAGACTTCGGTCCAGCGCGGCTCGCCGTCTCCGTTCAATGAGGCACGATACGAGTTAGCAGACGACTGATAGTTTCTCTGCTGGAAAAAGATTTCGGCGATGCGATAGTTCGCGAGCGAACTGTTTTTGTTCTGATCGAGGGCCTTGTTGAATTCGGTCAGCGCGCCCGAGAGATCGCCCTGCTGCTGCAGCGCCTGTCCGCGCAGGATTGAGGCACGTAACTTTACGTCGGAAGAATTGGTGAGCACGTGGTGATCGGGATCGACCGCGATGCGGCGCGGCCGCCCGAAAGTTTCAATTGTGAACGGAGAATTCGTGCCGACCACTTCGACTTTCTTGTCTTCGGTGCGGCCATCGGTATCGATCCGCAGATCGACCGGCATGCGGAACAGATCGAGATCCTGCGAAATCTGTCCTGTTACGCGAAAACCGGGAGAGCGATCTTCTTTGCTCGCTTTCGCCCGCTCGCCGCCAAGACGATAAACGGTGTATTTCACCTTGAACTCCGGAGCCCCGGTGGAATCGAGCCATTGCGAGAAGAACCAGGTAAGCTGGTCGCCGTAGTTTTTCTCGGCTAGGGTCTTGAAATCGTCCATGGTGGCTGATTTCCCCGCGAACTGTGCCGCGAATTCACGCATGGTCTTCAGATATTTTTCTTCGCCGAGGACCCAGCGCAGCATGTGCAGGATCATCGCCCCCTTGTCGGTGGCGAGCGACTGAAATTCGGTGGAAAAAATGTCCAGTGTAGCCGCGCTCGAAAGCGGCACAGTGTCATAGGCGAGAGCGCCGACCGACATGTCTTTGACGGCTTCTTCCAGACCAGCTGCGCCAGCGGCGTTTTCAACGTACATGGCTTCGGAGTAGCGCGAGAAGCCGTCGCTCAGCCACCAATCTTCTTTGGACGCGGGGCTCACCGAGACACCCCACCACTGGTGCGCGATGGCGTCGGCGAGCAGACGGTAGTTGGTTTTCTCGGTAATCGATGGTCCGGCGAGGCCGGCGATCTCGGGCGCCCACGCGTAGGGCACGGTGTCAGGCGGAAGCTCGACCACACTGAGCTTCTGCGACGGCAATGGTCCGTACAGCGTGATGAAATACGTGAATTCCTGCACGGCAGTTGTGGCATAGGTCGGCGCCAGGCTCTGATGCGTCGGCTTGAAGTAGACGTGCAGATCGAGGCCGGCCTCGTTGCTTTTGGTTTCCTGGAAGACGCCCGCTATGACCGTTCCTGGGAAACTGGGTTTGGTCGAAGTGAAAGTAAAAGTCTTCGTCGGCAGGCCGTTGCTGTTGGGCTTATTCGAGGGCGGGTTTTCGACAATCGAGGCTTGTCCGCTGCCGATTACAAGCAGGTGCGAGGGCACGGTCACTCGGATGGTCGACGTAAAACGGTTCAGGCCGTAGCCGCTGACCGGAAACCAACGCCCCGCATAGAGCAAGTAGCTGGTGTCGTCGCCCACATAAGCTAGCTTGAGGCCGGGAACCGGGCTGTCGTCGGCAGTTTCGAGAGTCCCCTCGTATTCAAACGTCAGCGCGGTTGAAGCATCTTTCGGCAGGCCTTGCGGAAGAGCTACGCGGACAGTTGAGTCCTGAGTAACGCGCTCGGCAGAAAGAGGCTTGTTGCTGGCATCGAGAACCTTGGTGACGCGCAAGCCATTATGCAATTCGAAAACCGCGACGTTCAGGTCCTGGAGTGCGGTAAATTTCACTTTCGCGCGCGCCGAAAGCTGATGCAGGTGGGGATTGAGTTCAGTATCGATCTGGTAATCGTCGACGCGCAGATGTGCCTTCTCGGTGGTGGCGGCCCATCCGGGTGCAGCCGCAAGAAGGAAAAGCACGATGAATGCCAGGGAACCGGTGAGGACGCCACGAACGCGTCGGCGCTGATAGAACATTAAGGAGAATCTCCAGAAAAACTGCCAATATTCTCTAAGATGTTGATTTTCACGCAAAAGATGTAGGAAACACAAGGTCGGCTTCCGGTTCTCGGCTTCCAGCTTCAGCGGAAGTGAGGGAAAATGGCTGGCGTTCTAGTCCACTTCTGCGCTGCCAGAAGAGGCTTGAACGGCCCGCGTGCGCGCCCATTCGCGCAATGTATCAATCTCTTCCGCCCGCGTCACCGAGAGCGGCACGGTCTGCTGCAGAGCCTGGGCGAGAGATTGAGTCGTCAGATTCGACTTCGTGGAATAAGCAGTGTAGAGCGCGGTCTGGACGGCAGCGTCAATCTCCGCACCGGAGTAGCCCTTCGCGGCCGCGGCAATCTGCTCCATATCGAAATCCGCAGGGTTTCGCTTCCTCTTAGTCAGCTGAATCGAAAAAATCTGCCGCCGCTCCGCCTGGTTGGGCAAGTCAACGAAAAAGAGTTCGTCGAAGCGCCCTTTGCGGATCAGTTCGGGAGGAAGCGCGGTCACGTTATTGCAGGTGGCAGCCACAAAGACGGCTGCCTTGCGCTCCTGCATCCATGACAAGAACGATGCCAGCAGGCGCGACGACACTCCCGCGTCGGCCGAGGCTGAGTCCGGGCCGCTGCCGGCAAACACCTTCTCCAGTTCGTCGATCCAGAGCACGCAAGGAGCCAAGCCCTCCGCGACTTGAAACACTTTGAGGATGCGTTTTTCCGTCTCGCCAATATATTTGTCGTAGATGGCTGACGTATCGAACTTCACCAGCGGCAACTTCCATTCTCCGGCGATGGCGCGAGCGCAAAGCGATTTTCCGCAACCCTGCACGCCCAGAATGATCACGCCTCGCGGCGGGTCCAGCCCGAACTCGCGCGCCGCGTCTTCCCACGCGCCGTTTCGCTGCTTTAGCCAGTTCTTCAGGTTGTCGAGGCCGCCCACACCCGACATTGCCTCGTCGGCCTCGACGAATTCCAGCATCTCGGAGCGCTTGAGCAGCGCCTTCTTGGTCTCGAGAACGTCGGTCACGATCTCCGGACAAAGCGCATAGCGTGTGACCAGCGCCTGCGAAATGGCGCGTTCCGCCTCTTCCTCAGTAAGGCCGCGCAAATTTTCGGCGATGGCATTCATGCCCGCCGCATCGAGCCGTCTCTGCAGTGTGTGCGCCTTGCTGATGCGCACCAGCGTTTCGTCGATGATCTGGCGCAGGCGCTCGCGGTCGGGCAGCGGGAGCTCAAACACCTCCACCAGACTGCGAAGTTCGGGCGGAATCTCGATTTTGGGAGCGGTCAGGACGACGGTGCGGCGATTGGTTGAAAAGCGCTGGCCGACATCGCGCAGGCGGCGCACCACGACCGGATCATCCAGATGGCGGTGCAGGTCTTTGAGAATGAATACCGCCTCGATCGAAATGCCTTCCAGATTGCCCAGCATTTGCGCCGGTTCGCGGCTGTTGTAGAGCGCCTTGGCATTTTGCTCGATCGTCTCGGTGGGAACGAATCCGCCAAGCGAGCTGCTGTCGACCGCATGTCCCATCACGAGCTCGCCAACGTTGCTGCCGGAGCGCATCAGGCCGCTGGCAATGCTCCACTCGAAGGTCGCGAGATTGAGCGCCGAACACGCCGCGCGCACCATGCGCACAGCCCGCACTTCTTCCACCGTCTCCATCGCGACAATGGGAGTCGAGGAATCAATCAGGACTTTGAGCCGCTGCAGAGCGTCTGTGACGTTCGATGGCATGCGCGAATCCGTAGAGAACTATTGTCGTACAGGATTGTGTGGGGTAGTGGGGGGAAGATAGTGGTGTAAGCACAAAGGTAACAGGGTTACTCGCGCCGAATCATCTTTGTTGCGGCAAATGGCGCGAGGTGGCCACGAGTCTGGAATCGAGGTTTCGAGGGTAAGAGGCTGATTCCGTCAACGGTGGCGAACTTAGGAAGTACAATGTGAGCGACGAGGTGGCCGCGATGCGCTTGCTTGCAGCAGTGTTCGGATTTGCAGCAGTATTCGTACTTTGCAATCTGACCTGCATATTGATATTGCGCGCGGTCGGCGTCGCCCTTCCGTACTCGTTTTTGTTCCACTTAAATGAACAACGAGAACGCGATCTGAATACTTCGCTGCAAGGACGATCAAGAGGCGAGTACATTCTTGTTTCTGGTTTCCTTCTGTTCACCTGCCCGCTGTTTCTCGGATTACTTGCGTATGATCGTTTGGCCTCGATCCACTACGATGTGAACTACTATGTTGGGACAGCAGTTGTGCTTCTGGTTCTGACCATTGCCGGTGTCTCGTTGGGCAATCGGATTTGGAAAAGAGCCCAACGCTGAGTTTCTTGCGGTCGCAAAATCGGCGAACAATTCCGATTGCTTGATCCGCTGATGGCTGATGGCTGACAGCTGAAGGCTGCAACTCACACCGGCAACTGTTCCTGCATCCATCCCGGAGTTTCCAGCCTCGGCTCGCTGGTGAGGTCCATGACAAGTCGTTCGAGCACCATGCGCTTGCTGACCGGATTCGAGCGCAGCGCGAGATCGGCTTTGGCGACGAGACGAATTGCCCGCGTCAGTTCGCGGCGGGATTTGTAGCGGCGAGCCTGCTTGATGATGTCGTCGGCGGCAAATGGAGGCACGCGGAATCCCTGCCACAGGGCGGCCCACAGCATGCGCTGGTCGCGGACATTGCGCTCCAGAATAATCAGCATCTGCCGGAAAGTTTTCGCCAGCATGTAAATGTGGCCGATGGCGGCCTCCTCGCCATCGCCAGTAGAAAGAATCGCGTCGAGCACTTCGAGGGCACGCACGCGGTCTTTCGCCGAAATCGCGTCAGTCAGTTCGTAGAGCGAGCGTTGCTTGGCGGCGAGAACCATCGTCTCGACATCGCCCAACGCGATGCGCTTCTTCTCTCCGACATAAAGAATCAGCTTTTCGAGCTCGTTCGAGATCATCATCATGTCGCCGCCAAGCGCGTCGACCAACTCGCGAGCGCCATCGGCTTCCATCTTCACGCCACGGCCGGAGCAATAGTCGGAAATCCAGCGCACCGCTTCGCCTTCTTCCACGCGCGCCAGTTCCACGATGCCGCAATACTGGCCCAGCGTCTCGCGGATGCGCTGATAGCGGTCTTTGTCTTGCATCTCGATGCGTCGAACGTCGGCGGGAATGCTGATGTGGTCGGCCACGAAGATGAGGAGCGCGTCCGGATTCGGATTCTTGCAATAGTCTTCGATGGCGGCGAGCTTTTCTTCATTCGATCCGCGTCCGAATAAGTTCTTTACGCCGCGGACGAAGAACACCTGGAATGGCGCCATCAGCGACGGCGTGCGGGCCCGGTCAAGGATTTCGGCAATATCGGTTTCGGCCAGGTCAAACTCAAACAGGCTGAACTCGCGCAGGTCCTGTGGAACGAGGTGCTCGAGGATGGCGTCGCGAAAGCGTTTGCGAAAAAACGCCTCGTCGCCCACGAACACGTAGGCGGCGCGAAGTTTGCGTGACTGCAACTCGCCAACAAACCGCTCCGCCTGGGCAAATGCCCGCATCAAAAGCCTTCCTGCTCGCGATGGCGCATCCTCAAAACTCTAACATTGTGGGATGGATTGGAGAATATCCAGTTTGCGATTGTGGAACGATGAGCGAACAACAGATCTTAAATCGCCGAGAACGCCGAGATCGTGGAGAAGAGCTTTTGCGTGAAAAAATCAATCCCGATTACAGTTTGCCCAAAAACTGCATCACTTCCGGTGATTCCCAGTCGACCGGGCCTATAAACTTCCGGCGAACGATTCCCTGGCGGTCGATGATGTACGTCTCGGGCCAGCCGGTTGTGCCGTAAACGGTCGAAACTTTCTGCTGCGGATCGCGCACGGTCAACAGATTTACGTCATGCTGCTTCAGGAATCGATGATACGCATCTTCATCTTCGTCAATGCTGATAGCCAAGACGACGATTCCGGCAGTCTTTTCGCGTTCCTGCATGCGAATCAGCGAGGGCAATTCCTCCACGCAGGGAGGACACCAGGTCGCCCAAAAATTCAGCACCACGATCTTGCCGCGAAACTGGTCGAGACTGACTTTGCGATCGGAATCTTGCACCGTGAATTCCGCCGCCGGTTGGCCGATGTGCCGGGGCCGCGAACTGGAATAGCAGCCGGCCAGCAGGGCCAGGGACGATATAGCCGGAACAGACAAATTACGAAGCAAGCGCGGCAAGATCAGAATCCCTCCAGAATGTCGGAAACCAGAGTACGCGCAAAGTCCTGCGAGAGCCGACGAAACGCCGGCGAATCCTCCTCAAAGAAGCTCGCCAGGTCCTGCGAGACCTCGTATTGCTCGCGAAAAACGTATGCCGGATTTTGATAAAGGACTTTTCCGCTCTTATCGGCGAGCGCGACTCGAATACTCACGACCACGAGCACGCTGGCCGCGCGGCCGGTGGCGGAATCATAGGTCAGCGGCGTCGCCGAAGTCGACATCACCGTTCCACGCAACAGCGCATCCGCATCGTCACTGACCGTGCTTACAACGCGGTAATGAGTGCGCGTAGTGAACTCTCGCGCGACTGCAGTCGTCAGCATCTGATCAATTCTATAAGTAGGGGTCTCATTGACGAAGGCCGGAATCGCAATGGTCTTGACGTTCTCAGGCACCTGCACCGCATGGCCCGCAGTGTGATAGCCGCATCCAGAGATGAGCAAAAGAAGAAGAAGTACTGAGTAGCGAGCACTGCGTGGCGAGAAAGAACCGCCCGGTACACGGCACTCTCTACCCGCAACTCGCTTCACTGAATCTTCCCCATGGGACGTGCCGCCGCCATACTTTCCGCGCATTCCACCGCGGTCAACGCTGCGATACGAAGATTGTCCGCTGCCGCCCACAGCCACACGCCATTGGCATGGCTCACGTCATTACGAATGGCAAGCTGGATATCCGCCTGCCCGGCCGAACTTACGTTGCTGGGGGACTCTTCCTCTGCGCTCGGAATGCTGACGTGATCTCCCGCCAGCACACGTGCGAACTCACCCAGATCCACCGGCTTCTCCGTTTCCAGAAACACGGCGAGCGCGTGTCCATGGAAGATAGGGGCCTGCACCAGCATAAACGCCGGTTGTGGCGCGTTATCGCCCGCCACCTTTTGATAGTGCCGTAAGATGCGCGCCTCCACAGAATCCAGCGGCGGCTGCGATTTCTGCCCATAGCGCGCGATCATGTTGAAGGCGACCTGGGCATCAAACACGTCTTTCGGCAGGGGCTGAAACGAAAGCAAATTCACCGTCTGCTGATGCAGTTCGTCCATGCCTTTCTGCCCGTGCTCGGAGGCCGGTTCGAAGACCGTGGCCACCACCCGACGAAGCGGGCCAACTTTCTGCGCTCGCAGCAGCAGCAGCGCCAGCGTCACCGCCGCCGGATGCGCCACGATGCATGGTCCCGGTTGCAGTTCAGGAGGCACGACCTGCCCCCGTTCGCGCTCCACCCACAGCGATCGCACCTGTGCGCCCGATTCCTCTTCCAAGGCTGACGAAAGATCAATAATGGCGCTTCCCGCATCGCGCGCCTTTTTCCAAGTCTTGTGCGTGCAATCAGGGTCCGAGGCAAAGAACGTGAAATCCACGTGCTCGAACTGCTCCGCCCGCACGCTCTGGATGAAGCTGATCTCGTCACCCATCGCCTCGAGCTGGCCAAGCGATTCGTCGTCATCGAGCAGCCGTACATCGACGGCGGGAAAGTTGCGCTCGTTGAGCATCTCCGCGACTTCTTTGCCCTTGAGCGAGGATGCGCCTACGATCGCCGCGCGGTAAAGATTTCCCCGGGCGGGCTGCGTGGCAAGCGGCTTGGCGGATGCGCTCATGAAGTTTGTGACACTTCGTGGTAAGGCGGCGGAGGCGGTTCACGCCGCCGGCGGAAGACCCATTGCAGCCGCCAGAGAATTCCCGAGGCCATATAAAGAAGAGCGATGGCAAACAACACTTGCTGGGAATAAAACCAGATCAAAGCCAGTAGTCCACCGAGCGGAATGATCAATCGGAACGGATGCCGGGAGTCAAAATCAATGCCCTTGAGACTATAAAAGCGCCACGTGCTCACCATGAGATATCCCACCGCCAAAACCATGAAGAACCAGCTGAGAGCTGTGTACCACGACTGCAGGGGCTCACCCAGTTCGAAGTGCACGACGGCAGCGATTACTCCCGCACCGGCCGGAATAGGCATGCCCACGAAGTATTTCTTCCCTGGTCGCCCGGGATTCGAGGGCTGCGCATTGGTCGTGATGTTGAATCGGGCGAGACGGCTAGCTCCCGCAATCAGGAATAGAAAGCTGGCGATGGCCCCGATCTGGGTCAGTTTGATATGCCACTCCGTCAGCATTACAGGGGGCATCAGATGAAATCCCCAAGTCCACGCGAGCATCGCGGGAGCCACGCCGAAGGTGATTACATCGGCCAAAGAGTCAAGTTCACGACCGAAATCGCTGCTGGTGTTGGTCTTGCGGGCGACGTACCCATCAAAGCCGTCAAACAGCACAGCGAATCCAATGGCCTTCGCGGCATTGTCCAAGTGCCAGTATTCGGCGTTTGTGGCGTAGAGGACTTGCAGAATGGCGTAGAAACCCGCGGCAATGTTCCCGGTCGTAAACAGCGAGGGAAGGATATACATTCCCTTCCTCTGGCGACGCCTCGGTCTTGCCGCGGGAGTTTCCATCAGCGCGTCCTTTCCTGCGCATTACTCATGCCGACAGCCGCGAGCTCTCGCTTTTCCAAATAGGCGAGCACGCTCGAGCCGCCGTGAACGCGGTCGCCAACTTTCACATTGAGCTTAGCGCCTGAATCGAACATCACATCAACCCGGGATCCGAATTTGATCAATCCCACACGCTGCCCGCGCTCGAGCCGGTCCCCGACTTTGGGATCGAATACGATGCGCCGCGCCAATAATCCGGCAATCTGCTTGAAAACAACCGTCTGCCCTTCACCCTCGACGGTGATCACATTCTGTTCATTGAGGTCGGCGCAAGCGCGGTTCATCGCGTTCATGAACTTGCCCTTCTGGTAACGAACGTCACGAATCACGCCCGCAATCGGCGAGCGGTTCACATGAACGTCAAACACGCTCAGAAAAATACTGATTTTAGTGCGGCTCTCGCCCGCGATTGTCACCGGCGATACGTCGGTCACTTTGCCGTCTCCCGGCGAAACCACGGCACCCGGTTCTTGCGAAATCTTGCGTTCCGGATCGCGAAAGAACCACAGGAAAAACAGCGCCAGCGCTACCGGAATCATGGCCCAGGCAGGATTCGCCAGCCAGCCAAGCAGGGCGGCGGCAACGATCAGAGGGGCCGCATAGAAATAGCCGTCGCGAACCATAAGGGAGACTTCAATTATAGAGCAGGGAGGCAGGTTCGCAGCCCGATGGTCAGATCAATGGAGATCAGTGATAGAAAAGGCTTTCCCTGGCCGCGACGAGCGCATCGCCAATAGCCGTTCGCATGAGAACGGCAGAGGGCGTGGATCGAAAGCCCAATCTACAAGACCATTCTTCTAGAACTCATACCGCAATGACAGGGTGACCGTGTTGGTCTGGAAGTCCCGAGGCACAAGCGGGAACGAGAAGAACTTCTCGTTGTAATCGTAGTATCCCCAGGCCGTAACCCAGGTCACCCCTTTCGCCAGACTCACGTCCAAAGCGGCCGAAGGCCTGTGATAGTTAAAGCCCAGCGACGTGAACACCGCAGGATTGGCCAGCGTGGGAGTCTCTCCACTACTGCTGGTCAGGCTGTAGCCCACGCGAACCGTGACGCGAGGGGCCGGCTTGACCATGAAGTTGGCAAAGCCGAAATTGATTTTATTGGTGTAGAGCGAGTTCGCGGAAAAATAAGGCGACCCGCTGCCGCAGACCGTCGAATCTGCGGGCGGAGTGCCGGTGAGGATGTAGCAGATATTGGTGGTGGAGAAAATATCGTTGTAGTTGTAGCCCAATTCCATGCCGAAACGCGGCTGGGGATTGATTTGGGCCGTGAATCCGTAATTGCGGTCGTGCTCGCGATGCAGAATGTTGGGAACATTGTTGCGGCTTTCGAGAATGTTCACCGTGCCAGAGATGTCGATCCACGATCTGGGCTTATAGTTCACCCGCCCTTTGTAGTGCTGCAGGTTGCGGGGTGAGATCCGGGTGACGGCATTGTCGGCCGACAATAGTTCCAGATCGAAGCTAGCCCGTAACTGGTCGGTGGGGCGCGCCGAAACTCCGGCCAGCACGGAATGGGCGTGCACATCGATGGGCGCGGTTGAACTGACGACCGAAACAACATTGCAGCCTGCGGCGGTAGGGCATCCACGGGCGATCGCATTGTTAGGGAAAATGGTGAGATTCTGCAGGTCGAACTGGTTGTTGGCGATGGTGCGGTCCTGGTAGCGGTAGCCAAGATGCCCCGTCACGCGCGGGGTGATGTCATACTCCAGTTCGAAGGTGTTGGTTTTATCGTCCTGCCCGAGGAAGTCGGAGCGGTGGTCCTGCGTGAGGTCCGCGCCCGAGCTGGCACTGTGCTGCGGACACGTAGCCGCGGTAAACGGTGGCGGGCAGGTTGCAGCACTAAAAACGTTGGGAGTGGCGAGCAGGTTCGCGCCAAACAAAGACGCCGTCGTCAGGTCCCACGTGCCGGGAATGCGGAAGTAGGAGAAGCGAAAACTGTCGATGACGCGAAACTTCTCGGTGACCTTCAACGTCGCGCCGAAGTCGGCGTTGTCCACGACACGCTCGGCCCCGGATGGTCCGTTGATGGTCGAAGCTCGCAGGCGGGTGCGCGAGGCAAATCCTGCAAAGTCTTCGAACCAGTTGGTCACATTCATTTGCGAAGAGCTGTAAGAGACGCGCGCCGAAAGATCCAGTTTGCGAAAGTAGCTTGACTGCACGGTCAGTTGCTCGGTGGGATAGGAAATGCGCACCGGGGCCCAGCGGCTATAGGACTGATATCCGTTGCATGACGCTGTGAACGTGGGCGGCGTGGTGGCCGCATTCTGGATGGGAGTGGCGCAGGGCGCATTCGCCGCGGGATTGTAGCTGATCCCGGGGTCCACCGCCGTTCCGTTCGACAGCTGGAAGATGAAATTTTGGTCCGACCAACTGGTATCTCCTTTGTAATACTGAAGGAATTGGTCGTAGCTTATGTTCGTGCGCGGCAGGAGTTTGAAGTCCACCCCGATCTGATAACCGTCAAGAAGAGTGCGCGTGTTCTGGAACACGAGCGCGTCGGTGCCCTGGTGCACGCTGCTGAAAGCCGGGCCTTCCATGTTATTCCGGGTAAAACCCAGCCGGAAGCGTACCGGCGCCTGCGGCAGCACGGTCAGGTTGTAGTCGTACATGCGGCGCACGGTTTCGAATTCGTGGGGGGAATTATTGTTCTGAATGTAGGGGTTAGGCGGATTAAGAGGATTTGCGAGAGCGTTGTAGTCGAAAAAATTGCGGTCGCGCCGGAAACTGGCGTCAAAGTTGTACCACTTGTTCTTTGACATGCGCAGGCGTGCAGAATTTTCCGGATCGCCTCCCCAGCCGAAGCTGGAGAAAAACAAATTGTCGAACAGCACGCCCTCGTGATCTAGCGAGCGCATGTTCAAGGTCTCATCCAGAAAGCGAGGCCCCTGCTGCTGGTTGACAAAAGTGTCGTAGACAGGCTGGCTGCCGAGCGTATTGACGAATCGATAGCCCAGTTCAAACGACCCTTCGGAATGGTAGTTCCCGGCCTCAACGCCATTGTTGGCATCATTTTGGGCAGCGGCGGGTCGCGCAAACAGGGGTATCGATAGCAGCAAGACGCCCCAGAGCGCAGCCTTCATGCAGCCAAGGCCCGTCCGGCATCCCAACCGGTGGAGACCTCCGAGTGCTTCCCGATTCGTTCTCTGATATGAAAGATGCCGCATGGTCTTCTCCTATTTGAAGAAAAATCGATCGAAGTTTGAGCCGTGAATCGTGGGGTGACACATGGTGCACGCCGAATATTTCTGGCTCTGGTTGTGGAACGTTGGAATTGCCGGCGCACCCGTATCCGTTGTCAGGGTGTGGCACTCGAGACACAGAAGATTGACCTCTGTGCGCTTGAGCAGGCGGGGATTGGTCGAACCGTGGGGCGTGTGACAAGACACGCAGCCCTCCGTCTTGACCGGCTCATGCTCGAAGGTGAACGGTCCGGCTTTGTCGGTGTGGCACTTGAAGCAGACCTGGTCCTGGGCGGCGGTCGAGCGCAACTGGTGCGTGAGGAAGCCGCCGTGCTGGTTATGGCAGTCGGTGCACTGGATCAGCCCTTGATCGACGCGATGGCGGAAGGGCCGGGAGAAGTCCTGCTTGACCTCGGTGTGGCAGCTATAGCAAAGCTGCGGCTGCTTTTCGACAAGAAGGTATTGTGGCTCCTTCGCGTGGTGCGGCGAATGACACGCCGTGCAACTCACGCTGTTGGTATTGTGCTCGGAGCGGCCAAAGTTGGCGTGCTCTTCCCCATACTCGTGGCACTTCAGGCAGCGCTGGCTTACCTCTTCGGGCTTGGCCGCGGCGAAGATGAAGATCTTGGTCTTATCTCCACCGCCATCCACGTGGGCCTTCCCCGGACCGTGGCAGCTCTCGCAACCTTGCCACTCGGGGCCTTTGTGGCTCAGCGTGGTTTTCCAATGAGGAGTGGCCTCGAAGTTCTTATCGATGTCCTCATGGCAAGTTTTGCAGGTGTCGGAGCCGACGTACTGCGAAGGGTCAACCGGCGGCGCATCTAGCTTGGTTTTCTCCGGCTTGTTGCCGGCGGACAGCGGCATCGCAGCCAGCGACAGGATCGTGGCGGCGAAGGCCAGCCGGGATCTTAGCCCAATGCGTTCATTTAATCGCGTCATATTGGCATGCTCCTGGAGCAGCGTTGCGGCCGTGCGTCAGCACGCGACGCAATGGCACAATGGCGGGATTATCTAAGGCAGTGAGAGGTGCTCGTGTGACACGGGTCACAAACGTAGTTAACTTTTGGACGTAGCAGTTCCGATAAGGAACGGAGCGGGTGGGATGGTTGGATTACTCAGCGCGGGAAATCGGAGTGGAGATAGAGCGGCTACTTTATGTCATTCTGAGCCAGCGCGCCCAGGCGAAGGCGGGCGCACGGTCTCACCGAGATGTTTTGCATCTGTCCTTGAACTTTCCTCAAGGGCACCTAAATGACAATAAAAAAAGGCGCTTGCTCGCGCCCTGGCAGAAGGTAGATAAATCCTGCGGCGGCACCAGCCGCCCAGGTTCGAGAGAATGACTTTCTATGCTACGTGTACGCCGTACTGCTGCCGATACTGCCGCTCGATGGACTCCATCTGGTCTTTGAGCCGCAGTTTCAGCTTCTTCAGACGAACCTCTTCGAGCTTTTCGTCTTCGCTGAGATAACGTTTTTGGGTGAGAGAATCGAGACGTTTTGAATAATTCGAGTGCTCCTGGGCCAATCTGCGGAATTCTTCATGATTGGTCAGGAGTTGGTCTCTCGGAGTCAGCATCCAGCAGACCTCCAAACCGGGATTATGGGGTCAGGCTAGCACAGGCCTTATAGCCATTCAATGCCAAAAAGTGGTGCAAAAAGAGGTTCGGGGCTGTTTCCGGAAAACGACGTTTCAGAGACACTGGTACATCGCAGTGCCGATACCTTCTGACAAAAGACCTGCAGGCGGGACAAGAGCTTGAAGGACTCGTGATTATCAACCCTTTTTTGACGGCCTTCGAGGCGATCCAATAGCTTTCCGCCTTTCACCTGCCCTTCAGGTGAACCGTTTATTTTCGACCTTGTGAGCCGGTTTCCGTCTACACTTCGACGTAAGTGAGGGTATATCCCTGAATAGTGGTTTCGCATGAAGCTACTGGTCATCGAAGACGAAGCCCGCATGGTGCAGCTTCTCGAGAAAGGACTCAGCGAAGAGGGGCACACGGTCATGTCGGCGACCGACGGGGTGGAAGGGCTGGAACTCGCCAAAGAGTACGAATTCGACGTGATCATCCTCGACATCATGTTGCCGAAGCTCGGCGGATTCGAGTTGGCGAAGCGGCTACGCGCCGAAAAAATCGGCACTCCCGTTCTCATGCTGACCGCGAAGGACACGGTTCCCGACATCGTGCACGGCCTTGATCTCGGAGCCGACGACTATATGACCAAGCCTTTTTCCTTCGAGGAATTGCTGGCGCGACTTCGGGCAGTGAAGCGGCGGGCGCTGGCGGAAAAAGAGGCGCACCTGACGGTGGGAGATCTGGTGCTGGATCCGGCGAGCCGGGAAGTGGCGCGTGGGGATGTGCGTATATCACTGACGCGAACCGAATACAACCTGCTGGAGCGGCTGATGTACCGGGTGGGCAAGGTCGTTTCACGTCAGGCCCTGATCGAGTCGGTGTGGGGATTCGATCGGGAGATCGAAGAAAACACTCTCGACGCCTTCATGCACCTGTTGCGCGGCAAAGTCGATGCTCCTGGACGCGCCAAACTGATTCATACCGTGCGCGGTGTGGGCTATATGATCCGACCGGAGCAGCAATCATGAAGCGGCTCTCGATCGGCTCCCGCCTCAGCTTGTGGTACCTCGTGATCTTTGCGGTGGCCCAGGCAGTGTTCGGCGCTGGCATGTGGCTGCTGCTGCGCTATCACCTTTACGATCTCGCCGATGACGATCTGGAGAACCAGGTCGACGATCTGAAGAATTTTCTTCAAGCCCAGCCGCGCGATGGCCCTCTCGACGCCCTGCAGCAAGCCATGACCAACATTTACTCGCGCGAGCATGCCGGCGAATATCTGCAAATTTACGCCGGCAATGGGCGCTGGGTGTATCGCTCCGGGTTTTTACGCGAGCACGCGGTCACGGCGCCCGAGCCGGAAGCGATCAAAGGCCGCTCTTATGAAGACCACAAGTTTCCTCACCGGCCGCTCCGCTTTATCACTGAGAAACTGGAACTGAATGGCAAAGCCTACACGCTGCAGACCGCCGTGCTCATTGATGATGTTGTCGGCACTCTATCGTCGTTTCGCAACTACCTGCTGATGTTTGCGCCAGCTTTGCTGCTAGTGGCTGTGGCAGGAGGGTACTGGCTGAGCCGTCAGGCCTTGGCGCCCGTAGATTCGATCGTGGCGACAGCGCGGCAAATCAGCGGCGCGAATCTGAACCGCCGCCTGGAAAAACTGCAAACCGGCGACGAACTGCAACGACTCTCCGACACACTGAATGAAATGTTGGAACGCATTGAGCGGTCCTTTCTGCGGATCACGCAATTTACCGCCGACGCGTCGCACGAATTGCGGACGCCGATCTCGCTCGTGCGGACCGAATCCGAATTGGCCTTGCGTAAAGCGCGCGGTGAACAGGAGTATCGCGAGTCGTTGCAGCACATTCTGATGGAAGCCGAGCGAACCACGAGCTTAATCGAGCAACTTCTAGCGCTGGCGAGGGCCGATTCCGGGCGCGAAGTTCTAAATTTGCAGACTGTCGATCTCCGCCAGATACTCAGCAATACGGCTGAGCCGTGGAAGCAAATAGCGGATATTCGGGGCCTGCGACTGCGCGAACATCTGGGGGACAAGGAGCAATTCATCGAAGCGGATGAGAACTCCATGCGGCGACTGGCGAACATTCTTCTCGACAACGCATTCAAGTACACGCCCCGAGCCGGCGCAGTCGATTTGCAACTGGCACACGAAAACGGCAAAGCCGTCATGATCGTATGCGATACCGGAATTGGCATCCCTGTGGAGGAACAAACAAAGATCTTTGAACGCTTTTATCGCGTGGACAGGGTGCGGAGCCGCGAATCTGGGGGCGCAGGCCTGGGGCTGTCCATTGCCCAGTGGATCGTACAGCAACATCAGGGAACGATCCGCGTGGAGAGCAGCCCGGGCCAGGGGTCAACCTTTCGGGTTGAATTACCGCTGAGCAGAGCGGCAGCGCCCAGAGTATCCCAAAGTGCGAAAGCTTGAGGCCATTACGGCTCATTAGGATCGCGGAAGCTCGCACATTGCCTGATATAATTTTTCGTCGAGCCTCATCCCAGGCCGGGATGGCGGAACTGGCAGACGCAGCGGACTCAAAATCCGCCGGTACTTGGTACCTTGGGGGTTCGATTCCCCCTCCCGGCACCACTCTTACCTCTTTAGTTTCAATATTCTGCGAATCATGCGCGTTTGCTGCGTGTAATACGCGTGCTAGGTTCGCATAGTGGAGGTTCGAGTCGAGATGCTTTCCCTGTTTCGCCGCCACGTGGTGAGCTGCAAATTCACTTCCCGGAAAAATCGAAACTGTGGTTGCCCGATAGCCGTTGAGGGAACGCTGCATGGCAGAAAGGTTCGGAAGTCGCTTGATCTGCGCAGTTGGGAAGCCGCCCAAAGACTCGTACGCGATTGGGAAGCGAATCCGAATGCTACCGTGACCGCTTCCGAGGCTTGCACGAAATTCATCGCCGACGCAGAGAGCAGAAGCCTCTCTCAAGCGATGGTGCGGAAGCTCAAAAACGTAACAAACGAGTTGACCAACGAATTCGGACCGCTTTCCCTACGCTCGCTGACGGTCGATGAAATTCGGACCAGAGTTCAGACTTGGAAATTGGCTCCGATCACCAAATACAAACGTCTGGAGATGCTCCGCAGCTTCTTCCGCTTCTGTGTGGATTCGGGTTGGATGGATCGAAATCCCGCGAAAGTGGTTCGACCGCCGATCGTCAAACAAAAACCGACACTCCCCTTCAATGATCGAGAGATGGAACAGATATTTTGGGCCTGTGAGGTCATCCGGGAAACCCATCCCGCAATGAAACCGGGTATTGAACGCAAACTGCGGACCCTCGTCCTGCTCATGCAGCATTCCGGTCTCAGGATATCGGACGCCGTGATCTTGACCGAAGATCGAATAAGGAACGGGAAGCTATTTCTCTACCAGGCGAAAACCGATGAGCCGGTCTGGATTCCATTGCCGAAGGTTGTGCTCAAAGCCCTGGCCGGAATCAAAGAGGCTACGAACCCCTATTATTTCTGGACTGGGAATGGGAAGCTGCGACATGCCCCTACTGAGTGGCAAGATCGACTGAAGAAGCTCTTCACCCTGGCTGGGGTCTACGATCCCGGATCGCACAACCAGTCCCACCGCCTCCGGGACACATTCGCTGTTCGTCTGCTTGAAAAAGGCGTTCCTTTGGAAACGGTTTCGATTCTCTTAGGGCACAAGAATATCCAGGTGACGCAGCGGCATTATGCACCATGGGTAAAATCGAGGCAGGAGCATTTGGAGCTTTCGATTAGGAAGACTTGGGCAGTAGTTTGACGCGAATGAGACGCCGCTAATAAATGCCCGTGGGCAGGGGAAAAAACTTGAAGACAGGCAGTTAGAAAGATCTTCTTGGCCGGTTCCTGAAGCGCTCAATTAGTTCATCCCAATATTTCGGATCTTTTGTTTCCGAGAATTTCTGCACGAGGTCATCGTTCCTATAAACGAACGTCATGTCCAGGCAGATTTCGTCGACAATCTTCCAATTCGGATGTTCCTTATCTTCTGCCCAATGCATATCGCCCCAACCGCGCCGTATTCTGTCATTCAGGTCAGCCCTCTTGTATCAACTCATTTTTCTAAGTCCCCACATACCTAAAATCCATATTGGTCCATGCGTAATTTAAAGGCGCGACGCCCGCCTTCTGTTACTAAGATAATCTCCTCCTTGATCTCCTCATTGTCGATCGCACCAACAGCTTTGATCATTCCGCGAGTTTGATCGCCAGCTTTTTTATAGTCGCAACAGACCACAAGCTCGGCATCGCCGTTCACGACGAAATTCGCGCTGTGGCTCGCAAAAATAAGCTGCCGTTTATTCTTCGCTCTCCAAACTTGCTCGACGACATCTTTTATCATTTTGTTATCGATGTCGTCTTCTGGCTGATCGATGACGAGAGGCGCTCCAGGTTGATTCAAGAGTACCGTAAGCAAAGCGGTGGCCTGCTGGCCTGCCGATGCATCGGGAAAGCCAATGTAGTCCTGTTTCTCTCTGTTTGTACAGTAGAGAAATTTCGGATTGAACTCCAATTCTGCGACAGAGAGATCGATCCATCGCGTGGAGTCAAATTGGGCTGCAATTCTTGTGCGTTCAGTATCAATAAAACTGCATTTATTAAGAATTGGAGTATCGGGCATTTCACTCGGCCCCTTCGTGGAGTGCAATGCAAGCTTTTCAAGTTCTAATAGAATAGCGTTCCACTGTGCGACAGGGTCGGCGGCTTTCAATAGGCACTGGCAGATTTTCTCAAGCTTTTCTTCTTTGATATTCATTCCGGAAAAAGCGGTTTTAAGATTTTTAGTTAGAGCATCAGTATCGAGGCTGCTGGTGATCTCCGCTTTGATAAAACCGCCGGAGAGCGCAGTGAATTCAGAACATTGTTTTTCAAGCGCCATTATCTTTTGAGCATGCAATCCGTCCCATTGTGTACGAAGCTTTTTATAAGCGGCCTCCGGATCGCCGAGGGCGACTAGCGCGTTGCGCTTTTCAGTCTGCTGTTTTTTGAGAGCTCCGATGCGCTTTTCGAGTGCCTGTATCTGGTCGAGTTGTTGCTGATTAACCTTAGCCTTTGCTTTTGCGGTCTCATACTTCTTATCAAATGCCCCCTTCAGTTTGTCCCATAACTTAATCTCGTCGTTTATAGCCTTGCGCGATGTCGGCTTGAAAAGATTTGAAAGGGCAGCAACTCCTGCCTCTATCTCGGAGAACTTGGCGGCGAACTTTGTCTGGATGCTCTTGATCAGTGCCTTGTTTTCCAACTCTCCATCCCCTTCTTCCTCCCCATCGCTTTCCAGTGCTGTTACGAGAGTCCTCACATGCTCCTGCGCGTTTTCAAGCCGGTTCGTTAGATCCTCGATGATTGCTTGTTCATTATCGTATTTTGCCTTCTGATCGATGGTTTTCTGATCCTCGGCGGACAATCCTTTGAGACTTTTGCGCAGTTTGCCCAGTTGTTCGGTCGACGAGGCTATCTCGACATTGTTCTTATCAACTTCCATCCTGATCTCGTTCATGCGGATCAAGTCGCCGTAAGCAGATCGCATCTTGGCTTCGGTGTCACGCACTTCCGAGCGATTTTGATCGAGTTCTTTCTTGATCGGAAGCTCTACGAAACGCTTGAGTTCGTCAATTCGTATACCAACACTGCTCAGCTGTTTCTGGCTATATGCCTGGATCGGGAGCAGATTTCGGAGCTGCTGTTCTGTGGCTGTAGAAAACTCGCCGTCACCGATCTTAAGGAGAATCTCTTGCTTCTTCGAGCTCCGTTTTACGATATGCTTCACATCGTTCAATACGAACTCGACATGCACCTCGCCATCGAACTGCCGGAGGGTGTTCTCAATCAAATTCTTACGCTTATTCTGTACGTTATCCACGTCCTCGCCCTCGACTGGTTGGTCACAAAGGCCCCAGCGAAGATATTCAAGAACCGTAGACTTGCCAGTGCCACGGCCACCGATGATCGCATTGTATTGCTGGTTTAGATCAAGATCGATTGATCCAAGAAACTTAGAGTTTGTGACGCTTACCGATGTTATTCGGAGATTCGGGAGTTCGGGTTCGGTTCGCGAGAGCCGAGACTCTCTTGCCAAACATGCCTGACGAAGCGCTTCGGCTGTTGGCTCGGACCATTTGACGTATGTGGTGTATGCTCCTAGGTCAGAGTGATCTCGCTTTCGATTGTCTGACGTTTGGAAAACGGCAATCGGCCTATAGCCGTGGTTTTGCTGGCGGCCCTCAAGAATATTTTTCTTGCCTACACTCGTCCTGGAATAATCACCATCAACGTATCCCCCCACGCAATGCATCTCTTTGTAATGCTTATCAAATCCTTCGCGGAAGATAGTCTTATACCCTCCATCCGTTACATTCGGAAGAATCAAGAACTTACCTTTTAACCACTTGTGCTGATTAAGCGTCTCTTCGAGGTCGTTCAGCCCCGTTACTGATGTCGGTGATACAGAGTCAACACTCGCGAGTTTACTATTCGTATCAGGCATTACATCGATCGTAAGCGCTGTCAGTATGTCGCCAAGCTTTGCCTCATCGAAATTCGCATCAAGCAAGAGTATTGCTTGGCACGGCGGCGAGGAGAGGGTTAGCTCGATGCCCGGGAAAACTGTAAGCTGATCTTCTTCTGGAATAGGATTCCCAATAGCGTCCACTTCAGCGGCAGCGGCAGCTTTGACGTATGGGAAAAAGGCGAAGTCGTGGTGGTCTGTAATGGCAATTGCGCCAAGACCTTTAGTGCGGCATGCCTGAACAAGCTCCTCGGCATAAGCTTTGCGTTCTTTTGGTGTGGCGGCTTCAGCTCCTTGCCAATTTGCATCTCTTGGCGTGTGTACCTGAAAGTCGCATTTGTAGAAGTGTGCACCTTTGTCCATAGCGCTTCGTAACAAATTGTTTTGCTCAGAGTGTCTCTAAATCCTACCTGCCATTCCACGCAAGTCAAAGCTCACCGCGAAAGGCTTTGTCGAGGATCGAAGGGATGAAAGCGTCAAGCTCGGTACCGGTCTCTTCTTGGAAATGCTTCAGCGCGTCTACCCTCGCCCTCACTTCTCGGAGTTTTTCTTGAGTTGCCCGCGATGGAACCGGTATTGGGTAGTTAAGAAAATCCTTGGGATTCAATCGGCGTCTCCGAACGTTGGTTCCGGTGCTCGCACCTGAAATGTTTGGCCAAATTGCCGGGGTGCGGAAGTAGGTATCCAACACTTCAGGGAAAACTCGTTCCTCGATCACTTCGAATACTGGAAATTCAGTCGAGACCACACAGCCATCGCACTCCGCTGGCACAACACCAAGTGCCCCCTCCCACGCCATCAGTTTCGGATACACGAAGTTGCCGGCTCGTAATCGAGTCAGGCGTTTATATGCGAAATCCATCCCAGACTTCTTCTGCGCTCTAAAGACCCCACGCCCGAAAGAATAGACACCTGCAAACTGGTAGCTTTCTTCGGGACGGACGATTACATCCGGTGACCGAAGGCGGACCAATTCACGCATCGCAGTTACGGTTACCTCCGGATCATGAGAAAGGATGGAGCGGCAGAGAACCTCGCCCTCATGCGACGATTGCGTGCGGAGCACGTGCGCCGCTTTGATCTGAGAGGCTACCTCCTCAATCTTAGTCACTATCCGACGCTGCTCCGCTATGGGCGGTAAAGGGATTGACTTTTCGAGCCAGGCGTCACGATCGAATACCATCTTTTCGACAACAACCCCAAATGCGCTACTCCGGATCGTTTCCGTGAAGTATGGCGAGTGGGAAAACCACCAAAAAAATTCCCTGCTAACTTTGGGAGAGATAACGAACTGATCATAGTTAATACTTGCGATCATGTTCGGAGGAATGTCGTCCGGAACAATCGCGTAGGCTTGATGCCAGCATTGGACTCGGGAAATAATGAATGCTCCTGGAATAAGACGGAACTGCTTCTTGGTTTGTATTTGGTGTCCAAACACGCGCTCACGTTCTTCGAGCCCGCCCTGACGACGCTTAACAGTTATAGTTAGGTATTCGGCAGCATCGTCCAAGCTGACGCGTTCATCGACATAGTTCAATACATCTCCGATGCGAGTCTCTGGCCAAGAATGATTTACTAGGATGCTCATGGGTGTTTCTTTACGAGGTCACGTAACCCATCAACAATTTCTAAGATCTTTTTTTCCTTACTCGCGATCGATTCTACCAACTGGTCCGGCGGGGTGTGCTGCAGATCCTCTTGTGAATTTGGGTTCCGACGATCCAAATTGCAGTTGTTTGCCAAAACATCCGTAGCCTGTACCCTCCAAGCTCGCTCGTTTTCCTTCCGGTGTTTCCACCACTCCAGGCAATCCGCAAATTCCTCGAACTGCATAGGCTTTGACTTACTGTAATTAGACCCTTCCCTTTTTGGATTCTCGTAATACCAGATATCCTTTGTGGGGCCAGAGCGATCGAAGAATAGAAGATTGGTGGGTATGCCGGTGTAAGGAGCGAAAACGCCATTAGGCAGCCGTACAATTGTGTGCAGATTGAATTCCTTGAGCAGCTCTTCTTTAATCCGAGCGCAGATGCCGTCACCAAAAAGCACTCCATTCGGTACAACCATCCCGCAGCGACCGCCTTTTGATCCACCGACAGGCCGCCGCAGTTTCCGCATAATGAGCTGCAAGAAGAGGAGAGCCGTTTCCGCAGTTTGCTTATCTTCGGGAAAGTTCGAGAGAATACCGCGCTCTTCCTCACCGCCGAACGGTGGATTCGTCACGATCACATCGACGCGATCGCGGTCGCCGATCTCTCGGAGAGGAAACCGTAATGCATTTTCCGGATCGATCTCTGGATACTCCAACCCATGCAGTAGCAAATTCATCTCGCAGAGAAGATAGGGCATCGTCTTAGGTTCAATCCCAAAGAGAGTCCCTCGCTGCAGCCGCGTAAAGTCCTCGGCCTTCCTACACTGTTTCCCAAGGTGCTCAAACGATTCGACCAAGAATCCACCAGTGCCTACAGCAGGGTCGAGAACCGTCTCCCCAAGCTTCGGGTCCACGACTGTAACGATGAACTTGATCAGAGGTCGCGGTGTGTAGAATTCACCTGAATCACCGGCGGCATCTCGCATCTCCCGCAGCATGCTTTCGTAGAGATGCCCCAGCGTGTGAATCTCATCGCGCGAAGTGAAATGAATATCGTTAATTCTGTTTATTACGTCACGTAGCAGATAGCCGCTAAGCATCCGGTTCACGGTGCCGGAAAATACCCTGGCAATCACGTCGCGCCGATCACCGTTTGCGCTTTGCAGTGAACGCAAATATGCGAAAAGGCCTGCACCCCGCTTTCCATCAGGACGAACTGCCTCATCTTGATTGATAAAAGCAATCAGCTCCGGGCCTGTAATGCCGCCATCTGTCTTCGCTGCCCAATCCCGCCACCGGTAGGGTGGGTCGATAGCCAGGCGGAACCTCTTGCCCGCAAGCTTCGCCTCCTCCGCACGAACATCCTCCATGTCATCGAGGAACTTCAAAAACATGATCCAGGTGAGCATCGGCAACCGATCAAGATCGCCGTTCAAGCCTTTGTCTTTTCGCATGATGTCGCGACAGGACTTAATAATGCTCGCGAGCTGTTGCGCGGTGGACTTCGGAATCTCACTTTTTTGTTTTTTTGCAGCAGTTTTCGCCATAGTTATGGTACGTAGAGAAGGTTTTGCATTTCGTTAACCGCGGAACGCATCTTTTCTGCACCACCGAAAAAGGCAGCGATCTGCGGAATCGTGCCGTGCTCTGAAATCGGGGGCACTTTGAGCACTTCGGGAATTTGAAACTGCCTTTCGCCGTACTCAACATACTTGTCGAGCATTTCGTCGAGCACTTTACGGGCTTCCGGCCCATATTGTTCAAAAAAGCTTCGTTTGTCCCGACGCAACATTTCGGCTCGCTGCCGACGGGTCAGAAGCGGCGCATTAAACGAAACATGACAGAGCAAGTCGAACGGATCGGCATCCGGCTGATTGGCCACTTCCGCTAATTTATGGAGAGAAATACCTCGATCTTCGAGGCTCTGGATAATTGCTTCGCGTTCTTCACTATTACTCCACTTTGAGCGAAGTGACGCAGCGGAAGGATACATACTGCGCACTTTCTCGGCGGTGTAATCGGTGAACTTTACAACGCGGAGCTGTTTCCCATTGGCGTCGAGCTCGTAGACCAGGTGCGCAGCGATCTCTACCGATCCGTTGTCTACGTAAAATTTCCGCGCAGGAATCTCGGATCGATCGCTCCAGTCGATAACGCGTATTTCCTTCTCTTCGTCGGTGGGGGCCTCCTCCTCGATCACCTTCGTCTCCCCAACTTGTGTACCCGATTCGTCCATTTGTTCTTCTGAAACAAGCGCCGGTTCTCCGTCAAAATCAGGATCGGCAAAGAGTCTCGTGGCGCTGCCGGTGTAATCGAGAATATTAAAATAGAACTTGCCGTAATCATCCCTTACCCGCGTGCCTCGCCCGATGATCTGCTTGAAATCGGTCATCGAGTTGATCACTCGTGTAAGAACCACGTTCTTGCAGGTCGGCACGTCCACACCGGTCGTGAGCATTTGGGATGTTGTCACGAGCGTGGGAACGAGCGTCTCCAGCTCCATGAATTTGTCGAGGTATCCCCGGCCAATCTTGCCCTCATCGGAAACCACACGAACAACATAATTCGGATGCGCTTTGGCCAAGTCTGCATTGCAGTTGTTGAGCGCTTTCCGCATTTCTTCGGCATGCTCCTGGTCCACACAGAACACCATTGTTTTTGCAAACCTGTCTGTACCCTTCAAAAACTCGGTCAAGTTCCGTGCAATTGCCTCTGTCCGTGCTTTCAGCGCAATTAGCCGGTCGAAATCTTTCGTACTGTATTCTCCATCGGGGATTTCTCTCCCGTAACGGTCAAGTTCTCCCTTGGACGGCCTCCAACCGGCAGCGTCGACGGTTGATACGATCCGATGGACACGATACGGCGCAAGGAATCCATCATCAATTCCTTGTTTCAAGCTGTACGTATACAGCGGGTTGCCGAAATACACGTACGTGTCGCGGTTGTCCTGCCGCAACGGCGTCGCCGTCATGCCTAGTTGAAATGCGGGCTCAAAATATTCCAGGATCTCACGCCAATTGCTCTCGTCGCGTGCACTACCGCGATGGCACTCATCTACGATCACGAGATCGAAAAAATCTCGCGGGAATTCGCGAAAGAGTCCCGGCCTCCGCTCGTCACGAGCGATTGCCTGGTACGTTGCGAAGTACATCTCGCGACTTTTTATAACCCTTCCTTCGATCTTCCAACGTGCATCCCCGAACGGCGTAAAAATCTTGTCCTTCGGATCGTCCACGAGGATGTTCCGATCTGCGAGATACAGAATCCTTGGCCGTCGATGTTCGCCGCTGCGGTTCCATCGCGAACTCCAGAGCTTGTAGCAGACCTGGAATGCGATCACGGTTTTCCCCGTGCCGGTTGCAAGCGTGAGGAGTACTCGGCGCTTCCCCTGCAGAACCGACTGCACCGCCCGGTTGATTGCAATCTCCTGATAGTACCGGGGCGATTTCCCGGATAAGTGGTAATAAGGAGCGAGCAGCCGACCGGCAGTTTCGTCATCGATGGCCTCCGCCTCACGCAGTCGGCCCCAGAGATCCTCCGCTGAGGGAAATGTCTCCAGGTCGTTGTCGCGGCCAGTCAGAAAATCATGTTCCACGATCCCTTTGCCATTGGTGGCATAGGCGAACTTCAAGCCGAGGATTTGCGCATATTCTTTCGCCTGCTGAAGCCCATCCCCTGGATGCTCATAAACGCTTTTTGCTTCCACGACCGCAATTGCAAAATCCTTCCGGTAGCGAAGGAGGTAGTCTGCTCGCTTCTGTGGGCGTCGCCTGACTTTGTCTCCCGCAAGGACAATGCGGCCATCTGTAAACGTTTTTTGCTCACTGATTTGTTCGTCCGTCCAGCCGGCAGCGTAAAGCTTCGGCAATACGTACTTGCGACAGGTGTCTGCTTCGGTAAGGAAGACCATTTTGAGAAATGATTACTTTACGCGTTAAGGGAGAGGGGCGAAAAGCAAAATCGACTCCCGTTGGCGATTTCAGAACAAAATCACGATTTTTGCTGATAAAACTGAACCCCCGCTGTCGTTCATAGGAATTTAAAAAACAAGCCGCGAGGCTTGTTGTTGATTGGGGTAGCAGGACTTCCAAAACGGCGCGAGTTTTGCCGTCGCCCTGAATTGGGACTCGGATCAAGTCAGGGGCGCTTACCGATCTACCCAAAATACTCGATGATCATCTATCCAGAAATGACTGTAGCAGTCCTCCTTCAGCCAAATCGATGGTGTTAAGGAAAAGTTTCCCTTTTTAGCGTTTGCCCGCCAATAAGGTCTTCGGTTCGATGAAAGATTGACGGTGAGCCGATGATTGTTCTTGCAGGGACACATAAAGACCGCCCAAATATCTCTCCCCGCGCGCCGCACAAGGTAAATATCATTGCCAATTTCATCGGGAATTTCCGAAATGCGCTCGACAACAATTATGCGCCCAAAGAACTTCGGAGTCTTCTTCCGTGCCTTTAGCTTTTTCAGCCAATCAAAGACGTTCATTGCACTCGATTAGGCCACGTAAGGTCTAGGAGCGGATCGACATCGCCCCTCCCCCATGTACTTCGATCGGAACACCAGCAACCCGGTCTAGACGGCTTCGAATTGATGCTTATTTTCGATTCATCGAAACGTAAAACTATCTCTGTTGATTCGCGGCTTGATCCCATATACCCAGTTAGGCGATGTAGCATTTCCGAAACGGCTGCAGAAGCGACGGATGAGGTAAACATAATGACTGCAGGCGCATTGCCTTGAAGTCCCGGAACATATCCCTCACGCCTTCTCTTTTCATATTCGCCAGGATTGATTGCATGGAGGATTTCGGCGCCAACGACATCCGGCGTTATGGCACCCCGACAGAAAAGGCATGCTGAGCAGGGCATAAGCGTGGTAACGCGACCTCGTACGCTCTTGATCGTCTGCCCTTCGCCGTCCACCTCAACACCCATATCGAAAACCGGGATGAGATACATCACCGACAGCTTTGACAATATCGAACGGCCCCATTCGTCATCCGTGCATCCAAAGATGATGTCACATTTCCTGAACTCCCGTGCAACGTCCTCATCAGTTATTGCTTTGGGAATAGGTTGAATGGTGGTGCCAATACCCATCTCAGCGACGGAGTGTCGTGCGATCTCTGATTTCAGGACAGCCTCGTCCATCATGCGGGACCCATATATGCGATTGATATTGGTGGACTCGAACCTCTGCGGATCACAGATTGTAAGGCGGCCCACACCGAGTCTTGCTAATTGCTGGCAAACGGCAGAGCCTGTTCCACCGAGCCCAACAATCCCAATATGTAGGCGGCTCAGGATCTTTTGAACATGCTCGCCGAAGGCGAGTATTTGCCTGTCAAACAAAGCAATGTCGACAGGCGACTCATCATCCTTGTCGAAAAATGTAAAACGTCGGCCTAGAACGCGAATTCGGAACATCGGTTCCATGCTGCCGTCTGACAGCCAGACACGACCGCTCGGATTATTTGCGTCGGAAATTACAACACTGCCGTGAACAAGCTGGTTATTGTGTATTCGTGAGTACGCGGACGGGAACAATGCTGCTTCTTCAACATCGTCCTGAGGAGAGTGCATCGGAAAGTCTTTCGGATGCGAGTGAACAAGGACAAAACATGAATCTGATAAATGCGCCTGTTTCAGGGCACGGCGGTAGGACTCTTGCTTGATAACGAGATCACGGCCTGTAGCGGACACCACTTCTTCTTGCGACACAGGGATGACTGTGCGCACCAACAATCTGGTTTCCTCGCTCGACCTGGACAATTTGCAAAATAGGTAAGCCGCGCGCTCGATCACTCGGTCAACGAAGAGGTGCCTTATTAAGGCTTGGTAATCCTCTTCTAAAAATGACAGGCTGTAGTTCATTACAGTCCGCGATTAATCTCCATCGTCACAGCGGTCATGAAGGTCCTCAGATTATCTACACCGGCTCGCCATTCTTGGGTATGGCGAGACCAGCGCTGCCAAATTCTGCCCTCATAACTCTCATGGACCTCTGCTGCCTGAGGCCACGCACCATTCGCCAAGCGAACGTCCGGGCTCGTCCAGAACATGTCTAACTGGTTGAGCGGATATCCCGGCATAATTCTTATCAGAATGTCGGCGGCTCTCGGGGAGTAGGATTCGGGAAACGGCCAGTTGCGAATAATTAAATGCACCTCGCTACCAACCTGCCTGAGCTGGTAGTCGAAAGCCCGATCTTTAAGGTAATCTTCGTCGGATTGAGGTATCAGTGGCATTCGCTGCCAGGATTGAGCTTCTTTTTTAAGCTGAAGAAATGATCGCCATCTTTCAAATTCACCGGGGTTTCGGTATCAGCAATCAACTCGTCGTCCCCTTTGCCCTGCGTCTCTCGAAATAGATCATATTTCTGCGCATCAACCTTGCCGAGATCATACAGTGCATGGCCAGTCGTAGGATCCGGTGACTTATGCTCTTTTTTATCGATGATGATTGAAACTTCTTTGTGATCTTGTGACATAGTATTGGCCCTCGCATAGGGTGTGCTTTCAGCATAGCAACTTTTGAAACTCTGGCAAGTACCTCTTCAACTCGTAACGGCCCAAATGTGTTCCTGATTTCGTAACAAATACGCGATAAATATGCATTGCGGGTAAAGTTGTGCTATGGGGAGGGCGCAACAGAATGAGCGGTCTGAAGGTCATCCAACAAGACTTGCTTGCTCGCATAGCTCAAAGAGGGGCGAGATGGAGGACAAAAAAAAGCCGATCCGCTTGTTTTCAGTCTTATCCGCAAGTAAAAAAATGGGATAGAGAGCAAGAAGGAGTCAAACAGGGTGGAAAACTCTCTATCCCTGATGGGAGGGGCTAACTCTTCCACCCTGAACTGGATCAGGCTGCGAGCGCCTGCATGCCTTCCAAAAACGGTGCGAGTTTAGCTGTCGCCCTGAATTGCGGGATTGGATCGAGCAGATTGAAAGCACCGGTAAAAGCGTTCGAGAGGCTCCACATAGTTCGTGGGGCGAACTCCGGAAATGGCGGGTTGAAATATATTTCGTGTACTCGCCGCGCGAGGTGCTTCGGTGCTTCGAGTTCCCCCTCAACGAAGGCGCGGTAAATGACGAGCTTCGCCTGTTCGTCCTCAATACGGCTTGCTCTCCAGGCCTCTACATGGCGCTGCATCGGCTCGAAATTCCTCTGCATGCGATCCACGCCGATCGAGACCGCATCCACCAGACTGAAATGCTTCGTGTGCTTCGCAAGCACCGGGGTAAAGTCGCCATGGAACGCCATGTTGTCGCAGACGAACACGCGATAACCGACCGTCATCGCGAGGCGCATTGACTTGTCGTTTGCGTTGCGGACACCGATCGAAAACCGGCAGCCCTCGAACATCGTTTCGAGGTCCAACACCCCGAACATCTTCATGCCGTCTTCGGAGACCGCATACTCGTCTCGAACGACGGAGATGTGCCGAAACGCAAGCGCCTCAAGCAATGCGCCAACAATCAGGTGGTGGGCAAGCGGTTGATATGTTTCCGTTGCTTCCGGTGCCGGTATGGCACTTAACTGTTCACGGGTGAGTTTATTCGTCCCGCAGTGGGCGAGAAGTTGACCTTCCATAACTTATTCTCCTTTTCAATGTACTAAATAGAAGGGATAAGCCCTTCCAGCGGCCCCTGATTAATCGCGGGCAAATAGAGCCACTTTGGACTCGGCCCTGGGGCCGCTGGAAAGGTTTTGTGGTCAACTCGTCGAGGTTGTTTCCATGCTTTTTTCCGAGGCGAAGTATGCGATCCCAACTGCTGCAGCATCGAAGATGCTCATGCGATAGTCCTCGCTCTGCCACGGCTTTCGCTTTGGCGGGAGAATTGACAGGAGTTCGGGAAAACGTGTGGCGACTGTGGACGCAATTTCTTGCTTATTGCGATTCTGACCGGCGAAGGTTTCACGTAGAGCCTTCGCAGAAATCACGCGGACGGGAACTCTATACATTTTGGCTGTGTTCCTAACAGTGTGAGTAATCTGCTTCAATTTTTTAACCTGGGGATATTTAAGAACAAGCACCTCTGGCACATACTCGTCGAGCAGCCTCGCGACTTTTGGACCAAGCGGTATGCGAACCATATTCACTCCGCCTCGAAAGCTCCTTGCTCCCCAATCAAGAACTTCCCGCGAGTCCTCGAATACGACAAAGGCAAAACTTCGCGGACGCAGATCGAGTGCAATGATTCTTTGCTGGTCCAGCTCCTCCATGGAATTTAGGTGTCGGAAGAAAGTTCAGAAGAATGGTGTTCGGTGATCCAGCTGTGCTTTCGGGTATTGATACGTCGCTGTCTTTTTGAACCGCCGTCCGCTTTAAACTCAGCGTCGAGCTTTTCCAGTCTTTTCGACATTTCAGCGACTACGGATTCGCGGAGTCCCGCAAACAGTTTTGCCAAGGGAATCTTGTAGATCGCTTCAAGCGCAAGTGCTGTTCGAAGTGGCGGTAACCTGTGGCGCTTTTCGTATCGTGACAGCTGTGCACCGTTTTTCCTGCCTAGCAGGAAAACTACCTCACCTTGGGTAAGGCCGGATCTTCTGCGATATGTCCTTAAGTAGTTCTCCAAGCGGCGCGAAGCCATCGAAGCCAAAAGCCAGACACCATTCTGGGTACGACCTTTGCCTTCAAAGACTAAGCGCCTGCCGACAGACCTTAAAGACGAGCGGATTTGCCGGAAGCGGCAACAAACACACCCCTAAGATAACGGGCACATTGTAACTTAATGGAGATAAAATCCCGATAAAAAAGCTCTAAAATATTGATAAAAGCCCTTGATTTACAAGGCCAAAAAGCCGCCATCGACGACCCTCGGACACGGGTGCATCCACGGCATTCGAGGCCATATTACTGTTGTGAATCGGAAACCGGTGGACGCAGATATGAAGCTCCAGAGGAATACATTATTGTTGCAACTGCCATTCAATCTGACCTGCATCATTATAGGCATGTGGATCGTCCCAAAACAAAAGGAGAAAGCCATGCCAATCAACACTAGAGCAGAAAATGTAATACCAATCTGGAACAACACTCGTATCCATGGCTCTTTCCAATCCTCACTACTTCCCGAAAACACATTGTCCGCATACTCTGGCAATTCGCCATACGGCCAAATATTGACGAGTCTGTCTAGGATTATTGCGCAACTAAGTGCAATCATCTTGTCCATAGGTCGACGATAACAACACACCACATGCTTACAACTGAAATAGAAGTTGATTGCAAACGCCCCATGATGGATGGTAGCGGCCATGTCAACCCGCTCATAAACATCCCTCTTCGAGCAGCGCCAGGGGACATTATTCTTTTCTTTTTGTCATTTTAGCCGCGATTCGAATCAGTAATATAAATAAAATACAATTCAGTATCACAAACATTAAATTAACGATAAGAAAGAGTGTAGACGTTATACCGAAGCTATACTTCAACAAATGGTTGACTAATGCAGTGAGAAAGACGAATGTGCCGATCGCAGAGAACCACACAAGGTCTCTGTCGCGATACCTCTTCCACCAAGAAAAGCTTATAACTGCCGCTATCAGACAAACCGCGCCTGATATTAATTGTGTATCCATAGGTTGTGGTGAGTTAGTGTTTGCTCGTAAGAGTATTAATTATCTGATTAAGCGTAGCTCGAATAGCATTGAGCTGCTGCTGGAAGCTCTGAAGTTGTTGGCTGGAGTATCCCGAAGAACTACCAGGTGAAGTGTTCGGACGATTCGGTGGTACGGTATTAGGCGGCTGCGGCCTGCCTCCCGTTGGAGTTTGGGTATTCGGCACCGGAAGAGAAGTATTATTTGGCCCTGAACTACCAAAGAAAATAGATGGTATCCCTGCTATTTCATCTTTGAACTGTTGCCAAATAGTATATCCCGTACCTAGTATCACAGTGCCGATAAGCCCCCATTTCTTCAATGGATCGAGATTATTAGGATTAATATTCTTCAGGATGTCCTCAATTCCCGTGGGCGGTGAAGGAATATGCACCTCTGGTATCCGACCGCCATTTCGGAGCAGGACATTCGATTCGTACTTGTATAGAGCTACTCCGCCCAACACGACAGCACCGATGCCGAGAAGTGTAACATCGTCTACAAAAGCGATCTTCCCATTCGGATCTTTCTGTGTAATCGGATTATCTTTTCCATAGCCATACGAATTCATCTGCTGCGGGTCTGCAAGGAACGATTGCTGATCTTCTCCGGTATTTTGCTGCACTTGATTGGGATTGCCGACCGCCAAGAAGCTCGGGTCCTCGCTCAAGAATTGCCCTCTGGCTGGATCCTGATAACGTGCCTGCATGTAATTTAATCCGCTCCCCTGGTCAAACTCGGTTCCCACATATTTTCTAACTTCCGTATACGATCCGCTCTGCGTATCAACCCTCACCGCCCCATACGGGTAATAGTCCAGGGTCTCCACAACGGTTCCCGAGGCGTCAGTACCCACATCGCTTTTTTGGGGCGATGCGGAGGCGTTGCCGTGAGGTCCCCTTGCAGAACCGTGCAAGCCCGTTGGGGATTTTGAGAGATTTCCGAGAATTGTGAAGCCGGTGCGTTGATACGCGAGCCAAACGAAGCCTTCGGAGGAATTTTGTTTTATTTGGCTGTTTTGGAGGACTTTGGGCATTTGGTGAGTTATCAACAGCTTGGCCTGGACTCAGTTGATGGATGGCGTCATTAGTTAAGGTATGAGAAATCGGATTATCTTATTTCACAAAGCGTTTGAATGTGTCCCATTTCGAATCGCGTTGCATCATAAACTGAAGTTTATGCGGACCTGCATTGATGGACTTTACCTCTTGCTCAAACGATTCGGGCTTCCATTCCTTAGCGTAGAAGACAAACTCTCGCATCCCGTTATAAGTTATTGTCAACGCAAAAATACCCGACCCACCTCTCACTATCCTTTCGTTAAGAGCATCTTCAATCTTCCCCAATTCCTGAGCTTCAGAATCTGTTGTCAGGCCATCCTCTGTCGGATGCAACAACGGAACGGCGATGCCAATTTGAAACGGATATTCCGGATGCCCGACAGCTTCCCTCAGCCCCTCCCTGAAACGCACAAAGATCGGCTTACCTTCCCGCATTCCCTTGCTAACCGACCACGTATCGGGATAGCTTTTTATATCCTTAAATTTTTTGGTCAAGAAATTAAACATAGATCATCTGCTACGAGAATTATTTACCGCCGTGGTAAGCTGTGCAACCAGCGCCGTAAGTCCATTTATCAGCGACTGCAATCCCGAAAAAATGCTGCCACCTCCGCCACCACCGCTTTGTGAGCTTACAGAATTAATCCTGTTTACAAGCTGGCCGCCATTTCTTTGGAGACCGTACGTATTAATGTAAGACTGCTCATATCCCCGCGCGGCGGACTGTGATAAACCTGACTGAACGGTTGAATAGTTAAGCCCCTCCCTCCCGGATCCAATTGCATTGGCATGCTCTGCCCACCTGGTTTCGGGAGCGCGCCTTGTGATACCCGCATACCGAATGTCTCCCGCTTCATCAGCACCAGTATAAACGGAGTACGGACCTGCTTCTGCTGCAGTACCAGCACCCCGAATCCCCGCAGCAGTAAATGCGGTAAATGAAACTCCCTGTCCTAAATAATAATCTCTCGTGTCTGCGTTTGGAGCATAAATAGCATTGCCTAATGCTGTACCTATCGCATATCCTCCTAGTGCTGCACCTCCTACCGCAAGAGCAACGGGCGCAACTGCTCCGATGGCTATAGCTCCACCTATAAATCCTGCTGTCTGAAGTGGATTATTGTAAGCGTAAACGAAGGGACTCGCGATCCCCTGACCAAACGTCTGCCAACTTTGCCCAGTTGGATCTGATTTTGTTATGGGATTCCCATTCGCATAGCTATATGAATTCAAACTTTGCGGATCATAAAGATTCTGATTTCGACTCCAAAACATCGGATCCTCGCTCAAAAACTGACCTCGATTTGGATCCTGATAACGAGCCTGCATGTAATTAAGCGAAGTCGATTTGTCAAACTCGGTGGACACATATTTGCGAACTTCCCCGCTAAAGCTCCCCGCCGTGTTGTCGATCCTTATCGCCCCATAGGGGTAATAGTCCAGTGTCTCTACAACGCTCTTCGACGCGTCTGTCACCACGTTCGTCCCCCCGAGCCAATCCGGGAAGCTGTAATACGTGGTTGTTGAGGTCGCGGTGGTCGTTGCCGCCTCGAATGCGGCGATTACGGAATCGAAGTTTGTGCCGGTCGTAAATGTCCACGAAGTGGAGGTGGTAACTGTCGTGGTCACAGCATCGTACGCCGAGTTTCCGCTTGAAGAGCTCGCGGTAGAGAGCGCAGTAAACGCAAATGTGGGACCGGCGGTAAGAGCGGAACTTGTGCTGTTGCGTTCAGTTGCAACAATCAGATCGTTCGCGTACGCCGTCGTGGAGGTTGGCGATACGACTTTGGTGACCGCAGAACCGGTCCGAGTCGAGGAAGCATCGAGAGCACTTGCAGCCATGATGCCGGACCACTCGGAGATGTTGATGATGCAAGTACCTGAGCAGGCAGAGGCTAGCGTCGTCGTAACGTTTTTTGTACCCGAACCGCTCGAATTCAAGCCATACCAGATCTCCGAATCGCGGCTTGTCTTCGAGGTTCCCCCTTTGACCCACGTGACGCCGCCGCCGCTTATCGAAGATACCGTTGCAGCTGTCGAGCCGTTTCCGATCGTGATTACAAGCGTGCTGCTCGCCTTGGGCGTCGAGGCAAGCGTTGTGAGCAGTGATGTTCCGGAGCTTGCCGTGCTCGTCGCCTGCTGGATGAGCGAGGGCGTGAGCGTTACCGTGCTCGTGGTGTTTTGAATGGTCGCGACAAGGACGCCAGCTGCGAATATGTGTTTCGTGCGTGTCGTCGAATTTGCACTGTACGTTGTTTCCGGATAATACGTTGTCGACGAGCCGTTTATGATCTTTATGCGTGCGCCGGTGTAATCGTAGGCGTAGCTTGAAGAGGCGGTCGAGCTCGTGACGCTTGTGAGCCAGTTGTTGTAATTCCACGCATAGGTACCGCTTGAAGCGTTTGTAAGATTGCCATTGTTGTCGTAGGTAAATGCGGTCGTGCTCCCATTCGTGATACTCGTTACCGCATCGGGATTCATGGAGTTCGATGCGGTGTTTTCGTTGTAATTATAAGTTCCTTGAGGACCCGCCAAAATATTCCCAACGGGGTCATAGGTAAACGTTTGCCGATAAATTTGTCCGCTTATATTCGAGGACGATGCCACGGTAAGGCGGTTCAAGGAATCGTAGGCATAATCGATTGTGGTTGAACCATTCGCCTGGGCGTTCGTGACAATTTGCGTTATGTTGCCGTTTGCATCGTACGTGTACTGAATGCACTGGATGTCGGTTGAGTCGCACGTCAAAGGTGATCGTTGGGTTTGTTCCGTGAACGTGACGGAAGATGTCGCGCTTGTTGTTGCGCCGTCCAGGAGTGTCGCCGTCGCGTTCATCGTGACGGGCACGCCATCCCACGTGTAATCTCCATTGAACGTAGTCTTCGGTACAGTAACGCCGCTCAAAAGCTGCGTTCCGCTTGCGGCGATCGTAGAACTTTGCACCGGATCGCCCGTGGTATCGTCCCATGCAACTTGCAGGCTGTAGCTGTCCGTCGAAGTTACGGTATCTGCTTTGAGCTGCCAATTCGAGAAGTTTGGCGTTGTCGTTCCGCTCGTCGGGAACGTGAAATTGATGTGCGGGACAGCGATGACGAAATCCGCAGATGCAGCAGAGAAAGCGGTGGAAGAGACCACGAAATCAACAGTCGAGGTCCCGAATGCCTGCCCTGATGCAGCCGCATTCGTCACCGCGTCGACCGCCCTTGCTTGCCAGTAGTACGACGCATTGGGAATATTCGAGATGGTAGCCGACGCGTAATTTCCCGGTGCGACGGCGGCGCTCACTCCGCTCAACGTGTTCGTAAATGAGGTGCTCGTCGAAATCTGGATCTGAAGCAGAAGATTGTCCGCAGACGAGGACGAGTTGAGGAGCGCCTTGAGGACCACTGCGTTCTCGCTTGTGGTACTCCCTTGGCTGAGTGATGTCACACCGTCTGATTTGTATTGGCCCAAGGTGCCGGGTGTTATGAATGGATACGTGGCGGGTGCCGTCGACGAAACCACGAAATTAACGGTCGAAGTGTCATATACCAAACTTGCCGACCCCGTGCTCGATGCGGAATCGAATGCCCTCGCACGCCAATAGTACGAACCGTTCGGCATATACGAAACCGAAGTTGTCGCATAATTTCCTGGAGTTACGGAGCCACTCACGCCGCTTATCGGATTTGTAAACGATGTACTCGTTGAGATCTGCACCTGGAGCTGGAGGCTATTCGAAGAAGACGAATTCAGCAATGCTTTGAAGACCACTGCGTTCTCGGTCGTGGTGCTCCCCTCGCCTAACGACGTTGAACCATCGGATTTGTACTGAGAGAGGGAAGAGACCATGGGTGTCGTCGTACTGGCGACTCCGCACCCGGAAGTCGTACATGCTTCTTTTCCCGAACCACTGTTCCATAAATTATTGATCGTTGATGTCGAGAGCGCACTGTTCGTGAAGACGGTCTCGTCTACGAGTCCGGAGAATTGGCGGGCATCACAGCCGCTTCCAGACTTTGCGCCCGCCCCTATCCCATCGCAACTGTAGCCTCCGCTTGAGCCGTTCCCGGTCGAGGATGCACTCGCTTGGAGCACATTGTCGGCGTACAAATAAATACTTGAGCCGTCGTAGACGCATGTCGCCATATGCCACGATCCCGTTCCAAAATCATGGGTGTATGTCGCATCGTCCTCACCCACGTTCTGCTTCGACCTGCCGCAAATGAGCTTCTTTCCGCTCGTCCCGTCATAGACCGGGAAATAGTACGTCACGTTATTTGTGGCATCGGACTCGGTTGCGATTTCCGCCTGTCCGGTCGGTGCGGTCGTAACCTTGAACCAAGAGTTGACGGAGATAGACCCGCCGTTTATGCCAAGACCTCCGTCGTTGAGGTATTTAGTCGTGTTGTTCGCACCAAAATCTGCCGCATTGTGCAGGATGCCGGGATTGAACGTTGTTGATGCATTATTCGTGAGCGTATGGCCATTGCCGCTCGAATCCGATGTGTCTTCGAGATGGTAGAGGGCCTTGGCTGATCCGTCCGATATTTCGACATAGGAATTGCTCGACGTGGTATTCGTTGTCACGGTGAAATCAACAGTGGAAGTGCCGAAAGCCTTCCAAGCCGATGCCGCTTGGGTTACGAAATCAACCGTCCGCGCCTGCCAATAGTATGAGCCGTTCACAAGGTACGAGACAGTCGTCGTTGCATAATTTCCCGGCGCAACAGGGGCGCTGATGCCAATTACCGGGTTCGTGAACGAACTGCTTGTCGAAACTTGTACTTGAAGCTGGACGTAATTTGATGAAGAAGAATTTACCAATGCATGCAGCACCACGGTGCTATCAGTCGTGGAACTCCCCTGGGACAAGGAGGTTGTGCCGTCGGCTTTGTACTGCGCAAGTGAAGACGGCGAGGACATAGCCCCCGAGTTGCCGCATCCCGAAGTCACGCATATTTCTCTTCCGACGCCGTTGTTGTAGAGTGCCGTTACCGTCGAGGGCGAGAGCGCATTGTTTGTGAACACCGTCTCATCGACCAGGCCGGAGAACAGGCGTGCATCACAACCAGTTCCAGATTTTGCTCCCGAGCCTATGCCGATGCAACTGTAGCCCCCGCTTGATCCGTTCCCGGTCGAGGATGCGCTCCCCTCAAGAACGCCGTCGGCGTACAAATAGAGGCTCGACCCATCATAGGTGCAGGTCGCCATGTGCCAGGATCCCGTTCCGAAATCATGATTCCATGAAGCATCGTCTTCTCCAACATTTTGCTTTGCTCTGCCGCAACTGATGGTTTTAGTGCCTCCAGTACCGTCGTACGTGATGAAATAGTACGTAACGTTGTTCGTCGCGTCGGATTCCGAAGCAATTTGCACCTTCGCTGTCGGGGCAGTCGTCACATTGAACCAGGCGTTCACCGTAATGGAGCCGCCATTGATACCGAGACCGTTGCCAGTGAGGTATTTACTGTTATTATTGGCTCCAAAATCTGCGGCATTATGCAAAATGCCCGAATTGAAGGCAACCGACCCATGGTTGGTAAGGTCATTGCCATTGCCGCTCGAGTCGGACGCATTTTCGAGGTGATAAAGTCCTTTGACTGAGCCGTCAGAGATCTCGAAGTAATTAGCCGATGAAGTGGCGGCAATAATGAAATCCACGGTCGAGGTGCCGAACGCTTGCCATGCGGATGCTACATTCGTCACCGTGTCGAGCGTCCGTACCTGCCAATAGTATGAATTGTTGCCGAGGTAGGACACGGTTGTAGTTGCATAGTGCCCTGGAGTAACCGGATTGCTTATCGCAAGCTGCGGGTTCGTAAACGAAGTGCTTGTCGAAACCTGCGCTTGAAGTTGAAGGGTGTCCGAGGAAGATGAATTTATAAATGCGTGCAGCACCACTGTACTCTCGAACGTGGTGCTCCCCTGACTCAGGGACGTGGTGCCATCGGATTTGTATTGGGCAAGCGAGGTTGGGACTCCCGGATTCGGAATCGAGAAACCGCTCTGCCATGCCGATGTGTTGCTTGCATTATCGATTGCCCTAGCTTGCCAGTGATAGCTGCCATTCGTTCCGCTAAACGTGGCTGTTGCAACGTTACCCGGCAGAACCCAGCCGCTGCTCGTAGCATTAGGAATATTAGAGAATGCGGTCCCTGTCGGTTCTACCTCGATTTGGAGCTGAACCCTTGGTGAAATCCAGGAATTCAACAGGGCACTGAAAACTACGGAGTTTTGGCCCGTAGAGCTTCCCTGATTGAGCTTGTTTATCCCGTCATAAGAATACTGGGTTGCGGAAGCGATCGTCGGCGTAGGATCAAGCACCTCGTTGATGACCAAAGAACCATTGTTAGAATTTGCTCCGCCCGAAGTACTCGTTGCAGTTAAGATCGAGGAAACGAAAGAAGATCCTCCACCCCCGCCTCCTCCGCCAGCAGCGACATTGCAGTTATTGATCGCGCCCGCTCCAGCGCCGCCATAGTATCCTTTGCCGCCCCCACCGCCACCGCCCGCAGATACACCATTGGGGTTCGCCGCTGTAATCCCTGTCCCTCCCGAACCGGCACCACCGGAATTGCCATTCGCAATGCAACCGGTACCACCAGTAGAAGTACCTCCCGCAGTTTGCGAACCACCCCCGCCGCCAGGCGGAGTATCACCTCCATTGCCGTTTCCCCCGCTTCCACCACTCAGCCCCCCGCCTCCACCGGCTGCGCCGCCTCCCAAGGACGAACCTGATCCATCGCCTCCGCCACCTCCGCCACCGGCACCAACGAGGATTACGTGTCCCGTGTCAAAAGTATTCTGCGACGAAAACCACGTAAAGTCGCCCCCTGCTCCTCCGTTGCCACCAGACGACCATCCGGTTCCTCCGCTAGCCCCGCCGCCTTTTTGTCCGACCCAATAGTAAAAGGTAGAGGTCGCTCCTGGTGTGAGTGCTAACGTGCCTGAGGCCTGCCCTCCGTTTGCACCAGAACCACCATATGCACCACCACCATTATTTCCTTGAGCACCAGAGGCGGTAAGAACCAATCTCAACGCATGCGGGTCAGTGGTAAAACTTCCCACCGATCCGGTGTATGACTCCACAAATGTCTTGTTGAAAATAAAATCCGTCGAAGTCGCGCTCGAACCGAACATTGTCCAAGACGAAAGATTATTTTGATTGTCGATCGCTCGCGCCTGCCAGTGATAGCTGCCATTTGGACCGTAGAATGTCGTCGTTGCCACGCTTCCCGCGTTGACGGAGATGCTGCTTGTCACGTTTGGCGCATTCAGAAATGCAAACCCCGCAGGCTGTACTTCAACCTGAAGCTGGAGAGTCGCGGAAGCATTGCCGGAATCCACCTTCGCCCCAAGCACAACTCCGCCTTGGCTCGTGGCACCTCCTGCGGGAAGAGAGGTCACGCCATCCAAATAGTATTGCGCCTCTAGTGAAACAGGTGAGACGGGAGTTATAATCAGTGAACCATCACCTGAATTTATACCGGACACAGTGCCGGTACTTGTAAGAAGCGGAGTAACTGCGATATAAGACGAACCCCCACCGCCGCCACCGCCAGGAACACCTCCCCCGCCTCCACCGCCACCGCCATAGAATCCGCCTCCGCCCCCTCCACCGCCGCCGCCCATATAGTAACCGTCTCCGCCAGAACCGCCTTGGCCAGCGCTACCGGCTGTGCCGTTATATGCGCCACCGCTAGAAGCGCTGCCACCGTTACCTCCGTTGTTTTGATTACCTCCACCTCCTCTGACCGAATAGCCGCCACCATCTCCACTTGTACCTCCTCCAACACCACCGGCGGCAGCACCGCCACCGCCATAGCCGCCATCGCCGCCTCCCCCGCCAGCAACCATAAGCACCGTCGACGTAGCAAAGACGCTAACTGCGGAAATCCAGGTCATGCCTCCGCCATTACCGCCCGCATGCGACTGTCGGTAATCAGCGCCGCCTCCGCCTCCGCCGTTATATCCGTTCTGACATCCAACGTTGATGTAATAGATTGTTCCCGATGACACAGTAAGCGTCCCTGTCGCCTCACCACCTGCAGCACCACTCAGGCCTTGAGCACCGTATGCCGTGATATACAACTTCGTCACGCCAGCCGGTACGGTGTAACTTTGTTCCGTTTGAGTGCATGAAAACGTGGATGAACCGCCGCCGGGTCCAAGCGGGCCAGCCGGTGGCTTCCCCCCTCCGCCACCGCTCGGCGACATACCACTGCCCGAGGTGGTAGTAATCGTATGATGGAGCCGATAGAGTCTCGTCGGATCGTAGTAATTCGTGGTTGTAACGCCGTTCGCATCTGTCTGTGTCGCAATCTTGTCCATCGGAGAATAATCGATGCTCGTAACCACATTGCTGAAACTGCCGCCCGATTCTTTCTCTTGAACATTCGTGGCAAGGCCTCCGATGCCGTAGGTGTATTGCACTACCGAATTGTCGGGATTCGTTATCGTGAGCTGATCTCCTTGTCGATCGTACGTATATGAGGTGACATACGCTGTTCCTGCGATGGTCTTCGTATCGCTCGCCACATTGCCCAAAGGATCGTAAGTTTTGCTTACGAGTGCATCCGTACTCGATGCGGAACAGAGACGACCCACACCGTTCGTACAAGAATCATACGTATATGAAACTTCCGTCCCCGTTGCGCCAGTGAAATCTTCCGTGAGGATACGATTCAGATTGTCGTAGGTATAATTGACGGTTTGGTTTTTCGGATCGACGCGCGAGATCAGATTTCCTGCATCGTCATACGTGTAGGTCCAAGTTCCGTATGTGGTATCTGTTGCAACATGCAAATCAGTGGAAGACACCTCTCGTCCTAAGCCATCGTAGGCAAAGTTGCGAACGTTGCCGTTCGCATCCGTGAGATTCAAAAGGTCTTTCAGGCCATCGTAGGAATACGTTGTCGTATATGTAGTCGTTCCGTTGTGCTCTCCTACCTGGATGAGATTTCCGTACGCATCGTTGACGGTATCCTTTGGATTGCCGTTTGCGTCCGTCGTTGTGGTTTTCCAGTTTGCATACGCATTCGAAACGGTGCCAACGGCATTTACGGTTGTGAGTACACGTCCTAACGGATCATATGTGTAGTTGGCAAACAATTCCGGCGTCGTCGTTGCTACCGACCGCGTCGAAGCGCCAGCAAAATAAGGCAACGATTGCTTCTGCAACAGATTGACACTGTTATAAGCGCGGTCCGTTACCTTATATACCCCCGCATCAGTCGCCGATTTTCTTGCCTGGATCAGCCGATTCAATCCATCGTAATAGGCATAGGTGTCGACTGTCGTACTCGCATCGAGATAATCTGTTTGATGAACACTTACAGCACCCATCGTATCCGTATAGACGTAGGCGGTTTTGAGATCGAGGGTTGATGTCGTTGTTTGATCCGGCTGTTTCAATTGGAGCATTCTGCCCAAGCCGTCATATGTGGTTTGAAACGTGAGGTTGTTCGAATCTACCGTCTGCGTCGGTTTTCCTGTCGAATAGTCATACTGGTATCCGGTTGTCTGACTCAATGCGTTCGTCGTCGTTGCTGGATAAAGACTATACGTATCGTAAGCGAACGTGGTCGTGTTGTTGCGGGCATCGAGTTTTGTGGTTACAAGGCCGTAGCTGTTATAGGCGTTTTGCGTCGTCGTGGCATACGTAGTGCCGGTCTTCCAGTCGCGTTGTTGGGTGAGGTTGCCGAGACTGATGCTGCTTGACGCCAAATTGTCGTAGAGAAATTGCGACTCTTGTATTTTTGTGCTGCTCTGATTCAGCAAGAATTCGTCGGAGACTTTCCCGATCACGTTTGAATTCGAGCTTGAAGCGTACGAATAATTAGTAATGAACTCGTCCGTGCTGGTGGCCACGTCGGAAAACGTGCCGTCATTGTTGCCATTCACTTGCCCCCAAGCGACCTCCTGCGTTTTGTTGCCCGTTACGCTGTTCCACGTGTAAGACTTGGCGGAATCCTTATGCGTCGAGAGCCCGTCATAGTCCAATTCCACCGTTTGATCGGGAAAGACGAACGCAGCGGTTCCGCCGGTGCTCGTGCTGTTCCACTTCGTAATGACGGTTTTGTAGAGATTACCGGCATTGTCATAATTCTCAACCCGATACGGTTTGCCTATTTTCCAGAAATTATCGGCGAACTCGCCGTGGGTCGAATCGATGCCATTACCTGTATGATAAAAAGTCTTCGTGACATTGCTCGCAGAGTCCGTTTGGGTTACGAGATTGAATCCTGCAAGCTGATGGTTGAATGGATCGTTGTAATAATAGGTGCCGCCGGAATACTGGTAGGACAACTGCGAGGAGGAGCTTATCCCGAGCCCATCGTTATTCGTGATTTGGGAGACGGCATATGTGGGATACGGGGTGTAGTTTGCCGTTGTCCCCGAACTGTTGAGGAACGCATTTGCAGATTTGTATTGAATGGCTGTATTGCCGCCTTGAGGATAGGTGATCCCGGTGAGCAAATCGGCGCGATTCGCATTGTTGTTGACCCATGCGGCGTATAGCGGATTGTTGTTGAAGTCGGAATAACCGGAGACGATATCGGGAAGACCGCTGCCGCCCACAAGCGCAACTCTCGCTCCTTGGTCATATCCTCCATTCGAGTCAAAAATGGTGGGCGGATCCCACGAAGAGTCCAAAACCCAGCCGTGGCCGGTATTGATGTAGGCGGAATAATGGGTGCCGCCCGCTACGTCGTTATACCCCTGGATAATGTCCGGCAGGCCGTCGCCGTTTATGTCGGCGAATCTCGCTCCATTGTCCCATCCGCCGTTCGTCATGAATGGTACCGGAGGGTTCCACGTAGAATCGCTGGTCCAGCCATTACCGTTGTTGATGTATGCGGCGTAATGAGCCGTGCTTGAGGCGTCGGTATAGCCCTGAACGATGTCGAGTAGTCCGTCGCCGTTCACATCGGCAATTCTTACGCCATTGTCGAGCCCGCCACTTCCCACAAAGGCGATCGGCGGAAGCCATATCGTGCTCGTTGCCCAGCCCTTTCCTGTGTTCGTGTACGCGGCATACGCGACGCTGCCACTTGCATCGGTAAAGCCGGAAATGATATCCGGCAGACCGTCACCATTTACATCAGCAACAATGGTCCCATTGCTTACGCTGCTGCTTACGAAAGACATTGGCGCTTTCCACGTGGAAGAGCTCGTCCACCCAGCGCCGTTGTTAACCCAGGCCGTGCTGTTCGATATGATGTCAGGCAAACCATCATTATTTACGTCCACGATTCGGACGCCATTATCCACGCCACCGGTCGCAAAAGCAGTGGGAGAATTCCATGTCGAAGAACTTACCCAGCCGCTGCCGCTGTTTATCCATGCGGCACTGCTTGAAACAATGTCGGTTAAACCGTCGCCATTCAGATCCGCTGTCCGCAAGCCATTATCAGATCCCGCGTTATTTACAAAAGGCGCAGGAGGATTCCACGTGGACGAACTTACCCAGCCGGGAGTTTCTAGCTGATAAGAAAATGTTGAGGACGCGAGCGTCACTACCGTTCCCGATGCGTTCTGTCCCGATTCGGCGATCGATCCCAAGAGAGTGCTGTAGCCGTTATCTCCCCCTGCGTATCCCAGAACGTATTTCCTGACCCAAGTTCCATTCACGCTTGCATCGATTTCGTTTACCCGATAATTGGAGTGAACGGCAAATCCGGGCGCGGAAGAGGTCGCATTGTCGAGGGTCGAGGATGTCCTATAGAAATCGACTTCGAAGATTCCCGTCGAGGTTCCATTGTTGGTGTAAACAGTGCTTGAAGGGTAGATCTGACCGCTATCTTTGAAATATGAATATGTAATCGTATTGCTGCTCGTATCGGCCACCTGCTTTACCATCCACTTGTACACGTTCGAGGAATTGTTGGGATCGTTTTGTTCGGTGCTGGTCGTTGAACCGAAAGTATATTGCGTTCCATTTTTGTCCGTTACCGTCCAAGTATTAGTCGAGCTTGCGAACGTATATTTATTGAAAGTGCCGTTCTCGGTTCTTGCGACATAATTCCCAGCAACGGTCGTACTCGCAAGCTCACCGTCGAGAGAAGAGGCGAAACGATTCGGCGTGCTTGTGCTGTAGAGATTTTCTACGCCGTTCGTATTGAGGCGTACTATATATGGAATGCCAATAGACCAACCTTCGCCAAGAATGCTACCCTGTTGGACGTTTTGGCTGTTATAAACCAAGTCGACGTTAGGTTGGAGGCCGTTTCGTCCGGGCGGAATATCGATCGGGTATGTTGTGTTGAGAGCCCCGGTGTTTTTATCGATTTTCACCCGATCCTGACTGAAGGAGTTATATGTTACAGGCTGTATATCAGGAGCCGTTTGGGCACTTGGACTGAGTAATGGCGTATTTGGGCTGGGGTTCGATTGAGCGGATGCGCCAGGTGACGGAGTGACGGTATCCGTCGGGGCACTGGGAGAAGTCGCGGGTGCGGGAGCTGGAGCGGGAGAACCTGTATCCGTCGTCACGCTCGGAGTCGTCGCACCAGGGGTCGTAATATCCCCTGCGGGAGCGGAAGAAGGCGATAGAATATCCGGAATCGTTTGACTGCTATCAGAACTTGCAGCCGACGCATCAGAAGTAGTATCGGCGGTCTGCGCGAATGCTGGAGCGATCGGGCCGAACACTAGGGACACGATCAAAAGACAGACGACTTTCTGTGCGGCTGAGGTTTTGAACCAAAGAATATCTGAGGAGTAATTCTCGATGCGTGGCACGGTATTGCCTTAACCATAGCAGCATAGTGAGGGCACACAAGATAGCGTTATCCACAGAGATAAACAAGTTATAAAGAAAATATCTATTTTTCATAAAGTCATTTAAACAAAGGGAATACGTGATTGTTTCTCGTACTCGCGAGAAGTTTTCTTAACGATTGAATACTCGCGAACATTCTGCTGCGGTCCCGCATTGTCCGCCTTAAATTGGCGTCCGCTTTTGGAGCCAGCGATGTACCATCGTACGAGCATAGAACGGCAACTGAGTCCATCCACACCAAAGCACGCCGAATCCGAAACCGCTGCCCATCAGCCATAAAGGTGCGTAACCGTTGCTGGACAGATATCGCCTGACCAGGAAGATTGTCCCGCCAATTGCGGCGAGAAGAATGATCAGTCGTCCGATTACTATAAAAACAAATTGCAGAAGTATTGCCCAGGGAGGCACCCGAGGTTGCGGCGTCGAAAGTTCGCTGCTGCCGCACGTCGAACATACGCGAGTGCCCCGAGGATTCACGTGCAATTTCGGACAGAGTTTCACGTCATAGCTTCGTCCACAGAAATTGCAGAATAGTGGTTCTGCGATCGTGACCCGACCGCAGTTGTAGCAATATCTCATCTCAGAGAGGCGTCAGTTTATCCTCTCTTGTCGAACGGAGCCAGATGGGAGCCCAGAAGCCATCATGCTTGATGCTCTCCATGGTCGTGAACCAGAAAATCTTGTCCGTTATATCGGCTGTTGCGTGCCGCAAGGCAGCAACCCGCGTGTCGGAATTAGCCACTACGAGCACACGGAACTGCGGATGGTGGATGCGGGGTTCGAATTCGCCGGAAATGGCATAGCGAAGATACTTCTCGACCTTTTTCTTCCACACGACAAGATTTTCGTGGCCCAGGTCGAGTTCGAGAAATGCGGCAATCGTCTGCTCCGGTCCCAAAATCTCGATGTAGGCGTCAGGTATCAGAGAGCGCTGGGAATCGATCGGGTGATACACATTGTCCCAGCGAATAAGTTTTTCTGAGTCGATTGCGGCGTAGCGATATTTAACTATGCAGTACAGCTCATTGATACCAAGCTGGTGCTCAAGACTAGAGCTCACCGCGATGAGGTCGTTCGAGCGTGTCCTCAAACCGCGATAGGGTGTTTTGAGGAAAAGTGCGCCTGCCGGAGAAAGCGAGTACAGACTCTTCTTCCATCCTCCGGAGCCGATGAAGAAGCGCTTGAGGAGGCCGCCCCGCGTGAGCGCAAGAAGACGCTTGTTCACACGCGTCGTGGAACCGAAGTTTCCTATGATCTTTGCTTGCTCGCGATCAATGACCCGCATCATGGCCAATTCCTGCAGCATGTGTCTGTCTCGCTCTTGCAGGACGAAGCCCTTAGGTTTATTTCCAGGCATCGATAGGATTTACGTGCTTGCTCGCGATTTCTTTTTCGATCTCGGTTCGCGGTCGAGCCCACCGCTTGCGGCAGCGGTCGTAGAGATTTGCATATCCGATTGGAGGGTCATTGACCTGGGGCACAACAATCTCCTGCCAGCTGTCAGATCCGCTCTTTACGATTGCGTGACGGTGCTGGAGATTTTTCAACAGTTCGGCAAGCGGCTTTCCCCCGTCGAGCGCAGAGGCCATCTGTTGCGCATCAGAATTCGCGAGTTGAAAGAGAACCTGCGTGCCTACCGCAAGCATGGCCGACCGCATTGCTGGCGGATATTGATCCAAGAACTGATTTGCTGAAACTACAGAAATACCGAATTTGCGGGACTCGGAGAGAATCGTGTCGAGTCCGGAATCGTAGGCCACAAGATTTTGGACCTCATCGCAATAGAGGGTGAAGAGGTCGAGGTTACGCCGGGAAAAGAGGGCATTCTTGATCATGCTCAAAAATAAGCTCCCGAGAGTCACAGCTTCTTCTCCGAGACGGCCTTTGCGCAGATTGATAACGACCCACATTCCGGATTCGAGCACCTTGTGCCAGGAAAACGTAGACTTCGGTTGTCCCACAATGTGTCTCAAATGAGGATCGGTGACAAAGGCGGAAACCTTGTTGAGAATGGGTTCGGATGCGACCCTCCGCATCCCCTCGCTCATTGCCTCATAACGATTTTCGAAATACCGCCGCACTTCCGGATTCCGCACCTTCTGCATGGAAGAGATGCGAAACGCTCGTTCCGTCAGTAACGGTCCTACATCAAGCAGCGTTAAACCATTCTCCCAAAGTACGTAGAGCGAGTTCCGTAACAATTCATCGGTTCGCGGTCCGAGTGAATCCAGCCGCCACCGCCGCCTCAGCAATTCCGCAAACTCGGCAATATGTACAAACGCAGAATTGCTCTGGAGGCCCCGCAATACGTTGATTCCCACCGACCAATCCGGATCGGCGGGATCGATAACGATGAGCCTCGTGCTCAGATCGGAACCGGTTCTTCGCTCTTCGATCGCAACCTTGCGCAAGATGAAGGGTGTCGCGTCTCCGTGGAGGTCGAAAAAAATAAACCCGTGGCCACACGCGATGTCTTGTGCACACATGGAACGCAACAACGACGACTTCCCGGTTCCGGATTTTCCGAGGATCACAATGTGCTGTTTCCGCCGTACTTGGGAAACGGAGAGTGTGGTTCGCTCGATCTCACCATCGGTCACTTTCCAACCGACATTGAGTTCACTGACAGGTCGCCGTTTGCGGGGTGCGATCCGACGCCAAAGATGTTTAAGAAATGAATCCAACAATTTCGCGAGAGATTTATTGGGACGAGAGTCCAACTCAAGAAGTAATCCTATGCGCATCAGCAAAGAAAGAAAGACGGGCAAACTTGCTCACCGGGCAACCGCGCCGTTGTTTGCCTTTGAAAATACATCATCGTTATCACAAATCGGGTTAAGGCGACTGAACCGCCGTGCCATCTACCAGCAATAAGTGGGAAATCACGGCCTCACAAACATAGTGTCTTGTCCATTGCGTCTCCTGATCCGTTTGATTTTCAATCCGATTTCAGCGCATCCCCAGACCCGCTTTGCTCTGCCTGGAGCATCTAGCAGAACTCTATACACATCGAGGTTCGTCGGTAGGAATCGCTTCGAATCGCTGGCACTTGCAACTGTTGACTTTCCAAGCCCTTGAAGCGTATGTTGACCTTCGATTGTCGGCGAACGGAAGATTGCGGAGTTGACCTGATCCGCAGATCCGAGGGGGATTCTACTTCGCCGACCTCCACTCCAAATGTCCGGGTAGTTGCATGGGCGCATTCTTGGGCAACGCCAACGAATGTCGCCCGAAGGAGTTCCTGCCATGTATCGCTCGAATTCGAACTTTCGTATTTTGACCTTGGCCACGATTTTGCTGTTCACAATCCCCCCCTCGATTGCCTCAAGTGATTCTTCGACTTCAAGAACCGTCATCGTCATTCCAGGGATCATGGGCTCTGTGCTCCGAAATGCTGATAACGGTTCGCTGTTATGGCTGAATATAGCAACGCTACTCTCCTCACGGTGCAGCAACTTCCTGCTTGCTTTGACACTTGCACCCGATGGCACCTCCCCCGCCAATCGCATTCCTCTCAGGTGCACCGATGGCGGTAGCCCGACAACTAACGGTTCTTCGGCGAAGCCGGACGGTCTCCTAATAGGTAGCTACATAGAACCGATCCCGGATTATTATGGCGAACTTCTAAATACTCTCAAGAACTTCACTGTCGTACCGTTTGCCTATGACTGGCGGCTGGACTACGAGATCATTGCCGATCAACTGAGAAAGAGGATTGAAGAGAGCACGCATGGCGGCAAAACAGTCGATATCGTTGCTCATAGTCAGGGCGGGTTGGTAGTAAGGACCTACCTCGCAAAATATTGGAGTGATCCTCGCGTAGAGAAAGTGATCTTTCTCGGAACTCCGCAACTAGGAGCGCCAAAAAGTTTCGCTATCCTATCTGGCTGGCAATCCCTCGATCCTGATTACGTCGCAGTTGCGTTCGGATTAAATTTTGAAACAGGGAGTTTTGTGTCCAATACATTTCCCGCCAGCTACGAGCTTTTACCTCGTTTTGATTTCGTGACAGTCGACGGCAAGGTGATAACGAATGCCTCCACGTTTAGCCAACTGTCGAGCCGAAACCTCCTAGACAGGGCAAACGCCGTCTGGACAATGCTCAATAACTCAAAATCCACCGGGGTGCGGCTGTTCGCTATAAATGGCTCGGGGCAGAACACGCTGGAGGGGTTGAGCGAAAATACCCACAACAATTGCATTCTTCCGATCAACGATCCGACGGGTGATGGTACCGTTCCTTCAAAAAGCTCCCGAGGCTTAGGTCAATTTGACCAGCTGTACGTGAACGTTGAGCACGCTGCCCTTCCCAACAGTGACATAGTCAGGAGAAGTGTTTTGGAGATATTGCAGAGGGGAACCATGGCTTCATTGACGCGAGACACGAGACTGTCTTTAACTCCGTTTGCCAACGATCACATCACTGCAAATACGTGTGGCCCTCTTCGCTTCAATATCTTCAACTATGCGAACAGACTTTTTACCGGACTGAGGGATGGCAAAATCCTCACGCAAATTGAGAATTCACACTTTTTTAGATTTGCTCACAACGATGCCGCTATTCTTCCAATCGGACGCTTTGTCATAAGCCTTGAAGGCACAGCCGAAGGGATCGGCTCATTTACGGCACAGTTATTTTCAGCAGAACGTACACCTAAACTCTGCATGACTTTCCCAGAGTTGCATGTCACGAAGAACTTTCGCGGAGTCCTGATGATGGACTTCAACAAGCCTGTGCTTTTAGTCGACCGCGAGGGGGCTGAAACATTTGTGGAGCAAGTAGAAGCAAAATCGTCTGGCAGCTGCGATCCGCTACAAAGTGGACGTTAGCTCCGCACCTCTTAGTCAAAGGGTTCCGAGCCGCTTTGCTGCTTATTCCTGATTAAGTCATTTGCTTGAGGCCTCATCGTGAAGACAGACTCCATCGGCGTCATTGATTCGCAACAACGAACCGTAAAGTTATTGATCGTTCATGGCGTTGGTGACTTTAATCAAGAAAAGATCACTACAGAGGTTTGCGAGCTGGCAAAAAGGCACGGTGTCGCTGAGTCCGATGTAAGCGCTTTCAATTGGGACCGGGAGGTTGGTGGACCATTTAAGGGCTTTGCGATGGATCTCGGCATTCTTGCGGAGCTGGGTGACGGTCTGTTGAATGTTGCAAATCTCGGCTTTTTCCAAAACACTGTGTCATATTGCGGAATTCCTCACTGGTTTCTTCACCTTCACAATTGGATCTTTTCTCTCGGACAAATCGCTTTATCATTATCCTTTCTCTTTTGCCTACTGGAAGGTTTGCACAGATGGCCATGCCAATTCCTGCTGTATCTAGTTGCAGTGCTCTTCGCAATGTCCCTTTTTGCAATGCTTTTGTCGCCCTCGACGCAGGCGGTCATGGCGCTCACCAGACGCTTAGTCGTAACCATATTGTGGCCTCTGTTTCATTTCACGGCAGTTCTTGTGGGCTTTGGACTGATCGCCATCGCAATAATAATTGTGTCGGCTAGTGTGTTACAACTGAATGACACCACTAATGGTTGGTTGATGCTGTTGACCTACATGATCATAAGACTTGCCTCTATTGGAGCGATTGTTGTTGTCACGTGGATTGTATTGAAGTGGGTCCGTCCCGTATTGAAGGTTCTCTCAGACGTGGCAAGGTATGCTGGCATCCCTACGTATAGGGCAAAGCTCAAACAATTACTCACGCAGAAGCTGCACGAGACCGCTTCCGGATGCGACCATTTGATTATTTTGGCGCACAGTCTAGGTTCAGTCATTGCAGTTGACTGCATGTTGGAGTGCAGCTCAATCTTTTCCGGGCTTAAACAAGTGGATGTCGTCACGATGGGCTCGCCACTTCGACGTTTATTCCACCCATTCTTTCCTGGGGTGTATGCTCCCGTTGAGACGATCAGTAGGGCTCTTAGAGAGAATATTTCCGGTTTCGCTTGGGTGAATGTCTATCGGCCACTAGATATCATAGGAGCGCGTCTCGGAAGTACAAATGAAGACATTATCGACTTGAGTACTTCACAGCTTCTCAAGAATCACCCAAATTATTGGGGAGATCCAAAAGTCGCGACTTTGATTTCAAACGGAATCACAGTGGCAAAACGTTCCCCGCCAATTGTTCATGGGGGCGGGCTGTGCAACAACTGGCCACCGCAACTATGCACTGAATCATATCCGCGAATGATATCGCGGATATGGGGCCAGCGTTTGAAGATATTTAAGGCGGCATGGTTCGGAGTGGTCACCTGGGTAGTCGTGAAGTTCATTGCTAGGTTCATTCATGGGTACGGAGCAATGTGGTCAATGACCACGGTCCGTCAAGGAATACACGACGATGGTTGGATGTCCACTATTGTATCGTTGGTACTTCTCACTGGAATGTTGGTGGGGGGACTAATTATGCTGCTTCGTTTCCTTTACAAAATAGTATGGAGAATGTGGCTCGGAGCATACGGAGCAAGTCTTCTGGGCTTTGTCGAAGAAGCGCGACGGAGCCCCCTACAACGCTATTCGCGCTAGCGGTGATGAATAGTCGTGTCGTAGATGTTGTGATTGGGGATCGACTTGCAATTATATGGACGCCATTTATCATCTAGTTAGCCATACGAGAGTGTATGTTATGCAACATGTTCGCCGACCAAAGCAGTTTGCGATCGGAGTGATCACCTTTGTTTCCGCGATTGTTCTTTCGGCTGTAGCTGCCATGATGCAGCCACTGCGTCCAACGGCTGCGGCAGGATTGTCCGCAGTTGTGCTATCACTGCTAATCGTTGTTGTATTAGCATGGGACCTGTGGTAAAGAGAGGCAAGTACATATTGGGGAGAGTTAACTCTCCTTTTTTTGTTCAGTCGGTCAGGCATGTCCGGAAACGTTAATGTCTTGAAACCGTTCTGGTATCAGAGGGTTATCACCGGTATTGCCTATGTGTCAGTCGGTTGTCTGACACTGGGAAGTTTTCTGAGTGCAGCTCGTAATGCTCTGGCCTTAGTAGATCCAATCACGACGTATGTTGGTACGATCATTGTTGTAGCGTCTGCTGCTTTTGCTCATCTCTGGCTTCGAAGGCACCCTCTTCCCTGGGTTTTGCAAGGACAAGAGATTAATGTTAAGCGTTTAGGAGTTGCACCTGAAGTGCCCCCGTTTGCTGTACCAATCGCAATGTGAGTTCTCGGTTGATTTTCGGTTTCAGCGGGGATGAGGTCCGGAGCAGGGGACGGCGTTTGAGTCCCCTGCTCTGGCATCCTTGTACTAGCTTTCCTCATGCCGTCATCTCCGCTGCTTTCCTGGCAAACTCTGTGGGCGGCAAATAGTCCAACGAGCTGTGCGGACGTTGCTGGTTGTAATCGAGCCGCCAAGTTTCGATTTTTCGTCGTGCATCGCTGAGG
>DASTCY010000071.1:0-9211 GCA_035710725.1 Candidatus Sulfotelmatobacter sp. | reverse complement strand
CTCGCTGCTGCAACGAACGTGAGTCACTCCAAACCTTGTCAATCGTGGTCCACTCGCCGATCCAAATGGAGTGAAAGCTTTAAGTGGAGCGGTTCGCTCTGCGCGGCTTTGTAATTGCGATATAAGCGATTGCGTCTTCCTTCTTTTTGCCGTGCAAATTCGGGTGGAGAAATTTGCCGCGGTGATGCGGCGCCTTCGGAGCTTCGACGACGAGGCTATTCTTCCGGGCCCATTTGTCATTACGAACGCCCGTGACCTGCCAGCAGACACTCCGTCCTGGGCGGCCGCCAGCGATGCGGAAGCTGCCCTGCCGAAACGCGGATGCGATGTGCAGTTCCGGAGCGGCGGCACCAGTGGGGGTGAGCTGATAACGAAGATCGCGGTTTGCGGCGGCAAACCATTTCGGTAGCCGGACTATGGCTTGGCCTTTGCGATCGAGCTTTGCGATGCCGTCGTAAAAGTTCTTCATCTCAGAGGATTCGACTGCGGCATGATTCAAATATTTGTTTGCGGGATCAAGTGGGTGATCAATCTGAAAATTGGAGCCGCCTTTCGATAGAAAACCCGTCACCAGTACGTTGCCGCTAAAATATCCGGCAAAGCCCTTCGGATCCGTGGCGATTCCTGCGACCGCGGCACCGATGTCAGCCTGTCCCAACACTCCATTTCCTCGATCTGCAAGGCCAAACACGCCGACATTGGCATAAGGGCCTCCGCCTTCGAGCCTGCTCGCGTCGGTCGTGCTCTGCCCCCAGATCGCGTATCCATTCGTGCTATTTCCCACGACACCGGCGCCGGTATTCACTTGCGAATCGCCCCAAATGCTCCCGAGCGCCGGATTGTCGCTCGTACCCCAAACTCCGATGCCTTGATTGCTCCCGCCCGAGACACCGGAACCATTGGGACAATCTCCGGCAACGCCTTGCCCACTCTGACTTTTCCCTGAGACTCCTGCGCCGGAGGTGCTGCTTCCTGCGACGCCGGCGCCGCCGCCCGAATGCTGACCTTCGACGCTTGGGTGAGCGCTGCTCGATGATGATCCGTGAACGCCGACGCCGCCGGCGCTCGAGCCGTACACGCCGTATCCATCGCCGTTGTGGATGCCGTACACGCCGGAAGCGGGATCCGTTCCGCCGATGCGGTGCACGTTGATTGGGGGCTGTCCGCCTTCGCCCTTCACGCCGACTGCTGGAATAGAAGTGCCCAAGACTCCGTAGCCGATACCGTTGTCATCTCCACGAACAGGCGTAGCCATCTGATCCTCCGAGTGCGTTTGAAGTCGTCTTCGCGTTTGTAGGCTTCGCGAAGCGGCAGGGAGGGTGGCCGCAACCGCGCCTCGCGACGCGCAAGGTCGTCGAATATTAGCACTAGCGCGTGCGCGTGGTTGAAAGAGTCCTGCGTCGAGAAGCGAGCCGCTTGAATTAGTCGGCGGGATTGGCGTTGGGGGCGCGGGAGCGGGCGGCGGCTTCGGCGGCGGATTCCGTCATGGCGGAGCGGAGCAGCATGATAGCGGTGTAGAGCACAACGAAGACGACGAGCCATTTCACGTAAGTGAGCGGAAGCGATTTGACGATGAAGGCAGCTAGAAAGACGGCGGGAATGCCGCCGAGCGTGAGGCCGAGCGCGGCCTTGGGGCTATAGCGGCGTGCTTTGATGAATTTGTAGCCGCCCACGGGCATGAGAAAAGCGCACGAGCCCATCATGATGGGAAACGCCGCGCGCTGATTCATTCCGAGCAAGTAAATCAGAATCATGCAGGGCGCGTAGAGGCCGACGCCGAGCTGTTGAATCGCGCCAAAGAAAAAATTCGCGGCAACGGCGATGAAAAACTTTGTGCCGGTGAGTCCATTGGCGTCGCCGCCGATGGGAATAAATTTCAAGACTGAGCCGAGCATGAGAATTGCGGCGGCGATCAGGGCGATGCCGAGTCCGATCTGGATTTTGCGCTTTGGCCAGCCGCTGACGATGCCCGCGCCGAAATATGCGCCGAGGACAGCGGCGGCGATCATCGCGGCGAGAGTGCGGGGATCGACGGTGCCGCCAAGAAGAATCAGGAAGATGAAGGCTTCGGTGACGGTGGGAAGCGCGTGGCCGACGTTCATGGTGCCGGGGATGAGGTCGTCGGGAATGGCGTTGAGCAATTTGTAGATCGAGCTGGTGATGGCGAACGAGCCGACGCCGAGCGTATCCATGAAATTGGCGAAGAAGCCGACGCCGATCTGGGGACCGAGCGCGGGATTGACGTGATCGCGATTCGAGGCCGCGAGCGTGCCGCGGAGATAGATGGCCCAGACGACGATGAATATGCCGGAAATGATTCCGAGGGCGATGAGTAGGGCTGTGACGGTGCTCATGGGCCGTCCGATCGAGCGGTGCGCGCGAGACTGCCAGTGCTTGCGCCTGCGCCGAGTAGAGATCTATTGAAGCGCGATTCGAACGTAGTATGCGATGCGAGGCGGGTAGAGACAAGGAGTTTGCGACTCCTTTGGTACATAGTTGAGTGCGCGGCGGCGCACCCGACCGCGGCATTCCACGAAGCCGTGGCGATCGAGCACCGTGTGAATGATGCTGCAGGCAGGAATGCGAACCTCGCAGGAAAAACGGCGCAAGAAGCGCTCGCGAATGCGGGACCGATAGTTTTCCACTTCTCTCAGAACACTCTGAAGCCGCGTGCTTAACCGAATTACTCGCTCGAAATTCGTCTAAGTGTGAATTTCTTATTCCACGCGGCCCCCCTGAGCGGGTTCGTATAGCTAGAAGACGAATGCCGCGTTAGAGAGTTCCGATCCCTTCAAAAGCGATAGGTAAGCCCGAGGTTGAGGAACAGGATTTGTTTGGACGGAGGAGACTGCTGCAGGAACGTCCCCGCAATGAAGCCGGCGACATTGAATGCGGCCAGGAAATGTTCGCTGATCGCCCAACGAATCTCCAGATTCGGTTGACTCCCGATGTAGCGTGCACTGCTGAGATTCGCCGGCCGCAGTGGCACGTTTCCGAAAGTATAAAGCGCATCTTTCGTGCTCTCGCGCCAGAACCAGATCCACTCGAATGTTCCGGTTACATTCTGAAGAGGATGGAAGACAAACTGAGGTTGGAGATCCAACAAGTTTGCCGGCCCGATGAATGCAAACTTTGGCCCGAAGTAAGCTCCTCGCGGGAACATTACGTTGAGCGTTCCCAGCGTATTCGATTGGCCGCCGTCTCCGCTCAGGGCATCTGCCTGAAACCCGAAATGCGCGCGCCACACGGGCCCGGGAAGCGTCCAGCCAATATTCGCTCCAGCACCCCAAGCGCGGATCGAGCGATTCCCGAATGAGCCCCACTGGAACCCGGTCTCAACGTTATAGTCAAAACCTGCCGTGGGTGGCTCGTTGGGCGGTCGATTGAAGTATCGCGCTCCAATCGTGCGCCGCTGTTCGCGCGCAGTCTGGTTTTGGTACGACGCCGACTTCGCGTCGTAATCAAGGAAATAGACGTCCGACATGAACTGCGAAGTCCAGCGCACATTCGAGGCATACACTCCCCACAGAGTGATCGCAGGGTTGGGTATGTCGTCCCACGCGCCGAGGTTGGTTTCCACCGGCTTGACGGCGAGTAGATCGATACGTCCCTTCGGTTTGTCATACCCGATGCGCACGCCATCGAAAGCGCTTCTTACGTTCACGCCCTCGTTGTCATCGAGAAGACGCCCTGTTCCGAGTGAGACCTCCTGACGTCCCACGAGGACATCCCAGCCGGGGTGTCGATCGTGAAGATTGCCGCCGAACTCGACGAAACCTTCATGTCCATCGGCAAGATCCTTGTCGATGACTGGCCGAGGGCCAGCTTTCTTGCCACCCACGTCGTCAAAGGCTATCGTCACAAAAATGCGGGCGTGATCTCCCAGATGTAGATCAACGCTGGGCATCACTCGTTCAAAAACGTAACCTGTGAGATCTTGCGGTCCGGCGCCCCAAGCGTTGTTCTGGAGATACTGAAATTCGGTTCGATTCTCCAGGCTGAAGGTCAGATAGTTCGTTTCCGAGCCGTTCAGCGGAATGAACTTCAATCGGTCGAAAGGATCGACTCGCAGAGAGGCGTCGCGCAAAAAGCTCCAGTCTTGAAATCTCGGAAATGGATTAAGCGGAGGCCTCACGCCCGGCTGTGGAGCATCTACCGGCGAGGGCTCGGGTGTCTGTGCGTTCACCACACCCGCGACAAACAGCCACAGCCCAGCAATGAGCAGACAGTGCCCCAGCATGACAACATTGAAACGTTCCCTAGAATGGTGCATTTGATTCGATTCTCAATGGCTCAAAGCGGCGTCCAGGTTGTTCAAGACCCCTAGCTGAGCAAGAATGATCGACCCCTCTGGATAGCAGTCGAAGCGTTTGATCTTGCCGTCTACGAGTTCGAACACGTCACAGCACGGGGCGTCCATTTTCTTACCCGTGGCAGCCAGCCCACCAAAGGGAAGCTGCAGCGTGCCATTATGGGTGCCCTGCAGAGCCAGTTGCACCACGACAACGTTGCCATCGGAATAGATCCGATATAGCTCGCGGTGCATGTTGGAAAACGCCGTCCCGTAATTGCGAACCGGGTCGGCGAGGGAGCGACCACGGTAGGTCACGCCCACCGAATTGTCGGTGAACACTCCATCAGGCGTGAACAATTTGATCCAGCCCTCCAGATCTTTCCGTTCGGCAACCGCATAGGCGTTGCGGACAGCGGCCACATTGTCATTGTTCATGTCAGATCTCGACCTCTTTTCCCGCAGGATCGCTGTGGAAGCGCGTGGCGCCGCCTGTTTTGAATGAGCCAGCGGTGCCGTAGCTGTCCTCTTGAAACTGGAGGAAAGCAACCTTGTCCCCTTCGAAACGCGCCAAAAGGCTGAAAGGAGACGTGATTTCCTTCCCGGTCACGTTGGATTTGTAGGTAAACGAGCCGAAGAAGGCCACGCGGTTACCCTGCTCGAGAGTGTCAGTAACCTTGAAGTCGAGTGTCTTCCAGAAGCTCTGGATGCCCGCAAAAACCTTCGGGAGCTCCTCAGGCCCCTTGTGAGTGCCGGCCCAGGGCTCGATTTTCTTGAGCTCGGGGTTGTTGAAGGTCAACGAAACATATAATGCGTCCGGCGTCATCAGTTCTCTGAGCACTTTCAGGTTCGTTGTGTTCTGCAACAGCTGTTGAAGCACAGCGGTCAAATTATTCGGCATGTGATAGATCCTCCTTCGATTTTTTTCCCGTGGCGAACCAAGTTGCTTGGCCTCGCCCGCGTTGCGGTCAGAACATGCCGTTGGCGTTCGCGCGCGGAATATTCGGCGCGATGATCGGAGCGGAGTTCTGCGGCGTGCCCACGAGTTGCAACGTATCCCAGTGCTCGACGGCTTTCCCGTCAGCGTCCATGCGATAGATATCGACGCCGGCAATGCCGGTGTCGCCGGGATCATCGTTGAACAGGTTGAGGAAGTTCAGATGCACCCACACGTAGTCGCCGACGGCAATGATCTTGTGAACGACGACGCGCGCACGGGCTCGCTCGCGCGTGACCTTAGCGAAGAACTGTCCAAGCGCGACGGATCCGTCCGGGATCAGCGGGTTGTGCTGGATGTAGGACGGACTCACAAACTTAGCTGTCGCCTCTTCGGACCGTTTCTGATTGATCATCAGGTCGTAGAGCGTGAGGACATTGTTCTTATTGCGGACGGCACGGCTGTCAGCGCCATCAATGAGTTCGATCATGATTTTCTCCCGTCAGCGCAGGTTGAGTTGCGGTTGGGTTCATCTCACCCGGCGATTTGCACACGAAAAGCATCTTGTTCATCATCGGATTTTTCTCTCACGAGGCGGAGAATCTCATCTGCATCCTCGCCGACCGGAGCGAGACGCGGTGCGGGGTTCTGCTCGGCGATCTCGATCACACGCTCGGCGGCATCGACTGAGGCGAGCCCGTTGCCTTGCATGCTGTTCAGCTTGTCAGTGAAGGCGGCGAACGCCTGTCCGTAAAGGTCACGCTCTTGCGGCGTCATTCTCTCCGTAGTGCGCGCGAGCGCGGCGGCGGTCTTGGCTGGCCCACCGGTTTTCATATTTCCGGCGACCGCGACGACGACCTCGACGCCGAAGCGCTTCAGTTCCTGGCGATAGACGGTCGCGAAAACCTCCATGGCCGCCTTTGAAGCGCCTGATGGACCGTTGAAGGGAAGTGGCAGGTGCGCTGTCCAGGTGCTGACCTGCACAATGCGGCCGCGCGCCTTCCTCAAGTCCGGAAGGAATGCGTTCACCACGGACAGCGCGCCGAACACGTTCACGTTGAATTCGCGCTTGATGGAGTCGAGCGGCAGCGCCTCAATCGGTCCGGGAGTCAGGATTCCGGCGTTACTGATCAGAAGATGGAGGACGCCATCAGTCTGCGCGCTTACGGTGTGAGCCCAGCGCTTGACCGCTGCCTCGTCGGTGATATCGCAGCTTGTCAATGTCACCGCGCCGCCAGAGGCTCGTTCGAGGTCAGAGATTTCCTCCGGTGCGATGGCAGTTCCAAAGACGCGGTAACCCTTTGCAGCGAGACCCAGCGCTATATCTCGCCCGAGCCCGCTGCCTGCGCCGGTAATCGCGGCAAAACGGCCGGACTGCTGAATGACTGGCGACATTGTGCATCCCTTCCTATCGGCGATCGACTCGGAGAGATGATTCGGCAGGGAGCTCCAATCTCTCCTGTAAATGCTACGGTGCCAGGGCGCCTGCGTGCGGCGATGCTCCACCCAAGGCCCTTACGGCACGAAATTGCGTTTTCACTTCCTGAAATTCCTCCATGGCGCGAAGACCCCGCGCGCGTCCGATGCCGCTGTACTTAAAGCCGCCCTCTTCAAAAGCATCGCTGAGAGTCGCCCATGTATTGGTCCAAACGGTGCCGGCTTTTATGGCGCGGGCGACCCTGTGTGCGCGATCGAAATCTTTGGTGAAGAGCGCTGCGGCCAAGCCAAAGACGGTCGCATTCGCACGTGTGATCGCCTCCTCCTCCGTCGCAAAAGTCTCGAAACTCAGCACGGGGCCGAATATCTCGTCTTGAACCAAAGGAACATTCAGCGCTTCCGTCTCCAGCATGGCGGGGCGATAAAATGCACCGGCCGCGAGAGGGCCATCCACGATGGGGCCGCCACGAACGATGATCCGCGCATATCGTTTTGCATCTTCGACAATGCGATCGATTCGCGCGACATTGGCTTTATCGATTAGAGGACCCATCTGAGTTTCCGGGTCATCAGCTCGCCCGACCACGACCTTCTCCAGAAGGGACGCGATTCGTTCCCGCCACGCGTCCGCGACGCTCCGCTGTACGAGCACTCGCGAGCCCGTCATGCAGAATTCGCCATTGAACTTTGTGAGCGCTGTCACGACGAGGGGCGCGAAAGCCTCAATGTCCGCGTCCTCAAAAACGATCAGCGGTGTTTTCCCGCCCAATTCCAGACAAATCCTCTTCAGCGTCTGTGCGCCTTTTTCGGCGACCTGCCGGCCGACCTTGGTGCTGCCGGTGTAGTTGATAACGTCGACGTCGGGCGATTCCACCAGCAACGGCGCGCCCTCGTTTCCAGCTTCCGTGAAGATGTTCACCACGCCCTTCGGCAAACTCCCGGCCGCCGCGGCTGCTTCCGCGATGAGAGAATTGACCAGCGCTGTCTGACCGGGGAGTTTGATGGCCGTTGTGCAGCCTGCTGCCAACGCCGGACCCAACGCGCGAAGCAGCAGCGCGAGAGGAGAATTCCAGGGCACGATGATTCCGGCGACGCCGATGGGCTCGCGCATGGCGGTCGCGAACACGCCGGGCGCGACCTCAGCTGACGTGCCTGTTTGAGATAGCGCAGTGCCTGCGTTGTAACGAAGAGTCGCCGGGCTCCAGGTCGCTTCGAGTTTCGCGTCACCCAACGGCTTGCCCATCTCGCGGCTAATCGTCAGGGCAATTGCTTCCGCCCGCTCATTGAGTCTGTCGGCCAGTTCGAAAAGCGCACGCGAACGAAGTTGCGGGTCATAGGCCCAGGTGCCATTGTCAAAGGCATTTCGCGCTGCGACGATTGCGGCCGCCGCCTCGGCTCGCCCGCCTGCCGAGTACTGCCCGAGGGTCTCTCCGGTGGAGGGACTTACGGAATTGGCGACTGTGGAGGAAGCAATCCACTCGCCATTGATCCAATGACGCGCTGGCTCAACCTTTGGGGCCGTTTTGCTGCTATTCATTTAGCCGCCCCTTCAGGCAAAGCGCCCTGCTTCCTCGAACGTCAGTCTCGGGTTGCGCGGGAAGAGGTTTTCGTTCGATCCGTACCCGATGGAGCAAATAAAATTGGACTTGATGCGTGTATCGGCAAAGAATTCGGAATCCACCGCTTCGTTGTTGAATCCGGACATTGGACCGCAATCCAGTCCCAACGCCCGCGCCGCCACAATCAGATAGGCGCCTTGAAGGCTGCCGTTGCGAAAAGCGGTGGTTTGCGCGACGACGGGATTGGAGTAAATCGCCTGCATGTCCTTGCCGCGCGCGGGAAACAACTTCGGCAATTGTTCGGCGAAGTCCAGATCGTATCCGACGATGACTGTGACTGGCGCTGCCAGTATTTTTGGAGCATTGTTGGGCGCAGCATGCGCCGCAAGCCTGCTCTTACCCTCGGCGCTCCGGACCCATACAAAACGCGCCGGGCAGGAGTTTGACGAGGTTGGCCCGAATTTCATTAGATCGTAAAGCTCGCGTAACTGCTGTTCGGTAACTGGCTGTTCGGTCCACGCGTTGCGCGTGCGGGCTGTTCTGAACAGTTGATCGAGGGCCAACGCATCCAGTTTGTTCGTCATGCTGTATCACTAAGTCAAGCGTCGCCAATCGTCAGCGCGAGTGGACTGCCGGGCAGTGTGTCGCCCGGTGTCAATAGCGCTTCCCGCGTCATGAAGTAAATTCACTCCCGGTCATTTCTGGGTCATTCTTCGTAGTCTCCTTGGAAGTAATGGATTCCTAGCCGATAAAGGCCAGCCTTGCGGGCATTCGGGCTCGTATGATTAGCTTCTTCTAGGGCTGTTCAGCCAAAGAACGCGCTTCTACCGAGAGTTCAAGGTGACAATTAAGCATCATCGCGCAGGTCGTGTCCGGCTCGGAGCTTTCGAGGTCGATCTCCGATCCGGTGAGCTCTACCCGGAAGGAATAGTAGATGGCGATCGCAAAACTCTCCTCCGGGAGCAGCCATTTCAGGTTCTGCGAATG
>DASTCY010000070.1:0-139032 GCA_035710725.1 Candidatus Sulfotelmatobacter sp. | reverse complement strand
GACTCGGGAACCGGTCGTGGGAATTTTGTTAGGCTTTGGCCTGGAGTTGCTGGCCCTGGTCATCCTGATCGTCATCTCTGCATCTGCACATTACTGATTTACTCAACCCGGAACCTGACTTAATGTCCGATAACAGGTATTATGTAAAGTAGTAGGCGGGCTCCCAAGCCGCCTCTGTAGCTCCCCTCCAAGTCGGACAAGAGTGTCCCACCATGACTTCGCCCACCCGTCCTACTGTCCGGACTCGACCGTGGCCACGATCGTAGTCGGGTTCACCGAAACTTTGAAGTGCGAGCTGGAGTTGATTGCCGTTCCATTCACCGTCGTGAACTTTCCGCCAATGCCCGAGGGTGCATTGAACACGGTAAACGTCTGACCGACCTGCGGATGAAAGTTGTTTACGATCTTCAGGTTCAAAACTCCGTTCAGCGTGACCTTGCCAGTCACATTGAGCTCGCTGTATTGCGAACCCGCGGTCAGCCCGCCGATCTGGATATCGAGCGCACCAGTCGGCTGCTGCGTGTAGTCCTTTTCGAGGGTAAAGAGCGAGGAACTCTTCAGGCTGTTACCAACCACGAAGGTTGCGGGAGCACCGCCAGCGGGATTACCGACGAACACATTCCCTGTGATGGTGCCCGAGCCAAACAACGTGCCACCGGTGAACTTGACTTCGCCGCCGGCCGGAATCGAAAGAGTTCCGTCCACGGTTGTGGTTCCGGAAGTCTGGTTGTAGTTGGTGCTGGTCCCCCCAATCGACAGCACGCTACCGGAGCCAATCGCCACTCCGCCAGCGTTGTTCAGCGTGCCCGATGTCGTGAAGTCCAGGCCGCTGCCGACAGAGAACTTCCCTGGGCTGAGATTATTGGTGAAGTTCAGGAACGCGTTCTGGCCGTTCTGGTTCGTGATCTCGCCGCCATTGAGCGTCACATTGGCGGCGTTGTTGACGATGTCGGCATTCTGAAATTGAAGCTGACCGGCGTCATTCACGATCCAAATGCCGCCCGTAAGAGTGTGCGTGGTGGCGTTGGAGTTGGTCAGCGTGCCGAGGAGTTGAATCTTTTGGTTGAAATTGACGATAAAGGTCCCGTTGTTGGTGACCGAGGTCGTGCTGCCGAATGTGATCGGCGTACCTGCGTCAAACGTGCTGACCGTTCCAGCCTTGCCATTGACAAAATTCAATCCCAGGAATTGGCCGTTGCCGTTGATCTTGACGTTATTGATCAGCTTGCTGCTGCCTACGCCATTGCCGATCACTTGAGTGTTGGGCGTGTCGTTGGACAGGTCGACCGTACCGGTGCCATTCAGTTGAGTGGTTCCGGTAATCTGCACGACGGCTTTAAGAGAGGTGCCGCCGACCACGTCGATGTTCCCTGCTCCGGAGATGTTGATCGTGCCCTTAAGCGTGGTCTTATCGCCCGCACCGACCAGGACATTTCCCGTGATGTTCACTGTCGAAGTCGTGCCATCGAGGGTGGCCAGTTTTCCCTCAACGGTGGCTGGTCCGGTGATGGTGCCCCCGGCAACCGTCACGTTGTTGTCGAGAAGCACTTTTCCCGCGGAGGTGCCTCCCCCGATCGTGCCCGTATTGGTGACCTTGCCGCCGCTGATCTCCAGCGTCGCGGTGCTGAACGCGGTCAGGGTCCCGGAATTCGTGAAGCCCCCGCTTCCTGGCTCAAGCGTAAGCGTGGAATTGCTGCTCAACGATGTCGCGCCAATGCTGCCTTGATTGGTGACCGTGGCAACGCTAATTTTGCCTGGGCCGGAAATGGTCTGCTGATTAGTGAGCGGGCCGCTGCCGGTGATCAAACCGTTGAAGCCAGCCTGAAGAGAGACACTCCCAGTGCCGGCGAGAGTCACAGCGCTATTGACTAGAAGCGTGGAACTGCTCACTCCTTTGGCGTCGCTGTTGAGTAGGGTAATGCGGCCGTTGTTGGTGATCGTGCCGACAAGAGTTGTGCTGCTGCTGGAACCTGGAGGGCACACCACGTTGTAGATGCCATTGATGGTCAGGTTGCTGAGAGTGGCGCCGGGGCAGGCCTGAATCGTTCCTCCGTTCGAGCCACTGGTCAGCAGTTGCCCGCCCGTGATGGTCGGATTACCGGCGCTGCCGCCCAAATTCACGGTCCCGCCGTTGGCGAGGATGTTCCCTGTTGCCTGCTGAGTGATGGTCCCCCCAGCAATCGTGATCAGGCCGCCGCCCTGCGCGTCAAACGACCCGGCGTTGAGCCAGCTGGCGTTGGGTTCGAGAATGAGATTGGACCCAGTGCCGCCGGAAATGATCCTGCTGGTGAGTTGGGAGTTCTTCACGGTAAGCACGCTATTGCCAATCCCGCCAGCGTGAGATGTGGCCACGTTTCTTCCGTAGGTGATGGTGCCCTGGTTGTCGAGGATCCCACCGCCAGTGATCTGACTGTTGTTCATCATCGAGAGTCCCGAAATGTTGTCGGTATAGACGACATCACCGTCGATCAGAAGATTCGTGCTGGCTGCGCCGCCGCTGTTGTTCATGAAGAGAAAGCCGCGAAGGCTGGTTCCGTTCAATGTGAGCAGCGCGTTATCGGGCATGGTGACGGTAGAGTTGCCGGCAATCGCGAGATTGTTCAGGGTGAGCGGCGAGATGTCCTGGGTGGGGGTTGTACCCGTACCGGTGTCCGGGACGTTGACGTTGCAACCGCTGCAGTCTCTGCCCGGAACCAGGTTGGCATCCCAGTTGGTTTTGGTGCTCCACAACTGCGTCTTGGCCCCGTCGGTCCAATTGACCGTCTGCTGGCTGAGAGCCAGCGAGCTGAAGAGGGCGATGATTCCTGCCGCCGCGACTGCTCGAGAAATCATTCTGACAGTTCGAGTGTTCATTGCAATTCTCCTCATAAGTCGCTTGAACGACTGGGCCAAGTTGGGGCGGCATATTAACCGGATTTCGACCCATTTACAAGGCCGGCGATGACACCTGAAACTGGTTGGAATCAAGCCAATTCCCTGCCGGACGGGAAACCTCGGCCGCTGCGAAGACAATCTCTCGAGCAGGGTGTTTTCGTCGTTAAGGCAGCGTGAAGATACTATGAAGAAAGGCTGGTGTGGCCGCCATCATCAATGCAATAAAGCTTGCTGCTGAGCGATCCTCCGTTTCCGGATGAGGGGACGATCTTCTCGAACCGCATTCTCGACTTTTGGAGGACGCGCTCGGAAGCAACATTATCGGTTTCGCAACGGCCCTGAATGCGATGGAATCCCAGTTCCGCGAAGCCAAAGCGAAGTATCGCGCGCAACGCCTCGGTGGCGAGGTGGTTTCCGCGATGATGAAGGGCGACGTAGTAGTTGACCTCGCCAATATGGTGCTTGAAGTCGACGTGGGGGAATCCGCAGTGGCCAGCGATTTGATCCGATAGTTTGAGCACCATGGCCCATGGCCCGATGCCGCGTTGGCGGTACTCGCGAGCGCAGTAGTCCAGGAATTCGCGGGCGGCGGCGAGGTCGTTGTGCCACTTGGCGACGTGGTTCAGGTCAAGTTGCTCGAAGGGGCGCAGCCGCAGACGATCGGTCTCGAGGACCCTCATGTGGAGGAGTGGTTGGGGGCATCGAAGTTTCTTCAGAATATTGACCACAGAGGAGTCTAACGCAGGCCCGATTCTGTCGGTTGCCGTTTGACGCAGCGCTAAAGCGCCGCTCTTATACTCGCACGTCCCTCCGGTCGCAATCACGCTCGGCTTGGCTCGCGCGCCAGGCCCTCCTCACGGCAGATCCTTTCACTCCGCCTGAAGAACGGCTCCGTTCAGGATGACGCCGCCGCGTTGAAGCCGGAATGTTTAAGTGCAGGCCGGGATGGTGCCGGTAGGTCGGACAGGAGCGTCCGAGCCGCAAGAGCCGAATGTCTCAGTGCGATGATCACCTCTCGCGAGCTGGCGATATAATCGCGCCATCATGCCAGGCCGGTTAAGATTCACGCGCAGCCTGAAGTGTCCAGCTATTTCTCTTGCACTCAGCATCGTGCTGCACTCGGCCACGCTTGCGTCCAGCCCTGAGAAGAAGGCAGAGCGCCCGCGCATCGCCGGCATCGATCACGTAACAATTTACGTCAGCGATGTCGAAAAATCGCGCAAGTTCTATTCCGAAGATCTCGGACTAACCGCTAAGTGTCCGCAATACACCGGACCGGACGTGTGCTTTCTCGTGGCCCCGTCGACCCAGCGAGTGCTGCTCAGAAAAGCACCCGTGCAAAGAGAAAATTCGCTCCGAAATTGGCTCGCGGAGATCGCCTTCGCCACCGACAATCTTGAGCAGATGCGCCGATTTCTTCGGGCGCACCGCATTCAGGCGGGATTCATTCAGAAAAGTTCCGATGGCGCACGATACTTCCGAGTCCACGATCCGGAAGACAACCAACTCGCCTTCGTCCAACGACCAGCGGCCATAACAGAATACGGGCCTGCATCCAGGCAAATCAGCAGCCGCCTGATTCATGCGGGCTTCGTGGTTCAAGACAGGGCGGCTGAGAATCGTTTCTACGTCGATCTACTGGGCTTTCGCCTCTACTGGTACGGCGGCTTCAAAGACAACGACATCGACTGGTATGAACTGCAGGTTCCCGACGGTCCCGATTGGATCGAATACATGCTCAATATTCCTGCCACCGCCGACCATAAAGAGCTTGGAGTGCAGAATCACTTCTCACTGGGCGTCAAAGACGTTCATGCCGCGGCCACCCAGCTTCGCTCCAATGGCTTGCAAACTTTCGATGGACCGGAAGTCGGGCGCGACGGGAAAGACAGCCTGGACGCCTACGATCCAGATGGGACTCGCGTCGAAGTGATGGAGTTTACGCCTGCGCAGAAACCATGCTGCCATCCCTACACCGCGGATCATCCCAAGCCCTAACGCGGCTCGGTGACCAGAGTTTCAACAGTCAATACAACTTATATCGGTCGGCGTATATAATTCGGCCCATTGCTTGGGGCCGGTGGTGTAATGCAACACAGCGGGCGTTGTCCCCGATGGCGTCGGCAGACGCAAGTTCGAATCTTGCCCGGTCCATCAGCGTGCGATTCCATTCACATCTTGTACTTGCCGAGGTCTTCGTCGTTCAGGCCTTCCAGCCATTTGCGTAGCTCATCGGCGGTGACCCGGTCGGATAGATTGGCGGCCTGCTTGGAGGTCTTGAGCACGCCTTCATCGACGAAGATGGGGCAATCCATGCGGAGAGCGAGTGCCAGCGCATCGGAGGGACGGGAATCGATGCTGATGACTTCCCCGCCCCGCTCGAGCCAGATCACAGCATAGAAAGTATCCTCGCGCAATTCGGTGACGACAACTTTGTGGACTTGAGTTTCGAGTCCGGTAAGAACATTTTTGATCAGGTCGTGGGTCATCGGCCGCGGCGTGCTGACCTTTTCCATTTCGAGCGCAATGGCATTCGCTTCATAAACGCCCACCCAGATGGGCAACACGGCGTCGCTGCCGACGTCTTTCAGAATCACGATGGGCATGTTGCTGACCGGGTCCATCATCAGCCCGCGAATTGTCATCTCGACTTCCATCGTGACCTCCGAATTCCCTACTTATACCACCATTTCACCCAACAAGCTGTTGGGGAAACTGCTGATCACCTCAACCTGGACGTAGTTTCCCACCTTGGGAGATGCCCGCTCGCAGGCGGTGAAGTTCAAGGTTTTATTCTGTGAGGTGCGGCCGATCCACTGCTGGCGGGACTCATTTTTCCCCTCGACCATCACTTCCCTTCTCGTGCCTACGTATTGGTTGTTGCGCGCGGTCTGAATGTTGCGCTGGCGCGCCATGAGAATTTCGAGGCGGCGAGCTTTCTCCGCGTCAGGAATTGCGTCGTCGAGAGAAAGGGCCGGCGTGTTTGGGCGCGGTGAGTACTTGAACGAGAAGACGCCATCGTATCCGACTTCATCGAGCAGGCCGAGGGTCTGTTCGAAGTCAGCCTCGGTTTCGCCGGGGAAGCCAACGATGACATCGGTTGTGATAGCGATCTCGCGCTTGGCAGACTTGATCCAGGCGATGCGCTCGAGATATTGGTCGCGCGTATAGAGGCGCTGCATGGCGTCGAGCATGCGGGTGGATCCGCTCTGCACGGGCAGATGCACGTGATCGCAAAGCGCGGGCACGGCGTCGATGGCATCGACGATGTCGCGTCCGAAATCGCGCGGATGCGAAGTGGTGAAGCGCACGCGGCGGATTCCTGGAACTTCGCCGACGGCCGCCAACAACTCGGCGAAAGACTTCCTGCCAGAAGGATCGTGATAGGAGTTGACGTTCTGCCCGAGCAGCTGAATCTCGCTGTAGCCGAGATCGGCTATCTGGCGTGCTTCGGCGAGTACTGAGGCAGAGGTGCGGCTGCGCTCTTTGCCGCGCGTGAAAGGGACGACGCAGTAGGCGCAGAACTTGTCGCAGCCTTCGATGATGGTGATGTATCCGCGATGCGGATTGCTGCGCGCGGTAAACTCGGTTTCAAAACATTCATCGGTCTGGCGGTCGTCAAGGCCGGTGATGCGAACCAGTTGCGAGTCCCGAGTTGCAGATCCCGAGTTGCGAGCTTTGTCCGTAGAAATATCCACGAGCGAGGGTGCTCCACTCAAGCCGCGTTCTGTGCGGCTTGGGTGGGCAGCACTGTGTCCTGTGGGGTGCCCCACATCTCGCCGGTTTTGCGAGATGTGGGAAGTGGACTGCTCACACACGACCGGAGCTTCCAACTGCATCAGCATTTCCGGAAGCCTGCGGTAGGAGGCAGAGCCGCAGACGATCGAGACGTGCGGGGCGCGCTCGAAAATCTTTTCGCCTTCCTGCTGCGCCACGCAGCCGAGCACCCCGAACTTCTTGCCTTGCGCCTGCAATTTTTTGTAGTCGGCGAGACGATGAAAAACCTTTTGCTCCGCTTTGTCGCGGATGGAGCAGGTGTTGTACAGGATCAGGTCCGCCTGCTCGACGGTTTCCACCTGACGGTAGCCTTCCTGAACGAGCGTGCCGATGACTTTTTCCGAGTCATGCACGTTCATTTGGCAGCCGAAGGTTTCAAGATAAAAGGTTTTCTGCACCCCAGACATAGGGCCAGTATAGCGCGGGATACGGGTGCTGGACCCGGATGACGACTATGTTTTGGGTCGGACACAAGTGTCCGACCCACCTGTTTGGTCTTCGTCGGACATGTCCGACTTACACGACTGTCCGACCCACTACTTTTCCACAAAGCTCTTGAGTTGTTGAACCACGCCCGGCCACCCTCCGCTGTAATCCTTGCGCGAGATGGGCAGATCGGCGAGTCCGCTGTGCGTAACTTTCAGGCGAGTTCCGCCGCCCGCAGGGATTAGCTCCCAGAGAACGACGGTGCGCTGCGACTTGTTCTCGTGCCAATTCGCGATCCAGGTATACGACAGGCGGCGCGGCGGATCGAATTCCAGAACCTCGCCTTCGCAGTGAAATTTGGTCACGTCGTTGATTTTCAGCGAAGACGGTTTGGTGTCATAAGCCCAACGGCCGCCGCGTTTGGGATCGATCGCGAAAGCGTCGATCTGACATTGGTCGCTGGTCCACCACTGCATCACTTGCTTCGGGTCGATTAGGGCTTGGAAGACGCGATCCGGTGGAGCCGCGATTTGAATTTCGCTGACGACTGCGTCCTGATCGGGTGTAACGATCGTTGCTGCCATAGAGTGTTCTCCTCGATTATTTTTCGCAATGCGCCCGCAGCGACTGCAGCAGTCCGGGCCAGCCCTGGCTGTATCCCTGGCATGCGCCTGGAATCTGTGCGAGTCCGCTGTGTGTGAGTTTGACGTGGGTTCCGTCGGCCGTCGCGGTCAATTCCCAGCGAACTACCGTGCGGTGGTTCTGATCCGCGTGCCAGCTTGCGATCCAGGTGATCGCGAGCAGCCGGGGAGGATCGATCTCCAGAACTTCGCCGTGATGCTCGAACTCGCTGCCGAGCGGATGTTTCCCAGTGAGTTCGCGGGAGACGAAGCGCCACTTCCCACCCGGCCGCGGATCCATTTCCCAGGCGATTACCTGGAACTGCGGGTTCGATCCCCATTGCACCGCCTGTGCCCGCTCCACCAGCGCACGGAACACGCGCTCGGGCGGAGCGGCAATGTCGATTTCACTGATGACTGCATCCTGATCGGGCGTGATGCGAGTCGTGGCCATGCGAAGCTCCTTGAATTCGTCCCTATTCCTGATGTCATCCCGATTCCTGATGTCATCCCGACGAAAGCGAAGCTTTCGGAGGGACCGTACGATGCTCGCGCAGCAGCATTGCAGTCAAAAAGTGCATCGATGCTGCGGAAACCATTACTCCTCCCTCTCCACGGCACTCCCACTCCCAAGCTGACGTAAGGTCCCTCTCGCGGCAGATACCGCGTTCGAAATCCCAGCACGCCTGAGTTTATTTCCGCCGAAGATCAAACACCATCTTGTGCGTGTTGCCGTGATCGTTGAACGTCCATTCCTCGGTGTGGTGATTAGCGTCGAGCATGGCGATGGTCACGCTCTGCATGTGCCCGGCGTCAGGACTGGCCAGATTCGTAGCATCGAGGAAATTGAACGTAACGCTTTTGCCGTCGGGAGAGCTGAGCGCCTGCATGCGCGGCTGATTTCCTGCGCCGCAATAATGTGTAAGCATCAGTTTGTTTGGGCCGTCCATGTGAATCATGGAAATCATCTGCTCGGGACCGTGACCCTGGATCTCGCTGAGCAATGCCGACCCGCCGGCGGTTTCGCGGAAGCTGACTGTGACGGGATGATTGTCGCTGGCAGTCCCCTGCCATTCGCCCGTCAATGACTTGAGCTGTGTGAAGGATTTCTGCGCATCGGTTTGGGCAAGTGCCAGGGTAGTCAGAAAAAGCGTGCAGACTGCGATGAAGAGGTGAGCGGAGCGCTTCATATCTCTATTCCTTTCGTTTGGCGTTCGAGCCGGAATTGGTTTTTCGAACAGAACTTTGCTCGGAAGCTTTGGATTGCGGGTGGAGGGCCGACTCGCGCGCGTGCTCGGCCTCGACGAAAGCTTTCAAGCTGGTGAGGCTGGCGCTCCAGAAACTGCGGTATTGTTCCAGCCACGAATCGATGGCGCGCAGCGGCTCAGGATTGAGCTGGTAGACGCGATGGCGCCCGTGTCGCTGTTCACGGACCAGATGCGCCCGGCGCAACAGGCGAAGGTGCTTGGAAATCGCAGGCCGGGATACGGGAAAGGCCGAGGCAATCTGGCCGGCGGGCTGACCTCCGCGGCGCAGCAGGTCGAGGACGGCACGTCGCGTAGGATCGGCGAGCGCCTGGAAGGTGGCCTCTGCCGAATATGTAACCGAACGGTGACGCATTATGTGTAACCATAGCGTTACGCGTCGGGCTTGTCAAGCAAAAAAATGAAAACGCTAATCCAATCTCGAGCCCCGATCGCCGCCTTGCCTCAATCTTGATTCTTCTTTCACGGGGGCGGAGTTAGCGATATACATCTATAGCTTTCTCTTAAGTACTTCTTTACCGGAGGGTGACGATGGTTCGACGACAACTTTTGTCAAAAATCCCCCAGCTGCTCGGACTGGGGTTGCTCCCGTGGCATTCTGCCCGGGGGCAAGCGAAAGCGCCGCATAAGACACTCAAAATCGTGCTAAAGAGCGCATGGGGATCGGATGATCCCACTCGCGCTTCCTTTCCATTCGTCCATGGCTTGGCGCTGTCGGATGCCGGGCACGAGGTGCAGATCTTTCTAACTGGCGAGGCCACCCATCTGATGCGAAGCGCGACCATAGCCGCGGTGTTTCCTGTGGGCTGGCCACCGCTGAGCCAATTGCGGGACCAAATCGTGGCGAAACACATTCCAGTGTTTGCTTGAGGCGCTTGTTCCCGGGCCCGTGGGGTCACGGAAACAGACCTGAAGGATTGGTCAGCAATGTTCGGGAGCCCGGCAATTTTTGTCTCGCTGGTCGAATGGGCGGATCACATCATCACGGAGTGAGCCGTTTTGTCCCGTAGTCGGGCCTGAGTGACCGATCCGCACCTCTCTATTCACAAAGGTCCAGGAAGGCTTGATGGACTCGCGTGTCGTCCGACAGTTCGGGATGGAACGTGGCGGCCATGGCTCTTCCTTGCCTCACCGCGACTGGATCGGCGCCTTCGGTGGCGATCACTTCTACGCCCGCGCCGACACGCTCGATCTTGGGTGCGCGGATGAAGACCATTTCCAGCGGCGACTCGTCGTGGTTGTGAATAAATTTGCCTTCGCGGATCGAGCTGTCGATCTGGCGTCCGTAGGCGTTGCGGCGAATGCGGATGTCGAGCGCACCCAGGCCGGTCTGCTGCGGGTTCTCGACTTCCTTCGCCAACAAAATGGCGCCCGCGCAGGTGCCGAAGGTCGGTTTCATGCGCACGAACTGTTTCAACTTCTCGAATCCGGTGTCGCCGAGCAGCTTGAGAAACGTTCCCGACTCGCCGCCGGGGATAATCAATCCTGCGACCTCGTCAAGTTGCTCCGGTTTCTTAACGTACACAACTTCAGCACCCAGCTCTTCGAGCCGGCGCCGGTGCGCGTCGAAATCTCCCTGCAATGCGAGGACACCGATTTTCATGCTGGCCTCAGGCCGTTGCTTGGTGATAGCTAACCCCGATCTGATTTTAGCTTACGAAAAGACGATGAATGCTGGGAAGGTCGCGTTCCGGTCCGGACTCAATCGTTCTAACCGCTCCTCAACCACGATGTCATCCCAACGGCTGAGCGCAGCGAAGCCGGAGGGACCGTACGATACGCATCAAGCGGCAGCAGCGTTGACGAGACCACCAAGGCCCGTTGACTGCGCTCGCAACGCGACGGGTTCGCGATGACACCAATTTCGACTCCCTGTTCCCCCGCATTTCTTCATACAATCATTCCCAGCCCACTCCAAGAGGACGCAATGAGAATGACAAGCCAACCCTGGCGCAATCTCCGAAGCTGCCTGTTCGCGATGATGATTTCTTCCCTGCTACCCACGACTCTCCTTGCCGAGCCCATCCCGCTGCGACGCGCCGTCGAGCTGGCCCTCCAGCACGGAACGACAGCACAGATCGCCAGCGCCGACGAGCAGCGCGCTTTCGCCAGCTATCGCGAGCTGAAGAACAATTTCATCCCCCAGGTCACGGTTGGCGCCGGCCTGGGATGGTCCTACGGATTTCCTCTCAGCCTCGAAGGCGCCGCGCCATCGTTGTTTAACCTGACGGCGCAATCGCCGCTGCTGCACTCCGAGATGCACGACATCCTGGCCGCGGCGAAGGCCGAGAAGGCCGGAGCCACCCTGCGCAAGCAGGACCAGCGCAACCAGGTCATCCAGGACACCGTGCTCAGCTATGCCGAACTGACCAAGTGGGAGCAGCGCATCGTGCGTCTGCAAGACACCATGCAAGAGGCGCAGCAAATGCAAGCCGCCGTCGAGCAGCGCATCAAAGAAGGCGTGGACAGCGAAGTTGAAGGCACCAAGGCGCATCTATCGGTCGCGCGAATTCATCTGCGAATCGCCGAAGCCCAGGGCGCCGCCGACGTGCTCCGCGAGCGATTGTCGAAGCTCACCGGACTGCCCGCGGCCCAGATTCAGACCGATCCCGATTCCATTCCTGCGGCCCCGGCGGCACCTGCGCCGGAAGACGCGGCGAAGGCCGCCGATTCTAGTCCTGCCGTCATGGCTTCCCTCGAGCACGCACGCGCTCAATATCTGCAGGCACAGGCGCAGCACAAGTTGTGGCGTCCGAGCCTCGATTTCGGAGCGCAGTATGCGGTGCTATCGAGGTTCAACAACTATCAAAACTACTTTCAGCCCGGAAGCTTCCGCCGCAACAACGCCACTATCGGCGGCATTATCCGCTTCCCATTTCTTAACTTCTCGCAGCGTGCCCATGCCGCGGCCGCCGATGCGGAAGCTCTCAAAGCCTCCAAGCAAGCCGAGGAAGCGCGCAATCAAGCGTCGGAAGAAACGCTTCGCCTGGAGCACACGGTCACCCAGATGCAGGCCGCCCGCGATGTCGCCACACTCGAATACGAGATCGCGCAAAAAGACTTAGACGCGGTCGCAACCCGCATGGACAGCGGCACGGCCAACCTGCACGATCTCGATGCCGCACGTTCCCAGGCCAGCGAGAAATTCATCACCATGCAAGACATGGCTTTCGAACTGGAACGCGCCCAGGTCAGCCTGATGCGCACCACCGATGAACTGGAAAAGTGGGCCATGGGGAAATAGGCGATGCGGAAATAGAAAGCCTGGGGAATTGCACTCCAATCAAGGCTGCATTTCGCTGTTCACTGCCCCGAATCGGCCCTTCGACCGGGCTCGCTTCTGTTCTTTGGCAGTTGGCCACTACACTGATGGCAAGCCACTTATCCCAGTTGTGACTACATTCGGAACCTCAGGAAGCACGGGTATTAGGCCCGGATCTCTGTAGCCGAATGCTAAAATAGAAAAATACCTTTATGCCTTTGAAAACACTGTTTCTGAATCCGCCGTCGTTTGAAAATTTCGACGGAGGGGCCGGATCGCGTTGGCCTGCCACTCGCGAGATTGAAAGTTACTGGTATCCCGTATGGCTGGCCTATCCGACGGGCATGCTGGAGGGCGCGCGCCTCCTCGATGCACCGCCACATTACGTTTCTGCCGACCAGACGATTCAAATCGCCAAAGATTACGAGTTTCTCGTTCTGTTCACGTCGACCCCCGGCTTCCCCGGCGACATTCGCTTGTCCACCGCCATCAAAGCCGCGAATCCGAAGATCAAGATCGCCTTTGTCGGACCGCACGTGACCGTGCTGCCGGAGAAATCCCTGCGCGATTGTCCGGCTATCGATTTTGTCTGCCGCAAAGAATTTGACTACGCCGTTGTCGACTACGCGAAAGGCAAGCCGCTCGAAGAAATTGCCGGCGTATCGTTCCTCAAGAACGGGCAGATCGTTCACAATCCCGACGCTCCGCAGATTCAAGACCTCGATTCTCTGCCGCACGTCACCGATGTTTACAAGCGCGACCTGGATGTGACGCGCTACAACGTGCCATTTTTGCTCCATCCGTATGTGTCGCTTTACACCACCCGCGGATGCCCGGCGCAATGTACCTTCTGCCTGTGGCCGCAAACGCTTAGCGGACATCCGTGGCGCAAGCGCTCAACCGATGACGTAGCGGCCGAGATGGCCCGGGCCAAAGAATATTGGCCCCAGGTCAAAGAATTCTTTTTCGACGACGACACCTTCAACATTCAGAAGGCGCGCACCATAGAACTCTGCGCCAAGCTGAAGCCGCTCGGTCTAACCTGGTCCTGCACTTCGCGCGTCACCACTGACTACGAAACGCTGAAGGCTATGAAGGAAGCCGGATGCCGACTGCTCATCGTGGGCTACGAATCCGGTGACCAGCAGATCCTGAAAAACATCAAGAAGGGTGCGACCGTCGAGCGTGCCCGCCAGTTCACCAAAGACTGCCACAAGCTCGGACTCGTCGTGCACGGCGATTTCATTCTCGGCTTGCCGGGCGAGACGCCGGAGACGATCAACAACACCATCGCTTTTGCTAAAGAGCTGGACGTCGAAACCATCCAGGTTTCGGTCGCCCATGCCTATCCCGGCACCGAACTCTACGACTACGCCGTGAAGAACGGATTCATGGTCAAAGACAGTAAGATGGTCGACGAGGGCGGACATCAGTTGGCGCACATTCAGTATCCCGGCCTTTCGGCCGACGAAATTCTTTCCGCCGTGCACCGCTTCTACGACGAGTATTACTTCCGGCCGAAAGCCGTCTTCCGCATTCTGCGTAAGGCCGCCTTCGACGGCTCCGAGCGCAAGCGCCTTTACAAGGAAGCGAAGACCTTTCTCAAGGTCCGCTCGATGCGCAACAAGCTGGTGAAGTCGAAGGCCAATGGATCAGCGGCAGCCGAAGCAGCGCCGGTAAAAGCATGAGGTTCGCTGTCATTCCCAGAGTGAAGCGAGGTATCTGCTTCTGCTGAGCAATCAAGCGCCTTCGGCAGACCAAAGCAAAATGAAACTGGGGTGCCCCACTTCTCGCGGTTTTTGCGAGAAGCGGGAGTGTCGATCGAGCGTACCGTGACCCTGCAAAAATATGCCGTGCTCGCCGGAGTCGCCATTTTCGCGACGGCGGGCGATTCCATGCTCTCGCATGGGATGAAGCAAGCCGGCAATATTCCTCTTAGTCAAATTCACAATGTCATCTTTGCCGTCGCCAATCCCTGGGTCGCCGGCGGAATTCTGCTGCTACTGGCTTTTTTCGCCGCCTACACGACGGCGCTCTCCTGGGCGGATTTGACCTATGTCTTGCCCGCGACTTCTCTGGGATACGTCTTGCTCGCCCTGGTCGCCCGCTTCGTGCTGCACGAGCATGTCAGCGCGCTGCGCTGGCTCGGCATCGCCATGATCTCCGGCGGAGTCGGCTTCGTGGCTGGCGGTCCCGCCCACACCACGCACCCTCATCAGGAAAGCTCACGAACGGAGTCCACGCAATTTCAGCGCGGCGAAGCCGTCGCATCGGGCGGGGTGGAAAGATGAAATCTCCCTACACGGATCTCTATACCTGGTGTGCGATCGGCGCAGTCGTATTCGCTTCGGTGGTCGGGGACGTGCTCCTCTCGAAAGCCATGAAGCAGGTCGGGGATGTTCATGAGCTCTGGGACCGTCACGGCTTCTGGCTGATCGTCCGCCGTGTTCTCGCCAACCGCAACTTTGCGCTCGGCGTGACCGCGATGGCGGTGGCCTTCTTCAGCCTCTTGTTCGCGCTCTCCTGGGGAGACGTGAGCCTGGTCGCTCCCGCCGCCGCGTCGCTAACGTTCATCGGCAACGCCTTCGCTGCAAAAATCTTCCTGCACGAAAAAGTCGACCACCGCCGCTGGATCGCCGCCGTCCTTGTGGCGGGTGGCGTAGCTCTGCTGGCCGGCTGAGAATTCTCTGTCATCCATCGGTTGCTGTGTCATCCTGAGCGAAGCGAAGGACCCCATGTCTGTTCGCACTACCACTGGCTAATCACGGAGTTTCCTCGACGCTCAGGTCGAGCGAAGGAATAACAACTCACGGCGTCCCATACAGCTGCCGATACACATTCGCGTTGCGCAGAATGGCCTGCACGTACTCGCGCGTTTCGGTGAACGGAATCGATTCCACGAACTCTTCCGCATCGCGATACTTCCCCTGCCCCATCCACTCTTCCACGCGGTCCGATCCGGCGTTGTAGGCGGCGAGCGCGTATTCGAACGATCCGAACTTATCGACCATGCCTTTGAAGTAGCGCGTGCCCAGCTGCATGTTCACGGCCGGCGTGTACAGCTGGCTGGCGTTATAGCGCTTTAGCTTTTCTTCTTTTGCAACCAGCTTGCCGGTTTTGGGGAGCAGTTGCATCAACCCAACCGCGTTCGCCCGCGACACCGCATAGGGATTGAACTCCGACTCCTGCCGAATCAATGACGCGACCAGAAACGGATCCAAGCCATTCGCAGCCGCAAAGCGCTTCAGGTCCGTCCAATAAGGCTTTGGGAATAGCGCCTCCCAATAGGGCCGCGGCAGATCGGGAATATCGAGCGCGAAATAATTCGGCGCCGAATGCTTCATGACCTCGATGGCGCGGTCATAGTGGCCGGTCGCGATATAGAGCTGCGCCATCTCCGCCGGAGCCCACGCTCCACCCTCAGTATTGGCTGCTGCCTGCAGTTCGCGCTCTGCGAACTCAACCAGGCCGCCATTGCCCAGCAACTCGGCCTTCTGCAAATGAAGATCGTCTGTTGGCGGATCATCCAGCGTAATCTTCGCACCGCCACTGATCGGAGGCACGTGATCCAGCAGCGTAACCTGCTCGGCCGGAGCATCCGGCAATTTCTTCATACGCTCGCGTCCGAGATCGGCGTAATAGAAGTTCAGATAGCGCTCCGACAATTTTTCGTAATACGCCCGCGCCAGCCCCGGCTGATGATCGTCCTCGGCCAGGCGTGCCCGCCAGTACAACGCCGCTGGAACCTCGCCAGAGTTCGGGTAAAGCTCGATCTGCTCTTCGAATTCTTTTTTGGCCTCCTCGTTTCTTCCCTGACGCAGCGTCAGCCATGCCGCCTTCCAGTGCGCGTACGAGGCGCGAGCGGCGTTGGGGAACCGCTGCTGCAGCTCCCGGTAGGCATCGAGCGCCTGATCGTATTCGTGATGCACCAGGTGCAAATTCGCCGCCAGCAGCAAGGCCTGCTCAAGCCAGGTGCTCGCCGGCGCGGTCTTGCGCAGGTCGTCGACGGCGCGATAGAAGCCCTCGTTGTCGCTCGAGGCCCAGGCAATCTCGGAAAGTATGAAGAGCCGTTGCGCGCCTACGTCGCTGCTCGCTTCCTGCAGTGATCCCAACTCCCGCTTGGCATCGGGATTTCTGCCCGCGCGATGTAGCGCCTCCGCCAGCGCCACCTGTGCCGCCGCACGCTCTTCGTTACTCACAGTGCTCAGCCATTCGCGATAGGCATCAACCGCGTCGCTGTAGCGACGTCCTTTCATCAGCAGGTCGGCGCGAATCTTGCGTTGTCCCGGCGTCGGCGCCGGAACCGAAGGCAGCTTTCGCAATTCTGCCATTGCCCCATCGGCCTCGGCGCTCATCGGCATGGCGTAATAGACATTGGCCAGCGCCTCCGCTGCCTTCCCGTTCTCTCCTGCAGATGCATAGGCGCGTCCCAGGGCAAACTCCACGTCAGAGCGAATGGGCTGGCGATCCTTTTCGAGCAGAGCCACTGCCTCCGCGCCCCTTTTTTCCTGCAGCAGTGCGTCCGCGTAGGCCACATGCGCGTCCCGCACCAGCAACGAATCCGGATGCGTGTCTCCAAAGTTCGCCAGCGCTGCCAGCGCTTCCGCCAGGTGTCCGGTCCGCAGGTAACAGATGCCAAGGTAGTAGTCGATGTAGTCGGCCAGATCGCCGGCGCGCGGCTTGGCCCGGTTCAGCGGATCGATTGCCTTGGCAAAATCGTTGTCCAGAACATGCGCATATCCCACAACCAGCCACGCCAGCGCTCCCGCGTCTTCTTTCGAGTGGGCCCGCGCGTAGGCCTCGACTCCTGCGTAGGCCTGCGGCGTGCGGTCCTGAATCAGTTGTTGCGCCATCAGCCGCAGCGTGGTCGAAGCCACAAACGCCTGCCGGATTCTCCGCACCCGCGGCGACATCACGCGCTTGCGACGGCGGGCAGCGGCAGTGTGGCTCTTGGCGATGGGCGTTTTCTTCGTGGTCGCACTTTTCGAAGGATTTTTGCCCGAGCTGCTGCCAACAGACTTCTTTTGAGACGAGGCGGACTTTTTTTGTGCGGAATTATTTTGGCTGGAAGACTTCTGTCCCGAACTGCCGGAATCCTGCGCCGCTTGCCGATGAAAGGATTTTGTTTTTGCCGCCGCACGCGGACAGGCGTACCCGCTGAGCCCGCAGACCACTCCGAGCGCGAGCACCCACCACAACTTGAGACCCATTCGAACCACGCTTCAATCAGGCGCGGAGAAGCGCCCACCAGAGATCGTTTTTGACTTCCGCCATCCGGCCACGTCGGATCGCTCAATTCTTAAAATTCGCGCCCATCACCGAAAGATCATCTTCGGCCAGGCTGCGCACAACTTCCTTTTGGAAATAATCGCCGCTTGCTGCCGCGGTACTGCCGTATCGTTTCTGATAGGTTGTGCGGCTCTTTTCAATGTCTTCCTTCAACCGGTCGTACAAATCTCTGTTCCGCCGTCCTTCAGAAACCTTGGCCTGGTTGTAGAGCTTGATTTCGTCCACCAGCAGGCGTGCGAAGCGTTGCGCCTTCCGGTGCGTCTCCGCATCCTCGGGAGACAGCGCTGCAAAGGGATCGCTCGCCGCCGCCGGCGCTGCCGCGCTTGCGGCCGCTGCCCGCGCCCCCACTTCCACCACCTCAACCGCTGGCTCCGGCGCTGGCGGCGCGACGTGTTTGGGAGCGTGCCCAGCAAACGGATCGGAAAACGAACTCGCCGCCTGCACCGGCGCAGGCACGCCTGGCGCTTCTCCGCCCTCGCGCTGCGATTGCTTGCGCAACGAAACTACTTCCAGCCACGCGCTCGTCGTCACCACCAGCAACTCCAGCGATGCCGCGTCCAAAGAACCAGTGTTGCCGCCATCGGCATACACCAGTGCAGCCACTTTGTCTTTGAGTACCAGCGGGAGCATCAGCACCTGTTCGTTCGAGGGAGCGCCAAACTGCTCGACAAAATGCCGATCCATTTCTGCGCTATTGGCGGGCGCCGCAACTCGATTGTGATAGGCATGGCTCACGGGGTTCGCGCCCATATCCAACGGAAAATCCTTGACCGCTTCGTCGTTCTCAAAGCCGCGCCCTTGCCAGCCCACAGCCGATCCCGCCTTCACCACGAACAATGCGATGCGCGCGCAGTGCGCGCCGCCGCGGTCCAACAACGCCCGCAGAATTTCTTTCTGCGTCGTTCCCTGGTGAATGCTCGCGACATCGTGCACCAGATTCCCCGCGCCACCAGCTGCGTTTCCACCCGAACCCGACACGCCTGAAGCAGGCAATGATTCAAGTACGCGCTGCACTAAATCTTCTTGTAGTCGGGGAAGCTGGTCGGCCAGCACGCGTTCCACCGCATGCTGAACTGCAGCCCGCAGATCGTTCTCGTTGGTGGTCTTCCTGCTCATGCTTAGATACTGCTAACGTGTGCGGCCCTTCGCCCCGCAACGCTCCGACGGACAGTGCCCTAAATGCTGATTATAAGGTACTTGCGCCGATGTCCCGTAGGTACGATGGGACGTGTTCGTCCGGTGCCAGCCCTGCTTTGAATTTAAACTAAACTGCCTCGCTCGCCTATTCCAAAGCGATTCGTCAAAGTCACTGGTAACCAAGTAGAATAACAATTCGCTGCAGCCGCGCATTTATTCGAAAATACTGCATCGTCAATAGTATGGGAGCCATCCAAGACAAAGTAAGCGGGCTGGTTTCTGAGGAACTGGCCCTGGTACAGGCCGCCAAGCGGGGCGACGACTCAGCTTTTGAAGAGCTCGTCCGCCGCTACGACCGCAACGTTTTCAGGATCGCACAACACATCACCCAGAACCGTGAAGACGCGGAGGATGTGGTGCAGGAAGCCTTCCTGAAAGCGTATGGGAACTTAGCTCAGTTCCAGGAGCAATCGAAGTTTTACACCTGGCTGGTCCGGATTGCCGTGAACGAGGCGCTGATGAAGTTGCGCCGGCGGCGTCCGGAACGCATGGTTTCGCTCGATGAGGACATCAAAACCGAAGATGACTCTCTGCCCCGCGAAATCGCCGATTGGAGCCCGAATCCTGAGCAACAGTACACCCAGGCGGAGTTGCGCGAGATCTTGAGCAAGACCATCCAGGGCCTGCCGCCAGGCTTCCGGACGGTGTTTGTACTACGGGACGTGGAAGGACTTTCCACCGAAGAGACCGCGGCCGCGCTCGAGTTGAGTGTGCCTGCGGTAAAATCGCGGCTGTTGCGCGCACGCCTGCAACTCCGCGACCGGTTGGGACGCTACTTCCAGAAACGTGAGAGTGGAGATGGCACGCGGTGAAATGTTCTGAATTTCTGCAAGAGCTGACGAATTACCTGGACGGTGTGCTCGACGAAGCCACCAAGTCCGAGCTGGAAAATCATCTTTCCTGGTGTCACAACTGTTATGTCGTCTGCGACACCACCAAGAAAACCATCGAAATCTACCGCGATTCCCAGTTGTACGAACTCCCCGAAGACCTTCGAACTCGCCTCCGCTCCGCCATCATGACCAAATGCGTGCAGCAGAAGAAGCGCGGCCCCCAGAGCGTGTGAACACTAATTCCGTTCTGATTTCAAACTAGCCGTCATCCCGAGCGCGGCGACAGCCGCGAGAGGGACCTTACGTGTGCCTGGCACTGCAAGTGATGTCGCGAGGAGTACCACCGCCACATGCAGCATTGCCGCGCCTTAACACTGCAATGCTGATGCGCTCGTTTCGTCCGGTCCCTCCGAGAGCTTCGTTCTCCTCGGAATAACATCGCGCGAACGCATGTATTTCACTTCATCAGATGGCACGAATGCGTCTTGATCACCAGCCATACCTGTCGCCCGGCATCAACCATCAGATCGTCGCGCGCGGCCAGCGTCAGATGAACTTCCATCTCGACTCCGCAATCGACGCGTGCGGCCACGATTACATCCCGCTGCTCGAGTGAGACGACGCGCCCGGGTATGATGTTTCTCGCACTCAACCTGACCGGCGCGCTGACTGCCAGCAGAATGTCTCCCGCGCGAATCCCAACGCGCAACCGCGATCCGACTTCGGCGCGCACCAGCGGGGTTTCTAAGACGACCGCGTGACTACCAATCCGGCAAGTCATCGTGCCGCGCTCCACATGAAGCGAATCGACCACCGCGTCGAAAATATTTTCGAAGCCCGCCAGCTGCGCCACGGTCTCCTGCCGCGGAGCCTCGAGTACCTCGTGCGGCGTGCCCTCGGCAATCAATCGCCCACGATCAAGCACAATGGCATGCTCACCCAGGGCAAACACTTCTTCCCGGCTGTGCGTGACATAAAGAATCGGAATCTGATGCACGCGGTTCCACGCCCGCAGGTCGTCGAGAATCTTCGCCTTGGTCGGAGCATCGAGCGCAGCCAGGGGCTCATCCAGCAGCAGAACTTCGGGATCGGTCACCAGCGTTCGCGCCAGCGCCGCCCGCTGCCTTTCGCCGCCCGAAACATCTTTGGGCTTGCGCTCGGCCAGATCCTCGATGTGAAACTCCGCCAGAATCTTTCCCGCACGCTCTCGACGCTTGCCGCGCGCCATATGCGCCAGCCCGTATTCCACGTTCTGCCGAATCGTCAGATGCGGAAACAGAGCCAGGTCCTGCAGAACGTATCCGACCTTGCGCCGCGAAACCGAAACGTCCGTGCTTGTGCAAGTATCGAGCAGAATGCGCTCGCCTATCGCGATGCGCCCTTGGTCCGGAGTGCTCAACCCCGCCACGCAATCGAGCAGCGTCGTCTTCCCTGCCCCGGAAGCCCCGAAAACAATCGTGAAGCCGGGATTGGCTTGCAGCGCGACATCCAGTTCGAACTTCTGGTCTTCGGATACGAGCTGCTTGCGAATTCTTGCTGTGAGAACGCGAGCGTTCGGGGATTCCTCGCCTCGCTGTGGGGTGCCCCACTTCTCGCCGAGTTTGCGAGAAGTGGGAACACGGTTGATCTCTTCCGCCTTCGCCTCAGTCATCGCGACGCTCTCGAAAGACCCCAATTCCATGCCCGCCGGTTCAATCCGTACACAATGGCCAGCACCGCAAAGCAGAACAGGACCAGCACCAGCGCGGTCTGATTGGCCCCGGCATAATCGGAAACCTGCACACGATCGAAGATATCGATCGAGACCGTATGCGTCTCGCCGGGAATGTTTCCTCCTACCATCAACACCACGCCGAACTCTCCCATGGTGTGGGCGAAGCTGAGCGCTACGCCTGTGATCAGCCCGGCGCGCGAGAGCGGCAAGATTACGCGCAGGAAAGTTCGCAGCGCGGACGCTCCCAGCGTCGCCGAAGCCGAAATCAACTTGGGCTCAATCCCGGAAAACGCGGCCGCAAACGGCTGCACCGCGAATGGCAGGCTGTAGAGAATCGATCCGATCACAAGGCCCCCGAAAGTGAAGGCCAGCGTGTGTCCGGTCATGGCGATCCACCAGCGTCCCAAGGGACTTTGCGGCCCAAGCGCAACCAGCACGTAAAAGCCGAGCACTGTCGGAGGCAGAACAATCGGCATGGCCACGACCGCCTCGACTAAAAACTTCCAGCGCCAGCGCGAGAAGGCAATCCAGTAAGCGATGGGCAGACCGACGACCAGCAGGATCGCCGAAACGACTACGGCCAGCTCCACCGTCAACCAAAATGTTTGCCAGTCAATGTTCAATGCCTATCATCCTGAGGGAATTGCTCCTTGCTGCACTTCGCGGCGGAGCTTCGCTCCGCCCGACAGCCGAGGGCGGCTGTCGCCACATGAACTAGGGTGCCCCATGTCTCGCCGCCTTTGCGAGACATGGGAAAGATACACAGCTCACTTCCCCGGCACCGTGAATCCCCACTTTGTCAGCACCTCGACCGCTGCTTGCGTTTTCATATACTCCAGAAACGCATCCGCTTCTTTCTTGCGTCTCGATGCAGAAATCACAACCACCCCTTGGTTCAGCGCTGGATACGCCTCTGCTGGAATCACCCAATATTTCCCTTTTCCTTTCATCGCGGGAGACATTGCGTGGGTCAGCGCCACAAATCCCACCTGCGCGTTTCCCGACTCGACAAATTGCGCCGCCTGCGCCACGTTTTCCCCGACGACCATTCTGTCCTTGACCTTCTCGTACAAATCCACGTGTTTCATGGCAGCAACGGCGGCGCGCCCATAGGGCGCATTGTCAGGATTGGCAATCGCTATCTTTTTCACCGATGCGTCTGCCAGCACGCTCATGCCGCCATGTTCAACATCGAGCGGCGAATCTACGGGCGCCCACAGCACGAGCTTGCCGATTGCATAACGATAAAGCGAGGCCTCGTCGGCTTTGTTTTCGGCGATCAGCGCGCGTGGATAATCCATGTCGGCGGAAAGGAAAACGTCGAATGGCGCGCCATTGCGGATCTGCTGCGTGAGCGCGCCCGAAGCTCCGAACGATAACTTGACTTTGATTCCCGAATTCTTTTCGAAGGCCGTTGCGACTTCTTTGAGCGCTCCGCTCAAGTCTGCGGCGGCCGCCACCGTAACCTCGCCTTTACTCTCGGCTGCGATTCCAGAAAGCGAAGTGCCGATCAGCACACCGATCAGAAGCGAATAGAAGATACGTTTCATTTTCCCCATCATACTTTCCGACATCTTCGTGGTCTTCGGCGGGTGCTTACTTTGAAATCTGAGGGCGTCATCCTGAGCGGAGCCGCTTTTCAGGCGGAGCGAAGGATCTCGCGCGCACCGCCAACCACTGTCCACGCGAGATTCGTGGCCCTTTGCGGTCTCATCCTTATCTTGCCCACAGACCCCCGCGAAACCGATTGTACAGGCTGGCGGCTTGCATTCCCGAACTGGGCCGCGTCCCCAATCGAAACCGCGCTTTTGCGTTGACCCTCCCCTGCTCCGTTTCCATACTCAAATGTGAATCTCTATTTTTCTCTCCCTCGTTCGCTTACCTGTTCCTTGGCCGCGCTGCTTTTGATGCCATTAGCGCTTGCGCCGGCTGCCCGCGCCCAGGGAGCCAAGCAGTCCATACCCGAATCTCCCATCGCCGACAAAGATGCCGATCACGTCCGCGAGCGCAGCGCATGGTTCCTGCGCGGACGCATCATCCCGGGCAAGCCGTCCGCAGAACTGCGCCGCCGCGCGTTCGAAATCAAGATGCAGATGCGGACACAACGCGCCGCTTTCCTGGCGGCCACATCTTCAGCCCAGACATCTGGTGGCCAGGCAGCCGGCGCATGGGTCCCGCTCGGCCCTGTGCCTCTCGCTTCTGACGCCAGCGGCACCGGCTTGCAGGACTATCATCAGGTTTCCGGGCGTGCCACCGCCGTCGCGATCGATCCCGCCGATCCCAGCGGTAACACGGTTTACATCGGTGGCGCACAAGGCGGCATCTGGAAATCGACCAACGCGGCAAATTCCATCGCGGCCAACGTCACCTGGACCGCCATCGCTGACAGTCAGTCCACGCTTTCGATTGGCGCTCTGGCGATTCAGCCCGGCAACAACGATCCAACCAAGACCGTGATTCTCGCCGCGACCGGGGAGGCTAACAACTCAGCCGATTCGTATTTTGGACTCGGCATTCTGCGCTCGGCCAATGCCGGCAACACCTGGACGCTGATCCCATCCACCAACAACGGTACGCTGTCCTTGACTGGCCTCGGCGGAGCGCGCATGGCCTTCAGCAACGCCAACACCGTTGTCGCAGCGATGGCAACCACTTCCGAGGGACTTGTCGATGGCGCGGTCACTTCCAGCACCAAGCGCGGACTCTATACCTCGCTCGATGCCGGCCAAAGCTGGACCTACAACGCCATCACCGATCCTGGGGGCCCGGCCGACGCGACTTCAGCGACCTCAGTTGTCTACAACTCAGCCGCTGGGGAATTTGTTGCCGCCATTCGCTTCCACGGCTTCTATTCTTCCCCCGACGGTGTGAACTGGACGCGCCTCGCCGCCCAGCCCGGCGGCTCCCAACTCAGTACAAGCGCCTGCCCTCCGCAATCGACCTCCAACGGTTCGTCTTGCCCGATCTATCGCGGCGAACTCACGGTTGTCCCCGGACGCAACGAGATGTACGCCTGGTACATCTCCCTCGATTTTTCCGGAGATCCGCTCGATGGCGGCATTTGGCAAAGCCTGAACGGCGGCGCTTCGTGGACCGAGATCAACGATAGCGGCATCACCAACTGCGGCGACACTTACGGCTGCGGAGTCACCCAGGGATACTACGATCTCGAACTGCAGGCCACACCCAACGGGCCAGCCACGGATCTTTACGCGGGCGCCATTAACGTCTATAAGTGCACGATTACGGCGATCAATCCCACATGCGCTGCAACCCCATTTCTAAACTTGACCCATGCCTACGGCTGCAGTCCGATCGGAGCGCCCGCGCATGTGCATCCCGACCAGCACGCCATAGCGTTCACTATCCCTAGTGGCGGAACCGACTCGGGCAACGTTTTGCTCTACTTCGCGAATGACGGCGGCGTCTACCGCGCCCTGAACGGCGTCTCGGGCTTGAACACCGGATCGTGCGGCGGCACAAATCAATTCGACGATCTCAACCAGAATCTTGGATCGATGACGCAATTCGTCACTTTTTCGCAGCATCCTACCGATCCGAATACGCTGCTCGGCGGCACGCAGGACAACGGTTCGCCCGCGACCGCTTCCGCCACAACCAGCCCAAGCTGGATTAATGTTTACGGCGGCGATGGCGGCTTCAATGCGATCGATCCGGCCACACCCGCCAGCTGGTTTATCAGCAATCCCGATATCGCGCCTGCAGGCCTCGCCATTCAGCAATGTCCAGACGGCGAGAATTGCCGCGAGAGCACGTTCAACCAGGTCATCAGCAGCGGCGATCTGGGCGGCGACGATGGCGGATTCTACTTTCCGTACATTCTTGATCCGCAATCTAACAGCGCGATCGTGGTCGGCACGTGCCGCGTGTGGCGCGGACCTCGGGTCGGCGGAGCTTTCACCGCTCTCAGTCCAAATTTCGACACGCGCGGTTCCGGCGTCTGCTCTGGAAGTGAAATCAATCTCATCCGCGCGCTGGCCGCCGGAGGTCCGACTGACAGCAATGGCTCGCAAGTGATTTACGCGACGACGGATGGTCCGGGCCCGCTTAACCTCAGCACGCCGGTCGGCGGAAACGTGTGGGCAACGACGAACGCCACCACGGGAACATCTGCCTTCATCGAAGTCACGGGCACGATCAACCCGAATCAGTTTCCAGTCTCAAGCGTGGCCATCGACACTTCCGACGCAACCGGCAAGACCGCCTACGTCGCTATCATGGGGTTCACCGGCAGCGCGGGCCACGTCTGGAAAACGACCAATGCGGGCTCGACCTGGAGCGACTTCACCGCAAATCTTCCCGACTCGCCCGCCAATGCGGTGGTCGTCGATCCTGCCGGAATCGTGTTCGTCGGGACCGACGTCGGCGTTTTTGAGAGCAGTACGAGTTCCGCCAGCTGGAACGAAGTTGGACCGAGCACTGCCAGCGGACAATCCGGCTTTCTGCCCAACGTCGCCGTCACCGCACTCGCCATCTTCAATTCTGGCGGACAGAAATTGCTACGCGCTTCAACCTATGGCCGCGGCGTCTGGCAATTCAATCTCCTGCCAAGCTTTTTAATGGCGATCACCAACTCGCCGCAAACGATCTTCCCTTCACAAAGCGCCACGTTTGCCGGGACGGTCACTGCGCTCGGCGGATACTCGAGCAACATCGGCTTGAGTTGCATCGCCGCCAGCAGCGCTCCGCCGAGCACGTGTAGTCCGAGTCCGCTCGTACTTCTTGCCACGACGAACACTCCATTCACGCTCACCGCGAGTGGTGCGGTGGGCGATTACAACTTTTTCGCGCAAGGCACCGGCTCCGATGCGAACCAGACGGTGCAGCGAGCGCCGATCACTCTCCACGTGGTCAACTTCGGTGTTACGGCGACTTCGCCGGCCTCGATCACCATGGCGCCCGGCTCGACTTCTTCGGCCGTAACTTTCCAAGTGACCGCCTCTGGATCTTTCAATCAAAGCGTAACCGTCACCTGCAGCGTGAGCATCCCGAGCGGAACTTGCAATCTGACTCCGGGAAACACCGTCCATCCGACTTCGTCTGCACCGGCCAGCATGAGCGCCAGCGTCACAGCTCCGGCAAGCGCCGCAGTCGGAAACTACACCGCCACCATTCAGGCCACCACGATCGGCGCGCCTGCCGCCCTGACCACCAGCTTCGGTGTCTCAGTTGTCAGTCAAGACTTCACCCTAAGCTCATCGACTTCCAGCCAGACCGCCGCCTCCGGGCAGACGACCGGCGCGTACAATCTGACGATTCAGCCTTCGGGAAATTCCTTCAGCAGCCCGATAACTCTGGCGTGTCCCAGCGGCTTGCCTTCGGGCGCGAAGTGCAATTTCAGTCAGAATCCGGTAACGCCTGGGACCAGTGCGGCGCATGTGGCGCTCACGATCTCAACGGCCAGTTCTACTCCAGTCGGATCTTCTTCGATCACGGTGACCGCGAGTTCCGGACAGCTTTCGCATTCGGTGACGGTCACGCTGATTGTCACCGGCGCCGCTCCGAACAGCTTGCAACTCGCTACGACTCAAAACTTCGCCGGCGATGCCGATGCCGGGTCGCAAGTCACTGCCGCGGCGACCGTGACCGCCAACTACAACGGCAAGGTCAATGTTGCGTGCGATGCCGGCGCGCTCTCCGGGCAATGCTCGATCACTCCATCGAACCCCGTGACCGTCATCGCCGGAACGGCCACCACATTGACCCTGACTCTAAACATTCCCGGCAGCGCCGCGCCCAATCCATCGAATTCTTACAATGTGAAGTTGACCGCGAGCGATGTCTCGGGGCAGCCCACGCAAACTGCGACTCTGCCGCTCACGGTAATTCAAGACTTCAACCTCAGTTCCACTACCCCAAGCCAGAGCATCTCTCCCGGCCAGACCACAGGCCCGTACAACCTGACGATCAACCCTGTCGGAGCAGCCTTCAACACTGCGATCACGCTCACGTGTCCGACTCCGCCTCCGCTCGCGCAATGTCAGTTCAGCCCCTCTACGCCGATCACGCCAGGAACCACGCCGGTCAATCTCGTCATGACGATTTCGACCGGAGGAGCATCGAGCGCCGCACAGCCGGCTTCTCGCTTGCTTTTGCTCGCAGCGATGATGGGGCTTCCGGGATTGGGCATCGTTTGGAACGCAAGTCCGCGAAGGAAGCCAAAGAGAAGATGCGCCCGCCTGTCATGGCTCTTGCTTTTCGTTTTTGCACTCTCGTCGTGCGGCGGAGGCGCGGCAAGCGGATCTGGCGGCGGGGGCGGAACTGGACCGGGCGGAGGCGCTGGCCAGCAAATCACCCCCGGCACGTACATGGTCAATGTGACCGGAACATCGGGATCGCTTGTGCACAGCACACCTGTGCAGCTGGTGGTGCAGTAGAGACCATCGAGCCATCTCATAAATAGTTTCGAAAGCACACTGCGTTTGCACAAGGGCCATCCAAAGTCCCGAGGCTGACACATTGCTCTTGGGTGGCGCAGCGGTTTACCGCTGCGATAAAAGACAAGCAATAAATCAAACCGGCTTTACCCGCTGCGGGTTTGGCCTCAACCGCAATGCTGAATCATTGCGCCACCCAAAATCCCGATGGCCTGACACAATGGTTTTGGGTGGCGCAGCGGTTTACCGCTGCGATAAAAGACAAACAATAAATCAAACCGGCTTTAGCCGCTGCGGGTTTCGCCTCAACCGCAATGCTGAATCATTGCGCCACCCGGTACAATAACTCGCTGTCGAGCAACTGATGACCGATTCCCACTACGATCTGATCGTGATCGGCGCCGGCGTGGTCGGCCTGGCCGTGGCGCGCGAGATCGCTACACGTTATCCGCGTCTCCGGCTGCTCGTTCTCGAAAAGGAAGACCAGGTCGCGCGTCATCAAAGCGGACACAACAGCGGCGTCATTCACTCCGGCATCTATTACAAGCCCGGCTCGCTCAAAGCGCGCCTGTGCGTGACTGGTGCCCGCGCCATGGTCGAGTTCTGCCGCGAGCACGGCATTCCTCACAAGGTCTGCGGCAAAGTGATCGTCGCCACCCGTCCGGAAGAGCTGCCGCGCTTGGAAGAGCTCCGCAAGCGCGGCGAACAAAACGGCCTCATCGGAGTCCGCCAGATCAGCCCGGAGGAGCTGCGCGAGATCGAGCCTCACGCCGGCGGACTCGCGGCGCTGTTCGTTCCTTCGACCGGCATCACCGACTTCGCCCAGGTCTGCCGGAAATATGTCGAATTGATTACACAAGCCGGCGGAACAGTCCTGAACGCAGCCCGCGCTTCAGCGGTCAAACGGAATTCGAATGAGATCGTGATTGAAACGCCGCGGGGAGCTTTCTCCGCGCAGGCTGTGATCAACTGCGCGGGCCTGTTCAGCGATCAAATCAGCCGCATGGCCGGGGACATTCCCGAGGTCATGATTGTCCCATTCCGGGGCGAGTACTATCGGCTCGTGCCCGAGCGCGCCGCGCTGGTGCGCACTCTGATCTATCCCGTCCCCGACCCGCGCTTTCCCTTCCTCGGCGTACATTTCACGCGCCGTGTCAGCGATATGGTCGATGCCGGACCCAACGCCGTGCTGGCGCTGCGGCGCGAGGGCTACAAGAAAACCGATTTCAGCCTCGACGACGTCGCCTCGTGGATGACTTACTCCGGATTCTGGCGCATGGGCCTGCATTACTGGCGCAGCGCCATCGGGGAATACTATCGTTCCCTTTCCAAGAGCGCGTTCGTGCGCGACTCGCAACGCTTGCTGCCGGAAATCCGCGAAGCCGATCTGGTTCCCGAAGGCGCGGGAGTACGAGCGCAAGCGATAAAGCCGGACGGGACCCTGCTCGACGATTTTTACTTCGTTCCCTCACGCAACATGCTGCACGTGCTGAATGTTCCCTCGCCGGCGGCGACGGCATCTTTGATGGTTGCGAAGGAAGTGGTGAATGTGGCTGCGGCGAACGGGCTGGTGGCCTAGCCGTCCGTAGCTCATAAGTCTTGCGAAAAAAACCATGAATCATCTAGAATATTAATCTAGATGATATGAAGAGTATCGGCCTATTTGAAGCTAAGCAAAAACTCTCTGAACTGGTCGACCGGGCGGGGGAAGGTGAACGCATCGGCATTACGCGCCGTGGGAAGCTGCGGGCTATTCTCGTGCCTGCGCACGAAGACATAAGCGTCACAGAGATTTTTGAAAATATTGACAAGATCCGCAAACGAAGCAAACCTCTCCCCAAAGGAATGACGGCTAAGGACCTCATCCAAGAAGGGCGCCGGTGAAGCGTTTCGTTTTGGATGCTTCTGTGGCCCTGGCTTGGTTCTTAGACCATCCTGTTCCAAGTTTCGCACATCATGTCAGAAAGGTTCTATCTAACGGCGGTCACCGGGCTGTGGTTCCGGGTTTGTGGCAGCTCGAAATGGCAAACGGCTTTGTAATGGCCGAGAGGCGGGGATTGGTTGCAAGCATGGATACTGATCGTTTCCTCCACGAACTTGATCTCTTGGTTAAGCAGACAGTTGAGGTCGCCTCTTCATTCGTCCACCTCAGCAGAGCGGTAAATTCTGCGCGGCAGCATCGGCTCACGGCCTATGATGCAGTCTATTTAGATCTCGCTCGCGAACTGCTCCTCCCAATAGCAACACTAGATCGGCAACTGCGGGCCGCCGCCAGTCAGGCTGGCGTTCAATTGTTCCAATAAATCAGGAACGCGAAGTCTACTGAAATCTTTTCCTTACTTCTTCCGGCACGTTCGGCTCGGGCGGGAAGTCGCGCGAGAATCCCTGGAACAAAGATTTCGTGTTTTCCGCGCGGCGCTCGCCGTCGTGCACGACAATCGTGTGCGGCTTGCCCGCCTCATAGCCAGTCCACAGCGAGACGCCGGCATAGGTGCCGTCTTTGCGCAGGATGTAATAGACCATGTCGACATAGCGCAGCTTGCTCATGTCGTTGTTGTAGTTGCGGGCAATGCGCTTCAGCGTGTCCATGCCGGCCTCTTCCGGCGACATGCCGTGGCGCATGTTCTCGACGATCGAGTGCGCGCCGGCGACTTTTATGTTCTCTTCCCCGCTGCCGGTCGCGCCCGCCGAACCGACGTCCTGATCGGTGTAGCAACCCGCGCCGATGATCGGCGAGTCGCCGAGGCGCCCCGGAAGCTTGTAGGCGAGGCCGCTGGTGGTGGTGCATCCGGAAATCTCGCCTTTCTCGTTTAGCGCCGAGCAGTGAATGGTGCCCGTTGGCGGAAACACAACTTTGTAGATCGCGTCGCGCCGCAATTCGGGAGCGATGCCCAGTTCGGCCGCGCGCTCTTCCAGCCGACGATAGCGCTCCTGCCATAACTCCGATTGCGGCTTCGCCTCGGGCTGCTCTGGGGGTGCCTGCCAGTGCGGATCAGCCAGGCCCGGTCCCCACCAGTCGTTGTTGGTGTGATACTCCTTCCACAGCAGCCAGATCTTGCGCGAATGGTCGGTCAGCAAGTTTTCGCGCGGATATCCCATCGCAACCGCGAAGCGCTCGGCGCCTTCGCCCGCCAGCATGACGTGCCCCGTATCGGTCATCACGGATTTCGCAACCAGCGACACGTTCTTGATATTGCGCACGCCGCCGACCGAACCGGCGCGGCGTGTCGGACCGTGCATGCAACAGGAGTCGAGCTCGACCACGCCTTCTTCGTTCGGCAGGCCGCCAAGGCCCACGCTCGTATCGTTGGGATCGTCCTCGGGCCCCTTCACCACGCGCAGCGCCGCATCGAGCGTGTCGCCGCCACTCTTGAGGAAGTCGTAAGCGTCATTGATGTAGTTGTAGCCGTTGTGTGCGCAAACAATGATCGGACGTTTGTGGGAGCCACTCGCGTGTTGTTGCTGAGCGCTCCCGTTCTTCGGCTGGAGAGCAAGGGCTTTCGATCCGGTTCCAGCCGCGACCGCTCCGGCCAAAGAACTTTTTACGAAATCACGGCGCGAGAATGACATGGGGATATTCCTCCGCAGTAAACAGCATTCAGCAGTCAGCAGTCAGCAACGGCGATTCTTTAGCCGACGGCCTATAAAGCGTCTCTAATGATGAGCACGCGAAAGCGGGAGGATATCACGACCCAGCATGCTGGATGTCGCCGAGAACACTTTCGTTGGGGGATGTAGAGTCACCTCTCACACTGCGCCTGTTCCCATGTCTCGCAGAACCAGCGAAACATGGGGCACTCCGGCTGCGAGACAGCATTTGACAACAAACTGCATTGGTCGGACAGCAGTCTCTGACCCACCCACGGCACGACGCGGCGACAAAACGTTAGCCGATAGCTATGGATTTTGCGTTTAAACGCGATTTGCCGGACGAACCGGCAGTGGACGACCCAAACCATTCCCACCAGCACAAAAACGCGCCTACGAGCGTTTAAACGTCAGTGCGAGGCATGCCAGGCGTTGGCCGAGACGCAGAAGTCTAGCCCTCGACGCGCAGCCCTAGGTATTTCTATTATATCTTCTAGCTATTGGTTAGGGAATTCAACGGCTTGCGAACCGGCGTAGCTGCCCGGGATATTCCGGGCGCTCCCTAGCCGAACCGGCCTCGATGGATTGCACGTTCGATCCCTGGCTGGCGCGAAAGCGCAGCAGCGCCGCGATGTTCCCCACCTTGTCGAACTCGGGGTCATCCTTCACGTAGAAAAGTTCGACATCGTTATCGATGACCCGAGGCAAGATCGCCTCGCCCACGTCGACGACCTCGTGCGTGGCTCGTCCGCAGGCGGGGCAGTGGCTGACCAGGTGGGCGTCGAGATGTCCACAGGCGGAGCACTCGACCGCATGAGCGAGGAAGTGTTCGCCAATTAGCAACGTTTGCACTTCGCCCATCTCCAGTGAGCGCAGCACACGGCGCAGGCCGGTCACGCCGCGCGCGTTGCTTCGCGCCTGGTCGAGCGTCTGTTTGACCAGCTCATGGCGACGGCGGTCCTGCCATTCCGTGACCGCACGCTCGGCGTGCGTGCGAACCTCGTCGGGAGTGATGTGTCCGACATCGGCGGTAAAACGCCCGAGCAGGGATTGACTTACGTAGGGATGCAAAAGCGACTCGAGCACAGAACGGTGTACGTCGAGGCAACCGAGAATCCATTTTTCAAACAGGCCGCGCTCGCGCCACTCCTTCAGTGCTTCCGCGACATTCTTAAAGTGCTGGCGGGCCTCATCTTCGACGCGGCGTTGGGCATGGCCGGCTTCGTAACCGGCGAAGCCGTCACTGCGTCCGCGGTGGGGCAACGAGTGAAACAAGTCTTCGCGCTCGGTCAGCACGCCGAGCCGCAATTCAAACAAGCGCGCGCGATGGCGGTCGACCAGCGCAATCCCCAGCCGGGGGAAAGCGCCCAGCAGGTGCGCAATGGGCTTCAAGTGAAAACGGCGATCGACGTACAACTGAGTTGCCGGGAGTTGTGGAGGCAGATCGAATTCGCGCCACAGATTCAACGCAGAACAAGCAAACACCGCTTTGGCATGAGTTCCGTTACTGCGCAGCTCGCCCGACATGCGGACAATGCGCTCCAGGTCGGCGCGGGCCGACTCCTTTGTTCCTTTCGCTTCCAGGTTGCGTTGCGCTTCGCGGGCCAGGTCCTTGATTAAGATTGCGACTTCCTTGTGCGCCTTGTTGCGAGGCGTAGAGGGCTGAAAATAAAAAGTAAGAGCACAACCATTGTCATCTTGAACAGCCGCCAATTCGCGAATTTGCTCACGGGAAAGTGTCATCGGTGGTCCCCTAGAACGTAAGATTTGGATTTATGCGACGCCCGACGGAGCGAGCTTGTCCCGGAATTCGCGAGACAGCCCGGGCGCCTTGCGAAGATGGTCGCGCGCCGCCGCAATCGCGCTCAGGACCGCTTGCGGCGGAAGCCCGGTGATGGCGGCGATTTCTTCCACGGTGAATCCTTCGATAGCAAACAAAATGAACGCTTCGCGGGCGCCTCCGGCGACGTCGCGCAAAGCGGAAGCGATCAGGCGCATAATCTCGTCCGAGGCCATGATCTGCTCTGGCGTGGCCACCCGATCGTCGGGGATGATGGTTTCACCCGTGATCGCTTCATCCGGCTGATGGAATTGCAACTCCGCCTCATCGCTACCGCGGACGTTACGCCGCCGCGCGGAGTCTTCCAGGTGGACCGCGTTGCCATTGCTCTCGTCTGCCCGCGAGAGTTCGTCGAGCGCCTGCATGGCCAGGCGATAGAGCCAGGGCTCGAGTGCCAGCGGTTCCGGCTTTTCCTGGCCGTTGCCGAGGGCGGCGGCGATGGTTTCATCAATTACTTCTTCTTTGGTCAGTGTGTCGGGAGCGATCAGCTCCTGGGCCTCGCGGAAATAAATTTCGCGTTCGACGAAACGCTCCAGGCGGGCGAGGTTGACGTTCACGTAGGTGCGAATATCTTCGGCGGAGATTTTTGGCAGGGGAACGGCGGCCAAGGTTTGCTCGAATGGAACCTGCGATGGTCGCCGGTCGGAACTTTCCTTGCGGCGGCGCTGCCACTTGTGCGAGGCGCGAAGAATCTCCTTGTGCTTGTTGACCTGCCCTAAGAGGTCATCAAAAGCGGCGCGTACAGCCGCATCTGGCGTGGCCGCCGATTTCTGTACCGCCATTTGACCGGAGGGCAGGCGCAGATTCAACGACACCGTCGTGCCTTCGCGCGGAGTATTCTCTTCCACGGCGCCCTTTAGATGGACCAGTTCCGGACGGAACACCTGCAGGCGCTTCCGCAGTTTTTCAATCTGGTGCTGGATGTCTTTCTCGACGGAGGGTGTTTTCGCGAGACGATAACTGACGTGGACGTTCATGAGCACCTCGGCCTTGCCAACGAAGTCGCGCAACCAAGTGCTTTCTAAGCCGAATTGTACACCCGCCAGAAAACGGTGATGACGAGGAATGAGGAAAGATTTTGACAGACTCGGTGACCGAAATGGCACTGATGTGCAGGACTATGATGTGCAGGACTAGAACCTGTCTCGCAAATGAAGCAAAAGAGTAAACCTGGTTTCCCTCAGGGGCCAAAGCCCGAGGCTCTGTGGACTTTATAGCGGCACGGCTGAAAGCCATGCCCTTCCCAAAACCATTTGGGAGATAGCTTCTAGAACTGGCGAGGCGATGTGTGGTGGGCAATCCGCTAGGCTTATTCGGAACCTGGTTGCTCACGGTCAGGGGCTTTGTGCAGCGATTAACACTTCCCTCAGGTGCTACAATTTTGATAGTGAGTAACCCCTTAGCGTGAAGGAGGTTCTCCGTGTCGAGAGTACTGGTTTTATCTGCACTCATTCTGACCGCGTCCGCGGTAGTAGCCCAGTCACCCCCCGCGTCACAGCAGAAATGGCCGAACTACGCCGCCATTCCTGCCGAGGTGGCCAAACAGCAGAATCCTGTGAAATCTTCCTCCGAGTCATTGGCCCGCGCCAAGAAGTGGTGGACGCTGGATTGCACGATGTGCCACGGCAACGACGGCAACGGTAAGAGCGATATCGCCAAAGATGCAAAGTGGCCGATGAAAGATTTCACCGATCCCGCCACGCTCAAAGAGCGCACCGATGGCGAGCTGTTCTACATCATCAAGAACGGCATCGACGAAATGCCTCCCGAAGGCCCGCGCGTCAAGACCGAGGAGAACTGGGACCTGGTCAACTACGTACGTTCGCTGGCGAAGAAGAAGGCAGAGACCGCGTCGGAGCAGAAGCCGTCGTCGTGATCGAGACGCGCCCGGCTTACTAGTGTGGCTGAGATGCCCCACGTCTCCACGCTTTTGCGAGACGTGAGGTTCACTCTGGTCACTCGAGGCAGTAGCTCAGCACAGGAAGAGTCGCGCTACAATTCGCTCGCCGCTCATGCCATCCAAATCGAAGCCCCCGAAAGCTATTTCCCTGCTCGGTATTCCACTCGACATGAACTCCACTTACTTGCGTGGAGCGGCGGAGGCTCCTCCGCGCATCCGCGAGGCCTTGCGCTGCGATTCGAGCAATCTCTGGACGGAGGATGGCGTCGACCTCGGCCATGGCGATGTTATTCACGATTGCGGTGACCTGGAACTGCCATCGGCTCCCGAAGCTGCCGCCAAAGCGATCGAACATGCGGTTGCGAGAACGCTGCAACTTGGCCATCCTCTCATTTCTCTTGGCGGAGATCATTCGATCACTTATCCCATTCTTCGGGGATTCCATTCGCGTTTTCCAAATCTCACGATCCTGCATTTCGACGCGCATCCTGATCTCTATGACAACCTGTGCGGACGCCTTTCGCACGCCACTCCCTTCGCCCGCATCATGGAAGAGCGGCTCGCGCGTCGCCTCGTGCAAGTTGGGATTCGTACGCTGAATCAGCATCAGCACGAGCAGGCGAAGCGCTTCGGCGTGGAAATCATCAGCATGAGAAATTTCGGGAAGGCGCCGCGCCTCAAGGTAAAGGGCCCGCTTTACATTTCACTCGATATCGATGTGCTCGATCCCGCCTTCGCTCCGGGCATCTCGCACTACGAACCCGGAGGGATGTCGGTGCGTGAGGTACTGAATGTGATTCAGTCCGTGCGAGCGCTCATTGTGGGCGCCGATATCGTGGAGTACAACCCGGTGCGCGATCGGGAAGACCAGACCGCCATGGTGGCTGGGAAATTCCTGAAAGAAATTGCCGCGGCCATGTTGCGCGGCGGACGCGCGCCGAAAACTGGCTGGGCGTAGATTATTCCGTTTACGGCTGGCGGCTTCACCAGTGATCTTTCCGCGCTTGCCGGACATGTCCGAGGCATCCGAGATCTCTCGCTCCGCTGGTAAGAGCGCGGAGCTTCGAGATGACACCCGCGCGGATAGCCTGATGCTGGTCCTTCCCTGCCGAAGGTAGCTACATTTTCTGCTACTCTACCGACATCGTGCGCAGCGGAATGGTTGAGATCTTCCAGGAGGCCTATCGAGAGCTGCGTCCATCTTTTTCACCGCCGGAAATCCGAATCGAGTTCTACGCTTTCGCCAACGTGAACAATACGATCCGGCTGCGCGAGGGCAAGCTGCTGGTAAGGCTGTCAGACTTGCTGGAAGGCGCTCCGGAAAGCGTTTTGCAGGCGATTGCGCATATTCTGCTGGCCAAGATGTATCGTCAGGCGATCGACCGCCGACAGGCAGTGCGCTATCGCCGCTACGTGAGCAGCCATGACGTGGCGCAGAAGGCCCATCTTGTGCGCCAGATGCGGGGACGCAAGCTCCTGCGATCGCCTCAGGGACATTTCTACAATTTAGAAGCGATCTTCGAAGATCTGAATACGCGATTTTTTCACGGGCTCATGGCGCGTCCGCAAATGAGCTGGAGCCAGCAGCGAACGCGGAGAATCCTGGGACACTACGATCCCGCGCACAACGCCATCATCATCAGCCGCATCTTCGATCATCCTCAGGTGCCGCGCTATGCCGTCGAATACATCGTGTATCACGAGATGCTGCATTTGAAGCATCCGGTGCGCCTGCGCGGCAGCCGGCGCTGCGTTCATTCGGTAGAGTTCCAGGAAGAGGAGAAGCTGTTCCCTCAGCTGGCACAGGCGAATGCGTTTTTGAGGAGGATGTGAAGCGAAATACTGCGGATGGCCTCGCGCGGGGTCATGTTACAGGGAGATCCTTCACTCCGGCTGAAAAACGCCTACGTTCAGGATGACGCAGCATATTTGGTGCAAACAGGTGAAAACAGAAAAGCCGCCCCGAAGGACGGCTCTTCAGTTTGCCAACCGCGCGAGACGCGGGGCCGGAAACGACTAGAACGAGAAGCTGTGCACCAGCCGGACGCTTTCAATGGTCATCGAGCCCAGACCGTACGCCGCCCCTCCGACTGCCGATCCTGTGCCGGTATTCACGACCGCAGCCGAATCGGCGGTTGCCTGGATCGACATATACCAGGTGCCCACGCCTACGTTCGGAAAGATGAAGTTATAGCTATGCGCGCTCGTGGTCTGAAGAATCAGCTGGATGGTCGAAGTGAAATCGCACGTACCCGTGCCGGCCAACCCGCTGACGGTCACATTGACTACGCAGTCGCTCAGGGATTGGGAAAGAGTTTGAACGCGAGAGTCGAGAATGACCCCTGAATCAGGGCCGGTGCCCGAACATCCCAAAACAGCCGTGTTGCAGGCGGCCGCCGGATATCCGTAGGCGATCACATTGCCATTCGGTGCGTCCAGAAGCACGGCGCGCAGATATACGCCGCCAGTTGCAGTAGCGGTCGACGTGTTCGTGCCGCCGGTCGTCTTGGAGGGTTTGGTTGTAACCAGCGTGTTGGTGTACAGGCCGGTCACGAGTGACGTCGAAACGAACATAGACTGGCTGTTGGAGACCTTCATAGCGCTGCCCATGATCTCGACGTAGTTATCCGGAGTGATGGATTTGGCGGCGCCGCTGAAAACATCGGCGCAGCTCCAGGTTCCGCTGGTCGCAGTGATGCTGCAGCCGACAGCGGAATTGTAGGCTGCGGTGGCTTTGGAACTGGGAGTGCCGCTCTGCGCACTAGCTGTAACGGATGTGAACTGCAGCCCAATGACGCTGCACAGGGCAATCGTAGCGAGGGGGATCAACTTCTTCATCGCAATTTCTCCAAATGGGATTTGACGAAGTAGCCTGGCTCGTTCGGGAGTGCGCTATCGAGTGCAGCTTACGTCAGAAGAACGTGCGGTTCGAGGTAACCTACGGCCAGCAGCTTTCTTTGCAGACACGTGGCCAGTAGTACAGGAGTCCCGTGCTCCTTAGTTCCGGAGATGGTTTGGCTGGCATCCTTCCGGCAGAGAATTAAGTATGCTGAAGCGGAAACGCCTTGGGAAACGCTGTGTCGGCAGGCCTTGGATGCGCCCGGTCAGACAATTGTCGTAATGTCGCGATTGCGTTCAAAATCCGCGGTCGCAGGCTCAAAACGTGTAATGGCCTGATAACCGTCAACTGAGTTGATTGATAGTGTGACTTATACTATTGGCACAACCACGAACGTCAAACTGGCGCGTTAGTGTGGGCCGCTCCAACATGTCGCAAGAGAAAAATGACCCAGTGGGAACAGGTTTGGAGGGACGCATTTTGGACTCAATCCAGCGCATGGGGTGGGACTGGCGGACCACAAATCTGTGGTTCCCATTCGTGGAAAGGAAGACTCTCGGTCTTGAGGTGAATGCATCCGACCGTGACATTCAGGGAGCAGTAGTCGGTCTAGTCCGCGAAAGCAGGCTAATCCATGTCGACCCGGAGGGTTGGCGGGTTCCAAACTTCAGTCCAGCCCCTGACATTCGAGGCGCCATCTTCCCATCTCCGGGCTACCTGACGTTGGTACATCGCATGCCGATGGTTCAGCCGGGTCCGGTCGAGAAGGTATTGGCAGATGAATTGGGAATAGCTGAGGCCCGGGTCCATATTGCAAGTACGGGACGTGAAAGCAAAATTTCCAAATGGGCGGGCACGGAATTAAGCGAATTGGAAGCATACATTGTGCAGTCGATCGATCACGTTGGGTGGTATCCGTATCTTTGGTTCCCTGTGGTTGCGCGAGAGGCGCTAAATTTTGGCTCGGATGATCGCGAAGAGGATGTTCATGTTGCAATCGTTTCCTTGATTGAGAGAGGCGGCTTGGTTCCCAAGCAGGAAAGCGTGGACGATAACCCACCAGGATGGTACCCGGCCCCAGGGCTTCTGGAGGCCGCTGAACACAAGATGCGTGAAATCAGGTCTCGGCTACCTCCTCCTTTCCCAGATCGTTTTTCCGAGCGATTTCATATCATCGCGCATGGAGACAAGTTCGACGTTGATGCTTTCATGGCAACGTCCAGCCTTCGTCCCGACTACGCGTGGCGTCGTGGCCCCAGCGGAACCAGTGGCATCGAGCTGTTTCTTGGAGACGGACGCCAAATCAATCTTCCAGATCAGGAAGACATTGCGATCGAGTACCTCACGACACATAGAGACGAGTTGAGGGTCTTGGCCGAGTTTCCCGGTGTCGACACTTTCATTCTGGGCTTGGTCTGGATCTGTAAGCCGGAGCATACCGGGTTCTGCGTAGGACCGTCTGCTGAGCTGATGCGACATGCTCTAGATGTTGGGATTTTACCGTTTTATTACGTCACCATAGACGAACGGGGAACCCTCATCTCAGGAGGGTAGAGTAGCGATAAATCCTGATTGCGCTCAGAATTCCCCTCAGGGTTCTGAGTGAACTCGCCTCTTACAAATATTTCGGGTCAGGGTGTGTTTGAATTCTGCGGTTGCGGTGAATAGAGAAACGTTCCCCAGATAGCAAGAAGCAGAGCAATTATCGACGCTCCCGTCCAGCCCATCTTGTGGTAGCCAAGAAGCTGAACATTGACGTAGTTGACGCCGAAATTCACTGGCAAACACAGTGCGAACAAAAAGACAAAACGACACATTTTGTTCGGCATGCGTGGCAAGGATATGCTGAGGATGAAGGCCAACGCCACTCCTATTGCGACGCGAACGACAATTCCGAGGACGGTTGCCATACTCTTCTGGATAAAAGCTAGAAGATATGGCCTTTGTCGTCCAGGTTACGTTCGCCCAAGGTAACCGAAATCACGTAGGTCTTGAAAAAATCGCCGTATCACTTATTGATCGAGCTTTCGTTCTCCGCACCTCCGGTTCCCACTCGACCCGCCAATTTCCCCATGTGATTGCAATCACACCCGGTTGTGAGGCGGCGGATTGACGCTTCCCGGCGCGGCAGCATATCCTGTAGAAGTTGAAATTGAAATTCATTTTCAAAATCGGCGGGGCTTCATACCGCAACAGTACACGCAGTGGAAATCGTCCCTGGAGTCGGCTTTCGCAGACTGGGGCACTGCGTCGCGACGCCAGATTCAACCGGTCAACAGAATAAATTGCTGGCCTGGACTGTTCATTATTCAGAGTTGTTTAGGGGCCTTATAAATGCTGCAAGCTTTTATCATCACCCTCCGCGAAGGCGTCGAAGCCGCGCTCATTGTCGGCATCACGCTGGCCTACCTCGCCAAGATCGGCCGCAATGAATTGCGCAAGACGGTTTACGCCGCGCTGGCTGCCGCATTTCTGGGCAGCATTGGCGTTGCTGTCGTCATCTCGCGCACCCATCTGAACGAAGACGTCTTTGAAGGCTGGATCATGCTGGTGGCGGCCTTCTTTGTCATCACCATGGTCATCTTCATGATGAAGACCGGACGCAAGCTCAAAGGCCAGATCGAAGGCAAGGTCGGCCTGCTGGCCGGTAACGACGCGTGGTTCGGGCTGTTCGCGTTCATCTTCCTCATGGTGCTGCGCGAAGGCGCGGAGACGGTGCTGATTCTCTCTGCTGTCTCGCTGAATTCGACCGAGTTAATGAGTTTTCTGGGTACGCTGTTTGGCGTAATCGCGGCGATTGCCTTTGGCGTAATGTTCGTCAAGGGCAGCGTACGGATCAACCTGCAGAAGTTTTTCCGCGTGACCACGGCGATCCTGTTCTTAGTGGCGGCGCAGTTGATTGTGGCCGGGTTGCATGAGCTCTCGGAAAGCGGCGTGATCGCGTCGTCGAAGACGGAGATGGCAGTCATTGGGCCGATCGTCCGCAACGACCTGTTCTTTTTCGTGACGATCTTTGCTCTGGCGGCGTTGATGGTCCTGTTCGACGCCAAGCGGCGGCAGACTGTCTTAGCCGAGGATGCCTCGCCCGCGCAGCGCCGCAAGGTCTTGTGGACGGCCCGTCGCGAACGCCTGTGGATGGCTTCGGTTTATACATTTGCATTCGTATTTATCGCGATGGTCACGGCCGAATTTATCTATGAAAAAAGCGTGAGCGCGCTCTCGCCGGCGACCGAGGTCGCATTCGTGAACGGTGCAGTCAAGATTCCGCTCTCGCAGGTTTCAGATGGCGATCTGCACCGCTTCCAGGCAAAAGAGAATGGCACCGAAATTCGTTTCTGGCTCTATCAGAAGCCGGACGGAAAAGTGGCGACGGTTTTTGACGCTTGCGAAATCTGCGGTGCGGTCGGTTTCTACAAGAGCGGCAACGGCGTCGTCTGTAAGAATTGTGCCGCGCCAATCAATCCGCAGTCGGTGGGCACGGCCGGCGGATGCAATCCGGTTCCCCTCAAAGCCACGCAGACAGCCGATTCCATCATTCTCGAGGAGGCGGACATTGCTGCCGGCGGCCGCATGTTCGCTGAGCGCTAGATGTTTGTCCGCCTCGTCTACGAATCTTTTCGGCGGCAGAAACGCCGCAAGGTTCTCGCTGCGACAGCCATTACCCTGGGCGTGACCGTCGCCACTGCGATGATCGCTGTCGCAACCGACATTGGCGACAAGATCAATCGCGAATTGCGCACGATTGGAGCGAATCTTGTTGTTACTCCGCAGGAAGATTCGCTCGATGTCGAAATCGGCGGCGTGAATCTGAAGCCGCCGACCGACGGCGCTTACCTGAGCGAGGCCGACCTTCCGAAAATTCTTGGCATCTTCTGGCACAACAACATCACGGGATTTGCGCCGATGCTGCCGGTTCCTGTGAAGATTGCACGGGATGGGCAGGCCACCGACGGAACTCTTCTCGGAACTTATTTTTCGAAATCCATGTCGTATGGCAATGAAAGCATCACGACGGGAGTGCGAAAAACGCATCCGTGGTGGAAGGTCGCGGGCGCCTGGCCGGATGACAACTCCCGTGACGTGCTCGTCGGGGAGCGATTGGCGCAGCGTGTCAGCTTACGATCAGGCGATAAAATCACTCTGGACGGACGGCAGTTTCATGCAGCCGGGATTCTTTCCACCGGCGGCGCCGAAGACGATCAGGTCGTGGCCCCGCTGGCCGTGGCGCAATCGATTCTCGGCAAGCCTGGAGTCATGCGGCGCGTCTATGTCAGCGCGCTCACGAAGCCCGAAGATGCTTTTGCGCGGCGCGATCCCAAGAGCATGTCGGGAGCGATTTATGACCGCTGGTATTGCACGCCTTATCCGCAGGCCATCGCGTTGCAACTGAGCGAGGCTATTTCCCATTCTCACGCCGATCAGATCCGCCAGGTTTCGCAAAACGAAGGCGCGGTATTGACGCGGATCGAAGGGCTAATTTTCCTGATCACGCTGGCCGCGTTGCTAGCCGCAGCCCTGGCGGTTTCGGCGGCGATGGCGACGGCAATTTTTGAGCGCCGCGCCGAAGTAGGACTGATGAAGGCCCTCGGCGCCGGGAAACTGGCCATCGCATCGGTATTTTTTGCGGAAGCAATGCTTTTGGCTTTGTTCGGCGGATTCATCGGATTCGGGATCGGATCTTTGCTGGCGCACCGGATTGGGCAGTCCATTTTCAATTCCCAGATCGCGATCGAACCGGTGCTTCTGCCGGTGATTCTGGCGATCGCCGTGATCGTGACGTTTGCCGGGAGCGCCGCGGCCATACGACGCGCAGTGCAGCTTGATCCCGTGTTCGCGTTGCGAGGTGAACTGTGAGCGCACCGATGCAACTCGCCCCGCAGGATCTGGCCGCCAGCCGCGGCAAGGCCCGGCATACGTCGATGTTCCTGCGCATGCTGGTGCGCGCGGCGATTCTTCGCCGGGGACGCGCGCTTTCCGCATTGTTCGCGATGGTCGTCGCTGCTGCGGTCGCGACGGCCATGCTGAACCTTTACGTCGATGTGCAGGCGAAGCTGCAGCGCGAATTCCGCAACTACGGCGCGAACATTATTCTGGTCGCGAAAGACGGGACTTCCCTTCCGGCGGATGCTCTGACGCGGGTCGAGTCAACGCTTGCGGGCCGGGGCATCGCGGCTCCGTTTGCGCTTATCGTGGCGCGCACAGCTGACGGCCAGCCGATCGTCGTGGCGGGAACGGATTTTGATCGTGTGCGGCAGCTGGATCGCTGGTGGTCGGTGAATGAGTGGCCGACGGAAAGCTCGACAGAAACTTCCCACTTCTCCCAAAATCAGGAAGAAGTGGGGCACCCTAGTCTGGTTGGAGTGCGAGCCTTGCCAGTGGTTTCATCGAAGAATCAGCCGTTCGATCTGAATTTTCAGGGACGCACGATTCATCTCGCTGTCAGCGGTACGGTGCAAACTGGGGCCGCCGAAGACAGTCGCGTGTATCTCGCGCTTGCTGATTTTGAGAACTGGACGGGCGTGCAACCCTCAACGATTGAAGTGGCGGCGAGCGGTTCGCCGGAGGTGGTTTCAGGCATCATGGCGCAGCTGGCGCAGGCAGTTCCGGCAGCCGAAGTTCGTCCCGTGCGCCAAATCATGGAAGGCGAAGCGCGGGTGCTGGGCAAGACGCGCTCCACCCTGCTCGCGGCGGCCGCGCTCATCATTTTGACGGCCGCGCTCTGCGTGCTGTCGACGCTGATGGGATGGGTATTCGACCGGCGGCGGGACTTCGCGATCATGAAGGCTCTGGGCGCATCGGGAAGGCTGCTGAATGGATTCTTTGCCGCCGAGGCTGCTGCCCTGGGCGCCACCGGCGCTCTGCTGGGATTTGTCGCTGGGATCGGCATCGCCGCCTGGATTGGCCGCGTGAACTTCCACGCTCCGGTCGTGCCCCGATTCGGAGTGCTGCCGATCGTTTTGGCTGGTAGCATGGCGGTAACGCTTGTCTCCGCCATCCTACCGATTTCGCTGTTGCGGCGCGTGCAGCCGGCCGTGATTCTGAGGGGGGAATGAAATGATTCAGATCAAAGACGTCACCAAACTTTACCCCGCCAAAGAATCCTCAAACGATGGCACGAGCGGAAATGGCAACGGCTCGATTCACGCGCTCGATCATATTTCCCTGCACGTTACTCCCGGAGAGTGGCTCTCGATCATGGGGCCATCGGGCTCGGGCAAATCGACGCTGGTCAATCTGATCGGATGCCTGGATCGTCCCAGTTCAGGCGAGATCTGGCTCGATGGGCAGAATGTTGCGGGGATGTCAGCCGCTGAATTAAATCGCGTGCGTGCCGAAAAAATCGGGTTCATCTTCCAGCAATTTCATCTGATTCCGTTTCTCACTGCAGTCGAGAACGTCATGCTGGCGCAGTATTTTCACAGCATGACCGACGAGCAGGAAGCCGTCGATGCTCTGGCGCGCGTCGGCCTCGGCGATCGTGCTCACCACCTGCCCTCGCAGCTTTCCGGTGGCGAACAGCAGCGCGTCTGTATTGCGCGGGCGCTGATCAACGATCCACGAATCATTTTGGCGGATGAGCCGACGGGCAACCTCGACGCGCAAAACGAAGAGATCGTGTTGCGACTGCTGCGCGAATTTCATCAGCAGGGGCGGACCATCGTGATGGTCACGCACGATCCGGTGGTCGCGCGACTGGCCGATCGCCGCATCGAGCTGCATCACGGAAAAATTGCGTCGCAGGAAGTTTTCTCGATGGCCGACGACGAGCAGATCGACGAGGTCCTCGAAGAGCTGTGGGTCCTGGAAGAGCACGGCGAGTTGGCAGAACTGGAGCGTATGGAAGTTCATGGTGCGCTGCCGGTCAGTCTAGCCATTGAAAAAATGATGCAGATGGACTTGGTGAGTGCTGCGCCGCATCCGCCTCAGACGCACGATCACAAGCCGTTCGTGAATCCCTGCCACGACGCGCTGAAGCCGGTTTCGGCATCAATCGGCGACGGCAGCATGATTGTCGAGTTAACGCCTCGCGGACGCGAGCGCGCGGGCAGCATCATTCGCCGGCATCGTCTGGCGGAGCGCCTGTTCACCGACAGCCTGGCCATGGACAGCGAGACCGAAATCGAGCAGCAGGCCTGCAAATTCGAGCATATTCTGTCGCCCGAAGCGACCGATAAGATCTGCACGTTCCTCGGGCATCCTCGCACCTGCCCGCACGGAGCGCCGATTCCACAGGGACCGTGCTGTGGACGCGCTGCGGAATTCCCTTCTCCGGCCACGGCTGCCTCACGTCGAAGCTCCTAGATCTTTGGCGCCCGCCACGAGCAGTGGTCGATTAACGTCATATCGCCAGTCGCCACTGCATTCATTGAACCGGGCAGGGTTTTGAGTGCTAGGGCCCATGTTAGCAGCAGTCATTGTTAGTTTGGAGCAAGACTCGAGCGAAACTGGCATGATTTCAAAAGTGGCGACAAAACCTGCGCAACTAGCGCCGCCATGCGGTGTGCCCCTGAGGCCGAAAGGTGCAGCCCGTCGGTCGTTGCGTTAGCGCCGCCTATCACCTGAACAAAGTATCTTTTCGGAATGAGCCAAACGCCATATTTATCGCTCAAGCGCCGCTGAATCTGGCCATATGCAATCTTGTTCGGCAACAGTGGCAACTCGAACATTAGGATCGTGCGGTTGGGGGCGGCAACGTTTGACAGAAGGGTATCGAGTGCTTTGCCATATTCGGCTGATGACACTCCCATCAACAAGTCGTTGCCACCGATCTCGATCACAACCAGATGGTCTTCGTCCTTCAAGCCTCTTGCGATAAGCAGCCCCTCACTCACCTCTGCTCCCGGCCTTGCCAGATTTCTTACTTCCACTCCACATGCTTCCTGGAGCACAAGTGGCCACGCCGGAGCGGTGTGGTCAATTCCAGATGAGATGGAATCGCCGATGACCACGAGATGATCGCTGGTACTGCCGGTAATCTTTGGCATCCTTCGGTGGCAAAACTCGATGGCCGTGAGAACGAGTAGCAATGCCGCTAAAACAAGCGTTGAACCCCTTTGCAATCTCATCGACGTTCGCGATGGTGAGGCTTGATTTGACGTAAGGAACCAGAGCACAAACACGGCAAGGAGGATCAGATCAACGACCAGTGAAAACGGGGGACAAGCCATCACCATAAGGACTACGGCAACCCATGCCACCACGTTACGTGTTCGCAACATGCATGTGCGTTTCGCAAGCAGAGGCGCGACCGCTGCCAGCAGGAGCAGGGCAGCGCCGAGGTACAGAGACTCACCTGATGCGAAGTACAACGCAGTTCGGCTCATCCGGGCAATCGTATCAGGGCGTCGCCGATGGATGAGTCATTGTTGTAACATCCCCGTTGCACCGGCGATCGTTCCAAGAATCCTGAACGCCGAATCGAAGAAAGGCCGCCACTTGCCACCATTGCTGGTCCGGGAACAACTCTCGTTATCTGGCCGGAATCGCCCGCACTGCTATCATCGAAATGCTCTAGTCCCATGACTCGTCGCCCTACCATCGGTGTGTTCGATTCCGGCTTCGGCGGGCTTACCGTACTTAAAGCTTTACTTGAGGTTGTCCCCGAGGCCGAGTACCTCTACTTCGGTGACACGGCTCGGCTTCCCTACGGATCCAAATCAGTCGAGACCGTGGCCCGCTACGCGGTTGAGGCAGCGCACTTCCTGGAAAATCGTGGCGTGCAAATGTTGGTTATCGCGTGCAACACGGCTACAGCATTGGCGCTCGATCAGATAACAACCGCGGCGCATGTGCCCGTCATTGGCGTCGTGGAGCCAGGAGCGCAGGCGGCAGCGTCTGCAACCAAGAGCAAGAAAGTGGTCGTACTCGGCACCGAAGCTACCGTCAGCAGCCATGCTTATCGCAAAGCTCTCGAGGCACGGGGACTCGAGGCCAGCGAGAAGGCTTGCCCGTTGCTCGTTCCGCTGGTCGAAGAAGGATGGATCGAACATCCGGTCACCGAGCAGGTCGCGCGCATTTATCTGGACGAGGCTTTTTCCGATGGCGCCCGCGACGCCGACGTACTGGTTCTGGGATGCACGCACTATCCGCTGCTCAAGCCGCTGCTGCACCGCGTAGCGCCGCCGCACATCACCATTGTCGACTCGGCGGAATCGACGGCGCACGTGGTGGCGGAGTCAAGTCCAGCCATGCTGCCTGCGCCGGATGGGCGAGAAGAGCGCCGCTCGAGCCCGCGCATGAAATTTTTCGCCACCGATTCGGTGGAAAAGTTCCGCCGTCTGGGCGCGCGCTTTCTCCGCCACCCCATCGACGATGTCGAGCACGTGGACCTGAAAGAATAAGTTCTGTCCCCTGCCAATTTGACCGCAAGCCTCGGATAGCCCTCTGAGGAACCAGGAAATACTGTATCCGGTGTGCGCCCTGAGGATTCCAATATGCAATCCATGCACCCGCTCGACAAAGTCATCTGGACTGCGCTGAATACGCGTCAGGCAGCAATCGCGGAATGTTTCGGCGAGGCCCGGCGTTTTCCCTTCGATGTCACTCTGCTGGGCGCATTCCGCGAAGAAAACGACCACGGATACAAATGCCTGGCTTCATTGCTGCCACCGCGCGGAATCGTGGGAGTGTTTTTGCACGCGCCTTACGCGGATCGCCCGGGTTGGGAATTGCAGATTGGCGCGCCGCTGGCGCAGATGGTTTGCGAGAACGGGGCAGCGAAAAGCAAACGAACGGATCCGCCAGAAGCTGATGTTCAATTCTTCGACCTCACCCCGGCTGATGCGCCAGATATGGTCGAGCTGGCCAAGATGACCAATCCAGGTCCGTTTCACATTCGTGCGCGCGAGCTCGGGAATTTTATTGGTATTCGAAAAGAGGGGAGACTCATCGCTATGGCTGGCGAGCGCCTCAAGGTTCCCGGATACAGCGAGATCAGCGGAATCTGCACGCATCCTGATCACGCCGGAAGAGGTTATGCGCGCATTCTGACCACAGAGATCATGGGGAGGATTCGCGAACGAGGAGAGACGCCGTTTCTGCACGTGCGGGCGGACAATCACCGCGCGATTGCTCTCTATGAAAAGCTAGGATTCAGCACGCGGATGATGTCGCACTACGCGGTGCTAAGGAAAATGACTGATGGGAAGCTATCTGACGAATGAAGCAGGAGGGAAACCCCAGGTTCCTCAGGGGCTGAAGCCCGTATCTTTGCTTATTGTTCTGGCGGCACGGCTGAAGCCGTGCCCTTCCCAAAGTCATTTACGAGAAAACTTCTGAGACCTGGACGCTGGCACCTGGATCTCAGTACAGGTGGAAGTCCACCTCAATGGCAATTGCTACCGCGACAGGATGGCCGTCTTTCATCGCGGGTTCGAAGCGATACTTCCGGGCGACCTCAATCGCCTTTTCATCCAAACCCATTCCAAGAGAAGTGAGGACGTGGATGTCCTTTGGCATTCCGTTAGCGTCTACGACCAACCCGACGACGCACGTGCCTTGATACTTGGCCTTACGCGCCTCCTCAGAAAATTCCGCTTCGGGCTGGTTGAGAGCTCGCGGTGCGCTTACGCCGCCGCCGACATGGAAAATACCTCCGCCGACTCCTCCGCCTTCACCCGGGCCGAATCCTGGTCCCTTGCCAGAGCCGACGCCACCGCCGCTGCCCGATCCAATGCCGCTGCCAGAGCCCGTTCCATTCGAGGGCAGCACCCCGTTCGATGTCGGATCGCCCAGGTTCGGCATGTTCAGCATCGCCATGTGGACCTGCGGGGGAATTACGATCGTCGGATCCATCACCAGCTTCGGATGTTCATTGCGAACGACGACGGTCGGAGGCGTGTACTGTTGCATAGAGAACTTCGGCAACCTTCCCTTGGTTGCATTCAGTACGTCTCTATCCCCGCCGCCACCGCCGCCACCTGAAGTCGTTTTCGAAGGTTTCAGGATCGGCAAGTCTCCAGGATCAATAAGTGGAATCACTGTCGGTTTTGCGCTTACAGTCTGCACAACGCGGCGTCCCAGAAGGGTGCCGGTAACGACTACGGCAGCGATCACGATGTGCACCGCGGTTGAACCGAGGGCGCCATTCTTTTTGTAGTTGTAGAAGCCCCAGATGTCCTTGACCGGCTCGGGCTTCGATTCCAGCTTCAGGGGCGGGAGCTTCTTGGGAAAGAAGAACTCATCGAGTTGCCGGAACAGAGACTTCCACAGTGGCTGTTCAAACTCGCTCTTATCCAGGAGAAGGTGGAGTTCCGGTTCGTTCTCGCCGAAATTGGTATTCATCGGTACAGATCCCATAATTGCCGGCGTGATCGCCTTGTTGCTGGTTTCAGAAAAATGCGCGAGGAATTAACTTTCCAAATTACAGAGATGAATCACACGCCCGCAAAGTTGCTTGTTGTATCCCTATTTCTTTGACTGGAAAGGCACGTCTGCCTCTAGCCCGTCTGAGAAGCAATCCGCTTACTACAAATTGTAACTCTACTTCCGTAATTTTAGACAGTGCATTTCGTTGTCCGTTAGCCGATGTCCCTTCGAGTTCTTACAAGTTACCCAGCGCTCCGATAGACGTGTCCGGCTCGGCTCCCTATAATGAGAAGATTCAATCATTTGGGAGAAACTTACGAAGTGCCCTTCGATCTGAAATCGACGATCAACTTGCCCAAAACCGCCTTCCCCATGAAGGCGAATCTGCCCCAGAACGAGCCAAAAATGCTCGCCCGCTGGGAAGAGATGGGGATCTACGAGCGCATTCGGCAGGCGCATAAGGGCCAGCCGAAGTATGTTTTGCACGATGGTCCGCCGTACACAAGCGGTCCTATCCATCTGGGCACGGCGTTTAACAAGTGCCTGAAAGACTTTATCGTCAAGTCGAAGACCATGGCGGGTTTTGACGCGCCCTATGTACCCGGATGGGATTGCCACGGGCTGCCCATCGAAATCAAGGTCGACAAGGAGCTCGGCGGCAAGAAGCTACAGATGCACCCTCTCGAAGTGCGCGCCGCGTGCCGAAAGTATGCGCAGAAATACCTCGACCAACAGAGACAGCAATTCAAGCGGATCGGGGTTTTCGGCTTGTTCGAGCGGCCCTATGTGACCATGCTTCCGCAGTACGAATCGGTCGTGCTGCAGACGTTCTTCTCTTTTTACGAAAAAGGATTCGTCTATAAAGGCCTGCGCGCCGTGTATTGGTGCATGCACGACGAGACCGCGCTGGCCGAGGCTGAAGTCGAGTACGAAAACCACACCAGCACGACGGTCTGGGTGAAGTACGCGCTGCTCGACGATCCGGCCAAGATCGATCCGGCGCTCGCCGGGAAGAAAGTTTCCACGATCATCTGGACAACCACGCCCTGGACGCTGCCGGCGTCGATGGCGGTGGCGTTTCATCCCGATGAGGAGTATGTGGCGATTGAGGATGCTAACGGTGAGGTTTACATTGTCGCCTCAAGGCTCGCCATGGAGGTCGTTGGAAAGTGCAACCTGTCACCCGTCAACCTCGCGATCGAACATCGGCCTGCAGCCGTCCGCTTTCCTGGGCGCAAGCTGGAGCGGCTGTATTTCCAGCATCCATTCCTGGATCGCAAAATTTTGGGCGTGCTGGCCGACTACGTCACCATGGACACGGGCACAGGTGTCGTCCATACCGCGCCATCGCATGGCGCCGAAGACTTTGCCACGGGCATGAAGTACGGTCTCGACGCCACCAGCAACGTCGACGAGAAAGGCATTCTGCGCAACGGCCTTCCCGAATACACCGGGAAGCGCGTTTGGGATGCGAATCAGCCCATCATCGACTTGCTTCGCGCGCGTGGGGCGCTGTTGCACACGGAAAAGACCGTGCATTCGTATCCGCACTGCTGGCGCTGCCACAATCCCGTGATCTTCCGCGCGACCGAGCAGTGGTTCATCTCGATGGAAACGCCGATGCCCGGCGCGAAAGACAAGACCCTGCGCGGCAAGACGCTCGATGAGATTAAGAAAGTGAAGTGGGACCCCGGCTGGGGCGACGAGCGCATGACGAATATGATCGCGACGCGCCCGGATTGGTGCATCTCGCGGCAACGCGTGTGGGGCGTGCCGATCGCGGTATTCCTGTGCGAGTCGTGCGGCAAGCCGCTGAACGACAAAGCCATCAACCGGAAAGTGGTCGAGCTGTTTGCGAAGTCGGGTGCGGATGTGTGGTTCACGTCGGAACCGGACAGCATTGTCCCTGCGGGAACGAAGTGCCCGCACTGTGGCGGAACAAAATTCGAAAAGGAAACCGATATCTTCGACGTTTGGCTCGAATCGGGGTCGAGTTATCTGGCCCTAATCGATGATGACCCGAGCTATCCGTGGCCCTCGGATCTGTATCTGGAAGGTGGAGACCAGTTCCGCGGATGGTTTCAGTCCGGCCTGCTGTGCGGCATGGGCACGCACGGAACGCCTCCGTACAAAGGCGTGGTTACGCCGGGCTGGACGCTCGACGAAAAGGGCCAGGCGCTGTCGAAATCGCGTGGCAACGATGTCGATCCGGTCGATGTTGCGAACCGGCTTGGCGGAGAAGTCGTGCGGCTGTGGGTGGCGTCGGTTGATTTCCGCGAAGACGTTGTCGCCTCAGAGACGCTTATGCAGCGGGTGGGCGAGAACTATAAGAAGATTCGCAACACGTTTCGCTACATTCTGAGCAACCTGGATAGCTTCGATCCGCAGAACGATGTGGTTCCGTTCGATGAGATGGAAGCAATCGATCAATACATGCTGCGGCAGACGGCGATTTTTGCCAATGACGTCCGGCGCTGGTACGAGGAGTTCGCGTTCCACCGCATTTATCAGCGGCTGAATCATTTTGCCATCGTCGATCTCAGCGCGTTTTATTTCGACGTCTTAAAGGACCGGCTTTATATTTTTCCGCGCAAATCGAAAGCGCGACGCAGCGCCCAGACGGCCATTTGGCGCATCGGAGAAACTCTGGTGCGGCTGCTCGCGCCGATCATGAGCTTTACCTGCGAGGAAGTCTGGCAGTATCTGCCGAAGCTAGAAGGACGCGCCGAGAGCGTGCATGTAGCCGAGTTTCCGCACACTGCGGATACCCTGGGCAGCCCGGCAGTGCAGTTGCGCGAGGAAAAATCGGAGTCGGAGTGGACGACGCTGCGCTCCGTTCGCGATGAGGTCCTGAAGGCGCTCGAAGAAGCTCGCAACAGCAAGCTGATCGGAACCGGGCTCGAGGCGCAGGTTACAGTCACGGCCTCTGATCCGGTCTACTCCGTGCTCAAGCGCTACGCCGACCAGCTGCGTTACCTGTTCATCGTCTCTGCCGTGACTTTGCAGCAAGGCTCTGGTAATGGCACTGGGGGCGTGAAGGTCGAGGTACGACGGGCGGACGGACAGAAGTGCGAGCGCTGCTGGAACTATTCGACGCATGTGGGCGAGGACAAAACCTATCCCACAATCTGCGAGCGCTGCAGTGCGGTGCTGCGAGAAATAGATAGTCCGGCGACGTAGCTCGAAGTCTCCGCGATCTCTGCGGGTCTTCTCAGCGGTCTCTGCGTTAAAGCATTTTCAAAGGATCTTATCGCAGAGGTCGCGGAGAGCGGCCGCAGAGCTCGCGGAGGATTTTCGGGATCAGTTGCCGAGCTGGAGACGCCGAGGTCCCTAGTCGAATGAAGATCAGAACATCAAGATGACCCAAAACTCCGCGCGCGCCGCTCACTTCCTGGTCGCCCTGCTTGTAATTGTCCTTGACCGCTGGACCAAGTATCTGGCGGCGACTCGCATCGCGATGTACCGTCACATTCCGGTCATCCCCGGATTCTTCGATCTCACGCACACGGAAAACACTGGCGCTGCCTTCAGCCTGTTTGCCGATTCGCCTTCGCACTGGAAGACCACCATGCTGATCGCGTTTTCTCTGGTCGCGATGGTGATCGTGTCGTTTCTTTTGTGGAAGCAGTCGCGCGCACTGACGCTGACCGGGATCGCATTGTCGTTCATTCTGGGCGGCGCGGTCGGCAACGTCTGGGACCGGATCGCCCGCGGCAAGGTCGTCGACTTCTTACTGTTCTACATCCGGCAATATCAGTGGCCGGTCTTTAATTTGGCGGACAGTGCGATTGTGGTGGGAGCGAGTTTATTGGTGCTGGAAATATTATTTGCCAAACATGCGGGCGAAGCGGGGCAGTCCGCGAACCCGTAACAGGATCCCTGGGTCGGGGATGGGAAATGGCTTACGCGAAGCGACTCAGGAATGGGAGATCCTTCGCTCCTCCTGTTGAAAGCGGCTCCGCTCGGGATGACATCGTGGATAAACGTCCAGAACTTACTCTCACGGGCGGGACTAACGTTCGCTTTCCTTGAGCAACTCTTCCAGATACTGTTTCCACACTGCGGCTAGCGTGTGCGTGCCATGTCCGCGGGTTTGGTCGGTGATGGGCAGGAGCACAAATTTTCCGTGCTTCACTTTCTTGATTTCCCGCTCGGCGATGCCCAGCTCCGGCGGATTGATCTGATCGTCGGCCGAGTTGATGAACATCACGTGCGCCTGGATCTGATCGAGCTTGGGCGACGGATCGTAATTGCGCGAGGCATCGAAAGCATAAATCGTGTCATTCGGCTCGAGGCTCTTCATTTCAGTTGCGACAAACTGTTGTTCGAAGGCATCGGCCTGATCGCGCGTGGGAAATTCTTTTTGCCATTCGAGCGGCGCACTGACAAGGAACATAAACACGTTGATGGCTCCGCGCATTCCGAGCGGCGGAGGCTCTTTGTATTCGCCGTTCATCCAGGCCGGATCGCTCTTGATCGAGTCGATGATCATCTTGCGCGAAATGCGGTTGCGGCCGGCAATTTGCACCGGCAAGCACGCCAGCGGCATGACGGCATCCATGAAATCGGGATAAGTTTCCGTCCAGACCCACGAATGCATACAGCCCATCGATGTGCCCAGCACGAGCCGCAGATGATTCACTTTCAGTCCCTCGGTCAGCAAGAGGTGCTGCGCTTCGACCATGTCGTCGTAGTCGTAATGCGGGAAGTGCATGTGCATGCCGTCGCTCGGCTTCGAGGAATGTCCATGGCCGATCGAGTCGGGCAGGATTACGAAGTAGCGGTTCGTGTCGAGAAGCTGTCCGGGACCAAACAGCACTCCGGCGAAACTCGGGCGCACGAACTGCTGCCCGGTGCCAGTCGTTCCATGCAGGATCAGTACTGCATTCGTCACACGCCCTGCCGCATCGGTTACAGGCTTGCCATACGTAGCGTAATGCAGGTTGAGCTCTGGCAGGGTCTCACCCGAGTGAAAATGAAAGTTGTGGGTGACGAAATCGCCTTCGGCAGGTTTGGGAATTTCTTGCCCGTATCCGGGAGCGGACGCGATACAAAAAGACGTGAGGCCCAGGAAAAAAGTAGTGAGTTTCATGATGCAGCAGCTTACGTCGGCGAGGCTGGTTTTCGCAATGTTCGAACGATTGTTCGGCTACGGCGTTTTCAGGTAAGCAGCCGCATCAAGCCGGTTGCAGGCAGATCGGGCATTAAGAACTTTGAGCGTGCCGCCCCACTGGCCCGCGCCAGAGCTTCGGCCGCCATATATCCGCTGCGGACTGCGCCCTCCATGGTGGCGGGCCAGCCAGTGTTGGTCCAATCTCCCGCGAGGAACACCCGCGGCCATGCGGTCGCGGCGCCCGGGCGGTAAGCGTCGATTCCGGGACGAGGCGAATACGTGGCGTGCAGCTCTTTGATCACCGTTGACTTGACCAGCTGCGCCGCTTTTGCTTCCGGAAAGAACTCGCGCAATTCGCGAAGCGCCAGTTCAATGATTTCGGGTCGCGATCTGTCGATCAGGCTCTTGGAAGAGCTCACGACGAGCTCGACGTAGCTGCCGACCTCAGCGGCTGAAGCCGCGTCCGAGGAAGACGCACTGGCGGCACGAGTAGACTCGTGCCCTTCCCGATTTGTTTCCGAGTAAGGTGCGTCGGAGTCGCGCGCGCTGTTCTTTCCGCCTTGAGTACGCATCGGCTGCAAGCGGGATTTGTGGAACATCCACTGAATGGTTCGGTCGAGCAGCACGGCATGATCCAGTTCAGAAATCTGACGGTCAAACCACAGATGGATCCCAGTGATCGGCGAACTTTCGAAATGCGTCAACATCTCTCGCAAGGGTGTTGCTTCCGGCACAATCGGCAAAACGCGGTCGACGCCATCGAAGGGCAATGCGAGCACGAGGTAGTCGAAAACCTCTTCTGAGGTGCCGACGTCCTTCGAACTCACTTGTACATGAATTTGGTCGCGGTCTGCCCGGAACGTCTCTAGCGAACAACGCACGCGCAGTTCTCCGCCGTGTTCGTGAATGTAGTTGCCGGCAGCATTGTACAAATCAGTGAGCGGCACGGTGGGAACGCCCATTCGCCCCGCCGCAGGAGATTTCAGAAATGACTCGCGAACGACCTGCGCCGCGTATGGAACTGACATGCGATCGAGGTCTTCATTCAGCGCGCTGACCAGGATTGTTTTCCAAAACCGATCAATGGCCAGCTCGGTCTGGCCGTGCTGTTCGAGCCATTGCAGAAAACTTTGTCCGGAGTCGCGAGGTGCGAGTCGGCCTTCCTGGCGCACCAGGAATGGATCCGCTTGTTCATCCCCGAGGATTCCGCTGAGCACCATCATGGCTCGTGCAATGGCCAGTTTGTCACGCCATCCGAGGCAGGCGGCGCGCAGAAAAGACGGGCCGGTGTGCAAAGGAGCAGGCAAAAATGAAGGCTTGATGTAAGACGCGCGTCCGCCGGGCTCGAGAAAAACAAGCTCGTCATACCAGCGAATTTTTTCTTCTGCACCGGTTCTGCGATAGAAATCGATGAGGTTAGTGCAGCAGCCGAGCAGCACATGCTGACAGTTGTCGACGATCTCGCCTGTTCCGGGATGCTCGTAAGAAGATGCGCGCCCGCCCAGATAGGGACGGCGCTCCAGCAGAGTCACGCGAAATCCTGCATCGGCCAGGGCGCAGGCCGCGGCGAGGCCGGCGAGTCCGCCTCCGGCTACCGCGACACTGGGCTGCTTTGCGCTCGGAGTCATTTCCGATCAGTCAACGAAACTTTGTTGATGGAGTGAGATTATCAGAGGCGCTGCCGGAGGGTTCTCTCACAGAATGCGCTGAACGAATCCCTGGCCCAGGATGCGCAACTTCTCCCACGTGGTGAGACTGATTTTTTCCTGGAAAACGTCGAATTGGCGCCCGGCGATTTTCTCCAGCAGCTTGCGATAGATGTTCACCAGAACCCACAACGCTGGCTGGCTGTCCTCAGAAATGTAGGGGAGCAGTTCATCGCCCGAGCGATAGAACTCGCGCGCCCGCTCGGCCTGCAAGGCGAGCAGCGGACGCAAGCGAGCCGGATCGGGCGTGCCTAGCAAATCCGTGGCGGACAACCCGACTTTGTTGAGGTCCTCTTGCGGCAGGTAGATGCGCCCAAGGGCCACGTCTTCTTTCACGTCGCGAATAATGTTGGTCAGCTGGAAGGCGAGGCCGCAATTTTCCGCCAGAGGCTCCGCCGCGGGATCACGGTAGCCGAAAACATGAATGCAAACCAGGCCCACTACTGACGCTACGCGATAGCAGTACTGCCGCAAGTCATCGAATGTACGGTACTGCACGGTCAGTCCGGCGACGTTGGAGGCGGTCGCGTCAGGATCGCGCGTGTCAGTTTCCAGGTCCATGGCCGTACCGTGCGCCAACTCGTCCAGCAGTCCGGCGGGAATATGAAATCGCCGTTGGGAATCAGTGAGGCCGAGCAGGATGGGATCGTCAGTCGGCTGGCCCTGCTGCGCGTTGTGCAGCGCATCGAGCCAAAGGTCGAGCTTGCGGCGGCGTTCTTCGAGGCTCAGGCTGGGATCGTCGCTGATGTCATCACAGCGGCGCATGAAGGCGTAGACGGCGCACAATGCCTGGCGCTTGCGGCGGGGCAAAACCAGGAACGCGTAATAGAAATTCTTCGCCGCCGCTCGCGTGATGCCGCGGCAAACTGAATACGCGATCGCGAGCTGAGGCGGGGCCGGAGTCCACGCCATCGGCGCCGGCTGCGTGCCTGCACTCATGGTATGCCTCCAAGCAGCTTGCTCATTGCGGCTTTTGCCACGAGCGCCAGTTTACGCGTTTTCGAAATCACAGGGCGCTTACCGAGAACGGCGAATCCTTGGCGCTCGATCGCGTTCAGGATCTCCTGCCCACCCCGGCTGAACAGTTCGATATCGATCGCCAGCTCGCGATTGACTTTGTTGATCAGCGGCAATCCCCGCGCAAACCAGTCGCGCGCCCGCTCCACTTCAAATTTCATCATCGCGCAAAACGCGCCGGTGTTGCGATTCGCAGCCAGATCGGCCTCACTCACATTGAACCGCCGCAAGTCCTCGATCGGGATGTAAATTCGTTCTTTGGCGTAATCGACACTCACGTCTTGCCAAAAATTCGCGAGTTGCAGGGCGGTGCAGGTGAAATCGGAAAGCTGCTGCCGTTCGGCATCGCTATATCCGCATAAATACAGCACGAGGTGCCCGACGGGGTTCGCCGAATAACGGCAATATCCGAGCACGTCGTCGAAGGTCTCGAAGCGCGTGACGGTCTGGTCCTGGCGAAAGGCGATGAGCAGATCAGAAAACTCATGCTTCGGAATTTCAAATTTGTGCACCGTTTCCGCCAGCGCTACAAACACGGGATGCCTCGGTGCGCCTTCGTAACATGCGTTCAACTCCGATTCCCACTGATCGAGCAATGCCAAAGAGGCTGAGGCGTCTCCAACCTCGTCTCCCAGATCGTCGGAGATACGGCAATAGGCGTAGACATTGCAAAAATGCTGGCGCAGCCGCCGTGGCAGAAACCAGGTCGCAACCGAAAAATTCTCGTAGTGCGTGCGCGCCAGCCGCCGGCAATATTGTTGCGCGTCTGCAAGCGACGGCGGGGTTTCAGGGATGGCATACTCCGAAGGCAGACGGCTCCATCCCAAGGCAGCAGGAGCTGCGGGAGAAAAATGCGCGTGGTTGGAGGCCGTCTGGGTCATGGTACAAAACTCAGCGATCCCCGCGGCTGTTCTCCGCGGGCTCTGCGCTAACAAGCTTTTGTACTCCTCCCGGTGCAAAGATCGGATGGCAGCTCTAAGCGCAAAACTAGTGTCCCGGGATAATCGCGGTCTTGATGTCGCCGCCGCGGTTGAGCATGTGGCGGAGGACCTGCTGCAGCCGCGAAAGCGGAGCCTCCCCAGTGATGTAGTCGGTCGGACGAATCTTTTTCGCCGCAATCAATCCGAAAGCACGGCGCACCGTCTCGGGCGTGTGATGGAAGGTCGCCTTCAACGTGATCTCGGAGTAATGCAGGCGGTTGGTATCGAGCTGCACCTTAGTCCCGCTGGCGCATCCGCCAAAGAAGTTCACCGTGCCGCCCTTGCGCACCATGTCCACGGCCCACTCCCAGGCTTCGGGGCGTCCTACAGCTTCGATCACCACATCGCACCCGCGCTTGGACGAGGTCAGCGCACGAACCGCATCGACCACACTCGGCACCTTGGTGGTTTGGATGATCTCGTGCGCGCCCATCTGCTTGGCGGCTTCGACTTGCCCGTCGCGCTTGACGACGGAAATCACGTTGCAGCCGATGGCGCGCGCGACCTGGACAAACATCAGCCCGATCGGGCCGCCGCCGATGATGACAACCGTGTCGCCGATCTCGACGCCCGTCTCGTGCAGTCCGCGCAGCACGCAGGCCAGCGGTTCCGTCATGGCCGCGTCTTCGAAACTCACGTTCGGAGGAATGACGAGCATGTTGGCTTCAACGATCCGGCGCGGCACGCGAATATATTCGGCATAGGCGCCGTTGTTGAACAGCAGGTCTTCACAGAGATTTTCCTGATGCTTGGAGCAGTAGAAGCACATCTGGCAGGGCGCGGAATTCAGCGCCACCACCCGCATGCCTTTTTTGAATCCGTTGACGCTGGCGCCGACTTCATCGATGACTCCCGCCAGTTCGTGGCCGAACAACGCGGGCGGCACGATCATGCGCGCGTGATATCCGCGTTGATAGACCTTGAGATCGGTCCCGCAGGTAAGTGCGACCTGCACCTTCACCAGCACCTCGCCATCGCCCACGCGAGGAATCGGCACTTTCTCGATCTTGAGATCTTCTTTGCCGTACAGGACGGCAGCCGTCATCTTGCCATTCACTGCGAGTTCCCTTCTCTGTCGCTTCCCGGCTCGATCACAATTTTCATGGACGAAGGCTGCGGGTGCGCCGCCAAATCCAGCCCCGCTTTCGCCTGGCGCAACGGAAAACGGTGGCTGATCAGCCGCTCCAAATCCATTTCGCCGTTCATCACAAACCGGATCGATTCTTCCTGCAAATCCACCGAAGCGCTATACGACCCGACCAACGTTTTCTCATCGACGCAAATCGCTGCCGGATCGACAATGGCCTCGCCGTGCTGCGTTTGTGCAAACAGTAAAACCCGCCCTCCCGGACGGGCCGCATCCATGGCGCGTCCAATCAAGCCGTTGCTGCCAACCGCCAGAATCACGGCATCGGCGCCCCGACCCTCCGTCATCTCGCGAACACGCTGAACCACGTTCGTCCGCGCAGCATCCATGTGAAGTTCTAACCCGAAGCTTTCTGCTATTTTAAGCCTCTCGGGATACAAATCGGAAGTGACAACGCTGGCCCCGGCGCGCTTCGCTAACACACTGAGAATAATGCCGATGGGACCTTGTCCGATGACGAGGACGGTTTCGCCCGGTTCCAGCCGCAAGGCCTCGATCCCTTTCATGCAGGTATTCACCGGCTCGACAAAGCAGGCTTGCTGAAAGGAAATTCCCGGCGGAATGCGCACCGTGCCACGCTGCACGATCCAATCCATAACGCGCACATATTCAGCGAAGCCGCCGCCGGAAGGCTCGAAGCCGGCGGTGCATCCGACTTTCTTGTAGGTCGTGCACTGGGCAAAGGTCTTGTGGCGGCAGTAAAAACATTGGCGGCACGGAATGTGGTGGAAGACAACTACCCGGTCGCCTATCTGGTAGTCACGAACTCCAGGCCCAATCGCAGCCACGACGCCGGAAGTTTCATGGCCGAAGATGCGGGGAGCGGAGTGCGATCCGGTGGCAATCTTCTTCAAATCGGTGCCGCAGACGCCGCAGGTGTGGACGCGCACCAGCAACTCGCCCGGCCCAATCTGCGGGACCGGCACGGTTTCTAGCCGCACGTCATTTACGCCGCGATAGACGGCCGCAAGCATAGTCGCCGGTATCGCCTCGGCCTGATTTTCGACTTCGAATTGTCCAGCGATCGACATGATTCTGTTTTGCTGCCCCGTCTGCGATCCCGCTTACTGCGGAGTTCGCGGATCCGTGTTCAGGAATTTGAACTCGACCGTCGTCGAATCCAGGTACGGAGAATCCACGGGATTGAAATGGTATGCGGTAACCTGCAGGACAACGTAAAAGCTGTCGACCTTCATGATTCGCACCGCGTCGATCGGCACGGCTGCGTACCTCGACGGATTGAGCCATCCTATATTGTTTTTCGGGTCCGGCGAATCCTGCAGCGTCGTCAGCAGGATGTTGTCGTAAATATTGTGATGCAGATCCTTGAGCTTCACGTGCCAGGAAGTAATTTTGCTATCTCCCTCGGGACCTTGCGGCAGAATGCTGATCAGATATCGCTCGTTGCCATGACTATCTTTGATGCTTTGCTTGTAAGCCGCGTTTTGCCCGGTGAGGTCGACTTCAAAACTGGTTTCGGTGACCTGGGCTGGTCCATGCCGAAAACTCTCGACGTAGACAGTCTTCTGCGCCGCTTGCGCCAGCGCGATCGCAGTTGCGCACATGAACATTGAAATCCAAATGACCCTCTTCATGGCGTCATCCTGAGCGAAGGCGTTCTTCGGGCGGAGCGAAGGATCTTGCGCGCGCCATTTCTGAATTTTCTGAAGCGGTGTCATCGGTTTTTTGCAAATTCGATGCCAGCCAACTACACAGCACGTCCGCCGCTCGCATGCTATTCCGTGCCAAATGTACCGCCTTTGCCCAGAGCCATGGCCGGACGATAGTGTAAGCCGCAAATTTCCAGTCGCGGAACTGTCCATCCGCAGCAATGAACGCGTCCATTGTTGGCAGCCGAAATGAGCTGTCATCAGAAATGGCTTTGACGGCAGCAAATCGCACGCCGCGAGCTTCGGCCGCCCGCGCCACGAAGGCCGCTTCCATGTCGACCGCGCAGGCGCCGAACGATTCTGCCAGCTTCTTTTTCTGCTCGGGAGTGGCCACCGAACCGAAGCTGACCAGCACTCCTTCGCCGCGAGCGGTTTCGATTCTGCTGCAATCCCGCGCATCGACGATGCAAGCCGGAACCACAATTTCGCCGACCGCGAGCCTCGCGTCGAGTGCGCCAGCGAATCCCACCGAGTAGACAATTTGCGGCTGGAACAGTGCGATGACAGCTTCCGTCGCTCGCCGTGCCGGCTCAGCTCCGATTCCGCCGCACACGGCAACGCAATCCTGATTCTCAAAGAACCGAGACTTTCGACCGGCGTGCTCGCGTTCGCTGGATTGCCAGTGCTTCACAAGCGGACATATCTCGCGCTCCAGCGCCGCGATGATGGCGATTTTAGGCATATCCATTTGCCCGGAACCAGTCGACAGCGCGGCGCAGCGCATCGCCAACGGGAACCATCTGCCATCCTAGTTCGCGCTCTGCCTTGGCCGAACTGGCGAACATTTTTTTCTTGCCCATGCGCACCGTATCGACGGTGGCGCGCGGCTCGCGCTTCAGCAGCCGCCCCGTGATCGCTTCATCGACGAAACCGGTGGCGTACGCAAACACATAGGGCAGTTTCACAGTAGGCGAAGGCAAGCCAGTGATCGCGCCCAGCCGGTCGAGAATCTGCTTGAGAGTCAGGTCCTCGCCGCCCAGAATGTAGCGCTCGCCCGGCTTCCCTTTTTCAAATGCCATGACGTGTCCGCGCGCGCATTCGCGCACATCGACCAGATTCAGCCCTGTGTCCACATAAGCCGGAAACTTGCGTTTCAGGAAATCCACCACGATGCGTCCGGTGGGCGTGGGCCTCACATCCATTTCGCCAACTGGAGTGGTCGGATTCACCACCACAACATCCATTCCGCTTCGCCCCGCTTCGAGCGCGACCTGTTCCGACATGAACTTCGAGCGCTTGTAGTGCCCGATCATGTCGGCCAGCGACACCGGAGAATCCTCATCCGCGGGATGGCCGTTCTCGGTAAATCCCATGGTCGCGACGCTGGAAGTATGCACTACGCGCCGCACGCCGTTTTTTCGTGCCGCTTCGAGAATCGCCCGCGTGCCGTTGACGTTCGAGCGATACATCTCGTTGGGATCGGTGACCCACAGCCGGTAGTCTGCGGCCACGTGAAAAACCGTATCGCAGCCGGCCATGGCTTTTTCGATCGAAGCCGGATCGCGCAGGTCGCCGGTCACAGTCTCGGCCTTCAGCCCTTCCAGATTGCGCAAGTTGCTGGTGGACCGCACCAGCAGCCGCAAATCGGCTCCCTGCTCGGCCAGGGCTCGAGCCACGTGGGAGCCAAGGAAACCCGTTGCGCCGGTGACAAAGGCTATCATTTTGAAGGCTGCTAGATGGTAGCTTACCCCCAGTTGCAGAAATAGAGTCGTCTGGTGTGGAGCTACATGCCGACTGATAGAATCAATAATCTCATGCGTTTCTACACGTCCGCCGAATGCGAAGACAGGCTTCAACGCGCGAAACCTGAGGCGAATTCCGGCCGCCAAGATCAGTCGCGGCGGCGGCGACGCTTGTATCCTGCTTGCAGAGCACGATCTGGGAGCCCTCCATTGCGCCGCACGGCGCGCGTTGTGCTTAGGATGCCACGCAAAGCTTCATTAACCGCATCCTCGGTAGGAAACGCCTCAGCCACATCCGGCTCGAGCAGCACAACATTGGTTTCCTTTCGATATTGCTCGTAATATTTCCCGCGGACTCCGCCCTTCATCGAGGCAAAGTCATATTCCGGCTGCATATCACTATTTCGACTATCACTATTCTTCTTCATAGAATTTTCTCTCGCGTGCAGTCGCCACTCTTGCACTAATGATCCGGATCGCTTCTTGGCGATCACTGTGAGCTACGACCAGTAGACGGCTACCTGCTGACAAGCCAATCGTGAGAAATCCTCTCTTCCGTCCACGAATGTTCAATATCTGGGAATGTTGTCGCGAGCGGGTCGCCAAAGACGGTTGTGGCCTCGCGAAAATCGACTCCATGTTTGCGCAGGTTCGCTTTATTTTTACGCGGATTCCACTCGAACTTCATCCCTGTTCAGTATAAACAGTTCAGACAACTGGAATCCGGTGGCGCCTATCGTCAAAACACGCATTCGGCACTCAGCACACCGCCCGTTCGAACCTGACCCAAAAGCCAGCGGGCTGAGTGCTGAATGCTAATCGCTCTCCTTCTCCATCACCTTCGCGTAAGTCGTCAGCGCCAGCAGCGGAAAATACTGCCGATAGAGGTGATACATCAGGTAGAAGACGCGCGGGAAGCCGGTGCCGGTGAAGTATTCCTCGTCCCAGGATCCGTCCGCCTGCTGCGTGCGCAACAGGTAAGCAATGCCGCGCGCCACCGAATCGCTGCGCGTGTCACCAACCGCGAGCAATCCCAGGATCGCCCAGGCGGTTTGCGATGGCGTGCTGTCACCTTGTCCGCGCAGGCTCGGATCGTCGTACGATCCTACCGTCTCGCCCCAACCGCCATCCGGATTCTGCACCATCCGCAGCCACTCCGCACCCTGCTGTACGTAAGGCTCGTGCGAATCAACGCCGATGGCATCCAGCCCGCGCAGCACGAGCGCGGTACCGTAAATGTAGTTGACGCCCCAGCGACCGAACCAGCTGCCGTCTGGCTCTTGCTCGCTGCGAATGAACTTGATCGCTTTCTTCACCACCGGGTGGTTCTTGTCATATCCGTAGGTCGCGAGCATCTCCAGAATGCGGCCCGTGATGTCGACCGTGGGCGGATCGAGCATGGCGTTGTGATCGGCGAACGGAATGTACTGGAAGATCATCCGATCGTTATTCTTGTCGAATGAGGCCCAGCCACCGTTTTTGCACTGCATGGAGAAGATCCAGTCGATGGCCCGCTGCACGGATTCACGCTGATACCTTCCATTGGGATGCTCGACGCGGCTGAGCGCGAGGCAAACCATCGCGCTGTCATCGACATCGGGATAAAACTCATTGTTAAACTCGAAATACCAGCCGCCCGGTTGTCCTTTCGGATTCTTCACCTTCCAATCGCCGACGGTGCGCACCTGCTTTTGCAGGATCCAGTCCGCACACTTGATCATGCGGGGATCGGTCGCGGGTACCCCGGCCTCGCCGAGAGCGAACATGGCATAGGCCGTATCCCACACGGGAGACATGCAAGGCTGCATGCGGAATGTGTCTCGCTCTTCGATTCCCAACTTTTCGAATTCATCCATCGCGCGGATGACCTGGGGATCGTCGAGTGAATATCCCAGGCAGCGCAGGGCAATGATGGCGTTCATCATCGAGGGGTAAATCGCGCCCAGGCCGTCGCTCATCTCAAAACGTTCCAGCATCCACTTCTTGGCGCTGTTGAGGGCAATCGAGCGCAGTGGACGCACATGCACCCGCTCCAACCAATGGGTAATGCGGTCGACCACCAGAAAGAAATTGCGCCATGAAATTAGTTTCTTCGACCAGTGCAAGTGCATCCGCGACTTGTGCATGCCTCCCACGAAAAGCTCTTCGACGCCCATCTCGCGGGGAATTTTCTTGAACGGCTTTTTCGCGTAGCAGATCGAGAGCGGAACCAGAATGGCCCGCGACCACGAGGAAATCTCGTAGATGTTGAACCAAAACCAGTTGGGAAACAGGACGATCTCGGGTGGAATCGCCGGCACCGCGTCGTAATCATACTGCCCGAAGAAACAAAGATAGATCTTGGTGAATGTATTGACTTCGGTGACGCCGCCCATTTCCAGGATCTTTTTGCGCGCCCGCACAAGAGCGGGATGGTCGGCCTTATATCCGGCGAGTTTCAGACCGAAGTAGGCCTTCACCGACGCGCTGATGTTCGAGGGTCCCGCGGCGTAGATGCTCCATCCGCCGTCTTCGTTCTGGTGCTGCAGGATCCAATTGGCGGCTTTTTGGAAGCGCTCCTCGGTCCCCGTACCCAACAGTATGTGCAAAAGAATGTAGTCGGACTCGAGCGTGGTGTCGGCTTCGAGTTCGCCGCACCAGTAGCCGTCCTCGTGCATCTGCGAGAAAAGATATTTCTTCGCGGACTGGATCGCACTGCCGACCCGGCTGAACAGTTCGTCAATTTTTCCAAAGCGAAGTTGCGGAGAGGAAACACCAGGGGGCTTGCTTAAATGCGATTCGGGGGAGTTTGTATCCATCAGTTCAAAGCTCCATTACTGCTACTTAGTGGGCACTTGCCGGAGCGGCCGCGATCGCCTCCACAATTTCCGGAGGCAGGCCAAAACGCACGTTCTCCGGCATGACTTCAAGCTCCTGCATGTCGGCAAATCCCTTGTTGCGCAGGAAGTTCACCGTCTCTTCCACCAGACACTCGGGAGCAGAAGCTCCCGCAGTCAAGGCAATCGTCTTGACGCCCTGCAGCCACGTGGGCTCGATGTCGTTGCAACTATCGATCAGATGCGCGTTGGTTCCGAGGTTGCGGGCGACTTCTACCAACCGGTTCGAGTTCGAACTATTTTCCGAGCCAACAACCAAAAGCAGGTCCGCCTCTGATGCCACTTGCTTCACGGCAACTTGCCGGTTTTCGGTGGCGTAGCAGATGTCCTGCGCGGCTGGCCCCTGGATGTTGGGAAATTTCTTGCGCAACGCCGCAATGATGTCTTTGGTTTCATCGAGGCTCAACGTCGTCTGCGTCAAATAGGCAACCCGGTTGGGATCCGGCACGGTGAGATTCTTCACCTGCTCCGGCGATCCTACGACTTGCGTGACTAGCGGAGCCTCGCCGAGGGTGCCGACGACTTCGTCATGATCTTTATGTCCGATAAGGATCAGCGAGTAGCCTTCTTTCGCAAACTTTACCGCCTCCACATGGACCTTAGTGACCAGCGGACATGTCGCGTCAATTACGCGCAAGCCCCGTTTGCGGCTGTTGGCGCGGACCTCGGGTGAAACGCCGTGCGCGCTGTAGATGATGCGCTCGCCGTTGGGAACTTCGTCTTCGCTGTCGACAAAAATCGCGCCCTTGCCACGCAGTTCGTCCACTACGAAGCTGTTGTGGACGATCTCTTTACGGACGTAGATCGGAGGCCCGAAAGCCTCCAGGGCGATACGGACCACGTCAATGGCCCGCACCACCCCGGCGCAGAAGCCCCGCGGTTTCAATAAAAGAAGTTTCTTTCCGTTACTGTTTGCCATCTGACTCCAACTCTTGTGTGATGCCGTCCCACCCAGGCGGCCGCAAAAAGCTAGGCGGACTCGCAAGCAAGTATCTTGCGCTCGAAATCACCTTATGAGTTTCGGGAATGCGGGCTTAAGCCCTAACCACCTGCTAATAGAGTACATGATCCCATTATGCCGATACTGTGAAATTATCTGGCGGGCATCTTTGTGGTCAATGTAAACCACAGAATCGGCGAGGATTAGCAACAAACGGGGAGAACTCCACATTGAATGGCGGATGCCCCTGCAAGGTTCCTTTTCGCGAGGAAATCACATCTTATGAAATAGAGGCTTCTGGAGGTTTCTATAAATGTTTCGGTAAGGAGAAAAGTATGAACCAGCGCTATTTCATTGCCGCCGCGCTTGTATTGGGCTCAGTGTTAGTCGTGGGCGAACCGCTCTCAGCGCAGCAAACCCCACCGGCAAACGGGGTTCCCGTCCAGACGATCGTTACCGTCGAGCCTCGCCATGGCTCGAACGTTCCCGAGATCAAGCGGGAGGACGTGCTTGTCTTTGAAGGGAAGGACCGCGATCCGGTGACGGACTGGGTCCCGCTGCAAGGGGATCGCGCCGACCTGGAATTCTTCGTCCTGCTCGACGATTCTTCCAGCGTCAGCCTGGGTTCACAGCTGGATGATATTCGCGGGTTCATCAATTCTCAGCCATCCACGACGAAGGTCGGCGTAGCCTACATGCAGAATGGAATCGCCAGGATTGCCCAGAATCTTACGAGCGACCATGCGCAGGCGGCAAAGGCGCTGCGGCTTCCCCTGGGAGAAGCCGGAGCGAACGCCAGCCCATATTTTTCCTTAAGCGATCTGGTGAAGAAGTGGCCGGAAAGCAAGGCGCGACGGGAAGTTCTGATGGTTACGGACGGCATCGATCGTTATTATGGCGAGCCCGACTACAACGATCCTTATCTGCAGGCGGCGATCGACGACACACAGCGCGCAGGAATCCTGGTTTATGCCATCTACAATCCAGGAGTCGGTCATTTCGGCCACAGCTATTGGCAGAACTATTGGGGCCAGCTTTACCTTTCGCGACTATCGGATGAGACGGGCGCCGAGGCATACTACATCGGGTTCACGGGCGCACCGGTTTCCTTTTCGCCCTATCTGGACGAAATCAACCATCGACTCGGTCACCAATATCTGCTTGGCTTCCAGGCCAAACCGCAAAAAAAGTCAGGCCTGCAGCAGGTCAAGATCAGAACGGAAATCCAGCAGGTAGATCTCGTCGCTCCCCGGCGCATTTACGTTCCTGCGGGACAGTGATGGCGAGGCCCAAGGAAGCTCTGATTAAGTCTGCGAAGCAAAACGGGGCGAGCGGACGTAGTGGAAGAAATTCCACGCCAAGCCGCTGCTGAAGCCGACTTGCATGGGGTCCTTCGCTTCGCCCAGGATGACAGAACAAAGTAGCGCACCGGGTCGCCTCTCGGGAGGCGTCGTGCTGAATTCGCTACATGCCTACGCCCAATTGCCAGAACAAGAAGCTGAGTGAATCGGTCGTGTCACCGATGTCCTGGGTAACGGAGCGCCCTCCGGAATGGCCAGCCTTCAGTTCGTAGCGCAGCAGAATGGGACGATCCGATGCTGTGCTCGCCTGCAGCAGCGCGGCCATCTTGCGCGCATGTAGCGGAGCCACGCGCGTATCGCCGTCGCCCGTCATGAATAACACGGCGGGATACTTCGTCCCAGCCTTGACGTGCTGGTAAGGCGAGTACGCGTAAAGCCACTTGAACTGTTCCTGATCGCTTGCCGAGCCGTACTCCGAGACCCAGAACTGCGCTTCCATGAACTTGTCGTACCGCAGCATGTCGAGCAGCGGATGCCAGCACACGACTGCTTGATAGAGGTCAGGCCGCTGGGTCAGGGACGCGCCCACCAGCAGCCCTCCGTTGCTACCGCCCACGATCGCCAGCTTCGAGGGATTGGTGTACTTGTTGGCGATCAGCCACTCGGACGCGGCGATGAAATCGTCGAACACGTTCTGCTTGTTGGCCAGCATGCCGGCTTTGTGCCAGGCTTCCCCGAACTCGCCGCCTCCGCGCAGATTGGCCATAGCGTACACGCCTCCGTGCTCGGCCAGAATGATGGCGTTGGGCGAAAACGTGGGCGTGATGTTGACCAGGAAGCCTCCATAGCCCTCGAGTACGGTGGGGCTTGCTCCATCTCGTTTCATGGCCCTTCCGTGAACCAGGAACATTGGCACGCGCGTGCCATCCTTGGAATGGAACCAGACTTGTTCGACATCCAATTTTGAGCTATCGATAGGAACCTTGGTCTGATACCACTTCGATTGCTCACCGATCGCCGTGTCGAACCGATAGACAGTCGGCGGAATGGCAAAGGATTCATAGGAGAAATAAGCGCTCTTGTTTTCCCATTTGGACTGAATGTCGGTCACCGTTCCCAGAGCAGGCAACTTCAGTTCGCGAACGAGCTTGCCCTCGGCGTCAATAATCTTCACCTGCGAACTGGCGTTGTTAATGTACGTAACCAACAGCTTGCCGCCTGCCAGGCTGACGTTGTCGATGGCGTTGTCGCCTTCGGGAACGACTTCTTTCCACTGATCGCGTGCCGGGTGGGCGAAATCCACGGCTAAGATCCGCCCTCGTGGCGCATTCCAGTTGGTCTGCACGAATAAGCGATCACCGGCCGGGTAGGCGAAAAAGCGCGCGTGAACATCGTTCACGAGGGGCTCGATCGGGCCATCCTTCACCAGGTCCTTCGTCCAGATTTCGGTGTTGTCGGCGGCTGCGCCGTGAAAAACGGTAACGATCAAATGCCGACCATCTTCGCTGGGATCGCCGGTGACAATTGCCTCCTTGGCATAGCCCTTGCCGAATACGTCTGGGTCAGTGGCGACATCGGCGCTCATCTTGTGGAAGCGGACGCGCGGCCCATCGTCGATCATCAGTGAGTAGTAAAAACCACTGTCATCGGGCAGGAATGAGAGATCGAAGTAAAGCGCGGCCGGCAACTTATCGGTCAGATCATGGCGAGTATCGACGTCCATGAAGCGGATTTGCGTTTCGTCTTTTCCGCCCTCGCGGACCATATACGCCAGAATCTTTCCGTCTTTCGAAACATCGGCGATATTGACGTTGGTGGAATGGTCGGGGCTCATCGGATTGGGATCAATCAGCACTTCTTCTTTTCCGCTCTGGCCCTGGCGCATGTAGATGATGTACTGCTCCTGGTCGGCGGCGCGCCGAAGATAAAACAAGCGGCCGCTGCGCTCTAGCGGAGAATGAATGCTCTCAACCTTCTTCAATTCGGAGATCCGCTTTTCAAGCGCACTGCGTCCCGGCCAGGAGTCGAGTTGCGCATGGGTGTAGGCATTCTCGGCGTTGATCCAGGCGCGGGTATCGAGACTGTTCTGGTCCTCAAGCCAGCGATATGGATCGCTGATCGTGACGCCATGCAAGGTCTCTTGCAGGTTGTCACGGCGGGCCACAGGCGGGCCTTGCTTTTGGCTTCCGGGCTGCCCCTGCTGCACCTCGTCACCGTGAGCTGCAGGCGAAGCTTGGGCCTGACCAGAGCCCTGCGCTTGCGCGGGCATCAAAGCGGTGACCACAAAAAGCAAACTCAACCAGGCAGTTCTCATGAGTCTCCTTTGGGAGAATGGATTTTGATCCGCAGCCTTGGCGACTGTCAAATTTTTCGTTTGGTTTTGGATGATCACAGCTCGCTGTGAACGCCCGGCTACGCTTATCGCTTCCCTCACTTCGAATTTCCGCCGCGAAAGAAAGCTAGCGCAGTCCTGGCAAACTGCTCTGCAGCGTCGAAGAAGACCGGGCCGTGTCCGCCATTGGGGACAACCCACAGCGCGGAATGAGGAATGGCGCGGTACATCTCGACCGCCATTTCGACAGGATAGAGCGGGTCGCGATCTCCGTAGACGATCAGCGTCGAAGCTTTGATTCTCGAGAGCGAAGGGGGCGTGAAGTTCATGTCGTCGTAGCTGTCTGCCATGCCCCGCGACCAGTCCCAGATGGCGGCGATCTGCTCGTCGCCGTGCTTGTGGCGTTTGCGCATCGTCTCCCATTCTTGTGCGGGCTGCTTGTCTGGTGTGGGAACCTGCCGCATGATGGCGCGCGCCTGCTCGGGAAAATACATGGCTGCGCTCACGACCACCATGGCTTGGACTCGTTCCGGCTGCATGGTCGCCATGTGCAACAGAATGTTCCCGCCCATGCTGATGCCTACGGCCCTGCATTTTTGAATTCCAAGATGATCGAGCAAGGCAAGCGTGTCGATGGCGCATTGCCGGTGCGTGATCGTGCGCTGAGGATTGGTCGAGTGCCCGTGACCGCGGGCGTCAGCCTTAATCAGCTTGTATTCGCCGACGAATTGGTCGCGGCCCGCGTAGGCCCAGTGCTCCAGGCATCCCGAGCCGCCGTGCAAGAGCAGCAGCGGCTCGCCTGAGCCTTCGATTTCATAGTGCATTTGGATGTCGTTGAGGCGAACGGTTTCGTTTGTCATGGCGCGCATTATCCAGATGCGCGGCCAAAGAAACAATCTGGTATTTGCGTGTGATAAAATCTAAATTCCTGCAGCAGCAAAAACTTCTCTCTCTTCCCACTTTCCATTCGACTTCGATTCCCCTACAGGAGTTTCTTTAGGGTTACGCAGCTGAACGAATACATGCACAGGCCGGGCGAGTCTAACAACTCACGGTGAAGGCCCCTCTTCTAATTGGTGGTTGAAAATTTAGCGGAGGATGAATGAACCGAATATTGCTTTCGATCACCTTGCTTGCTGGCCTGCTCCTTAGCTCGGCTTGCACGAACCGGCAAGCTGACAATCAATCGTATCGCGACGCCGTCAGCACAGCCCTGGAACAGGCTGACCTAAAAGGGGTGACTGTTACAGAGGACCATGACAAAAACACCATTACGCTGGGCGGCAAGTTGCACTCGGACGAAGCCAAAGCCCATGCGGGAGAAGTGGCAAAATCTGCGGCGCCGCCGCGAACCATCGCCAATGAAATCAGTGTGCAGCCGGTTGGCGAAGAGTCGCAGGCCAAGGCGATTGATTCGAATCTCGACAGCGCAATCGAAAAAGACTACAAGGCGGCGCTGATCTCCAGTCGCCTCGACAAACAGCACATCCGCTTCGATGCAAAGAACGGTGTGCTCACGCTTAAAGGATCAGTCCAGAACGGCACGCAAAAGCAGCAGGCGCAGAAATTGGCGGCCGCAATTCCTAACGTGAAGCAGGTCGTCAATGAGATCGACGTTCGTGGATAACCAACTGTTCGGCGCGGCAAAACTGCCGCGCCACGAACTTCGGAATTCAGCGAGGCGCGGCCAATTTGAGGAATGGGCGAAGAAGGATTCCCGTCAGAATGAACGGCAGCACGGCCATCAACACAATCAAAGCCAGCACCGCCCAGGACCATGGGTTGCCGAAGTTCAGCGTGTAACCGATGCCGAAGCGTTTCGGAACCAGCAGCGACGGGTCATCCGGGTTGGAGTAAAAAATACCTTTCCAGGTTTTATCCGGAGGACGCTCACCGGTGTGCACCAGCATCGGCACGAGAATCGCAAGGAGACCGCAAACGATGACCGCGCCGAGAATCATCCACAAGGGAGGAGGAAACGGGTCGTCCGGCATATTGTGGCCTCTTGCCTGGAAAGCTTCGGGGTTGCGCCATCATCTCAATCGCCAGAGGCCGCGTCTAGAAGAATCGGGTTACGAGCGCCCGCAACTCTCCACCGTCGTCGGAAGAAATTAGTTCTCACGCGCGCACCCAAGCCGCGCCTTCCCAAAGCCATTGTTGTGAGATAGCTTCTGGAATGTCATAACATGTGCGCATGTTTCGAGGTCCACGTCTTCATCTCCTGGTTGTCAGCGCGGCGATGATGCTTTTAAGCGCGACCGCCGCACGGGCGCAACACACCGATTCCTATCAGATCATTCACAGCTACCCGCATGACCCAGATGCCTTCACCCAAGGCCTTATCTACGTGGATGGCCACCTGTACGAAAGCACGGGCCGACATGGCAAGTCGACGCTGCGGATGGTCGACCTAACTACGGGCAAGATTCTGCAGAAGTATGATCTGTCTGCCGAATATTTTGGCGAGGGACTCACCGACTGGGGCAGCAATCTTATTCAGCTGACCTGGCAATCGCACATTGGATTCGTTTACGACCGCTTCAGCTTTTCTCAGGTAGGTACGCTCCATTATGAGGGCGAAGGCTGGGGCATTACGCACGACGCCAAACAACTGATTATGAGCGATGGAACCTCATATCTTCGTTTTCTCGATCCGAAATCGTTTCGTGTGATCCGGCGACTTCGCGTCACGGACGATTCCGGCAGGCCAGTTGAGAAACTGAATGAGCTCGAATACATCAAGGGTGAGATTTACGCGAACATTTGGCAGACCGACCGAATTGCGCGAATTTCCCCGCAAAGCGGGAAAGTTCTTGGATGGATCGACCTGAGCGGAATCATCGATAAGCGTGAACTTTCCGGATCCGACGCCGTCCTTAACGGCATTGCCTACGACACTGTAGGAGATCGGCTCTTCGTCACCGGCAAGCTGTGGCCAAAGTTGTTTGAGATCAAAGTCACAAGTGCTCGGTGACGCGGCTTGTTTCGCTGCTCGGAAAAAAAGGACGATTCCAGTTCGTGCTTGGCATCCTGCTTGCCGCGGAATGCGGAAGAGATTAAGCGTTGGCTTTGAGCATCTGTTCGGCGTGTTTGCGTGAGGTATCGGTCAGCTTGGCGCCGCTCAGCATGCGAGCCACTTCGTCGGTGCGTTCGGCGCCGGTCACGGCGCGAATGGTGGTACTGGTCCGTCCGCGGGATTCTCGCTTTTCGATCAGGTAATGGTGATCGGCAAAAGTTGCGATCTGCGGCAGGTGCGTGACGCACAAGACCTGGTTGGAGCGAGCCAGCATCTTCAGTTTCCGGCCGACAGCTTCGGCCGCCTGTCCGCCAATGCCGGTGTCGATTTCATCGAAGACCATGGTCCGCTGAGCGGCCTTGCCCTGGGCGCTTCGTGTCTGGGTGCCCCATCCTTCGCGTTTTTTGCGAAACGTGGGATTGGCGGAACTAGCTTCCACACTCGCCTTCAGAGCCAGCATGACGCGCGATAGTTCTCCGCCGGAAGCAATGTGTTCCAGTTGCCGCAGTGGCTCGCCCGGATTGGTCGAGATCATATAGAGAACCTGATCGATGCCCGACGCTGACCAGTTCCCTTCTTCCTCGGATGTCGTGATCTCGATGCGAAAGCTCACCTTCATCGCCAGATCGTTGATCTCGGACTCGACCAGCTTCTCCAGCTTGCGGCCGGCCTCGGCGCGTTTCCTGGATGCGGAACGAGCACAGCGCAAGTACTGCTGGGCAGATGTCTCCAACCCGGCGCGAAGCTGTTTCAGGATTTCGTCGCGATTCTCGATTTCCGAAAGTTTGCGGCCCACGTCGGCACCGAAGTGAATGACGTCATCCAGCGCAGGACCATACTTACGTTTAAGTCGATCGATCAGCGCCAGCCGGTCCTCGACTTCGGCCAGATGTTCGGGGGAAGCTTGGATTCCGCCGGCATAATCGCGCAGCGTCGCGCCCACATCCTCAACGCTGATGCGCGCGCTCTCAAGAGCGGCAAGCGCCTCCTGGAATTTCGGCTCGTAGCGGGCCAGCTCTTCAATCTGCTTTTGTGCCGCCCTCAGCGACGATGAGCTGGAGCCGTTGCCTTCATAAAGCAGATCGAAGGCATTCATCGCGGCGTTGTGAATCTTTTCCGCATTGGCCAGGACGCGCTTCTCGGTTTCAAGGCGCTCATCTTCGCCGGCTTGCAGCCGCGCGTCTTCAATTTCCTTCTTCTGGAACGTCCATAGGTCGAGCAGTCGTAGACGGTCTTGCTCGTCGCGCTCGAGTTCAGAAATGCGATTGCGAATGTCTTTCCAGGCTTCGAATGCGTTCGCCAGATCGTCGAGCTCAACTGCGGCGAAGGAATCGAGCAGAGCCAATCGCGCACCCGCATCGAATGAGAGGATCGACTCGTTCTGTGCATGGATCGTGGCTAGTTGCGGCGCCAGCTGCTTCAAGACGGCGACCGTGGCCGGCTGATTGTTCACGAAGACGCGTCCTTTGCCCGATGTGGCGATCTCTCGGCGCAGGATCAGCGAGCCATCGGATGACTGGTCGAGCCCGTTCGCCTCCAGGACTTTCACCAGCATCTTCTCCGAAGCTTGTTCGATCTCGAAGACGGCGGAAATCACGGCGCGGTCGGCGCCAGCTCGAATTACATCCGTGGACGCTTTCTCGCCGAGCAACAGCGCCAGCGCATCGATCAGAATCGATTTGCCCGCGCCAGTTTCGCCCGTGAGAAGGTTGAGCCCGGGCGCAAAGTTCACGGTCAGGCTGTCAATCACGGCGTAATTGTCGAGGCGCAGTTCGGCGAGCACGAACGCAGTCCTGGGAGTTGAATTTGAAACGAAGAATAGCATGAAAAACCAGGGCTCAGTAGTCAGGCGGATTCTCTGCGGCTCTTTTCCGCGATCTCTGCGTTCTCTGCGATGAAGCTTTTTCTGGAGCGGAAGAGCAACTCTCTTATCGCAGAGATCGCCGAGAACAGCCGCAGAGTCAGGAGACGGGCAACGCTCTGCCTACGTCGCGGGGCTTCCATTTTCCGGCGCAGCGCTTTCACCGAACTTGCGCGCGACATTCTGCAGATAGGTGTCGATCGTGCGCGTATATCCCAGGAAGAAACGAGATACAAAGCGGAAGATGGGATTGTAGATTTCGCCGCGTTCGGTAATATTCAAGCGCGATCCTCCCGGGACGGGGGAGATCTCGAAGATCCACATGCCGCCGAAGGGCAGCGACTTGTCGTCGATCTGTGTGACCAGGCGCTGCGGTGGATTGGATTGCACCACGCGCATCGTGATCGCTCCCGCACCCTTGACGTGCTCCCGGAAACGAGTTTGCCCGTCGGCTGCGCTCAGCATGTCAACCGATTCGACATCCGTGCGCCAAGATGCTCCGTCTTGAAAATCAGAAATGAGCGTGAACACCTCGCCAGGGGGACGATGCAGGGTGATCGCGCGCGATGCTACGTGGTGTTTCGGCAACATGTATCCGATCAGAATCACCAGCACGGCTGAAACGACGAGTACTCCAACAACAATCGCGACGATCTTGATCATTCGAAGCCCCTCGTTCTGCTAGTTTTCTTCAGCGACACAGAATACTCACGACAGGCGCGCGCCAAAATCGCTAAGCCGTCCACTGCTCGTATTCGTTCATTTCGCCTGAGCCGTTGCAGCGCTCGAGCCACGCGCTCCGCGTCCAGCACCGAGGTCGATGACATGGCCTTCGTGCCCAGCGCCGTCAAGGTCAAGCCGGCGCTGCGGCGATCTCGGGGATCACGGGCGCGCTGGATGTATCCCAGCTGAGACAGTCGCCGAATCGTGGCAGAGAGCGCGGGTCTGCCAACACCCATGTGCCTCGCCAGTTTCGTGGGCGTGATGGGGTGCTCCGGATCAAGATGCGCGAGCAGCGACGAGTCTCTGTCGGAAAGCCGGTATGGTGTGCTGGCTGCTCGAACGTGCGCTACATGGCACGCCAGAAAGATTTGCGGATAGTAGCGCTGAATGGCTTCGGTGGCCGCAGCGACTTCATCCCTGTTCATGGGCCAGAATTATTCGCACGCGGGGGATATTTCGTCAAAACGAAGTAAGTCGGACGCTGGTGACAATAAGGTCCAGTTCGAGGCAAGAAAGATCGCGGCCGAGGCCCGGTATCAAGCTCCCACGTCTCGCAAAGCCAGCGAGACGTGGGGCGTCCAGCATGTCGCAAGAAACTCAGATTGCTTTCTTCAGCGTATCCGCGCTCTCGCGCGCCGTTTGCGGACCGACTGAGCAACTCTTGCATCCGGTGACGGCCTCTTTGCGGCGCTCACGAAGACGCGCCTGGAAGGTATCCCAGCGGCCGCCGATGCCAACCGCGCTATTGCTGATCACAACCGAATCGGTGCCTGCGCGCACCACACGGCCGGTATCGGCTTCGGCGGCCTCAATATCAGCTTGGGTTGCGCCTCCCTCCGAGCCTGTCGCCCAGCCGGTGTTCCGCTGCTGTGCTGCATCCGAGCGTTGCTGTGAGGCCGACTGCCCGGGAAGCTGCTGGGTCGTGGGCGTAATGTTGCGGTCGGTTTCGGCGCGGTGCATCACCGGTTTGGCTTCCCACTTCGAGCGGTAGCGTCCTTCATAGTTCGACCATTTGTCTTCCGACTCGAGGTCGGTCTCGCGATACGGCGGAAAGCTCTCAATCTGTCGCTTCGTCAGGTCCGCCTCAAAATCGTCCTTGTGCCGGTTCGAGGAACGCAACCGATCGGCAGGAACGATGAACTTTTTTGTGGAAAGCCATCCTCCCGTGTCGACCACCACGTAGCGAATCAGGCCGGTTGAATGATCGAAGATCACGTCGTCGATCTTGCCCAGCTTGTCATCGTCAATCCCGTAGAGATGGGAGCCGCGAATATCTTCGGCGGTTTCGGAAATCTTCGTACCCTGTAGCGTGCCACAGTGCGCCATATATCTTCTCCTCTGCTGCTCGTATTGAAATGTTTGCGTGCGAGTCGATTGCGTTTTGGATGCCAGTGCAGGAATGGGAGTTGGGTAGAGAAATTTGGGTTGATAGAAGCGGTACATCTGAGTAAGCGGGGGGCGACCGATCATCTATAATCCCTTAAGGCGTTCTCCACAAAAACGATGCATCAAGTCTCCCTGCTCGCATTTTTCGTCGGCGGCGAAGTCCTGGAGTTAATTTCCAATACTGGTGCGGTCGCCAAACTTGTCCTGCTCCTCTTGCTGCTGTTCAGCCTGCTTTCGTGGGCGATCATCCTGAGCAAATGGGGCCTGTTGCGACGCGCCCGCGTGCAAAGCGGACGCTTCGTGCGCGCATTCCGCAAGGCGCAGCGACTGCAGGACATAGCCGCCGTGGCGGACCAGTTTCGTCCCAGCCCGCTGGTTGGCGTATTCGAGGGCGGATACGAAGAGTACAAGCGCCAAATGTCTTCTTCGGGGATGTTGCGAAGTGTGACCGGAGTCCAGCGCGGTATGCAGATCGGCGCGTCGGAAGAGATCACGCGTTTGGAACGCAATATGCCCTGGCTGGCAATCACCGCCGCCGTCACGCCATTCGTCGGCCTGTTCGGGACGGTCTGGGGCATCATCGACGCGTTCCATGGACTTGGCACCGCCGGCGCTGCCACCCTACGCGCAGTCGCTCCGGGAATTTCAGAAGCCCTGATCACAACCGCCGCAGGTCTGGCCGCGGCCATTCCCGCCGTGATCGCCTACAACTTGTTTGGCAGCTCAATTCGGGAATTTGCCGCCCGCAGCGATGACTTTTCTCTTGAAGTCCTCAATGCGGTGGAGCACATTCAACCGCAGGCGGCCGCCATGGAAGCGAGGCGCTGATGGCGTTCACCACGTCCAATGGCCGCACGCAAAGCGCCCTGGCCGATATCAACATCACCCCGCTGGTGGACGTAATCCTTGTGCTGCTGATCATCTTTATGGTCACGGCGCCGGTGTTGCAGTCCGGAATCGACGTCAGCGTTCCCAAGACTCGCACTGTTCGCGAGATCACGGAAGAACGCCTGGTAATCACCATCAACAAAGATCAGCGCGTCTTTCTGGGAAATGACGCAATCAACATCAATTCGATCGCGGCGACGTTGAAACAGAAAATTCGCGATCCCCGACACCAATTCATTTTTGTTCGCGCCGACGAGAATGTTCCGTTCGGCGCGTTCGCGACCGTCATGGACGCCGTCAAGCAGTCCGGCATCGCGAATGTGAGCATTGTGACCCAGCCCCTGGACCAAAATGGCGGCAAACGCTGAGATTTTTTTCGAGCACGACCGCTGGGGACGCGCGCTGGCGTGGTCGGCGGGACTGCACGTTGCTATCACGGCTGGCCTTATCGGCTACGCCGCGATCATGTCTTCCCCGAGCGGCTCGGGATGGGGCGCTGGCGGGGGCGGAGAGGCGATCGGCGCAACCTTGGTCAGTACGGTGCCGCTGCCGGCCAATCCGACGCAAACGCAGAACGTGCTGGCCAACGAATCGAAGGGCCTGACGAAATCTGAGCCAAAGGTTCAGGAGAAGGAGCCCGACGCAATCCCGATTCAAGGGAAGAACGCCAAGATCAAGCCGAAGAAGCCGCCTACGCCGACCAAGAAAGAGATCGCCAAGGCGGAACCGGAAGAGGAAAGCAATCAGGTGGCTTTCGGGGAAGGCGGCCCGGTCAGCGGCCCTTATGGAACGTTCAGCGCCGCGGGAGCCAAAGGAGGGTTCGGAATCACAGGCGGTACGGGTGACTTCGGAACCAAGTATGCGTGGTATGTACGTGTAATCCAACAAAAGGTTACAGATAACTGGCTAAAGTATGAAGTCGACCCCAGGATCACCAGCGCGCAGCGGGTTTACATCACGTTCGACATTACGCGTGATGGACATCCGGCAAACGTTCAGGTCGAGCAATCGAGCGGTGTGCCTTCGCTCGACATCTCTGCTGTCCGAGCGCTTCAGCGCATTGATACTTTCGGGTCGCTGCCGGCCGACTATTCCGGGAATAAGATCTCCGTGGAGTATTGGTTTGACTTTCACCGATGAACCGAATCAGTAATCAAAGGGGTGCATCTTCGTGTCGTTATGTATGACCGAGTTGTAGCAAAATCCACCTAGTCTAAAGTTCATGGTACTGATGTGAGAAACCTATTGTTGCTAAGCCATAAGTATCGGAATACGATATTGTCGTACGCAGGACGTATCTGCTTCAAGCAGATGGACTCTAGCGCGAGACCCATTTCCCAGCATTGTTTCCGTTTTCGCCAGTCAGCGGCCCGGCTGATTGCAGCTCTCTGCCTGTTGCTCCCCGCGTTGCAGGCGCAGGACTGGGTCAAAACCGGAACGAACATGGGCGTCGAAAAGGCTCGCCTGGCGGTTCCGGACTTCAAGGCCTCCAGCACCGATCCACAAAACTCCGCCCTGCAGAAGACTTTCAACGACACGCTCTGGAACGATCTCGATAACTCCGGGGTGGTGGAACTGGTGTCGAAAAGTTTCTATCCTCTGCAAGTTCCGGGCGACCCCAGCGAAGTGACTTTTCCGGCGTGGAATGCGCCGCCTCCCAATGCGGCCATGATGGCCTTTGGAAATCTGGGCGCGACCGGCGGCAATCTGACGGTCAAGGGCTGGCTGTTCGACGTGAAAAACACGGCCTCGCCACAAGTGCTCGGCAAACAATATTCCGACAAGGCGACCGACGAGGCCGCGCGCCAGATCGCGCACAAGTTCGCCGATGAGATCATTTACCGGTTGGGCGGCGGCATTGCCGGCATCGCCGAGAGCAAGATCTTCTTCGTCAGCGATCGCAGCGGCCACAAAGAAATCTGGGTGATGGACTACGACGGATCGAACCAGCAGCAACTTACGCACCTGGGCTCGATTTCGCTCTCGCCCCGGCCATCTCCCGACGGATCGCGCGTGGCTTTTTCTTCGTTAACCAAAAGCGGCTGGGAGATCATGATGTATTCTTTAGACCTCAATCGCATGGTCAGTTTCCCGCGTTACAACGGGACCAACCTGTCTCCATCCTGGTCGCCGGATGGAACCAAGCTGGCTTTTTCGTCTTCGCGCGGCGGAGAGTCGGAAATCTACCTGGCCGATGCTTCCGGCGGCGCCCCGCATCGCCTCACTTCCAAAGGACCCGACGTTTCTCCGAACTGGAACCGGAAAACCAGCGCGCAAATCGCCTACGTGAGTGGCAGCACGGGCCTGCCGCAGGTTTACACCATGGAAGCCGACGGCACCAACCAACAGCGCATGACCGATCAAGGCTATGCCGTGTCGCCGTCGTGGTCGCCCAATGGACAATTTCTCACCCTCGCATGGGTCCGCAAATACGGGCCCGGCGAGCCGGGATCGCGCGACATTTATCTGATGGATATTGCCAGCAAACAATGGGTCCAGCTCACGCATGACGGCGGGCGGAACGATTCGCCGTCGTGGTCGCCGGACGGACGGCATATCGTGTTTCAGTCCAGCCGTTCCGGCAGCGAGCAGATTTGGATGATGCTGGCCGATGGCACAAAAACTCGCCAGTTGACCTTCACCGGTCATAATTCGCAACCCAACTGGAGTTGGAAATGAATCGCACTTCGTCCGACCTCGAATGCACTCATTTTTGGGGTCCGCAGGGGAGGAATAACGTGAAGAGTAAATCGCTAAAGTGGTTCACGCTTGTACTGGCATTGAGCGCAATCATGATGCTCGGAGCTTGCAAGAAGAAAGCCGCTCCGCCGCCACCACCGCCGCCACCGGCGCCACCGTCGCCGACAGCTTCGCTATCGGTTGATCCCACGTCGATCGATAAAGGCCAGTCTGCGACTTTGTCGTGGCAGACGACAAATGCAACCGATGTTTCCATTGACGGCATTGGGGCGGTCCAGCCCAACGGGTCGCAACAGGTCTCGCCCGCGGACTCGACCACGTACCACTTGACCGCGAAGGGTGCGGGTGGCACTCAGGAAGCAACGGCACGCCTCACGGTGAATGCGCCTCCTCCGCCACCGCCTCCGGCGGCTTCGGCCAGCGATGAACAGCTATTCAGTCAAAACGTGAAGGATGTTTACTTCGACTATGACAAGTCGGACCTCCGCTCGGACCAACAATCTTCCATCCAGGCAGATATGTTGTTCCTGAATCAACATCCCAACGTGAATTTCACGATTGAGGGGCACTGCGACGAGCGCGGTTCGACCGAGTACAACCTCGCTCTGGGCGATCAACGCGCTTCGTCGGTGAAGAACGCCTTGACTGCGGGCGGCATCAATGCCAGCCGCATCAAGACGATCAGCTACGGCAAAGAAAAACCCTTCTGCACAGAAAGTAATGAAGCTTGCTGGCAGCAGAATCGCCGCGGCCATTTTGTTTATCAGAAGTAAAGGACGAAGGGGACGACATCTGGCCGGGTCGTCCCCGTTGCAAGATTTTCTCCGCTCCGCGAAGCCGCCAACTTTGCTTGGTGTTCGCGTTCACGGGGTAGCTCGGGCCGACGGAGTGCGCATGCATCTTATTTCCAGTACTTTGCATGACGTCTTCGCAGAGAGCACATAAGGCATCCAATTCTCTAGGATATTCCCATGAAACCACGACAATTTGCTTCCCTTCTCACGCTGCTCACGCTTCTGAGTTTTGTTTCCGCCCCGGCCTGGGGCGTCAACAAAGACATGGTTCAACTGCAGACGCAGGTGCAGCAACTGCAGGAGCAGATGACCGCTATGCAGCGCAGCTTCGACGAGCGCATGGGCGTGATGCGCAATCTGGTCGAGAAGGACACCGACGCGGTCAACAAAGTCGCCAATGCGCTGACTGCCCTGCAGACGACGCTGCAAAAACAACAGGGAGACGTCTCCGGTCACGAAGATCAGCTCTCGGGCCAGATTCAGGCGCTCAACGACACGCTGGATGAATTAAAGGCGCGGCTGGCGAAGGTCAGCAAGCAACTCGAAGACTTGCAGGCGGCGCAGCAAAGCATCCAGGCGCAGCAATCGCAGCAGCAGGCGCAGCAACAGGCGATGGCGCAGGCGCCTCCTCCGGACGTTCTCTATAACAACGGTCTGCGCGATTACAATGGCGGCAAGAACGATCTGGCGACGCAGGAATTTTCCGACTACATCAAGTTCTATCCCAATACCGACCTCGCCGGAAATGCCTATTTTTATATGGCCGAGATTCAATTCCGCCAGGGGAACTATCAGCCGGCGGTGCAGAATTACGATCAGGTGCTGCAGAATTTCCCCAGCGGGAACAAGGCGGCCTCCGCGCAACTTAAGAAAGGATTCGCCCTGATCGAGTTGGGCAAGCAAGACGATGGTGTCAGCGAACTACGGCATGTGATCCAGCGTTATCCGCATTCTCCGGAGGCGCTGCAGGCACGCGATCGTCTGCGCAAGCTGGGTGTTCCGACCACCGCTCGGCGCGGTGAATGAATCACAGGCGGCAGGGAGAAACATAGAAAGCTAGCCCTGTGGAACTTTTGTTCTCTTTGGTTGCTTTTCTTCTTCATATTTTTTCTCCGAAATTCCCAACCATCTGCCGGCAATCTGCGGGATAATCAAGTGTTCGATGTGGGTTTCGGTGCGCCGTCCGTCTACCAGGAGCGTGTATGTCATTCGTTCGACCCGATCAGGACAAGGCCAAAGGCGCGATCGAATCAGAAGACCATAAACAGCCGGGGAATATCGGCCTGCAGGACCAACTCGGGCACCGCGATCAGGACCCGCTGCTGAAGACAGCCGATACCGATTTCCCGGAGCCGGGTGAAAACCCTGAGCACAGCGGTGAGCCGGAGCTCCCGCCGGAGCAGACCTGAGCCTAGTAGTTTGGTGGAGTGGAGTACGCTAAGGACCTGACTTGCTTGCCGGTTCAGCCCAAGCCAGGAGTGGGTTTGAGAATCACGCCCTGGCTGGTACGGCTGTTCATCACAATTCGCAATGGCGCGGCGAAGCGCAGGTGACGCACGCAGCCGTCCTCAGCAATAGCATCTTGTTCGGCGAGCCATTTCCAATCGACCGATCCTTCTCCCGCGTCAGGGTTCACCGTAAAATAGCCAATCTGAAATGCGGTCAGGTTTTGGAAGAAGTGACTTCCCTGCGATGGGGTGACACGAAAATCGCGGAACCCCGCTTCAACGATCGCGCGCGCACCGGAAATTTCGTCCCATTCGACCGGAATGCCAAGCCAGGGATCGTTCGACCCCCAGCGCCCCACGCCAATCAAAATGTAAGGGATATTCTCAGCATTGAGGTCGGCGTTGAAGTGGGCCACAGCCTTGGCAACTTCCTGGCTGCGGCTGCGCTCAAAGCGGTGCGAGTCGACGGCGACGATGTCGCAAATATTGTCGACTCTACCGTTGCCCAAAACTTTAGTGCTCTGGCACAAGATCTGTGAAGGATCGATGTCCTCCATCGTTAAATCCTGGCCATCGCGTGCGAGGGTCAGCGGACGAATCTGCAAAAATCCAAACTCCGCCGATTCGGTTTCTCCCTGCGGGAGCCGCACAGCAAACTCGATCTCCACTGGATTGCCCAGGGCTTCTTCCCCCGCACGCACCAGCACGTCGAGCATGGCCGCCAGAGGGAAGATGCCTTGCTTGAGCATGGGAGCAAACGTCACGAGGCGTGTTCCCCCGCGGCTGGTGCCATCGTAGACCGCATGATTGTCCGCGGAGTAGGTGGAAGCGACTGCCTGCAGCGTGCCATCGGCCTCGGCAACATCGAGCGTGAAGCGCAGTTCGTGCAGATGGCCCGGCCCATCGCCCGGGGCAGTTCCGTCAAGCTCAAGCGCCCAGAATTCCGATTGCGAATTCGCCAGCATGTCTTCGACGGACGAGAACTGCATCAGGTTCTGCGGATATCGCGGACAAAACGTTAGACACTTTCCGCCATCGACCACGGCGCGGCCCAGTCCCAGCGCGACGGCAGCAATGCCATCCGAGAAGGCCATCGGCGCGACCGGATAGAAGTTGTGAGAGCGCACCACGCCGGAAAAATCCGGGTAGAAGCGGTTGCCGTGTACGGTGCCCACCACCTGCTGCAGGATCACCGCCATTTTTTCTTCTTCGAGTCGATATGGAGTCGCGCGCACGTAAGCCTTCGCGTGCTGGCTAAATGTCGAGGCGTACACCCGCTGGACCGCTTCGCAGAGCTCGGCCAGGCGCGCGTCAATGCTGGGTTGCTGATTGCCCAGCATGAAAGTTTCGTAGACGCCCGTGAACGGCTGGTACTGCGAATCTTCCAGCAGGCTCGAAGACCGCACAGCAATGGGATACCGCACCTCTTCCAGAAACGCCTTCAAATCGTTTTGCAGTTCCGCCGAAAGTGGCGCTTCCAGGAAGCGACGCTGAATCTCGGCGTCTTCATCGCAGTGCAATGCGAAATCCTGCAAATTGTTTTCGGTCAGGAATTGATCGAAGACGCCTGTGGCCAGAACGACCGCCGGCGGCACCGCAATCGTGATTCCGGGAAATCGTCGCGTGATGCGGCGCTTGCGCAGCAGATGGCGCACGAACGCCAAGCCGCGCGCTTTGCCCCCGAGCGATCCTGAGCCGACGCGCAGGAATGTAGACGGGCTGGGACGAAAAGTGTCGGCCCGAAAATCTCCGATCAGAATTTCGCTCTGCTCACGCCGGTATTCGTTGATCGATTCGATCAGGTCGCGGCGCAGATGCTCGGGTCCGCTGAAATCCTCGACGCGCCGGGGACGAAGACGGGCCGCCAACGCAAATTCTGTCCGAGCCATCAGCCAATGGGAGAAATGATTGCGTTGCGCGTGATAAACAACGCTTTCAGCCGGCACGGTCCGCAGCTTCTCTTCCAATTCATTCAAGTCTTTGGCACGCGCGACCTCTCCGCCATCCGGCGTGCGGAACACAAAATCGCCGAAACCAAAATTGTCGGTCAGAATGCGCCGCAGATCTTTCAGGAGTGTCGGCGAACGCTTGCGCAGAAATGAATGTCCCTCGGCATGGGCGCGCGGCTTGAATTCGGTGCGGCTGGTCTGCAGCACGACCGGAACGTCGGGCACGAGATTCTTTACGATTCGTGCCAGCTCAAATCCGGCTTCGGGACTGAGTCTTCCGTCCCAGGGGAACTCGACATCCGAAACAACTCCGAACAGATAATCGCGATACTGCTGTACCAGCTGCGCCGCCTCTTCCAAATTAGTGCTGAGCAGAATTCTCGGTCGCGCCTGAAGGCGCACCAGCTTGTGCGCCACATTGATGCCTTCCTGAATCACACGCCGCGATTGCTTGATCAGCTCGGTGTAAATCACCGGCAAGAACGACGAGTAGTAGCGGATGTTGTCTTCCACCACCAGCAATACGGGCACACCCAGCGCGCGCGTGTCGTGCTGCACATTGCGCTTGTCTTCGATGTACTTGACGATCGCGATCAGAATGCGCGCCGTTCCCTGCCAGAGAAACACGCGATCGACATCGCACACTGGATTGCGCGCCACAAATTTCTTGATCTCACGATAGTCGTAGCCGAGCACGACGACCGGAACATCGAGCCCCTTGCGCCGAACTTCGCGGGCCAGTTGCGCGGCGTCCATGTCGCCGACGGCAAGGTTGGTAACGATCAGATTGAACTTAGGATCGGAGCTGACCAGATTCAGGGCTTCGGCACAACTGGAAACATGCGTGATATCGGGGATCTGCCGCAGGTTCAGCTCAAGCGACTCGTCGATCAGCAATTCGTTCAGCCGTCCGTCTTCGCGCAGGATGAATGAATCGTAAAGGCTCGAGACCAGAAGAATGTTCTGGACGCGGAACGGCATGAGGTTCTCGAATCCTTCAAACCGCTCTTCGGGATCGAGAATCGGCTCGGCGATGGAGCGCACGGACATGACTTCAACGGGTAATCATACTCGTCGAGCTGGCGAGATTCATGTAGGGGGACACCAGTCTTGCAGTTCAGCCGACTCGGAGCTCAATGGAAGGCTCAGTGCAGTTCACTTGCCGCATGCGCATAACTTGTTCATGGTGTCGGTCAATTTGCCGGCCTGACCTTGCCAGTAGTCACGCTGTTGCTCGATTTGCTGCCGCTGTGCGATCTCGCTCACGCGTCCTTTGTCGATAATGTGGAATGCCAGAAACCAAGCGAAATTGCTGACAATCAACACGAGCCAGAGAATCTTCAGTTGCATAGTCTTTCTCCTTGTCTCCGGGGTGAGCGAGACACGTGCGGCACGTCTGAAGACGTGACCTGATACAAAGTCCCTAACGCTTTCTCTGTGTCTCTGCGGTGAATGATTTTACAGCTTGTTCGGCTTGGGATTGTTCACGTCCGCATAGTCGTAAAATCCCTTGCCGGATTTGCGTCCGTACCATCCGGCCATCACCATGCGTTTCAGCAGCGCGGGCGAGGCGAAACGGCGCTCCTTGAACTCGTCGTACATCACGTGGGTGATGTAGTACGTCGTGTCGAGTCCGACGAAATCGAGCAGGGTGAACGGGCCCATGGGATATCCGCAGCCGAGCTTCATGGCGCTGTCGATGTCCTCGATCGAGCCCACGCCTTCTTCATAGGCGCGGATGGCATCGAGCAAATACGGCACCAACAGCCGGTTTACGATGAATCCGGTCTTGTCGGAGGTGCGCACCGGGACTTTGCCCAGCTTCTTGCCGAAATCGTAGGCAGCGTCGTAAACGTCGTCGGCGGTGGCTATGGTGCGCACCACCTCGACCAGCTTCATCAGCGGCACGGGATTGAAAAAGTGCAGCCCGATAAAGCGCTCGGGGCGCTTGGTCGCAGTCATCAGCTCGGTGATGGAAATTGATGAAGTGTTCGACGCGAAGATCGCGTCATTTTTCACGACTGCGTCGAGCGCGGCGTACATTTCTTTTTTCTGCGCGACGTTCTCGATGATGGCTTCGATGACGATGTCGCAATCGGCAAGGTCGGCGCGATTGGTCGTGCCTTTCAGGCGGGCGCGGATCGCTTCTTTCTGCTGCGCCGTGATGCCGCCTTTCTCTGGCGGACGCTCGGCAAACTTCGCCAGCGATTTCTCGATTCCAGAGAATCCCTTGTCGAGATATTTTTGTTCGACTTCGAGTACGGTGACGTCGAATCCGGCCGTGGCGCAGGTTTGCGCAATGCCGGAACCCATAAGACCGCAACCGAGAACCCCAACTTTCTTTATCTGCATCGATCCGCTCCTGAGATCCCTAAAGTCATTTCGCCACGGAGGCACAGAGAACACCGCGAAGGCTAGCTCGAAACGCGCTTACGGCGTCCCAGAGTCTTCCAAAGCCTCATGCCTCCAAATATCAAGAGTCCATAGAAAACCGTGTTGATCAAGCGGATGAAGAGATTCTCTGACGGCGACAAGCCCGCGAAGAGCCATCCGTTGTCCAACCATAGAACTGGCGTTGCGCCGGGTAGGATGACAACCTCTGCGCAAGCTCGGCATCCGACGGATTCAAAGATCAAAGGCACGAGCCATTGCACCAGCAGACCAGCAAACAGCGCCCACGCCAATGAACCTAAGTTCTTCACCACAGAGAACACTGAGGAGCACAGAGGAACGCCACTGGATATCAAAAATTGATCAAGGTTTCCACCACCATGGCGATACCCTGCCCTCCGCCGATGCACGCCGTCGCCAGCCCGTATTTCTTTTTGCGGCGGCGGAGTTCGTATAGCAGCGTAATGACTAACCGCGCACCGGTCGCGCCCAGCGGATGTCCAAGGGCGATCGCGCCGCCATTCACGTTGACCTTTTCGCGATCCAGTCCCAGCTCTTTTTCTACGGCGAGATACTGCGCGGCGAAGGCCTCGTTGACCTCGATCAGGTCCATGTATTCGAGCGAGAGTCCGGCTTTTTGCAGCGCGATCTTCGACGCAGGTACTGGGCCGCGTCCCATGATTTTGGGATCGACTCCGGCAACTCCCCAGCTAACGATGCGTCCCAGCGGCTCGATGTTGCGCTTGCGCGCTTCCTCGATCGACATCACAACCACGGCCGCGCCGCCGTCAACGATGCCACTGGCATTTCCGGCGGTAACTGTGCCGTTCTTGCCAAAGGCTGGTTTCAGTTTCGCGAGACCATCCATCGTGGTCTGCGGACGGCGATGATCATCTTCGGTCAGCGACTCGCCGGTGGGCTCGCCCTTGTGATTCTTCAGCGGAACGGGGACCAGCTCCTCCTGAATTCTTCCGGCCTTGTACGCGTCGTCCGCGCATTTTTGAGAGCGCAGGGCGAACTCGTCCTGCATCTCGCGCGTGATGCCCTGCTGCGATCCGTAGAGTTCGGCTGTATTGGCCATGTAACAGCCGCAATAGCTGTCGAGCAGCGCCACCATGAGCGAATCTTCGAGCTTGCCGCCGGGAGCGAGGGTGAAGCCATCGCGTCCGCGGATGACGAACGGGGCTTGCGACATGGCCTCCATACCGCCGGCGAGAACGACTTTGGCTTCGTCGGTCTGGATCAACTGCGCCGCGCTGACGATGGCCTGCATGCCGCTGCCGCACAGGCGATTGACGGTGAGTGCCGGAGTCTCAATCGGCAGGCCTGCGCGCAGGGCGACATGGCGCGCGCCGTAGAGTGCGTCGCCGGAGGTCTGCTGCGCGTTGCCGAAAACGGCATGATCGAAGTCTTTGGGATCGACTTTGGAGCGCTCAATCGCGCCCTTGGCGGCGATGGCCCCGAGTTCCTGCGCGGTGAAGTCTTTCAGTTTTCCGCAATAGCGGCCGAAGGGCGTGCGCGCCCCGCTGACGATGACAATGTCCCCAATCTTGAGCATGATGTTTTGATGATGATCGGAGCGATGATGATTCCGATCAGAACGAATCCGAACCAATGGTCAAACTGGTTAGTGTAGCAGGGACGTGCGGTTCTTCACCACGGAGGCACAGGGGGCACGGAGGAATATGTGCATGCCTAGTGCGGAACCGATAAAATGATCCGCCATGCGAGCCTTCAAGGTGTCTGTTAATGGGAAGAAACTTTGTGTAGCCGGCGTTGGCAATGACGGCGTCCTCTCGGCAATTGCTAATTGGATCGGGGGCAGAAAAGACGACGGAATGGACTTTTTGGAAGTCGGCGGGCTTGTAAGCCCCTCGCGGGAACACGTTTCCTGGGTCAGACAGAAACCTCTCGGGGTCGGCGATAAGATTGAAATAGAGGTCCTGGAAGCTGCGAGGGTTGATAAACCAAAGAGCCGGCATCGCGAGAATCCAGCGGCAGTGCTCGAATACAACAAGAGGTATGTGCGCAATATGGCGAAACAACTCGGATGGAGAGTTGTAGAGGCGAAGAAATAAGAAATTGCAGGAGCGCTGTCCACGAGGTATCAAGGCTACAACTTCACTCTCTTGCGCGGGCGTATTATTTTGAACCATGCGAATACCAATCCTGGCTGTGCTTCTTGCCCTGATGCTGGCTGCGCAAAGTGCACCCTCGCAAGCTGATGCCTCTGCAGCTTCGCTGGAAAAAGCGGCCATTCGAGCCTTAGCATTCCAGCAAGGTGACGCAACCAGCCTGGCGAAGTCTCGCCCCGACTTCACCGCCGAGGGATGGAACAAGTTTATGCAGACCCTGCAGGGATTTCTCGACGACAACAAAGCACCAACGTTTACTTCTGCATTCGCGCCCGCCGGCAAGGCGGTCGTGGTCCCCACTAGCGATGGGACCATTTTCCTGAAGATTCCCGGCACCTGGACACAATCCTCAGGCGCGTCAAGAACTACTTACCGGCTCCGGCTTGAAGTTCGTGGCAACGGCAGTCCCGCAAAGATCGAGCGTCTCGAGGAGATTACGTGCCCACAAGGGCAGGCGGCGAACTACTGTATGGGGAACTGAATAGTGGCGGGCTAAGTTAGGCGACGGCGCCGGTGGCAAGCGCGGCGGCCAGCGTGACGACTTTCCCCGCACCTTCTGCCACAGCGGTGGCCAGCGCATGCTCGACGCGGTTGATCACTTCGGTGACGATGTCGACGGCGTCATACTCGGAGCGCACCACTGCCTCGGCGAGCCCGGCGGAAAAGACCAGAAGCTGCGATTCCGATCCATCTTTGGCGGACAGGCGAACGTCAGAGATGACCTTGCGCAATTTTTCAACCGCCAGCGTGGCGTCGTTCTCGGCGGTGTCGCCCAAAACCATAGCGATGGTGGTCGTATCGTAGCGGAATGCGAGGTCGTTCGATCGAATATTGGCGGTGAACAGTTGTCCGACGCGTTCCATCGCGGCCTGCACCTCGGCCTCGCCGTGCTCTTTGATCATGGCTGCGCTTTTGCCGAACTGCATGAGCAGAACCGAGAAGGGCGTGGAATTCTGCAGGGAACGCTTGCTCTCGGCCAGCAGAAGATCGAGGTACGAGGCCCGGTTCAGCAAACCTGATTTCTCGTCGGTGACAGAAAGATTCTTGACCAGGCGGCGCAAGCCGACATTGTTCAGCGCGATCACCATCTGATCGGCCAACGTCTTGAGCACGACGATATCCGAATGCTGCCAGTTTCGCGCTCGATTGTGGATCAGCAACATCACTCCGACGGTATCTTCGCCGTCGTGAAGAGGGATGGCGAGTAACGAGCCCGCATTCAGCTCGGCCAGTTGTTTCTTCACCGATTGCAGCTGCGGCGATTTTTGCGCGTCGGCAACCACGAAGGGTTCAGAAGAGGCGGCCGCCTGGGCGCAGCCGATAATTTCGGCAAGGGCCGAAGCATTGGACTTCTTGATGCCGTCGCCGCAATGCTGCTCGACCGAAGTCGGAGGCAAACCCGGTTTCGCCGTCGCGGCGATGCAGCGCGATGTTTCCCAATGGGCTCCGATTTCGTTGACGGCGGTGGCGAGCACGGCGGTCGCGCTGGTTTGCTGATAGAGCTTGCGCGTTATCTCGGCAACGCGAGTGAAGCTGTGCACGTCGGGCGCCGGCTCGGCGGGCACAGCAGCATGAGACGACGGTGCGGGCGCTGAGACCGGCGGGCTCGGCGGCGTGGCTGAGGTTTCACGCGGCACGGGCGCTTTGCCGGCGTACTTGGGCGTCACGCCAGCTGCGAGATAAAGCCTTTGAAGATCTTCGTTGCGCTCTTCTTCCCGCGGAAATAGTTCCTGAATCCTTTGCAGGCGCTCGACGGCCTTGTTGCGCATGCCGTACTGCACCAGAATTTCCGCCTGAAGCATCAAGTCCTGCAGGGTGGCCGCGCCCAGGGTGGAAGCTTCGGATTGGCTGGGCTCTTCCGGAGCTCCACCACCAGCACCGCCAACCGAAGTGAACCTGGAGGCAATGGCGCTATATCGACCTTCGTCAATCTTTCCCCTTAGCTTCTCCAGCCGCTTGGCGTGGCCGGATTCATAAGGATCTACCTCGGCAGCGCGGTCCAGACACTCGGCGGCTTTGGCGAACTCCCCCGTGCTGCAGTAGACATCAAACAGTTTCAGCAAAGTGTCGCAATAGTCGCTTTCGCGATTGGACGAGTTGTAGAGCTCGCTCAGGAATTCAAGCATCGGCGGCGAGGCCCGGTGCTGCGAGGTAATGTCTTGCATGATGGCCACGAACTGGCGGCGCTCGCCGCGACGTCTTTGAAATTGTTCCAGTTTGCGTGCCAGTCCGACGGCAGCATCGTCACTCTGGCCGTCGAGCAACTGGCCGATGAGAGCGATCACCTGCTGCACGCGCGCGGGATTCTCTTCAAACGACTGCCAGACCAGCGGCTCGGCTTCGGCGTAACGGCCGGCAGCGACCAAGGCTTCGCCATATGCGTCGCGCATCTCCGGCGAGGGCTGCCCGGCCTTGACCTGCGGCTCGAGAATGAAAATGGCCGCGCCCGCCTGGCCCTGCGCCAGCAGGTTGCGGCCATAAGCGAGGGCAATCCCGGAATCCGATGGATCTTCCTGATACGCGCGCTCAAACCACTGCGCCGCATCGGCCCCCTCGGCTGTCACGGCCAAGGCTACCTGCTCAAAAGCTTTAGCAGCGGCTTTGCGGTTGCCGAGTTCCGAAGATAGTTCCGCAACCCGCAAGGAATTCTGCCGGGTCGGCTCCAGGGCGACAATGCGCTCCAGCACCGGGAGGAGTTCCTGCTTCTTGCCCAGCTTGGCCAAATCGGCCAAAGCAGATTCGTAGGTGCCGACGGCGAGTTTCTTATTCGAACCTTCCAGCAATTGTCCAAAGCGGAATTTCTGCTGCCAGGTGGGGCTGCCGTGGCGGGCCAATTTCTTGTAAGTGAGGCTGGCGCGGGTGGCATCGGAGGCGTTGACCTGGCGCTCAAAAAGATCGCCGAGCAACTGCACGGCCTCGCGGTTACGATTCAGGGAAAGGCAGAGGTCGGCGGCCAGCTGCCGAACCACATCATTCTCGGTATCTTCGCGCAGGACTTCGAGATACTCGGTCAGCGCGTCGGCAGTCTTGCCCTTTTGCAACAACTTTTCGGCGCGTTCCACACGCCGGGCCAGTTCGGCTCGTTCCAGGCGTCTTGTAATCTCAGGCATGCGCGCGGTGGGCGGAGTACTTCCCTCTTCGATTCTAGGAGTGGGGGGATTGACCAGCAATCGAGTAACGCCAACTGGGGATTACGAAGGTCACCCGTAGGGAATTTGAGGACTCCTTCCCGCCCAAACATATCCTAGCGGTCGCGCAGGAACGCGCGGTACTATATGGCCCTTAGAAAAATTGGCTGTTTTATCGGGCCAAGAAATGCCGAGCCTAAAGGCATTCTCTTTCAGGAGATGGATCATGAAATCCAACCCCATTGCGTTCTTCCTCGCCCTGCTGCTGATGAGCGCATGTCACGCGGGTACCGATCCGCAGGGGACCAAGAATCAGCCGCAAGCGCAGTCCAGCCCGACGTGGGTGCGCTACACGGACAATGCCGAGGGCGCGTTTTCCATGGAGGTTCCGGTCGGCTGGCAAGTCGAGGGCGGAATGTATCGCTTCGGCTATTTCGATGTCCGCTGGATGATGGATGTCCGTTCCCTCGACGGCAAAGTCATCATTCGGATTGACGATCCTAACGTTCCTCCGTATGTGTTGCCGGGACCGCATTCGGGCCCGGCCGGACATCCCGCAATCCGCCCCAAGATGTATCAGATGGTCGTCGACGATTACCGCGAGGCGCAACCTTATGCCGAGTCTTACGCCAAGCGCAGATTTGGTCCGGTGTGCACCTCGTTCAATGCGAAATCCGCGGACTGGACGCCGACTATGCCGGAAGACTGGCAAAAGGCGGACGGCGTGGTCAAGTCGACGCAAGCTTCCGTCGCCTACGAATGCGCTACTTCAGATGGTCCACGCATCGTGAATGTGTTCGCGCGCGACACCGTCATCGGGAACCAGGGGTTGTGGTTAGTCGACCCAATCATCAGTATTCTGGCTACGCCCGACAGAATGCCGCTGGCCCGCAGCATGACGCAGCACATGATCGACAGCTGGCAGAAAAATCCTGAGTGGCAGCAACATCAGGACGAAATTACGCGCATGGGCTTGGCCCAGATGCAAGCCGAGTTTGGCCGTTTCATGCAGCAGATGGCCGCGTATCACCAGCAACGCGAGGCCGCCATGAACCAGCAAGTGGCAAAGTTCGAGGCGCGGCAGCAGGCGCAGGCCGACCAGGTCTCAAGCTGGGGAAATATTCTGACGGGCCTCACGAACCTCTATGACCCCGTCACCGGGACCCAGTTCCAGGTCTTCAGCGGACCGAAAGCGAATTACTACTCGAACGGCGCCGGAGTGAAGATCAATTCGAACCTGGACCCGGGCAACGGATTTCATCTGGATCAGAACCTCGGGCCGTAAAGTACGGGCGGGTTAGCGCCCCACGAGTTTTTGCAGCTCTTCGGGGTAGCGGGCCCCCTGCACCGGAATTTTGGAGGCGGCCAAGTCCAGTTCGCGGAGGTCGTCGGGCGAGAGTTGCAGGTTAACCGCCCCGATGTTCTCTTCCAGCCGATGCAACTTGCTCGTGCCTGGGATAGGAACAATCCACGGCTTATGTGCCAGCAACCAGGCGAGAGCGACCTGGGCCGGCGTCGCTTTCTTCTGCTGCGCAAATTTGCCCAGCAGATCCACCACCGCCTGATTCGCTTTTCTATTCTCCGGCGTGAAGCGTGGGACGATGTTGCGAAAATCGCTTTTGTCGAATTTTGTACCTTCGCTGATCTTGCCCGTCAAAAATCCTTTGCCCAGAGGATTGAATGGAACAAAACCAATCCCGAGTTCCTCGAGTGCCGGAATCACTTCCTTTTCCGGCTCTCTCCACCAGAGCGAGTACTCACTCTGCAGCGCTGTCACCGGTTGAACGGCGTGGGCACGGCGAATCGTCCGCACTCCCGCCTCGGAAAGTCCGAAGTGCTTGACCTTGCCTTGCTGAATCAGTTCCTTCACCGCTCCCGCAACCTCTTCGATCGGCACGTCGGGATCGACGCGGTGTTGATAGAACAGGTCGATGACATCGGTTTTCAGCCGCTTCAGCGAGGCATCGGCAACTTCCTTTATATGGTCGGGTCGGCTATCGAGGCCGGCCTGCTTTCCGTTTTCAATCTTGAACCCAAACTTGGTGGCGATTACGACCTGATCGCGAAATGGGGCGAGCGCTTCGCCGAGCAGATCTTCATTAGTGAACGGCCCATAGATTTCGGCCGTGTCGAAAAATGTGACGCCTCGTTCGACGGCGGCCCGAATGAGCGCGATGCCGGTCTGCTTGTCCACGGCCGGGCCAAGCCCGAAGCTCAGTCCCATGCAGCCAAGTCCGATTGCGGATACTTCAAGATTGCTTTTTCCCAGTTTGCGTTTCTTCATTGCTTCTCCTTCGGAAATAGATGAAGTTGCTCAGGTTTAGGATGACTGCAAAAGAGCGCAGTGCTCTGGCTGCTCACCCGCGGGCGCGTGGACAAGATCGCAATCTGGGCCGTGCTCGCTTTTTTGCCCTTTGCCCCCATGCTGACTTTTTTCTCGCGAGTGCTTTGGATTTACCTCGATCAAGCGATCGATCCGGAGAGCGCGTAGAAGGCACAGGCGCTCCGAGGAATGGTCACTTGCTGCTGCGGACACTAAGACTGACAGAACCGTATCCGCTTAGACTGCGGCTGGCAGCGGTTCAACGGTGCTCGCCGACAGGAGACTCTTCTTGATCGGAATGCTTACGCGGACACGCGTCCCGGAACGATCAGATTCAATCGACAAGTTCCCCGACAATTGGTGGACCCGCTCTCGCATTCCTCTAATCCCCACGCCCGAGCCTCCGAACCGAAGTTGTGCCAGCTTCTTCTCTGACATGCCCGTGCCCTCATCGCTGACATGCAGGTTGAGAATGCCTGAATTCGTTGTTATCGCAATGCGGGCCACTTTGCTCGCGGAATGGCGGTGAATGTTCGTCAAACATTCCTGAACGATGCGGAACAGGCACAACTCGAATTCGCGATCGAGGCGACCGATCCCGGCGGGAAAATCGAGGTCCACCTTGATACCGCTGCGCTGGCCAAATCCATTGACATAGTCCGAAAGGGCCGAGTGCAGCCCAACTTCATCAAGCAACGGAGGATAGAGAAGGTGAGACATGGTGCGGATATCGACATGCATTTGTGCGATCAAGCTTTCGATGCTACTCAGCGATGTGGCAGCACGCTTGCCGAGCTTTTCGCGTTCGGCGGAAACTTTTGAGACTTCCATGGCGACCGCGGCAAGAAGTTGTCCCGCCCCGTCGTGCAACTCGCGCGCAATTCGCCGTCTCTCCGCGTCTTGCGCCTGCAGGATGTGTGCAGACAGTTCCCGCAGTTCCTGACTGGCCACAAGCAGTTCCCTGGTGCGCTCCTGAACTTCTTTTTCCAGCTCGGCGTGGCGTTCCTGTTGTACGCGCGAAATTTCCAGCCGCCCCGCGATGCAAGCCAGCAGTTCGCGCGCGGAAAACGGTTTGATCAGATAGTCATCCGCCTGCGCCTGCATCCCTTCCACTCGCGACTCCTCTCCCGCGCGAGCCGAAAGCAAAATGACTGGAATTCTCTTAGTACGATCACTGGCGCGGATCGCTTTCAACAATGCAAACCCGTCGAGGCCGGGCATCATAACGTCACTCAAAATCAGGTTCGGCGGATGTTGCAGCGCACTCTCCAGGGCAGCCTGTCCATTGGCGACCGTTTCTACCTCGTAGTGCTCTGCCAACAGTCGAGCGACATACTGGCGCATGTCGGCATTGTCGTCGGCAAAGAGAATGCGTGGCCGCTGGGTCGATTCCAGGATTTGTGCTGACCGGAGCGGAGACAAATGGTTTGGATCCATGAAATCTTCAGTCGAGGTGGATGCGTCCGGGAGCCACCGCAGGGCTTCGTCAAGGAACGGCATCGCACTCGTCGCCGTCGGAGACAAGGTTTGAGAGCGAGCAATTTGCTCGTCGGGAAGATGACTCTGCCCAAATGGAATCGCGACGGTGAAAGTTGTGCCCTCTCCCACTTTGCTTTCGACCTGCACCGAACCAGCGTGGAGTTTAACCAACTCCTGCACGAGAGCCAGCCCGATTCCCGTGCCTTCATGCGTGCGGCTACGCGTGTTGGGGACGCGATGGAAGCGCTCGAATAACTTAGGTACGGCGTCCGCGGGTATGCCCACTCCGGTGTCACGAACCCGAAGCTCTGCCTTATTGCCGACTCTACTTATGCTGACAACGATCTCTCCGTCAAATGTGAACTTGAACGCATTCGAGATCAAATTGAGGACAATTTTCTCCCACATGTCGCGGTCAACATAGACTGGCTCGCCAAGATTCTGGCAATCGGTCACCAGGCGTAGCCCGGCTTTATCGGTCGCGGAACGAAAAACGCTCGCGAGTTCCGCAGTGAATTGCGCCAAATCTGTGGCTTGGAAGACTGCCTGAACACGTCCAGCCTGGATCGTGGAAAAGTCCAACAGTGTATTGACCAGTCGCAACAGCCTTGCCGCATTACGATTCACCAGCTGAAGTTGCTGCATCGCGGCGGCCGGAAGTTGGTTGGCATTCTTTCCCAGCAGGTCCTGCAGCGGCCCTAACATCAAGGTCAGGGGCGTGCGAAATTCGTGGCTCACGTTGCTGAAGAATGCGGTCTTGGCTCGATCAAGCTCGGCAAGACCCTCAGCGCGCTCGCGTTCTTTTTCATAAGCACGAGCGTTGGCCACGGCGGTTGCCAGATGACCGGCAACCAGATCAAAGAATGTCCGATAGTCGGCGTCGATAATCCGGCGAGGACTGAATGCAGTCACCAGAAATCCCGCCGGATGTGCCTGACCGACAGCAGCGATAGGCAGCACGATTGCGGTCTCGGGAGGCTCGGGCCAGGGGCCTCCGGGTAGGCCCGCAAAATGAGTCGAGAGATCAGAGACCAGCTCCGGCGAGCATGTCCCGAAGACTCGGCGCAGCGGCCAGGCCGAATCGCCCGCGCCTTCGCCGATATCGATATTTCGCCGCGCCACCGTTGTTCCGGCTTCCACCCCCATGCTCGCCACAAGACGAGCCTGCACTTGGTCCTCGTCTAGCAAATAGACGAGCGCGAAAGGTACGTCTGCGGGATTAGAGGCCAGCGTTTTCGCCGTGAGTTCACATGCGTCCTCGGCACTCTTGGCGTTCAATACGGTTCGACCCAGGTCGCGGAGCGTCCGCAATCGCCGCTCGCCCAGCACTCGCTCTGTGGTTTCGTAACACGCGCAGAAGATGCCCTCTACGCTTCCCGAGTCATCGCGAAGTGGACTATAGGAGAAATTGAAGTAGCCTTCTTCGCGCGGCAAATTGCGGTTGAGAACATACAGAAAATCTTCAGCCCAGGTCGCCTCGCCCGTCAGAAAGACCTTCTCCCACATCGGCCCCATGGTGCTCCAAATCTCGCTCCAACACTCCTGACCGGAACGGCCCAGAAATGCCGGATGCTTTGCCGCACCCAGGAACGAAATGTAAGCATCGTTATAGAACTGGGTGAACGTAGACCGACCCCACCAAAGCACGATGGGATGGCGCGAAGCAAGACAGATATGGACCGCCGTACGCAGGGTCTCAGGCCATTTTTCGGGCACCCCGACTTCGCTGCGACTCCAGTCATGCGATCGCATCAAGCGGGCCATCTGGCTCTCGCCGGGAAATATGCGGTCTAACTCATTGTTCTGATTGCCCAAAGATCTTTCTATGGCAGGGACCAACTCCCGCGACACGCTGGCCTTGGGCAGAAACACGCAGGCGCCAGCTTCAGCGCACAATTGGGACATGATCGCAGAGTCATTCTGGCTGATGACAATGACCTTGGTTTCCGGCATTTCGCGTCGAATGGCGCGAGTAGCCTCAAGGCCATCCATGCGCGGCATGGACACGTCCATGAGAACGAGGGCCGGGCGCAGCTGCTTTGCTTTCTCTACGGCGTCAATTCCATCCGCCGCTTCACCGCAGACTTCATAATTGGGATCGGCAGAAAGAAAAGATTGCAAACTGCGCCGAAACGACTCGTGGTCGTCGGCAATGAGAATTCTAGCCGTGCTCATTATCCAGAATCCTTAGACAACCAGAACCCATTCGGATTGTTGTCGCGAGGAGCAATTGATTATGCACTCGGAACCATCGGGTCGAAACTACAGCGTTTTCTGTAAATGGCGTCGATGGTTTCGTTTTCCAGGCAAACCTGTCGAACCCATCCATCAGCGCCTGATCTGACTTGCGGCTCTCTGGAGTTAAAGAGAAGTGGCGCGAAGCAACTCCACCCCACAGCCATTGCCGGCTTCAGGCGCGAGTGCGCCCGGCGACGGTCGGCACGTTACGAAATCCGGACAGATTCCATCTTGTTGCTGCGGGCGAGCGATTCGAGGAGAGAATGTCCGCCGCACAAGGAGGCCAACTATGGCCGTTGCCTACAATCTGAGGCCACGTAAGCGGGTCCAACTGCATCCCGGACATTTGCGCCTGGATGAGGCTCCCATTCCACCGATGTATATTCAAAAGCTGAAACAACTGGGTTACGTAAGCGTAGAGCAAGTCATCTCGGTGGCGACGATGGCACCGGCACGCTCGCGCCTGAGCGCGTTCTTGGGCGCCGATCTGAACGGAGTTCTAGCGCCGGTCCTGAAACGCGAGATCGCACCGCAACTTTCCTTCAAGGCGCGAACCGCGCAGTACAAGTACGGCTCGCGTCTGGAAAAACCGGTTCGGGCCACGCTGCCTCGCCTGGATATGGCAGCCGCCACGCACCTGCCCCCAGTGAAAACGGCGCCGGCTCCCCCTGCGTCTCCGCTTGGCAACATGCCTGACGTAAACTTCGAGGCGGACGGAACCATGCCCCCGGTCCGCGATCAAGGCAACCGCGGAACTTGCGTGGCACATGCTTCAGTTGCGGCGACGGAGCACTACCTGATTACACAGCAAGGGGCCGATCCGAAGACCGTAGATCTCTCAGAGCAGTTTTTGTATTGGGACTGCAAGGGTCACGACGGCCATCCCAACAACGAAGGAACCTGGCTACGCGTTGCGATGCCGTTGCTGTTCACCGACGGCTGCTGCCTGGAAGGCATCTGGCCTTATAACCCGAATCCGATGCCGGGCAACGAAGGGCAGGGGCTGCCGCCGAATGGAAAAGCTCCCGATGGCGCTCAGTCTGACGCCGCGACGCGCAAGATACCAGGAGCGCAGCAACTTTCTCAAAATCCGGTATCGGTGCAGGAAGTCAAGGACGAGTTGGCGCAAGGACGATGCGTCGCGGTTTCCGTCGTAGTCTACGAGGAGTGTTGGACCTCGCCGGAAATTCGCAATACGGGTAATGTCACCATGCCAGCGCCGGAGGAAATTTCCAACGAAGGGCATGCGATCTGTCTGGTAGGTTATGAGGACCTCGAGGGCGAGCCGGAACTCGGCGGCGGACGATTCATTCTGCGCAACAGCTGGGACAGCTACTGGGGTGTTAACTGCGAGTATGGTACAGGCTACGGGACACTCCCTTACGCCTATCTGACAACCTACGGCACGGAGGCGTATTCTATTAAATAGCAGTCGGAATCCATGGCTTACGAGTATTTCAAGGACCTATCTCTCACCGAAGAGCAGACGGCGAAACTACGCTCGCTGGGCGTGCGTACCGCTGCCTCTCTGCTCTCGAGGGTAGAGCAACCTACCGAGGGACTCCTTAAGTTTTTGGGCGATACTCTGCTGACCTACCTGCGCGAGAAGTTACCCGCACTCATTTCCGAAGAAGAAAAGCAGCAACTGGCTTCGCTCCCTGCTTTTCGCGGCAAGTTCGGCGCTTTGCTGCCGCCAAAAGAAAGCACGCCCAGCCAGCAAAAGGCGGCGGCGGAGCGGCGAGACGGATTGATGCGGCAGATTCGTATGATCCGCGAATCCGGCGCATCGTCAAGCGAGTCGCAGGCGAAACTAAAGGACCTGGAAGATTCCCTCCGAGAAGAATTGAAGTCTGCGTTTTAGATCTCCTGAGACACCGCAAACATGTAGCCCGGGCGCACCCGCCCGGGCCACCACGCTATGGCTCGCCGTTAGCAGCTTGAGGGACGTGCGAGGTGATGCGTTTCAGCAGGAATTCGCGGATCAAATTTGCCACAGCATCAGCTCCTGTGCCTGCCAGACCGTTTAAAAGGACCAGCGAAGCTCCGCGATCGGAAGCAGGATAGTAAAAATTGGAGAGGGCTGCGGCAGAGAAATTGCCGAGCACGCGAGAATAATTCGGTTGCCAGCGTCCGTTGTCGCCTCGGGCGAGGACTGCGGCTGAGATCGCATAGAGAGCTCGTGACCGGACGCTTCCCTTGCCGCGATAAAAATAGCGCGGGTCTTGATGAAAGATCGCAGGGTAAACCGCTCTGCCCAGGAAGATACCTGACGCGTGCGTCGCAAAGGCTGCGCCATATCGCTTTCCGTACCCTTCGATCCCATTGCCATACGACGGAAAGATGTTTCTATATTGCTCGGCGCCGGCAATTCCCGCCACACTCACGAACGCCACCGGATCGAAGACGGAACGAAGGCTCAGATGAAACTTCTGTTTCGCCAGCATGGGCGGCGCGTTCCAGTCATACGTGCTGTAAAAGTTCGGAATCACGCCCGCCACGCGCTGTTGCAACGCAATCTGCACCTGCTCCTGAGAAAGTTGCTCCTTGTTTCCGGTCACGGTGACGCTGGTTGTTCCGCCGGAAACAGATAGCTGCACGGATGGCAAAATACGAGTCTCGCCCGCATGCAGCAGAATCTGGGGCGACGTAAAAGGGTTCATCCCTGCAGCGGTTACCGTGATCCTGTACACATCGGGCGGCAATCCCGTGAATGCGAACTCCCCATTGCTGCCGGATTCCACCGTGCGCGTAAATCCCAACGGCCCGGCCAGTGCGACCTGAGCCCCCTGCAGCACGTCTCGATTCGTGTCGAGCAGCGTGCCAGTAATACTGCCGCCGTTGTTGAACTGTGGTCCAACTTCCACAATCTGCGGCTGGGGAGCATCAGGCAGAGCGTTCTGCTGTACAGTGGAATTCTGCGCCGCGGCGATTATCGGCGAAAGGATGAAAAACAGAGAAATGAAAACAGCCGCCAGGAACGGTTTTGAACTTCGCACTTCGTAAAGCAAAGGGCCCAACCTCTCGGGTACATACCTCAATCCACCTATAGATTCGACGCGTAATTCGGGCCTAAAGTTACCTCGAATATCGCCTTATTTTCGGCCTGCACTGGAGTTAGAAGAAGAATGAGCCATTCGCTGGAATTTGCTGGGTGCTGCCACTCCAAAAGCACGAACTTCCGCTCAGTGCCGGCAAGAGTACGCTACCGCTAACGCACGCGTCGACCATCCGAAAACGATAGGCACGCCGTTGCAATCGTTGTACTGGTCATTCTCCGGCCAGCATTCTCCCGGCCAAACTAAAAGAGGCACCGGAAGAGACCCAGCGCCCCACTAAGATATACCGCGAGATGCAGTTCGTTACGCCCGGATCGTCAATTCGAACTGCGGCGAGTGAGGCCGATGATCGTCAATACCGAACCGCCGGCCAGTATCCCGACGCCGGCCCACTTCTCGTCATTCGCGAACAATCGCTGCGAGTTGCTCGCGCCCTGGGCTGCTAGGGCGGCGCCGAGGACCACCAATCCTGCACCCACAAAGGTCATGACCTTTCCGCCCGTAGTCCAATGCGTTCGGTGCACGGACTGGTCGGTCTGAGTACTTGAGCCTTGGCCGAGGCTTGCGCGGAGTTGGATCCCTGTGCGCAGCGAGGGTGGCGGAGGTAATAGTTTCGGCGAAACCAGGTTCTGAGCTGAGGCCGGCAACGAAACACAGAATATCGCCAACATCAGGACGGTGGCAGCAGAGCGCTTCATGATTGTCTCCTTCGAAGCTTGGCCAGATTACACAGCTCGGGCGGCCGGTGCAGTGGCTGCTCCGAATCTGGTTCATCCTCTTAAGCTTCTTAAATAGACTGCGGAAAGAAGAGTGAAAATGAACCGCATGCAGCCAAATGGCGATGGCGAAGTATAGCAACTACGGTTAGTCTGTCAATCGCAAATAAAAAAGGTGCCCGGGGGTTCCGGCGCCATGACGAATCTCGCGAGATGCGGACGCAGATTGCAGCAGATCATTTCGCCTCGATCGGTACCGACGGTCCGCGTTCCAGTCCGCTCTCACTTTTTTTGTGATCGAGCCAGAGAAAAACGAGCGCGGTAGTTGCCATGCCAATGGGGAATGCCACGAAACAAAGGAGACGAAGGGTAAGCGGAATGTTGTTGAACCCGCAATGAATAATCCTAAACACGACGAACCCAGTGAATAGAACTACCGCTGATATGAATGTAATTTTCGCGCTGTTGGCAACGATCATCGATAACAGCAGTGCGACCAGCACTCCGCCTAGAAGGTGCCTTGCGAAGTAAACCGCGGTGGAAGCCATCGGGGATTGCAGATGGCCGACGTATGAGTACCAGAACAGACCCAACACAAAAGAGCATATGAGCAATAGTGCCGCCAGGCCGGTCACTATCTGTGCCCGCGATCGAAAGCTCTGCTCAGACTTAAGGAAAAAGATCCAAAAAAGTATTCCGCCGATCAATTCCAGAGGGAGATAGACTTTGCTTGCCGCTGGGTGCGTTTTATTCAGGCCGAGGGCACGCCGGGCATCCTCATTGCCATGAGTGGCAGCTTGCTGAAACCAGCGCGCGGCTTCGGCTCGATCCTGCGGCAGGCCATCGCCGTAGTAATACATGTAGCCCAACATGTACTGCCCGTCTCCAGTACCTTGCTCGGCCGACTTGCGGTACCAGCGCGCGGCTTCGGCATAGTCCTGTGGCACTCCTTCGCCTCGAAAATACAAATAGCCCAGAGCCTCCTGCGCTGTCGCGTAACCTTGCTCCGCCGCTTTGCGGCACCAGTTCGCGGCTTGCGAATAATCCTGAGGAACGCCCTTGCCTCCTCGATACATGTCGCTAAGACTATATTCAGCATTCGGGCAACCCTGCTCGGCGGATCTGCGAAACCAACGAACCGCCTCGGCGTAGTCCTTCGACACTCCTCTGCCGAGGGCATACATTGAACCCAGTTTGAACTGAGACTCTGCATCACCCTGCTCAGCACGCAAGCGGGAGGCTGCCGCCTGTTTCGCGAGTCGGCGATCGATAAGCTGAGCGTGCACTAGATACCAGACCATTGCGCCGGAACAAGCCAATGCCAAACAGCTGATAGTGATGATTATCCAGCGCGGCTTCATTAGGTGCGACCTCACATAAGTGCGGAATCTCGCCGCAAATGGGAGTAGATTATATCCCCCGCTCCGGTTTGAACGTCAGTTACCGACATCAAAAAAAGGCCCCGAAGTTCCGGCGCCGTGAGGAATCTCGCGAGATGCTTCGTCAATGTCCGGCCCGTCATTCGCAATAATCACGAATGAGCTGATTCAGCTACGGTTGGACTTGATACATCGCCATCATGCCCATTTCCATGTGCTCGTCGATGTGGCAATGGAACATCCACGTGCCCACTTTGTCAGGAACCATGTCTGCCGTAACGAACTGTGCCGGAAGAATCGAGAAGATGTCAGTGTGGTGCTTGTCGACTGTGACGACGTTTCCGTGCCAGTGCGGCGTGTGATAGTTCACCTGACCGCCCATGGTCATAACGTACCACCGAACATGCTCCCCGCGTTTCATCACTGGCATGGGTAGATTGCCGAACACGTAACCATTGATTGACGCCTTGTAATTCGCGGCGGCGAACCCTTGTCCTGCAAGATCAAGGTTGCCCTCCTCGTCCATAGTCATCATGTCCAACTTGTTTACTGATTTAGGATCCTGGGTGTGCGTGTCAATGTTGTGCTGGAGATAGTGCGACGTGTTCTCGTCGATCAGCATGAATAGCGTCGCGAATTCTCGGTCGACATCCTTGGGACTGCCATCCGGACGGGCCATGCCGTGCCGCGTGATCACCAGCGGACCGATCAGGCCCGACTCGACGTCGCGGGGCTCCCAATTGTGAGAGTGGTAAAGCCACACCACAGAACTGGGGTCGTCGTCGCTGGGGCCAGCGCGCTCGGGCACGTTCCAGACGAAAATGTGCGTTTGTCCCGGTGGTACCAGGCCAGACTCATCCATACTCGTGTCGGGATATGGCGTTCCTTCCGAGTCTCTGTCATAAGACACTCCGTGAGGATGCATGCTGTAGGGCTGACTGGCCTTGTTCATGAAGTGGACTACGATCGTGTCGCCCACCTCCGCCCGGATCAGAGGACCCATCATGCCGAGGTGTGCCCACTCTGGAGCCCGCTTCTTTTCCACCGAAAATGTTTCATCAGTGTACTCGCGAAAAAGCGCCTTACGATACACAGTGCCGATTCGATTCTTGGTGTGTTCGGTCCAGACCTTCGCCCTTCCCATAAACGCAGCACCCGTCATCATGTTCATGCCGTTCGGTGCGTAATCCCAGTCGGTCTCGACGGCCGCGATGTAATAGGTTCTGATTTTTCCGTCCGGAAGTGTGGGCTTAACGTCGAGGGCCGTCGGTTTCGGACGCGACTCCGGCGGAATCATGCCGGCAGCGCGGTAATAAACCGTGAGTTGCCCATACACTTCGCCAGAGTGCTCTACCAGACTAGTGGCCAAATTGCCGAGCCGTATCTGCTCGTGACCGGCTCGGCCGCGGATGTCCTGCGCAAACTGGTCGACGACCACATCCAACAAGCCTTTGTCGCCTCTTGCCTTGATCGCGTCCGCGCCGTCTGCGAATGATTTTCTGACATATGCAACCAGTGCTGCTTTGCTGGCAAACTGCGTGCGCGGAGGGTCTTCCTCGGCCGACAGTTTCTTCCCTATCGCGGCATTCGTGAAGTAGTAGTTCGCTGCGGCAGCATGGATCAACCTCTGGGCAAAGCCGTCGGCGCTGGCGGCGGCTTTGAAGTCATACTTGTCTTCGGGAAAATCCTCTGCCATGGCGATCAGCTTGCGCCCGATTTCATTCCATTGTGCGAGGATGGCGCCGGATGGACTCGGTGCGCTTTTCACCGGTCCAGTTTGCTTTGCCGTTTCCTGTGTGCGTGCCTGTGAGCCCAACCCGATTGCAATGGCCAAGACTGCCAATATGCTGGCCTTTTTCATTCGAGTGTCCTCCTTCTCGGCAGACGCCTGTTCTCACGAACGCGTCGAAGTGAATTTCTTTGGTCAGATCAAATTAGTCTTTCCCCCGAAACCGTTATTGATTCCCTTGCTTTTCAAGCCATCCCATGACGACCCTGATCTCATTCCGCGGAGTGTGCTCGGATCGCGTCATGATGAACGTCCGACCGTCGGGAGTGACGTCGTATCCAGCAACTGCAAAACCACGGTCAAACTTGCGGTCAAACAATTCTGTGGGCTTACCCGTCTGAAACACGGGTTGTTCTTGCACTGGCACGCTTATCATCTTTGTTCCACTACGGTAGGCGATCTCCCGTCCGTTTCTTACCCAGCGCGGCTCCTCGCCGCCGTCGATCGAAATCTGCCGCCGTCCTCCCGGTCCTGGCACTGGTTCAACGTAGATCTCTGACCGTCCGGACTCGTTCGACTCGTACGCCATCCAACGCCCGTCGGGCGACAAAGAACCCTGCCGCTCCGCTGCCGGTGTGCGTTTAAACGGACGCATGTCATCCGGGTTACTCAGGTTCAAAATCCACAAATCAGTGCTGGTTGTCGGGTCACTGACCGAGAGTGTCGCGTATCCGCCGGCAACAGAAGTAACGTGTGTGCTTAACGACGTAACCTTGAACAACTGCGGCCCTGAGGACCCGTCCGCGGGAACTCGGTAGATCGCCCGACCTTGTGAGTTGGCGTCATCAAATATCAGGCTCTTTCCGTCCGAGGTCCAGGCCGGGGCTGCATTCATTCCGCTCGAAATCAGCGTGGTAAACAAGCCGCTTTCAATGTCCAACACAACCAGTTGTTGGCCGACAGTGCTGCGGAAGAGGCAAGCGAGTCGTTTTCCATCTGGCGAGAGGACTGGGTCTACGTAATCATGAGGAGGTACATCGAGCTTTCGTTCCTGTCCCTTTCGGTCGACCGCGTATAACGCCCGCGACACGCTGCCGGCAGAACCCGCAACGTACGCCAACACTCGTTCCGAGATACCGGCCTGCACTACATAATTCTCGTCGTCAATGCCGGACTCGATCTTGGTCGCGCTTCCACGAATCGAAAGCCGGTCGGGATCGAACGGGGCTGACCAAAGCGCGTCCCCTTGGTAGTAGACTACCCGGCCCTCAACGAAGGCTGCTGCTCGGGCATTGGTGAGGACGGTGCGTATCTCGCCGGTGCTCAGTTTCAGGAGCTTGATGGTGCGTCCCTGGGATAGGTAGTCGGTAAAAGCAATCCATTCGCCCCCAGCCAACCAAGTGGGCCCCTGCGGGTAGAAGATGTCTTTGGTAGGGGCCTCGATTCTCTGCAACGGCCCACCATTGGCTGAAACCTTAGCGAGACCATAAGTGGGTAGTGCAACCACTATGACATCCTGCGGAGTCCACGTGCCTCCGAAAAATGTCGGAACCTCGCAGATCACAACCGGAGTTCCTCCCGCGGTGGGCGCCTTCTTGAGTTTTCCTTGGCTGAAGAATGCGACCCAATCTCCGTTGGGCGAGAAGAAGGGGAAAGCCGCGCCTTCTGACTCTCGTACCGCAACGGCGTCGGGCTGTTCGAAACGCCGCGTAAAGAGGCGCGGGACGCCGTTTTCAGCGACAACATAAGCCAACGCCTTTCCGTCTAGGGAGATAGTGACGGCCTGCCCACTTGCGACCGCGAGTTCTTGTGGTGGAGGAACGGTGATACTGAATCGCGTAGTGGTTGGAGCGAAAATCTCCGCCCGGTCTCTCACTGCCCGAACGAAAAAGAAGATGGTTGTGAGAAGCGCCACCGTGAGGACGCCCACAGCCGTCAGGGCTGCCTTTGACCACGCCCCACGACCAGACATCTGCTCGCGACCGAGGGCGTGTGCTAGCCAGCTCAGTTGCAATTTCACATCGTGGGCGGTCTGAAAACGCTCATCGGGTTCTTTCGCCATGCAGGTCCGGATGGTGTGCTCCAACGGAGGCAGGCCGAGGTCCGGATTTTGGATTGTGATCGGTGGCGGATCCCTTTGCAGAATCGCCGACGCAATGTGGAGATGGGTCTTTCCTTCAAAGGCGCGGCGTCCGGTGAGCGCTTCGTACAGCACCGATCCGAGCGCGAATATATCGCTACGCGCATCGGCTTCTTTTCCTTCGATTTGTTCCGGCGCCATGTATTGGATCGTACCGATCAATGTTCCTGCGCTGCTGAGAGGCGAGGATGGGCTTTGCAGCGTGGCCGTCGCAAGCTCCGCCAGCGATGGCCCGGCTTCAGAGTTCACTATGCTCGGCTTAGCCAAACCAAAGTCCATCAGCTTGGCCCCATTCCCCGTAAGCATGATGTTTGACGGCTTGAGATCGCGATGAATCACTCCGAGGCGATGCGCTTTTGCCAATGCGTCGGCGACTTCGATGCCAAGTTTCACGACCGCAGTCAGTGGCAGTGGACCCCTCTGTAGACGCGCGGCCAAGGTTTCTCCTTCCAACAACTCCATCACCAGAAATTCCACCTCGCCGTCTTTGCCCACGTCATACAGAGAACAGATATGGGGATGGGATAGAGAAGAAAGAGTTCGCGCCTCGCGCTCGAACCGCGCCTTCAATTCAGGGCTGCAGGATAAGTGTGAATGTAGGATCTTGATTGCGACGGAACGATCCAGGCGACTGTCGCGCGCCCGGTAGACTTCACCCATCCCCCCCGCGCCGAGTGCGGATCGGATCTCATACGGCCCGAGTTTCGTGCCGGAGGGGAGCGCCATCGGTGGGCGCCATTATAGTCTCTGGAAGGCCAAAACGGAGGACGTCGACGCTACCGCACAAATAGTCGGCGAATCGGAAGCGACTTCGCAGGCGCACCTCACGGTTGAGTTCATCAGCGTCAATTCGCAATGAAAAAAGGCGCCGGAAGTTCCGGCGCCGTGAGGAATCTCGCGAGATGCGGTCAGGCGAGACGGGTCATGCAAACTTGATCGAGCAAACCTACTTACTCTCCGCGACCGACGGGGACGGACTGGTCCCGAAATCGCGGCGGCTGTTGGCTGCAGTCCGGGCGGCACGGGCCGCGGGCTGGTTTGCGGGCGCGGCTCCGTAGCGTTCGAGCAGGATGGGAGCCATGCTGTTCTCGGCTTCCTTCACGAAAATCATCCTGTTTTCCGAAGCCATATCGATGCGGACGAAGTCTCCCAGCTTCACCTGTCCAGTCGCGACCAGATTCGCCAATGGAAAAACCAGGTTCCGTTCGATGGCGCGCTTCAGATGACGGGCGCCGTAGCGCGGGTCGGTCCCCTCGCGCAGCAAATACTCTTTCACCGCGCCCGTGCAATTGAAGACGAACTGGTTCGTCCCGGCGGCCATCAACACGCGCTGCTGCACCATGCCGAGTTCGATCTCGAGAATCTGCTTGAGGTGTTCGTCGCGCAGCGTCTTGAAGACGACCGTCTTGTCGATGCGGTTCATGAACTCGGGCGTGAACTTGCGCCGGGCCGCTTCGACCGCCGTGCGTTGAATCTTGTCGTCGAATGATGCGTCGACTTCAACTGCCTTGGGAGCAAAGCCGAAGCCGCCGTCGACCAGGCTGGTCATCTCGCCGGCACCCAGGTTTGAGGTCATGATGATGATGCACTGCGACAGATCGACCCGGCGGTTGTCGCCCAGAGTCAATGTCGCCTTGTCGAGAATACCGAGCAGCAGTTGCCAGAGCGAGTCGGAGGCTTTCTCAATCTCATCAAAGAGCAGGATGGAAAGCTTCAACTTCTCCGTGAACCATTGATTCAGAGCCTCCTGAGTCAGAAGAGGATGGGTCTCGCGATGTCCGAGGTATCCCGGAGGCGATCCGATCAGCTTGGCGATTTCGTGCGAGTGCTGGAATTCGGCGCAATCGATCTTGATGCAGGCCCGGGAGTCGCCGAAAAGCGCCTCTGCCATGGCCTCGACCACGCGGGTCTTGCCCGACCCGGTTGGCCCGAGGAACAACAGGTTGCCCACTGGGCGCCCGGGAGGGTTCAAACCGGCCAGAAACATCTGATAGATCTCGACTACTTTTTCAACGGCCTGGTCTTGCCCAACGATACGGCGTCGCAATGCAGTTTCAAATTCCCCCGCGTCGTTGCTGCGGCGGTTAGGATCGAGCACAGTGGCGAGGTTGGTTCTCATAAGCTGCCGATCGGATAACTTCCCGACGCCGTTTCCTTTCTAGCTCCGTTTCTCTTTGGACGTTGCCCCGGTAGGTCCGGGTTTCCTGCCCTGATTTGCGTTTTTCATGCCCGATTCGTCGGAGCGGATTTGCTTGCGGCGGTTACCGCAAATTTCAGTCCCTGACGAAGGGCCCATCCCACTGACCGGGAAATGAGCAAGCCGCTCGCCACCCGTTCGAATGCAGAAATCTCCAAGAACTCCTACATCTAGCTGGCTTTAGAGGGACTGCTGCGACTTCCCCCGGCCTGCGCCTGGCCGCTCCGCGAGCGCAGGAGAAATTATTTTCACCATCGCGGAAGAAACTCTGCCGGTGCCTTCGCCGTCACCCGTGCTTTGCCTAGGCAGAACTAAGGCCTGGCATCGCGAGTAATACAGTTACTGCAGTCCTTCGCTGACAGGACTTCCCTCCTGAACGGTGAACCAAGCCCATCAACTGGAGGTGTCCGCAGGTAACTAGCGACTGCACTTGAGCACGGCTACTATCGAAATTCAGGCATCTAATTTCAGGCATCCAGACAGCCGGGAGGAACGATTGCGCCGTAGCTCTGTTCTGTCACTTACCGTGATTTCCTGTCTTCTCCTCGGAGCGGCCGCCTGGCGGCTCGGCTCCGCCTCTTCCTCCGTTGCCGAAGCGCAAACGCCACAGAAGCCAGCGGCTTCCAAGAAAGCTCGCCTGGAGCCAGTGAGCGCCAACATTCCTCCGACAATCCCCACCGCCGCGCCCGGAACGGAAATTTACACGGCTAAGCGCGGAGAAGCAATCCCTACGATTGCACGCCGATATTTGGGCCGAACCTCCTATCTCACTTCGGCGGAACTGGCCGACGCCATTCGCCACGTGAACGGCGACCGCTCGGGGAACATTCTGAAAGCCAACGAAAACATCGTGATCCCGGGAATTCTGCCGGCCCCAATCGTGGAGAAAAGCATTCCGGTCGCGAAGGATTTTGAGGTGCGCGCCGTCTACCTGACCGGAGTGATGGCGGGCAGCGATCACGGCCTGCGCATCATCCGGCACTGGCGCGAAGTTGGCGGCAACGCCGTGGTCTTCGATATTAAGGACTCCGACGGGAGCGTCAACATTCCATTCGAGCATCCGCTGCTGGGCAAACACAACATTTATATTCACGACGTGCCGAAGTTCGTGCGCTTTCTGCATTCGCAGAACATGCACGCCATTGCGCGCATCGCGATTTTCCGGGACGAACGGCTGGTGACGGAGCATCCCGAGCTGGCGGTGCAGTCACGACGCACGCATCAAGCCTGGCGCGAAAACGGCAAGCTGGTATGGACCGATCCTTCGAATCCGAAAGTGCAGGACTATGACATCGCGCTGGCCAAGCACGTGGCGGAATTAGGCGCTGACGAGATCCAGTTTGATTACGTCCGCTTCCCTGCCGAGGGCGACCAGAAAGATGCGCTGTTCCAGTTCCAAAGCGAAAGATCTGAAGCGTCCCAACCACAGCCATGTTCTGTGCAGCCGGAACCGGCAAACTCGAGTCCCGGAGGGACGACCGATAATAGCCCGGCGCTTCAGCGCCGGGTAGCGACGAAACATGGGAGCAAGTCCCGTAGGGACGACAGAAAAGCGGGATGCCTCGCCCCGCACGGTCCGCAGCGCTCCGACGTGATCACCGCATTCCTCAAAAAGGCCTATGCCGAGATCCATCCCACCGGCGCGCTGCTCTCGCTTGACGTCTTCGGCGTGATGGCGTGGCAGCGCTCGGTCGATCTCTCGCACACCGGGCAGGACATCGTCGGCATGGCGAAGTATTGCGACGTGCTCTCGCCCATGATCTATCCCTCGCACTTCTTCGGCATGGACAACATCGCTCGCCCCGGCGACGCGCCCGAACATTTCATCGGCGAGTCAATGGACCGCTTCATGCTCATCACCAAGGGCAGCGGGGTCGTGATTCGGCCGTGGCTGCAGGCGTTCCACTGGCGCACCAAGACCTATTCGCCGGAATACATCAAGGTGCAGGTGGTGACGGCCAAGAATAAGGGCGGAATCGGGTTCTTGTTCTGGAACGCAGCCAACGATTACTCGAAGCCGTTCGTGGCTATGCCCGAGATGCGCGCCGAAAATGCCAAAGAGAAAGACAAGTTCTTCCGCGGCGACGAGTTGCCGGACGCCGCGACGCGGGCCGCGCTGATTGCGCCGAGTTCGGGAGCGTCGGGTTCAGCAACTCACTAATTCTTCAGCAATGGCCATGTAGGGACAGCCGCCCTCGGCTGTCCGGGGGCCCAGGTGTATCGGGCCGCGCAACGCCTTAGCTTTTGGGTGGCGCAGCGCTTGCAGCGCTGCGATTCTAAGCTGGACAACCGGTCGGCTTCAGCCGCTGAGGTTCCCAGCATCAAGCGAGTGCTCTCCATAGGCTGAAGCCCAGTTCCTTCTGGGTGGTCCTGCTCGCAATGCTGAAGCATTGCGCCACCCCAAGTCGCTGTGCAATTCCAACTCTCTCCGCAATCCAAGACCACCAGCAATCGCACGTGCGCGGATCGTCTCTTCTATGTCACATTAGAAGTTCATGCCCGCACGCTCGGACTCCGCCGCCGGACGCGTTGCCTTTACCCATCCCGGCTTCGTTCTGTTTCAGACTGCGCGTTTTCTTTTGGTGTGTGCGCTCGAAATGCAGGCGGTCGCGGTGGGATGGCAGGTCTACGAAATCACCAAGCGTCCGCTGGATCTGGGCCTGGTGGGGCTGGCGCAATTTCTCCCAGGCATTCTGCTGTTCCCCATCTCGGGGCATACGTCGGACCGCTTTGAACGGCGGCATGTAATTTCAGCCTGCTATGCGGGACTTGCGCTGTGCTTTGCCACGCTGCTTGGGCTCTCGCTGCGGGGAGTGCATTCGGTAGCCCCGATCTATGTTGTGCTGGTGATGCTCGGCGTGTTTCGCACGTTCAACAGCACCGCGAGCCGCTCGATCCTGCCGCTGCTGGTCCCCGAACAACATTTCCCGAATGCGGTGGCATGGAACGCGACCACGTTTCAGACGGCAACGATTCTCGGCCCTTCGCTCGGCGGAATTCTCTACGCCGCGACGCATGGGCCTTCAACGGTCTACGCGACCGCAACGGTGACGGCGGCTGTAGCGCTGATTTCGACCTTCCGCATTCGGCCGGAGGGGCAAGCGCGCCCGCGCGAGCCGATGACGATGAAGACGGTTTTTGCGGGGCTGCGCTTCATCTGGCAACAGAAGCTGATTCTGGGCGCGATCTCGCTGGATTTGTTTGCGGTGCTGCTGGGAGGTTCGGTCGCGCTCCTGCCGGTTTATGCGCGCGAAATTCTACGCACCGGACCGTGGGGACTCGGACTGCTGCGCAGCGCGCCGGGAGTGGGCGCGGCTGTGATGGCGGTGGCGCTGGCACATCGTCCGCTGCGCGGAAAGTCGGGCACGACCCTGCTGTGGGCCGTGGCCGGATTCGGCATCTGCACGATTATCTTTGGTCTTTCTCGGAGTTTGACAGTCTCTCTGATTGCGCTCTTTCTTCTCGGGGCGAGCGACATGATCAGCGTGATCATTCGCGCCACGCTGACCCAGCTCGCCACGCCCGACGAAATGCGCGGTCGGGTGACTGCCGTGGACATGATTTTCATTGGCGCGTCGAACGAGTTCGGCCAATTCGAGTCGGGCGTGACGGCGCAGTGGTTCGGCACGGTGCCGGCCGTGGTGTTGGGTGGAGTGGGAACGCTGGTGGTGATTACGCTGTGGGCGTGGATGTTTCCGGAATTGCGCCACGCCGGCGAGTTGACGTCAATCAAGAGCCGCAAGCTGGACGATGCGTCGAGCGCGGCAGGGTAGAGTACGTCGGTCGGGGTACCGGAAGCTTTGTATCAGAGTTTCAGCACGGTATTTACGCAACCGCGAGCGGCCAAAGTAGACCTCAGGAGCTGAAGCGCAGATACGTGTTGCAGCTTAGCCGGCACGAGTGAACTCGTGCCCTTCCCGGTTTTGCTGACCAGACCACGTTCTAGCCGACGGTGGTCTGGTCGCCTCCCGAGCGCTTACTTTGATACATGAGTTGATCGACCCGCTGCAGGGCGGACTCGCAGGTGTCGAAATGGTCGAGTGGAGTGGCGCCGATCGAGACGGTAACTGAGACGCGCGAAGAATCCAAGGGCACCGACGACTCCACGACCAGTACGCGACACCGCTCGGCCAAATCGCTCAAGGCGATGGCATCGACGTCGCAGGTCAAAACCAGGAATTCTTCGCCTCCCCAACGGCCCACGATATCCTCGGCCCGCTGATTCTGCGCCAACGTCGCAGCCACGGCTTTAAGCACCGCGTCCCCGACATTGTGGCCGTGAGTGTCGTTCACCTGCTTGAAACGGTCCACGTCGAACATCAGCAGGCCAAAGCGCCGGTGAAAGCGGCGGCACTCTTCGAGAGCCTGCTCGACTTTCATCTGCAGGTAGCGTCGGTTCGGCAAGGCGGTAAGGGGATCGCGAAAAGCGAGATTTTCCAGTTCGCTGACGCGGTGCTCGACTTTCTTGCGGGCGCTGGCATCCTGCAAGAATTCAACGGCGCCGGCAATGTTGCCCGCCGTATCCCGCATGGGAAGCACGCGTACCGAAACCGGCACGCGATGGCCTTCTTTGTGGCGGAGATAAATTTCCAACTGTCGGCTTTCGCCGCTGAGCATCGCCTGGCTCAGCGGACATCCATCGGCGCACAGGGATTTTCCGGTTTCGTCCACATGGGCGAGAAAACTCTCGCAACAGCGCTTGCCAACCGCTTCGGCGGGGCTGTACCCAGCAAGACGCTCCGCCGCCGAGTTCCAATACGTGATCTTGCGGTCGCGGTTCACGAAGTAGACGCCGTCCTGCATGGTGTCGAGCAGCCGCTCGTAAAACGACGACGAGAAGCGGATACCCCAGAGGCCCTCGCAGGAGTTGCGGCTCTCGATCCCGTAGGTGTGTCCGGGAGAAGCCGCGTTCATGCGGGCCACGATCCGCGCCGGGGTTTCGTCGTCGGTCCCGATGCGGCGCATGAGGATTCTTTGTCCCGGCATCAGCAGACGCGTCAGCGAGAGGCAGCAGCCGTAGCGGCTGACGACCATGGTGGTGGTGCGCTCGGAAAAACGGGAGCCACCGAGATTGGTTCCGGCGATCTCGACGGGATAGGCGATCGACACGCGATCGCTTCTGCGGCAGGGAGATGCGAAAGGTAATTGAGACTCCATGATGAATTCATCTCGGCAGTATGGGGAAAAACTTTAGAGTTGGCGCAGCGGAGAGTGAATTTGGGCAGGAAAAAGGGCCTCCTCGCGGAAGCCCTTCGCGATCTCTGCCGCCGTATGAATTAGGGTTATGAATTCATCATTTCACAATGTCATCCCGAAGGGCCGCGCTTTTACCAGCGGCCCGAGGGATCTAGGTTGCAACTGCAGTCGCCGGCAAGCAAGCGCGAAACTTTCTCTCGGATAACCGCTTTCGGAATGAGTGGCCGGTCTCTAACCGCGCGAGGCGTGCTCCTTGGCTTTCGCGATGTACTCCTCAACTTTCTGACGCTGCGGATAATTCGGATTATCTTTCAGCAATTGCTGCCAGTCCTCGGCCGCGCCTTTGGGATCTCCCTTACCCTGCCAGCGCACCCAACCCAAGTTGAAAAGAGTTTGCGGATGGCCCGGGCGGTACTTGAGCGAAGTTTGCAGCTCGGTCAAGGCGCGATCGGCGTTGCCGTTGTAGAAATAAGCCGTGCCCATGTCGGTACGAACGTCAGGATTCTCAGGATGGATGGCCAGAGCCTTCTCGTAGTACTCAATCGCCGATGGGAAGATTTGGCCGTCGTAGTACAGATTTCCCAGCTTGACCAGCGAATCGAAGTCTCTCGGATTTTGCTTTACTGATTCCAGAAGCGGCGCCGCAGCCTGATTGAGCATGGCCTGCTTCTCGGCCGCGGTAGGCTGCGCGTGAGGACTGGCGGAATTCTGCTGGACTGCCGGAGCAGCGGCAGCAACAGCGGGCGATGCCGATCCGCGGAACAAATATCCCAGCGCCACTCCCAACAGCAGGCAGAACGCGGCCAGCACGTAGGCCTGCGTTGAGGTCCACGCGGTGTTAGTGAGGGAGGGCGACAGTTCGCTCTTTGCATTGCTCATAATTATTTTTCTCCGATCTGGTGCCGGCAAGCGCCGTTGACGGCGAATCCAGGCGGAACAGCCGCTGCAAAACAGCGGTCATCTGCTCCTGTTCCCCTTTCTCTGACAGTCCTTTGAGTTCACGGCCGAGGGAGCTGGCAATCTTCTGGATGACTTGCGTAGTAAGCGCATGAAGTGCCTGGTGCTGCTCCCGGGTAAACGGCCCACGCTCCTGGTTAAAAGACTCCAGTTCTTGCCGGCCAATGTCTTCGAGATGGCGGCGCAGCGCGATCATCGTGGGGACCACGCTTTCCGCCTGCAGCTTGGCGCGAAACTCGCGCGCCTCCCTGATGATGATTTTTTCTGCGTCGGCGGCTGCCTGATGGCGCTCGGCTCCGCTGTGCTTCACGAAGCGCTCCAGGCCGTCGAGGTCGTAGAGCAGGATGCCGTCCACGCGGTGAACGTCAGGATCGACGTCGCGCGGCATGCCAATATCAAAAATGGCCAGGGGCGCGCGATGACGCTCGGCCCCGATTCTTTCGGCTTCGGTGCGGGTCAGAATCACGTGCGGACAGCCGGAGCAGCTCACCACAATGTCGGCCGCGAGAATGTGCTGCCAACGGTCCTTCAGGGGAGCTGAGACTCCACCCAGCGTTTGCGCGAGCTTGCGCGATTCCTCCAAAGTCTGACTGATCACGCAGAAAGAAGTTACGCCCTTGTCGGCGAGAGCGTGTCCGACCAGTTCGTTGACTGTTGCCCCGCCCAGCAATAGCGCGCGTCGGCCTTCCAGTGAGCCGAAGAGCCGTTCGGCAAGCTCGACCGTGGCCTGAGGAACTGAAACGGAGAATGCCCCGAGCGCTGTACGGCTCTGGACCTCCTGCGAAACGGCCAAGGCTTTTTCGAGAATTGAGTCCAGGAAGTGTCCGCTGGCCCTGACCGTACGCGCTTGCTGCCAGGCTGCTTGAATTTCTGAGGTGACTTCAGGTTCGCAGAGCGCCTGGCAACTGAGGCCGGAACTAACACGGAAGATATGTGCTAACGCAGCATCATCGAGCAGACGATGAAAGTGTTCCCACTCGCAAAGCTTCAGACCGTATTGAACGGTGAGGAAGTGAAGCAAAGAGTTGGCAGCAAGGGTGGGCTCGGCGGCCCAAAGCAGAAACTCAGTGCGGTTACAGGTGGAGAGTACGACGGCCTCGTCGATCCCCTCGGCTTGGCGCAACTCGCGCAGCGCATCGTAGCGGCGCTTTTCGCCGATCCAAAAGCGCTCCCGCACGGCGACCGGGGCGCTGTGGTGATCCAACCCGATGACAATCAGTGTAGGTTCCACGTCCCTCCCCTAGCGTTGCTCACAAAGTGGAAAGGCAAACCCAGTGCCAAAACGGGCAGAACTCTAGATGATTTCGTTATGCCTGTTTTCAGCAACTTGCGGAGGCGAACGGCTTAGTTGCTGATTTTCTCGACAGCCGCGATTGCGGCATCTCACGCGGAACCGGGGCATTTGACGCGAAGCGAGCGCGCAAGTGCATTTTTTCGCAGGGTTTACGAAGGTGCACAGATCACTGCCGAAAGTGATCGCCGTCACAGCGGAGCAGATAGCGCAAAGCGGAAACTGGCAGGCATTAGTGAGTTCTCATGGCTCGACTTGCTGGCGGCGGAAAATTCCGCTGCATCAGCGAAAGGAAAAACAGCAATCATGAAGATCGTAAAGCTTGTCGCACTTATCATAATGATCGCCCTGGCGCTTTTCCTGACGTTGCCCAATCTTTCCTGGGCGGCCGATGATGGCGCAGGCCTTTATAAAGCGAAGTGTGCCGCCTGCCATGGCGCGGACGCGGCCGGCAAGCCCGCGGCCAAGATTCCAAGCCTCGTGTCCGATGATGTGAAGAAAACGTCCGACGCCGATCTGAATGACATGATCGCGAACGGAGGCAAGGAGAAGAAAGTTTCGCACGCGTTTGCGGCGAAAGGTGTAAGCCCGGACCAGATCAAGATGGTCATCGCCTACATTCGCGAGTTGCAGAAGAAGTAAGATCGCTGTTCCTCATGCGAACCGCGCGGCCGGCCGAGTGCCGGACTGCGACGTGCGAGGGTGAATGATCCGCTCACCGGTGCGTTCTGGCCTTCTAAGCCCGGACAGCCGGATGTCCCCTCTGAATGGTTCGTCCTCCCAGGAACAGCCCACCCGGGCCTCGGTGCTCACCCCCAGGCCCGGGTAATTATTTGGCGCCTAAGTGATGGTCGGTCGCCCACGCTAGATATGCTTCGCTCCGCCTGAAAAACGGCTCCGCTCAGCATGACGCACCCGAAAGTAATCTGTCAGCCTGGGTGTTTTGCGAAGGGCATCACCGGGCCTTGTGATCCCAATCACAGCGATATCCCCTTTGCTGTCTTAGCCTGAAGAGGTCGTGGGGAGCTTCAATCTGCATCCTGTGGGGGAAGCGATGGTCAGCGCACAATCAGCACCCAAAATGAGCCACGTGGCTCGCGATTTCTCGCGCAATCCGCTGCTGGTCTACTGGGAGATGACGCAGGCTTGCGGTTTGGCTTGCAAGCACTGCCGGGCCGAAGCCATGCCCAATGCCAATCCGCTGGAACTGAATACGCTCGAAAGCATGGCATTTCTGAACCAGTTAGTAGATTTTGGCGATCCGCTGCCGCATCTGATTTTGACCGGCGGCGATCCTCTGAGCCGACGCGACATTTATCCGCTGATCGATTACGCCTGCGGGCTGGGATTGGAAGTTTCGATCACGCCGAGCGCCACGCCCCTGCTGACCAAAGAAGCAATCACAGAATTAAAGCAGCACGGCATTCAGAGCCTGGGTCTGAGCCTGGATGGATCGAGCGCAGCGAAGCACGACGCGATTCGAGCGATTGACGGCACCTTTGAGCGAACCATGAGCGCGGCACGCCATGCCGGCGAGATTGGGCTTCCCATTCAAGTGAACACGCTGGTCGCAGAGGAAACCGCCGCCGATCTGCCCGCGATCTATCAACTGCTGCGAAACAGTTTTCCGGTGATGCGTTGGAGCCTGTTCTTCCTGATTTCAGTGGGACGGGGCAAGGCGCTCAACGAAGTATCTCCGGAAGATGGCGAGAAGATCATGCAGTGGGTCTTCGATCTGGTTCCGCGTGCTCCGTTTGCGATCAAGACGACCGAGGCACCGTCGTACAGGAGAATTGCGATCGAAAAGATGCGGCGAACAGGGACGACTTCGGCGCAGATGAAGAATTCCTCCGTGTACAAGGGATTTCAGATTCGCGACGGGCATGGCATCGTTTTCGTTTCCAATCTGGGGGAAATTTATCCTTCAGGATTCTTGCCTTTCCACTGCGGCAACGTTCGAAAAGATTCGCTGGTTGAGGTCTATCGCGATTCAGAGACGTTCCGCGGCCTGCACCAGCCGGACTTGTTCCACGGAAAATGCGGCCTGTGCGAGTACAGCCACATCTGTGGCGGGTCGCGAGCGCGGGCCTATGCATATACGGGCGATGTGCTGGGAACAGATCCGTTCTGCCCGTACGAACCGAGCGAGCAGGCATAGAGCGCCGTCGGACCGACCCCGGCCGGTCGGCGACAATCCATTCAGCGAACGCTGTTCCCTGATTCCACTGCTTCAATCCGCTTTCCCTCTCACTTCAAAAATCGGCTGCGACAAAGTGACGTGACGCGGGTCACGGAAATCTTGGTGCTGATGTGTATCGTGGGCGTGTAAAAGGAGATCCTATTATGATCCGCGATAGGACGAGCAGCGGCCGAGAAACTCGCACAAGCAATCCCACTGTCACAATGAGAACCAAAGCAAGATCAGCTGCAGCGCTGGGCTACTCACTAATCGTCATTGCTCTTTGCACTCATCTGCTGTTTACCTCACAGGTCGCGCAGGCGCAAACAGAAACCGTGCTCTACAGCTTCCAGGGCAGCCCGGGAGACGGGGCATATCCAGACGCCGGCCTCGTGTTCGATAAGCAAGGCAATCTCTACGGCACAACCCTCTGGGGCGGTACGGACGTTTACGGTACGGTATTCAAGTTGGCTCCCGATGGCACCGAGACCGTGCTCCATAACTTCGGGCAACGGCCGGACGGGCGCAATCCTGTCGCGCCTTTAGTGCTTGATCGGCATGGCAACGTCTATGGCACCACTGGGGCCGGCGGCACGTATGGGAAAGGCACGGTATTTAAGCTGTCCACGGACGGCAGTGAGACGGTGCTCCACAACTTCCAGGGCGCCCCGGTGGACGGCGGATCTCCGTACGGGAACCTGGTGCTCGACAAACAAGGGAATCTCTATGGCATCGCTGCCGGCGGCACGCATGCTGCGGGCATGATCTTTAAGCTGGCGCCGGATGGCACCGAGACGGCACTCTGGAACTTTGCGTCTTATTCCAAGAATGGCTCCGGTCCTTCGGGGAACTTGCTGCTCGATAAGCAGGGCAATCTCTATGGCACAACCAATGGAGGAGGCGCGTATCATCAAGGCACAGTGTTCAAGTTAACCCCGGCTGGCACTGAGACCGTACTGTACAGCTTCGGCAGCCAACCTGGAGACGCGGTCAACCCCTCGGGAGCCTGGGTCTTCGATAAGCAGGGCAATCTCTACGGCACCGCAGCTGTGGCTGTTGGCCCCTTCTACCACGGCGTGGTGTTTAAGCTCACCCCGGAAGGTACCGAAACTGTGTTCTACGTTTTCGGCAGCCAACCAGGAGATGGGAGCTTCCCCCTGAACTTAGTGCTTGATAAAGAGGGCAATCTATATGGCGCGACTGAGGATGGCGGCACCACCAATTGGGGAACGGTCTTCAGGTTGACTCCGGCGGGCAGCGAGACCGTACTTTACAGTTTCGGCAGCCAGCCGGGAGACGGGCTTCGCCCCGAAGCGGGCGTGGTTATTGACAAAAGCGGCAACCTGTATGGAACAACCAACTGGGGCGGGGCATACGTTTACGGTACGGTGTTCAAGGTGATTCCGTAGCTCGGGCCAACGTCAGCTCGCATAGACGACAATACAGGTCATTCGACCCCACTTCGCTGCGGGCACGGCAATAATTTGACTTGGGAAATTACCGCAATACCATACGAGACGGCTAATGGCTTGTTTATGCTCTGTAGAACCGAAGAAAAGTCGGACAGGAGTGTCCGCCCAGCGAGTGCGTTCTAGTGAATGCGGATGGGCGCGACGACGCGCGTGATGGTGTTTCCTGGGCTCGGGCAATCGGGCATCAGTCCGCATTTAAGAGACGCGGAAAGGCCGAGCACCTGGCCGAAGATGATATCGAGTGGCGGACGATAGTCGTCGCAGAATCCGGCCGGGCAATTCAGAGACAACGGGTAGTCCACCAGGGAGTGAAAGTCCTTTACGCCGTCGGCCGCGATCGCGACGCGCAGCTGGCCCAGGTCCTTACGCGAAATTTCTTCCAGCAAATCAAGCTCGTAAGCGCGACGACGAGCATCGCTCGATAACAGGGCGACGAACAAACTCGCGCTGTCGATCACCGACATGGGGCCGTGGCGCAGCCCGAGCGCAGACTCGGAGACCGTCACAACATTTCCTGCGGTCAACTCCACTAGCTTCAGGGCGCATTCTTCGGCGGCGGCGCGTAGCGGACCGGTGCCTACAAAGCAGCCCCGAGCGCACTCCTGATCGGCAATGGAAGCCGCCGCTTCCGAAGCCAGCGGAAGAAAACGCGTTCCCACATCGATCATCTGATCAAGGATGTCGCCATATTCAGAAAGACCGGACAGATGGGCCAGGCAGTGTCCCGCGACCAACATGTTAGTGAATGAGCTGGTCATGGCGAGACCGCGATCGTTCGTTGCTTCCTCGAGAACGATGGCATAGGAGCGGTCAGGGTTGCGGCGGCATAATTCCGCCATTTTTCCGTCCCGGTTGCAGGAGACGATCAAATGCTGCACGTTAGGGTGATGCTGCAGAGTTCGCTGGAGCAAGGCCACGCCCTCGGGACTATCGCCGGAGCGGGAAAAAGAAATCCAGAGATAATTCTTGGCTGGATCATGAACACTCTCTTGCTCGGTGAGCATGGTCGTGCTGGCAATCGCCCACACGTCGGTCTTCCAGCGGCGGCGCAACAGCCCGGCCAGAGCGCGGCCAATGTAGTCGGACGTGCCCGCACCCAGAAGATACACAATGGGCGGATGATCCGATCCGATGCCTGCGCGGCGCAGGACTTGCTTGAGCTCGGGGGCGAGATCGAAACAGCGCTGGTAAGTGGTCTTCCAGGTTTCGGGCTGTTGGTAGATTTCCCGCGGCGTATACTGAAGGCCGCGCGCCGATTTTTCGTACTCAGGCAGCTCAAGCAGGGCTTGCAGAGGGTTTCCCAAAGCAAAATCTCCGATTCAGCCTGAAATCAGTCTAATACAAAGCGAGTCTATTGAAAAGCAAACGAAATGAAGTGAAACGTCAGTCGAAAGGGTTGGGTGACTTCGCGATGGCGCTGGCGCGAAGCCATTTCTACGGCTCCGGATAACAGCCAGATCGTCCCTCGACTATCCCGCGACTTTTGCCCCTTGGCAGGGTTTGCAACAGAAAGTAAGCGGACGCAACCGATTATCGAGGTGAGAAGCGCGTGAAATCGAGAACTCTCAGTTCCCTTCTATTGGCCGTGGCAGTGACCGGATCGCTGGCTGGCGTGGGCTGTGCCGAGCACCACTATTATCGCGTTTATGATCCGTACTATACCGACTACCACGAGTGGAACGACAGCGAAGTGGTTTACTACCGCCAATGGGCGCGCGAGGGCCATCGCGACGAGCACCGCGACTTCCGGAAACTTCGCCGGGAAGAGCAAAAAGAATATTGGACGTGGCGGCACAATCACGGCGACCACGATCGGGACAGAGACCGCGATAGGGACCGCCACTGATCACGCTGTCTCGACTCGCGGCGCAATGAGTACTTCCGATATACCTCAAGCGTAAACAGCCCCGAGCGTCGGGGATGATTTCAACAACACCTGCCTTGGAACACCCGTCTGTCCTGCATCGTTGCGACTGCTACAATCTGAATTACTTCGCCCATGAAATGTCCTTTCTGTGGATTCGTGAATGACAAGGTGGTGGACTCGCGCGAAAGCAAAGAAGCGGAGTCGATCCGCCGTCGGCGCGAATGTCTGAAGTGCGGCAAGCGCTTTACGACCTACGAGCGCATCGACGAAATCCCTTACATGGTGGTGAAAAAAGATGGGCGGCGCGAGAAATTTGACCGCCAGAAAGTTCTCAATGGCCTGTTGCGGGCCTGTGAAAAGCGTCCCGTGCCGATGGGCAAGCTGGAACAGATTGTGAACGAGGCAGAATCGTTCGTGATCGAGTCGTCCGAGCGCGAACGCAAAACCAGCGAAATCGGCGAGCTGATCATGAATCGGCTGCGGCGCTATGACAAGGTCGCGTACGTGCGCTTCGCCTCGGTCTATCTGGATTTCAAAGACGTGAAAGAGTTCATGAACGAGTTGAAGGACCTGGTGAAGACCAAGTAGTCAGGAGTCAGGAGTCAGCATTCAAAGTGTCGCTGACTTCCGACTACTGAGAAGCTATCTCATAAATGGTTTTGGGAAGGGCACGGCTTCAGCGGTGCCGCTAAGAGTCCACAAAAGTTGCGGGCTTTAGCCCCTGAGAGAAGCGGGGTTTACTCTCCGGCTTCATTTATGAGACAGATTCTCAGAACCTATCTCATAAATGGTTTTGTGGAAGGGCACGGCTTTAAGCCGTGCCGTCAATGTCAAAAACCACGCGGGCTTCAGCCCCTGAGGGAACCGCGATTTACGTCCTTGGTCATTATGAGACCGCTTCTCAGAGCGTTGCTGACTACTGACTCCTGATAACTTTTTTCTATGTCCCATAAAGTTACCCTCATTCCCGGCGACGGAATTGGCCCCGAAGTTACGAAAGCGGTTGTGCGCATTCTGGATGCGACCGGCGTGAAATTTGACTGGGAGACGTTCTCGGTCGGTGCCGAGGCTTACGAAAAATCCGGCGAGTATATCCCGAAGGAGCTGATTGACTCGATCGAGCGAACGTGTGTCGCCCTGAAAGGCCCGGTGACGACGCCGGTGGGAGGGGGGTTCGCCAGCATCAATGTTGCGCTGCGAAAGAAGTTTGATCTCTATGCGAACTTCCGCCCGATCCGAAATCTGCCGCACATTCCGACTCGGTATCCTGACGTCGATCTGGTCATCGTGCGCGAGAACACCGAGAGTTTGTATTCGGGACTGGAGCACGAGGTTGTGCCCGGCGTGGTCGAAAGCTTGAAGATCATTACGGAAAGGGCGTCGACACGCATCGCGAAGTTTGCCTTCGATTACGCGCGGAAGAATAAGCGCAAGAAAGTCCACGCCATCCACAAGGCCAACATCATGAAGCTATCTGACGGGCTCTTTCTGCGCTGCTGCCGCACGGTGGCCAAAGAGTTCCCCGAAATTACCTATGGCGAGCACATCGTCGACAACACCTGCATGCAGCTGGTGATGAACCCGTATCAGTACGACATTCTGGTGATGGAGAACTTGTACGGCGACATCATTTCGGACTTATGCGCGGCTTTTGTGGGCGGTCTGGGTTTTGTGCCCAGCGCAAATCTTGGCGACCACTGCGCGATTTTCGAAGCGGTGCACGGATCGGCGCCTGACATCGCGGGGCAAAATCTGGCCAATCCCACGGCGCTGCTGCGCTCGGCTCTGCTGATGGTGCGGCATCTGGGCGAGCATGAGGCCTCCACACAAATCCGCAATGCGCTCGAACGTGTGTATCGGCACCGCGAGAAGTTGACCCGTGACATCGGCGGACAGGCCGGGACGGCAGAATTCGCCGACGCGGTGATTGAAGAGATGCAGAGCGAAAGGGCGGGCGCATCCCTTTCGTAACTTCCCTTGGCGAGTAATTTTGACCGAAAGTAGTGTTGAAGTTCTCGGGTTGAGGGATGTGTGTCCCTCAGAGGAGGGGAGATGAGCTTGAGACACGCTGCGGCCGGACTGCTCCGCGCCGCTTGTATTTTGATTTTGGTCGGCTCGGCTGCCGCGCAGGGCGGCCAACTGGTTTCTGCGGAATGGGGAGTTCCGGGTCGTCGCGTGGATGTGACCGCCCAGGTTCGAACGTTTATCCACGACGGCATCATGCGCTTCCAGGTGACGCGATTCAATCTCGGGATTGATCCGGCACCCCACGTCGACAAGGAATTGATCATCCGGGTGCGTCACTGGAATGGCGAGGTCGACGCATTCAATTATCCGGAACGCAGTACGGTGAATCTGGAGTTGGATCCGGAAGGCAGTTATGAGCGCTGGGAGCGCCGCGATGGTGACCGGGACGACCGAGACCACGACCGAGACCATGATCGGGACCGGGACGAGGACCGGGACCGCGATCGGGACCATGACCGCGATCATCACGAGCATGGGCTGAGAATTCTGCGTGCTTACTACGGGGCGGAAGGGCAATTCGTCAACGTGACCGATGCGGTCCGCCAGCATGTCGCCGATGGCCGCCTTTTCATTCACGTCGACAATTACAATTTGGGAGTTGATCCGCTGCCTGGCCGCCGCAAATGGCTGCGCGTCCTCTATTACTTCGACGGTGACCGGCACAATGTAGCCGTGGAAGAAAGAACAGATCTGCAGTTGCCGTGATTCCACTTACGTTATCGACGCCCGCGGCTTCGGCTGCGGGCCTTGTTTTTCAGGAGTCAGAGATCAGAGATCAGCGTCATCAGGTACGAGATTGTTAGATAGTTTGCAGCCATGTCCGCTCAGTTCCTGATTCCTGACTACCGACTCCTGATTCCTGACTACCGACTCCTGACTACTGACTACCTTTCCTGCAGCGTCATCGAGCGTTCCTGGGAGGAGTTCGCAGCCGGAAATTTGACTCGCGCCCTCCAAACGGAGTACAGTGCGGGCGTTCCGGGGTTTCTGGGGAAAATGACGCGCACAACACGGCGTGTGGGGATAGTTCTCTTTCAGCTGGGTGGTCCTGACACGCTGGAAGCCATCGAACCTTTTCTCTTTAATCTCTTTTGCGATCCTGACATCATTGATTTTCCCTTCGCACGTCTGGGCCGAAGGCCATTGGCCAAGCTGATTTCCACCACCCGAGCCCGCAAAGTGCAGCATCACTATGCGACAATCGGGGGCGGGTCGCCGATCCGCCGATTTACCGAGCGCCAGGCCCGGGCCTTGGAGTCGGAACTGCGTTCGCAAGGCATGGATGCGCATTGTTTTGTGGCCATGCGCTATTGGCATCCTTTCACCAGCGAGGCAATTGAACAATTGCGGAGGGCCGACTGCGATGAGGTCGTGCTGCTTCCGTTGTATCCTCAGTATTCGTCAACCACAACGGGATCGAGTTTGAACGAGTGGAATCGCCTGTTTCACGCAGATGTACCGATGCAGCGTGTCGAAAGCTTTTATCGGCATCCGCATTATCTAAATTCCCTCGTAGAAAAAATTGATGAGGCGCTGGCGCGGTTTGCGGCTCCGGAAGAGCCTACAATTCTGTTCAGTGCGCACAGCGTGCCCGTCTCGGTCATCGAGAAGGGCGATCCTTATCAGCGGCAAATTGAAGAGACCGTCGCATTGCTGATCCAGCATGGCGGATGGAGCAATCCTCACCGCTTGTGCTATCAGAGCAAAGTGGGAGCGAGCAGATGGCTGCAGCCATCGCTGCATCACAGTCTCAAGGCGTTGGCGAGTGAGGGCGCGCGCGAGGTGTGCGTGGTTCCGGTGGCGTTCGTCTCGGACCATGTAGAGACGCTGGGGGAAATTGATCACGAAGCGCGCGAAGAAGCCCGTCAGCTGGGATTCCGGCAGTTTGAAATGAGCGCGGGGTTGAATGATTCTCCGAAATTCATTAACGCCCTGGCGCAGATTGTGCACGAGTCGTTGGGCACGAATCTCGAACAATCAGTGGTAAGGTTGAATTCACTGCAGAGGCTGCAGACGGAGACAGTGTGCGCGGCGGCGGGTTTAGACTAAGGCGCGAATTTTACTCTGAGGAGGAAAGCTCATGGCGGTTCCGGAGACCGAAAAGATCGGTGCGAATCCGGAGGCGGCTAAACCCGCGGCGAAACCGGCGGGCGACGGCTCGAAAGTCGATGCCACAAAATATGTAGGTACGCCGGCGGTGGGGACGTCGAAGGCAGCCGCGGCCGGCGGCATCGCCGCGTCTGGCCCGTCGAATAAGGAGATTGATCGCCGCCGTCGCCGTCTGGTATGGACCGGCGTGACCGCGTTCCTGGGAGCCTGGTTCCTGGCATTTTTTCGTTTCTTCCTGCCTCGCACACTCTTCGAGCCTAATACGGTTTTTAAAATTGGATATCCATCGGAATTTGCGCTCGGCGTGGATACGAAGTTCCAGCAGAAATATCGCATCTGGGTCGATCGCACGCCCGACCGTTTGTTTGTAATTTACGCCCGCTGCACCCATCTGGGCTGCACGCCGGACTGGAAGCCGAGCGAGAACAAATTCAAGTGCCCGTGCCACGGCAGCGGGTATGACAGTGAGGGAGTGAATTTCGAGGGACCGGCGCCGCGTCCGATGGATCGCGCCCATATTGAACTCGCTCCTGATGGGCAGATTCTGGTGGACACGTCGAAGCTGTACTCGTGGCCCAAGGGACAACCCACTCACTTCAATGATCCGGGAGCGTTTCTGACGGGAGTGTAGGACGATTGAGCGATTGAGCCATTGAGCGATTTTCAATGACTCAATGACCCGATCACTCAATCACCAAATGAATTTATGGCTGACGAAATCAATTCGAACGGAAAAAACGGCAACAAGGTGAGCGTGCTGGAAAAAGTCACGGCCGGCGTGAAGGACGACATCCAGGCGCTGAAGACGGACATCCCCACCAAGGCCAAAGAGCAGATCGAGGGCCTGAAAGATCCGACCAAGACGCAGGTCTACACCTCGATCTTCCGGCACAAGCACGACGACACGCCGCGCAATCGCGCGCTCGGTGTGCTGTCGAACGTGTTTCTGCACCTGCATCCGGCGAAGATCAACCGCGACGCGGTACGCTACAGCTACACGTGGGGCATGGGCGGGATCACGTTTTATCTGTTTATCATCCTCACCTACACCGGCGTGCTGCTCATGTTTTATTACCACCCGAGCAAGGTGCAGGCGTTCCGCGACGTGCTCTATCTCGAGCACGATGTACCCTTCGGAAAAATTCTGCGAAACATGCATCGCTGGGCCGCGCACTTGATGGTGATTGCCGTCTGGCTGCACATGTTCCGTGTGTTTCTGACGGGATCGTATAAGAAACCGCGCGAGTTCAACTGGAATATCGGCGTGCTGCTCCTCGTGTTTACGCTGCTGCTTTCCTTCACCGGATATTTGCTGCCCGACGATCAACTCGGTTTCTGGGCCGTCACCGTAGGCACGAACATGGCGCGCGCCACGCCGCTGTTGGGACACGAGGGGCCATTCGGATCAATGCTGGGTATGACTCCGTACAACGATGTGCGCTTCGGACTGCTCGGCGGATCGATCGTCGACGCGAATGCGCTGCTGCGGTCGTATATCTGGCACTGCATTGGCATTCCGATTGTCGCGTCGGTGCTGATGATTGTGCACTTCTGGCGCGTGCGCAAGGACGGAGGGATTTCGGGCCCGGCGCAGGTGATGTTGGAAGCTGAGGCAGACAAGCCACGCAGAGGGCCGCGGGCGGCGGGAGAGTAAGAGTGGCCATGTAGGGACAGCCGCCCTCGGCTGTCCGGCCGAGCAACGCTCGGCTTGTTATAGGCCACAGAAACCGTCGAGCTTCGCTCGACCCGACGGCCGAGGGCGGCCGTCGCCACATGAGTTGTGGAGATCCTATGGACTGGCATCAACTTTGGGAGATTGTTTCGGCTCCGGACAACGTGCCGATCGTTGGCCTGATTCCGCTGCTGGCGTTCTACATCTATCTGGCGTGGAAGCAGGCGCACGCCAACGATGTGCTGATCGAGCAACTGGAAGGCGACGCGGCGCTGGCCAAAACGCATCATCGCAAGGCGTGGCCGTTCAAGCCCGGCTGGCAAAAAGAAATCCACGTCTGGCCGTTCCTGCTGCGTATTGAATTTCTTGCGGCCATCATCGTCACCATCATTCTGATGGTGTGGTCAATCACGCTGAATGCGCCCCTCGAAGAGCCGGCCAATCCGAATCTCACGATGAATCCGGCGAAGGCGCCCTGGTACTTCCTCGGCCTGCAGGAGATGCTCGTCTATTTCGATCCGTGGATTGCGGGTGTGGTCATGCCCACGATGATCATCATCGGTCTGATGGTCATTCCGTATATCGACACGAACCCGCTGGGCAGCGGTTATTACACCTGGAAGCAGCGCAAGTTTTCAATTTCGACTTTTCTTTTCGGCTTCGTGATTCTGTGGGTCGCGATGATCATCATTGGGACGTTCATTCGCGGTCCAGGTTGGCAGTGGTTCTGGCCGGGACAGACGTGGGACCACAACCGGCTAATTTACGAGGTCAATCGCGATTTGCCCGATATCTTCGGCATCACGTCGAACCTGGGCAAAGGCATTTTCGGCGCGATTGTCGTTGGCGGATTCTACCTGCTCGGCGGAGGCGCCGTGTACTCTCTGTTCCGCCGGAAGATGCCCAAGGATTTTCAGCGCATGAGCCTGCTGCAGTTTTCGCTCATGGCATTTTTGTGGCTAACCATGGTTGCGCTGCCCATCAAGATGGGGCTGCGGCTGCTGTGGCACATCAAGTACGTCTGGATTACGCCGTGGTTTAACGTGTGACGTTCGTGTGGGGCGGGCGCCCTCGCCCGCCAAGCGGCAGCATTGGCGAGCTTAGCTCGCTAGCACGGCCGAGGGCGGCCGTGCCCACGTGGTTCAATTTTTTCGGAGGAAGCGGTGCCTGAAAAACCCATCCCCGAGCAAGACCCGATTACGAGCAAATCGTACGCGGCGCACTATCTGATCACGATTCTCATCCTGATTGCGACGCTGTTCTGGGCGTTGTGGGACGAGGCGTGGGGGCAGCGTCCGTGGAAGGCGTTCCAGGACACATGGAAAACGCGCTACAGCTCTTTCCTGGGTACGGCGCGCTCAACGTCATCTTCATCGGAAAAGAGTGTTGAAAAGGACCCGGACTATCTCGCGCTCAAGCAGAATTATGAGCAGGCCTATCAGGCGTCGAAAGCACAAGGCGAAGAAGTGCGGCGCAAGCTGGACGACGCCAACGCACGCCTGCTAGCAGTACAGTCCGTTTTCACCGACCGCCGCGCTTACGTAAACGCGCTGACCTACGAGTACGAGACGACCGAGAGCACATCGGGTAAAACCAGCAAGAAGAAAGAAATTGACGATTACAAAGCGCAGCAAGCTACGGTTGAGTTTCCCGACGGCAGCCGCAAGAAATTCAATTTCCAGCAACTCGAGGAAACTTACAACGAAATCCGCGACGAACGAACCAAGCTGAGCTTGGAACTCGGCGATGTGCTGAAGCCTTCCACCGACGCGAAGGCGAAGATGGATGAGTATGTGTCCGACCATATGGTCGACCTCACTCCCGCCCAGATTGATGGACTGAAAAAGAAAGCGTCAGAGTGGGATCCGAAGATCGTGCAGATCAACGTGGCCGAGGCAAACATCGTGGACCGGTGTGAGTCTTGCCACATGAGCGTGCGCGAGCCGCTCAAGATCACTGCCGCGGCTCTGACGCCGAAGGGCGAGAAGAAGCCTGACGAATACGCCCGCGCGCTTGGCAGTCACAGCGAACCGGAGTTACTGAAGATCCATGATCCCGACAAGTTCGGCTGCTCGCCTTGCCATCAGGGCAACGGCCGTGCCACGACCAGTATTGAAAAGGCGCACGGAAATTATGAGCACTGGCTTTGGCCGCTCTTTCCGAAAGAAAATGCCCAGGCGGGATGCCAGACCTGCCACTCCGCTGACATGGTTCTGGCCAGCGGTGACGTGCAATTCGCAACCATCAACGCAGGCAAGGACCTCTATCGGCGGCGCGGCTGCATGGGATGCCACCGCTACGAAGGCTACGACAAAGAGCCCGAGGATCTAAACAACATCGGCCAACAGATCAAGCAGATCGAAACGCAGAAGAAAGACAATCTCAAGAACACAGCGTATCTGATGAAGCAGGCCGACGCGGCGCAGTCAAACGAAGAAGCGAATCGCTTCAATCAGGAAGCGGTCGACCTGCGCGTGGCCAACAGCAAACTGGAAGGCCGGCTGCAGCAGCTCGATTTCCAGTCGCACAGCCTGATGCAGGACCAGAAAAAAGTTGGGCCGAACCTGAAAGACATCCGGCTGAAGCTGAATAAAAATTGGATTCCGGTCTGGCTGAAGAAGCCGACCGATTTCCGTCCGACGACGAAGATGCCGAACTTCCGCCTGAACGATCATCAGATTCAGGCGATCTCGGCATATCTGTGGCAATCGGCGCTGACCGATCCTTTGCCGAAGCGCAAGCCGGGAAATGCCGCGCACGGAAAAGAATTGTTCGAGACGCGGGGATGCCTTGCCTGCCACTCCATCGGCGAAGGCAGCCAGATGCAGGGCGGAACCTTTGCCGCAAATCTGACTCGCGTGGGCGAAAAGGCTAACTACGATTATCTCGTCCGCTGGATCCACAATGCGCGCGAGCGTACGCGACCGTACTGCCCGTACGAGAAGAAAGACATCGGGCCTGAGGATTACGCGAAGAAGGGACTTCCCTATCAGTGGGATCTCGCGCACAGCAAATGCCCGAATGACGGCCACGAACTGCAAGTGCAGAACATGACCGTGATGCCGAGCCTGCGGCTCAGTCCAGACGATGCGGCCGACATAGCGACCTACCTCATGTCGCAGAAGAAGCAGGAGCCGTCGTCGTATTCGGATGCGGCATTCATGGACGATCCGAACCTGAAGGCCGAGGGCAAGAAGTGGATCCAGCACTTCGGCTGCGCGGGATGCCACGAGATCGCCGGGCTGGAAGATGAAGGACGCATCGGCACCGAACTCACGTTTGAAGGCAGCAAGCCGATTGAGCGCCTCGACTTCGCGCTGTTCACTGAACCGGCGCAGCGCGGCGGCAAAGAATCTGAGCCGATCAAAGACAAGGACGATCTCGCTCGCTTACCCGACGGCCCCGCAAACAAGCCCTGGTACGACCACAAGGGATTCTTCGAGCACAAGCTGGCCGAGCCGAATGTCTACGACGAAGGCAAGGTGAAGTCGGAGACCGAGAAGCTGCGCATGCCGAACCTGCACCTTACCAAGGAGGAGGTGCTCGATCTAACGACGTTACTGCTGGGCAGTCAGGAGACTTCCCTGCCCGCCAGTTATCAGTACAAGCCAGGCGACACGCGACGCGATATTCAGGACGGCTGGTGGGTCGTCGCGAAATACAACTGCATGGGATGCCACCAGATCATCCCCGGCCAGCGCACGATTCTGATGGGGCTGGCACAGTATCAGGACGCGCAGGAGCAATTGCCGCCGAAGCTGTTAACTGAAGGGGCGCGCGTCGATCCGGAGTGGCTGCGCAAGTTCTTGTCGAATCCGTCGCTGAGCACCAGCGACACCAACCGCAACGGCGTGCGGCCGTATTTGAAAGTGCGCATGCCGACGTTCTCCTTCTCGGATAACGAACTTCGCGTGCTGGTGCGCTTCTTCCAGGCGCTCTCGCAACAGCCATTACCGTATATTCCAGAGCAAGTGCCGGTTCTCACGGCGAAAGAAAATGACATGGCACGAAGTTTGTTCTCGAGCACCGCGGCACCATGCCTGAAGTGCCACTCGACGGGCGATCCGAATCATGACAAGATCGCGACCGCGCCAAATTTCCTGCTGGCCAAAGAACGCCTGAAGCCGGATTGGGTAGTGCGGTGGATCACCGATCCGCAAGCGATCAGTCCAGGAACTTCGATGCCATCGGGTCTGTTCCGCGAGACGAATAATCAGTGGGTTTTCGCCGGCCCGACGCCGCCGTCATTCCAAGGCTACACCGAGGATCATCGCAAGCTGCTGACCGATTACATTTTCCAGCTCACGCCAGAGGAGCAGCGGCACGTAGCATCATCGATGCCCCGGGCAAAAGCTGCGCTCGATTTGCCACATGTGCGCAAACAGGCGAACGCCGATGTGCATCGTACTGGAGCCGGCGGTTCGCGCTAGAATTGTCCCGATGACTGGGAAGCTAGAATTTCTAAATTTCACGAAAGGGCGACATCATGAATAGAAACCGAGGTTGGATGGTCATGCTTGCCATGTGTGGCTTGTTGCTGATGGCAGCATGCAACAAAAAAGAGAACACGGAGCAGTCCAATAACGCTACCGAGCAGCAAGCCGCACCGGCTGCGACACCGATTGATCCGGCGACCGTAGCGACTGTGAACGGCACGGTAAAGTTCGACGGCACGGCGCCCAAAGCGTCGAAGATCGACATGAGCCAGGACCCGGCGTGCAAGGGCGCAAATGAGGCGGAGAACGTTGTCGTCTCCGGCGGCGATCTGGCCAACGTTTTCGTCTACGTAAAGGACGGTCTGGGCAACCGGACCTTCGACATGCCGAAAGATCCCGTGGTTCTCGATCAGAGCGGCTGCCGGTATCATCCGCACGTGCTCGGCGTGATGACCGGACAGACGGTGCAGATCAAGAACGACGATCCGACGACGCACAACATTCATCCCACGCCAAAAGATAACCGCGAGTGGAACGAGTCGCAGCCGCCGTCATCTCCGGCGCTTGAAAAGAGCTTCGCGCGCGAAGAGATCATGCTGCCGGTGAAGTGCAATCAGCATCCGTGGATGAAGATGTACATCAACGTGGTGAAGAGCCCGTTCTACGCGGTCACCGACAAGTCGGGCAAGTATGAGATCAAGGGCTTGCCTCCCGGCGACTACACCATCGCCTTCGTGCACGAAAAACTGGGCGAACAGGACCAGAAAGTAACCGTTGCTGCCAAGGACACGAAGACGGTCGACACGACGTTTAAGCCCGAAGGAGCCGGCGCCGGCGTACAGTGATTTTGTTAGAATGAGGCTTCAACAGAACGGGCTTGCGCCATGCAGGCCCGTTCCGCTCGAACACGGCTGAGAGTCCCTCTTCCGCGCATTCTCCTCGACCCAAGAGGCACACTTCTGAAAGCTATTGCAACAAGCTACAACCCAAAGCTGCACCGGTTCGCGGTTGTGCTGGCTTGTTGGACCTTTCTGTTGATCATCGCCGGCGCTCTGGTCACAAGCAATGATGCCGGACTTTCAGTTCCGGATTGGCCAACATCGTTCGGCTCCTGGTACAAGATCCCCCATCTGGTTGGCGGAGTGAGGTTCGAACACACGCATCGCATGATCGCGCAGGTGGCTGGCCTGCTGACGATCGTGCTGGCGCTGTGGACGTGGCGCGCCGAAAAGCGCCGCTGGCTGCGGTACTTGGCGGTTGCCGCGCTTGGCACGGTGATCTTGCAGGGAGTGCTCGGCGGTTTGACGGTTCTGCTTTATTTGCCGCCAGCGGTTTCGTCGGCTCACGCAGCCCTCGCGCAGACCTTCTTCTGTATCGCCGTCGTGATCGCCATTTTCACCGGGCGACGGTGGATTGAAGAGCAGCCCCGCGTGGAGTTCGACTCGCGCAAACCGAGCCTGTTCACGCTGACTCTACTATCGATTTTCGTGCTCTATGTGCAGCTTCTTCTGGGAGCGATGTTCCGCCATCATGGCATGAGCTGGTGGCCGCATGTAACGCACTCAGCTATCGTGGCATTCGTTCTGGCGTGGACTGCGGTGCGGGCGTTGTCGGTCTACTCCCAGATCGAAGCGGTGCGCCGCCCGGCGATCCTGATGCTGTTGCTGGTGATCGGACAGCTCTGCCTCGGGTTCACTGCTTTTCTGACTCGGGTCTCTTGGGGCCGCGATGCCGTGCAGCCCGAGCTGCCGATGGTAATTTCGACTGTGGCCCATGTGGCTGTGGGCGCGCTGCTGTTGGCGACGACCGTGGTTCTGGCGATCCAGGTGTGGCGCCACGTTCCGGTCGCATTTGAAGAGCGACTGCCGCAGGCGCAACGAGACCCATCCGCGGCGTAGCTTATCGGCATTGCCGCGCTTTGACCGGGCGCATTAGCTGCCACAAGTTGTCATAGCAGGCTTTTGGAGTGGCGCCGCGCGTTCAGCGCGGCGATGAGATGCAATAACGAGCCTTGGGCTGGACCCAGCGCTTCCAGGGCGGCGATGAATTGTCATAACGAGCTTTGGGTGGCGCAGCACTTCCATGGCGGCGATGAATTCTGATAACGAGCTTTTGGGGTGGCGCAGCGCTTCCAGCACTGCGATGAATTGTCATAACGAGCTTTGGGGTGGCGCAGCGCTTCCAGCGCTGCGATGAGCTGTCATAAAAGGGCTGCGGCTTCAGCCGCTGAGGTAAGCATTGTTCTTAAGAGGGCTGGACTCCCTTCGATTCGTTCCAGCGCTCGATGTCGTAAACTAGAAACGATCCTACGTCCCGGGGAAACTTCTTGTCCGCCAAAGCCTCTGTTTACGCCGACGCCGTTACGGAGCTGCCTTTCGCTTCCGGCGGAGCCGTTATTTCCGTCCAAAATCTGGTCCACCGCTACGAGAACCGGACGGCGCTGAATGGCGTCACCTTCGACGTTCGCGGGGCCGAGTTGTTCGGATTGCTCGGCCCGAACGGCAGCGGCAAGACAACCCTGTTTCGGATTCTCTCGACGTTGATGGTTCCAACCGCCGGGCGCGCCGTTGTCATGGGATTCGATGCGGCCCGTGAGCCGGCACAACTACGCCGACAGATTGGTGTGGTATTTCAGGCACAGAGCATCGATCCGAAGTTGACGGCCTATGAGAATCTCTGGCATCAAGGGCATCTGTATGGGCTGCGTGGCGCGGCGCTGAAGAAGCGCGTCGCGGAAATCTTGAGCCGCGTAGGGCTGGCCGACCGCGCCAAAGAGCGAGTGGAAACTTTTTCCGGCGGAATGCAGCGGCGAATTGAATTGGCCAAGGGACTGCTCCATCATCCCGGTGTGCTGCTGCTTGACGAACCCACTACTGGTCTCGATCCAGGCGCGCGGCGGGATTTGTGGCAGTACTTGCAGATTCTCCGCGACGAAGAGCATGTCTCGGTGCTGGTTACCACTCACTTAATGGAAGAAGCAGAGCGCTGCGACCGGCTGGCCATCATGAACGAAGGCAATCTCGTCGCGCTGGGCACTCCAACGGAATTGAAAAGCGAAATCGGCGGCGACGTGATCACGCTGGATGCGGCTCGGGACGCGGCTTCATTGGCGGAACGCATCCGCGCAGTCTTCCATGTCGAAGTCACGGTGCTCGAAAGTCAGGTCCGCATGGAGAAAAAAGAAGGACACCGCTTCGTCACCGATGTCGTTGAGGCATTCCCCGGAGAGATCCAGGCGCTTTCAGTGAGTAAGCCGGCGCTGGAAGACGTATTCATCCATCGCACAGGGCATAAGTTTTGGAGTGAAAATAACCAGGAACCGTCTGTTTCGGAAAATAAAAAGAGTAAGAGGAGGTAGCTTGCTTCCCATGATGTTGGTGCTTTCTCTCGTGCTTGGCGTCGTTCCGCTGATCGGAGTGGCGTGGATTCTTGTGAGCGGCATGATCACGCTGTGGCCCCCGTCGGCCACTGTCGACGGGCTGTTCATGAGCCTGATCCTGCTGTCGCTGTCGGCGTGCTTTCTGCTGAATGCCTATTGGGAGATGCGCGACCGCGGGATCATTCCGAAAAAAGCGGCCGCGTCGCCTGCAACCGCGAAGACTCCGCCAGCGAAAGCGAGCTAGAGTGGCGACGCAGACAACGGCATTGAGCGCAAACGGGGCGCAGCCCGCGTCAGTCGGGATCTTCCTGCCCGCGTTCACGCTGTGGTGGCGCGAGATCGTGCGCTTCTATCGCCAAACCACGCGCGTGGTCGGAGTGCTGGCGTCGCCGCTTGTGTTTTGGCTCGTCATCGGATCCGGCTTCGGCACGTCTTTTCGCTCCGGGGGCGGCGCGGGACAGCAGCACTATCTGGATTACTTCTACCCCGGCGCGCTGATCATGATCGTGCTGTTCACCTCGATCTTCACCATGATGTCGGTGATCGAAGACCGCAAAGAAGGGTTCCTGCTTTCCGTGCTGGTGGCGCCGGTGCCGCGGTCGGCGATCGTGTTGGGAAAAGTTCTGGGAGGAACGACGCTCTCGGCGATTCAAGGAATGATCTTTCTGGTATTCGCTCCATTCGCCGGTATTCACCTGGAACTCGGGCAGGTATTGCTCGTGGGCCTTGTCGTTTTTCTGGTCTCGTTCGCGCTCACGGCGCTGGGCTTCGCCATTGCGTGGCCTATGGATTCGTCTCAGGCCTTTCACGGGATCGTAAACCTGTTTCTGATTCCCCTGTGGCTGCTGTCGGGAGCATTGTTTCCCCTGGCGGGCGCGTCGGGATGGATTCGCGCGCTGATGTATGTCAATCCCCTGACCTATGGCGTTGAGGCGTTGCGGATTCTACTGTATCCGGGAACAACGAGCACGTTTCCGCTATCATCGTCGGTCGCAACGCTCGTATTGTTTACGCTCGTGATGTTCGCGCTGGCATTTCTCATGGCCAACCGCCGCTCGACGAGGCCGGCGGCATGATCGCCGAACAGTACGCCTACTTCCCTGCCCTGAATGCCACGCTGAACGGCACCAGCGCGGCTTTGCTGCTGACCGGGCGCTATCTCATTTCCAGAAAACAAGTGATCGCGCACCGCGCTTGTATGATCGCTGCGGTCACGGCGTCGACGCTGTTTTTGAGCTGCTATTTGTATTTTCACTATCATGCGGGAAACATTCTTTTTCTGGGCCGGGGATGGGTGCGGCCAGTTTATTTCAGCATCCTGATCTCGCATGTGTTGTTGGCGATGGTGATTGTCCCGCTGGTGATTGTGACGCTGGTGCGCGGTCTGCGCGGGCAATATGCGACGCACCGCGTGATCGCGCGCTGGACCTGGCCACTGTGGATGTATGTCTCGGTCACGGGCGTGATCGTCTATTTCATGCTGTATCAATGGTTCCCGCATAGTTGAGCTTTTCGGGTGGAAGAGCGCCTGTGGAAGAGCGGCCCTTTAGGGCCGCGTTACGGTGCCGTAAATAGAGGGGCTTCAGCCCCCGAGCTTCAATGCCGGTTCTAAAACTCAAAATCGATGTTTCGGGCACGGTGGGCGACGAAGCCTGGCGCGAGATCCAGCAGTACGATCAGATCCAGAGCGCCGACTTCGGCCCGCAATTTGGCAGTGGCGGACGCTGCAATCATGCTCCCGACGCGCCGCACGGCAAAAGCGAGTGGATCGGCGCTGAAATCGGGCTCCAGACGCCGCTTTTGGCGCAATACGCGATGTCGCACTATCTCGACCAGGAGCGCGTACTGGACGCGGATGTGGAAGACTAACAGGATTATGTAGCGACAGCCGCCCTCGGCTGTCGGGTCGAGCGAAGCTCGACTGGGGTGCTTGCCAAGATTGGCAATCTGCGATTGAGGATAGCGGACTTTCGAATTTTTCTCTGCGTCTCTGTGACTCTGTGGTGAAATGGTTTCTGTGTCTGCCCATTCAAACGCCGTTGAATCCGGCCCTGTGGAAGCCCCATCGGGAAGGCCCAAGCGCTCCATGTCGCGCAACCAGAAGATTCTTTTCTTCCTGACGGCGTGGCTGATCGTGCTGATGCCCTTTCTGTTCTGGTGGAACACGTGGTTTGGACGGCACCTTTCCGATCAGCAGCTGAATGAATATCTGCACGATCACAAGAAGCCGCGGCATATTCAGCAGGCGCTGGTGCAGATGAGCGAGCGCATGTCGCGGCAGGATGCCACCGTGAAGCACTGGTATCCGGAACTGCCGCCGCTTGCGGCTGATCCGGTGGAAGAAGTTCGCAATACCGACGCGTGGGTCATGGGCCAGGACACGACTGGCGCCGGATTTCACGACACGCTGCGCAAGATGCTGAACGATTCGTCGCCCATGGTGCGCGGCAATGCGGCGCTGTCGCTGGTGCGGTTTGGGGATGCGACGGGACGTCCGCAGATTGTGGCGCTGCTTCAGCCGGCGCGGATCACCGCCCCCGTGGATGGAAAAATTGTCGATGCGGACCGCCCCGGAACGGCGATACGTCAAGGCGGGCTAATTGCGAAACTGCAAACTGGTTCGCAGATCACGGAAGTTCGATCTCCAATTCCGGGAAGGATTCGGTCGGTCGCGCAGACAGGTGCGAATCTCAACGCGGGCGCGGAAGTTGCGATGGTCGATCCTGCGATTGATCAGGTCTGGGAGGCGCTGCGCGCGCTGTATCTGGTCGGCCAAATCGAAGATCTGCCGGCGGTGTTGCCCTACGAACGCGAACTGCCGGAGATTCCCGATCATGTGCGCCAGCAGGCGGTGGAGACGGAAAAGGCCATTCGGGG
>DASTCY010000069.1:0-32081 GCA_035710725.1 Candidatus Sulfotelmatobacter sp. | reverse complement strand
AGGATTCGATCTTGCGCCAAGGCACGCGCGATCGTGGGAATGCGAAATCGCTGTGTCGCCGCCAGATTCGGCACGCCTGGGCGATTTCGGGCCGGTTCCACTTTCGACCGGTGATGTTCGTCATTAATGGATCGTGCTGTGATCCGTTCCGTGGTGAAAGAATGGGCTTCGTACTTGAATTCGAACCGGGGCTGGGACGCTGGCATGCCGCATTTCATTTTCAGCTTGACATCAATTGGTGATCTCATATTATGGCACTCGTGTCACGATATAAAACAGCCCGCTCGCCCTATCGCGTTCAGGTTCTCGACAGAACTTCGGAGATTCTACAAGTGCTTGCCGCACGCCAAGGCGAGTGCAGTTTGATGGACCTGTGTTCCTCGCTTTCGCTTCACAAAAGCACGATTCACAGGCTTCTGATGGTTTTGGAGCAACACCGATTTGTCGAAAAGGACGCCGAAAGCGGCAGGTATCGGCTCGGCGTTCGGCTCTTTGAACTCGGATCAAAGGCCGTCTCCGTTGTCGACCTTCGCAAATGTTGCCGCCCATTCGTCAGCCGCGTTCATCAGGAGACTGGAGAGACCACGCACTTTTGTTTGTTCGATCAGGGCGAATTGCTTTACATCGAAAAAATGGAACCGGAGCGGAGCGTGCGAATGGCCTGCACGATTGGGGCTCGTGCACCGGCCTACTGCACAGCGGTCGGGAAAGCGATTCTCGCAGCCCTGCCAGAGGGTGAGGTCGAGTCCATCATTCGAAAATCCGGCCTGAATCCGATGACGAAGAACACGATCACGACTCTGGCCGGCTTGAAAGCGAACCTGGCCAAGATTCGCGCGCGCGGCTACGCATTGGACGACGAGGAAAAAGAAGACGGATTGCGCTGCGTCGGCGCGTCAGTTCGCGATCACTCCGGATTGCCGATCGCGGCGATCAGCGTGTCGGCGCCGGCGTTTCGCCTGACCGATGCCAAGATTCCGGTCGTTGCGCAATTTGTGATGCGAGCGGCAGGCGAGATCTCAGCGAAGTTAGGTTATGCGCTTGCGCCCGAGCAGGCGGTTGCAATGGGTGCGGTCTAGGGTTACAGGGGTGGGAAGTGCCGGCGAAAGCCGGCATCTTTTTTGGGTCAAATTCAGATTAAGACTGCGTCTCATAATACGAGACGACGCGGAGGGATACGATCATGCTAGTTCGCCGATCGGTTCGATTTCTCACGCTTTCAGTTGCTCTTCTCGCATTCGCAGTTAGTGTCGTCCAGTTGGCGCTGTCCTCGATTGTCTCTGCCCAGGTTACGACCGCGACGATCGTAGGAACTGTAACAGACAGCGCGGGCGCGACCGTCGCCAAAGCCGAGATCGTCGTAACGAGCGCCGACTCAGGCCTCACACGCGTTGTTTATAGCGAATCCGATGGAACCTATCGGATCGAACTTCTGCCGGTCGGTAATTACTCGCTCTCTGCCTCAGCGCAAGGCTTCAAAAAATTCGAGCGTAAGGAAATCACGCTGACGATCGATCAAACAGCGCGCATCGACGCATCGCTCGAAGTCGGTGCCGCCACGGAGACAGTCAATGTAACCGACACACCGCCGACAGTAAATACGAGTACGACCGAAATTGGGCGAACCGTCGAAAACACTGAAATCGTCAACCTCCCAATCGTCAATCGAAACGTCTACACGCTTCTGTCCCTGACTCCGGGTGTCCAGCAATCCGTCAACACCATCGTTCTCGGCTATCCGGAGCAACGCACATTTATCAACGGCGGCGCAGACGGCGGCGCCGGCTCCGTCAGCTACTACCTCGATGGCGGCATCAATATGACCGGCCTTCGAAACACCGGAAACATTCTCCCCAATCCTGACGCCATTCAGGAATTCCGGGTTGAAACGAGCAATTTCAACGCGCTCTACGGCCGCATGTCCGGCGGTGTTGTCACCGTGCTCACGAAATCCGGATCGAACACCTGGCACGGCTCACTCTTCGAGTTCTATCGCGACGCCGCGTTCAACGCGAACACCTGGGGCAACATTACCAGCGGCACGCCTCCCCTTCATCGCAATCAATTCGGCGGCACGGTGGGCGGCCCGATCATCAAGGACAAAACATTTTTCTTCTTTTCCTACCAGGGCTTGCGACAAGTCACTAGCGCGTTCATGACTGGCGCGACCGTACCCACCACACTCGAGCGCACGGGAAATTTCACGCAGTCGGTTTTTTCGGGCAATCCCGTCACTCTTCCGAGCCAATACACGTGTGGCACCGCGAATGTGATCTGCCCTTCCCTTCTCGATCCCGCCGCCATGAAGATCATCTCAACCTTCATTCCAACAGCAATTATCGGCACGAACGGCTGGCAAGGCGCGATTCCGTCTCCGTATCAAGGCGACGATTTCCTTTTGAAGGTAGATCATTCGCTCACGAAGCAGCACCGCTTGACGGTGAGCTATTTCGAAACGAGCGGTAACAATACTGTCGTGCCAAGCAACAGCACGACAGGCTTGCCCAATGGCAATCTTCCCTGGGCATCTCAGCTCTTCAATTGGCGCCAGCAAAATGCCAGCCTGACGGAGGCTTGGACGATCAACTCGAATCTCGTAAACGAGGCGCGTCTGACCTATATGCGGAACTTCGCGGGCCGCTTGAACCTCCCGCAGACCTCGCTGGGGGATCTGGGTTCAGCGTTTACGATTCAAGGTGCGCCTTCACTTCCCCAGATTACGGTGACGAACTACTTCACGCTTGCGAGTGCGATCGCAGGTCCTATCGCAGGCACAAATCTTTACGCGCTTCGTGACGTCGTCAGCTACATCCATGGGCGCCACGCGTTCGCTTTCGGAGCGGAGACTTCTCTCGACAAAGACATCCAGCAAACGCTTCTCAATAATTATGGCGTGTTCGGATTTAACAGCAACGTCGTCAAGAGTACAGCCACCGCCGCCAACGTGACCGTACCTCCGCTCGTCAACTTCGAACTCGGGCTTCCAACTTCGGTTTCGCAGGACGCGCCGGTCACCGGTTATACGAACTCGTTCAGCACGGGTGTCTTCATTCAAGATGACTTTCGCGTTCTGCCGCGGCTCACGCTGAATCTGGGCCTGCGGTGGGATGTGCAAACTCCGCCCACCGATCCTCAGAATCGCGAGGACACTTTCGTCGCCGGCGTTCAATCAATCGCGGTGCCTGCCGCGCCAAAGGGACAATTGTTCGTTGGCGATCCCGCCGTCACACGTGGAACAGTGCCTGTCCGTTGGCACCACGTTTCACCCCGCGTTGGCATCGCTTGGGATCCGTTTGGAGACGGCAAGACGGCTGTCCGTCTCGGCGCTGGAGTCTTTTATGGAAGTGTCGCCGGAAACGAGTGGAACACGGACACAAATTTTCAACCGTTCTCTACTCGCTTCACTTTCACGAACGTGACCACCGCTCTGAATTCGTCCGGCAAACCCACCGGGGCCTCGCTTTCGAATCCTTATAACAACCTCGCAGGCGGCGACCCGTTCCCGTACATCTTCAACCCGGCAAATCCGAAATTCATTCCAGGCGCAGGGATCTTCGGTTTCTCTCCCAATTTTCAATGGCCGTATTCGTATCAATTCAATCTGTCTGTCCAGCGCCAGATCACGTCTGACTTCAGCGTGCAGCTGTCGTACATCAGTACGCTGAGCCACGACTTGCCTTTCGCAATCGATCAGAACTATCCGGTTTTCTTGCCGAGCGCTACCTCAGCAAGCGGAAACATTCTCGCTCGCCGTCCCGTGGACAATCCAAATGTTGGAGTATCGCCCAGCCCGCTTGGAGCGATTCTTCTCGTTCAATCGAACCAAACGGCCTCGTACCACGGCGCGCAGCTCACCGCAACCAAGAGGATGTCGCGCCATTTTCTGGTCAACGGCTTCTACACCTTCAGCAAGACGCTCAGCAGCGTGCAGCTTGATAACAACACCACTCAAGGCGGCGCGGAGGATGTCTCGAAGCTGTTCTTGGACAAAGGCCGCACGGATTTCGATATGCGCCACATGTTTGTCGCTTCCGGCGTCTGGCAAATCAGCTACTACAACGGAGAGCGCGCCGCGCTGCGGCATTTGCTCAACGGCTGGTCGATTTCTCCAATCGTCACGCTGCGATCAGGATCTCCGTTTACTATCCTCGACGGCTCCGACGCAAATCTCGATGGAAACAGCACGGATCGTGCGCAGTTGGTGGCCGGCGTGAATCCTGTCTTGGATCCGCACAGATCAAGAGCCGCCGTAGCAGCGCTGTGGTTTAACACTGCAGCCTTCTCGAAAAACGCCGCGACCAGCGGCGTTTTCATCGACGGCAATTCGGCCCGAAATCTCCTCGACGGCCCCGGATACCGCAACGTCGATCTCGCGATTTTTCGCGACATCAAAATCGGCGAAAAAATGGCGCTTCAATTGAGACTTGAAGCAACCAACGCCTTCAATCTGGTCAGCTTGCAAAACCCAACAGGCAACGGCGCGACGGTCGGATCAGGCGCCGCATTTGGAAAAATCACCTCGGCCGCGCCGATGCGCCAGCTGCAACTCGGTGCTCGGATCACGTTTTAGCGACGGTTGAACATCTGCGCGTGAAGCAGCGGTTTCGATACATTGAGCCTCTGTTTTGAGGCCGCACTCAAAGCACGTCTGCCCGGATGCTCACGATCCAGCTGACGCCGATCGGCGCTCCAAGCTGTCAGTTTCGCGAGCACCCTCGAAATTGCCGCAGGACTGGCGCATGTGCTCGATAAGCAGACGCTGTGCGCGCGTTTGGTAGTGATGTCGGGAAGTCACAATGCCGACGACGCGCGTACTGTGCTTGCCTGAAATCGGAACAAACTTGCATCCTGATTGTGGCTGCACGGCCATCGCAGGCACCGCGGAGACGCCCATTCCGGCAGAGACCATCGCCAGAATCGATGCGAACTGGCCGCTCTCGAAGACTACTTTCGGCGACATTTTTGATTTGTGGCACGCTGCGATCAAATTCTCGCGAAAACAGTGGCCTTCCTTCAAAAGCAAAAACGGCTCGCTCTCCAGAACGGACAGCGACAGCGATGTGCGCGACGCAAACCGGTGGTTCTGCGGGAGGACCGCATAGAATTTTTCCTCCAGCAGCGTCACGTTTGCCAGTTCGTTTCCAGTGACAGGTAGCGCCGCAATTGCGAGATCGATGCTGCCTTCCTGGAGACGCTGAACCAGATCAGGTGTGATGTCCTCAATGACTCGGATGGAGATCATCGGGTGCCGGGCGGTAAAGTCATTCAGCAGCCGCGGGAGCAGGTACGCCGCAATCGTCGGGATGATCCCAACGACGACCTCGCCCTTCACGTCCTCGGACATATCCCGGAGCTCGGTCTTTGCGTCCTGCAGTTCCCGCAGGATGCGCTCGGCCTTCGGCAGAAATGCCTTCCCGAACACCGTCAATTTCGCTGAACGCGGCAATCGATCGAACAGCCTCGCGCCCAGCTCGGCTTCGAGCTTCAAAATCTGTTGCGAAAGAGACGGCTGCGCGACATGTTCCGCCTTGGAGGCACGGGTAAATGTTCCATGGCGCGCGACTGCGCAGAAATAGCGTAGCTGGTGGACTTCCATTGAACCTCTCTGGCAACGGTCAAGACGCAATTCCTATGGCAAACATAGGAAACATATATTTTACCTCTGCCTCGCTCCACGGCGAAAATGCAAGCCATGGAAAACAAAGTTATCGCCGCGGCGGCTGCCGGTCCTCAAACTCAGACTCATCCGTCATCATCCGAAGCGAAATGTCCTTTTCCGCATGGCGCCCGCAAGGCGCAGACCAACTCCGACTGGTGGCCGAATCAAATCAATTTCAATGTGCTTCACCAGCCCTCGCCGCTGTCCGACCCGATGGGCAACGAGTTCAACTACGCTGAGGAATTCAAGACTCTCGATCTCGATGCCGTCGTTCGAGACTTGCACGCGCTAATGACGGACTCGCAGCCGTGGTGGCCCGCCGATTATGGCCATTACGGACCGTTTTTCATTCGCATGGCATGGCACAGCGCCGGTACCTACCGCATCGCCGACGGACGTGGCGGCGCGGGCTCCGGCATGCAGCGCTTCGCGCCGCTCAACAGCTGGCCGGACAACGCAAACCTCGACAAAGCGCGGCGGCTGCTTTGGCCGATTAAGCAGAAGTTCGGCCGAAAAATCTCCTGGGCCGACCTCATGATCCTCGCTGGAAACGTCGCGCTCGAGTCCATGGGTTTCACGACCTTTGGCTTCGCCGGCGGACGCGAGGACGTTTGGGAAGCAGACGAAACTTACTGGGGCCCCGAGGCGACATGGCTCGGCGACCAGCGTTACAGCGGCGATCGTGAGCTGGCCAATCCGCTGGGCGCAGTCCAGATGGGCCTGATTTACGTTAACCCCGAAGGACCCAGCGGCAATCCGGATCCAATCGCCTCTGCACGCGATATCCGCGAAACCTTCAGCCGCATGGCGATGAACGACGAGGAGACGGTCGCGTTGATTGCCGGCGGACATACCTTCGGCAAAACGCATGGGGCCGCTGCTCCAACCGAGTACGTGGGTCCTGAGCCCGAGGGTGCCGACGTCGAAGAACAAGGTTTCGGCTGGGCAAATAGGTTTGGCAGCGGCAATGGCAAGAACACGATCACCAGCGGTCTCGAGGGCGCTTGGACCACCACGCCCGTGAAGTGGAGCCACAATTACCTGAAAAATCTCTTCGCATTCGAGTGGGAACTCACGAAGAGCCCGGCAGGCGCCCACCAATGGGTGCCCAAAAATAACGCAGGGGCTGGGAGCGTGCCCGATGCGCACGATCCCTCAAAGACGCACGCTCCGGTCATGCTGACGACCGACCTCGCGCTACGGATGGATCCGGTCTACGCGCCAATCGCGAGGCGCTTCTTCGATCATCCTGAGGAGTTCGCCACCGCTTTCGCCAAGGCCTGGTTCAAGCTGACGCATCGCGACATGGGGCCTGTATCGAGATATCTCGGTCCGCTCGTGCCGTCCAAAATGCTCCTCTGGCAAGACCCCATCCCTGCAGTGGACCACACGCTCATTGACGGTAAGGACGCCGCCGCGCTGAAAGCGAAAATTCTTTCATCGGGACTTTCGATCTCCGAGCTGGTGACGACAGCATGGGCGTCGGCATCGACCTTCCGCGGTACCGACAAGCGCGGCGGCGCGAATGGCGCGCGCATTCGCCTGGCGCCGCAGAAATATTGGGAGGTCAATCAGCCTGCTCTGCTTTCGAACGTTCTCCAGAAGCTGGAGCTGATCCAAAAAGACTTCAACAGCAAGCAATCCAATGGCAACAAGGGAAAGAATATTTCGTTTGCGGACCTGATCGTCCTCGCCGGAAATGCAGCGATCGAAGAGGCTGCGCGGCGGGCGGGACAGCAGGTGGAAGTTCCCTTCTCCCCAGGCCGCACGGATGCGGTACAGGAACAGACCGACGTCCACTCATTCGCCGTTTTGGAGCCGGCAGCTGACGCGTTCCGAAATTACGTACGCAAGGGTGAGCGCAGATCGCCGGAACAGCTTCTGCTCGATCGGGCTCAGCTCCTGACCCTGACGGTTCCCGAGACAACCGTCCTCCTCGGCGGCCTGCGCGTCCTCAATGCGAACTTCGGTCAGACGCTGTACGGCGTCTTCACTGATCGGCCAGAAACGCTGACGAACGATTTCTTCGTCAACTTGCTCGACATGAACACGAAGTGGCAGCCCGCTTCCGACGGCGTGTACGAGGGGCGCGATCGCGCGACCGGCTCGCTCAAATGGCATGCGACCCGAGTGGATCTCCTCTTCGGATCGAACTCGCAACTCCGGTCGATCGCTGAGGTCTACGCGTGTAGCGATTCGAGCGAACAGTTTGTCAGAGGTTTCGTCGCGGCATGGAACAAAGTGATGAACCTGGATCGCTTCGATCTGATGGCCACAAAAAATGGGTTCGGCCTTCAACACAGCGGAGACAACCGGTAGCTCCCACTGAAAAGGCAGCAACTCGCAACGCTCAAAATCGCTTTTGATGCAGACTGCGCGGTCACAGAATTATTGATCCTTGATCCAGAAGGATGCGCGCTGCTCGCCTACCATGACTTCGAATTCACCAGCTTCTACTGTGGGTTTCAAGTTTGCGCCGATAAACTCGAAATCCGCACGTTCGAGAGTAAAGTTCAGCGACTCCGTTGCGCCGGGAGCAAGTTGTATCTTGGCGAAGCGTACCAGGCGCCTGCCCGGCGGCGTGATCGAAGCGAACTTCTGGCTCAAGTAAACCTGCACCACTTCTTTGCCCGCGCGAGAGCCGGAGTTTGTCACCTTCACCGAAACTCCAATCTTACCTTCGGCTTCCACGGAGGCAGGGCTCACCGCCAAATCGGAATACGTGAAATGCGTGTAGCTCAGGCCCGAGCCAAACTCGAATTGTGGCAAAAAGCCTTGCAGCGGAAACTTTTCCGGATCCGCTTGATATTGCTTTCGGTCGTAGGTAAGCAGCGAATTGGGGCTGCGCGGATAAGTAATAGGCAAGCGCCCGGAAGGGTTGTGGTCGCCGAATAAAACATCGGCGATCGCCTCACCGCCTTCGTTCGACGGGTTGTAGGCCATTACGATCGCTGGAATCTTGTGCGCGATCGCGCTGATAATGCGCGGCCTGCCTTCGATCAGCACCAACACCACCGGTTTGCCAGCGGCGATAGCCGCTTTTCCCAGGCGCAACTGCGCGTCAGGAAGCGTCAGATCTTCAATGTTGCCGGGCGTCTCCGTGTACGAATTTTCGCCCAGGCAGAGAATCGCGGCGTCGGCTTGTGCCGCCGCATGTTCCACTTTTGTGAGATCTTCCACCGCATCGAACGTCGCGCCCGGCAGAAACGTCAGATGGCCCGTTCCGATTTTCTGCTCGACAGCGTCACGCAAAGTGGGCCGTTTTGGATAAAGCGCGGTATTGCTTCCCTGCCAGGTATAAGTCCAGCCGTTGTTCTCCGCTCTCAGTGAATTGCACGTTGGGCCGGTCAGCAGCACATGCATATTCTTGCGGAGCGGCAGCAAATTGCCGTCATTCTTCAGCAGCGTAATTGCTTCGTGCGCGGCTTGCAGGCTCACCTGCCGTGACTCCGGCGTTCCGATTCTTTCAGCCAGCGCAGCTGGCGTATCATGCGCTTCGAAAAGTCCAAGTTGGAATTTCAAAGTGAGGATTCGGCCGGCTGCTTCGTCGATGCGGCTGACTGGCACTGCGCCTTCCTGCACAAGCTGATAGAGCAGGTCGGAGAAACTGTAATCGCTAGGCACCATGCTCATATCGATGCCAGCCATGATTGCAAGGCGCGTCGCGTCTTTCTCCGTCGCTGCTGCGCGATGCACGGTCACGAGTTTCTTGATGTCCTCCCAGTCCGATACCACAACGCCCTTGAACCCCAACTCTGCTCGCAACACATCCGTCAGCAGATATTTGTTCGCATGCCCGGGTACGCCATTGATCTCGGCGGAGTTCACCATTACGGTGTGCGCGCCCGCCTCGACCGCTGCCCGAAACGAAGGCAAATAGTATTCGCGCAACGTGATCTCGGGGATCAGCGCGGGCGTGCGGTCATGTCCGGTGGTCGGCCCGCTGTAACCGATGTAGTGCTTCAGGCAGGCGGCGACGCTTGTGTTCTGAGAAACGTCCTTTCCTTCATATCCGCGAATCACGGCAACGCCCATGGTCTTGGCGAGAACAGGATCTTCGCCATACGTTTCATACAATCGCGGCCAGAGCGGTTGGCGCCCGATATCGAGCACTGGTGAAAAGTCCCACGGAATGCCGGCCGAACGCGTTTCCATTGCGGTGATTTGCGCAGCGCGCAGAACCAATTCCGGATTCCACGTGGCCGCCATCGCCAGCGGTTGAGGAAATAATATGCTTCCGCGTACATAGTTCGCGCCATGGATCGAATCAATCCCATAAACAACAGGGATGTGCAGCCGCGTCTGCGCTGCCGCCGCTTGAATCTGATTTATGAAATCGTGCCACTTCGCCGGCGGCAATGCCTCGTCGTGGGCGTTAAAAATTGATCCGACTCCGTACTGAATGACCGCTTTGTCTAGCTTCTGCGGATTTATCTTGATGTCTTGCCCCTGGCCGTCGGTAACCATTCCGAGGTCGAGTTGCGTCATCTGCCCGATTTTTTCGCGCAGATTCATTTTTTGCAGCAGGTCGCGAACGCGGTTCGAATAGTCGGGACTCTCGCTCGGAGCGCGGTTCTGTTCGAGAAAGAATTGGCTGTCGCGCGTTTCGTTCGCGACCGGTTCTTGAGGGACAGGGACATGCTGCGCGGTTGAGAAAGTCCACGTTACAAAAAGTAGAGCGGCGGCAGCGCACCAATTCGCTGGTTTCACTGATGTCTCCTGCGAGAGGATTTGCCGCCGATGCTAAGGAGTAGTGTGCGGATTGTAAAGCCTGCTTTGAGGATGGAAACGCGCCGGTTGGTCCGCTGAATCGATGCCGGGATGTCCGAGCGGATTATTCCGGAATAACCTCGATCGCGCTGACCGACGGATAATTCACTGTCGGAGTGAACGAAAGCTCGATCTTATCTTGCGCAGTCGGTTCGATGTGGCTGAACGTTTTGACGACCGGCTGTGCTCCTCCTTCCTGGTAAATGTCAAAATTTCGGAGCAGCACGGCGCCGTTGCACCACACGCTGAAAACGCGGCTTCCAGAGCCGCCCATGCTGCCGCTCGGGACTCCGAACCAGTGCTCGAGGAAGTGCAGCCGGACTGTGTATTTTTCTCCTTTGGCCACCGGAATGATGTACCGGAAATGTCCGAAGCGATGCCCGTCATAGATTCCTCCGTTGGGCACCTTGGACAGGTCTCCTCCGAACCTGCTTAATCGGCCCCCTTGGAAATAGCGATCCGAAAGCCACAGGTTTCCGTCGCTGTCGCGATAAGAATTCCTAGCCGCCAGGATGCGCACTGGAAGCATTCGATGAGGAGAGCCGGGAAGAATCTCAATGCCATTCACGAACGAGTCCGGCGTGGTGAAATCAACGTGAATCATTCCGTCCTTCGCGGGCGAAATATCGGTCAACACTTTCGCGGTAGCGATATCGTCGCCTCCCGCATCGTCCACGACGTCAAGCGTGTTCACCGGACCGCCATTGATCGAAAATCCGACGGACCGGCTGTTTTCCTGCAGCCCTGCTGTCTCAGCAAATAAAAGGTGGACCTCGTACACTCCAGCCGCGACAGGGTAACTGCACTGAAACTGGCCGCGTCTCCCCGCTGAATACAGTTCGCTATCTCCGGTCCCCAGGATGGAGTGTCCAATCACGGAGAACTCAGCTCCCCCGGAACAAAAACGGTCCGGTTCCCATACAGAACCTGCGCGATCGACGAACTGAGCATGACTGCCTACCATTGCATGAAGTCCGGGCGCGGCAGAGTTGAACGGAACCGCCGCCGCAGCTGTTGGGAATGACTTCGCCCCGGATCTTCTCGCGACCCAGTAGTATGACGCGACTGCCAGCGCAACAGTGAGAGTCACCGTGACAGCTGACACGCCTCTGCCAACTCGGCGTGGCCGGAGACGGCCCGCCGAGGACTGCACGTTTCGCTGCCTCTCGGTATTCTCCTTGCGGCTCCCATTGGCTCCATTCGCGCCGCTCGCTACCCGGTAAGTAAAAAGCGGCATGTAATGGCCGGGCGGCAAACTAATCTGCACCTCGTGATCGGCGCCCTCCGCGCTGTAGTAAGCCTCCAAGCGCTTGCGCAACGTGTGCGCCGTCACTCGCACGATGGTGTCGGTCTGGGGATCGAAGTCTGGTGGGCGTCCGAGTGCCTCAACGGCGATGTTGTATTCCTTGATCTCTGAGGTCGCACCCGCAAAATACTTCTCACAGACAAAGCTCAGGAAACGGCCAAGGCTATTGGCCCTGCCAAAAGTTCGTGATTTCAAAAGCAGGTCGACTTCCGCACGCTCCGCGTTCAGTCGTGGGATAGATGACGCCATGTGGATGTCCTGCTCTTTGCGACGGTTAGTGAGTTTGGCCCGCTGCCGCGCGGACCAACCCGATTCTGCCGACATCTTAACTGTTAATTTACGGTTTTTCGACTTGTTTTTACTTCCGTGAGAGCGCTAGTAGGACTCGACGTGGGGATGTTGTGTCCAGTTCGCCCGACCTGACGCCGGAGCGCCAAGGGGATTTGCCTATCCGCTGCGTTATCACTCGGAGGCCCGGAATGCGCACACGCAAAGCTAGTGAGTCTGCTGCCATAAGTTTTAGAGTCGCGACGCTTTTTTGTTGGCTGTTGCTGTCGGTCTTGATGCTTGGCGGCGCTTCGAGAACTGCCTCGGCGCAGGACGTCGTTGGACGCCTTTCCGGAACCGTTACCGATCCCACCGGCGCGTTCATCCTTGGTGCTAAGGTGACGGTGACAAACGACGCCACGAAGACGTCACTTCCGCCCCTGACCACGAACAGCGATGGATATTTCGTGGCAGAGAATTTGCCCGTTGGCAGCTACACGGTGACGGTCGAAAAGGACGGCTTCAAGAAGATTTCAGTTGCGGGAAACCTGGTCACCGCGGGTGGCCGCCTTACCGTGGATGTGCCCCTGCAGGTGGGCGCTGCCACCGAAACTGTGATGGTCGAAGGCGTCGCATCGACCGTCAACACCACCTCTGGCGAGATTGCGTCAACCATCACGGGCCAGCAGGCGACGGAGATTCCGCTCAACCAGCGCCATTACGAAACCCTCGTCGGCCTCATTCCCGGAGCAGCGCTTCAAGGCTCCGGCCTCAACCCCGCGGCCATTATGAGCGGGTACAACAACAGTATTGCAGTCATCAACGGACAGCGGCTGGACGGCCAGAACTGGAGCGTTGATGGCGGTTGGAACCTCGACGCCGGATCGAATAACAGCGTCTTCAACGAAGTCGGTGTTGAATTCATCCAGGAAGTTACGGTGCAGAGTTCCAACTACGACGCCGAATTTGGGCGCTCCGCCTCTGCAACGATCAACGTCGTCACGAAGAGCGGCGGGAAACAATTCCACGGCGGAATTTATGAATTCGTTCAAAACAACATTTTCAACGCGGCCAACGCCGGTACGAAGCTCACCTTCGTACCCACTGCGGCCATTCCGACTCTGACCGGTTACAACGCCGTGCCGCCCTTTCATTTGAACAACTTTGGTTGGGACCTCGGCGGGCCCATCCCCAAAATCCACAAAGACAAGCTGTTTTTCTTTGCGGGCGAGCAGTGGAGCAGATTCCGCGGATCGGCAGTCGGGCTGCAAAATTCGACTTCCACGCAAACCTTCCCGACCGCGGCGGAAGTGAATGGCGATTTCACCGACGTTTTTCAGGGCGGCGCGGGTCTCGTGCTTAAACAGCCGGCGGTTATACCGGCGAGCTGCGGAGGTGTGTTCTTTAGTGCGCCAAACGTAATCAATCCAGCCTGCATCAGCGGCGATGGCGCCGCGATCGCGAAGCTCTACACCTCGGCTGCCAAACTTTCTACTATCGCCGGATTACCCGCTTCGACCACGTCGAACAACATCACCTTCAATTTGCCCAATCCGGCCAACATCAGAGAAGACATCGTCCGCGTGGATGATCACCTGAGTGAACGTCACCACATCTATGGCCGCTATCTGCACGATAGCGTCGTGATCACCAATCCCTATTCGACTTTTGGTTCGACGCCGCAGGTACCCGTCGATCCGGACGAACGTTTTCGTCCGGGATACAACATTCAACTTGGGTGGACTTTCGTGGTGAGTCAGACGTTCGTAAACGAAGTGAAAGCAAACGCCGACTGGCACAAACAACACACACCACAATTGGGAACTGCGTTCCTGAAATCCACGTACGGACTTAAATTCATTCCGCCGCTTGGCAACCCGACGCAGTTCCCCGATGGACTGCCAACAATTACGTTCGGAGGTGTTTCTGGCTTCCCGACCGCGTCACCGACTTCCGTTCAGGGCCCGGCGCCCAACTTCCTGGAATCGCCGACCGCGGACATCAACGTCGCCGATAACGTGTCAATGGTGAAGGGCAACCACACAATAAAATTCGGGGGCTATTTCGCTCGAAATCGCAAGACGCAGAATTCGCGCACCAATTACGACGGAGTGATCAATTTTTCGAACACGGCAGGCAAGACCAGTGGCTCTAATTCCACCGGAGATTCCTTCGCCGACGCCCTCCTCGGAAATTTCAACACAATGTCGCAGAACTCCAACGTGACTACCGGCCAATTCCGCTTCAACGACGTTGAGGGCTACGTTCAGGACAGCTGGAAGATGACGCCTCGCCTGAGCATTACACTCGGTCTTCGCTACATTCACACCACGCCGACCTACGCTCAGGGCAACAATATGACGAACTTCAACCCATCCGTCTTCAATCCCGCGATGGACGCGGTCTTTACATCGGTTGGATCCGGCAGCACGATCAGCCTTTCTTCCCCTGGTCTTTGCTCGGGACCTCAGTTGAATGTCACCGGCACTCCGACACTCACGATTTACTGTAACGGATTACAGCGCCCCGGCCAGGTTCCCAACGATCAGATCATCAGAGTGCCCGCTGTGACCTCCAACCCGCAGTTGGTGTCGCAGGTAAATGCAGGGGCTGCTCGCGGCTTTTATAATCAGGAGAACTTGCTGTCGCCTCGAGTCGGGTTTTCGTTCGCCCCCTTCGGGAACAAGACGGTGATCCGCGGCGGATTTGGAATCTTCTACGACCACCCCGAGGGCAATCTTCTCGGTCAGGGCATCAACTCGCAGGGTTATCCTCCCTGGGCGCAATCCACTTCTATTTCTGGTGTCAATTCTTCCCTGTCCCAGTTTGATTCCGCTCCCGGCGCGGGAACACTACCGGCGCCGACTACGCTCAGCTTGAACGGCGTTGATCCCAACCTGCAGGTGGCGCGCACTTACGAATACAGCCTTAGCGTTCAACGCGAACTTCCGCAGAACATCTTGGTTCAAGCGGCCTACGTCGGCAATCTAGGGCGGCACATTCTGCGAGGAGAGAGCATCAACAATCCCTCGTGGACGCCGCAGGGATTCATTCCTGTGACGCCGAACCCCAATACCTACGCGTGTCCCACCGGCATCAACGGTTCTGCCTACAGTTGCTCCGGTGGATTCGCGCCAGCGACGTTGGGAAAAGATCAGATCAGGCCCTATCTCGGATACTCCAGCGTTGGCCAGGAGTTGAGCGACGTCAATTCCAACTACAACGCGTTGCAGCTGAGCCTGACGAAGCGAGTAGGCTTCGTCACGGCACTGGTTTCGTATACCTATTCGAAAGTGTTGAGCGAAGGCGCTGGAGTGGGTGACGCTTATAACGAAAACCCGGAGCCCGAATGCCCATTCACCTGCCTCGTCAGCACTCCAGCCAATCCGGTGATTGTGGCGGGCGGAATTGGCGGAACGCAGAGCGGCGGCGTCGTGGAGTCTTGGAAGAGTTTTAATTATGGTCTAGCGAGCTTTGACGCTCGCCACATCGTGGCTACAGCCTTCACGGTTAACTCACCTTGGGGCAAGGGATGGACAGGTGCGAAGGCCGCGGTGGGCAGAGGCTGGACGCTGAGCGGCGTGATGCACTTCCAAAGCGGCACACCTTTCACCGCCACTGACACTATTGCGGTGGGACAGAACAATGCCGGCATCAACATCGGCCGGCGCGCAAATATCGTCGCAGGCCAATCAATTTACTTCAGCGGTCCATGTACCAACGCGCATGCCGTCTGCTGGGTGAATCCTAACGCCTTTGCCGCGGAGTCACCTTTCGCGGCCGGCAACGCTCCGACCTCGGACATTATTGGTCCTACGTTCTACCAGTGGGACATGTCCATAGGTAAGGAAATTGGACTTCCCCGAGAGGGTATGAGCCTCCAGATTCGGGCGGACGCATTCAACGTCTTCAACCACACGAACTGGAATGGTCCTACTGTGAATAACGTTGGTGCCGCGAGCTTCGGACAAATCACCAGCGCATTGCCGGCCCGCCTCCTGCAATTTGGAGCGAAATTCTCTTTCTGAGATTGCCAAGGACAAGGGCATCTAGTAAACGTCAACTGGCAACTGGCGGGCGCGGTCGCCTTGTCGATTACCGAACCAGATACACAGATCATGCTGTGAGGAGAGCAATGCGCAAATACATGCGATTCCTTGCGGCGTTTGGATTCAGTATATTGTTTGGCCCTCCTGCTGGCGCACAGGTTGCACCATTAATTGCAAATCTGAGCGCCCGCCACACTGTCAGTCTGAATGGCGCGTGGCGCGCGATTGTCGATCCTTACGATGCCGGGTCGATCGATTACCACGCGCACCCGCTCCGCAATAACAGCGCCTTCTACGCGGATCACAAGCCCGAAAGCAAATCGGAACTCGTCGAATACGATTTCGACAATTCCGGCCAGCTCACTGTGCCGGGTGACTGGAACTCGCAGCGCGAATCGCTCCTCTTCTACGAAGGCAGCATCTGGTACAAGACGGCGTTCGACTACTCGCTCACAACGGGCAAACGGTTATTCGTGCATTTTGGCGCCGCCAATTACAAAGCGTCCGTCTACCTCAATGGCACCATGCTCGGAGAGCACGAAGGCGGGTTCACGCCGTTCGACTTCGAGATCACCGGCCAGGTCCGCGCGGGGAACAATGTTCTTGTGGTGCTGGTGAACAACTCCAGGAAAGCAGACCGAGTCCCAGCGCTCAGCTCCGACTGGTGGAATTATGGGGGCATCACTCGCCCTGTCACCTTGGTCGAAACCTCCGGCACCTTTATTCAAGATTATTTAGTCCAGCTTTCGAAGGGTGACCAGCAGCAGCTGCGAGGTTGGGTGAAGCTCAACGGTCCGCAGCACCGCCAAAAGGTATCTATCCACATTCCCGAGGCTGGGGTAGCGACAACGCTTGAGACAGACGCGAACGGAAAAGCCGATTTCTCCGTTCCCGCGACGTTGACGCTTTGGTCGCCAGAGCAGCCAAAACTGTATGACGTTGAGATCTCTGCCGAAACTGACAGAGTCACGGATCAAATTGGGTTTCGCACCATTGAGGCGCGCGGCACGGAACTTCTCTTGAACGGAAAGCCGGTCTTCTTGCGCGGAATTAACCTGCACGAAGAAGCTCCCCTTCGCGAGGGCCGCGCCTGGAGCAACGACGACGCGAGGAAACTTCTCGGCTGGGCAAAGGACTTGGGCTGCAATTTCGTCAGGCTCGCTCACTATCCCCACAGTGAAGAAATGCTGCGCGTCGCCGACCAGCTCGGATTGATGGTGTGGGAGGAAGTTCCGGTTTACTGGGCGATTGACTGGGAGAACCCTGAGACTCTCAAGAATGTGGAGAACCAACTGAACGAGGCCATTGCGCGAGACCACAATCGCGCCGCCCTGATCATCTATTCGGTCGGCAACGAGACACCGGTCAGCGAAGCGCGCACACGTTTTCTGCGGGCGCTTGTCCAGGACGCGCGTTCGCTCGACAACACTCGCTTGATTTCGGCGGCTCTTCAGAACCATGAAACCAAAGCCGGAAATCACATCACCGTCCGAATTGACGATCCCGTTGGCAACGACTTGGACGTAATCGGGGATAACGAATACATTGGGTGGTACGTGGATAAGCCCGCGGATGCGGATGCGGTTGAGTGGGTCTCAGATTTCAACAAGCCTCTGATCATGACTGAATTCGGCGGCGATGCCCTCTTTGGATATCACGGCGAAACTGACACACGTTGGACCGAGGAGTATCAGGAAGATCTCTACCAACATCAGATCGCGATGCTGAAACGCATTCCCTTTCTGCGCGGCGTCGCTCCGTGGGTTTTGATGGACTTCAGGAGTCCTCGGCGGACGCTTCCCAAATTTCAAGACTATTTCAATCGAAAAGGCTTGTTGACGAAAGATGGCCAGAAGAAGAAGGCCTATTTCGTATTGCAGGAGTTCTATCGGGATATTCAGGCTAAGCCTGAGAAGACTTTGGCCGGCCAACCGTAGATGCGCGAATCAGTACCACGAGCACGAGGCTTATATGTCGCCGTCGGAATTACTTCCAGATGTTTTGCGCTCTTCTTGCTCGCGTTCATCACATCGATGCCAGTTCAGAGCGGCCGTCAGAGTAATCAATCCAGCTCGAATGAGCCTCACACGCTGCCGTCACGATGGCAGCTCACTTGGAGTGACGAATTCGATGGCGCGAATGGGTCGCTGCCGGATGCGAGCAAATGGACCCAAGTCACGGGCGGCGGTGGATGGGGAAACCGGGAACTCGAATACTATACGGCGCGCGCGGAGAATGCTCACCAGGAATTCGGAAACCTCGTTATCACGGCGGCCAGAGAAACTTATGCCGGGCCGGACGGCGTTACTCGCGACTTTACATCGGCGCGCTTGAAAACTGCGGGGAAATTTTCGCAGACCTACGGGCGATTCGAGGCCCGCATCAAATTGCCCGCTGGTCGAGGCCTGTGGCCGGCATTTTGGTTACTGGGCGAGGACATTGCCCAGGCGGGTTGGCCGGCGTGCGGTGAGATAGACATCATGGAGTTGGTCGGCTCGGCGCCAGATACGATTCTCGGCACGATCCACGGGCCAGGATACTCTGGAAGCGCAGGCGTCAGCTCGAAGTACACGCTCTCTGGCAGAAAGAGCTTCAGCGACGAGTTCCACATATTTGCGGTCGATTGGGCGCCGAATATCGTTCGGTTCTATGCCGACGACGTCTTATACGCCACGCGAACGCCCACGGACCTGCCGCCGGGTAGTCGCTGGGTGTTTGACAAGCCATTCTTCATCATTATCAACGTCGCTGTCGGAGGCAATTTACCGGGACCTCCCGACGACACAACGGTATTCCCACAAACAATGCGTGTGGATTACGTCCGGGTCTTTAAACGCGTGTCATGAGTCGTCAGCGCTTAGGCATCTAGTGGAGTTGAGATCGATGCGGAAACGAACTGCCAACATGGATCGTGCGCTCTTCGTGCTCGCTGTTTTGCTCGTATCCGCTAATGCGACGGTCGTAGTTGATGCCCAGCATCAAAGCACTTCGAAGGACCGCGATTGGCGCGTGATGGCGAGCGAAGCCGACGCGCGGGCCCGCGACATCGTCTCCAAGATGACACTGGACGAAAAAATCGCCCAGCTCCACGGCATCCGAGACGAAACCCACTACCGCGTCGTGCCGGGGATTTCGCGGCTCGACATTCCGGATTTTCACATAACAAATGGGCCTGCCGGAGCGGGGCCCGGCGACGCCGGCCCGCAAAAGCCAGGCACCGCGCTCCCCGCCCCTATTGCGCTTGCCAGCGCATGGGATCTCGAATTGGCAAGACGGCACGGCGAGATCGCAGCAAGCGAGGCGCGCGATCTGGGCAATTCCCTGCTTGAATCGCCTGACATCAATATCGCTCGCTTGCCGCAAAACGGCCGAACCTTTGAAGCGTACGGCGAAGACCCTTATCTCACGGGTCAGTTGGCCGTCGCCTACATTGAAGGAGTTCAAAGCCAGGGGATTATGGCAAACGTCAAACATTTCGCCGCCAATAATCAGGAGCAGGACCGCTTCGTGGTGGACGAGAAAATTGATGAGCGCACATTGCGCGAAATCTATTTTCCTGCCTTCGAGGATTCGATCAACAAGGCCCACGCCGCATCCATCATGTGCGCGTATCCAAAGCTCAACGGTACGTTCGATTGTGAGAACGACGTGCTGATGAATCAAATCCTGAAAAAGGAGTGGGGATTTAATGGTTTTGTGGTTTCGGATTTCAACGCAGTACACAGCACCCTTGAATCAGCGCTCGCAGGCCTCGATCTGGAGATGCCGACCGGAAAATATTGGGGAACAGATTTGAAGCCGGCCATAGAAGGCGGTCGAGTCCCGTTGGACATCATTGACGATAAACTCGTCCGCCGTTTCCGCACCATGATGGCGTTCGGAGTTTTCGATCGGCCGCCCCAAGCCAAGCCGCTCGACGCTCAAAAACACGGAGAGGTCGCGCGCGAAATCGCGGAGGCTGGAATTGTTCTGCTCAAGAATGAAGGCGCACTCCTGCCATTGATCGCGTCGCGGCTGAAGACGATCGCATTGATTGGACCCGGGGCGATGAAAGCTTCGACTGGAGGCGGCGGCAGCTCCAAGGTGGTTCCGCTTTACACGGTCGCTCCCGAAGCTGGGCTGCGCAGCCAGGCGCCGCGCGCCACCATTCAGGTGAACGACGGCAGCGATATCGCTGCAGCTGCTGCTTTGGCAAAATCCGCCGACGCCGCCATCGTTATGGTCGGAGACGCGGATGCCGAAGGACGCGACCAATCGCTGGATCTGAAGGGCACGCAGAATGAGTTAGTCTCCGCCGTCGCGGCCGCCAATCCCAAGACAGTAGTTGTCTTGAAGACCGGCTCAGCCGTGCTGATGCCGTGGGTCGCTCAGGTCCCCGCGATTCTGGAAGCATGGTATCCCGGCGAAGAAGACGGCAACGCCGTGGCAGCAGCGCTCTTCGGTTCCGTAAATCCTTCGGGAAAACTTCCCATCACTTTCCCACAGCGCATTGAGGACACGCCTGCCAATGCGCCAGAGCAATATCCCGGCATAGACAAGGTTGCCCATTACTCCGAAGGTGTTTTCGTCGGGTATCGGCACTACGACGGCGAAAATATTGAGCCGCTGTTCCCGTTTGGGCATGGTCTCTCATACACGAAATTTGCGTACAGCAATCTGCACGTTTCGCCTCAGCGCGCCGCCAAAAACGAATTCACCGTCGACGTCGAGGTTCGTAACGTCGGCGAGACGGCTGGCGCTGAAGTGGTTCAGTTATACGTTCACTTGCCGGGCGGTAACAATGTGTCGCAACCACCCAAGCAGCTGAAGGGGTTTCAAAAGGTTTTGCTGCAGCCCGGAAAGAAGACTCGAGTGCGGTTCACGCTGAGCGGCCGAGCCCTCTCTTACTGGGATACCGCATCGCATTCCTGGAAGATCGAGCCCGGAACCTATGCCGTCTGCGTCGGATCGTCTTCGCGGGATATCCGCGCCACAGGTCAGTTCAAGATTTCGGCAGATACCCTCTGACGCAAACCAGAAGACGCAAACTCGCCGAGCAGGACACTTAATGATTCACGCGAAATCGCTCACGCGGAAATTGCGTTCGTGAGCGGCAAGCCGATGCGGCGCAGAATGTCTTGGAAGCGCGGGTCGGGACGCAAAGCGTCCAGGCCGGGATCGATGTGAAGATAGATGATCCAATGAGAGCGCTCTGCGTACGCTTTTTCGAGGTAGTCGATGGCGCGATCCGCTTCGCCCAGCCCGACTTGAATTCCTGCGAAGTAGTAGGGAGAAACGTAACGCACACCGGACGCCGCAGTGAGCTCGTGCAGGATGCTGAGCGCTTTTTCGCGCGAGCCGGCGGCGGCGAAGGTTTGCGCAAGCGCCGCGTTCATGAGTGAGCTCCCGCCAGAGAGCTTCACTCCCATTTCGCCGGCAACGACGGCCTCATCGAACCGGCCGAGTTTGCGGAGGAGCAGGCCGAGAATCCAGTGCGTGACAGGATAGTTCGGCTCCATTTCGATGGTGCGGTGGAGTTGCGCGAGCGCCTCATCGTAATGACGGCCCATGTAGTGAGCCCAAGCGATGGCGACGCTGATGATCAGTGAGAGCGGATCGAGTTCCTGACTGTCCTTCATGCGCTCGACTGCTTCAGCGTGAAGGCCCATGGTCATCAGAAATTCTGCGTACCAATGATTGCCAGTGGGATAGGCGGGATTGAGCGCGAGGCTGCGCTTGAATTCGGCGTGAGCTTCCTGCCACTTCCAATCGTAGAGCCACAGCACCGCTGCGAGCGAAATGCGCGCCTCGCCGAGATCGGGATCGAGACGAAGGGCGCGCATGGAAGCGGCTTTCGCTTTTGGGAAGGCGTCGTTCGGCGGCAGATAACCATTCCAGCCGAGAAGGACGTACGTGTCCGCGATGCCGGCGGACGCGAGCGCGTATGTGAGATCTTGTTCGACGGCATTCTCAAAGTATTCGATGGCCTTGTAGAACCCGTCTTCGGTCCACCGATTCCAGTGGTGCCGGCCCTTCAGGTACAGGCGATACGCTTCGGCGTCTTTTGTGGTGCGCTTGGTGAGGCGATTTTTTTCCGCGCGCGTCAGCTTCAGTTTCAATTTGCTGGAGATTTCTTCCGAGATGTCGTCTTGAATCGCGAAAATTTCGCCGGACTTGCGGTCGTATTGCGCGCCCCACAGCTGAGAGCCTGATGCGACGTCAACGAGTTCGGTGCCGATGCGAAGCGATTCGCCGCTCTGCATGATTCTGCCCATGAGCACGGCGCGCACGTTGAGCTCGCGGCCAACGGTTTGCGCGTCGACGCGGCGGCCTTTGTAGCGGAACACGGTGCTTTGTGCCATGACGCGCAGTCGTGGGACTGTGGCGAGCGTGTTGATTAGGCTCGCGGCGATGCCGTCGCTGAGATATTCGTGCTCGGGATCGAGCGTGGCGTTTTCAAACGGCAAAACGGCGAGCGAATCGATCACTCTTGAGACGCGCGTCGAGCGCATCGCGCCGGACTGCGGCGTTGAATTGTTGGCAGTTTGCGCATCGGATTGAAAGCTACCAGCGGCAGCGGGGCGCGAGATGGAAATGCCTGCGGCCGATCGCGGGCCGGAATCGCTTTCCCGCGCGATGAGGTTCAAGTCTGCGGCGATATCGGCCGCGGATTGGTAGCGTTGATCGCGATCTTTCTGCAGAGCTTTGGCGATGATCGCTTCGAGTTGCGGCGAGATTTCGGGATTAATGGTCCGCACTGGATCAGGTGAACGAGTGAGCACAGCTTCAATGATCATGCCGCCGGTGCCGCCGCTATAGGCGCGGCGCCCGGTAGCCATTTCGTAGAGCAGGAGACCGAAGGAAAAAATGTCCGTGCGGGCATCGAGATTATCGCCGCGGACTTGTTCGGGCGACATGTAGGAGGGCGTGCCATGGATAATGCCGATCGTGGTGGTGGATTCGGCGGCCTCGCCGCTTCTGTCGTTGCCGGACGTTTCGAATCCCTTGCGAATCAATTTCGCGAGACCAAAGTCGAGAATTTTTGCCTGGCCGCGCTTGGTGACGAGGATGTTTGCGGGCTTAATGTCGCGGTGGACGATTTGCTCGGCGTGAGCGAATTCGAGGGCGTCCGCGATCTGGATTCCGATGCGTAGGATTTCGGAAAGAGGAAGAGGCAGGCCGCGGAGGAGGTCGCGCAGCGATACGCCGTCAATAAACTCCATGGCGATGAATGCGAGGCCATCCTCTTCGCCGACGTCGTAAATGGTGCAGATGCCGGCATGATTGAGGGCGGAGGCGGAGCGCGCTTCGCGGCGGAAGCGCTCGAGCATCTGCGGGTCGTGCGCGACATTTTCAGGAAGAAATTTCAGCGCGACGAATCGATGCAGGCGAGTGTCTTCGGCTTTATAGACGACGCCCATACCGCCGGCGCCGAGCTTTTCCAGGATGCGGTAGTGGGACACGGTCCGCTCGATGAGCGAGTCGGAATGCGCCATAGGCGGCATGTTAGGTTGCAGGAAGAAGGCAAGTCAACAAAGGGTGTGCTTGGCAGGCTGACCTGACCCCGGTCTTTGTTCTCGGAGGCAACAAGCCGCTTCAAAGAATTGTTGAAGCTGGACTTCTGAAAGACCGATCATCGCCGGGCGAGATCCACGAGCACCACATCCGAGCCCTCCTGCAAACGTTCGAGGACAACTTCCCGCCCGTCCGCCGAGATCTCGAAGTCGCGAATGTCGAAGTCGGGAGCGACGTTCGTCAACTGTCGCTCCGCACCAGTCTGCAGGTCGATGAGCCAGAGATTCTTGTGCTGAATCCCTCCTCGCAGGAGAACAAGTGCCCGTCCTCCAGACAGCAGGGCCATGTGCCGTGCGCCGCGAGTCAGGTTCAGAGTGGGCAACGGACGCGGTCCGCCGTCGGACGTGACTGCTCTCACAGAAAAAGTCGTTCCGATATCTGGTCCCGAATACAGAAGGAAGCTACCGTCAAGTGCCCACACTGGATCGACCGAGTACTCTTGGACAAACAGAGCTGGCGGGCGACCCTCGACAGGTATCCGGAAGAGATGTGGCACGCCGTGATCGTCTACAGCCGATGTTATCGATTTCCCATCCGGAGTCCACGCGGGATCGCCCTGCAAGTTAAGCGAATCGTTCACAACTCGAGCGTTCGTACCGTCCGTCTGCATAATGTACAGGAGCGCCTGCCCGTGTTGCCGGACCGAGAATGCAATAGACCGTCCATCGGGAGAGACTGCTGGGCCGCCTGAGACGCTGGCTCCTTGGCCGCTCCACAACTCCGTGGCTGTTCCGCCGACGAGTTTCCAGATGCTCTCGTTTGTGCCGGTCGCGGAAACATAGAGAAGATAATTTGGTCCCATCCGTGGGGAGAACCCCGTGTTCGTCGCCAGTGAGATGCGAGTGGCCTCAGACACTTGCGCCGGTGAATCGGGGACTCGCAATCGCCAGAGTGTTCTCTTCGGACGCGCGCGCGTTGCAATCAGTCGGTGGCCGTCAGCGCCCGCTGAAAGCGACGTGTATCGGTCAACGCCAAAGGTCAGCTGATGTGGAATGCGGCGCTCGACGTCCATGCTGTAAAACTGCAGCCCCGCACTATCTGGGTCGCTGGCGAGATACATCAGCGTTCGCGCGTTCAATAGAACCGGGTATGTCACGTGCGCGAAGTGCGACGTAATCCGTTCCGGGTTTCCACCGGATGGCGTGATGCGCCAGATGTCCAATTTGTCGGGGAGCGAACCCTCAACGAAATATACGTACGCCATGTCCGGCGCCCACAACGGAAAGTGACAGTGAAGTCCGGCAGGCGCAGTAAAAATGGGCGGGTCCGACGATCGCTCGGCGCTCTTGGACACAAACATCGGGTCCCCTGGTCCGGGCGTGTGGTACACGAGCCGTGAGCCGTCGTTCGACCAATCGAACTCTGCTACGCCCTCAAGGTAGGGCCGCGGCTCTCCTCCCAGGGTTGGCACCTTCCAGACGCTGATGTCGTCGGCGCTCGAGCCGTCGTGCTTGCGAACCCAAAACGTGACGAACGCGCTGTCGGGTGTAAATCCCAGTGTGCGCACCGACGGGTTCACAAGTTCCGGAGCGTTTCCGTGAGTCAAGTTGTGGAATTGTCCCGAGCCGATCTGCGTAACCCAAACATCCATCTGCCCATCTCGGTTCGAAAGAAACGCAACGAACTTACCGTCGCGGGACACCGCGGCAGCCTCATTCACGCCTTCAAAGTCCGTCACCGTCTGAAATCCGGTGTCAGCGAGGGGATTCCGCCAGAAATACTCCGTCCTCTGAAGCCAGACCCATACTCCAATCGCCAACGCGGCTGCCACTGCCAGCGGCAAAACGAACCTCCAACTGGTCAGAGTGGCGGCCGTCGTCGAACGTGGCAACACTGCAGCCGGACCTGGTGAAGAGATATCGTTTCCGTTGGCTGGTACTCCTGGAAGATTCCGGCTGCGCACCCACTCGTCCAGGTCCGCTCGGAATGCGTAGACCGAGCCCATCCTGTCATGCAGGTGCCGGTGAACCGGCATCCCTTCCCGTTTTTCCCAACGCTGGACGGTGGTCACGTCCCGGTTCAAATACGCCGCGATTTCCTTCCATGAATCCAGCCTGTCTTCGGACCGTTCGTCGGAAGGCGGTGTGCTTGGGAGTATTTCACCCATCACCATTTCCTCGTTGGTTGGCTTACCTCGAGCTTAGTTGCGCGCATTGTAACCATTCGCAAGGCAACGGCAAAGGACAGCATTTGACGGCAAATGGTTAGTCCCGCGCATTGCCCTTTGACGAGACCGCTCCTCATGCCCGATGGTGTCCACAGTCTCGAGTGCGAAATCACCGAAATGGACATTTGAGTCCTAACTCCTTGGCGCAGGTCCGGAGTCCCAGCCTGTCGATAGGTTTTCGGCGACGAAGGCACGATGCTCAAATCTGGAGGTCATTCATGAACGGCAAGAGTTTGCAGTTGACGGCGCGTATTCTAGCGGTTCTCGCGTTCGCGGCAGGTACCGGTGCGCTGGCTCAGGCTCCTCTGCCCGACCATCTTAGCGGCATTATCAGTGACTATACGCCCTTAATTTCCACTCTCAGTCCAACCGGTCCATGGGAAATGCGTGGCCATTGGACGTTACACGTGAAGGGCGCCTCCGGCAAAGCGGATTTCTCAGCGTTTATGACCATGGAGCTTTCCGATTCCGGAGTTGTGGCAGCGGGCAAGGCCGCCTCGGACCCGACGAACCGGAGTGCCCACACTCACCACATCGTCATGTCGGATGCCACCGTGTCCTCCGATCCGTCCGACACGAGCAGCTGCCCTGCCGTTAGCCCTGCGAACACTCCTAAATTCGTCGTCACCGGTCCAGCCGACTTCATTTCAGGCAATGGAAACTCGGCGCCCTTTGAGAAGCTCGGGCCAACTACGTTGCAAGTCTGTATTAGTGGAGGGGACGGGCTGTCGGAAGAGGTCCGGTATTCAAACATGACGCTGGTGATGACAGGACCTGCTGCGAACAAACATTTCGGACCGCAGCCGATCCACGGCGTCGTTCGCTTTCCTCGCAACGACGATCCAGATAATTAGTGGAGATCGTAGATTCTGAACGGCGTCCCTCCATCACCAACTGAGGCAATTCATGGTTCGAAAAGGCCCTTTGACAGAGCCGCTCCATCCAAGCGGCCTGCCGTCAGTGGCCACGTCGTCAGGGAATGCGGACCCGGTTGCCGGGCGGAATAGATCGGCGGCATGCGGGCAATAGTCGTCGTGAATAGTCACCGTTCCGCCCTCCTTCACCTGTGAACCGCAACGAGCTGTCCGTGGTAACGTCTTCAGGTTCGATTAAACTAGGGATGCCTCTTCCGCCGACGCGACATGCATTTTAAATTGTGTGAATGGAGGCGATGTCGATGACTTCGCCGGTGCCACGAATCGGCGCCTTGGTGGGATGCCTCTTAGGGGGACTCGTACTTTGCTGGCACCCCACAGCTAGAGCCACCCGCCACGATTCTCTGAAGCCTGCAGCGAAGCGGCTTGATCAGATTGGGGCGAAAACCGAGAATTCCTGGGATCAGAAGGCCGCAGCCGCGTACTTGGATCGAAGAGAAGGCTGGTGGATGGAATGGCCGAAGGCCGCGCGTGATCACGGCACTTTCTGCGTATCGTGTCACACGGCGCTGCCCTACGCACTCTCTCGCCCCGCACTTCGTATCTTGGTTGGAGAGAGAGCTCCCTCCGAAAACGAACGCAAACTCGTGGACAATGTCGCGAAGCGGGCACGGCTTTGGAAGGAAGTGGCCCCCTTCTACACTGATTCGGATCGCGGAAAATATAAAACCGTCGAGTCTCGAGGGACAGAATCCGTTCTCAATGCGTTGATCCTGGCGAACCATGACGCACAATCCGCGCGACTCAGTGATGACGCGAGAGTGGCGTTGGATAACATGTGGTCCGAGCAGCAAACGAGCGGCGAAAAAAAAGGCGCTTGGCTGTGGTTGCGGTTTGGAAACGAGCCTTGGGAAGCGGACGATTCGGACTATTACGGGGCCACGCTCGCGGCGATAGCAATAGGCGTTGCCCCAGAGAATTATCGCGCGAGGCCCGACATCGAAAATCACCTCAACATGCTGCGCGAATACTTGAACCGTGAATGCGCGGCGCAGACTACCCTCAATCGAGCTTACCTGTTATGGGCTTCATCGAAAATGCCCGGACTTCTTCCGTCGGATCTGCAGAGGGCGATCGCCAAGGAATTGTTAGCTAAGCAACAAGAGGACGGAGGCTGGAGTCTCTCTTCACTGATCGGGGCGTGGAAGCGACAAGACAACACACCGCAGGAGGTAAAGAACGACGGTTATGCGACTGGACTGATTACGTATGTGCTTCAGCAGGCGGGCATCCCCGAAGAAAATGTCCATCAGAGGCGGGCGCTGGCATGGCTAGTGGGCAATCAGAACAGGGCTGAAGGGTTTTGGCCTGGATATTCCGTGAACAAAAACGAAGAACATCACCAGAGTGCTGATACGGCGCTCTTCATGAGCGACGCGGCCACAGCGTTCGCCGTGCTCGCGCTGTCCGACTCCGACCGCCACTGACTTAAGCGACAGAAATCGTCCGACGATACCCCTACTGGCACAACGACGGATGTATGCCGATTATGGAGAGGAATCTCCGTTTGAACGGCGTGACTAAGGTTTGATTTAGGCGCGGCCGTTCTAAGCCGCGAGAGTGATCTGGGATCGGCTCTTGCGCGCTGACAAGCGATCCATGCGGGCTTTTTCGCGCTTATCTTCGTGAAGCAATTCGCGGAGGCGCATTCGAGCTTTATGCAACTGTGATTTGGAGTTTCCTTCCGAGCGGCCCAGCATCTTTCCGATCTGCCGGTGATCGTAACCTTCAATATCATGCAAAGTGAACACTGCCTTATAGCCCACGGGCAGTTGCTTGATGCACTTTGTAAGCGTAACCCGGTCGATCGAGCCGGCGAGTAGAGGGTCCGTGATGCCTACATCAATTGACAGTCGCACCGCGTCTTCATCACTCTCTGAAATGGGTTCGATGGGCAGCATCGGCGGAGACTTTTTGCGTAAGTGCATCAATACAACATTCACGGCGACGCGGTGGAGCCATGTCGAGAACGCCGATTCATGGCGAAACGTGTCAATCCTACGAAACACTAGCAAGAAGGTTTCTTGAGTCAGGTCTTCGGCCTCAGCCGCATTCCCGACCATGCGCAAACATAGGCCGTACAGGCGCCGATTGTGCTTGCGGAAAATGAGTTCGAATGCGTCTGAGTCACCGTTGTGAGCTCGTCGGATGATTTCTGCTTCGTCTATCTTTTCGTCCGGCATGAAGCTCGAAGTGGATTGCGCCTGTTCCGCAAGGCTTTGATCCCCAGTTGCCAAATTCACTGATTGCAAATCTTGATCGAACGCGGGCGCTTGGGTCCCGCAGAGCTCTGTTGCGTCTTCTACCGCAGCTAGACTACCCATTCGATATTCCTTCTGTACGTCCTTGTGGAAACCAGTGCCGGCTGGAAGCCGCTTCGTGCTCTCTCAATGTTTCTAGACCGCGTCTGTCCCTCAATAATTCCCGGGAATTGGCAGGCTTGGGTAGCTGGCATTCTCGCGGACCCCGGGAGGGTCGCAATTTTTTGCTTGGATGGAGAGACATTGGCGGAGCCTGCTGCGGGCTCGAGATAATCTGGACATAACGGTGCCGGCACACAGTCCCGTGACTTGCGCGATGTCCGCATAGGACATCTCCTCCAGCTCGCGAAGAACGAGTACTTCGCGAAGGGCCACTGGAAGAGATTCCAGCGCCTGACGGAGCAGCTTGCCATTGCAGCTTTGGACGACAAGATCCTCCGGATTGGGAGCGTCGGGATCGGCCCCGAACAGTGTTTCGTCAAATTGCATATCCGATTCGTGCGGCCGATTGTGGCGCATCCAGGAATAGATTGTGTTTCGCACAATCATCAGTAGCCACGCGCGCGAATTCCCGCCCCGAAAAGTTCCAAAGAAACGGAAGGCGCGCAAATAAGCCTCCTGAACGACGTCTTCGGCGTCCTGGTCATTACGCATCATCCATCGCGCCAAGTTGTAGGAGGCGTCCAGGTGAGGTAAGACCTCCCGCTCAAATTCCCGGGCACGGTTCTCTGCCGGCATTGCCGTCCCCCCTTGCGGTTGTCGCAGGTATCGACTCCGGTTACGGAGATACGGCGGAAAGGACAAACGCACAATGGAGCGGGAATTCCTTGTATCAGGAACATGGCTCCCCGGCTAACTCACAGCTGCTGGAAGACTTGGAGGGACTCCTCCCGCATGAACGGATTGCTAGTTTTGCCTCCCTGCAGGTGTTAAGCTCGCGGTTCGTCAGGGTTATTTCCGATGCCGGTCGCCGAACCTCACTCCGGGCGCGTTCGTTTTGGCGCCTTTGAGGCTGATCTTCACGCGGGCGAGTTGCGCAAACATGGCATTCGCATCCGGCTCCAACAGCAGCCTTTCCTGGTTCTTGCCGAGATGCTCGAACATCCCGGCGAGCTCGTCACTCGCGAGAATCTTCAAAAAAAGCTCTGGCCCGAGAATACTTTCGTTGATTTTGACCACGGGCTGAATAAGGCCGTCAGTAAGATTCGCGATGCCCTGGGGGATTCTGCTGAAGGGCCGCGCTTTGTAGAAACAGTGGCACGGCGAGGGTATCGTTTTCTGGCGGAAGTCAAGCCTGTCGAGGGCGCCGTCTCTTCGAATGCCGGGAACGCATCACGAAAATGGTTTCAGCCGTTCCTCAACTGGAAAGGGCTAGTCGGCGTGCTGGTGTTGGCAGTCGCGATTTTCGCTGCAATTCTTCAACTCCGAGGTCACCGTCCACCCCATATCCGGTCACTGGCAGTCCTTCCACTGGACAATCTTGCGGGCGACCAATCTCAGGATTATTTCGCCGATGGAATGACGGACGAATTGATCACCGATTTGGGCCAGATCAGCGCGTTGCGCGTAATCTCCCGGACTTCCGTCATGCCGTATAAAAAATCCGGAAAGCCTTTACTCGAAATCGCCAAGGAACTCGGCGTTGACGCTGTTGTCGAGGGGAGCGTGCTCCGTTCTGGAGACCGCGTTCGCATCACGGCGCAACTGATCGATGCTGCCCAGGACAAGCATTTATGGGCTCAAAGCTACGAAGGCGCGTTGGGCGACACTCTGGCCCTCCAGAGCGACGTGGCTCGGGCCATCGCCGACGAAATTCGAATCGAACTGAATTCTCAGGAAGAAGCCGCGCTGCGAAACGTCAGGCCCGTCGCTCCGCAGGCTTACGACGCTTACCTTAAAGGTAGATTTTTCTGGAATAAGCGAACAGCAGACGGGTTAAAAGCAGCCGTAGATTATTTCAATCAGGCGATCGAAGAAGACCCAAACTACGCGCGCGCCTATTCCGGATTAGCTGATACATATGCCCTGCTGGGGGACTGGCAATACGCGGTTATGACCCCCAAACAGGCATTCCCGCTGGCAAAGGCCGCGGCGACGAAGGCTTTGAATCTGGATAGCTCTCTCGGTGAAGCTCACAACTCCCTGGCGTTTTGCCTCGATGGGTTCGACTGGAATTTTGCGTCTGCCGAAACTGAGTTTCGCCGAGCCATCGAACTAAACCCTGGATACGCAACGGCCCATCATTGGTACGCGTGGCACCTCAGTCTGTTGGGACACAACAAAGAAGCAATTGATGAAATGAAGAAAGCTCAAAGCTTGGATCCGCTGTCGCTCATCATTAACGCAGACCTCGCAGAGTTGCTGCTCATCGCTCACCTTGATGACGAATCGATTCAACAAAGCCGCAGGACCCTCGAACTGGACGCCAATTTTGCACTCGCGCACAATCAGCTCGGCCAGGCGTTGTTGCGGAAAGGCTTGCAGAACGACGCCGTCCTCGAATTGCAAGCCGCGGTTCGGCTTTCAGGCGGGAGCCCCATTTGTACCGCGAATCTCGCGCGAGCGTACGCTCTTTCGGGCGAAAAATCGCATGCGGAGCAGCTGCTGGCTGACCTGAAACGCCAGTCCAGCCCCGGGTATTCGCGTTCCTCGGAAATCGCGATGGTTTATGCGGCGCTCGGCGACGGAGATCAAGCGATGAATTGGCTCGAGAAGGGATTCGAGGACCGCTTCAATCCTGGCGTCCTACTCCGGCCGGGATTCGATTCTCTGCGTTCCGATCCGCGATTCCAGAATCTCCTTCACCGCATCGGCATGAGCCAGTAAGCGGCGAATTCGCGTCCGTCGCTCGAACGTTCCAAGTGCTGCAAGCGAATCGAGCGCCGTTCAACCCGATCCCCGAGCGATCGTATTGTCTCGGCACCCCTCCAACTAGTTTTGACCCCACCAACGCGAGAACAAATTCCGCAATAGCGACAATCGGTGGGCCGGCGAAAGGCTGCTGGCCGGCGCGCTCGGCTCCGGAGCTTGAAAGGTTAAACGAAGTTGTCGTCGCAGCTTGCGACGTAATTTGGCCGGTGCGGGCTTGAAGAGCTGGGACATTTGTATTGTGC
>DASTCY010000068.1:0-81441 GCA_035710725.1 Candidatus Sulfotelmatobacter sp. | reverse complement strand
ACTCTGCCCGGGGCATCGCACGACAAGTCTGGTCCAGAAAACGATCCACGGCTGAATTAGAAATAACCAGCCAAGACACTGAGAACCACAATCCACGAAGGTGATATCGCATCAGGAGGCCAGCCGCTCCTCCGCGGCGATACCCCCGACACATTCTCGTGCGCGCCGTCCCGCGGTGGAACAATACGGGGATCCAACGGAGGTCAGCATAGCGAACAGGCAGCAAGACCCCAAAGCCCCCGCGCCACGGACGCATCATTGTCGGAGCGCCCGGGCGCATGACGGGAAGCATCTCAAGAAACATCTAGCCAAGTTGGCAGCAAGCGCTGCGGAGGTCCGCGACTATGGCGGCCATTCCGCCGACCGGCCTGCGAGTGATCGGCGTCGACTTCAGGTTTGGAAGCATCTGAGAGCTAGTTCTTGCCGAAGTCCAGCAGCAGTTCTGCCTACGCGCCTGTCGCTCCAAGTTCACCCCGGTCACGACCATACTTCTACGGTGGCGACTGCCGTATGTCACAGTGACAAACCGATTTATTGCAACTTCGTGTATTCAGCCTTGGCTTTTTTGTAAAGAGGGATGCCGGGGTCGGCATCTTTCAAAAATGTCAGGAAATCTTTGTAGACCGCAAGGCTGCGGGCCCGCGCCGCATCGCGATCTGCGCCATGCGAGATCTTGGCTTGGAGTGCGTTCGCGCGCGCCACGCCTAGTCGCGCCAGCGCACCCGTCCAGCAGTTCCCGACGATGCCGCTGTGGTCTAGAATTTTTTGAAATTCTATGGCAGCCGCACTGCCATCGCCCGCCGCAAGTTGTGCCTCGCCCCGAACGTATATTGAATAGAGGCAATGCGCATCCAAATCTAAAGCATAAGTGGCTTCAAGAGCATTCAATGCATTGGCTGCGTTCTTTCTGGCCAGTTCAGTTTGTGCACGAATGATCGGTAGCCAGAATGATTGGACCTGAGTGTCAAGTGGCCAACGCTGTCTATCTGCCGACTAGTCGCATCGTAGCGAGATCAACGGATCAATTCGAGCGGCACGTTGTGCTGGAATGAAACAAGCGAACAGCGCAACCATTGCGAGAAAACAGCAGATTGCTCCGAAAGTGATTGGGTCGGTCGCGCTCACGCCAAATAATAGACTTCGAATCAGCCGCGTAAGTATGAAAGACGCGGCCAAACCAAGCGCAACACCGGCGAAGGCTAGCATCATCCCCTGCCTAACGACAAGGCCTAGGATGTTGCGTCGTGAGGCGCCAAGCGCGATACGAATGCCCAATTCTCGAGTCCCCTGGTTGACCAGATATGCCATCACCCCGTAAATACCAATCGTAGCTAGAGCCAGGGCAATGCTGGCGAACATACTCAGGAGCAGCATGGAAAAACGCCGACGAGCCAGCGATTCGTCCACCCGCTGTTCCATGGTCCGAACATAGTACATGGGAAGACCAGGATCGAGGTTCCGCAGCTGGTTCTTGCACGCCGACAGCAGCGCAGTTGGACTCGTGCGGCCACGGAACGCGACCGTCAATGCGCGCGAAGGGAATTGCGTGTGAGCCAGATAGAAAGCGATCCGCGGGTTAGAGTCGAGGGAATCCTGCTTCACACGCCCGACTACACCAATAACGGTCTGCCAAGGGTCCTTCGAGGGGAGTTCGACAATATGAATGCGCTTGCCGATCGGATCCTGCCCTGGCCAGAGTTGCTCCGCCATATACTCATCGACGATGACTGCAATGGGCTTCGTCGCGTCGTCCTGCTGGTTGAAGAATCGTCCGCGCCGTAACGGGATGTCCATGGCCTCAAAGTAGTGTCCACCGACTATCCGTTCATCCGCATTGAGAAATTTCTCGCCGGGAAGCGGTGTTCGCCCTTCGACCGTAATCGGCGTCCAAGCAAAGGCGTCGCTTAGCGGTAGTGACGTGACTCCACCTGCGGCAATGCCACCTGGTGAGTGTTCCAGCCCCTCCCAAAGTTGACGATAGGTATTCAAGATGGTTTGTTTGTCGTTGTATCTGCGGCCGGTCATGGTCAGATCGAATGTGAGCACGTCGCGCGAGTTGAATCCGGGCGACACACCCTGCAAGCGGGCAAAACTCCGAATGAGAAGTCCAGCGCCAATCAATAGGACGACAGAGAGCGCCAATTCCGAAACAACGAGCAGCCGACGAAAATTATTGCCACGACCCCAAACCGCGCTCGTCGCCGCCGAACCTCGGGTCGCGTCCTTCAGGGTTGAATTCAAGTCGAGGCTTGAAACGCGCAAAGCTGGCACGAGACCGAAGAGTATCCCTGAAGATAACGAGAGCAGCAGCATGACCAGGAGCACGCGTCCATCAATACCAACATCCTGAAGTCGTGGGATGCTCTTCGTTCCCAGGATGTGGATCCATCTCATGCTGACAAGGCAGATCATGAAACCCAGCAGGCCACCGCAAAGGGAAATCAGAACACTCTCCGTTAATAATTGACGCACAATGTGCCATCGGGTTGCGCCCAATGCGCTACGTACGGCAATTTCTTGCTGGCGCGACACCGCCCGCGACAACATCAGATTGGCAACATTGGCACAGGCAATCAGTAGTACGAAACCCACCGACCCAAGCAGCATCCACAACGAGCGACGCACGTTGCCAACAACTTGTTCAAGCAGAGGCACAATGCTGAACGTCAGCCCTCCGTTGGGTGGGTAGTTCTCCGGAAACTCCCGGCGCAGCCGGGCGGTGATGACGTCCATCTCCGCCTGAGCTTGCAGAACCGAGATGCCGGGGTTCAGCTTTGCGATGATGTTGTAGTCTTCGTGGTCTCTTACCTGCGATGCGGCGGCGGGCAATGGTAAAGGTAGAAAAATTTCCGCCTGCTCCGTTCCATAGAGTAAAGGCAGCGTCTCCTGCGGCAAAGAAAAGCCTTGGGGAAGGACGCCGACAATTTCATAAGTTTCATCATTGATGATGATGGACCTGCCCACGGTGTGCGGATCACGGCCAAAGCGTCGTGCCCACATGCCATCGGTCAGGATGGCGGTCGACGGGCGCCCGGGCGAGTCCTCACCCGGCGTCAACAGGCGACCGAGTGCCGGATGAACCCCGAGCATCGAAAGGAGATTTGACGAGACACGAATGGCTCCCACGCGTTCAGGGTTGCCTTGCCCGGTCAAGTTGTAGTCGCCGCCAATCGCGATCGCGACCTGTTCAAAGCCATGATGGCCTGTCTTGATATCGAAATACTGTGCCGTCGAAAACCAATCTTGGGTGATGCCTAATCCAGGTGAGCGATTCCACAGGATCACCAACCGGTCGGGGTGGTCATAAGGCAGGGGTCGTAAGAGCAATGCATTGGCAACACTGAAAATGGCGGTGTTCGCGCCGATCCCAATCGCCAGCGACATTAGCGCTGCCAGAAAAAACCACGGCTGCTTCGCGAAAGATCGAACCGCGAATCGAATGTCTTGCTTCCAACTGCTCATCGGAAGGTCATGCTAGCACAGGGTCTGGTTCGCATTCGTCATCTCCGTCTGCATTTTGAATTTGGCTTGAAGGTTTTGTGCGGCGAAGCCTTCAACGAGGCTTACTATGCGGCACTCTCGCGGTACATACTTGTCCACGCGTCCGGCATTCTTGCTTGCGCGTGCTTGCCGTATGATGGCTTTGCCCTAGAGTCCGGAAACGTTTGCCGGACGTCTCACGGGAGGACAAATGGATGTGCTTTCCGAAGTGCTGAGGGTGGTGAAGCTCCAGGGCGCTTTGTTCTACAACGGAGAATTCTCCTCGCCGTGGAGTTTTTGCTCTCCAGACTCTCGCACGGTCGCGCCTTATGTAGCACCGGGTGCCAGGCACGTCATCAGTTATCACTTACTCACGGAAGGGCGTGCCTCTGCCCGGTTGGTGGATGGCGTGCGCATCAGTCTTGAGGCTGGCGACATTGTGATCTTTCCCCATGTCGACGCGCACATCCTCGAAAATGGCCCTGCGACGAAGGCTGTGGACATGGAGAAGGAACTGGCCCGAATTTTTTCCCAAGGTCTGAAGCGATCGACCTCGGGTGGTGGAGAGGAAATCACGAAATTCGTCTGTGGCTTCATGGCCTGCGACCCTCGACTGAGCCAGGTTTTTCTGAGCGGCCTGCCCCCGGTTTTCAAAGTCAGCATTCGCAACGATGCCTCGGGCAGATGGCTGGAGAACTCGATCCGCTTTTCGGTGAACGAGGCCGACGCTTCTCGCGCCGGCGGAGAAGCGGTCCTGGCCAAGCTGTCGGAGGTTTTGTTTGTTGAAACCCTGCGGGCGCACATTGCGCACCTCCCGGCGGAGCAAACCGGTTGGCTGGCCAGCGCCCGCGATTCCGAGGTCGGAAAGACGCTGGCGCTCATGCATCGAAAACCTGCGCACCCGTGGACCATTGCTTCCCTGGCAAAAGAAGCGGGAGTGTCACGCTCGGTGCTGGCCCTGCGTTTCCGCCATTACCTCAACGAGCCTCCCATGTCGTACCTCACGCGCTGGCGACTGCAGCTGGGAGCAGAGATGCTTGCCTCGACCAGTTATTCGGTGGCACAAATCGCATCCGAAGTCGGCTATGAGTCCGAAGCCGCTTTTAACCGTGCTTTCAAACGCGAGTTTGAAACGCCTCCTGCACGTTTCCGCGGCCAGTCGAGATCGACTCATGCGACCAGTCCGGCTTGGAAATCCCGGTCACATCACTAAATGGCTACGAGAGAAATGACGGTTGCAACTGTCGTCGGATTAGTCTCGATAAACGCGCTTGTGTTTGTGAATATCGCGCCAACTCCCGAGTGGTCGGCAAACCGGAAGCTATCTCTCAACTGTTGTAACATCCCCATTACACTCATCATCGGTCACTGAGCAAAAATCGCCACAGGCCGTGGCACAAGAATGCGCGGTGCGAATGGGATGGTTCCCGACTCGTTCTGCAAGCCGACAATGACTTCGACTCGAACGGCCTCGCTTTGAACCGGCCTTTACATCATCCCCGCCCATTTCAGCCGCTCCTGGAGGGAGCTACGCAGGATCAAGCCGTTCTAAGGCTGCGTGACAAGCGGCTTCTTGTGGCTCATGCCTCCCGGCAATGATTCCCGTCTGTTTGATGGTCTAGCATTGAACACTCAATTTGTCCCCGTTTGCGATACAGTCAACCAGATATCTAAACAAAGGGTGTGCAATATGAATCGGTCTCGCAAAGTGATTGTCCTATTCATGCTGATTGTGCTGGCCGTCACCCTGGCAGGTGCGTTTATGACTCGCGGGGTGATGTCATATCTTCCGTTCTTGCAAGCCAGGAAGGGGAACTGGACGGGAGCTTATGTACCTCTTGGAATTGTGGATCAAAGGCCTTGGCAGACAGCGGCAACGCTGGCGGGTTTGGCGCAGTCGGCGGAGGAGAGAAAGTTCGCTCGTGATGCCGAGCGTCTTGCGGATCACGAAATCGACCAAGCCTTCTCGCAGTCTTTGAGGCAAGCAGCGCTGGCAAAGCCAACTCTAAGCGGCAAGGCATTGGCATTGCAGCAAAGAGTCGACGAGCTTCAGAAAACGGTCAAAAACGATGAGGCTCGGATCGCGGAACTGACTGCAGGCTCGGGCACGAGACAAGCAAGTACTGCAGTTTCAAACGCAGGCGAGTTGGAGATCGCGAAAGCGCAAGTTAGCCTCGACCAGGCCGAACTCGCCGATTCGATGGAAGACCTGGCCCGTGAGAGCGGAGATCAGAGAGTCAAGCTTCAGCAGGAACTAGCAGCTCGCGAGGCTGCTATGAAGCGCTACAAGGACAACACCTCCAAGGACGACGGGCAAACTGCCGTCGCCTCGGCCGAACAGTACAGGACCTTAGCACAGCAATTGTCCACCTGGCGCTCGTTGCGCAACAGGAGGGAATTGCTTGCGCAGGCGCAGCAGTTGGCCAAGGCGGACGTTGCCGCGCTCACCGGCGATGAAGAAAAGATGAAGGGAGAAGCCACTGCCCTTGAGGCCAAAGCACCTGGAGAGTCATCTTCGGAACGAATCGAACGGCTGCAACGATTAAGCGCTCAGCAGAACATCCTGAGCATACTTCATGATCGGCTGGGAGCGCAGCAGGAGCTGGCAGGTCTGTACGCGCGATGGGGAGAGCAAGTCGAGTTAGAGCAGAAGATCGTAATTCATCTGATATTGCAGTCGCTGGCATTCGTTGCCGTGATCTGTATTTTGGTGATCGTGGCAGGCTGGGGCGTCCAACTGGCGTTGGAGAGGACCATTCATGATCCTCGCCAGAAGCAGACATTGAAAACAGTTCTAAATCTGGGAACGCAACTGGTCGGTCTCTTGCTAATTTTGCTGGTCATTTTTGGTGTACCACAGCAGATGCCGACGATCCTGGGGCTAGTGACAGCAGGACTCACGGTCGTGTTCCAGGATTTCATCTTGGCATTCTGCGGTTGGTTTGTTTTGATGGGACCAAATGGAGTCAGAGTCAGGGACTGGGTAGAGATCGATGGTGTCGGTGGCGAGGTGGTACAACTCGGCCTGTTTCGCACTTGGCTGCTAGAAACGGGAAACTGGACTGCGCATGGCCATCCTACGGGCAGAAGAGTGTCGTTCTTGAACGGCTATGCCATACGCGGCAAGTATTTCAATTTTTCAACTGTAGGACAGTGGATGTGGGATGAGATCAAGGTAAGCGTTCCTCCGGGCACAAGTATTCATCCCCTCCTAAAAGGGATTTACGAAGCGACGGTGAAGATAACAGAAGCAGATGCGAAAATGGCCGAAGCGGAATGGAAGAGGGTGACGCACGAAGAGTCGCCCCAGTTTAGCGCCATGCCGTCGGTCAATCTCAGGCCGGCGGGAGCCGGCGTTGACATCCTCATTCGTTACATCACTCGTGCTGGAGTGAGAGTTGAGAGCCGGAATCATCTGTTTTCGATGATCGTTGATCTGATGCAAGGTGGCTCAAAAGACGCTTCTCTCACATCTCAAGTTGAATCGAAAGGATGACGCATCGAGGTTATGACCGACGTGGAATCGATCGACTTCAGCGGGGGCGCATAGTGAAAAGACACAAATCGATCACGAGAAAATGCTTTCCAGTCGTCTGTGGCCGCGCGAAATGATCACTTCCCTTCGTACGGCGACGCAAGCGTTGAAAGATGGCGAAGTCGTATGCATCTTCCCTGAAGGGCAGATGACGCGGATCGGCCAGATGCTTCCGTTCCGGCGCGGCATGGAGCGAATCGTCAAAGGCGTAGATGTCCCCATCATTCCAGTCAACCTTGGTGGAGTATGGGGGTCCATCTTCAGTTTCGATCGTGGAAGATTCTTGTGGAAGCTCCCCCGCAAAATTCCATATCCGGTGACGGTGACGTTCGGGAAACCGATGTCTTCCACCTGTAGCGCTCAGAGCGTGCGCCAGGAGGTGCAGGAACTTGGCGCCGAAGCCTACGGCTCGCGAAAGCGTTATATGAAGCCCCTGCACCGCTCGTTCGTGCAGACGGCCCGGCGACATCCACTCCGTTTTGCGATGGCAGATGGACGCACTCCAAAGCTCAGTTTCGGTGGAGCGCTCACGCGCACTGTGTTTCTCGCGCGCCGTTTGCGAGCGGTTTGGCGCGACCAGAAGATGGTTGGCATTCTGCTGCCGCCGTCAGTTCCCGGCGCGCTTGTGAATCTCGCCGCGCTGATGATGGGAAAAGTCCCAGTGAATTTGAACTACACCGCTTCGAACGAAGTGCTCGCCTCGTGCGCGAAGCAGTGCGAGTTGCAGACTGTGATTACTTCCAAGGAGTTCTTGGAGCGAGTCCATGTCGAGCCACCCGCGCACGCCGTCATGCTGGAGGATCTCGCTGCTAAGCCTCGCTTCCTGGAGCGTGCGGTAGTGGCCGTGATTTCCCGGCTATTGCCTGTCCGGCTTATCGAGAAATCGCTTGGTGCCCACAAGAAACCTGACCTTGACGACACCGCCACGGTTATCTTTTCCAGCGGCAGCACCGGGGATCCCAAAGGAGTCGTACTCAGTCACTACAACGTTGCCTCGAATGTCGAACAACTCAACCAAGTGTTCATGTTGGGCCGCAACGATAAGATTCTCGGTATCCTGCCATTCTTTCATTCGTTCGGATTTACCGGCACGCTTTGTCTTCCCCTGGCGATCGGAATGGGGGTGGTCTTCCATCCCAATCCTCTGGAAGCGCGGGCGATTGGCGCACTGGTCAGTCAATATGCGGTCACATTTCTGCTCGCGACGCCGACGTTCCTGCAGTCGTATATGCGGCGCTGTTCTCCGGAAGACTTTGGCAGTTTGCAGTTCGTGATGGCTGGCGCGGAAAAACTGCCCGAGCGGGTCGCCGTCGCTTTTGAAGATCGTTTCGGAATCCGGCCGCTGGAAGGCTACGGTTGTACCGAGTGCTCGCCGGCAGTGACGGTGAACACGCGCGATTTCCGCGCAGCACAATTTCGGCAGGTTGGCGCAAAACGTTCCAGCATTGGTCATCCTTTGCCCGGGATCAGCGTCCGGATCGTGAATCCGGAAACGATGGCTCCGCTACCGCAAGGCGAAGCGGGATTGTTGCTAGTGCGCGGACCGAACGTGATGCAGGGCTATCTCAACCGACCGGAGAAGACGGCCGACGTCCTTCGCGACGGATGGTACAACACCGGCGACATCGCTGCGATGGACGAAGAAGGATTCATACGTATCACCGATCGCCTGAGCAGGTTCAGCAAGATTGGTGGAGAAATGGTTCCTCACATCAAGGTGGAAGACAAGCTACACGAAATTGCGGGATTGACAGAACAGGTGTTCGCCGTCACCGCCGTGCCCGACGAGAAGAAAGGCGAGAGGCTGATGGTGCTTCATGTGCTTCCTGATGACAAGCTACAGGAGTGCCTTACTCAGCTGAGCAAGTCTGATCTGCCGGCTCTCTGGAAGCCGCGTGCCGATCAATTTTTGCATGTGCAAACGCTTCCGTATCTTGGAACGGGCAAGATCGATCTCCGGAAGTTGAAGGAAATCGCGATGGGAGCTGCGGTCTAAAAAAGTTATGCCAGCAACCGTGACAGAGGAAGATGTCGTCCAGAACACGCGGCACCGACGAATAACTGAGTCTCTTTTCTTTCGCGCGATTGTGACCTCAATCGCCTTGATCATCTGGTTCTGGAGCCAGAAGTTGATCGGCGCACGAGGCGCGCCGGATATCGGCATTATTGACAAGTTACACAGTCTGACAGCATCTGCAAATCTGTACCTGCATGCTCACCCTTCGACGGCAAATCTTCTCTTGATCATAAGTTCCGCAATTATCGATTTGCTGGGTATTTTTCTACTCTCAAAATGGATTTTCAGCGGCTCGTTCCGACCATTTCTAGGCTTGGCGATCGTATTGGGCTTGCGGCAGATCATGCAGGCACTCGTCAGTCTGCCCGCTCCTCCGAATGCAATCTGGCACTATCCAGGATTTCCCTCGCTGCTTGTGACATACGGCGTAAGCAACGATTACTTCTTTTCCGGCCACACTGCCATTTCCATCCTGGCCGTCACCGAAATTGCTCGCCTGGGCAAGCGCTGGCTGACGGCATTGGCCATTCTCATCGCTATATTCGAAGTCGCAACTGTGTTGATCCTGCGAGCCCATTACACGATGGATGTTTTCACCGGCATTGTCACCGGTTTGTATGCGGGATACCTCGCCGCCTGTATCTCAATGTACTGGGAAACAAGACAAGGACTGCGGTCTTAACCGTCAGGCAATTTTGTCCATTGAAAAATCCAGAATTCCTCCCAACCGTAATGCCCGATCCATAGCACCTCGAACCTCCGGGATGACGAGAGGCGGAACGTCTGACTCGGAGCGCCAACATAGCCCCCCTGCGCTAGAATGTAGCGGTTTATGGAATCCCAGGACGTGGAGTGCATTCATGCCAAATGCGCCCAAGAAGAAGGCGCGCCGCAAGCAACCTAAGGGCGAGAATGCCAGGGCGGCGAGTGACACGACCGCGATCTTTCCCATCGTTGCCATTGGGGCTTCCGCCGGCGGTCTCGAAGCCTTCAGCAATCTGCTTCGAGCTCTTCCGGCCGATCCTGGACTCGCCCTGATATTCATTCCGCATCTGGACCCCACTCACGAGAGCGCCATGGTCGAGTTGCTCTCGCGCACCACTCGCCTGCCCGTGGTTCATGCCGCGGAAGGCCTGCGGGTTGCAGTCAATCGCGTTTATGTGCTCCCCCCGAATTCGGACATGACCATTTCTGGAGGCATCTTGCACCTGGTCCCGCGCGAGGCGGGCCGCGGCCACCATATGCCGATCGACACATTCTTCCGCTCCCTCGCCGATGATCAAGGGTCGAACGCAATTGGGGTGGTCTTATCGGGAACAGCAAACGACGGAACTCTGGGCCTGGCGGCGATTAAAGACAACGCGGGCATCACCTTTGCCCAGGATGATTCCGCCAAGTATCCCGGAATGCCGAATAGCGCAATCGCCTCCGGTGCCGTGGACTATGTTCTTCCCCCTGACCGCATCGCACTGGAGCTTACCCGCATCCAGAAACCGCTCTCGCAGCCGGAAAATTCGAAAGACGCTTTCGATGGCAAAGACCGCTTGATGAAAGAGGTGTTTCGATTATTGAGGGGCTACAGCAAGGTCGATTTTGTGGATTACAAGGTGGCCACGATCCGCCGGCGGATCCTGCGCCGCATGAATATTAATCACATTGATGAACTTCGGGATTACATCAAGCTGCTGCAGCGCAATCCGCAGGAAATCGAAGCCCTCTACAGCGATGTTCTGATCAACGTCACCAGTTTTTTCCGGAACCCCGAAGTTTTCGACTGTCTCCGCGAAGTTGTATATCCAAAGATTCTCGCAGACCGTTCGTCGTCTGATCCCGTGCGCGTTTGGGTCCCCGGCTGTTCCACAGGAGAAGAGACGTATTCCCACGCTATTTCTTTGGTCGAAACGCTTTCCGAACTTCGCATTGAGGTTCCGATTCAGATTTTCGGCACAGACCTCAGCGAAAACGCCGTCCAAAAAGCGCGAACCGGGATTTACAAAGAGAACATTTCCACCAAAGTGTCGGAAGTGCGGCTCCGCCGATTCTTCCATAAAGTTTCGGGAGGCTATCAGATTTCCAAATCCATCCGCGACATGTGTGTCTTCGCGCGGCAAAACGTTTTCAGCGATCCTCCCTTTTCGCGCATGGATCTGATCAGTTGCCGTAACGTCCTGATCTATTTAAGCGGGGTTTTGCAGAAGAAGGTTATCCCTATCTTCCACTATGCACTGAAGCCGAACGGTTTTCTGCTGGTTGGGAATACCGAAGGTCTGCTCGGGTCAGGTGCAGAGATTTTCGATCTGGTGGCAAGGAAATGCAAAATCTATCGGAAGAAGGCAGTTGCGTCCCCGGTTACGTTCGGGCTGACCGTCAGTGCGCCCGAATCCAGCGAAGGACGCCCGGAAAAGCCCCAGCATCCAGGCAAAGAAGACGAAGTCGCCAAAACACCCTCCGATGTCCAACGTGAAGCCGACCGCCTTCTGCTGACGAAGTACGTCCCCTCCGCAGTGGTCGTGAATGATGAACTCGAGATTCTCCAGAGTCGGGGCAGAACCAACCGTTATCTCGAGCTCCCAACCGGCCGAGCCAGCCTCAACCTGCTCAAAATGGCTCGTTCCGGTTTGCTTTACGAATTGCGTGCCTTAATCGAGAAAGCTCGCAAGACTTCGATCCCGACGGCAAAAAATGGCGTCACGATCGAAGATGGCAACCAGACGGCCATTCTTCGACTGGAGGTCATTCCATTCCGCAGCCCAGCACGAGACCAGCGGCACTTCCTCGTCCTATTCGAAGAGACAGAAAGTCTTAAGGCGCGCGATCGCAAACTAGCAACGCAACCGTCCGCCAAAGAGCTGGCAGACACCAAGGATGTGCAAATTGCACAATTCAAGCAAGAACTGGCCAGCACCAAAGAGTATCTGCAATCCATTATCGAGGCGCAGGAAGCCACAAACGAGGAATTGCAGTCGGCGAATGAAGAAATTCAGTCGGGCAACGAGGAACTGCAGAGCACGAATGAAGAGCTGCAGACGTCGAAAGAGGAACTCGAGTCCGCGAATGAAGAGCTGAATACCGTAAACGAAGAGATTCAGCACCGCAACCAGCAGCTCGCGCAACTTAGTAACGACCTGATCAACATTCTCAACAGCGCCACAATCCCCATCGTGATGCTGGGCGAAGATTTGCACATACGCCGGTTTACGCCCGAGGCCGAGCGGATTTTCGGCTTTTCCAATCACGATATGGGCAAGGCACTCACGCATCTTTCTTTGAACATCGAGGTTCCGCAACTCGAGCGCTGGATGCTCGACGTAATGCGTGATGTGACCATGAAGACAGAACACGTGCGCGCTAGTGACGGCAAGTCTTACCAGCTCCGGATCACACCTTACCGCACTCTGGAAAATAAGATCGACGGGGTGGTCATTGTTCTGCTGGACATCAGCGACCTGGTCCCGCTGGGAAACAATAAATGATGAATGCTCGCGCCAGCGGTCTTGGTGGGGAAATTTAGAAGCTTTCACCCAGGGCTTGCAGTTCAGTTTTGAGATGTGCCAGTCGGCGGTTTACCAGCTGGCTTTGAGTCGCGGTCAATGTCACTTTTGGCGCCCGATTCTTCACCGTATCGTAAACTCTTCGAGCCGCCTGACAGCTGTGCTTCTTACGAGAATCGTCGCTTGTTTGGCGGGCAACCTTCACGAACGTCATGGCCGTTTGCAGATCAACCTTGAGAAATTCTGCCCTGGCGCGATTCAACTGTTCGCGTAAAGCCAGCACTTCGGCAGCAGTGGGCTTCGGTGCGGGATGCCCCCATATTCTGCGCGTCTCCGATGCCATTACCTTTCGATGCCCTCATAGCTCGAAGAGTTTTCGGCAAACGATTGTCACCAAAACGGTTAAAGCGGAAGGTCTCGCGTGAGATTAGCTGGCCTGCGGAAACTTAATCGCAGCGGGTGCCGCTGCCCGATCGAGCAGCTCGTGTTTATCTGGTGAATAGATCGAAGAAGGATATTTGCTTCGACTCTGATTCGCTGCTTCCTGCACCAGTTCTGCCCGTATCAGTGTAAGGCTATCGTGAATCCGTTCGACCGAATTATGTAGTTCAGCCCGCAGCGTCGACATCTGCTCACGAAGGGCTGCCAACTCGGACACGCTTTTGTGAAGAGCCGCCGTCGGATGCTGGGAGTCCTGCTGAGTATTCCTCAACTGAAACGCCTCGCGGATGGGGACCGCTTTGACCCAGCCTTCCAGTTCAGCTCTTACGGCTACGACCGAACCGCGGACCTTTCCCGCCGGACGGCGAACGGGAAGCCCCATCTCGCGCTCATACCGCTGTACCGTTCGCACGCCCTTTCTTAGAAAGCTCGCGATCTCCTTCCATCCGGTAAGGAAGTGTGGTGCTTCAACGTTCAGGGAGTGCTTCTTCACGCTGACCTTTTCTGTTGATGAAAACGATGTTCCGCACGTGGCGTTCGACGAAATTGTAGCACTGGAGTAAAGCGGCGCAACTACATTGAATTACTTAGCGCTCCCGAGCCATTAGCAATGGAAACAGCGGAAAAATGCCTGGCGCAACTTGGCGTGTTCAGTCGCCCTTGTTACTTGTTACGCTTCTAGTAGCAGTATCTGCCCATGTCTATTTCAGACTCGTCCGAGTCGGCGGCGCGCTCCCATTTTTCTGGCCTAAGCTCACGCCAGCATAATGGCCTCAAACAAGCTATCAGGGACTTTTTGTTCGAGGCATCTTCTATGCCGCCTTCTGGGGGCGTTTGCCCGCGTTGCGGACGAGAAATCGGACACATCACAGCCACCTTCCAGTTCTATGGGGAAGAGGGCACGTACCGCGTCCTATTGCCGATCTGTCATTGCGGGATGGGTGCCGTAGATGCCTGAAGATCATTGCATCTCTGCGACAACCTATGTTTCCAAAACGTTACCAGCTGCGTCGCTTCGTTCGTTGCGCCCAATTTACAGATCGTGCGTCCATCAGAATCGGGTATGGTATCGCCCGTCTATCGAGATACCTCCGAGCTGATCGCGGGTGGTGCTCACCGACCACCGCTTGTTGATCTTGTATTCGCCCTGCACAATCTCGTTTCCGGGCTGAGAGACGTCGGTTGAGAACGAGAACAACAGATTCTTAGTGACGCGTTGTTGAATTGCAACTCGCGCCGACGGGTTCGAGTTGCTACCACCCAATGTTGGATCGATCTGCAGGCTCGAAATTCCCGCCAATTTTTGTATGCCACTGCTGAGTTGCCCGGCGACTTGCGAGGCGATCATCGAATCCGTGCTTTGACTGCTCGCCGCCTGCTCTTCGGTGGTTTTGCCCCGCGCGATCAGATTGATAATGTCGGCCGTCGCCAAAGGAGGATCGGAAACGTAAGCGGTCGTGAGCTTGTCGAGCGGACCTCGCAGAGTCAGGGTCAAATTGTATTGCTCGACCACCGTTGCCACTGAGACGTTCAGCACCGGATGCGTCTCATTTGGATTGTCGAACGTGATTACGCCACGCTTCAGCTCATAACGCAGATTGCGATAAAACAACTCGCCTGAGGTCAGAGTGGTTCGTCCCGTAATCACCGGATTCCCCGCGGTGCCGCCAACCTGAAGTACCGCTTGCCCGGCGATGCTGACTTGCGAGCTCACGGCTTGCAAACTCTGTTGCGACTGTACGCTGATTGCTAGTTTGACCGTATCGGCAAATCCCGGCTGAGATGGTGTGTTTCCCGTACTGAACTGATCGCCGAACCTGGAAAGATCGAAGTCTGGCGTGAACGAGAGATTGTCGATGAGCACGCGCCCATTGAGCACGGAAGCCTGAGTTGTCCCGTTGAGGGTGAGGTTGGCATCAAGCAGGGATCGCAATCCTTCGGGATAGCGAAGGCGCATCGACTTGCCCTGGAGAGCAAGGTTGAAGTGGAGGTCGGGTTTGTAGGTGATGGATCCGCCAGCCGATATCGGTCCACCGCCTACCTGCGCCGTCACGTCTTTAATCTGAACGCGATCCCCTCCGATTTCCAAGGTACCGTTCAACTTCTCCACGCCAATGGGAGCATCTGTGGTCGTCAAGGCGAGGTTCTGAAGCTTTACCTGTCCTTGGATCGCAGTCCCGGAGGATCGCACATTCAGAGCGACAACACCTGAACTTTGCACATCCGGCGCAAGCATGTGGAGGATGCGAGCATCCACCGATCCTTCCGCGGTAAGAGTGGGAGTACCCCCGCCGCCCAGTGGTATACGCCCCTGTGCCGTCAAATTCGTACCGGTTCCCTTCAGTTCAGCTGGTTGGAGTGTGACCATTGACTTGGCGTAATCCACGCGGATAGGCCGCGCGATTCCAATTTCCAACTGCTGATACTTCGCTTCAAGCACAGGAATAGAGAAGCGGGCCTCAAGCCGCGATTTGTCCTTCAGTGGACCTTTCACGCTTGCGTGCAGTTCGGTCTGGCCCTGGAAACCATCCGGCGGACTCGAGGTATAAGTTGCGATCAGAGGAGCCAGGGAAATCGAACCGGTGTCGATGGTGGCATCCGCGTTGTAGTCGTCGGCAAGAGCGACAGTTCCGCGGGCACGAATCGAAGCTTGCGCAACTTTCGAATCCAGTGCGAGATTCGCGCGGTGTTGAGCCACTTGCAGCTGTGCCTTGAATCCAGAGATCGTGTCTTTTCGTATCTGCAGTTGTGGAAACTGAATTGTCGCAACCAGCTGCGGATCGTTGAGCGTACCTTCACCATTCACCGATGCGCTGATCGTTCCCGTCACGGCGAGGTTCTTCTCCTGCACGGTCTGAAAATTCTGGACGACTACTGCTGGGGCATCTAAGCGAACTTTGTAGGCCTTCGTCTTGGGAGTGAAGGAAACATCGGCGTTGACGGCTCCAGCATGGGTCGAGATATTGAGGTTCGAGACGATGGAGCCGTTTTCGGCATTGAACTTTACGGCGAGATTTTGTATCGGCTCGCCGTAGGCGTTTGCATTCGCGACCTGAAGCGTTCCTGATCCCACCGGCTCAAGTTGCGAGCCGTGAAAATCGATAGTCGTGGAAAGCCGCCCAGAAACGGGATAGTGCTGACTCGCCACATTCTGCAGGTCCGCCAGTTCAAGCTGCTGCACCTGAAGATGCGCCTGGATCGGACCCGACTCTTCATAGGACCAATTCTTTAGCCCGACAGTCGCAGTGAGGGTTGCCTGTCCTTGATGGGCATTGATCAATGATGCCGAGTTAACCTTGACCTCGCCGGAATTGGCGCTCAGAGCCAGCTTTGCACTCTTCCACTCGCTGCCTTCGACGTTTAGATTTGTCGCCTCCAACTGGGCGTTCACCGTCGGCTTCTGCATCGTACCCTGCACCGTAGCGGTTAAGTTTGCCGCGCCTGAGAGCGCTAGCGGCTTTGACTCCCCAGACCCAAACGAAGACGCCAGCGCGGCAAGTTGATGCAGATCGTTTGCGACAACATGTATCACCAGGTTCGAATGACGGCTGATCGATCCTTCAGCTGTCGCCGTTGCTGTCGGAATTTGAAAGGCTGTGTCATGCACCTGGACGGACTGTCTCGGGCCGTCGTAATCCATGTGAAGCGCGCCGTGAGCCGGCACCTCTTTCGCTGATCTATTCGATGGGTTTCTGGCCAGAGCTTGTACAAACAGATCGGAATGCGCGCGCACGTTGCTTACGCTTCCCTTCCAGGCTGCATCGACCTCGCCGTGTAGCGTTCCAGCAATGGAGGCCCTTTCCATTCCGTTGGTTCCGGCTTCCCTCTGCAGAGCTTTCAACGAAATGTTGGAAAGCGACGCATTAACCCGCGAATCTGGAGTGCCATCTAAATGTTTCATTTCGGCGTTCGCGGTGATCCAGCCGCCCAACGTGTCAACGCTGAAACCAGTGAGGTTCAGGTTGCCATTGCCCAGGCGATAGGTTCCCTGCAATCGTCGAAGCTCGACTTTTCTCCCCGATGCAACGGCCGTGAGCAAGTCACTGGCAACCTGCCCGTCGATCGCAACGTTCCGGATGAGTGGTTGATCTTGATTCGAGCGATAGGCAAGCCTGCCCGCTAACAAGACATCGCCCGCGGGCGATGCCGACGGCGACATCGCAGCAAAATCCTGAGTATGAATTCGGATCTTGTACTCACCTTCCGCTACCGGCTGGGAATAATTTGACGCGTGAGCCTGCAACGTCAGCTCAGACGTTCCGACCATCATGCGCATCTCTTTGAGATCAAACTGCTGCGGCGTCGCGCTGAACTGCAGGTTCAGATCATGCGAGAGAGGAGCATTTCGGGCATATTGCAAGTGTCCATCATCGTAGGAAAGCGTCCCAACATAGCGCTTGTCTAGTGATTCGAAACGAATGTTTGCGCTCAGATTGTGCAGGTCGGCGTCCAGAGGAATCTTACGGTCGTTGTAGTTCACTTCCCCGTTGGTCAGCTGTGCGTGCCTAACCGCGAGATCGAAGACACTGGTGTGACTGCTGCTCTTGCTGGGCGGAGGCGTAGGAACGTTGCTTTCTCCGTTCGAACTGACCTTAACGAATACAGCCGGATGCTCGACAAGCAACCCGCTGAGTGAAATCTGATGATGAATCACGGATATGATCTTGAAGCTGACCGTGAGCTTGTCGGCGTGTAGCAGGGGCGGCTGAACGGTGCTCTCAGTGCCTCGGATCGTGATGTTGTAAAGATGAGCTGTCAAATTCGACAATGCGAAATCAAAACTGCCAATCGCCGTCTTGCCGCCGGTGGCGAGATCAGCCTGTTCAACAATTTCGCGAATAGCGAACTGCCTGAAGCTGTTCGTTCGAAGATAAATAAGTCCTGCCGCTACCACCAGGACCACTAGTGCGGCGATTCCTGCTAATGTCCAACCCAATGTGCGTCGCAGCTTCATGAAACTCCTAAAATGCCTGGCCCACCGTGATGTAGTACTGCCATGGCTTAATTCCAGGTACCGGATTCAAATTGTGGCCAATGTCAAAACGAATAGGGCCAATCGGCGTCGCATAGCGCAAGCCAACGCCAACCGTATTCGTGTAATCGTTGGCCAGCGAGCGCAGATTAATGGCGCTGTACACGTTGCCTCCGTCGTAGAAGACCACTCCGCCCAGTGCCTTAGTAATGTAAAGAGGAAAACGAAGTTCGGAATTCAGAATGAGCAACTGCTTGCCGCCGACCGGCACCGTGATGTTGACGCAGCCTGACTGCCCCTTCAGAACATTACAGAACGGTACGAGCCGCTGCGGGCCGGCTTCATCGATCGGGAAACTGCGCAGCGATGTGCCGCCGCCAGAGAAGAACAGCTGACTCGTGGGCACAAAACTGCCAGCAAAGGGGCTGGCGAAACCGAGTCGAATACTGTTGGCAAAAATGATGGAGTGAAGCGGCTTGTAGTAGGCGTATTGGCCAAATAACTTGGCGAAATTTGCGCTGGAGCCGAAAGCCGTGGGAGTGATGCCGAGATTTACCGTCGCAAATGAACCGTGGTGGGCATCCAGTGGCTTATCTCGCGTATCGCGGATGATTGTCGCTGAAACCGTAGACAGGCGCACACTCCGATCCTGCGGAAGCACCAGCTGCGGAACCAGAATGTGTGACAGATCGGTCTTGTTGAAGTCATAACGCACTTGCAGTCGCGTATTGCTCTTTGGACTGATGACCCGCTCCACCTGGAAAGATACGTCTCCAAGCCCGGCGGTAAAGAGAGGATTCTCACTGTTTCGTTCCAGCGAGAAGCTCGTTAAAGATTGCCACTGCGATCCGATGAAGTGAGGCTGCCCATAGGTCGTGGTTAGCCGCTGATCGAGGCGCGATAAGAGCAAAGATGCGCTCGCCGTCTCAGCCAAGCCACGCATGTTTCGACGCGTATATTCCAGCAGCCCTCGGGGGCTTGCAAAAGTCGATTGGCTCGGGGCGATTTGGTGCCCATTCAGCCCGATTGTGGCGCCTCCTCCCGGAACGGCTACCGTTCCACCGGGTATATTTCCGCCGCGGTGAGAAACCTCAAAGCCGAAACCGTAGGTCAGTTCATTGCGCTTTGCCTCGTGCACTTTTACCAAGGCCATCTCATCATTCTGATCGGTAATCGGCTTGCGCGGCCCAACACTCGACCAATCAAATACGTTCAAGTCATATAAGCGGCTCTCGGCTTGCAGCAGCTGCGTGCGACTCATCGGAGTCTCGGGGGGGATTTTGGATGTCTTGGCCATGAGTGACGGGCGTGTTTGTTTCTGCCCCAGATAGAGGACCTGGCTCACCCGCACCATCTGGTGTTCTGCAATAGAATATGTAACGTAAACGTGCTGTGGATCGTTCAACAGCGGATCCACCCAAGCCTTCACGTCGACGTTCAAATATCCGTGGGTTGAATAGTTTGCCTCGATGCGGTTACGGTCTTCGGCAAGTTTGCGTGGCGAGAACGGTGCACCTGGGCGGAGCTGAAATCCTTTCGGCGCCGTGAGGGCGTCGTAAGGCACGTGCTGGTTGCCTGTGACTTCGACGTCATCGACCAGCGTTTGCGGGCCTTCCTCAACATCGAAAGTGACATCGATTTTCGGTTCCCGGTCAACTGTCCGGGGAGTTACTTTGATTTTTTCGTAACCCCGATCACGATAGAGTGCTTCGATGTTGTCTTTGCTCTGCTTCAACAATTTCTCGCTGACTGCCCCGTGGCTCCAGATGTGGGACTTCTTAACCGCGACTTGCTCCTGCAGTTCCTTTGGAGAAATGTGGTAATTGCCGCTGAACAGGATCCGGTCAACTTTGTGCTTCCGACCGCGATCGATGTGATAAACAACCAGCACCTCATCTGGCTTTTTTTGAACTTCCGTACTGACCTTCACATCGGAAAAGCCTTTCTTCTGGAAAAAGTCGATGAGGTTGCGTTGCCCTTCCTCCACCAGGTCGCGGTCGATCGTTCCCTCCGAATAAACGGGAATCAGTAGCCGCTTCCGGCGTCCCGCGAGAAAAGGAACCACACTCAACCGTGCCCCGGTGGTTCGGAGCGTAATCACGGGTCCAACCTTGACCTGGAATGACACCGCGACTCGGTTCGTCGCTGGATCATATTCGGGGGGATTTTGCGTGACACTGCTCGCCAACCGGTGTTGCCGTGCAAGTGTCTTCTTCATGAGAGCCATGGCTTGGTTAAGACGATTGAGATCGTAGATCTTTCCGGGTTTCAGAAGGCCGCCCGAGAGGCGCGCCCGCAACGAGCGGACCACATGCAATAGCCTCGCGTCCTCAGGCTGATCCGCACCATCGATTCTGATCGAAGAGATGCGGGTTCGTTTGCCAAGTTCGATAACAAAATCGACATTGACGATCTGATGATTGTCGTCAATCTTTGTCTCGCTGCGGACCTTGGATTGGAAATATCCATGTTGATGCAGATATTCAATCAGTGCCTGTTCCGCCACTGGAAGCCGGGATGGATCATAGGGATCCTCATCAGGCAAGTTCACAACCTGCAGCAGACTTGTGTAGGAGAAATCTTTTGAAGCTCCAGGGAACCCAACGACACCCATGTAATACGCCGGTTCCAAAAGAAAGCTGACGTGTAGACCTGTTATATCGGGATCGACATTGACGTGCACTTCCGGGAACCCACCGGCTTTTTTCAGGGCTTCGGCACTCTGCGTGATTTGCTGGTTGGAATAAGGTGTACCCGCTTTTTGAGAAACGACCGCCCAGAGCGGCTGCAGATCGCGGTGCGGATTCGCAATTAACGAGATCGCGCTGACATTCTGACCCTCATACGCAGCTTGTGCGGCCTTTGGCGCCAATTGCGCCTGCAACCACACCGCGCCGAACAGAAGAACGACTAAGAACGAGAAGCGCATACAAGGACACCGGAAGCTACGGAGAAGCGGGATTCGTTGGATAGACCTGCTCCTCGGCAGACTATGGGGTGCCGAGGTGGGATGCCATTGATTTGGATGAGGTTGTCGGCCAGCGCTTCGTGGCCGGCTGCGAATCCGTGAACCTCATAAGTCAAAGTGAACGATGAGCATCGATGATCCGATAACTCAATCGAGCACTGCTTCGTTGTCACCTAAGCGGTGCGATCCATTACAGTCTGTTTGTATTTCTCAAGCGGACCACTCCCCCGCTGCGATCCGCTACTTGACAACGGCTTCAATGACGCTCTGAGGAGCCATCGTTGGGATGACTCTCGCGACCCGGTATCCGGCCGCGTCGAGCAGCGCGGAGAACTCCGATCGTGTGCGCTCTCTGCCGCCATTCATTACCAACATGTTCAAATCGAGCAGCTTGCTAAAAGACGTTGAATTCGACTCCGGCACCAGCATCTCGACGATCAATAGTTTTCCCTCCGCAGTGATGGCGCTGCGGCAATTCTTGAGTATGGTGATGGCGTGAGTGTCGTCCCAATCATGGATCACGCCGCACAGAAGGTACACCTCGGATCCGATGGGAACGGCTGTGAAGAAATCTCCCGCAACATAGGAGCATCGCCCTCCACATCCGTTGCCATTGAATTCCGGTCTTACGTTCCTGATTGCTTCTGGAAGATCGAAGACCGTACCCTTCATCTTTGGATTCAACTCAAGAATCTTCAACAGCAGTTCGCCCTCTCCCCCTCCGACATCGACGATCGAGCAGACTTTCTCAAAGTCGTAGGCCATCAGAATTGCATAGGCCAGCATCGACGACAGATTCGTCATGCCGCCATTGAACGCATCGGCCGCTTCGACATTCTGCTGCAGGTATTCAAACAAGCTCGTTCCAAAAACCTGGTTGAAGGCTGGAGATCCGGTCTGAACACTATGCAGAAGGCTGCCGCACGCCTGGTAATGAATCTCCCCGATGGTAATCACCATCGCTCGGAGAGATCCTGGCGCGTCACTCTGGAGGCCTCTCGCTAGAGGAGACAGACCAAAGCAGTTCGTGCTGACCTGAGAAAACACGCCCACGCTGGATAAAGCGCGCAGCAATCGGTAGAGTGCCGAGGGATCTGATCCGGTAGCGCTCGCGAGTGAGTCACACGACTGCGGGCCGCCAATCAGCAGGTCAGCAATCCCGAGTTTGGCAGCAACGTAAATTGCCTGGGACAACCAGTAACCGGAGGCTAGTTGGAACAGAACGGGAGGGGCGGGACTGGCCGTATTTGCGATGCGCGGCGGCCATAGTATCTCTTTCAGAAGAGGCTTTAACTCCGCCAACAATCCTTTTCTGCTTGCTCTGTATAAAGACCGTAGCACCGGCCACAACGGCATTGGTCGAGCTACCATCGGAGTAATGCGAGTTCGGCGGCCATTCCCGGGCCTAAGGCGATCATCACTCCCCAATCTCCCGGCTGCGGATTCCCGGTGCGAACGATTTCATCGAGGACAAACATCACTGTCGGCGATGACATGTTGCCGTAATTTCGCAGGATCTTCCGAGAAAAGCTCAACTGTTCGTCGGTCAGACTGAAATGCCTTTGCACATTGTCGATCACTTTTCGTCCACCGGGGTGAGCCACCCAGAAGGCGATGTGCGTCTTTGAGAGTCCGTGACGCTCCAGCAACCGCTGCAAAGCGTTTTCGATCATCGGAGCAGCGAGATGCTGGATGGAAGCTCCCAGCACGATGCGCAGTTTACCGTCGCGCTGTTGAAGTCCGACTTGCTCGATCTGCTCGGTATCGATGAAAGTTTCGAAATCGACAACTTCCGGATAGCGACGATCAGCTTTCTCCCCCGCGCCGAGCAGGAAAGCGGCGGCACCATCGGCACAAATCGCATTGCCGACGACGGTTTCAAGGGTGTTATCGACGTAGAAGCAGGCGGAGCAGATCTCAACAGCCAACATCAGTGCCTGGCGTCCGGGATTTGCGCGTACAAAGTCGACTGCACGCTGCAAGGTGGGAATGGCGCCTGCGCACCCGAGACCCACGATCGAGGCGCGCTGCACCTTATTGCTGAACCCCATGTGTGCGATAAGGCGGCTTCCGACATCAGGACAGACGTAGCCGGTGCAGGTGCATACAGCCAGGAAGTCGATATCCTGCACCGTGGTTCCGGCTGCAGTCACGCAGTCCAGAATCGCTTGGCAGCCGGTCTTCATGGCGCCGCGCAGGTAACGCTGGTGAAGTTGATCGGAACTTTCTTTGCGGCTCAATTCTCCATCGAAATAGAAATGGCGATAATCGATGTCGCTGTTCAAGAAAATTTGCCGAACACGCTCGCTTTGATAGCCAGCAGCATGAAAGGCTTCTTCCTGAGTCAGGCGGAGGGGCGGATTCGCTTTTCCGATTCCAAGAATACGCGGATGGCTCATCGATCTTTACACATTTCATTCAGGGGATAGGATTTGTGTTGATCTGCAATGCCCACGATATCTTCCGTGTTAGCTCTGATTTCCAGGAAGGCTCGTGCTGGCTTTGGCAGGCTTTTCCTCTTCTTTCATCGCCGTCTTGAAACCACGGATGCCCTCTCCAATGCCCTTCCCAAGTTCGGGAAGCTTTTTGGGGCCGAATACCAGCAAGGCAATGCCGAAGATCACGAGCAGATGCATAGGTTGAAACAGTCCTTCAAACATGTGAGCACCTCGAATCGAATGTCCACACTCCCAGAGGCAAGTTCGGAAACAATGCAGTCGCCACCGCGGCGCTGAAGTTTAAGCAGACCACTCCGGATTGGACATTCAAGCCGCACCCCGACCACACCGGTCGATGCCAGATCCTGCTTTGTTCAACATTTCTTGACGGCGCTTTGACCCGTCTAGGAGATAACCGGAATAAACCATCTTTATTCCAATCAATGACGGGCGAATCGCTGCCCAAATACGCCGTGATCCCAGATTCATGCAGTGGGGTTACTCCCGAAAGCGTCCCAAGTGAGGTGAGAGAGGTATCCAACGAAACCGCCGTGTTTGTGATGTTCGTGGCTGAATAGTTAGTACTTGGCGCGGGAAGCCGCTTGCGCTAGGCTTAGTGCGGCTTTTTTCGCCAGGAGGATCCCCAATGAGCCTAGAAACCCCGGTCCAGACAGTTTTGACCTGTTCGCAATGTGGACGGGCTCTCGCGCAGTCTGAATTGGTGCAGATCGCTGGAAACTGGGTGTGTGCCGATTGCAAGCCGGCATTTTTGAGCCGCGTCATGGCGAGCGGCGGCGCTGGGGCATCGCCATCCGCCTGGCACTATGGCGGATTCTGGATGCGTTTCGGCGCGCGCATGATTGATGGCTTGATTCTTCTGGTCCCTCTCGCGATCCTCGCCGCTATGCTGCTACCGAATCTACTCCGGGCCATGAGGCAAGCACCAAGCGCGCCGAACCCGATGTTTGCAGCCGGTTTTCTTACGATTTATGTATTTTCCTATCTCGTGGGAGCGTGCTATGAGATTCTGCTGCTGAAATATCGCGGTGCAACCCTCGGGAAGATGGCCTGCGGACTCAAGGTCGTCCGGTCCAATGGCAGCAACCTGAGTTGGGGCGTATGCTTCGGGCGTTTCTTCATGTGGAATGTGGTTACCAGTGGCATTCCCTACTTGAATTTCATCATGATGCCGACTAGTTCGATCATGCTCGGAGTGGACGATGAGAAGCGAGCCTTGCATGACCGGGTGTGTGACACCAGAGTGATCTACAACAGAGCGTAGCTTGAACCTCAGCATCAATCCTTTCACCACCGGCTCCGGCCCGACGGGCTCTTTAGCAAGCAACGACCCGACGTCATCCTCGATTGCATCTGGGGCCGTCGCCTGTCCTCACTGTTCCGCAGACATACCGGCGGACTCCCGATGGCAAAGTTGTCCCTATTGTCAAAAATGGCTGCAGGTCCGCGTCTGGCCAGTGGTTCGCCAGACCATCAATGCAGCCACCGCGCTTTCCGACCAGGCGACATGCTTCTTTCATCCGGACAAGGCTTTTCAGGCTTGCTGTCACCGCTGCGGCCGGTTCGTTTGCGCCCTCTGCGATTTGCAGTTGGGAGTAGAGCACGTTTGCCCCACCTGCTTCGAGCGTGGTCGTGCCGATTCCGGGGCCGAAACTGGCAAGTCGGAATGGCGATATCGCGACGTGCTCTACGATTCCGTTGCCCTGACAGTCGGGTGGATTTGGATTCTGGTTTGGCCCAGCATCGTGGTGGCGATGCCGGCCGTGATCTTCCTTCACATAAAGTATCGAAAGGCGCCGCGATCGTACTTGATTCCCCGCTCTGGCTGGCGTTTTTGGATGTCCTACATTGGACTCGTCTGGCTCCCCCTGCTGCTCGCCAGTTCCTTCTACATACGATGGCTGGCGAGGAGGCATTGATTGAGAAGTCGCTTCCACAAAATTTCGCGCGTTGGCAATCTGGCCGGTGGAACCAGGTGGTATTTGAGTGACGATTGTTTACTCGCCGCCAAGCGCTCGATGTACGTGGTCGAGTATCACCGGTTTTATTTGCGCGATTTGGAATCCATTGTGGTCTGGCCCAGTCGCCTATGGCCACTTCGCCTACTCATTCCATTCGTGTTGCTTGCAGCTCTTGGCGCTTCCCTTTGGCAGTGGGCGAATTCCACCGCCGGCGAGATTTTCACTGGCATCGCTCTAGGATGGCTAGTGCTGGAACTCGCGCTCGGTCAGACGGCGCAGGCGCGTGTTCGCGCCACCGGAGTTAGTGTCGACCTTCCGCTAGTCAAGCGAGCACGTCGCGCTCGCAAGGTCCTGGCAATTATCGATGAGGCGGTCCGTGCCTCTCGCGACCCCTTCCGTTGCGGATGCCTCACAAACCCATGGTTTCTAAGACGCCAACGGTGCCCACAACGAGCTTGCGCCATGCTCGCTGCTTATTTCATCCGCTACGTGAAGCGGCCGCACGGTGTCCACATTGCGGTGGAACATTCTGCCGTGAATGCGTTACCGACGAGGAGGGCAAGCTCGCCTGTCCACCGTGTCTGCGCCGGATGGCGCGTCCGCCCGCACCCAAACTGTCAATAGCGCGCCGCTTCCGGCAAGTATTCGCTGGACTTGCCGCGCTGGTTTCGCTCACGGCGCTTATATTTGCGATGCTGCAATGGCGGGTGAACACGCCGGAACAGCACCTGAATCTCGACCGAGTCGCTGGTGACCGCCTGCCAGAGCAAAACAAATGAGTGAATCCACAATTGCTCCGGCCCCTCCGCTACCAGCACGCGCGGTCCCGCTGCGCGTTCGGCGGAACCGATTGAACTCGCTCGAAGCACTGGAACGCGGATTCGTATTGTTCCGATCAACGTTTGGAACTGAGGCATGGCGTTACTACGCTGGCAGCATGCCTCTCATCTTCTGCTTTATTCCAATCTGGGTGTTGAACGGCCAGATACGGCTATCCGATGAAGTTTTACTGCTAGAGTCGGTACTACTCGCCGTGCTCTATCTTCTGCGAGTATGCATGATAGCCAGTTACATGCGACGGGTTCGCGAGCGAGCTTTTGGCGCGCCCAAACCAAAAATAGTGGGTGCCACCGCGCAGGTAGCAGCTGTGGGGCGCCTGCTTGCGTGGAAGATCGCCCTGAGCGCCGGTGCTTTAGCCACCCTGCCAACCTTCGCTGTGGGATCGTGGTTTTACAGTGCATGTCAATTTGCCAGCCTGGAAGCGCAAGACGATGGTGCCGAAACCCACTCGATCCGCGGCTGCCTGGCAATTGCGAGTCAATGGTTCGGCAGCAGCGTACTCCTGCTCTTGATGCTCATTCCCTTCTGGATTGCCATTTGGTTGAATGGCCTGATCATTGCGCTTCTCGTCCCGCAGCTTCTGCATTCGATTTTTGGGGTGAATACACTCTTGTCGACGCAGATGGGGATATTCTCGCTGGTCCAAAGTTCCGCGTTTTGGCTTTCGCTATTCTCGGGCGCATGGCTCGCTCTTGATCCCATCGTCAAGTGTTCGTTCGTCATTGTTTATCAACATTTGCAATCGAGGCGCGAAGGCGACGACTTGCGAGGGCTACTGGCGTCCCTGCCACGCGAGCAACAAAAGAAGGCCCAAATGATGTCGTCCACCGTAGCCAGCAAGGTGATCGGCGCGTTGATGGTTCTGATTGCCATTCTCTCTTTAATTTCGCCGGCCGCGCGCGCACAGCAGAATCCGCCACCGCCAAATAGAGCAGAGACCCTCGGCGACCCCGCACGCCAGGCACGGGTCCAAAAATTGCGACAAGCTTTGGACGCCGAGTCGCAACGCGCCATTTATCGCTGGCACGACGCCGAACACCCGACCCCGCCCAACTGGTTTGACAAACTGCTTGCGAAAATCGAGCACAGCATCGAGCGCGCATGGGATGCGTTTACGGACTTTCTACACAAGCTGTGGCCCCGCAGCCTGAATCTCGGCGACGAAAAGGGCCGCCCGTGGCAATTGAAGGACCTTCGGATGTGGCTGTGGCTAATCGCGATTTTGACTCTCGTCATAGGAGGGGTGCTCTTTTGGTTGCGCCGGCAAAAAGAAACAGCCTCGCTTTCTATCCCACAGGCGATTACGCCACTTCCTGATTTGAGCGAGGGTGCCCTGGCCAGCGTGCGTTCCGAAGACGAATGGTTCGCATTGGCAGGTCAGCTGGAAGGTGAGGGCGAATTGCGCTTCGCCCTGCGCGCTGCGTATTTCGGTCTGTTGGCAGGATTGGCCCAGCGCGAATGGCTGACCATCCGCCGTGATCGCACCAATCGCGAATATCTCGACGAGTTTACGCGACGCTGGCGGAGGCGTCCGCAAGCGTCCGTTGAGACGAGAGCAGAAATTCCCGAAAGATTGCGTGGCAGCCTGCGCCAGTTCGATCGCGTTTGGTACGGGTCCCATGTTCTGACGCTACAGGCAGTGGCCGCATACCGCCAGGATCAGCGGGAGTTACTCAACCATGTCTGAAACTCGCCCCCACAAAAGCATCGCGCTCAACTGGCGAGGCCCGCTGCTGGCTGCCGCTATCTTTGCTGCGGTGTTCGCAATTTTGTTGGTCATGGCGCATCAGAACGAGTCCAAAACGAGCGACATGGGATCCAGCTTGCGCGAGGACCCTTACGGCGCCAGCTTACTGTTCGATTCCTATGCTCGCGCTGGGTACCAGGTAAAGCGCGGCCAGGATGAAGACTCACTATCCGATCAGGACGCGTCGAGAACGACTGCGTTCTTCGTAGGCGGCTATTCCCCTAATGATTGGACAACCTATGATGGAAAATTTCAAACCGGCACAAGATTTCGCCGCCGACTCGAGAATTTCCTTGCACGCGGCGGACGCGCCGTTCTGGTTCAGCCCCGCTGGGAACTAAAATCCCAGTCTCAAGGCTGGGAAGTCACGGATAAATACCGAACGGCACAGGAGCATACTCCGCCCTGGGCCTCGCCTGATCTGCATGCGATGCCGGCGGACAGCGAGATAATGTACCTCGCGCCCGACGCGCCGTGGCTCGAAACCGACCCGCAGTGGACCGTGCTCTACAGCGGGATGGTGGAAACCAATGCCAGCACTGCTGCCAACGCACATGTATATATGGCAATGCGGCGCGCCGGAAATGGGGAACTCATTGCTGCCAGTCAAGAATCGTTCTTGTTAAATGAAGCGATCAAGATGCATCCCAACCCTGTCCTGCTGGATTTTCTTGCAGGTGGACGATCGGTAATCTGGATCGACGAAACTTTGCACGGACTCCACCAGGATCAGGGAGTGCTTTGGCTGGTGCAGCGATATCGCCTGCAGGCCGCTCTTCTGCTTTTCTGGGCAACCCTATTGGGCTTGCTCTGGAGTATGAGCAGCGATTTGGTGCGGCGTCCGGCGCACAGCCACAGTGTACAGATCGTACGTAACGCCGAAGCCGACGGAGTCGCGGCACAACGCCTGCTTCAACGAAGCATCCCGAAGGAGCGCGTAGTCGAGGAGTGCTGGCAACAGTTCCGCCGCTGCTGGCCTCAGGATGCGGACGCCATTTCTGACGATCCGCTTTGGGGACCACGGCTGCAAACCGCGCTCGCGCAGCCTCCTCTAGCGGGATATGAAGAATTAAGCCACTTGGTCGCGGAACGTCGCGCATCTGCAAAGGGCCTGCCTCGTTCCGACCGCCAGGCCCCTGACAATTCCACACACAACCAAAAATGATTGCCTGGGAGGCACAGATCGCATGAACGAAGAGCCGGTATCGGGTTTGGACGAGCAGGGACAGTCTGGCAGCGCCGCCGTACAATCACCCGCGGAGTTCGCGGTGATCACCGGGAGAGCCCGGCGGGTTCGAGAAGCCCTGAGCCGCGTGATCATTGGCCAGAACGAGGCAATCGATCTCGCACTCGTGACACTGCTTGCTGGCGGACACGCGCTCATCGAAGGCGTGCCCGGCGTAGGGAAAACGCTGCTGGTGAAAGCACTGGCGCGCGCGGTCGCGGGCGATTTTCAGCGCATTCAATTTACGCCCGACCTCATGCCGGCAGACGTCACCGGAACCAGCGTGTTCGACCTGAGGACACAGGAATTCCGGCTTGTGCGCGGCCCCATCTTCACAAATTTCTTGTTAGCAGACGAAATCAATCGCGCGCCCGCGAAAACGCAGTCAGCCCTGCTGGAGGCGATGCAGGAGCGCCAGGTAACGATTGATCGCGAAACCTGCCCGCTGTCTTCGGTCTTCGTCGTCTTTGCCACGCAAAATCCAATCGAACACCAGGGCACGTATCCGCTCCCCGAAGCTCAGAAGGATCGCTTCCTCGTCAAAATTCGCATGGACTATCCCGCAGCAGAAGATGAAAACGAATTGGCGAGACTCTTGGCAGCAGGCGATGCACCGGAGCGGCGGTTAGCCGAAGATTTACGCGAGCCGGTTTTGCAATCCGGTGAACTCGAACAACTCCGTGCGGCAACAGCGCACGTGCGCGTCAGCGATGCCATTAGCGGTTACATCGTCAACCTGGCTCGACAAACCCGGCAGCATGCAGCCGTCTGGGTTGGCGCCGGGCCGCGAGCGACCCTCGCGTTATTGTCGGCGTCGCGGGCGATGGCAGCCCTGGAGGAGCGCGATTTCGTGTTGCCCGAGGACGTAAAGACGCTTGCCGCCCCTGTGCTGGAACACCGCATGCTGCTGCGTCCCGAGTTCGAGATGGAAGGCGTTCAGATTCGGGAGGTCATCAACTCGGTCCTTGAGGCGGTCGAAGTGCCGAGATAAACCGCACGCGTACACGTCAGCAGTTTTCGAAGCAGATGAAATCATGACGGCTGAAACCAGAAGGCAAGCGGGCATTACTGGGCAGGACGTAGCGGTCACGTTCACCGTGAAGGACAAGGGAGAACCAACACGGCCCAATACGCTTGTGGGCGGTAAGACAGTGCTGCAAATCGCGCTTCTCCCAGTGGGATCGCTGTTCAGCCCGCAGGAACCGCTGGTGTGGATCGTAGGACTGCTGGGTGTTGCTGCCTGCATTGTGCCATGGTTCGCGCGCGGATGGCTGTGGTTCGGACTGATCGCCATACCTGTGGCGTTGCTGGCGAGTTATGACGCGATTGCGTTGTGGCTCACGCGTGAAGAATGCGCGCCGGTTCTTCTGCAGCCGGAGAAAGGCCTTCGAGGACGCGAAGGGGAGAGCATCCTGGTTCAGTTCGCGCTGGCTGGACCCGCGCGGCACTGGCTGCGTAACGAGATCCGCGTGGCAATCATGCCGGCAACGCAAGATAGTGAAACTGCCATCCGGGTGAAGAGCGGCCCTCAGCGGCTGAAGCTTGCTCAGCCGGATTCAGGCACGGGTGGTTCGACCCCACAAACTGCCACACAGATTCAACTCTGGCCATGGTCGTCCGAAATTGCGTTACTTCGGCGGGGAGTGTGGCCTGCACCGCGAGTTGGCATCGAACGGCAGTCGCACTTCCGAATCTGGCGCCTGCGAAGGTGGTTTGATGTCGCCACGCCTCTGCGCATCGATGCGAACCTGCGGCCCGGGCGGCAGGAAATTCTGCGCAGCCCGGTCTACCGGCTGCTGGTCGCATCTCAGCAGACGCCCTGGACCGGGCATGGGCGCGAGTTCGAGCGCTTGCGGGAATATCAGGCCGGCGATACCTACTCGGAGATCGCCTGGCGATCAACGGCACGCCGAGGCGCTCCAGTTACTAGGCTCTTCCAATGGGAGCAAAAGCAGGAAGTGTATTTTGTCGTGGATCAGTCGCGGGCATCTGCGCTTACGCTCCATCCAGCCGCACAGGCTGGCGGTGCTGCTCCCGAAACGCGTGCACCGCAGCGGATGCTCGATCTCGCGGTAGAGACTGCGTTGGTGGGAGCGACGGTCGCACTCGAACTAGGTGACGATTTTGGTCTGGTCACTTATGCGGATGGAGCGAAATCCTGGCTGCGCGCGGGAAGCGGCCAATCGCAGTTTCATCGATTTCGTGATCGCCTGTTGAATATCGAGCCGTTGCCAACAACTGCGGATTACGAGGCGTTGTTCGCCGACATTCGAATCCGCCTGCGCCGGCGCGCCTACCTTTTATTGCTCGCCGACTTGACCGAGCGCTCGATTTCGGATTCGTTGCGCCGCGGAGTTGGATTGGTGGGCTCGTCCCATGCCCTCTTAATGACAAGCATCTTGCCGGCTCACGTGAGGCCAGCTTTCTCGCCCGGGGTGGATATGAACACCGATCAAGACGTATATGCGGCGCTCGCCGGTGATCGAGAGAACCAGCGACTTGCCGCACTGGCGCGACAATTGCGCCAACTGGATGTGCAGCTCCGCTATATTCCCGCGAAAAAGTTTTTGCGAACGGCCGTGGAAGGATATCTGGAAAGCAAACGGGAGCAACGCTTGTGATTCTGGACCTCGAACGATTTCAAGCGCAGGCTCGGCCACGCTGGCGCGACCTCGAGTCGCTGCTCGCCGCGTTGGAAAGCCGGCCGGACCGCCGGCTGAGTCCAGAAGAAGCTGAACGACTCCAGGAACTCTATGCGCAGGCTGCCACCGACCTGAATCGCGTCACCCACGGCAGTTTGGCGCATGAGCTACGCCAGTATCTCGAGCGACTGGTGGCGCGAGCCTACGCGGAACTGTACTATGCTCCGCCCACGCGCTCTGAAGTTTGGCAGCCGCGCCGTTGGCTGAGGATTCTCACGGCGTTCCCCGAAACCTTTCGACGGCAGTCCCGCTATTTCGTGCTGGCCATGTTGATCACATTTTTAGGCTGCGCCTTGGGCGGACTCGCGGTGCGCTACGATCCTGCCTCTGTGGATGTGCTGCTTCCGGCCGACTATCTGCGCAATCCAGGCGAGCGCGTGCATGAAGAGGAGCAAGGAGAGGGGCGCCACCGGCACTCCAAACAGACCGAAGCAGCATTCTCAGCGCAATTGATCAAGCACAATATCCAGGTAGCTTTGCTCGCCGCGGCACTGGGCGTGACGTTTGGGATCGGAACGGCCCTCCTGCTGTTCGAAAATGGCGTACTGCTTGGCGCGGTAGCCGTTCATTACACGCGGCAGGGCTTTGGACTGTTCATGTCGGCCTGGCTGCTGCCACACGGCGTGTTTGAGATTCCCTCCATTTTGATCGCCGGCCAAGCCGGTTTTTACCTGGCGCGCTTGTTGCTGCACCGGCGAGAGGACCGTAATGTTCGCCAGTCGATGCGGGAATGGCTGGTCCTGGTCGCCGGACTGGCGATGATGCTGGTCTGGGCCGGACTCATGGAAGCTTTCTTTTCTCAGCATCACGCCCCTGTTCTGCCGTACGGATTCAAGGTTGCGGTCGCCGCAGCAGAGCTCGTACTGCTGACGATCTATCTGCTATTTATCGGACGAAGAGAACTCGGAACGGAAGCGCGCTCCGGTGTTCCTGTGGAAACCAAATGACCGACACTCAATCAAACCGCGCTTCGACGTCGGCTGAACTGACGATTGCCACTCCGGAAGGCGTGCTGTTTCGCTTGCCCTTGGCTGGACCCGCTTCCAGGCTCTATGCGGTGCTGCTCGACTCCGTTATTGTGTTGGGCACAGTTAACGGAGCGGGGCTGCTAGTCTACTGGATCTTCGCGAAAGCGCCAGGTTTTGGATTTATGGTGACTACGCTCGCGGAGTTCGCAATCGGGTTTGCCTATAGTGCAATCCTGGAGGGCTTCTGGAATGGACAGACGATTGGAAAACGCCTCTTTCATTTGCGCGTCATTGATCAGGACGGGCTTCCGCTGCGGATCGAACAGGCATGGGTGCGGAATCTGATGCGCGTATTTGATGTCCTGCCGTTCGCCTACCTTGTGGGAGGACTGTCGGTATTGAGCAGTCCGCAGATGCAGCGCTTCGGCGACCGCGTTGCTGGCACCCTCGTCGTATGCCAAACGCCACTCACTGCGCCCGTCGAGGAGCCATGGATGCGGCAGAAGTACAACTCTTTCGCGGACTATCCGGCAGTCGCGATGAAGCTTCGACGGGCCGCGACGCCCGAACTCGCATCTCTTATTCAGGATGCCCTGCGCCGCCGCAACGAGCTCGCGGCTTACGCACGCCGGGAAATCTATCGCGAGCTAGCTACGTATTTGCAAAGCGAAATCTCTCCATTTCCCGATGAACTGGTTGAGAGGCTAAGTGATGAACAATACCTGATCAACGCCTCCGGCATCTTATTCGGGGATCAACACCCATCGCGACTTCACCGTTGAAAATTGGTTCGTGAAATCAAGGGACCTATTCGTCCACGCTTGCACACGCAGCCCGCAATAGGCCCCGCTAAATCCGCCCGGCGATTTCCAGAACCAGCTTCCGTAGCCAAATCGATCCTGAGTCCTGCGTTGCCCGCACCGGATGAAATAAGTATTCCTGATATTCCCCAGGATCGATCGGAGGCGGAAGGACAGCTAGCGATAGAGGGCGGGCCAAAGAAATGGCCAGGCGTTTGGGAACGAAGGCTACCAGTTCGGACTTGGCCGCGGCTTGCAACGCCTGCACATAACTCGGCACGCGCAATGCAATCTTTCTAGACAGCCCCTCTTCTCGAAGCCAGGTATCCACGGGATCTTCCGTCTGCCCCCTGCCAACCACCGCCACGTGACTCGACTCGAGAAACGTTTTCAAGTGCTTCATTCGTGCTATGGAAGGATGGCCTTTGCGTAGCGCCACAACCTCCGTGTCGGCAAACAGAATCTCGCCGTGGAACCCGGCAATCTCATCTGCGGAGCAAGCAATGAGTAGGTCGATTGCATGAATGCGATCGGGCTTCATGGAAATCGGCCGCTGCCATGGCACAACATCCAAACGAACGCTTGGCGCCTCGACGTGCATTCGTTTGACCAAAGCTGGAACAAACAGATGGGCGACATGGTCCTGCATCATGATCGAAAATCGTCGCGTCGTTCGCGAAGGTTCGAAAGAATCAGCAACTAGCAGGTTTTGCACCCGCTGCAAAGATTCAGCCAGAGATTCACGCAGACCTGTCGCCCGCGGCGTCAACTCCATCCGCGATCCCACACGCACCAGCAAAGGATCGGCAAAAAGATCACGGAGCCGGTTCAGTGCGTGGCTGGCAGCCGGCTGGGAAAGCCCGATTTTTCGGGCCGCGCGCCCAACGTGTGCTTCGGAAATCAGCGCATCCAGTGCAACCAGCAGATTCAAATCAATTGAGGCTAAATTCATGTTGTGAATAGTCATCATATCATCAATCAATTGGACGAATCTAACCAGGGATTGCAAACTGCATGGGGAATGAGGTGGAAGAGCGTGATGAGAATCGTCGTGAGATTTTTATTCGTTCCACTCGTATTGTGCCTGTCCGGAGCAAGCGGGCTTTGTGCACGGGTAAAACAGCCAGACCAAGGAGCAAAGCAAGAAATGGAAAACGAACGCAGTGTGCAGCTACTCATCCCTGCAACCATGCCCAAGTCCGTGGGCTATTCGCAGTTGGCCCGGGTGAGCGGAGGAACCATCGTGTTCATCTCGGGCCAAGTCGCCCTCGACAAGTCCGGCAATGTCGTCGGCAAAGATGACGCCAAAGCGCAAATTCAGCAAGTATTTGAAAACCTCAAAGCCGCCGTTGAGGCCGCCGGAGGCACCTTCGGCGATGTGATCAAGTTGAACAGCTACTTCATCGATATGTCTCACCTGTCCGCATTCCGCGACGTTCGAGACAAGTACATCAACCCGAAGCATCCTCCGGCTAGTACCGCCGTGCAAGTGTCCCGATTGTTCCGACCGGAATTCCTGGTCGAGGTCGAAGCGGTTGCTGTCATTCCGAACAAGTAGGCTGTGCGATTGCCAATAGGAGCCAAGCATGCTGCGTAAGATCTCGCCGATTGCATCTGTTGTTTTGTTCCTCCTGACTCTGGGCTGCTCGACTAGTTCGACTGTCCCCGCCCCACCGCCGGACACGCGCGCCGCTGATGTGCAGGCGGTCAAGGATGTCGAGGCGGCATGGGTAAAGAACATCAACGCTAAAGATGCGGACAAATTTCTCAGTTACTTTGCGGAGGATGGGAGCGCTCTTTACGCTGGAACCGGTATCTTGACCGGCAAGGCGGCCATCAAAGCCAACGTCGCGCCCTATTTTGCCGATCCGAATCTCGCCGCGACCTTCCAATCCACCCGCATGGTGGCCTCCAAAGGTGGTGACATGGTCTATTCGCAGGGTACCTATATCCTGACGACCACCGATCCTAAGACTCGGAAGCCCGTGACGGACAGGGGGAAATATCTGACGATCTACATGAAGCAGGATGATGGAAGTTGGAAGGTGGTCGCAGATACCGACAATTCCGACTTCAAGTAGATTCTGGAACGCGCTACTCGTGCATCATGGTGTCAATCAACGCATAGAGCTGGCTGCGGTCGACGACTTCGACGAACGGCTTGCCGCTGCGTTTGTTGCTCACCACGTACAGTGTGGGCGTATGTTGCAGGTTGATGTCCTTGCCGAGCTGCTTGTCGGCATTGACCAGTGCAGCCAGCTTGCCATCGGGGTCGAGCACGAAGGGCAGGTCGATGTTGTGCTCGGTGGCAAACTTTTCGGCGAAGCCGCGCAGATTGTCCTTGGTCACCTCAAGCTGATTAGCAAAGATGTAGTCGCGGAACTGATTGCCTAACGCCTTCGAGTGGGTGTCGAAATAGCGCGCCATGATGGCCGCGTCGTAGGACCAGAGATGAAAGGGCAGCGGAAAATCGTGGCGTACGACCGGAATCTTGTACGTCTTGGCCGCTTCTTCGACCAGCGGCGCGGCGCGGCGGCAATCGGGACATTCCAGGTCCTCGAAGATGACGATAGCTACACTCGCGCCCTTCGGTGGGCGCAGCGCCGGATTGACCGGCTCCTGCGCGAGGAGAGATGACGTTATCGTCAGAAATAAAATCGACGCGAGTGCTCGAGTCACAAGATTCATGTGGTTCGACAAAATTGTTTTTCGAGTCATAAATTCGACAGGCGTCCCTTGTGCGAATCAAATCACTTCTCTGTTGGATGCCATAGCTCTCGAACTGAATCAACGCCCAGGGAGGCCTTTTAAATATGTTAACTGAAGCGCGCTTGGAATGTCAGGCGCGGTTGCGGTTGCAGGCATCTCGTTCCGTTAAGAAAACGGCCCTCATCTGCGGCCGAACGATGTAGAGCAACAAAGCGCCGGCAATGGTCACTCCCACGCCTCCGCCAAGGTAGTCTCTGCGGAAGATGAGGTTACCGAAGTCTCCCAAGACCTGGCTGGCAATGATCAGGGTGGCTAGAAGCCATCCCCAGGCTCTGCGTCGAAACCAACCAACAGCGGCGAATGCGAGGACAAAGCTCAAGAGCAGAAACAAAGCGCCGATCGCGCGGCCCAACTGCGAAAGCTGCGCGTAAGCAATTCGGTTCAATTTCCAAATGGAGTCGAGGGGTGTTCCGGGAAGAGCCAGGGTGATGCCCGCGAAGGCCGCGACTGACGCGCCGAAAACGAGGAACACGCCTACGGCACGAACACCAAGCTGGCATCGGGGATCGCAAGTTCGGGATCGTTCCTTTGTCTCTGCGCGGGGCATTGAGAATCACTATATCTGCGAATGAGTGCCTGCGATAGTTCGGCGCAAGAAGTCGTAGGGAGTGCATCCGGCGTCAACCTTCGTGCGGCGCAACTCACCTGCGGAAGCGCTATAGTGAGAAGTTCACTTCCAGGTCGTGAATTCACACTCCCATCAAATTCGTGCGCTACTCGTGGCATTGTTGCTGCTCGCGTTGCTGTGTTCGGCGTGTCGTCGGCGGGGACACCGCGTGCTTGAGGTGGACTACGTCTCCGCGCCGCAGGTTGCACTGCGCGATCAGGTCGCGGCCGTCTACAACCGCGTGGGAACGGTGAAGAACGGCGATCGTGTCGATGTGCTGGAGCGCGAGAAACGTTTCAGCTTAGTGCGCACCGCCAGCGGCATGGAAGGGTGGATCGAGCAACGGTACCTGGTCGATCAGAAAACCTATGACGCGCTCCAGGCCTTGAGCGCAGCGCATCAGACTGATGCCGGGCAAGCGCCGGGAGTTCTGCGCAACGATACGAATCTGCATCTCTCGCCTGGGCGCGAGACGGAACACCTTTATCAGCTGGCGTCAGGAGCCAAGGTTTCGATTCTGCAGCGCGCCACGGCGGAAAAGACGGGAGGGGCGGCTCCAGCGAAGCCAACAGGCAGGGCGGCGGCGAAAGCTCCTGCGGGCCCAGCGCTCGAAGACTGGTGGCTGGTGCGGGACGATCAAAAACGCGTGGGCTGGGTGCTGGCGCGTATGGTCGATGTGGATGCACCTCTCGACATCGCGCAATACGCCGAGGGCCAGCGCTTCGTCGCGTTTTTTGTCTTGAATCAGGTGCAGGACGGCGACAAGAAAGTTCCGGAATATTTGTGCGTTCTGACGGATCCCCACGACGGCCTGCCGTTCGACTTCGACCAGGTGCGCGTCTTTACCTGGAACCTGCGAAAGCACCGCTACGAGACAGCGTATCGCGAGCACGGATTGGATGGCGTGCTGCCCGTGACGGTGACACAGGAAACCTTCGATAAAGAAGGCATGTTGCCGGTTTTCGTATTGCGCGTGAAGGACGACTCCGGTAACGTCAGCGAACGAAAGTACAAGCTGAATACCCCGATGGTGCGGCGGGTCCTGGCGCCGGGAGAAGTGCCGGTGCGAACGCAGAGCAAACGCCGCAGGCGCTAGTGGGTGTGCGGCGTCAGGCTTCGGATTCTTTTTGCTTCTGCATCGAGCCCGCACGGTAGCTGCTAGCTAAGGGCGAGACTGTGCCTGGGGCCGCGAATCCGATGAAGCCGCGGCAGCAACGAGGCGACGCTGCTTCCAATAGAAATCAGCCATAAAAATCCGCCACGCTTCGCACTACGACCCTCTGCTCGTCTTCTGTCAGTTCGGGGAACATGGGCAGCGCCAAAACTTCTTTAGTGGCGCGCTCGGCTTGCGGAAAATTGCCTTCGCGGTATCCGAGATACGCGAAGCAAGGCTGCAGGTGCAAGGGAATCGGATAGTAGACTTCCGTTCCGATCTTTCGTTCGGCGAGAAAGCTTCGCAATTCGTCGCGGCGGTGCGCGCGAATCACATACTGATGAAAGACGTGATGCGCGTGCGGAGAACAGGACGGCAGCTGAATCGGGTGCGTGCTGGATAGTTCTGAGCTGTGAGCCGCGAGTTTCGATTCAGATTCAGCGACTTGATGTTCTCTCGGTAAAGAAGCAGTGTGTAGTCTCCCCAAGCCGGCATCGGCGAACATCCGACCATAGATTGCCGCGCGCTGGCGGCGGGCATTGTTCCAATCATTCACATATTTCAGCTTCACGCTCAGGATTGCAGCCTGCATAGCGTCAAGGCGGCTGTTCCACCCGAACTCTTCGTGGAGATAGCGGCGAGGGCTGCCGTGATTGCGGAGGCGGCGTAGGTGTACGGCCAGGTCGGGATTGCTGGTGGTGACGAGTCCGGCTTCGCCGTAAGCGCTGAGATTCTTGGTGGGATAGAAACTGAAGGCGGCGGCGAGGCCCATCGATCCAGCGCGTTGCTCACGATTATTGCCGGAGGTGCGATAGCTCGCGCCGATGGCTTGCGCTGCGTCTTCGATCAGGGCGAGTTCGAACTGCTCGGCGAGGATTGAGAGCGCGTCCATCTCGGAACACTGGCCGTAGAGATGGACCGGCAAGATTGCCCGCACCTTGCCCGGCTTTTCATCACGTAGAAGATTTTGCACCTGCTTTGCGTCCAGGTTAAAGGTGTCAGGATCGATATCTACGAATACGGGACGCGCGCCGGCGCGCACAATGGCACTCGCCGAGGCAAAAAAACTGAAGGGCGAAGTAATCACCTGATCGCCGGGCTGGATGCCGACGGCAGCCAAGGCCAGCCACAGGGCATCGGTGCCGGACGAGCATCCGACCGCATCCTTGGTGCCGCAGAACGCCGCTATCTCGTGCTCGAAAGCCTCGACTTCCGGGCCGAGGATGTATTGCTGCGAGGCGCACACACGCTCGATGGCAGCCAGAACTTCCTCGCGAATCTGCTCGTATTGACGACGGAGGTCGAGCAGGGGAACGGAATGTGATACGTGCGCCTCGGCGGCTCTCGTTGATGATGGGCGCGTCACGCTGCGATTGTAACAGCGGCGGGCAAGGCGGAAGCGATCCGAGCAGCCGAATTGTGTGGCCAAGAACGAGCGTCGTCGCGCTTCGCCTAGGAAACTCTGATTGAGTCTCCCTCTTTTGGTTTTGTCATCCTGAGCGTAGCGAAGGACCCCACGCAAGTCGGCTCCAGCAGCGGCTTGGCAAGGAATTCTTCCACTGCCTACGCTCCCCCATTTTGCTTCGCAGGCTCAATCAGAGCTTCCTTAGGTCTTTCGCTTCGCAAAAGCTACTCACTCAGTATGACACCGCCTCGCACAGGAACAGTTCCGTGGGAGGCATACTGCGCGGATATAATGACCGTCTTGTAATTGGAGAAGACAATGATTTCGCGCAGGAAATTCCTGGAAATTGGCGGAGTGGCCGCGGGAGCGGTTGCCGCAAGCAGCGGAGTGGCCGCTAGCGATTTTTCAGCTGCTCCGGACGGAAGAACGACGTCGATGGCGCACACGTCCACCGCTGAGTCGAGAGATAACGAATCGCTTCCGGCGGCGATTGCGCAATTAAAATCCCGCAAAGACGAAGCTACGCCAATTCCCCGCGAAGAGCGCGAGCAGCGGCAGGAGCGTGCCCGGCAACTCATGGTGGAGAACGGCCTGGGCGCGATCCTGCTGATGGAAGGAACGTCGCTGAAGTACTTCACCGGAATTCGCTGGTGGGGCGGGGAGCGGATGTTTGCCTTTGTGCTGCCGGCCAAGGGCGCAGGGTTTTATGTGTGTCCGGCGTTTGAGGAGGGACGCGCTCGCGAGCAGATAGCCAACACTCCGGAGGGTGAGCGTGGCGACTTGCGAACGTGGCAAGAAGATGAGAGTCCCTATGCGCTGGTGTCGCAGGGATTGAAAGAACACGGATTGGCAACCGGGAAGGTGGGCATTGAAGAGACGGTGCACTTCGTGTTTGCCGATGGTCTGGCAAAAGCCGCGGCACAGGCGACATTCGCGAGTGCGACTCCGGTGACGGCGGGATGCAGGATGATCAAGAGCGCACATGAGGTGGCGCTTATGCGCCTCGCGGCACAGGTGACCCTGACAGCGTACGAGGCGGTTTACCGCGCATTGCGGCCTGGCATGACACAGCAGAAGGCGGAGCGGTTCATCGATGCCGCTTACGAGAAGCTAGGATTTCCGGGCGAGGCCAGCGTTATGGTCGGTGAGTTCACCGCATTTCCGCACGGATCGAAGAGTCCTCAGGTGTTGCGCGAGGCTTCTCTCATCATGATCGATGATGGTTGTACGGTAGAGGGGTATCAGTCCGATATCACCCGCACGTTCGTGTTGGGCAAGCTTCCGCAGAGTAATGGCGACAAGATGAAGAAAGTATTCGACATCGTGCATCGCGCGCAATCGGCTGCGCTGGCCGCAGCGCGTCCGGCAGTGGAGTGCGGGGCGATCGATGCCGCGGCGCGTAAGGTGATCACCGATGCCGGATATGGCCCGGACTACAAATATTTCACGCACCGCCTGGGTCATGGCATAGGCATGGACGGGCATGAGTGGCCATACCTTGTGCGCGGCAACAAGACTCTGCTCGAAGCCAATATGACAACCAGCGACGAGCCTGGCATCTACATTCGCGGCGAGTTTGGCATTCGGCTCGAAGATGACATGCACGTGATGGAAAATGGAGCCGAACTGTTCACTCCACAGAGCCCGTCGCTCGAAGATCCGTTTGGCCGAGGGTAATTCCACTCGGTAGTTTTTACCTGCCACACCGCGACAAGAGGGCCCTCTGGCACGGTAAGTCGCTGGCTTCCCGACAGTTCTCACGTTGCCGAAAAGGCTATCTACCTGCAAATCTCCTCCTGGCGTTGGAGTCTGATTACTCCCCGGTGACTTTGGTCAAGGGTTACTGTGCCCGACCGTTCATACATCTTTGGCCAATGGCGGCAAGCGAGCCGGGGACATAGAATCCCCAAACATTCCAAGTCTGCGCGGGGGACAATGAATCGATCGTTTGCTGTGACAACGAGCGTTCTCGGAATTGCCTGGCTCGGGTTCGTAACGTGCGTATGCGTCTCGCAAACGGCACCGGTAGTTGCGCCGGCGGCCAAGAGCGAAAGCGGGATCACTTCGTATCTGGAGTTCGAGGGAACATCCGACAGCAGCGGGCAGGCCTACGTTCTGAATTCCAGCGTGGGATACAACTTCAATCGCCATTTCGGAACGGACGTGGGTGTGCCGGTGTATTTCGTACGGGCGTCGGCCACGAGTACATCAGGCGCGACCAGCAACAACGGCATTGGCAATCCCTTTCTCGATTTCCGGCTGAAGTTTCTCAACCCGACTCTAAGTTTTGGCTCGAAGCTAACTGGGTTTGTTCCAGTGGGAGACAGCAAGTTGGGGTTCAGCACCGGGCGCGCGACTTTTGACTGGACGAACCGCGTAGAGCACGGTTTTGAGAGCTTGACGCCGTTTGCCGAAGTGGGCATCGCCAACACCGTTGTCGATACGCGGCTGTTTGTGCGGCCTTATACCACGCTCGGACTCAACAGCCATTACCGCGCAGGCGCGGACTATGACCTGTGGAAGTTTTTCAGCATTGGCGCGGCGGGCTACGACATTGCGCCGTGGGGCCAGCAGACGGTCTTCAGCCGCGTCGTACACGGGCCACAGAGCACCGGCCATGCACCGCACGGGCGGACCTTTCAGAATGCTCAGCAGACGAGCGGCAGCGCGAGCATTGCGAGCGACAACGGATTCTCTGCTTGGATTGATGCCAATCCCGGTGGCGCTGTCGATCTGGAACTTGGTTACACGCGAAGTGTCCACTACGACCTGAACGCAGTTTCGTTCGGCATTGGATTTAACCCGACACGGCTTTATCGGCGAAACGGGCAGTAAGACCTCTGCAATCGTGAAAGCTTTAGGAGGAAAGAAATGAAGAAGATGAAACTTTCGCTCATGATAATCGCAATGGCGCTGTGCGCGACCGCAGCGTTTGCACAGCACGGACACGGCGGCGGCATGGGGAACAGCATGGGTGGCACCATGGGCCACAGCGCGTCCGATCACGCGAACTCCAGCGGCGGATCGGGGTCGACGCAGCATATGACGATCGACCAGCAGCTCTCGAAGAATACGCACCTCTCGAGCCAGATTCAGAAGCTCACTGGCATGCCGGCGACGCAGGCCTGCGACGGGTTCAGAAATTTGGGTCAGTGCGTGGCGGCGGCGCATGTGAGCAAAAACCTCAGCCTCAGCTTCGATTGCATGAAAGCTGACATGACGGGAAAAGCGCCCGCCGCAGGCGTTTCGTGTCCGACCGGGACAGGAAGCAAGTCGTCGAGTTTGGGAAAGATGAGTCTGGGAAAGACAATTCAAACGCTCGATCCCAAGGTGGACAGCAAGAACGAGGTGAAGAAGGCGACAGATCAGGCGAATGAGGACATGAAGCAGTCGAGCAATTCCTAGCGAATTTGCCAACAGCCCGCGTCAGCAGTCTGTGCGGCTTACGCGGGCTTTTTCTTTTCCCACAACTTACCAGCGCAGCTGCCGCAGATATTCGTAGCTGGTTTTGATACTCTCAAAAGGCTGCCTGGGCTGGTCATGCTCGACGATGTAGTGCTTGATTCCCGCCTTTTCAGATTGCGCGAAGATGCGCTTCCAGTCGATGATGCCGCTTCCCACCTCGGTCATATCTTTCATCGAACTGCCGAAATCCCGTCCGCCGGAGGCGGTGACCTTGGGCAGTTTCTTGACGTCCTTCACGTGCACCAGCGGGAAGCGTCCGGGATAGCGATCGAAATACTTAAGAGGATCGCCACCGCCGACAGTGACCCAGCAGAGATCCATCTCCATCTTGACCAGGTTCGGGTCGGTGGATTCGAGCAGCGTGTCGTAGGGCAACTTGCCCTCTAACGGAATGAATTCGAACCAGTGATTGTGATAGGCGAACTCGAGCCCTGCATTCTTGCAGAGTTCGCCCACGTGATTGAATCTTTCTGCCACGCGTTTCCAGTGGTCCTGGGTCTTGCGCTGCTTTTCCGGGATCCACGGATTGACCAGATAGCTTTGGCCAATCACTTTGGCCGATTCGATTTGTTGGGGGAGGTTCTCATCGGTGAAAACGTCGTAATCGAGGTGGCACGCCGGTGAGGTAAGCGAATATTTGTCAATCAAGGTACGGACCTGCTGCGGGGTGTGCTTGAAATATCCGGCAAACTCGATTTCCTTGTAGCCAATGGACGCAACTTTGGCCAGTGTGCCTTCAAAATCATGCTTCATGTTCTTGCGGACGGTGTAAAGCTGCAGGCCGATGGCTTCGATCCGATGCTCTTCGTCGGCCCAGGCGAACTTGTTCGTGAACAGAGTGGAAACGGTGACCGCCGCGGTAGTGCCAATAAATGTGCGACGATTGATCATGAGAATGACCTCCGAAACGGAAAGACAAGTTCGCAAGCATTATACGAACCTGCTGAGGCTATTTTCCGGTCATCGAAATGGATGGGAGAGACTTCACCACGGGGGCAGAAGGAATGGGAGAATTTTTTGCCCCCGTGGCGAGGTACCGATATGCGATTGCAGATTCGTGCTTACGAGTTGGGCACAACCTGCAGGTTATTAGTTACGGAGAAGATGCCGGGAACCGTATTGGCGCGAATGCCGGCAGCGTCCTTGTCGGCCTGGTTGTCAACAACGCCCTCCAGAGTGACATGGCCATTTTTGACGATAATACGAATCGGTTTCTGCACACCTAGTTCGTATTTCTGCAACGCGGGCCAGTCATAGATCGCCCTGAACAGGCGAATGCGAAGCCCATCATCCATGGAGGAAGGCGGAAGGACTTCGATTTGATTGTCGACGTGTTCGATGCCTTCAATATGCTTGACGGAATTCTCTGCGTCGGACTTCAGCGAAGGCCGGACCACCTGGCCCAGCAAGGTGACGTTGTAACCTTCGACCTTGTAGGCGATGTAGTCAAAGACGCCGAAGTACGGAAGCATGAGAAGCTCATGCCTTATCTCGCGGGTAATGCGTTCCTCGTCACGGGGGGAAGCTTGGTTGCGCTGGGCAGACGAGGATGGCATGGATTGGTTCTGCGAGGGCGCAGCCAGCGCGGTCACAGAAACACAGACGACAGCAGCGAAGATGAACAGCAACCGGTATCTCATGGACATTTCTCCTTTCAACGTTTCGAGGCCCAGAGACAAAACAGAGTAGTCCGAACCAGAGGTTAAACCCCGAAGACTTGGCGGAATGCGTCGGCTCACGAGATTAGTTCGATGCTGCTGATGTGAACGATGCCGGTGGCGCGATCCACGTTTCCTACGACTCTGACCCGCTTTCCTTCATAGGGCCGTGCCTTGTCCTGATCGTCGATCGGGTAGGCGGTGCCGTCGGAGGTTTGGATGACATACTTGCCTTCGATTTTGGCGATGGTCCCGGTAAACGTCCGCGATACGGCCTGCTGCGCATCCGGCTCGCGCTGTTGTCCATTGTCCGGCTGGCTCTGTTCCGGCTGCTGCGCCGGAGTGGATTGTTGCTCGGGCGTTTCAGGCGGAGGCAGGGGTTGCGGCTTTTGCGGCACCGGTTGTGGCTTTTGCAGTTCCGACCACGCGATTAGCGTTGGGCCGAGGATACGATTACTTTCGCCGGGAGCAGGTTTGGGCGAGTCCTGTTGCGCGAAGCCGAAAGGCATAGCCAGGAGCAAAGCAAGGATTGCCACGAGACAACGCATATAAGGCATCTCCGATCGACACGCAGCGCGCGCCGAACTCAGCAACATTTGTTTTGTATCACCTCTGGACGCAGGTTTCGCTAAGGCAGATCACGCAGGGAGGGAGTACAGGCTTTACTCTAAGGTGCCGGGGCACGCCGACTCAGTTACGACAAGCGACCTATCCTAGTTATGACCCAGGCCTCGGGAGATCAGCTCTCTTCCTAGCGAATGGGAGTCAGTGTGAGGAGCAGTCCTTGATTCGTGCTGGCGACCCGAATGTTTGCGCAATGGCGCAGGACCCAGTCGGCTCCCGCGCGCTCTAAATCAGAGACAGCAGTGGTTGTGTTAAAAGCAATCACCTTCGCGCCAGCGGACTTTCCAGATTGAACGCCTGCAGGCGCATCTTCGACCACGACACAGCCTGCAATCGGAACATCGAGCAGGGCTGCGGCTTTGAGATAAGGCTCGGGATTTGGCTTGCCATGTGCGATGTCGGTTGCGGTGATGAAGCACGCGGGAACCGGCAATCCGGCTGCCTTCACACGGACTTCGGCCAGAGCGCGTGTGCAGGAGGTCACGATAGTCCAGCAGTTGGCGGGAAGCTGGTCCAGCAGTTCGAGCGCCCCGGGCAAGGGCACAACGCCCTCCAGATCTTCCAATTCGCGGCGTTCGACTTCATGATTTTCGGCGTCGTGGTCGGCGTTCGGAAGATACTCACGGACCGTGCTCAGGCTCGGACGCCCATGGGCGTGGGCCACGACTTCCTGCGGGTCGAAGCCGTGTTCGAGCGCCCAACGACTCCATACGCGAGCGACCGCTGGGGTGGAGTCGATGAGGACGCCATCGAGATCGAACAAAAGCGCGCGGCAATGGACCTGGATACCGGTAGTTGGTGAATTCATCAGTTTGCTGAAATCTACAGCGTCGATTCTATCCTGTGCATAGTGACGTGCTCATGTTCCGGGAAAAACCAACGACATCCAAAGAATGCTCGCAAAGGCTTCTCCGCGCAGAGAATGGCTACGGTGATACGAATCATTTGAGCGGGTAATTTGAATCACGTCCTAACTCTGGCAGGCGTACTATTATAAGAATTGCGGGCGATGGGAACGCTGCTATGCTGGCGAAGTGCGCGACTCCCGGTTGCAGAGAGACCTTCCGGTATCTTCATCAGGGAAAAATCTTTCGTTTGTCTCCGGTTCCGGCGATGCATACGATCGCGGCTGAAGTGGGACCGAGGATGACCGAGCGCTTTTGGCTGTGCGACCGCTGTGCGAAAGAATTCACCGTCGTTTGGGGTGGGTCGAAAGCAAAGATCGTTCCCCTAGCGAGAATTGCAGCATACACTCCGATTCTGGCCTTTTCCGCAGGTTTCCAACATCTTTTCCCGGCAGCTTTTCCGTCGAACCGACCGATAGCGGCCCCCATCGTCCGCGAAGATCGCTGATGCTGTTACCTGGGAGGTGTCTATGACCGTCGCTGAGATCAAGGACATGACCACCGCCGCAACATTCCACAATATTTTGTTGGCAACCGATTTCTCTGAATGTTCAGAAAGGGCATGGGTGCAGGCTCTCGCCCTGGCGACGCGGGAAAACGCTCACCTGTTCGTGATGCATGCGTTAGGACCCGACCTGGATGTCCCGGTCGCGCCCAACGTCGATCCGGAAGCCATCGTGGCGGAGCAGCACATGCGGATGCTGGTCGTTCAAGATCATGAGCATCGCATTGAAGCCACCAATATTTGCCGTGGCAATGCCGATGCTGTGATTGCCAGCCTGGTCGCAGAGAAGCAAATTGATCTTCTGGTGATTGGCACGCACGGTCGCGGTGGCATGACGAAACTTGCGATGGGATCAGTAGCCGAGCGTTTGCTTCGAGTGGCGCCCTGCCCGGTAATGACTGTCGGTCCGCGGGCGGTTGGCACTGCGGCGGAGTTTCACACGATCAATTTCGCCACCGATTTCGGCAAGGGTTCGGCAAAAGCACTGCCGGTCGCGGTTTCGCTAGCGAAGGAGCACGGCGCGAGGCTGCTGCTGTTGCACATGATGGCGCCCATGCCGGCGACGAGCGCAAGCCTTTCGGCGTATGCTCCGCCAACCTGCGCGGCAGATGAATTGACGGAGTGGGAAGTGAGCTCGTACAAGATGATGGTGGAACGGATGAAGGATTGGCTGCCGCGCGACCTTAAGGTCCGTCAGGAACCGGAGTTCGTTGTCGGAACCGATTTGTTGCCGGAAGGTATCTTGGCCACAGCTACCGAGCAGAAGGCGGACCTCATTGTGATGGGCGCAAACCACACGACATCGTTGTGGACGGCGGCGCACTTGCCCTGGTCGCTGGTGCACGAAGTAGTGTGTCAGGCGACGTGCCCGGTGCTGACGGTGGCGGGATAGAAACGCGGGCGGACAAGGGCGTCCGCCCACACAGTGCTCAGGACTGAATAATTTTTTCCAGCGCAGGGCGATTGCGAATCAGCAGCGTCGATCCCTTCAACTGCAGCAATTGGCGTTTCTTGAAATCCGAAAAAAGCCGGCTGACAGTTTCGCGGGTGGTGCCGATGATTTCCGCAATCTCCTCATGCGTCAGAGTCATTTTGACTTGTAGGGAGCCGTCATTTTGCGTGTTCTTGCTTGACCAGGAGAGCAGGAGCTTGGCAAATTTCTCCGACGGCGAGGTGGTGAGACCCAGCGTGCGGATCTCCTCGTAGGCGGTGTAATAGTTGCGGCTCAACTGCTCGGCCACGCGCAAGGCGACCTCCCCGTGATCTTTGAGAAACTGCAGCAAAGACTCTCGTGGGATGAAATTCGCCTGCCCGGGCTCCATCATTTCGGCCGTGACTTCGTAGGGATGACTCGAGATCACCGCGTTCAGCCCAAGGACGTCGCCACCTTCGGAGATTTTGGTGATGATCGTCTTGCCCTCGCGAGAGGAAGTGGAGAGCTTGGTTTTCCCCGTGCACAGTACAAAAACTCCGCGCGGTTGCTGTCCTTCGATGAACAGCATGGCTCCCTTGGGATAAACAGCGGTGGATTTGATTTCGTTAAGGCGCTGCCCAGCGTGGACGGAAAGATTGCAAAAGATATGTTCCTCCCTCACCGGGCAAGTGAGGCAGTTATCAAGAATATTTAAGCCGTAAGGGGCGCGCATTGAGCACCCTCCCTTGAGGGAATTGTAGCACCCCAATTTCAGTTGTGATTGCCGTCACGAGCGCTTGTGATTACGCGTATTTGCAGGCACTGACGCGGATGAGAAAGTGTTCAAGAATGGAGTTTGTGTCGTCAAACGCAGAGTGATTTTTCCTTCTGTTTTTCTCCTGTAAGCTAATGAAACAATGAAGACTAGCATCACTGCAATTCTTCGTGGCGCGGCTACAATTTCCAGAGGACGCGCCTAAGTGACCTCAAGCCCGAAACCCCAATCTATTGCTGCCGCGAGCGGTAGTAACCGAAGTTCGCGACGTGCGCCGCTCGATGCGATGTTTACTCCTCGCTCGATCGCTGTGATTGGAGCCACAGAGCGGCCGGGCACGGTGGGCCAACGTTTGATGGAGAATCTGCGGGAGAGCCGGCACCCGATTCAGATCTATCCGATTAATCCCAGTCATGCGGAAGTGCTCGGGATCAGAGCCCATAGAAATATTCGCGAGGTCACCGACGTCGATCTGGCGATTGTGCTGACACCAGCGGAGGCGGTGCCGGGCGTGATCGGGGACTGCGTCGATGCCGGTGTTCGCTCCGCGGTAGTCATCTCCGCGGGATTCCGCGAGCAGGGCCAGCGCGGCGAAGCGCTCGAGCAGGAGATCAGCCGGCAATTGCAACGAGGGACGATGCGCCTGACTGGCCCGAACTGCATGGGGTTTTTCCTTCCGCACATCGGATTGAACGCAACCTTTGCGCGGATGATGCCGCTTGCGGGCAGCGTGGCCTTCCTGAGCCAAAGCGGAGCACTCCAGACCGCGATTCTCGATTGGAGCATGCGGGAACGCGTAGGCTTCAGCGCCGTCGTCTCGACCGGCTCGATGCTCGACGTGGGCTGGGGCGACCTGCTTTATCACTTCGGCGATGATCCGCACACGAAAAGTATTTTGATCTACATGGAGTCGGTTGGCGACGCTCGTTCGTTCGTTTCGGCGGCGCGCGAGATCGCGCTGAGCAAACCGATCATCGTGATCAAGGCTGGACGGTCGGAGGCGGCATCGAAGGCGGCGGCTTCGCACACCGGCGCGATGACCGGCAGCGACGACGTGTTGGACGCGGCATTCCGTCGGTGCGGTGTTTTGCGCGTGCAGAACATTGCGGATCTTTTTTATATGGCCGAGGTGCTCAGCAAGCAGCCCCGGCCGCGAGGGCCAAGACTCCTGATCGTGACCAACGCGGGCGGTCCGGGCGTGCTTGCAACCGATGCGCTAATGGCCACCGGCGGACAGTTGGCTGCACTTTCGCCTGACTCAGTGCATCAGCTGGATAGTTTTCTTTCTCCCCACTGGAGTCATGGCAATCCTATCGATGTACTCGCCGACGCGGATGCTGAGCGCTACGTGCGGGCGGTGGAGATTGCCTCAAAGGATCCGGGAGGCGATGGGCTGCTGGCAATCATCTGCCCGTATGGAGGAGCGAATCCCACGGAGGTGGCGAATCGGCTGAAGCCGCTGGCGCACTCCACCGGCAAACCTGTGATCGCGAGTTGGATGGGCGGCGATGGAGTGGCCGAGGGCATGGCGCTTCTGAACGAATTCGGCATTCCGACTTTTTCTTATTCAGATACGGCGGCACGCGCCTTCACCTACATGTGGCGATACACCTACAACCTGCGCGCGTTGTACGAAACGCCTGCGCTGGCTACCGAATCGAGGCCAGAGGTTCGCGACCGCATGAGCCAGTTCGTGCGGAGAGAACGCGAACACGGGCGTACGCTGCTGAATGAATTTGAAGCCAAACAATTGCTCGCGTGGTATGGAATTCCGGTGGTGGAAACGCGCGCCGCTCGCGAGGAAGAGCAGGCGGTCGCTTATGCGGCAGAGATTGGATATCCCGTGGTCCTGAAGTTGCTCTCGAACACGATTTCGCACAAAACCGACGTGGGAGGAGTGAAGCTGGGGCTGCGGAATGCGGAAGAGGTGCGGAACGCGTACAGGGCGATACAAAATTCGGTGAACGAGCGCGTCGGAGCAGAACATTTTCTCGGAGTGACAGTTCAGCCGATGCTGAGCCTGAACGGTTACGAATTGATTGTCGGCAGCACCGTCGACCCGCAGTTCGGGCCCGTGATTCTGTTCGGCTCGGGCGGGCATCTGGTGGAAGTGTATGGCGACCGCGCGCTATCACTGCCTCCTCTGAATACGACCCTGGCGCAAAGAATGATGGAGCAGACACGAATCTTTGCCGCGCTTCATGGCGTGCGTGGGCGGAAGCCGGTGGACATGAACGCGCTGGAAGCGTTGCTGGTGCGCTTCAGCGAGATTGTGGTCGAGCAGCTCTGGATCAAGGAGATCGACATCAATCCGCTGTTGGCGACGCCAGAGCGTCTGGTGGCCCTCGATGCGCGCATTGTGCTGCATGATCCAGAAATGAGCGAAGAAAACCTTCCCCGCAGCGCGATTCGCGCCTACCCGACGCAGTACGTGTCGCAGTTCCGCATGAAAAACGGGGCCGAGGTGACAATTCGACCGATCCGCCCGGAGGACGAGCCGCTGATGGTTCGCTTCCATGGCACACTCTCGGAACGCAGCGTGTATTTGCGATATTTCTGTTCCCTGAGCCTGAGCACCCGGGTGGAGCACGAACGGCTGGTGCGCATCTGCTTCGGCAATTACGACCACGGACTAGCGCTGGTAGCCGAGCGCAAGAATCCTGAGACGGGCGCGTCGGAAATCATCGGCGTGGGTCGGCTCAGCGCATTGAGCAACCGGCAGGAAGCCGAAGCCGCCGTGCTGGTGACGGATCGCTGGCAGGGACAAGGACTCGGCACGGAACTGCTGCAGCAGATTATCCGTGTAGCACGCGCGGAAAAGTTCACGCGTATCAGCGGCGAACTGTTGCGCGACAACGTCGCGATGCAATCCATCTTTCGGAAGATCGGATTCCGGGTCACGCCGCTAGACGACCCGTCTTCGGTCACGGCATCGCTGGAACTGAACTAGCTGACGGCACCGAAGTCGCGCCCCTGATACTTCTTTCCGTCCTGGTTATCGCTCATATTCGCCGGCTGGTCCTAGTCGACTCTCTCACTCACCCAGCGGGAAACTGCGGTAACCATTTTTCGCGGAGCGAAGCGGACGGATTCGGCGGCAAGACGATTGCGAAGTCCGGAGAAGACCAGCGTTCTTCCTGACATCAATCCGCGATAGCCATCGAGAGCAACCGTGGCGGCGTCCATCGCGCCCACTCGTTTGAACAGGCGCGAACGGTCATTTCCGGCGCGCAGAGCGAAATTGGTTTCTGTCGGTCCTGGACAAAAACAACAGGCACTTACTCCTGAACCTTCCAGTTCATTGGTCAGCGCCTCAGTGAAAGAAAGCACGTAGGCTTTGGTGGCGTAGTAGACGGCCATCAGCGGACCCGGCTGAAATGCCGCGGTGGATGCAACGTTCATGATCTTTCCGCTACGGCGCGCCAGCATCGACGGAAGAAACAGCCGGGCGAGATGCGTGAGTGCCGTGACGTTGAGCTGAATCTGGCCGAGGACCTGCTCTTCGGCCATATGGGCAAAATTGCCGAAAGCGCCGAACCCGGCGTTGTTGATGAGGATGTCGACCACGATCGATTCGCGCTGGAGTTGATCAAACAGAAATTGTGGAGCGGGTGCGGCGGCCAAGTCGAGCGCGATGGTCTTGATACTCACTCCGAACTGTACCTGCAGCTCATCGGCAAGTTGCGAGAGTTTGTCGGCGCTGCGGGCGACGAGCACGAGATTGCAGCGATCACGCGCGAAAAGTTTCGCGAATTCGCGGCCGAGTCCGGCCGAGGCACCGGTAATGAGCGCCGTGGTTGCAGGCATGAGGTTATCCTCCGATTTTTGTTCATTCTAGAAAAGCTCGCGAAATTTACCGACAGGCGTGATAGGACTGCTCCATAGGTGAAATTACCGATGACAGGCGAGAATTTTCCTCTGAATTTACGGGATCAAATTGAGTCCCGCACTCACGAGTTTAGCCGACAAACTTGCAGTGCAATGAAACCAGGTGTGGCCAGCCGGGCGATTTGCTCAATAAATGAACGTGGCGGTGCTAGATGTCGGCCGTTTCCCGTGTCCTGCTTTTTGCTAACCTTGCTCCTGCCTTCCTTTTCTTGACCTCTGTTTTTGCGTTTTCCCAAACAAGTCTGAACGATGTGCACATCACACCGCGCGCTTCGGTCGGTTCCACAACCGTTTCCACTGTGACCATCGGCAGGTCGGCGCGCGTGCTCAGGAGTGACGCAACCCTGGTGTTAGTGCCAGTCAGCGTGACCGACGACCTCAATCGTCTGGTGAGTGGGCTGCACCAAGAGAATTTTCAGGTCTTCGAAGGCAAACAAGCGCAACAGATCCGGCACTTCTCGAGCGAAGACGAGCCTGTGTCAGTGGGCTTCGTAGTAGATGTGAGCGGCAGCATGAAAGACAAAATGGATCGAGTGCAGGAAGCCGTCCATCAGTTTTGCGAAATTGCGAATCTACAGGATGAGTTCTTCATGATCACCTTTTCGGAGGAGCCTCGGTTAGTGCAGGACTTCACCAATTCTCCTTCCGACATCGAACAACAGATGTTATTTGCCCACTCCCAAGGGCGAACGTCATTGCTCGATGCGATCTACATGGGTTTGGAAAAAATGCGGGATGCGAAGTATGCGCGCAAGGCGCTGCTGATTATTTCTGATGGTGGAGACAATCACAGTCGATATGGCTCGCGCGAGGTGAAGGCTGCAGTCAAAGAGTCGGACGTGATGATTTATTCCATCGGAATTTTCGACCGTTATGTACCCACGCAGGAAGAATTGATGGGACCGGAACTGCTCTCGGACATCTCGGAGCCGACCGGCGGACACGCGTTCACGCTCTCCAACCCAGTGGACATGCCCCAGGTTGCACATCACATCGGAGTGGAATTGAGGACGCAATACGTGCTGGCCTATCGTCCGCAGGAAGCGCCCAAAGATGGGAAGTGGCACAGAATCAGCGTGAAGCTGCAGCTGCCGAAGAAGTTGGCGTTTCTGCGCGTGCGCGCACGCAGGGGATATTATGCGATCGCAAGCGCGGTCGAGCATCACTAGGCGCACTGCGCTTTCTCGGCAGAAGTATTCTCACTGGAAAGAAGAATGTCGGCGAAGACGAAACGTTCGCGCGCGACGGATTCTCCGGTTTCGATCGGAATCGCGTGCGAGAACATCGGACCAGCGTACGCGAAAGTGTGAAATTCGCCATTCTCGCCGCAAGGATCGGTTGCGGGAGGAAGCTGCGCCAGCAATCCGGTGTCGAGATCGCGGCCAATGAACTCAGCAGACATTTTGGCAGGATCGAGACAGACAATTCGCGCGCGCAAGCCCGAATCGAGCATCTCCGCGATCAGCTCGCGCGTATTTCGACCCCAAATGGGAAAAATTGGTTCGAGTCCAGTGCCACGCAGCCGGTCTACGCGGTAGCGGCGAACGTCTTCGAGAAACAGATCGCCGAATGCGATGATCGAAATTCCCTGCTGAATCGCGGCCTGGCATGCGCCCGACATCGCCTGCTCGTATTGATCATTGCTGCAGGGCCAGGGCAACGGAACTTCCCAGAGCGGCAGGCCGGCGGCCTCCGCTTGCGCTTTAAGCAACTCATGACGCGTACCGTGCATGGCGACTCGATCGAATTGCGAGTTCAGCGTGGTGAGCAGGCCAACGACTTCGACGTCATTGCGCTGGCGTAGGACGTGAAGGGTCCATGCGCTGTCTTTGCCGCTGCTCCAGGAAAGAAGGATTTTGGGTTTCAAAACGCGAGGACTCCTAGAAATCGCCGTCTACAAAAAAGCGCGGGCGAGGGCGCCCGCGCCACACAACCTCATATTTTCTATGCGCCGACCAGTGCCGGCTCGACGTTGTAGATGGAATGCCAGCTCGTAGCGGCTTTCAATTTGTCATTCACGTTGTTGATGTTCTTCACGCCCTCGCTTTCGAGCCACTTGCGGAACGCCGCGGCGCCTTGCTTGGCATAGACCGGGATGCCGTCTTTCCAGGTGGCGCGTCCGCAGAGCACGCCGTTGAACTTCACGCCAGATTCGCCCGCGAGTTCAAGTGTCTCGCTGAATTCAGCGTTGCTGACGCCGGCAGAAAGATAAATGAACGGCTTGGTCGCAACGCTCGCGGCCTTGTGAAACAGGTCGATGGCTTCTTTCTTGCTGTAAGCCTTGTGCCCGCCGAACGAACGCGTTCCTTCCACGCATTTCATGTTGACCGGAACTTCGACCTTCAGCACGTCCACGCCGTAGCGATCCTTCGAGAATTCGCGCATGCTTTCGGTGACGATGTGCGGCTTCTTCTTGGCGTATTCGACGCCTTTTTCGTCCGCGCCTTCTTCGTATCCGACGAACTCAAGAAAGAACGGGATGTCATTGGCGCGGCATTCGTCGCCAATACGCTCGACCCAGGCGTGCTTTCGCTCGTTGACGTCTTTCGGATCGTAAGGCGTGTAGTAGAGCAGAATTTTCACGCAATCGGCGCCTGCTTCTTTCAGGCGGCGCGCTGACCAGTGGTCGAGCAGGTCGGGAAGCCGGCCGGGACCAGTCTTGTCGTATCCGGTTTTCTCGTAGGCGAGCAGCAGGCCGGCATTTTTGGCGCGGCGCTTGGAGGCGGGCAGTCCCCATTCGGGATCGAGCAGGATGGCCGAGGCGTGCGGCGTGAGAACTTCGGCGACCAGAATTTTGAATTCTTCCATCATCTGGTCGGTGACCTCGCCGCCTTTTTCTTTGGCGAGCGATTTTTGCAGAGAGCCGCGCTGGTCCATGGCGGCGGCAGCGATGATGCCACGATCGTTGGAAACTTTTTTAAGTCCGGCTAATTTGCCTGGGGTGAGCTTCATGAGGGTTCCTCCAAAAATGAGTGCTACGAGGTACGGAACATTGTAATCAAAACTGGGCGTTTGGCTCTAGGCATCGGGCGTCGAGAGGAGGTTTCGGGGGGAGTGAGGGTTCGGGATTGGGAAGGAAGGCTCGGTGATACAGGAATGCTCATCTACCGTGATGACCGGTCGGAAGTTGAATATCTCAATCGCATCTCGGGCTCATTTGACGTGCTTGTTTTGATGCCCCACCCTCAATATCCACAATGCCCTTGTGCGAGGAGTCAGCAGAGCATTTCAGAGCCCACGTATCATCTCGCCCGGTCATCGGATCGACCGGTATCCGTTTGAGATATCCGGCTGCGACAAGATCATGGAGCGAACGAGGTAGGGTTTGCCTATCGAGTGCGTACTGGCTGATGATGGCGCGCATTGTAAAGAGGTCTTGCCGAAATACGCGTTCGCGCGACTGCCGAATGCTGTCCCGGGAGTTCCGACCAAGTAACAGGACCAGTCCGCCCAGGGCCGTAAGCGTGCATAAGCTCTCGAAGCCAAGCCACAGAATGTATGCCGACCTGTTGGGCACAGAAGGAACCCTCCTCCATCCGCGGTAGAAGTAAGCGCCAAGAGCGACCAGCGTCAGCGCCAGCCATACAATTGTGAGGCATGACAACAGAAGGTCAGTGATCTCGAGCTCTTCCAAGCTCTGCCAAGGCAGTCGAACCGCTGCGGCAACCAGAATGACTACCCATCCACAAACAATCACAAAGCAGCGACAGATATATGTAGCCAATCTCATACCATAGAGAGACCGCAGAAATCGGCAGAACTTGCATATCTAAATGCACCCAAGCAAAACCTTACCGCTATCACTTCTCGCAAAAGAGGCGAGAAGTGGGGCATCCCAGATACAATCTGTGCCGAGCAATTTTCTACAGGGAAGGGGCCCAGGATATGGCGATTGCAACGATTAATCCTGCCACGGGCGAGGTGATCAAGACATTTCAACCGCTCACCGACGCTGAAGTCGAGGCGAAGCTGCAGTTGGCGGTGAAGACATTTCGCGCGGAGCGCAAGACTTCGTTCGCCGAGCGGGCGAAGCGCATGCGCAAAGCGGGCGAGATCCTGGAGCGCGACAAAGAGAAATTTGCGCATCTGATGACGCTCGAAATGGGCAAGCCGTTTAAGGCAGCGGTGGCCGAGGCGGCGAAGTGCACGACCGCGTGCACTTACTACGCCGAAAATGCCGAGAAGATTCTCGCCGATGAAGTGGTGCAGACCGCGGCAACGAAAAGTTTTGTGCGATATCTGCCGATCGGCCCGATTCTGGCCGTTATGCCGTGGAATTTTCCCTTCTGGCAGGTGATTCGTTTCGCGGCCCCGGCGCTGATGGCCGGCAATGTCGGGCTGCTGAAACACGCGTCGAACGTCCCGCAGTGCGCGCTGGCGATCGAGCAGATTTTTCTGGAAGCCGGATTTCCGCAGGGTGTGTTTCAGACGTTGCTGATCGGCGCTGGGCAGGTCGATGCGATCCTGAACGATCCGCGGGTGGTCGCGGCGACGCTGACAGGAAGCGAGCAGGCGGGCATTCAAGTTGGAGTTTCGGCAGCAAAGCGAATTAAAAAGGTAGTGCTGGAGCTGGGCGGGAGCGATCCCTTTATCGTGATGCCGAGCGCGAATCTCGACGCCGCCGTGAACACGGCGGTGCAAGCCCGCGTGCAGAACAACGGGCAGTCCTGCATCGCGGCCAAGCGCTTCATCGTGGCCGGGCCGATTGCCGATGAGTTCGAGAAGAAATTTGTGGCGAAGATGGAGAGCCTGCGAATCGGCGATCCGTTTGACGAGAAAACCGAACTTGGCCCGCTGGCGACGCCCTCTGGCGTTGAGGACTTAGACCGCGACGTGAAGAAGACTGTCGCGGCAGGAGCGAAAGTGTTGACCGGCGGACATCCGCTGAAGCGGCCGGGAAATTTTTATGCGCCCACGGTGCTGACGAACGTTCCGAAAGATTCTCCGGCATATAAGGAAGAATTCTTTGGTCCGGTCGCGTCCCTGTTCCGCGTGAACAATATCGACGAGGCAATCTGCCTGGCAAACGACAGCCGCTTCGGACTGGGATCGAGCGTGTGGACGAATGATCCGAAAGAGCAGGAGCGATTCATCAACGAGCTCGAAGCGGGCATGACTTTCTTCAACAAAATGGTGGCGTCCGATCCGCGCATTCCGTTCGGCGGGGTGAAGCAATCGGGCCACGGGCGCGAGCTCGGCCCGTTCGGTATTCGCGAGTTCGTGAATATCAAAACCGTGTGGATCGATTAGTCAGGAGTCATAGCTCAGGACTCAGCCCAGTCAGTCCACCGTTGCAAGTTATAATGGCGCGCATCTGAGGGGCGTACGGATGGCTCTGGCTTCCGGCAGAAAACTAGGCCCTTACGAGATCCAAGCTCCGCTCGGAGCGGGCGGTATGGGCGAAGTGTATCGCGCTCGCGACACTCGCCTGGAACGCACCGTCGCGATCAAGATTCTCCCCCAGCATCTTTCCCAGAATCCGCAAGCCAAAGAGCGATTTGACCGGGAAGCACGTGCCATCTCTTCTCTGAATCACCCAAACATCTGTCATCTTTACGATGTCGGCTGCGCGGACGGGCTGAATTATCTCGTCATGGAGTATCTGGAAGGCGAGACGCTGGCGGATCGCCTTCATCGAGGCTCCTTGCCTCTGGCGCAGATTCTGCGCCACGGCCGCGAGATTTGCGAAGGACTAGAAGCTGCGCATCGCAGCGGTGTTGTTCATCGCGATCTCAAGCCGGGCAATATTATGCTCACGAAGAGCGGAGCGAAGCTGATGGACTTTGGCTTGGCTAAGCCGCTAACGCAAGCCGAATCCCCCAGTTCCCAACTAACGCAGACGCTGAGCACTCCCGATCGCCCGCTCACCGCCCAAGGCATGATTGTGGGGACGTTCCAGTACATGTCGCCGGAGCAGGTGGAAGGCAAGGAGGCCGACATCCGCAGTGACGTCTTCGCCCTGGGAGCGGTGTTGTACGAAATGACGACCGGGACGAAGGCGTTTGAAGGCAAGACTGCAGCCTCGACGATTGCCGCGATTCTGGCCTCAGAACCAAAGCCGATCCGATCGCTGCAGCCGGCATCGCCTCCCGCGCTGGATCGCGCCGTCACGACCTGCCTGGCAAAAGATCCCGACGAGCGATTTCAAAGCGTTCACGACCTGAAGTTGCAACTACTGTGGATGGGCGAGGCGGAGCCGGCTTCAACCTCGAAATCAGCGACGCGGTGGTGGAAATCGGCGGGGCTCGCCTGGGGAACGTGCGCGATTTTTGCCGTGCTGCTGGGATGGCTGCTGGTCATCGCCGTCATGAAGCCTGCTCCCGCGAGTTTCACGGTCCGGTCGGAGATTCTGCCCCCGCCGAATGCCGAATTCTTTTCGCACGATGTGGAAGGTGGTACACCGGCTATCTCACCCGATGGCCGGCAAATGGTGGTTGCGGTGCGCGATAAGAGTGGCTCGGTAATGCTGTGGCTGAGGGCTGTCGACTCGGAAACGATGCATCCACTGGCGGGAACCGAAGGCGCGAGCCATCCCTTTTGGTCTCCTGACAGCCATGCGATCGGCTACTTTGCGGAAAGAAAGCTGAAACGAGTGGATGATCACGGAGGCAATGGGCGAACTCTCTGCGACGTGAGCGCCACGCCGCGCGGTGGAAGTTGGAGCCGCGATGGGGTCATTCTGTTCACGCCAGGAACGGGAGATCGTCTCTATCGGGTTTCGGCGGAGGGAGGTACACCGGTTCTTGCCAGCGAGTTCGACCGAGAGCACTTGGAAGACGGTCACCGCTGGCCGCAGTTTCTTCCCGATGGCAAACGTTACCTCTTTTTTCTGCGGAGTTTTGATAAGGAGCGAACAGGAATCTACCTGGGTTCGCTCGATTCTAAAGAGCATCGTTTACTGTTAAACACGGGGTACGCAGCCACTTATGTGCCTCCTGGCTACCTTCTCTACGTTCAGGCGCAGACCCTGGTGGCGCAGCCGTTCGACGAACGCAACGCGGAACTCAAAGGACAGCCCACCCCACTATCCGACCATCCCGCTGCCGTGGGGGGAAACTCAGCATCGATGTTCTCCGCTTCTGAGACAGGGACGCTCCTGTATTATCCGGCGCTCACGAACCCTCTGGGTTGGCACCTCACCTGGCGGGACCGAACTGGAAAGGATCTGGGGAATATTGGGACGGGTTTCTTTGCCCGTCCGGCCATTTCTCCCGATTCGTCTAAGGTGGCTGTCGAGATTTATGATCTGACCTGGTGGACGCCGGATCTGTGGATTTTGGATTTAGTTCGGGGAACCAAGACCCGCTTCACTTTCGGTCCGGGAAGCTCTGGGGGCGCGATCTGGCGACCCGATGGGCGGGCAGTTATTTACAACTCCAATACGACGGGATATTCGCACATTTTTAGCAAGAACTTGAACGGGCAGAATCCCGAGAAGATTTTAGAGACCGAAGGTTTCAATGAGAGCGCGCGCTCGATCTGTCGTGATGGCCGTTATCTCGCTTACATGCGATGGGAACGGACACCTCAGTCAAAGCGCGAAATCTGGGGGTTGCCGCTGTTTGGCGATCGCAAGCCTTTCCCACTCGTGCAATCGCAGTTTGACGCGCTGGATTCGGTGTTTTCTCCGGATTGCAAGTGGATGGCTTTCACGTCCAGCGAGCCGGGACAACCCGAGGTCTATATCGTGAGTTTTCCTGATGGGGCACGCAAGTATCACGTCTCTACCGGGGGCGGCACGAATCCTTCGTGGCGCGGAGATGGGAAGGAATTGTTTTTTTTCGCGCCACAGAGTTCCACTCTCGTGGCGGTCGATGTTGCCGAACTTGGGCAGGAGTTACGGCTCGGCACGCCCCACGCGCTGTTCCAGACCTTTGGCGTCGGATATCGCTTGGGACTTTACGGTGTGACACAGGATGGTCAAAAGTTCTTGATCAACGGCGACGCTCCGACAATCGGCAATATCCCATTGACGCTGGTGACGAACTGGGATGCGGTAATGAGGAAGTAGAAATTGCCACCGCAAAGAAGATGGGTGTTCGTCCGGGATTCCCACTTTGACAATGTCCCGACATGTTCTTATTTCTTGCCCACAGTGAGCCCGGCTAGGACTTCCTGTTGCTTGGCTATCAGCGCCTTCACGCCTTCACGGGCGAGCGACAACATCTTCTGAAACTGGCTGTCGTCGAAGGGATGGTGCTCGGCGGTAGCTTGCACTTCGACTATCTTCCCCGAAGCAGTCATGACGAAGTTCATGTCGACATCGGCGCGCGAATCTTCTTCGTAACAGAGATCAAGCAGGACTTCGCCGTCGACAATTCCGACGCTGACCGCGGCGACGAAATCGCGCAGCGGAACTGAAGTTAGCGTTCCGGCGTCAACCAACTTCTGCAAGGCCGATCCCAGTGCGACAAAGGCTCCCGTGATTGACGCGGTGCGCGTGCCTCCGTCCGCCTGAATCACGTCGCAATCGATGAGAATCGTACGCTCGCCGACGCGCGCCAGATCAACGACTGCACGCAAGGAACGGCCGATCAGGCGCTGGATCTCGTGCGTGCGTCCGCTGGGGCGTCCCTTGGAAACTTCGCGGGGCGTGCGGGTCAGGGTCGAGCGGGGGAGCATGGCGTACTCGCCGGTGATCCATCCCTTGCCGGTGTTGCGCAGAAATTGCGGGACAGTTTCTTCGATCGAAGCGGTGCAGATGACGCGCGTGTTGCCCACCGTGATCAGAACCGATCCTTCGGCAGTGGGAATGAAGTCGGGCGTAATCGTGACCGGACGCAGTTGGTTGGGCGCGCGATTGTCGGAGCGGTAGTACACAATCCAATTGTAAATTACGATTTCTGACGCTTGTCGACGAACAGGATGGCCTGCTTTCAGCTAACTCTTCACCAGCACAGCGGCATGGTACCCGCGAATAAGCGGATGCGACTGCAAGTGGAAACCGAATTCAGACGCAGCCGTCAGTTCGCTCTCGAACTCGGGGTCCTTAACGTGGCCAGAAGGCTCTGCCAGCATTACCGAAGCTCCGGGCTTGCTTGCAGCGGCAACTTGACGGAAAAAATCGGGCGCGTCAGGAAATTCGTGAACCACGGCAAAAGCCAGGGTGAAATCTACGGCGCCACGCAAGTCCTCGAGTGGCATGGACTGCGACGAAGCTAGTCGTGCGTCGAGGCGGCCGCCAAGTCTCACCTTTGACGCACGCCGTTGGAGCCGGGCCAGCATTTTCGGTTGAATGTCGACGGCAACGACGCGGCCCGCCGGTCCCACGGCTCGAAGAAGATCCAGCGTGAAGAATCCCATCCCAGGCCCAGGTTCAAGGACAGTCATTCCTTCCCGTACAAAACCATTCACTATGATGCTCGGATCCTGTCGCCAACGTCGAAACGGCGAAATCAGGAAATAGCCGAGCCACCAAGGGCAGACGCGGTGCGACATCGCAATATCTCCGCAATTGAAAATTCTCCGAAGGCCATGCTCGACGTGCGCAAAATTCCAGTCCAGTTCAGATTGCACCGACCGCCGAATCGTAACAGAGGCACCGTCCGCGGGCTACTGAGTTGATTGCAATTGTGTCGCAAGTTGGTTGATGGCGCTTACATCGTAGAAGTTGACGAGCGAGGCATGGCCGGCCAGCGTCTCGCGATCTTTGCCGTCGACCAGGATCTTCACTGTCGTCACCCCGGGAATATTGGCCGAGATGGTGTGAATCAGCGAAGTAATGGTGAGTTCCTCGACGAGGACCCCCGAGCGATGTCCGTCGGCAAAAGCCGAATTCAGATCAATGACGGCGACGCCCGGATCGACCAGAAATACGCTGCGAACTTCAGCCCCGGGCGGGACCACGTGCGGCGATGTTTTGTCGAGATAGATGGAAAGCAACGCGCGAAGAAGTTCTTCGGCGCGCTGTTGACGCCCGGAGGGTAAAGGGATGCGCGCGCCCTGGGAGCGGAGCGTGCCGTCCTCATCGTCGGCGATGAAGAGCGTGACTGGCTCGGTCGGACCGGCGACCGGCGGAGCGAGCGGGCGCGTATCTTTGGACGCAACCGGCTCGTTGGCCGCGACGCGGCGCATGTGCCACGCATAAACGCTCATGCCAAGCACGGCCGCGAGAAGAACACATACTGAGATGACGAGCTGGCGCGAGATCATGGCGCGGCTCCCAATTGATCGTGAGCAGCCACGATGGCGCTTGCCACTGCACCGGTCACGAGCTCCTGATAATCGGGCGCGACGAGTTGTTGCACATCGGAGCTCTGCGGCGCAACTTCCACAGCGACCGCGGCGATCGTCAGGTTATTCAGCGGACGCAGCGGCGCCGAAAGGGTGCGATTGGGAACTTGGCGCTTCTGGAGTTCCGCGGCTACGGCCGTTGCTGTGGCCTGGCTGAGTCCGATGGCCGCGCGCTGGGCAGTCGTCCAGGCGCGAAAAGGTCCGCGATCGTCGGTGCCGGAAGGAAGTAGAGCCGTGTAGACCCGAACGCCGCGTCCGCTGGATGCGGCGTGCAGCGCGATGTAGACCGCGGGGTGGGTCGTGTTCGCCATAATCGCGCGCTGGTCGAGAGTCGTCGTGGCATCAGAGTCACGCAGAACGAGAGTCGCGATACCCCGGCTCTCCAGCTGCTGGCGCAAACTGCGGGCCAGTGCAAGTGTGACATCTTTTTCGGCAAGCGTCGAACTGAGGGCCTCACCGCGATCGTCGCCTCCGTGGGCAGCGTCGACGACAGCGAAATAGCGGCGGGGAATCGAGGACGACGCGGCGGCAGGCGCGCTGCTTGGCGCCGAAGTCGCGGCGGTGGCCTGCGCTGCTGGAGATGGCGGCGCGTTCTGCGCGGTGGCCGAAGTGGGCGCAAGCGTCACCGTGTGTCCGTCAGGCGAGATGCTGGCGGCCAGAGCAACGGTGGAGTTCACGACGATCACCGCGGCGCCATTGTTCTCGTTGTAGATCGCCGACGGAATTGTCTTGTTGCCGAAGGTCAGTGTGGGCGAGGCAGGCGCGACCACGGGATCACGAGCGAACGTCATTCGAACTGTTCCCGGCTGGGTGGCGATTGCGGGGCTCACGGCCGACGTAAATTGAAAAACCAGTCGCGGCGGGTTTTGCCCGGCCAGCGATGCGGTGAAATGCGTGGCCACGCTGCCAATGAACAAACGGTCCGATTCTTCGTGCAGCGTGACCGGACCGCCAAGGAAGCGCGGAAGCAGCGATGGAAGTGAAGAGACGGCAACCAGCCCGCGGCCGCCGTCGAACTGAAATTTTGCTGTGAGGTCGGCATCGCGTCCTTGCACGCGGGCGCGGTCCTTCCCTGCCTGGAACTCGCCGAGGACGTGGTTGTAGTGCAGGCGCCAGCGCGAACCATCGGCCCTGGCGGTCACGGTTCCGAGAGGCTCCAGCAATTCGAGCAGGCCGACGTAATCGCGATTGTCTCGCGAAACTATCGGCAAAGAATAGTTTGCCGCGGTGGAGTAAACAGAAAGGCGCTTTTCGGGAGCGCCGGAAATTGCCGAACACAGGAGCATCAGCGCGAGGACGACAAGTGTGATCCTCGCCGACGGCGCATAACGCATGTTTGGACGGGTCAAAGTTGTTCTCGTGGCGCCTAGGCTAAATCAGAATCCGTACGATGGTTGCCGGATTTTCGTCGATTCAGGATGACATCTTGCGCCAGGTATGTCGATAGTTGAATCGGAACTGAACGGAGTACGCTCGCCACAGTCATTGGGACTGCGCACACAGCGATTTGATTAGTCCAGCGCGTAAATGGTCAGGCCGCTCAGCAACTTGGGATAGAAGTCAGTCGATTTTTGCGGCATGACTTCGCCGGCGAAGGCAATGTCGCGAACCTGCTGCACGCGGCAGGGATTCATCAGGAACGCGATATTGGCTTTTCCCTCCCGCACCTGGGCGATGGCTTCGCCTGCGTCGCGAATGTAAGAAAGATTCTGCTGGTTGCGGATCGATTCCTCCGACAACTTCAGCACGCCTTCGAGCAGGCACTTGTGCAACTGAACGACGTCGAGCGCTTGTTGCCGTTGGGATAAGCCGGAAAGCGCCTGGATCGCGGCAGGCTTGGGCTGAGGCGGTGTGCGCAGAAAGAAGGAGCGATTTGCAGTCACGGCAAGGAGTTCAGTTCCCGGCGATCCTTCCTCGTGCTTTCGTCCAAACCGCACATTCAGCTCCGCAACATATTCCAGCACCTTGGCCTGTATCTCGTTGCGTCCGGCGTCGACCTCCTCGACGTCAAAATAGGCTTGTGCGGATTCCAGAAAGCTGTCAGCGGAAAAGGACGACAGACTGTGTACGACCCGATGCGTCGGCAGGATCAACAGATGCTGGCTGTTCATGTTAACGAATGCCATCGGAACGAATTCGTAAGGCGCGTTGTTAGAACCAACAAATGAGTTTGCCTCTGAATCCGCGCCACGGCATTCGTTGCGGTAGTTAAGCGCGGTTTCGTACCGATGGTGTCCATCGGCGATGACGAGCTTTTGGTCCCGCATCTGGTTGCGGACGGATTTGATCAGATTCGCGTCGGAGATCTGCCACACTCGGTGCATGACTCCATATTCGTCAGTCACGTCGATGTTAGGAGTCGCATTGGCTGCTTGCTCAAGCGATGAGTTAATTTCACCGCTGTCTTCGTAGAGCATGAAAAGAAGCTCGAAGTGAGCCCGGGTCGCGCGCAGCAGGTCGAGGCGGTCGGCCTTAGGTTTGGCCAACGTCTGCTCGTGCCGAAAGACGACATTTTTTGCATAGTCCTCCACGCGTCCGAGGGCGATGAAGCTCTTGCGCTCCCAGACTCCGCTTCCTCCGGGCGATTGGAAGCGCTCGAAATAGGCGTAGATCGAAGGCGTGGGGTCTTGCCGCAAAACGCCCTTCTCTCGCCAGGCGCGGAAATCGGCGGCGGCGCGGCTGTAAACGTTATTTTGCGAAGTGTCATCTAACGTCGGGCGGCCAAGAACGATCCGCACCAGGTTGTACGGGCTGGCCGAGTAATAGCGCTCCTGCATCGCAGGAGTGATCTTGTCGTATGGCTGGGTCACGACTTGCGACGCGGAAACTTGTGCCGGATCATACCGAAGAGCGCGAAAAGGACGAATATCGGCCATAAAGGAACTGGAGATTGTAGCAGGCGAGATCGATGCGACGCGCTTAAGGTTCCCTTGGCCCAACGTCAAAGCATGCGCGGCTAGTGCAAACCGATACCCTGGCCGGGTTTACGCGGGATTGGGCCGTCAGACGCGCGATTTCCCCCGTGGGAGTTGTCTCTAATTATTGACAAAAAGCTTGTTATGCCGGAAGAAAGCTGTGGTACTATCCGCCACAAAGAGGTTCTTATGGCCCGCCTGAACACCCAGCGCCGGTCATCTTACCCACGGGCTTTAGTTCGAAGTCTTGATTCGATTCCATCCAGCGGCTCGAACTGTTGCAGCCTGCGAAAAATTTTCCCCTGCCTCTGCCAAATGCTGCTGACCGCAGTTTTGCTCTGCCTTTCGGTTGCGCCGGCACTGGGGCAATCCGACGTGAACGATGTTCATGTCGTCCCGCGCACAGTAGAAAAACCCAAAGAACTGATCACGCCGGACGCCACCACGAGCGGCGGGTTGACCACGCACGTTCGGCCCATGAAGGTGGATGTCGACCTGGTCCTGGTTCCGGTCACAATTACCGATCCCATGAACCGCCTTGTGACCGGCCTGGAGAAGGAAAACTTTCAGCTGTTTGAAGGCAGTACGCAACAGGACATCAGGACTTTTTCGAGCGAGGATGCTCCCGTGTCGCTGGGCGTGATTTTCGATTCCAGTGGCAGCATGAGCAGCAAGATGGATCGGGCAAAGGACGCCGTGATTGAATTTTTCAAGACGGCGAACCCGCAGGATGAATTCTTCCTGATCACGTTTTCCGATGAGCCAGACGAAGTCAGCGATTTCACCACCTCTGTTGACGATCTGCAGAACCGCCTGGTCTATGCCGTGCCGCGCAAGCGAACGGCGCTGCTCGACGCCATCTACATGGGCGTCAGCAAGATGCGGCAGGCCAAATATGCCAAGAAAGCGCTGCTCATCATTTCCGACGGCGGCGACAATCACAGCCGCTACACCGAGAACGAGATCAAGTCGCTGGTGAAGGAAGCCGACGTGATGATCTATGCGATCGGAATCTATGATCGCTATTTCCCCACGGAAGAGGAGCGGCTGGGGCCGGCGCTGTTGAGCGAAATCACCGAGCTCACGGGTGGGCGGGCGTTTACCATCGACAATCCCAACGATCTGGCGGACGTGGCCACCAAAATCGGCGTGGAGCTTAGGAATCAATACGTTCTGGGATACCGTCCGAACAAAATCGTCCGGGACGGCAAATGGCGTAAGATAAAAATAAAGCTGTTGCCTCCGAAAGGACTGCCACCTCTGCGAGTTTATGCACGGATGGGTTACTACGCTCCGGTTGAGTAAGTGGGCTGCAGCCCTTTCTTGTTTTGTCCTCTTGTCCGCGTGGGCGCAATCGCAATCTTCCGCGAGCGCGCCGGCAATCGGCCAGACGCAGAATCCATCCAGTGGAAGTAGTTCTGCTCAGCCAGCCTCGTCGACTCCGCAAAACGTTCCCGACGAAAATGGGGTTTTCGTCATCCGCAAGGATGTCGATGAAGTGTTGCTGCACGCGACCGTCGTCGACGACAAGCAGCACATTGTTACCAATCTCGACAAAGCAGCGTTTACCGTTTTCGAAGACGGTAAGCCGCAGAACATCATCTCGTTCCGCCATGAAGACATTCCCGTGGACATGGGGATCGTGATCGACAACTCCGGATCGATGCGGGAGAAACGGAACAAGGTCAACCAGGCGGCTCTCAATCTGGTGCGCTCGAGCAATCCGCAGGACGAAGTGTTCGTTGTGAACTTCAACGACGAATACTATCTCGACCAGGATTTCACCAACAATCTGCTCAAGTTGAAGGAAGCGCTGGAAAAAATCGACGCCAAGGGCGGAACGGCACTCTACGAAGCGGTTGTGGCCTCGGCCGATCACCTGCGCAGAAACGGCAGACTCGATAAGAAAGTTTTGTTCGTGGTGACCGACGGCGAAGACAACGCCAGCCGCGAGAACCTGGAGCAGGCGGTGAAGCAGCTACAGGAAGAGAACGGCCCGGCCGTGTATGCCATCGGAATTTTGGGCGACGAAGAGCATCCCAAGCGGGCCAAACGCGCCCTGGAAATTATTTGCCAGCGTACGGGCGGACTAGCCTTCTTCCCCAAGACGCTGGACGAAGTTGACGCGCTCAGCAAAACCATCGCGCACGATATTCGCAATCAATACACCATCGGATATAAACCCACAATTCCCAAGGGATCGGGCGGGTTTCGTCAGGTTCGAGTTGAGGCCCGGGCCAAAGGGCATGGCAAGCTGACCGTGCGCACCAAGACCGGCTACTACGCGGGGACGCAGACCGCATCCAGGGGCGCGCAGTGACCTCGGCTTTCCGTGAAATGTTCAGCTCAGTACCTCGGCGAGCTCCGCGGTCGTGTCGACAAAAACGTCGGCAGGAGTCTGCTCGAAGCTGTGCGGCGCGAATCCATAATTGACGCCCACCGTCCACATGCCGGCATTGCGTCCGGTTTCTACGTCCACGTGCGAATCGCCCACAATGACTGCCTGCTCGGGATGCACGCCAGTTTCTTCCAGCAATTTGCGAGCGCCTTCCGGGTCGGGCTTCTTCGTGCTGAAACTGTTGCCGCCATAGACCTGCAAGAAGAACGGACCCAAGCCCAGCGCTTCCACGATCGCACGCGAGGGGATCACAGGCTTATTCGTCAGAACGGCCAATTGACGAGGAATCCCGTTCGTCGAACCCTGAATCGCTGTTAACGCCTCCCGCACGCCCGGATAGACCGTGGTGTGGTCGAGCTTATGCTCCCGGTAGTAGCTGAGAAAAAACTCCAATCCTCTGCGAATCAGTTTTTCGTCGTTCGCTTCCCGCCCGAGTGCGCGCTGAATGAGGATGGGCGCGCCATCGCCAACGTAGCTCGCGATTACTTCAGCAGGAAGCTCCGGGCGCTCGATGTGGCGCAGTGCGGCATTGACGGAGTGCACGAGGTCGAGGCGCGAATCGATCAGGGTCCCATCGAGATCGAAGATGACGAGCTTAATGGAATGCGGATCGAAGGCGCGAAGCGTGCGGATCATGCGGTCTCAGAATAAAGCAATCGGCATCCGGACGTCAGCTAATGTGGCTTGACCGGATTGAAGGCAATTTGTCTTCGCCTATGTGTAAGATAATTTGAGGCGAACTAAATAACGTGGGGGGACGATGGCGCACACCGTGTTTTGTGTGAAACTGAAAAAGGAATTGCCGGGGCTGGACGAGCCGCCCTTCGACAACGAACTGGGGCAAAAGATTTACAGCAACGTCTCGCAGGAAGCCTGGCGCATGTGGATGGAGCACTGCAAAATGCTGCTCAACGAATATCGGCTGAATCCTGCGCGACGCGAAGATCAGGAAGTGATCGTCCGGCAGATGGACATGTATTTCTTCGGAGAAGGCTCAGCCCTGCCGAAAGAATACGTGCCTCCTCCACAAAAATAGCCCGCCAGTTTGGCCAGCGCGCAGTAGGAACGCTCAAAGAGCAAGTAGGCGTTGTACAGCGCGAGATTTATCCGGGAGGATTTGATGCCCCGAAAAAAATTCACTCAGCTCGTGTCTCTGAGCTTTGCCTTGCTGCTTGCGGCAGGTGCTACGGTGCTCGGCCAAGCACAAAACGCCAAAAAACAATATCTCAGCATGGCCCCACTCGATCAGTACCTGATGAGTCGGGATGCCGAAATTGCGCTGGCAAGAAGCGCCGCGCCGGAAGCAATATCTCGCGACGCACGAATTCTGGTCCTGGGGACACACGGGTACGAAACTGCTGCCGAGGGCAAGAATGGATTTGTCTGTATGGTGGAACGCGCCTGGATGTCGCCCTTCGATTCTTCGGAGTTCTGGAATCCCAAACTTCGAGGCACCCTCTGCCTAAATCCTCCGGCCGCGCGTTCCGTTCTGCCGGCAACGATAAAGCGTACGGAGATGGTGCTCGCCGGACAAACCAAAGCCCAGATCCTGGAAGGCCTCAAAGCAGCATTTGCCAAAGGGGAACTGCCTCCGCTTGAACCGGGCGCGATGAGTTACATGATGTCGAAGCAGGCGTATCTGACCGACGCTGGCGATCACAATCTGGCCCACTTGATGTTTTACACCCCGCCTCTCGACGGGGCAGTCTGGGGTGCGGATCTCCCGAATTCCCCCGTCATGCGGGCTCCGCAAGAGAAGGGCACGACTCCAATCGACATCTTTATTGTGCCCGTGGGCCGGTGGTCCGACGGAACGCCGGCGCCGATAATGTAAGTCCCCGAGATCGCGGAGTGGGACGCGGACGGGCTGGGCAATGCTTGTTCCACGCAAGCGAATCTAGAGCTGTATACGCTGGGTCGTTTAGACGCCCCCGTGTCCGTCCTTGCTCGCCTGCTCTAGCTTGACCTTCAGTACGTAGCAATCCTCGTGGATCGCTCTGCCATCCTCATCCGTTTGGGAGACCGTCCGCGACATCGTGGCGCTCGTGACCGAAGGAGTGAACTTGGAGCGACAGGCGCGAGGAGTGCCGCCTCTGGACTTCGGCAAAAACTAGCCCGCAGATGATTCCGAACCTGAAGTCCAGCTTTCTAATAGGAGCGTAGTGAGCGGAACGTCTCAATCCTCGACCTAGAGCTGATTGCGAAGGACCTGAAGGTGTCATTGTCGCAGTTGTTCTCCCGGCTCTGATTCTCTCAGTTCGTATACAGAGATGCTTTCCTAGGAAAGCACGGCCGGGGAGAAGGGATGGCATTGACTCTTCCCGTGGGTCCCAGGATCATGTCGACTCAGTTAGAACAAGAACTACGGAAGGCGTCCGGATCGGCCGCCCGCGCAGGGCGGCTTTTTTTGCTCTGGCGAAACTCCACTTCCTCCGTTTCACGCCGCCAACGAGCGCGGCGAACGATCTGAATATAACCTTGATTGGCCGTGCCACGGTATGGTCGACAAGAGACGCCCTCGGCGCGAACTGCTACTCCCCGATGGCAAAGTCATCGGTGTGCCGACAGCGAGCACAAGTCTTAGCTTTGGCGCACTAATCTCAAGTGCGCTCCGGGCACGAGTTTCGCTTCATTGAGGTGTTATTAGGAGGACCCGCTTCCGGCTTCGTGGCGGCCTGGCCTGCTTCCAGGGTCATGTCTCGGGCGCCAAAGCCCACGCCAATTCTCTTTAAGAAGTCGTTTGGAGGTGTTCCGCCGGCGAAGATCCAGACGAAGTCATTCGCCATCTCACGGGTTGAACCATTGTCGTCAAGGACCACCGAAGCCGGCTTGAACTCGAGCGCGCTCGACCGCAGGAGCACTTTCATCTTTCCAGTTCGCTGATATTCTTCCAGGCGCTTTGCGTTGCGCTCCTTGAGGCGGCTGAAGCGTTCCCCGCGATAAGAAAGCGTAACCTCGTTACCAGCCTGATTGGCCAGGCCCATAGCGGCTTCGACGGCGCTGTCGCCGCCGCCGATGACAAGAATTTTCTTATGGACGTAGTGGTCCGCTTCGATCAGCCGGTACATCACTTTGGGCAGCTCTTCTCCCTTCACACCCAGCTTGCGCGGTTCACCGGATCGACCGAGTGCCAGAACAACGGCTCGTGCGAGGTATTGATTGTTCACTGTGCGGATCGTAAAAATGCGGTTTTCACTCTTCTTTATATCCTGGACTTTTTCGCCAGTAGAGACGTTGAAATCTGCGCGGTTCAGAACCATATCCCAGAAGGCAAGCAGGTTTTCTTTTGAAAGCTGCATCTTCTTGAAGGGGCCGTACATGGGAAATTCAACGGGACTGGTCATCACTAACTTCTGCCGCGGATACTTGGCGACGGTGCCACCCACTTCGTCGCGCTCCAGAGTGATGTAGCTAAGTTTGTGCTCGATGGCACGCAAAGAGGCGCTAATGCCTGCTGGCCCTGCTCCGACGATCACCACGTCATATACACCCTTCGCAGGCTGCGGGATAGGGCTCAGCCGTTGAGCGATGACATCGACGCAGTCGCGCCCTTGATTTACCGCGTTCTTGATCAGGGCCAGTCCGCCGAGCTCGCCGACAATGAAAAGGCTCGGAATCGTGGTCTCAAATTCGGGCGTCAGAAACGGCATATCGGCACCCATGCTGGGCGCAGCCATGACCATTGTGATGGCTCCCACGGGACAGGCGTCGGCACAAAGTCCATGGCCGATGCACTTGTAGCCGTTCACGATGGCGGCTTTGCCGCCGATCATTGCCAGCACATCGCCTTCGGGACATACGGAGGTACAGGTCGCGCATCCGATGCAAGCGTTCGTGTCGATGTGTGGGTGCTGTGCATTTGGCCCTTGTGAAAACAACTTCCCCTTTTCCGCTGCCTCCCGCGCCTTTGCGTCCCGCCTTTTGAGATTTCGGAGATGAATCACCACAAAGAAACTGGTGATGAGGGTGGCGATTGCGAATGTGATCAGAGTGTCCATCGCGTCGTGTCAGAAATATCCAAGGAAGAATTGCAGAGCAATATGAAGGAAGGCCAGCACCGCGAACGCATAACTGAACGGCTTATGTACCACGTGCCAGAGATGAAAAACCTTTTGTGAGCGCGAGAGAAACAGAACCCGCTTCGACAGCGATGCTTCCTCGGCGGCGGCATGAATGGCTTTTTCCAGTTCCTGATGCCGCGTCGGTAGAAATCCGGCCAGCGTTCGCAGGGCTCCGCCACTTGCCAGAGCGCGACGCCGCAGGCGCGCGACGCGAAAGACACGTGCGATATCGAGGGCGATCATGTAGGCGATAGCGACAACGATCGGCAGCCTCTTGACTCGCTCTGCATGGGGCAGTCGCAATAGTCCTCTGAGATCCGCTTCCGGCAGAAGCCTTTGCGCTCCAAGCTGTCGCGCCAAATTCTCCCGCAGTTCCTGCAGCTCTTTCATCGATAGCTCGGCCGTCGTAACCTTGCGCGGAATCTGCCCATAAAGATATCGGCCCACGACTCCGCTGGCCGACACGGCAAACATGATCCAGAAGGCGACGCCAGCGATGCCTCTGAACTTCAGTGTGGAATGAAACGCAATGATGAACGGTGCCGTGAGTCCCATCAGGATGTGAATGTCGAGCCAGTGCCGCGTGCTCCCGATGGTGCTCAGCCACGGCCAATGTTTGCGAATGGGATAGAGAAAAATACCGCAGAACAGCGCCAGACCGACAAATCCCAGGTAAATTCCGATGGAGCCGCTCGGCCGCAGCAATTGATGCTTCGGAGAAAATGGGCGGTCGATGGCCGACAGTTTGTAGTAGTCGAACCCGTAAATGAAAATGGCAAGGTTTATGGAGATCGCCAGTCCATACAGAAAATACAGACGAACGCGATGGCGCTTTTCCTTGTCGACTTTGGGCTGCATCGTGACGGCAGCGATTCGTGTGGTCGCTGTTGCGTTGGCGCTCATTGAGTGATGACCTTCTGTTCTGTACTCACGGAAAACTTCTTGTATTCGCCGAAGTGGTGGAAGTTGCGCCAGTGTTGGCGCGGCGTCTGGACCTCCACCAGGGCTTCGGCCGGAAACCAATACACCGGTTTGGTATCCCCAAAAGGGACCGGAGCGAACTGGATTTCAGCATGAAGCGATTGCAAGCCTACGTCTTTCAGGCTGTCGCCGATGTCAGCCTCAATCTTCGCAATCGTGCCAGTTTCAGGATCAATCCATGCCGCACCTGAGAGTTCGAGCGGATATTCCCGTCCGCGAAGGGCCAAAGCGGCCGGAGTCTTCATGCCACGAACATGCTCAAAACCGATTTTGTCGAATCGCCGCCCCTCTAGAATTTCTTCTCCGGCGAGCTTGAAGCGGAACGCCCTCGAGTAGTAAGGATGAAACACGAGAAAGAGCGTGGCGAATCCGTTGCTCAACAACATCGGGGTACGTCTGCGATCCAGTTTTGCCTGGTGCAAGGGCAAGCGTGATTCGGAAAGACTCAGTTCGCCGCCGGAGTTGGTAAGGATCACCAGATAGTCGTAGCTCGAATCTTCCTTCAATTCGACTTTGTTGTCTTTCCCCAGTTTTTCCTGCCGCACTTCCTCCGTGCACTTGACCTCCGAAAACTGATCGAGGAATGCAGCGGTTTGTTCATTCGCGCGAGCCAGTATCTCGCCCAGGTTCTGCGCTTCCGAGGACGCCACCGTGTCGCCGGCCATGCAGATGGCCGAGAGCGCAAGCAATACCACCAAACTCTGTCGACTTTTTCGCGCGGCTGGCATGTTATTCTCTGTGTCTTCCCTTCGAGTCAAACCGATAGCCAATCGAAAACATCACCTGGTTGTAGCTAAACGGGCCACGATTGACCGTGAAGTTTCCCTGCAAGTAGTAATGAGGCCCGAGCGTGGTCTCAACTGTTGTGGTGAGAAATCGCGAGCGGCTGGCAGCAGTTAATGTGGAATTAAAGTTTTGCTGACCGATCAGGGCCTCCAGCCGTAGGGTGTCGCTCACTTGCCGAGAGAGCGACAGCGCCTGGTACGAGCCATTTCCGAACGAACTATTGAAGCGGGCGTAATGGGCATCGGCTCTCATTTGCAGCGGCAATCGTCCAATGGTTAGCCCGTACATCTGATTGAGCGATGACTTGGCGTCGCCGGTTCCACTGCTGCGCCCGAAATTGGCCGACACGAACACCTGCTTCAACACCTCCACCCGTGCTCCCGCGCTGAATCCTTGAAACAGATATTTGTCGAGCAGGCCGGTGCCGACCAGAGTCGGATCGAATGTCGGGACATCGCGAAAGTAGTTGTAGTTCGCGTCCAGTTCAAGGCGAGGATGCGGATTCACCCGTAGCGTAAAGAAGTTCCGACCCAGACCCGGTCCTGGGGGAGGTGTGGCGCCGTTGCCGCGCGGCGAGTCCAGTTGTGCCGACTCGTAAATCGAGATCGTGCGCGAATAGGAGAGTACGTCTTCGAAGAACACAAAGGGGCGATCAAGCGCCCACTTCACCATGCTCACTCCGGCGCCTGCCGTGCTGCTGTAATGGAAGGCGTCGTAGCTGCCGCCATCAAAGTTGATGAAAGCCCCGCCGATAACTCGGTCGGGGCTGTAGTCCCAGGACGAGGGATCAGGAGTCGATCCGCCAAAGATCCCCAGTGTGGCTCCCTTTGAGAGTCTGAACCCGAAATATCCGCCATCGATGGTGTCGAGACTTGGCGCCCAGGGAAGGTACAACCGGCCGAATCCCGCAACATAGGCGGAGTTCGGGTTGTCGTAGGTCAGATTCAAGTGATACGTGCGGTTGATCAGGTCCTGCAGTGTGGGCTGTGCTGTGGCAGAGGTATGAGTCAATCGGCCCCGCCAGTAGCCGCTGAGGTTCCAGTATGTGCCACCAATGCGAGTAATGTCGCCGCGGAAGACCATGCCGACATCCGAACTCGACAGATTCGACGTTCCGTGGGCGATGGTATTCATGTAGTCGAAGCCGATCCGACCGCGCGCTCGATTCACCGAAGGCGGAGGTGGCTTCGGCACTTCCTCTCGCGCTTCCTCGTCCAACGTGTCTCCCTCGGTGAACGAGATCACTGCCGGATATTGCCTCGTGGAACTGAGCGCGCGCTGTTGCACTAGAGCCTCAGCATCCGCGCTTGACAGATAGGCGAGATCGCCGACCTTGACTGGCCGCTTTGGAGAATGAATGTCCGTGACGGCCGAGGTTTCCGACACGGCGCTGACCTGCAGTTCCGCCACAATATGCGGATCGGCTTGGTTCACACTGTCGCCCTGCCGGACCGGAACGTCGTTCTCTTCCACCGCGAGCTTCATGCCTTCGGTCAGCCCTTGCGCCCGGCCGCCATCCAGATAAGCGACTCCTTCGGCGACGTATTTAACTTTGAACACCGTGTGCAAGCTGGGATCATCGTTGCGCGCAATCACGGTGGTCTCAGGTTCTGGAGCCGCAGTAGCAGTGTTCGCATTCGCAGGCTGCACCGGTGCGGCAACCGTGCTCGTAGGTTTGAGTGCAATGGCCGGAGGGGCTGAAGCAGCAGCCTCTTTCGGCGCATTCGCTGCATCGGGTTCTGCAATGTTCCCTGAAACGTTAGCAGCTGTCGCGTTGCTCCTCGCGATAGCTGGGGGCGTAGTTGGAACCGACGCGGCCGGTTGCGTCGATGCATCTGCCCTGGATTGCTCGTTCGGCACCGGTGTCGATGCGCGGGCGGTGGCTGGAGGCGGCGCAAGCAATACCGGTTCCTCAGAGTTTTCATCGGCCGAGGGCAGTTTCGGGTTGTGCGGCCGGCGAAAGATTCCGACCAAACTGCCGGAGGTCGCCGCCGCCGGCGCTCCGCGTGTCGCCCTCACGGGGGCGCCTACGGTAACGACCACGCGGTTGCCATCCTTCTCCACAGCGTATGACCGCGCGCGATCGAGTTCGATGACGACCCTCGCGATCGCGGGAACAGAACTGTGCTGCGCGGTGCGGATTCGGCGCAAACCACCGCTATCAAGCTCAACCCTTTGCAAACTGGTCGAGCAAATAGTGTCAGGGAAATCGAGCACGATTCGATCGGGGTGGGCCGCCATATCGACCGAGGGGGACACATTTGCGTTCAGGGTGATTACCACCTGCACTTGTGACCCTACAGGCGCCACGCTCACATTCTCAATCGTTGCTTTTCCCGCATCGCTCTGCGCCAGAGCGCACGACAGCAACAGCGTCCCAGTTCCGATGTGTTTCAACACGGCTCGCATAGCTTGCTTTCACTCGGTGGCGCTCCTAGTGATCGTCTCGCTCCTCTTTTCCTCTCGCTTTGTTGTGGCCTCAGGCTATCCGCCCCCCTGTCCGCTCCGATGGCATTGATAGCAATTCACACTGTTGTAGACATAGCCCGAGACGCCGTCATGATTGCCGTCGGTCTGCGACTTTGTATGGCAGTTCGTGCACTGGAACACTGCATAGTTGTTCGAATTGGTATGGCAGGTCGAGCACACTCCATTCGCGTTGCCATGATTAATAGGAAATGGCGTGTACTGAGCGTGATTGAAAGTTGCGTTTAGCCAAGTCGTAGTGTTGTGACAGTTCTGGCAAGTTGTCGGGAAGAACTGCGGCTGCGCCGCGTGGCCTGGATTCGACGTGTTCTTGTAGTCGGTCGAATGGCAACCGTAACAAGCTGTGGGCAATGTGGTGTAGTTATTGTTGACGTGGCAGTCGGAACACTGGCGCGGCGGCACCGTGTGCGAACCGGTCAGCGGAAATGCCGTGTTGTTGTGGTTGAAAGTGGAGTCGGTCCACACCGTCGTGTCGTGGCAAAGCTCGCATTGTTGCGGGAATCCGGCCGCTGCGTGGTTCGGATTGTTTGTCGCCTGGTAGTCCTTGAGGTGGCAGGTTACGCAGGCCGCACTGCTCAATTTGTAATTGCTGTTCACATGGCAGTCGGAACACTGCCGCGGCGGTACAGTGTGCGCTCCAGTCAAGGTGAAACCTGTGGCCGCGTGGTTAAACTTTCCATCGGTCCAGAGCACCGTGTCATGACAGCTTTCGCAGGTCGTCGGGAACGAAGCGGCGGGGTGATTTACCGGCGACAGCGCATTGGTGTAGTCCTTCTGGTGGCAGGAGACACACGTCATGTTGGCCAAGTTGTAATTGTTGCCGATGTGACAGTCGGTGCACTGGCGCGGCGGCACAGTGTGGGATCCGGTCAGAGGAAATCCCGTGCTGTTGTGATTGAAGGTTGCGTTCGACCAGCTCGTGGTGTTGTGGCAGGACTGGCAAGTCTGCGGAAAATTCAGCGTGACGTGAGCCGGATTCGTTGTGCCCTGATAGTCCGACAAATGGCAGAACACGCAAGCCGTAGTCTTCAGGTTGTAACCGCCATTTTTCTGGCTATGACAATCGGTGCACTGGCGTGGCGGCACGGTATGCATGCCGGTGAGCGGAAATCCCACGCTGTTGTGATCGAACCGGGCATTCGCCCAGGAAAATATGTTGTGGCACTGGGCACAGGCCTGTGGAAAGCTATCGGTCACATGATTGGGATTGGTTGTGCCTTGAAAATCCTTCAAATGGCAGGTAACGCAGGCCGTGCTGGCGAGGTTGTAATTGCTATTGATGTGGCAGTCGGTACACTGCCGCGGCGGAACAGCATGCCCTCCCGCTAGGGGGAAGCCTACGCTGGCATGATCAAACTTCGCATCCAGCCAACTGTCGGTTCCATGACACTGATTGCACGTTGTGGGGAAGCCCGCGGTCAGATGGTTCGGATTGGTCGTGCCCTTAAATTCGCTGGCGTGACAGGAGTAGCAGTTCGTCGACATCGTTTCGAACTTGCTGTTAGCCGCTCCCTTGTGGCAAGAGTCGCAGTCCACGGCTGCATGAGCGCCGGTCAGCGGGAAACGGTTGGTATGCTGCTGTATCTGCTGGATAGAGACTTGCCATCCGCGAACGGTATGACACTGTTCGCAATTGGCTCCAAGTTGACGTTTGTGAATGTCGGCGTGGCAATCCTGACAGCGTTGTCCGACGTTGGTGAAGACGGGCTTGACGTGGCACTGCGTGCAGGTCACCGCTTGGTGCATTCCACGCAGTGGATAACGTGTTTGGTTGTGATCGAACTCGGGGACGGCGCGGATGGGTTTCCAGGCGTCTGCCGTGTGGCAGTTCTGGCATGGAACGTTCAAGTTTCCATGCGGACTATAAGTTCCTGTCGTGCTTTGGGCCAGTGCTGCTTCTGATGCTGAAATCAGCAACACCAGAGCGCAGAGGGGAAGCACACGCCCACTTGCGAACATACGGGTCCCTTGTTCGGTCACCGACGAACAAAAATTAAAAATCCGCGAAAATCTGACAGATTAGAAAGCCGGAGGAATGAAGTGATTCCCGTGCGTTGCAATTTCCTGTCCACAGCCTAGCGAGCGCGGGTCGAAGAAAATAGTTACGCAAGTCCCGAAGGAATGCGGACGATAGGTCGATCCTGATACGTCACGAAAAACATTTATTGATGAATACAATGTAAGTTCTTCTCGTATCCTTGCGAGTTTTTTCTCGTTCATCATGAGTGTTGAAATTTGAAACACGGCTCAGAAGCAGTAAAACCGCCGTGTTGACCGCCCCTTGCACTATAGTCACCGATGATGCGGACGTACGCGGACATGGTTGCCTGAGAGAAAAGATCAACTACTGATTTTTTTTCGCGGCAGGAATCTTCGCGCCGTGACACGCCGCGCAATCCTTGGGCGTTGGCTTGTAAAAGAGGACGGATTTCCCGGCCACGCTCCGGATAAGTTTGTGGCACTCATTGCAGTGCACCTGTTGATGCGCCCCACGCAAGGGAAACTCCGTCCGCGCGTCATGATCGAACAGGGCGGGCTTCCATTTCATCGTGTTGTGGCATTCAGCACACCGCGTGACTTCGCCCTTCGCAAACTGTTTTCCATGGATGTCTTCATGGCACTCTTCGCACCTGGTGGGCGCGGCCTGGAAGTTCACGTCGCTAAGTTTGGCTCCCGGAGTTGACGGCTTGTGGCAACCGAGGCAACCGGTTGCGCGGTGAGCGCCGATGAGCGGGAACTGCGTCGTAGCATGATCGAAACGCGAAAGCTCCTTCCATGAGTTCGTACTGTGGCAAGCCTCACATCCCTCAATCCTGCCCTCGGAATCCTTGTGCTGCATCCGATCCCGGAACTGGGTTTTGTGCGGATCTTCGTGGCAGCTCTTACAGCTGAGGTCTTGCCAGTGATAGATCGCCGCCGGCTTCGGCTGGAATGCGGTGGACTGTTTATGGCAATCCGCACACGGGACTGCCACGTGCCCGCCTGTTAGCGAGAAGCGCGTCCGCTTGTGTTGCGCCAGAGAGAAGGTGGAGGGTCGATACGCCTCGACTGTGTGGCAGCGATCACACGCATTGAAGTAAGGCGCTTCGGCAAATTGAGCCGCATGACGGTCAATGTGGCAATCGATACAGCGCTCGAATTTGATTTTGAAGAGCGTGTCCTTGCCCTTCGGAATGTGGCACTGTGCGCACTCCAGCCGCGCATGTCCCCCTTGCAACGGATACTGGGAGGCGGCGTGCTCTTTTACTGTAAAGGTCGATGGTTTCCAGCCGTTCAGCGTATGGCATGAAGCGCACTCACCTTTATCGGGACGCCCCGCGAACTGTCCGTTGTGCGGATTGGGCTTGTGGCAGTCGGCGCAGTTTGCAAACACTAGCGGCTTTTTGAAATCCCCGCCGGCATGGCACTGTGCACAGTCCACGGCTGCATGCTTGCCGAGCAGGGGAAACTTCGTCTTCGAGTGATCGAACCTCTCCTCGACCCCTTGCAGCGACACCTTCTTCCATCCGCCGGTGTTGTGGCAGGACTGGCAGGTCGAGGCAAAGCTCCCTTTGTGCGGATCGGCGTGGCAATCGGAACAGGCGCCGAATGGAATGCCTGTGTATCGCGGCTGGTTATCGGCTCCCGTGGTGTGGCACTTCGCACACTTCACGCCCACATGAAGTCCAGTTAGTGGATACCGCGTCTTCGAATGATCGAATTGTTGAACGCTGATGGATTTCCAGTCCGAGAAGTTGTGGCACTGCTGACAACTCTGGCCCAAACGTCCCTTGTGCGGATCCTGGTGACAAGTTGCGCACGCCGCGGACAATCCGAGATAGGTCCGGCTCAGATCTTTGATCTTGATCGCCGACTTTTCCTGCGCAGAGATTCGCTCAGGCGTGTGGCATCGATTACAGCTCAGACCGGCGTGTTTGCCCTGTAAAACATATCCGGTTTGCCGGTGGTCAAAAGTCTTGATGTCCCACTTGACCAATGGGAAGTCCTCTCCATTGTGTTCGGAATGGCATTTGGCGCACTCTTGGCTGGAGTCGGGCGGGATGTTGTAGTTCGCGTGGAGGCCGCGGTGGGTTGCCAAGCGCGCGCCAATCTCGATGTGACAGCTTAAGCATTTGAGGGCGGCCTGGCCGCCAAACTTGTGACAGACGGCGCAGTTCGCCGTCCCGTCGAGCGACCGATGGGGCCGAGACAGCAACCCCGGAGAGATTTGAGCGCTGCCCGATGCCAAAAGCAGCAGCCATTCGCTGAACCAAAGCAGACACACTGCTCGTAGTGTCCCCTGCCATATGACAGGCATGTTGTTTCGTCGCGAGATTGTTCCATTCAAGTCGGCCCTCGCAAGATGAAGCGGCGGACTACTCAACTTTCCGCATCGTTAGGAATAATCGGCCGGGGTGTACTTGTCTGTGATGGAACTCACTAGAGGACAGAAGCGCTCCGAGTGGAGTCAGAATGTTGCAAGTAAGCATTTGTTCCTCGGGCCGCAAGCGAGGAGATAGCGGGGCCCGATGGCTGGCAGTTCCGTCAGAGGTCAGAGACCGTCCTTGTAAAAACACCAATGTGGCTTCTTCTTCACATGAACGACTTGCAGCCAAAACGCGGACCGCTGACGGCGCTGGCCTACGAGTTGGTGATTGGGGCTCACAACGCTTTCACACATCACCGACGTAATGATTGGGCATCCCATACAACGGCCTTGCCCTATCACGATGACTCCAATCACACCATCTAGTGACTACCGTCACTGACAAGGTCTTCCCACCGCCGTAAATGGGGAAAAAGCTAGATTAGTTCCCACAAAAGCTGTTGCAGCCCCCGAGTGACTGGCCCGCACGGGGGGAGTGACCTCGATTAAATATTCAATCACCAAATTCCTCACAGGAGGATTCCATGAATTTTCCGTACACGCAGAAGTTAGGCGTAAAGATCGCCGGCGGCATGATGCTTGTTTTGGCGACTACGCTGAGTTTCGCCTGGACGCCAACCGGCAGTATGCATACGGCGCGGGCAAGTCACACGGCTACCGTTCTCCCAAATGGCCACGTGCTAGTTGCTGGAGGAACGGGCGATTCCATTGGTGCCCTGGCATCAAGCGAACTCTACAATCCGGCGTCGGGCTCTTGGAGTTCTACTGCCGAGATGAACGATGCCCGCGTTAGTGCACGAGCGGTGCTCTTGCCAAACGGCACCGTCCTCACGATGGGCGGATGCATCGTCAGCGATTGTCTCGGTCAGACGACTAGGAGTGCGGAAATTTATAACCCGAGTACGGGCCGATGGACCGTCACCGGCTCCATGCGGACGGCCCGC
>DASTCY010000067.1:0-5699 GCA_035710725.1 Candidatus Sulfotelmatobacter sp. | reverse complement strand
CTTGCTCCATTCAATTTGCATAGGTACCGCGTCCGCCGCGCCAGCGGCTTCCTTCTGACGGCTTTTTCGAACGCGACGCCTCACACCTTCTTTCAGCCTTGAGCACTCATCCCGGCGTCGCGTCCGAAAAAGCACTAGCGTTACACGGACGTATTGGCCAGAAAATAGAATATTTCCGGAGTTGTCGCGTTTTTTCACCGTTGATTATTGATGGTGGGTATCAGGCACTGAACAGCGTGGCACCGGAGCCTCTCCGTCATTTCTTCAGCTCTGCTTCCCAGTTCGTGACCAGCGTAATGGGTTCAGATACGGAAGGCTGCACGAGCCTGTTGATCAGAATGCGCTGGCCGTCCGGGGAAACGTCAAACGTCCAATGGGGAGAGGCCCGCGTACGGTTCAGGAATAACGGCCGAGGCCTTCCCACCACTGGGCTGCCATTTTGTTCGGAGATCTCCGCCGACATTAAAGTAGCGTCCAGTGTGCGATAGAAAAGCTCCTTGCCGTCGCGGCGCCAATAAGGCTCGGTCCCGTCAGCAGTGGAAACCTGCCATTTTCCAGCCCCGCTTGGAAATGATGAAATGTAGATCTCCTGGCGGCCCGTTTCGAACGTCGAATACGCCAGCCACCTTCCATCGGGTGAGACTCGCGGAAAAGTGAACCGCGAGAGTCCCGCAACACCGGGTAGAAAATCGAAGGGGCGCTGCGACTCAAGCATTGGCAGGACGAGGAATTCCGAGCCTCGTTGCGCACTTTGCTCGACGCCGATGAGGTACCGGCCATCCGGAGACCAAGTGCTGGGGTAGCGGTCGCTCTCACTGGGAGCAACGACATGTTCCGGGTCCCTCCCGTCTACCGCCTTCTCGTAGATCTGTGCAGCGCGCCCATCCCGGTCGGAACTGAAGGCGATCTGGCTGCCGTCAGGAGACCATACTGGCAAGCGATTGTGAGAATTCGCCGAAGTGAAGGTCAGGCGGGTCCTCGAATTCCGAATCAAGTCATAAATCCAGATCTCGCTGCTGGCATTACGCGGGTCGGCGATTTCGACCGCGAGTTTCTTGCCATCCGGCGAAAGGCTGGGACCAAAATAAGGGGCTGGTTCTCCGACCTTCCCGAGTGCTTTTCCGCTGCGGTCAGTCCACAGCAACTCCGAGAGCCCTTGTCCGGTTACTCCCATGTAGGCCAGCGAACCATTGTCAGACGCGGTAAAGGAAGTATAGTCAACGTTTCCGTTCCATGAGACCTGATCGGCAACAATGATGGGTTCGCCAGAAGTGCGCAATCGAGCGGCATCGAAGGGCTGCGCCATCAAAAGATTGCTACGCGGATACAGCAAAAATCCGGGAGCAACGTAAACAGAATTGCCATCTGCCGGCACAATGCTCAGGATATCGATCGAGGCAATGGACGCAACCCGAATCTCGCTGGTGGACCGGTTCGAAGTCCTGGCGAGATAGAGGAAATGCCGTCCATCGGGGAGGAATCGGGGCCATCGGTGGCTGTCCTCGTGGCGTGACGTGTCAAGCCTGGTGAGCTGGACGGAGGGGCCGCCGGTGGCAGCTACTCGAAAGAGGCCGGTATAGGGTGACGGCGCGAACACAATCACGCCGTCTTTGCTCCAGGTACCACCGCGCGGTTGGGGAGCCGGGCAAAGTTCGTGGACCGCGCCGCCCGAGGCATCGATGTTCTTGAGCTGGCCGTCGGCAAAAAAGCCAATGGTGCGGCCATCGGGCGACCAGAAGGGGAAAACGCCTCCTTCCGTTCCAGACAAAACCTGCCCGCTGAGTGCGTTGAGCGAGCGCACATACAAAATCTGCTGGCCTGTCTCGGTAATCACACCCACCACGATGCGGGAGCCATCCGGAGAAAGAACCGGCGGTGCCCATTCCGATGCCCCCTCGAAAAAGTTAGCTTTTTCTGGAGGAATGATCGAGCTGCGAACGATGAGAGGCTCGGTGCTTGTGCGTGTGAAGTTCGCCAAGCCGAAGCCAGCAATAAGTGCCAGAACTGCGACAACAGTCGTAACCCAGAATTGATTTCGTTTGGATTGGGCTACTCCGGGGAGAACGCCCGATTGAAGTCTTCCTTCCATAAGCCAGCCGAGCTGCAGATCAACGTCGTGAGCTGTCTGCAGGCGCTCATCGGGATCTTTGGCGAGGCAAGCTTTGATTATGTGATCGAGTGCGTTCGGCAACGTCGGCTGGAATGCGGAGATTGGCTTCGGCTCGGCCGCCAGGATAGCTGCGATTGTGCTCGCGGTCGTTTTTCCCTCAAATGCGCGTTTGCCGGTTACCATTTCATAGAGGACCGCGCCGAGGGAGAAGATGTCGCTGCGCGCGTCAGCCTCTTTGCCTTCCAGTTGTTCCGGTGACATGTACTGAATCGTTCCGACAATGGCTCCTTCCGTCGTCAGCGGCTTGGACATCGTGGCCAGCGAGTTCGAAGATGATAAGCTTCCCAGCGGTACGGTGGACGCTTTTGCCAAACCGAAATCCATCAGCTTCGCACCGCTTTTGGTCAGCATGATGTTGCCGGGCTTAAGGTCGCGATGGACCACGGCGCTGCGATGCGCTTTGTCCAGTGCGCTGCAAATTTCCGCTCCCACTTTCAAAACTTGCTCCAGCGGCAGAGGCCCTTTCCTTAAACGATCCGCCAGGGTTGTACCCTCCAGATATTCCATGACCAAAAAGTTGGTCCCATCCTTCTCGCCTACATCGTAGAGATGGCAGATGTTGGGATGGCTGAAGGAAGAAAGAGCCTGGGCCTCGCGGTCGAATCGCAGGCGGGCGTCGGGGCTGCCCCAGAGGTGTTCCGGGAGAATCTTGATCGCAACGGTGCGGTGCAGGCGCGTGTCAGACGCACGATAGACTTCGCCCATACCGCCAGAGCCCAGCGGAGATTGGATCTCATACGGCCCGAGTTTCATGCCAGAAGTAAGCGCCATGCGTGCGCGACATTATAGTCCGACCGAGGGCCGTACCGGCAGTTCCTACAACGGTGAACGAATTGTCAAAAAACGAGAAGCTATCCCAGCCGCCATTGGCGCGCAATCGCGTCAATTGGCGTTATATCGCCATAGCACTCATTGAGCATTGCCTGAGATTACAATCTCGGAATGCCAAATCGACAACTCGACGTGTTCTTCTACGGATTATTCATGGATGCCGAACTGCTCCGCAGTAAGGGGGCGTCCCGCTCTCTGGCCCGGAGCATTTCCTCCGAACTTGCGACCAGAGGAATCCGCGTGAACGTGGTCAGCCCCGGCCCGATTTCGACTCCGATCTATGGAAAGTTGGGTCTGCCCAAGGAGGCGCTGGATGCATTCGCCGCGAACATCGTGTCTCAGGTTCCTCTGAAGCGATTCGGCAAGCCCGAGGAAGTTGCACAAACAGCCTTGTTCCTGGCCAGTAGTGCGTCTTCCTATATCACGGGCGTTGAGTTGAACGTCGATGGGGGACTTGGGCAAGTCTAGTCAGTAGGACGGCAGCGGGGCCGCAGACGTGACCCCGCACGGCCCTGCAAACAAGATTCGGAGTCAATCCTAGCCTCTATCCGAAAAGAAATACCACACGCAAAGGAGAAGCCCATGCCGCTGGTCACAGAAAGGTATTCGAGGATGAGCTCTCCAATTCGTAGGCTAGAGACCTGACTCACAGAGTCACGGAGGCAGTGCTCCCGTTTGTCGGCGAGAAGGAGCGGGATAACACCTGGGTCCTGATTGAGGAAATCGCTAGCGGATGCTGGGGAATTGGCGGGAAGGCGTTTGGTCTTAGAAATGTTCGGGCAATTCAGTCACAGGAATAAGCAATCGGTCTCACCGTCCTGGGAGTCGGAGAACTGACCATGAAGATTATTTCCGTAAATGTGGGGCTGCCACGTGAGGTCGTTTGGAAGGGTATGACGGTCCAGACAGGAATCTTCAAGGACCCCGTGGACAAGCCAGTGACGATAGGGATCGAGGGCGCCTGCCGGAAGACATGCCGAGACGAGGACCCATTAAATTTGGGTTCGGGCATTGACATTTCCTCGGAAGAGCACATAATTGGTCCTCGCATCGCCTCTTCTCCGGCCCCGCACGTCTAGTCAGGCGGTGATTTCTTTTCCAGGAGAAGACCATGAGTCTCCGCAAATTAGCTTCTAAGGCAGCAGCTGGAGTGGCATATCCCGGTCATCGCCACTTCACACAACGACTGCTCAGTCGAAGAGGATTCCTCGAACAGTCCGGCATTACGCTTGGCGTTCTTGTCGCTTCTGGTATTTTGCCGGAATTAACACGCGCTGCTACGTTCAAAACACACGGCCACAACAGTACAACTGCCGCTACGCCAGTGCCTATTCCGGGTGGTCTGCAACTACTTGGTCCGACGGGGCCAGTGTTCCATGTGTTCCTTCCAGCTCCCGGTGTCGAGCCTTCCACGATCACTAATTTCAATGGCTTCGTGGGCTGGGCTGCAGTCGGAGGTATGGGGACACACACGTTCACGGGAGAAGCACCACAGCACCTTCCCTTCGAAGCCGACGTTCGCTTCATGCGAGGCGAGTTCGTGGGCGCGGACGGGCGCAACCACCACGGCGCGTTCGCGTTCATATGACTTGATGTATTCACTGCCCCCGGGGGGGAGCAAATTCACGATTTCAATCCTGGGATCACGAAAAGCGGGCTGTTCTGGACTATCCCCATGCCCGAAAGCACCATTGCCGTAAATTTCGCTGCTGGGACGGCCTCTTTCCAGGCAAGCGATGTTGACGTCGAGGATTACCACGATGTAGTCAACGCGCTGATGGATGGACCGGAAGTAGACGCGGAAGTTTCATGGGACATTCGATGGAGCCATCCAATGGGGCGCACAAAGGTCCGCGACCTGGAAAATAGCTTCACTGGAGATTTTGTACAAAACGTTGCGCAGATTGCGTGGGCTGGCCAAACCGACACAGCGACCTTCGTGTCCGATCCGGCCGAGGCTTCAGTAAACGAATTCTCGCTGCTTGCGCATGAGCGCAACGGCGTTTTCTTTTCCTGATCGATTGTCGACTGCCCACCCTTTGGAGAAATCGCAAGGGGTGGGCGGTTTCTTTAGCACACCACCCTCCTCCTGGCATCACCGAGATTCGTTACATCACTCGTGCTGGAGTGAGAGTTGAGAGCCGGAATCATCTGTTTTCGATGATCGTTGATCTGATGCAAGGTGAGTCGAAAGAGAATGGGAATCTTGCCTCCCTCACCTCACGAGTCGTATCGAAAGGATAACGAATCGAGGCGCTAAGAGATGTCGTAGCGGCATGGCTGACTGGAAGACGAAGGTACCGGTACGCTGCAATTAACGTGTTTTGCGACTCTGAATATGTTCTTCGTATGAAGTCAACGACATACACAGGCTAATGGAGGAATCTCGCCGAAATTCACTGTACATTGAGAGTCACTGTTGTGGAAGATGAAAAGCATCTTAACCTGCGGTATGGAGTTGTTGACGCTCGCCCGAAAGAATCAGCATCTAGACTATAAGGCAGTGACGCTAATTGTGCGATTGTGGGCAATTCTGCCATTGGTCTCGCTCGGCTAGCTGACCCAGCCCCCAAAAACTGGACCATCTAGAATGTGAGTTCTCCCCAAACCCAAGAGAGGAGAACCACAATGAAAGGCACGCGACACAGCGAAGAGCAAATCATCGCGATCCTGAAGCAAGGTGAGGCCGGATTGACGA
>DASTCY010000066.1:0-40714 GCA_035710725.1 Candidatus Sulfotelmatobacter sp. | reverse complement strand
ATGTTGGCCATGCTGTTTGGTTGTGGCTTTCGCAGATCGGAACTGGTTGGATTGGAGTTCGACGAGATTCAGATGCGTCAAGGACACTGGGCCGTCGTGGATCTGATTGGCAAGGGTGGTCATATTCGCACCGTGCCCATTCCCACATGGGTCAAGTCCGCTCTCGACCAGTGGACACGAGCCGCTGGCGTGAGCGAAGGCAAAATCTTTCGAGCGGTTGCTAGGCGAGGAAAGGTGTGGGGGCGGGGCATCTCGCAGAACGTTGTCTGGTACGTGGTCAGAAGCTGCTGCGGGAAAGCCGGACTGGAGCACATTGCACCCCATGACCTCCGCAGGACCTGTGCGAAGCTGTGCCACGACCGCGGCGGTGAGCTAGAGCAGATTCAGTTCTTACTCGGGCATGCATCAGTCCAGACCACGGAGCACTATCTCGGCTGCAAGCAGAACCTGGGTCATCCAGTGAACGCCCTTTTTGACCTCAGGATGGACGCGCGGCCGCATATGAAGCAGGATGAATCTGTCCCCGCAAACGGGGCCAGCGAAACTGTAGAAAACGCACACGAGCCAAGGGTAGAATGCCGCCTCGGAGGATCGGAACATGCGCAGCCCGTCAGCGACGCAAGACCGCTATCCCTACCAGAGCGAACTCATCTGGTCGCGGTCGGACAAAGTCATCGCCCACAAAGTCTTCGACGCTGCTCTGAAGCGGGAACTTCACGAGGTCATGCAGAAAGCAAAAAAGAAGGCGAATCAGATCAGAGAACCGGGGGACGTGTGGGAGTTGGAACGTTACTTGACCCAGCGTCGTAAAGGCATCGACGGGAAATACGATTTTCGTGCTTCGCAACTAGCACGAGTGCTCGGCAGACTCTTGTGCGAGCGTCAATCACTGAGGAAGAACTGCGCGGGTTTACGAGAGGACAAGTTGCAGGCAATTCATTCTTGCGCCAATGTCCTATCTGAGGCCGCAGCATGACCAGGATTTTGAGCGCAATGGCCTGGTTTCGACAGTTGACTTCCGGTTAGCCCGTCACCCATACTCTGGATCGCCATTTATTAACGATCCAATCAAAACTGTCCGGCCACCACTGAGCGGAGCAAAACCGACTCTTTGCGCGCGGGCAGTTCCGATTGGAAACTAACGTTTATCGGTATGGGCAAAGCCGCCACTGCATTTCTTTCCCGTTGCCTATAGGCCAAACATCGCGCTCATGTTCGCGAAATACTGTTCGCCGTCCATGCCCGCCAGCATGGTAGCCCAGGTTTTTGCATCCTCACCAACGAGATACCGCAACCGATCGCTGCCGTCGGTTGCCGCCTCATAGATGGTCTCCGCGGCCACGACCACTTCCGTGCCATTCTTCCATAGCTCTTCCATCGTCGCACCGAACTTCTGCATCAACGCCTGGTACACCGCCAGCGACTCGTCATTGTTGAACTCCATCGCATTCGCAAAGTTCGTATAAATAATTCCTGGCTCAATCAGCTTCACCCGCACGCCGATCTCGCGCAGCTCAAACCGCAGCGCCTCGGAGATCCCTTCTACCGCGAACTTCGTGCCGTTGTACATCGTACCCAGCGGATAGGTCATCTTCCCGGCTATCGAGCCTACATTCACGATCACACCCGACCGCCTCTTTCGCATCCCAGGCACCACGGCGCGCGTCGTCGCCAGTAAGCCCACGACGTTCGTTTCGAACTGTTTGCGGATACTCTGCACGGAGGTCGCTTCCAATAACCCGTACAGCCCAAAACCGGCATTATTTACCAGCACGTCAATCGCCTCGAAGCGGTCCTCGGCCTTCTTCACCGCTGCCGCAATCGAATCCTCGTCCGTCACATCGAGCGCAGTCACGAGGACGTTCCTTTTTCCCGCCAATTCGCCCGCCGACTCTGGCGACCGCATCGTCGCCACTACATTCCACCCTTTGTCTGCAAACAACTCCGCTACAGCCCGCCCGATCCCCGCTGAACAACCCGTAATCAAAACTGTCTGCGCCATAGCAAAGCCTCGCTTCTGTTTTAATTGTCTTCAACGCTTTATCTCACACGGAGCCACCGTTACATACCCGGTGAGCGCATAAAACCGTTAGCAATACTGACGAGACTACTGAAAACTCGGCATGGCACCAGGATTCAGGACAACACCGGAAGCATTGTCCCATGCCCGCCTATCGATCCTAACCCCGGTCACATCTCCGAGAATGCCAATTCATGGCCCCCGTATTGTGCGTTGCTCAACTTCCGAGTAGTCGGCCACTCGGAGGGTGTCGTCAATTGGCGTAATATCCCGATTACGCTCAAAATCCCACCTTGCAGCTCAAAGCGTGTAATGGCTTGGTAACGTCAATGGGCCTCTGGCGAAGGCCCCAGCATGCCCGGCCTACTGCCCATCCGCTTCTGTACCTGCCTAAGATAGCCACCAAGGAGAGCAAAAGCGGGAGCTGATATTACGGGAAATATTCTCATGAACACCCATTGAGAGTCCCTGCCTGAAAATACGGAAAACATCCCGAAAGGAATGTACACAAATGACGACAGTAGCCCGTTGAGAAGTTCGTCGTGTTTGGCGATCCGCGCGGCAATGTATCCCCCTACTACATAGCACCCGATGCCAATCGCCAGCGCCCCGTACAGCCACGCACTTGAATGAATTGAGTAGGCGGTTGCAGCGGAACCTTCAGGTGCATGTAAAAGGTCGTACCTAACTATCACGTAGATGATTACGGGAAGTGTCAGGATTGCTGACGCTACAAAGGCGGTGATTCCACCGAGCGCCACAGCGACAAACGAAATTCTTACGCCCTTCCGAAGTTGCAGGCGTTTGTCTAACCATTGAGCTAAACGAAAAATGAGCAGAAGTGGTACACCGAAGAGGATCACGGCCACGACAAGTAGTATCAGCAGGTGCAACGGCCTGAACAATCCTTCAAGCATTTTCGCCTCCCAACAGACGCCTCAGTTCCGCGCACGTATCTTACTATTTTCGAGGTCGAAGGACGCGAGCTAGATTGCCTGACAAGTTAATTGACGAAATATCCCCGATTTCACTCAAAATAGGCTAAAGGGCTGGACAGCTGATGCCGAGTATCGAGGTTGACTTCAACAACTGTGATCGGGAAGGAAGAGTGCGCCTAAATACAATTGGCGCGATCCAGTCTCTGAACGAATCGAAGGTCACGCTGCGGAACGGGTTGGAGGTTGAATTGACGTCCGGTGACTTTTTCCCGACCAAAGGCACCGTGGAATACTCGGATTCTGAACATATCTGGGTCGCACGGTTTGACATTAAGGATCTGCGCGATAGGGAGATCGAGTCGCCATCAAAGCGATGATCGGCGAAACATCCCGATTTCACTCATTGACCTTTGTGAATAGTACTGCCGAGGTAAGATAACGCACCGCCATTGCATGACCACTCGCAAGGAGACGAATCTTTATGACCAACTTTTTCGTTTGTCTCGTGACAGCGTTCTCATGCCTGTCGGCTTTTGCTCAGTCAGGGGAGATGAAGAAGACGACCGTCGAATCCGAAATCGCGGCACTCGAACAGTCCTGGGCTGCTGCGCAGAAGGCGAACGATCCAGCGACGATTGCTTCCCTCCTCGCGGACAACTACATCGAGGTTCTGCCGGACGGAAGCCTAATGAGCAAATCTCAGGTCCTCGACGATGCCAAGAAGAGCAAGTACGAGACAATCGAGGTGAGCGATCTTAAGATCATCAGCTTCGGCGACACCGCCATCGTCGTCGGCACGTTCGACGCGAAGCATTCCGATAAGGACGGAAAGCCTCTCCAAGATCATGAACGCTTCGTAGATACATGGCGCAAAATGTCTGGCGGCAAGTGGCAGTGCATTGCGGAAGCCAATACGATCATGCGATAAATCGCTCTCGTAGGGACAACCCTGTTTCTTGCACAACTGTCGAGAAATCCCGGTTACACTCAAAATCCTCTGTTCCCAAGATTCCGAAAAAAATTATTCGCGCAAGGCTGACAGTATTTCGCACGGCATTCTTTGAGTACGTCGATCTGTGTCCCGAACGGTGTCCCGAAACCGCGGAATGAGGTCACTCTGCGTGGCTTTGGTATCTGAGAACAGCTGCAATTGATTGGGATTGCGTGGTATGGCATCGAAGCAAAGGATTCTGCTTGCTTGTTTTCGATTGTGAGGGCCAGTTGCGTAAAACAGTGAAAGGCCGTGAAGTGGACAGCTACTATTTTCCGAACACTTCTTTTTCCAAAGTTTCTGTCGTCGCCGGATCCAAGCTCTCGGTCGCCAAGACGGTCTCGCCCTTTTGCTCGATCACGACCGCGCCTTCGTCGGTTCGCCATTCATGGCGTCCGGTGAGGACATCGATCTTGACGGTTGATTTTTCCGAAGGCTCTTGGACTTTTGGAACTTCTCCGGTCTTTGCTTCTTCCGCAGGTCCTCCAACTTCCTCCGCTTGCTTGTATCGGTCTTTCAGCGATCGCGCGTAGATGTCGGCGAACTCCGAGGCTTTCTCCGCATTCGACCAGCGCGACACATAGAACAATGCCAGCGGCCCCGAGAGATTCGATTTTGCGTGCGCAGCGTAGTAGTAGCCTCCGCGCCACTCGGGATACATGCGTTTCGCAATTTGTTTTCCGGCATACTGTTCAATCAGTACGTCTACGTCAAACTCGCCCATCGCGCCGATATCGAACTTTTCGTAATTCTTGAAGTCGCGGCTGAAATCCACCACCGGCATCGGCTCGATTCTCTCGCCGGCAAGGTAAGTTTCCGGCTGCATGATTTGCCGGGTCGTGTGCGGAGGATTGCGGAGCACATCGGCGAACGCCTTCTCCTTGCCGCCCTTCTGCAGCAGCTTCATCTCGAACTCGAGGCCATAGTTGTAGGGAAACGTGAGCGACTCTCTCAGAAAAATAGGCGCGTTTTTGAACACAGTGGAATCGGGAGTGCCGTTGACCATGCTCTGCTCCATGGCTTCGACCAGTTCCGGTGCATCAAGCAGCGAGCGGCCCAGCGGAGCGAGCGCATATTGCAGCATCACGGTTTCAGCCTGCCCTTCAACCACGGCTTCGCGGGCGTTATCGATCTCGTCGTTTTCGATGTCGGCGGGCGTGGGATCTTTTTTGATCTCTCCCAGGTCCTTTTCGCCTTTCTTCATCCACTTCTGCAGATTGATGGTCTGGTCCTGCAGCGCGTGGGTCAGCTCGTGCGCCATCACCGGCTCCTGCTCTTCGAGCGGGACCCAGTCGAGAAGGTTGACCGTCTTGGTTTTCGGATCGTAGTAGCCTGCCACCTGCTCGCGCAGCAGATCGACCAGAAGTTTTTCCAGGTTGAAATCGCGCGGCAGAAGACCGAACTTTTTCAGCACCAACTCGGAACGGCGCAGCCGCTGCACGTCCTCATCTTTCATGTGGTCGGTCAAATAAGCCACGACCTCCTCGCGGCTCGTGAGCTTGCGTTTCACTTCTTTCTTGATCGGAAGCCCGGTCTGCTTGCTGTCGAAATCAAGAATCTGGTCGACTGAATGAAATAATTCTTCCGCCTCGCGCGGCGTAATTTTGACTTCCTTGTCTTGCCCGGAATTCGCGGCTGCGCTCGGTTTCTCGCCTTGATTCTTATTCTGATCTGGCTTCTGATCCTGGGCGGAGCCGGAGGGGGGAGTTTGCGCCAGACCGGCGGCGGGATGGAGACATCCTGCTAACGCCAAGGCCAGCAGCAAGAGAAACCAAGAGCATTCAAGGTGATGCCGAGGAGATCTTTTCATTGAGATTGAGTGTAATACGTTTCCGTACTTTTCCTCAGCGCGGCGAATACACCCGTGAAACTGGGAGGGTTGGTGGAGCCGATCGTGCTGTTCAAGCTGCAGTATTCAGCGATTGCCGTGGCTGACCGTTTGTCCTGCCGGCTCGGAAGCAAAGACGATCTTGGGATGAAACAGGCTACCGGCAATGCGTGTGGCGATGGCGATCAGATCTTTTTGACCACTGAAAACCTTGACCTGCTTGGAACGCGACAGATCGGGCAGATTGACCGATCGCCCGTGGCGGACCTGCGCGGCCGTGGCTTCATCGGCGGTGACCGACGGCAACTGTGGCAACAGTTTTCTGGGATGCACGAACAGGTCTTCGGCACAACCATTGTTTGCCGCCACTTCCAGGTGCTCGAGGGTATGGGCCTCGCCAATGTCGAATTCCGCCACCATGGTGCGGCGCAGTTCGCAAAGATGCGCGCCACAACCGAGATGCTGTCCCATGTCGTGGGCAACCGATCGCATATAAGTCCCGGAGGCAACGCGTGCCCGAAAGCGGGCGCGATCGGCTTCGAGATCGAGGATCTCAAATTCCTTGATCTCCACTTGTACAGGAGTGAGTGGCACGTCTTTGTTCTTGCGCGCCAGCTGATATGCCGGCACGCCCTGGATTTTTTTTGCGGAAAACGGCGGCGGCATCTGCTGGATCACGCCCCGGAAGCGAGCCGCCACTTCTCGCACCTGTGGCAGTTCAAGTGTTACTTGAAGTGCGGGCGTGGTAGGTTCTCCGTCAGAATCGTACGTATCTGTAGCAAATCCGAAGCGAATTGTGCCCTCGTAGCTCTTCTCCGCATTGGTGTAGAACTGTGCCAGGCGCGTCCAGCCGCCGATGACGAGGGGCAGGACCCCCGTGGCCATGGGATCTAAGGTCCCCAAATGTCCGACAGAGCGCTGCCGCAGCAGGCGGCGTACTCGGTTGACCACATCATGCGAGGTCAATCCAGCCGGTTTGTCGATGATGATTACGCCATTCATCGGGATTTGGTAAATTCTGTACTCAGGCTACTTCGATTTTGTAATCGGTAATTTTGTAATTGAGTAATTTTGCAAGCGAACGGCTGCATCGTTGCTCAAAGACAGCAGTTAGTTTTATCGGGCAAGCAGCAAAAGCGTTGCTGAAGTTCCAATTACCCGATTACTAAATTACCAAATCTCTTATGCTACCCCTCAAGGATGACCAGCCGCGATACAGCACGCCCTATGTCAACTACTTTTTTATTGCACTAAATCTCGCGATTTACTTCTTTCAAGCCACACTCGACCAGCGTAGTTATATCCAGTTTTTACGTCAGTTTGGCGTCGTTCCTGCCCATCTGTCGGGCTTGCTCTCCGGGTCGGATCGATACACAGCCGCTCAGGTTTTCCTGCCGTTCGTTACCTCAATGTTCGTGCACGGCGGGTGGTTGCACGTCGTCGGGAACATGTGGATCCTCTACATTTTTGGAGACAACGTGGAAGACTACGTGGGACATTTCAAGTACATCGTCTTTTATCTGTTATCAGGCCTGATCGCGATGCTCACTCAGGTTGCAACGAGTCCAAACTCCACGTTCCCGTGCGTCGGCGCCAGTGGCGCGATCGCGGGAGTACTCGGTGCTTACTTCATGCTGTACCCGCGAGCGCGTGTGCTCACCTGGCTTTTTTTCATTGTTGTGGTTTACATCCCTGCATGGATCTGGCTCGGATTCTGGTTTGTGATGCAGTTCTTTTCCGGTGAAGAAGCGCTTTCAATGGCGCGAACCGGCCACGACAGTGGCGGCGTGGCCTTTTGGGCGCACGTAGGAGGCTTCATCGCGGGCGTGGTGATGATCAAGCTCTTCCGCGAACGCCCGCGACGTTATCCGTACGCTTACAGCTAGTGCTGGTGGCTATTTCTTCGGCCGCGACTCCGGAGGAACCAATCCAGCGAGCCGATAGTAGACAACCAGCTGACCGTAGTGCTCTCCAGAGTGCTCGATGAAGCCATAAGCCATATCGGACACGCGTATCTGTTGGTTAGCAAAAGAATCGACCAGCAACTCTGACATTCCTTTATCGCCTTTGGCCTTGATCGCATCGGCCCCATCGGCAAAAGACTTCTTCACGAATGCCACGACGTCAGCCTTGGTCTTGTACTGATCGCGCTTGGGATCCTCCGCTGCCGGCGGCTTCTCGCCCTTCACCAAATTTGTGAAGAAATAATTGACGCCGGCGGCATGGAGCAAATTCTCTGCAAAGCTGCGCTCTACGGGCGTGGCCTTGTAGTCGTACTTGTCTTCGGGGAAATCTTCGGCCATGGCAATCAGCTTGCGCCCGATGTCATTCCAGGCGTCGAGCACGACTTTGGACGGGCTGTCGGCGGGTTTTACGGCGGCCTTTTTCTGCGTATCCTGGGCGTGAAGAGGTAAGCATGCAAATGAAACGAGCAGAACTGCGGCGGTGCATAAGGCGGTCTTCATAGCATTCCTCCGGAGCTATTTTCAGGGGACGCAGTATGTTAATCCGAATGGGCTTTGCCCGTAAAACGGAGCGCGGACAAGAATGTCCAACCCACAGCCTACAGCGTTCCCCCGCTGGGTAGGATTTCCAGATTTTCGACTGTCGCATTGGCCGGCAGCAAGATCGCGTTGACGACGGCTTCGGCGACGGTTGCGGGTGACAGCATCTTGCGCCGCGGGGCCTTCGGCCAGAGTGTGTTCCAGATATCAGTGTCGGTGGCACCGGGCAGCAGTTCAATCACGCGAATTCCCTTCGGACGCAGCTCTTCGCGCAACGTATTGGTGAATCCCAGAGCGCCGTGCTTCGAAGCGTTGTAGGCAGCGGATCCCGCAAAGACGCGATTGGCCGCGATTGAGAGATTGTTCACGATCGTGCCGCCACGTTTCATGATCGACAGTGCGGCTTGCGTTACCAGAAACATTCCATGCAGGTTGGTGTCGATGACGTCTTTCCATGTCGGGTAAGGCAATTCGCTGACGGGAAGATTGGGATGCCCGATGCCTGCATTGTTGATGAGAATGTCGAGATGGCCACTCTCCTGACGGATGTAGCGAAACAGCGCGTCGACTGAATGGGGATCGCCTACGTCACATGGATGCGTCAGAATCCGGACTCCACGGCGCGACAAGCCTTTCCTGGCTTCCGCGAGTTTTTCCCGGTCTCGCGCTGTCAGAACCAGATTGCAATTCTCATCCGCAAGTCCGCGTGAGACAGCCAAACCAATACCGCGCGTCGCGCCCGTTATAAGCGCCCATTTCCCCGACAACGATCGACTTGATCGTGGAGCGTGCGAGGAATTTGATTGTGCGTTCATCATTCGTGGTGAACGGATGACACAAGTTCATGGTCCTGGAACAGCATGCCGCAGCCGCGATGCTACGTTCCATTCGGCCGCTGGCGGATCAGCGACAGGAACTCCGAACGTGTCTCCTGCTCGTCGCGGAAGCAACCCAGCATTGATGAAGTCACCGCAGCCGAATGCTGTTTCTCCACCCCGCGCATCATCATGCACAGATGTCGTGCTTCGATGACCACGCCCACTCCCTGCGGCTCGATGACTTTCTGAATGGTTTCGGCGATCTGGGTTGTGAGGCGCTCCTGAATCTGCAGCCGGCGCGAGAACAGTTCAATTAGACGAGGAATCTTGCTCAGCCCGATGACCCTGCCATTTGGAATATAAGCCACGTGCACTTTGCCAAAGAATGGAAGCATGTGATGTTCGCACAGGCTGAACATCTCGACGTCTTTCACGATCACCATCTCGTCATAGCTGACCGTGTACAGAGCGCCTTTGAGCAAGGTTTCAGGGTCCTCGCCGTAGCCCTTGGTGAGAAATTGCAGGGCCTTGCGCACGCGCTTGGGAGTGTTGGCGAGCCCTTCGCGCTGCGGATCTTCCCCCAGGCGAACGATGAGCTCGCGCACTAATTCTTCGAAGCTCGGACCGGTTAGAGTAGTTGAATTACTGGTCTGTTCGGTGGCTGGTTTCATTTTCTAGAATGCCGATTACCGTCAATAGCGGATTTCGGCTCCTCCTGCGTACTCGAACGAATTCATCATGGTTTCTTCCAACCGCACTTTCTCCAGATGAGCGTGGCGGAAGCCTTGCTTCAAAATTTCAAAAATGCGAATGCAAAGATTTTCAGTCGTAGGAACCGATTGCGAGAAGTCGGCCAAGGTGTTGAGGTTCTCGAAATCGTAGTGAGCCAGCACTTCCTTTTCGACGAATCCATCCAGATCTACCAGATTGCAGATCATGCCGGTGCGATCATTGACCCGCCCGCTGACCGTCACTTCGAGCGCATAGTTGTGCCCATGACCGTGCGGATTGTTGCACTTGCCATACGTGGCAAGGTTCTCTTTGGCAGACATCTGCTCGCTGTGCAGCCGATGCGATGCCGAGAAACGATAGCGTCTTGTGAGATGGGCCTTCATCGCAATTTGGAGATTTAGTAATTTGGCAATCGGGCAATTTGAATTCAAAGCTGACGACGCTGAAGTTCATTTACAAAATTACCCAATTACGAAATTACCCAATCTTTCTTATTCCTCTCCGTAATAATCCACAAAAAGATCGTGGTTCTCGTAGACACGAACGCGGTGCAGTTGCGCCTTGTGCAGCTTGGGAGTAAGGCGTTGCCAGATCGCGATCGCCAAATTTTCTGTCGTCGGAACCCGAGTCAGAAACTCCGGCACTTCTTTGTTCAGAAAACGGTGGTCCATCGCATCGAGCACCTCACGGTGCATCGTTTCTTTCAGGTCTTTCAAATCGACCACAAATCCCGAGCGCGGATCGACCGCGCCCTTCACCGTGACTTCAAGCACATAGTTATGTCCGTGTCCGTTCGGATTGTTGCACTTTCCGAAGAGCCGACAGTTCTCCTCGGCGGAGAATTCCGGGACGTGATAGTAGTGCGAGGCGGCGAATTCGGCTTTGCGCGTCAGATAGACCATTTGGGAGCAGTTCTCAGTTGTCAGTTCTCGGTAGTCAGTAAATTCGCGTGTTTCTGCGAAATGGATTTTGAAGACTCGATCGACGAGTCGCGATACGTGCGTCCCTTCCAGCTCACTTGCCCGCGGCTGTGGGCGCGCTTCGAACGGAGCAGCAAATATGCGAAAACTGGCGGCCCGAACGCTGCGGTAATACAGGTCGTCACCTTCCCGAACTTTGCTTTCGCAATCCGGAAGAACAAAAAGATCAGGGGTAACGCCCCGTACGCGATCCACCATTCCCGCCTCACCATTCCTGCCATTGTCGCGAAGAACAAGGTCCACGAGATCGCCCAAAACGCGACAATCCAGGATGCCAGCCAGACTGGTCGTGGAAACAACAACGCTAAATTTTTCGTCCAGCCCTCGCGTAGCTGCTGAAAGCTGTGGTACATGCGCGTGCGGACTGCATCGCCACCGTAGCGGAAGCGAATTCTGCGACCGGATTGCTTAACTGCGCGCGCCAATGCCACGTCTTCGAGCAATTCACCAGCAATGGCGGCGTGCCCGCCGACCGCATCGTAGGCCTCACGTTTGATCAGAATGTATTGTCCGTTCGCGGCAGCCTTGGCGGTTTTCGGGTCACTTACTTCGGTCGGGCTGTACGCGTACGCGAGCTCAGCAAAGATAACGGGCATCACGGCCCTCTCGCAGAACCCATTCACGATCTGTTCCGGCGAATACGAGAGCAAGTCAGCCATATTTTCCTGCGCCTCTCGCAGCGCACGTGGCAGCGATCTCCGCAAGTGCATGGTGTCGGCATCGGTGAACAGCAGCCATTCGCCTTTGCTCTGACGCACTCCAGTGGCTAAAGCATTGTTCTTGCCGGTCCAGCCAGCCCGCAGCGGATCGGCTTCGATCACCTGCACCCCTGAAAACGAAGAAGCGATTTCGCGCGTCCGGTCGGTGGAATGATCGTCGACGACGATAATCTCGAACGACAGACCCTCCTGTGCAGCCAGTGACTCGAGGCAGGTCGCGAGACACGCCTGTTCGTTTCGCGCCGGCACGATGACCGAGACGGTAGGCCGCATCGTTACTGGAAGTTCCGCCGCCATAAGTCGAATTCACTATTATAGATGTGTGAATGCATTAGTACGTTACATCTCCGTTGCAGCGGCATTTACGCTGCTCACTGTTTTCGCAGCCTGCAACCGTAGCCATCTTCCGCGCGTCGGTGCGCCCGCACCGGATTTCACCGTGCGCGACGCTGATCGCAGCGTCACATTGAGCCAATATCGAGGGCAAGTTCTTGTCCTGAATTTCTGGGCGACGTGGTGCGCGCCCTGCGTCGAAGAAATTCCATCGTTGGTTCAACTGCAGCGGCAAATGAAGGCGAAGGGCGTGACTGTGTTGGCGATCAGCGTGGACGTGGACCAGGCCGCATATCAGAAATTCATAAAAGACCACAACGTGAATTTACTGACGGTGCGCGATGCGGAGCAGAAGACGAATACGCTCTATGGAACATTCAAATTTCCCGAGACCTACGTGATCGACCGCGATGGCATCATGCGGCGCAAGTTTCTCGGGCCTATCGACTGGACTGCGCGCGACGTAACGGATTTCCTTGGGACGTTGTGAACCGCCTGCGAGACACACAGTCACGTAGCGGATAAAAAAAGGCAATGAGTGTAATCGCGGTGTTTCACCATCTACCCGTGCCTGTGAGTCCTGATAGAATGCTCGCGCCCGCTGGGGAGATCGCAGATGGCAACAGTCTCTACCCCGCAACCTAAATGGCAGCACGTGGCCGTGGCCACTGGCGCCTACGACCGCATCTTTTACAGCGGCATGGCGGTCGCGATGGCCGTCACCGTTTTTATCGGCTTCGCCCCCACCTTTTATCTCAGATTCTATTTTCACGCGACTACGGTTTCGGGGGCGACATCCCTGTCACGGCTAGCGCAGCTACACGGTGCACTCTTTTCGAGCTGGGTGGTACTGTTTATGATCCAGACATCCCTCGTAGCGAAGCACAGCGTGGCAATGCATCGGCGGCTCGGGATCGCAGGTGTCCTTCTGGCGGCTGTGATGACGGTTGTGGGTGCAACGACTGCAATCAAAGCGGCGGCGCGGGGAGCAACCCCGCCCGGAGCCAATGCGCTCGCCTTCCTCGCCATTCCCATGGGCGACATGCTGATGTTCTCTATTTTCGTCGCGGCCGCATTTTTCTGGCGTCGCAATCGGGAGGCACATAAACGCCTGATGCTGCTCGCCTACATCAGCATTATCGCGGCCGCGGTGGCGCGCCTGCCCGGCATTCTGCCCTTGGGTCCGCTAGGGTTCTACGGGCTGGCTTTCATATTTTTGCTGATCGCGGTGGTCTACGACCGGGTCTCCCGGCACCGCGTACACATTGCATACATCTGGGGTGGTGCCTTGCTGGTCGCATCGGTGCCGCTGCGGCTGACGGTTTCGGGGACGGGGACTTGGCGGGCGATCGCGCAATTCTTGGTGGGTCGGCCCGGTTAGAAACCTGTGACAATCAAGCGACTAAACTCAGAACTCCGAGTAAGCTACCCGGCGCGTCTCTCCGTGTGCCTCGATCACTACTGAAAACTACAGCTCAACTTTTCGCAACCGAAGGGCGTTCGTAATCACCGAGAACGAACGGAAGCTCATGGCTGCAGCCGCAAAGATCGGGGTCAGCAGGATTTCGTATAATGGCCTGCGTGTCTCGTTACCTCCCATTCATTGTCGTGATTTGCGTTAGTACCCTCCATGGCACGGTGAAGCATCTTCCTATCAAATCGTGTACAGCGCTGAAACCAAGCGAGGCATGTGTCGTTCAGATGGACACGAGCGAGCCCGTGGAAATAGGTTGGAAGGCGGTTCAGTCCAAGCCCTGTAGCATGACCTGTGTCCAGGTGACGCAACTGAGTGGAGGCAGCCACTTTGCGCACTCCGCGCCAGCCGGGGGTTCCGGCGTGTATCAGCCGGTTTCCGACCGGATTGAATTGGAATACAGGAATGTTTCCCAAGAGCGCGTCACGATTGATGTTTTTCGAATAGAGCGAATCTGCGATGCGGAAGCCTGCAAGTTTTTGGACAGCAATCAGAAAGGGCGCTTGCTGGTATTCAAAGTTGATGAATTCAAGTCGATTTCGACCAGCAAAGATGGATCGTACTCTGTCATCTCGGGTGTCGCCGAAAGCGGACGGGCATTCCGAATTCGTGCGGTCTGGTGGACCGATGACAACTCGGCAGCTCACGTGAACTGTTCCCCATTTATAAAGAGATATTTGGACAACCACACGCCAAAAGAGCAGTACCGACCTTATGTTATGTCTGGACAGGCTGCGGGAGAGGACAGCAATATCGTCCTAAAATCGATCTCTACGTGCGCACCCCATGCGACTCACTACGGGGTATCCGAGCAGAACGTTTTTAAGTAGATGAGGATTTTGGCACCCCTTATAGGCTGGTGGCTATCACTGGAGCTGGACAGTCGCATTACTGAATCCGCAGCCGGACTCCGGAAATCGTAAGAAATATCCCAACTGCCATCATCGGCGCCCACGGAATCCAGTTCATCACTGGCCGGTCGATCATGGCGTTTTTAGGGTGTTGCGGGTCGTAGAGGACCTGAACAGCAGCACCCATCGGCGTTCGGAAATTCGATCCCACCCAGTCTCGGAAGCGAATGGTCTGACCTTGCGCCTGAAGCTCAACAATGGGCATCGAAGCCGTACTCGAAAAGCTGTTGCCCCCTGAACTACGGTTAAAGCGCTGTTCCTCATAACCGACGAGCTTTCCCTGGGTTTTCACTCCCGAAAAAACCAGTCGGCAATGATCGTGGCCAAGCCAGTAGCCGAAAACCAAGAGGAAAATCCCGACCCCAATTTGAATGTTTGCACTTATTCTCCTCCTGCGGTCTGGATCGCTGAGTAGGCCAGCAAGAACCGTCAACGCGCCCTGGGCTATATCTTCACGAAAATTGGTCGTGGCGCCTCGTTCATCAGGCATTTTTGCATTCTACGTCCGATCAACTATTGAGAACAGCGCCTCTGCGCCTCCGCGGTGAGATTACAACTCAACCTTGCGCAACCGCAGGGCGTTCGTAATCACCGAGACTGAACTGAAGCTCATGGCTGCAGCTGCGAAGATCGGGCTGAGCAGGATTCCGAGGAACGGATAGAGCACTCCAGCCGCTAATGGCACTCCGACCGCGTTGTAGATGAACGCGAAGAAAAGATTTTGCCGGATATTGCGCATCGTCGCGCAGCTTAATCTTCGCGCGCGCAAGATTCCGCTCAGATCGCCTTTCACCAGCGTGATGCCGCCACTCTCCATGGCAACGTCTGTGCCAGTTCCCATCGCGATGCCGACATCGGCCTGCGCCAGCGCGGGAGCGTCGTTGATGCCGTCGCCCGCCATGGCAACGACTCTTCCCTGCTGCTGCAGCTTGCGCACAACTTCTGATTTTCGCTCCGGCAGCACGTCTGCTTCGAACTCTTCGATTCCGAGGCGACTGGCTATTTCCTCGGCCGTGGCGCGATTGTCGCCGGTCAGCATGACCACGCGTGTGCCCAGCGCCGTGAGGTCGCGAACCGCCTCTGCGGCGCTCACTTTGATCGCATCAGCAATCGCGATGTTTCCCGCATATTGGCCATCGACGGCTACATAAATCTGAGCTGCGCCTGGCACCGTCCCAACCGAAACCGCAGTCGCACCATCCTTTCCGAAGACGCCCATTTCTTTCATCAGCGCCCAGTTTCCGGCTGCAACCCTCTTCCCTTCGACGATTCCCTTCACGCCCTTGCCGACCAGATACTCGAAACCAGTCATCGCCCCGAGTTGCAGATTCTGCTCCCGCGCAAAATCGATGATTGCCGCTGCCAGCGGATGTTCACTGCCACGTTCCACACTCGCGGCGAGACGAAGAGTTTCGGCGTTCGTGTAGGCCCGAACCTTCGGCTTGCCTTCCGTCAGCGTGCCAGTCTTGTCAACTACTAGCGTATCGACCTTCTCCAGCCGCTCCAGCGCCTCTGCATTTTTGATCAGCACGCCGGCATGTGCTCCACGCCCCGTGCCGACCATGATCGCCATCGGCGTCGCCAGGCCCAGCGCGCACGGACAAGCAATGATCAACACTGCAACGGCATTCACCAGCGCATGCGCGAGCCGGGGCTGCGGCCCAAACAAAAACCAGGCAATGAATGTAATCACGGCAACCGCGACGACCGCTGGCACAAACCAAGCGGACACCCGATCGGCCAAACCTTGAATCGGAGCGCGGCTGCGCTGCGCCTGGCTCACCATTTGCACGATGCGCGCGAGTAACGTCTCCGATCCGACACGCTCAGCGCGCATGATGAACGAGCCTGTGCCGTTGATCGTTGCACCAACGACCTTACTGTTGGCCGCTTTTTCGACCGGCATGGATTCGCCGGTAATCATCGATTCATCCACCGCGCTGCCGCCTTCAAGCACGACGCCATCCACCGGAACCTTTTCTCCGGGGCGGACGCGCAGTCGATCGCCGGGCTTGACCTGTTCAAGCGCGATGTCTTTTTCGGTGCCATCGTTCGCGACCAGGCGCGCGGTCTTTGGACTCAGATCGAGCAGTGCTCGAATCGCAGCGCTGGTCCGGCTGCGAGCGCGCAATTCCATAACCTGCCCCAGCAAAACGAGGGTGGTGATCGCGGCGGCCGCTTCGAAATAAACCTCTGGATATCCGCCCATCGGACGCAACGATGCCGGAAAAATTAGCGGCGCCAACGTGGCGATCACGCTGTAGCCGAAGGCCACACCCGTTCCCATGCCGATCAGCGTGAACATGTTCGGGCGACGGTTCACCAGCGAAGTCCAGAAACGCTCGAAGAAAGGCCAGCCGCCCCAAAGCACGACCGGTGTGGCGAGAACGAATTCCACCCAGGGAAGATTGATCGGCACACGGTTTATGTTCAGGTCAAGGGAAAGCCGGAATCCGAACATTCCGAGCATCGCGATGGCGAGCAGGGGAACTGTCAACACAAGGCTGATCCAGAATCGCCGCGTCATGTCGCGCAACTCAGGATTCTCTTCCGCCACTGCGGTCACGGTCCGCGCTTCGAGCGCCATTCCGCAGATTGGGCATGTTCCCGGCTCATGGCGCACGACCTCGGGATGCATCGGGCAGGTGTATTCGGTCGTCACGGCAGCGACTGGCATCTCCGGCTCGAGTGCCATTCCGCACGAGGGGCAAGCGCCCGGCTTGCTCTCGCGAACCTCAGGGCACATGGGACAAACGTAGATCGTTCCTGACGGTGTCAATTTTCGCTGCGCAGTCGTTGCGGCGGGTGCATGAGCAGCAGAATGCTGCGTGGCCGGGCCGGCCGGCGCCGGCATCCCCAACATCACCAGAGGTGAACTCGCAGATTTTGCTTCACTCGAAAGATACTGTTTTGGCGCAACATTGAACTTTTCGAGGCAATGCGCGCAGCAGAAGTAGTAGGTTTTCGAATCGAGCTCGTAGCGATGCTTGGCCGTCGCGGGATTCACGCTCATCCCACAAACGGGATCTTTTTCCGTGGCGCTGGCCGGATTGGCGGAAGTGGCAGACATGAACTTATAGACTCGGAACCATGGGCGGCGATTCATCGCGAATCCTTTAGGTCGCCGGCACACTTTGCTCTATATTGGACTGGCCTCGTTCATCTCGCGAGGATGATTCCAAGTTCATCATAGCGAAGGTCTTGGAGACAATGACTTATCTTGAGGTAGTTTTCCGCTACGGCGCCGCGCCCGGCGAAACCGAGTTGCGCGCCATTGATGCGATGCGCGAGGTTTATGGCGTAAGGCGTGTGATATTCAACGACAAAGGGCAGACGGTGCGGGTCGAGTTCGACGCATCTCGCCTCAAACAGGACGCAATTGCCAAACTCTTGCGCCAAGCCGGCGTAGACGTACGAGAGCCTTTGGCTCTCGTGTAACAAAGGAAAACGAAGCGATGGGGGAGAGCGCTTCGGAGATACCGAAAAGCAAGGGGCGCCCAAGAAAACCTCTGGCCGAAGTTATTCTCTGGAGCGCCCCGTTGCGCGCCACTTCGTCTGGCATCTCTAAGAGCACATTCCGGGCCGCTTCTCAAGTCGCTGAAAATAAATCATCGAGCGCGCCAACAAGACTCACGCAGGGAGTAGGATTTGCCTTGCGGCGGGAAAGAATTACGTCGAGGTGTTCAGGCAAGCATTCTGCCGTTGTAGCCCTGTTGAAAAACCCTCTGGATTTCCACAGTCAGGGAATAAGATTCACACGCCACCATCGGACTCGGATCTGTTAAATCGGCCTCTTGATCCCGCTGGCCTAGGGTGTTTGCCCGAGAGGCGGCGCTACTACGGTTTCGATTGCCTGCACGAGTTCGCTGATGCCATTGACGTCCTTGGAGAAAACGGCACGCACACCCGCGGCCTTGGCCAGCTCGGCGAGCTGTGGGGTGGCAAACATCGTAAACAGCAGGATCGCGCATTTCGGCACCACGGCGCTGATCTCGCGCGCAGCCTCGATCCCGTTCATCTGCGGCATGGCGTAATCCAGCAACATGACGTCAGGCTCGGAGCTACGGGCCATGTCAATGGCGGAACTGCCGTTGTCGGCCTCCCAACAAATGGTCCACTCCTTATTCAGCCCCAGACATCGTTTCAGAGCGCTACGAACCTGCGTATTGTCATCGACTAGCGCAATTTTGGTCATGTGTGAAATACCTGGCTCGGGCAGCCTGAGCCGCAGCAGTTCTACATCTCACCAGAGCAGGTGGATATTTTTGCTTGGACGCAGTGGCGTGCGTCAAGATTGCCGGTGTAACGACACTGTAAGAGATGTGCGGCGGGAAGCAAATGGCACGCCTTGGCCGAATCCGGCACGTCCGGGGTAGGGTGTTTCGCGTAGGCGAGTTGCGTCCTCACGGGGAGCGCTCGATATTTCCTGTGGGCCTCAGCGACGCTCGCGAGATTTCGCCTCTGCTACAATAAATAAATTCTTTAGAAATTCCCCGTGGCGCCCTTAGCTCAGTTGGATAGAGCGTCTGGCTACGAACCAGAAGGTCGGGAGTTCGAATCTCTCAGGGCGCACCATCCCTTTCAAGAAGTTGCGGGAACAGGCGCTTTTCGCCCGCCTCCCGACCGTAGTGAAAAACGTAGTGAATCACTGGACCGTCCCGTCCTGCTCCCGCGTGAGCTCCTCCATTTTCCTCTCGTTATAGGCGTTGAGGCGCGTGAAGGCGTCCTCGACCTTGCGCAATGTCGGGTGAACGTAGCGCTGTGAGATGAGAATCGAGGAGTGCCCCGCCACGCGCTGTATCTCGAACGCATCCGGGCCAGCCTCTCCCATCCTAGTCAGACATGTGTGCCTCAACACGTACATGGGGAAGGCCGCTACTTTTGACTCTTTCAGTGCCCTCGCGTGCTGCGACTTCAGGGAATCGAAGTGGCCGCTCGCCGTTTCGTCATTCGGAAACACCCAGCCCTGCCGCGGGCGCCCTTGCGCCTCGTGCCGGATCTCGAGCAACGCCTTCACGCGAGGCGTCATGCAGACGTTCCGCCTTGCGAACTTCGTCTTTCCGTCTGGCACATGAACGTGGGGATAGAGCGCCTGCCCCACGGACTTCAGTCGAATGTTCTCCCATCGCGCCCTAAAAAGCTCCTCAGGCCTGAACGCAGAGTCGATCATCATGGTCGCAATGTCGCGAAGCTCGCCCTTCGTGGCGGCGAGATACGCCTGCTCCTCGGCATGGCTGAGCACGCGATCCCGACCGACCTCGCCGGGCAGCCGCGAAATCTGCGGTGCCTTCCTGATGAGATCCCAGCGCTCGGCCACCTTCAGCGCGTGTCGGAGGCATTCTAGTTCTCGGTTAATCGTGGAGACCTTGACGCACGTCTTCTTGCGCCTCGCCTTCGTTCGACGCCGCCAGCGGACGAACTCGTCGATCACTTCGTCGCCGATCTGGTCGAGTCTCAAGTTCTGGAGGGGAGCGAAGCGCGCCAGCATTCTAACGCCGTTCTCGTAGTAGGTTAGCGTCTTGGGCTTTCCGCCGTGCTCCGACCTCATCTCCTCGATGAAGCGGCCGTTCGCGAACTCGGACCATGTCGGTGTTGGAGGCCGCCGTCGTGACTGCCACTTCCTCTCGCAGTCCTCGCAGCAGAACATGTTATCGTCGTGGGTGATCGGGTTCGCGCCGTTGAACAGCACTCCGCACTCGGCGCAAGGGACGAGTGCCTCAGGTAGACAGCCGAGTTTTTCCGCCCGACCTTCGCGTTCCTTCTCCTCCTCAGCGAGTCGTGTCCGATGTTTTGCCTCCAACGTCCGAGCGACGTCACGGTTCTTCTGGCGAGTCGACTCTTGCACCCGCTCCCCGCGCCACATGAAGGCATACCACCAGTTCTCGCTGTCCGTGCGTCTATATGTGCTCATGCGACCTCCTTGTCCTTTTTTTGGTGTCTGCAACAGAATGCCGATCACGTCTCCCCGTTGGCGCGCGCAACTCGCCTTTGTTGAGTGCACGCGTCAGAAATCTGGGCGTGAGACCAGTCTGTTTTGAGACGAACTGCTTCCAGTCGGCCCCCGACTCACTCCTCTTCCAAGTCTTCAAAGCGGCGCGTGCTCGAACTACGCGTTCTTCATGTTCAGCGGCGCGGCGCTCATGGACTCGGACGGTATTGTTGATGGCTACAGCACAAACCTTGGAGCAACACTTTTGCCCTTTACGTCTCGCGATGAACCACTTTGCACAGCGGTGACACGGACCATCAGAAAGCTTTGCGTTGAGCGTATTACCGAGCACCATGGCGGCGAGGAGGACTGCCGTGTCGCCGTTAGCCACGTTCAGCGTTCGCTGCCAGCACCCGCCTGAAGGAGATGCCCAGATCTTCCAACAAAACGCTCTGTTCAGATTCTTCCTAGAGAATCTGGGGCCATGCTGCTCCCAGAATCGTTTGCCATCTGCATCCTCAAATATCTTTTCGCGCCATGGACGCTTTTCAAGTGCGCCGTGAAATAGCTGCGTCTGCTTCAAGGGAGACCCTTCTGTTGCGCTGTAAAACGGCTCTTTCCAGGGCACCCGGCTAGATCGATTCCAGAGTCGGATGTAACTCACAAGGGCCTCGTGGTCTTCGTCGCTTAATTGGTTTGGCAGGTTCCTGTTGAGCGCGATGACCACGGCCTCGAGGTCTGAACGATCACGCTGGTCTTCGGATTCGCCGATCAATATTGTCGTACCATTAATTATTATAGTTGCGACGATAATACTTGACGACACACAAATGTAGCGCAAATATACGGTCATGACAAGACTAATAAGATCAGCGCAGATCAGGGCGAATCAGGAGGCGGATACCAAAGAGGACGTGCCGGCCGGTGGATATGCGACCGTGCGCGAGGCAGCTGAGCGAACCAGGTCGAGCGAGCCGACAATCCGGAGAATGTTGGCGCGGAAGCAGCTTACCAGATTCAAGTTCGGCGGGAGGACGCTGATCAGTGTTAGAGAGCTAGACGCCTTCGTCAAAACCTCATGACCAGCAGTGCGACTATGCGGCCGGTTCACTGAGCGCAATTCCCACCTTCAATGAGGGGCTAAGTTCAATGAAACTCAAGTCGGTTATCAGCGAGCAAGAGCGCGGCCCTGCTACTGCCCGCACCTTGCGCCTGGCTGAGCCGACGGGATTGAGTTCTTCGCTCGTGCAGGCAGGAGCAGGGCAGAAATTGGCCTACGATCATGAGGATCGACGCGACTCGCGAGGACGACAAAGAATGGTCATCGTTTTCTCGGACACGGGCGCAGTTCGAGCGCGATGTGCTCATGCGCGACGATCGACAAGGCGTGGAGATGGTGCGCAGCGCTTTCGCCGCCCGGAAAAGTGCGTCGCGATGACATCGGCTGAGTCGCTTGGTCAGCGTCGGACAGATGAAGCGCGTAGACGCTGGCGCCTCGAATCCTCATCCCGATAGTCGGAGCCGCTGCGCAATCGCCTTCTGGCGTTTTTCAACAGGCGCCGACAGTCGAGGACCAGGGCCTCGGCAAACGAAGTCCGATGCGTGGAGAAGCGTAAGAGATGTCAGACGACGAGAAACTTGTACCGGTCAGATGGGGGCGCCGCAATGGCGAAAGTTCGCAATTCAAAGGCGAACTAGTTGAGCACGGAGGCGAAGAATATTATCGCTCGCTGAAGCTGCCTGAGCTGAAGTCTGAGATCGAGCAGCTGGTCAGGATAGTTGAGGGTGGCCTCGGGCGCGTGAACATGGTCATGCGCGGCGAGCTGCTAGCTGCTCTAGGAATCTTGCGCGGACGTGTCCCCCACGGCGAATGGGAGAAATTCCTGAAAGCTCACCGGCTGAATCCATCGACCGTCCGAAATTGGCGAGCGCGTGGCCGGGGTGACGCTATTCAACTCAGAGAAATGTTGGGTCAGTCACCTCCTCCGCCGCCCCAGCGGACGAAAAAACAGGCCGTGTCAGAATCAGCCGCAATCCAGTTGGCGAAGGCCGGTAAACGTCTCGCCGAAACGGTCCTCAACGGGGATCGTCGCTATGCCGCTCAGTTAGCAAAGAATTTTCTTGAAGCTTATGAGGAGGGAGCGGCCTGAACCACGGGAAAGCGTCGCTTGCGACGGTTCAGAGGACGAGACAGGTTCAAGCAGCAAGTCTCCAACGAGATCATCATCACATACTCGAGGCAAACTAATGTCTGCCGATTCTGTACTACGGAAATCGTCCGCGACTGAGCACTTCCTCTGGCGACTCTGCAAAACCTACGCACAAGAGTTTCCCGACCCCATGCGCCCTGTCCGCAGCGAACTCGTCGCCGCATTCGTACCCCGTGCCGTGCGCCTGCTCGTCCTTGCGTGTTTGTTCCCCGAGCTAGCAAAGGGACTTGAAGCGGCTTCCGAAGTAATGCCGGAAGCATGCGCTGACATGGCGTCAGAACTCGGGAAAGTGCTGCGAAAGTACTCAAGCGATCTGGTGTCCGAAATTGTGGAGATTGACACCTGGTTGCATGAGCCTGGCGTCGATGATCTCGGATGTGGCGATTGGCTCGTGGAACATGGATACGGATTCCAGGAAGTGAAGGAGCTCCTGACGAGAGCAAAAAAGTATCAATCCGGAAGGAGGCCGACCAAGCGCCTTTCAACTGTTGCAGCACTCGAATTAAAAACTTTGAACCAGAACTACACCTGGCGACAGCTTGTTTTAGAGTTCTGCGACTGCGAAAAGAGCGCACACGACAAGCACTGCATGGAGGCACTTCGCAAGTCGGTTGCGCAACTCAGATCAACCCTGAAAAAATATCGAACCCTCCCCGTACCCGCTGAGATGCTGGCACCTTTGGCAGATCTCTTCCTTCAGCAACTCGGGACGAGGCGCCCAGATTGACCCGCCCCCCCGGGAAAAAGGTCCCTTGCTTTTCTCCTCTGTTCGTGACGCTCGATGCCGCTTAATCTGCCGCAATGCAATTGAGAAACACCCCAGAACCAACACGGGCGCTGTATCTCACTGAGAAAAAAACGAGCGATCGGATCGCAGTTTCCAAAAGCGCGCTGCGCAAGTGGCGACGCGAGCGGTTGGGTCCGCCATACGTCAAGCTAGGACGCATGATTCGCTACCCGCTCGGGGAGTTGGAAAAGTGGATGAACAAGCGGCTCCGCACGCGGTAGAACGCTCTGCGAGTAGTGGCCAGAAGGACCGGTTACACACACGAAGGAAAGAAGAAAAGAAATGATACTCAAGAAAAAAGACAATGAGTTACAGCCGGCGGACGAAGGAGCGCTGGCCGTGGAGGTTGAAAGGCGGGCCACGGATGAGTGAACTGAGGTTCCGCACATTGGCCTTCGACTCGGCTGGCGACTTGGCGAGGCTCTACTTCAGCTTCGACATGAAGAAGCATGGAGCTTATCAATTCACCCCAGGAGGCGACGTTCAGGAGGCCATTCGGCAATTCAACAACTACCCAGGAGCGATCGAGCGCCTAAACATGCTCGTAAGGCGCCTTAAGAGCTTCCGCAAGGCGGGGATGGATATCGTCTTCCAGCACACGAGGACGTGGAGAAGCTCTATCTCAAAGGCTCAGGTATCGCAACGAAAGGTCAGCCAGCCCAAGAGCCTTATGCGCTCAAGGGCTGGGCGGATATCCCAGGCAAGAGAGCGCCAGACGAGTTCGGTCGAGCGGTGGATAACCTCTTCCACGTCCGACGCGTCAACGGCAAACCTTACTGGGTAGCCTGCAGGGAAAGCATTGGCCCTGGCTGTGAGTGGGACGTGAAGGACCGCTTCAACGCGTTGGTGCTTAATAACGGATACCTTCCCAACTCTTACGCAGAGCTTGCGAAGCTGGCTTCCACTAATTCGCTTTGCAACTGGCGACCGCCTTACCTCTGGCTCTTGTACGGAGCCTTGGGGATTGGGAAGACTCGCTCCTTACAAACCTTCCCGGGACCGATCCGATTGTTCGACTTCGATCGAGGCAGCTCGGTGCTGACTAACGCCGAGAAGGAGGCTTGCCAGATGGAAGTTATTGAGTACGACCCAGAGGAGTCTGACGACTACAGCCGCTTCCTTCACGATTTGGAAGCCTGCATGCCTTAACGAAAGGTGATCAACCGACACAAACAGACAGTTCAACAACCACAATGACAAGCAAAGGAGAACATAAGATGGCCCACCATGCACAAGACATGAGTCAAGTACCGGATCCGAACGAGGCGGTTCCAGAGGGCTGGTATCACTGCCGAATTGCAAAGGTCGAAGAAGCCGACTCCAAGAGCGGTAACCCTGTGGTCAACCTTCAGCTGAAAATCCAGAATGAAGGTCCAGCGACAGGTCGCATTATTTTCGACGTCTGCTCTCTTCAGCAGCATGCCCTGTTCAAGCTCAAGGCCTACTACAACGCGGTTGGCTACAAACCGGCACCAGGCCAGGGACACGACCCTGACAACCTGCTCGACGGGGAGGTCTGGGTCTTCGCAGAGCACAAAGTCTATGAAGGGCAGACCCGTATCGACATCAAGCCCTATGCCATCAAGAGCCTGACCGAAGGTCCACGCAAGAAGGCCGTTGCGTGAACTGGGGGAGGTTTGTCTTGACTGGGTTCTGCCGATCAGTCCACAAGCTTTCCTGTGGGCAGCGACGAAAGCCAACAGCACGCCGGCGATTTAGAACCAGCTTTCCGCGGCGATTACGCCACACGTCACGAGAACGCCGCCCGATCGTGACGTGAATTCCGCACGGCGGCTCCACGCTGAAACCTTGCGGGGCGCGCACCGCCCCGCAAGGCACCTAAAAACATGGATGTAGTCCCACAATACGCCGGTTTTCTTGCCGAATTCAAGCGCGAAGCCCGCTGGCTGCTGTGGCGCAACGAGGCGCGCAACGGCGGCAGGCCCACGAAAGTGCCGTATTGCGCGCGCGGCGGACGAGCTTCGTCCACCGACCAGAAAACCTGGTGCAGCTACGAGGACGCGGTTGCCGCTGTCGAGCGTTACGACGGCCTCGGTTTTGCCATCGGCGACGGCACCGTTCTGATCGACCTGGACGGATGTCGCGATCCGGAAACAGGAATCATCGATGGTTGGGCACTAGAGATCATCTCCGTGCTGAATGCGCCTACTGAAGTCTCCCCATCAATGACGGGCGTGCATATCTACATTAGATCGCGGAACGCCCCCACACTCAAGCGCATGTTCGGCACCTGCGAGCGCAAGCGCGGCATCGAAATCTACGCCCAGCGCCCGCTACTCCACGATCACGTTCAACCATCTCGCGGATACTCGGTATGAAATCCCAGACCGCGACCTCGCCGACTTTGTCGGTCGTGTGGAGCGCGGCGACTTTGATCCAGAAGACGTTCGCGACGCCAACATCAATGAGAGCTGCCAGCGGTGGGAGCGAGAGAGCAAAGGCGCCAATGGGCGCTCCGCAGTATCGTTCGACCTCAACCGCTGGATGGCCGCCCATAACATGGAAATCCTCAAGCGCAAGCCCGACGGAATCATCATCGTCCCGTGCCCCGGCACGCATGGCGAGCACGACAAGCGGGACGGCCGGGCATTCGTGAAGCAGCTGCCCGGCGGCGCCATCGCTGCGGGATGCCTGCACGCGACTTGCAGCCTCGCGAACACGAACGGAAATCGTTGGCGAGAGTTCCGGGGCCTGATCGAAGGCATCAAGCTGCAAGGTAAGAAGAGACCGGTTGCACCCGCCGGAAACACCTTACAGGAGAGCCAACTCCCGCTGCGGTTCTCGGAAGACACGCTTGCGCTTCGGTTCACTGATCGCCACATCGACGATCTCCGCTATGTCGCCCGCTGGGGGAGATGGCTCCGGTACGACGGCACCTGCTGGCGGGAGGACGCCGTGCTGGACGTGTTCGACAAGTGCCGCGTCGTGTGTCGAGAGGCGAGCGAGGAGTGCCTGCGCGAGGGGAACGTCTCGCTCGCGAGGCAACTCGTCGACGTGAGCACGGTCGCCGCCGTGCACCGGCTGGCCACAAGCGACCAGCGCACCGCCGCGACTACCGATCAATGGGACGCAAGCGTCTGGCTGCTCAACACGCCTGGCGGCGCCGTGGACGTGTGCGCTGGAGAGTTTCGCCCCTGTGTCCGCGAGGACTACTGCACGAAGATCACTGCCGTAGCCCCCGCCGGAGGGTGCCCGCAGTGGCTGCGATTCCTCGAGCGCATAACTAACCAGGACCTCGAGCTTGAACGCTTCCTGCAACGCATGGTGGGCTATTGTCTGACGGGAAGCACGCGTGAGCAATGCCTGTTTTTTCTCTACGGCACGGGCGCAAATGGAAAATCCGTATTCGAGGTCACCATCAGCGGGATTCTCGGAGACTACGCCAAAACGGCGCCCATCGAGACGTTCATCGCGAGCGCCGGCGAGCGCCATCCGACTGACTTAGCGGGGCTCCAAGGCGCGCGCCTGGTCACAGCGGTCGAAACCGAGCAAGACAGGCGCTGGGCCGAGTCAAAGATCAAGACTCTGACCGGCGGCGACCCCATATCGGTGAGATTCATGCGGCAGGATTTCTTCGAGTACACGCCGCAGTTCAAGCTCGTCATCGCGGGCAACCATAAGCCCGCATTGCGTTCGGTGAACGAGGCCATTCGCCGGCGCTTCCACCTCGTACCGTTCAACGTCACGATCCCCGAAGCAGAGCGCGACCTGCAACTCGCCGAGAAGCTGCGGACAGAATGGCCCGGAATATTGCAGTGGGCGATCGACGGCTGCATCGAGTGGTATCGCGACGGCCTCAACCCGCCAACAATCATGAAGGACGCCACCACAGCCTACCTCGCCAACGAAGATCATGTGGCGCGCTGGATCGAGGACTGCTGCGCGGTGGGCGTCCGCGAAGTGGCCAAGACGAAGGCTCTCTACAAGAGCTACTGCGAATGGTGCGAGGCGAACAACGAGAAGCCATTGTCGAGCAAGGAGTTCTCGCCGGAGCTCGACCGCAAGGGCTACGTCGTCGAGCACTCGGTGTACGGCAACGTGCGGCGCGGCATCGGCGTGCGGAGCGAGCTGGCTGAAGGCAACTGAAGGCAAGATAGATTATCGGCGTCACGCGCGCGCGCGCGTAACAGTGGATATGCAGGATGCCTTCAGTTGCCTTCAGTTGCCTTCAGAGAACCCTCCGCGCCGAAACAGGATTGGTGTAGGCGCGGAAGCGACCAAAATGTCTCACAAGAACCAACTGCCTGACTAGTTCTCCCAGGGTTGGGGGTAACGCGCTGAATGTCTCTGTAGCTCACTCCCGCCAAGAAATTCCATTTTCAGACAGTAATTCCGGCGTGACTGTAGTGTGTTTGAGAAGCAAATTGGCGACCCGCTCTACAGCGCTCCAATTGTCATTGACCGCCTGAACGGTCGTAGGCATGGCTTGGCTGACCAGATCGTCCGCGATGTGCCTTACCTGCAAGGGCACGCGGTCGGGCTGTTCTCGGTACACGGCGATCAATCGCGGGATGATGTCTGCGTGGGGCTTGTATCTGTCCTTACGTCCCACTTTACAAACCCAAGCATAAGTCTGAATAACGGCTTCATCATCTCTGGCTGCATCATGCGTCGCTGTCCCGCAGCGTTTCTCTTCGGCGACCTTGCCGGCCAACGCTACGCAGGTTTGTTGTAGAGGATCGATTACGGTAGGTGCTTCCCACGCCGTCTGTCCACAGGACATCTCGCCATTTCCCAGGTCGCGAGCCTTGAGCGAGGACCATATCAGCCGGAAACCTAAACCAATCCCGCCGACGACATGTCCAGCCTCGTGCCATGCCGTCGCGACTTTTTTCCTACGTGCCTCGCCCACGCAACTCAGAATATGCCGTTTCGATGACGAACTCATCAGTTTTTGAGCAGTGGACTTTACCACAAATCCCCGCCCCCAAATCGCGACGATCTAAACGTGGCAAATTTTCGCGGCATGGGTGCAGGCTTTCGTCCTGCTGAAAGAACCTGGCTTGCGCATCTCCGAAGAGTTAGAATGGAGTTAGGCATCAGGAGCATCCCCGGGAATGACGGGGATCACCAACCGACTCTGAAAGGACTCAGAGCAGCGGTGGTTTGAGCCAGAGGAACGGCTCGATGCGGCAGACGCAGATTCTGCAAATGCGGCCGCCTGATGAAGGCGGCGTTTTTGTTGTTGCCGACCTGGTGCCTGACTCTTCAAGGAGAGCAGGCATGAACACCTCAGAGCAACGTATTTCAGCTTACACACTCCGGTCTCTCATCCGGAAAATGCATTCCGACCGCTTTCCAGCGATGTCGCCCAGGATGGCGGCGCTCGTCGGCTTCATTGTCGGCGCTTCGTTCATCGAACCTCCGATCGCCGATCTCCGCGTCAGCACCGCGGGCACGGTGCTGGCGCGTATCGAGGGCGAGAGCGTGGCCAAGCATGTGATTGGAGAATATGGCGACTTGTTGTGCGCCTGGCACGCCCTCGTCTCCGCGGCGGGCCTGTCAAAGGAGGAATTCGTCGCCGTGGAGTGCCTGTTCGCGCAGCGCGTCGGATTCTTCGGCCCGACCGTCGCATGAGGAACAAGTTGCGTCGCCATTGCAGCGGCGCGCCATTTCTGGTTTCAAGAAGGGTCGATTACGAACACCTGATCTTGCGCTGAAGTCGCATTGCAAACAAGGAACTTAGGGGAACAAGAAAGCACACGTTTATGAAACACACTGTACGAATTGCTATCTACACGCGCGTGTCGACCGACGACAGAGGGCCAGGACCCGCTCAACCAACTCCTCCAGCTTCGCGAGTTTGCTCGGCAGCAAGGCTGGATCGTCGTCGCCGAGTATTCGGACGAACTGAGCGCCAAGAACGGGAAGCGTCCGGGCTTCCAGGCGATGTGGCAAGCCGCCGAAAGGCACTCTTTTGACTGCGTTTTGTTCTGGAGCCTTGACCGGCTCACACGCGAGGGCACGCTCGCGACGCTCAACTATCTACAGCGGCTGAAGGATCATGGCATCGCGTTCAAGAGTTACACGGAACAGTACATCGACTCACTGGGCATCTTCTCGGATGCAATCATCGGCATTCTTGGCGCCATCGCCGCCCAGGAAAGAGTCCGGCTAAGCGAGCGCACGAAGGCGGGATTGGAGCGGGTCAGGAGGCAGGGGAGGCGCCTGGGACGCCCGCCTTTGTCAGACCTGTCGCGCGCATCGCGCGCAACGCTGTGGCGACGAAAAAAAGCCGCAGCGCCGTGCTCATGATAGGTGCACGCCTCCGCGATAACGGCCGCGCTACGCCGCGAATCGCAAACGATTTTTCGCGACGGCCAGCCCATCGTGAGATTGTGGCGCCGCTGCGCCAGGATTGCTCCAAGGACCACGATTACTCGTTGGATGACCCAACTGGCGCAGGCAAGAAGCAGAGGCGGCATCGAAGCGCAGCGCCGTAGATCGGCGACGCGGCTAAGAGCGTCCCGTTCGCAGCGAGCAAAGGAGGAGAAGGAAAAATATGGCAAACGACCAGAAGCTGCTGGATCTCTTGCGGCGAGCGCACATGGTCATCGGCGAAGGCCTGATCGAGAACGCGTTAGACGAAGGCGCGAACGAATTGCACGACGAGATCGGCGAAGTGCTTGGCCTGCCAGGGGCAGCCAAAGACCAGAGAGTTCGCTGCGGCGCGACTTGGTTCGCGGACGGCGGGCGAACAGAGCGGCAGTGCCGCGAGCAGGCCGTGAACGTATGCGCGGAGTGCGGCAACGCCAGGTGCGACGAGCACGACGATCTGTATTTCGAGGAGCGCGGAGGGCGCGTGCTCTGCGAGGAGTGCCTGCCGGATAGTGAGAGCGAGGAGTCCTGAAGGAGAAAGGCACCGTGAAAAGTACAGAAAGTGTACTTCTGGGACGTGTCCAGACCCCAGCTTCGTTTGGCATCGGGCAACTTAGCCGCTGCTGTGGCTAGTTCTTGGGGAACGATAGATTGCGCTGCTGCTGCGCCATGTCGCCCCAGGGACCACGAGACTGATTCGGGACGTAATCGGGCGGCCATGCCCAGTTCAACTTGGTCTATTGACATAAGCCGGTGGGGTAGGTTTCAAGATAGAGACGAATCAGCATATTACGTCGGGTGTCTCAATTCGGCATCCATCGGTGATCCCTATCACAGACTGGCAATCCCATTGGCGGGTAGTGTTGACTGCGCATTCTGGCACGACGAATGAGTTATCCGGCAGAGTGGCGGCTGTTTCAGCGCTCATGAACGCGGGGGTCTTCCCCCAGAGTTTTTCAGACAACTCGGACCTTGAGAAGCATCTCGCGAAATGCACTGGAATTTCTTCCGGCGCCTTTCGTGTCCCGTAGAGAATTGCTCGATCCTTATGAGTGGGTACCGACTTTGCGCGCCGAGCCCGAGATTGGTTTTGATCGCGGACCAACCATGCACAACCTGCCTGCTACGCTGCCATGTCGGGCCGATACTGTCGCAACCCGATGGAAAAATCGTTCTGGAAAGTCATCACACATCTCTGATAGATTTGCGCCGCAAACCCCAGCTCGATCCGAGATTTGCTGAAAGCACGCGAGAATTCAATTCTCTACAAATCCGAGTGCGCGACCGAGGCTGCTCAGCGTCGGCGACGCAAACTTGAAGTACTGGTAACCATTCACAGCAGGATCACGGGAGGGCATCATGAAGCAAATAGGAATCGCAACAATCTGTATTCTGCTTTCGGCATTGTTCAACATTCCAGCCTATTCGCAAGCAACTTCGCGCGTGACCGGAACGGTTCAAGACCCAGGCGGGGCCTTCGTCCCCAATGCGATCATTACGCTCACGAATGAAGCGACCAACGTCTCGGTTGAGACGAAGACAACTTCGTCTGGGACTTATGTCTTTGACGGCATCATTCCCGGCACATACACCGTGAGCATCGAGGCCCAGGGCTTTTCTACATTCGTGTCGAGAGGCAATGTGCTGACCATCGCACAGCCCATGGTCCTTAATGCGACTGTGAAGGTTGGGCAGACTACCGAGAAAATCGAGGTCAGCGCGGAGGCGGCGGCTGTGCAGACCGAGACCGCAGGCGACCTCGGCGCGCTCGTGGATTCGCGCGCTCTGCAGACCCTTCCCGTGGTCGGGGCCCGAGGCCGGAGTCCGATTTCCTTGATCGAAGTGACAATCCCTGGCGTAGTAGATGGCGGCCCTCTCAACAGCACGGGCGCAAACATCGAAGGCGGTGGAGTCTCGGTGAACGGATCCAGAGATCGCGCCTGGAACTATACGCTGGATGGTATAGATACGAATGAAACGAGCGCGCCCGGATCCAACTTCTCTCCCCTGCGCACGAATCCGGACTCAATCGAGGGGTTTCGTGTGATCACCGGTAACGCCGACGCGCAGTACGGCGTCACCAGTGGGGCGCAGGTGATTCAATCGACTCGCGCCGGCACCAATAGTTTTCACGGGAAAGTTTTCTGGTTTTACCAGACACCCGGTTTCAATGCCAATGATGCCGCGAATCTGGAAACTATTCCGATTACGCCGAGGCCGCAATTCGTGCAGCACATTCCAGGGTTCAGCGTGGGCGGTCCGATCTTCAAGAATAAGACTTTTTTCTTTGTGAACCTTCAGCTGCTGCATGCCTCACAGTCTTTCCTCATTAACAGCCTCGTCTACACACAACAGGCTCGGGCCGGATTGATTCGGTACGTTCAACAGACCGGTAACTTTGTCGGGAGCCACAATGACAATGCAGCCTCAAGCGATCCAACCGTGGACGGCAATGGTAATCCTTTGTCTGGAATCCCCATCGGCAGTTACAATGTTGGACCCAACGATCCAACTGCGGCGGGGTTGGACTCGACCATTCAAAACTTTCTCGGACGCACGCCGGCTCCTAACAACTTCAATATTGGTGACGGCCTGAATACGGCTGGATTTCAGTTTCTGGCGCCGGAGCAAGAGCGGCAGGTTGATTTCACGATTCGCATCGACCATCAGTTCAATTCGAAACACTCCATTTTTGGGCGCTGGGCGCAAGGCCATCAGAACACGGTCGGCGATATCGGAAATGGTGGTCTTCCGCCCTTTCCCGGAGCTCCGAACATTGTCGACACATTTCGCCAGCCTCGCAATCTTGCAATCTCGTGGCGCTACACGCCGAGCTCCAGAATTACAAATGAAGCCATTGTGGGAATGAACCGCTTTGGGTTCAACTTCGCAAATCCCGACCCGCACTTCCTACAGAACCCGCCCTTCGTCTTTGTCGGTGACGCAATCGACGCGAGCAATAATGTCAACCTTACCCTGCCTCTGCAAAACTATGTGGGCAACAAGCGAGTGATTACAACATTGCAGTTCGTCGACAATCTCAATTACGTCCGCGGCGCTCATGCCCTGACGTTTGGGACGAATCTCCGATACCAGCGCCACATTGATGACCGCGGATCAATTGGCATCTACGACGCGCAACCGCTCGCCTTCTTTAATCCGAGCATTGCATCCAATTTTGCTGGGTTTAACCTTCCGACTGACATCGACGGCGTTTTCGACATCGTCACTCTCAAGAATGCCGTTAACAACCTGCTGGGGAGAATTAGCGATATCCAGCAAGGATTCGTGGCTCAGAATGCAAATACATATGCACCGCCAGGAACCCACCTGCGCGATGACTTTCGAATGCCTGAATACGATTTCTACGGCCAGGATAGCTGGAAGGTTCGGCGGAACCTCACGTTGACTGCCGGTCTACGGTGGGAAATCAAGTTGTCGCCGCGGGTAGGCAGCAATTTCCTGCTTCACCCTAATCAGCCATTCAACGTTGATGCTCCACCGAGCGATACGATTGCCTGGGTGCCGGGAAAACTCTACAAGGATGCCTGGAAGAACTTTGCCCCTACGATTGGAGTGGCATGGGATCCTCGAGGGGACGGGAAACAGTCGATCCGCGCAGACTACCGCCTTGCCTATGACCGGATGAATACGTTCGTCTTATCGGCGTCGATTTTTCAAGGGCTGCCAGGAGAGGCTCTGGCCATAGACCAGAAATACCCTGCTGGCGCTCGTGTCTCGGCCGGAATACCAGTAGTGTCGCCACCTGCAGGCGTAACCCCAGTCTCGTTGCGTCAACCCATACCGTTCTCCACGACGTCGATTACCGCCGTGGATCCAAACTGGACTCCACCTCAGGTGCATGAGTGGAGCTTGAGCGTGCAGCGCCAAGTTACACACGACAGCATTTTCGAGATCGCATATGTGGGCAAGCATGCGGTCCATCTGTTCGGAGGCTATGACTCCAATCAGGCGGAGATCCACAACAACGGTTTCTTAAACGCGTTCAACGCCGTGTATCAGCCATTCCTCGCAACAGGTACTCCGGGCGATAGCCCGCTCATCGACTCTCTGGTCGCGAATGATCCCGGCTTTCAATCGGTCGGGGGAGGTGCGACAGGATCCCAGTACCTTGCCGGAACCTGCCCGAACGTAGACTGCTCAGGCTCCGCCTACGCTTTCGATTTTGCATTCGGCGGCGTAGCTGCTGTTGCAGCCGAACTTGGCTCGACCGCCGACACCAACGGCAATTCGTTGCCCGTAGCTGCCGGGCTTTCACCGACCTTCTTCTTCAAGTATCCGCAGTTTTCTGGACAGACCGCCTCTCCCGGTTTCGTTGTGCTCGACAGCAACGACTGGTCCTGGTACCACGCCCTGCAAGCGCAATATCACGGGCGCTATCGCGGAATTCAATTCCAGGCCAACTACACCTGGTCGAAATCCGAGGACACTCGCTCCTTCGATCCCACGTTTGGCACGGTCATCGGTGGAAGCTCAACCTTCGGGTCGTCAAGCACTCCGTTCGACATCAACAATCGACGATTGAACTACGCTCCGTCCGACTTTGACCGGACGCACGTCTTCCAAGGTGTGTGGACGTATCAAGTCCCGTTCGGCGTCGGGCATAGTTGGGGCGGAAATCTGAGTCCAGCTCTGAACCGCATTCTTGGCGGTTGGGAGATTAATGGAAGTACTGTGATCGAGTCGGGCCGGCCCTTCACGATCTACTCACCCGGATTCACCACCAGCGACATCGTGCGTACGCCCGCCAGTTGCAATGGCTGCAGTCCGCACATGCTGCACGTGAACTTCAACCCCGACACCCAGGCACTGAACTATTTCACGACCGCCCAAATGAACCTGTTCTTCACTCCAGCACCAGGACAAGTCAGCAATCTGGGTCGAAACTTCTTCCGCCTGCCTGGATATTCTGTCGCAAACATCAGTCTCGGCAAGGTCACCAAAATCACCGAGGGGACGTCATTCGAAGTCCGCCTGGAGATGCAGAACGCCTTTAACTCGAGGCATTTTGAACAACCCGCGAGTGCACGCATCAACAGCGGCATTTTTGGCAGCGTCGATCCTCTCACCGTGAACAACAATGTCGCGGAGGGTAGCAGTCCGCGCACGATGCAGTTGGCGGCAAAGTTTTCGTTCTAACTAGCCTTTTTCCCCGGGGTGCTTGCAGTTGCACCCCGAGGAATCTTGAGGAATGGGAATTCGTTGTTTGGATAGATGGGCAGCGCGAGCTTTGTTCTATCGAGGCCCGTCGTGGGCTACATGCGCTACATTCGCCATCCGTTTGTACTGATCATTTTCACCATCGCGTTGCTCTGCCTTGCGCCAAGTTCTGCGGCCGGGAAGAGCGGCACTCCCCCCGCTGCCTCAGACAACTGGGTTGTGATCGTCCCAGTGGCCAATATGTATTCTTCTGCCACCGAAAACGCCGACGTTGTCTCGCAAGCCATACTGGGCAGCGACGTGGTTGTGCTCGAAAAGCGCCATAAGTGGGCCAGGATTCGCACCGACGATCAATACATGGGCTGGATGCCTTTTCGCAACCTGCGCAGGTTGAATGCACCTTACGGCGCGCCCGGACACGTGATTCAGGTCGAAAGCCTGTTCGCCAATCTCTATCGCGAAGCGGATGTGACCGAGCATCGTCCGATCATCACGGTCCCGTTCGAAACACACCTGGAAGCGATTGATGATGCCCCCGGCAACGACCAGCGATGGCTAGAGGTGCGGCTTCCCGATGGCCGAATGGCCTGGATTCAGCGCAGCGACACCGTTCGCGACCCCAAGCCGCTGACCATTGAACAATCCATTGAGCTTGCGAGTCGATTCCTAGGACTTCCTTATTTGTGGGGTGGACGATCCAGTTTCGGCTACGACTGCTCTGGGTTTATGCAGATGCTGGTCCGCAGCCGCGGCATCAACATGCCTCGCGACGCTAACTTGCAGGCCGCGTGGGGTGGAGTCCAAGCTATCGACCGGAAAGATTTGCGGGCAGGCGATCTACTGTTCTTTGGGGAGTCTGCCGAGAAGATCACCCACACCGGCATGTACATGGGAGGTGGAGATTTCATCCATGATACGACCAACGGCCACCCCGTGATCCAGATCAGTCCCCTCGACGACAAGCCGTGGACGAGCATTCTGGTCGCCTGCAGGAGGGTAAAGTGAATCGAAGAGACTGGCTCATGGCTACCGCAACCGTAGGCGCAAGTGGTCTGCTACCTGGCGTCGAAGCCGTACCACACCTGGCCGGCGAACTGACGGGCTGCAAATGGGAGACCCGGATCACACGCCTCTTGATGCGTCACACCTGGACCACAACGATGTCATCCAGCCAGTATCGCGACACGATCCAAGTCCGTCTCACGAGCGATGGAGTGGCTGGAGTTGGCGAGGGCGCGCCGATTGTCCGCTATCACGAAAACGCGGAAGACGGGAAGAAAGCGATCGACGGCATCACTCCTCTTTTAGAAAGTGCTGTACCTTGGCATTTCGAAAAAGTTATGGAGGAAGTTTCGCAGCATGTAGTAGGCCAGTTTGCGGCCAAGGCAGCCCTCGATATCGCCCTGATGGACTGGGCTGGAAAGAAGCTCAATACTCCGCTTTACCGGATGCTCGGCCTCGATCCGGCCGATACGCCGGTGACGACATTTTCGATTGGAATCGACACGCCGGAAACGACGCGGCAGAAAGTGCTTGAAGCGGCGGCATTTCCTGTCCTCAAGATCAAAGTTGGACTGAATACCGATGAGGCAACAATCTCCGCCGTTCGCAGCGTGACTAAGAAACCGCTTCGCGTCGATGCCAATGAAGGCTGGAAAGACAAGGAAGAAGCTGTCCGTAAGATCAACTGGCTGGAAACCCAGGGAGTCGAATTCGTGGAGCAACCGATGCCGGCCGACATGGTCGAAGAGACGCGCTGGGTCAGAAGCCGCGTGCATGTGCCGATCATTGCCGACGAAGCTGCCGTGAATGCCAGCGCTATTCCTAAACTGGTCGACGCCTACGATGGAGTGAACGTCAAACTCGACAAATGCGGTGGCATTCAACAGGCTCTTCGTATGATTTATGTGGCCAAGTCGCTTGGGATGAAAACTATGCTCGGATGCATGGTCTCTAGTTCCGTAAGCGTGACTGCGGCGGCTCATCTTTCGCCGCTGGTCGATTACGCCGACCTCGATGGGAACCTGCTGGTTTCGAACGATCCCTTCCTCGGTGTCACTGTACGAGAAGGTAAGCTGATCCTTCCCAACGAAGGTGGCCTTGGTGTGAGGGCCACATAATAGAAATACCAAGCAAACGGTTCACATCTGCGGCACGAAATGGTTATTTCAATGGGCCCGACGATTCGACGTGCCGTGATGGGGATCACGGGTGACAGACTGTTTTAATGTCACGATTTTACTTATCTACGCGGTGTCGAAAGAATGAAATTCCCAATGTGAAAGATCGAACGACAAAGGTTACCGGATTTGCGGGGCGGCTCATCAAGGGCGAAGGTCCGCCGCTGAGCCCGATACAGCGCGCGAGTGCAATATTTTTTGGTATCTGCCTCCTTGCCACCGGACTAGCGATGGTTGTCTCTGGAATTACAGAGGTGTGGCAAGCTGGATCCATTGTCAGCGTAATCGCTGTGGTGTTTATTTGATCCTTGCAACGGTCTCTTTCTGGCTTGGCTACAAGACCATTCGCAATGCCACGATAGGGAAAGCCCAGCGGGCACAGAAGCGGCTTCCCAATTGATGTAACATCTCGACTTCATTCATGTACCCTGGCGATGATCTTGTCGAGAACTGGCAGTACTCAGTTCTCGGGGCGTCGACGCGCTGCTCACGGCCGCTCCAGGACCGATGATCCGATACCGCGATAACGGCCGCGATTCGGCGCGAGTCGCTGCGAATTTCCGGGTGGCACGTACGTCACCAGCGACAGTGAAAGTACAGAAAGTGTACTTTTTGAAGGCCCGAGCTTCGTTGTGGAATCGGATAACTTAGCCGCTGCTGCCGCGAGTTCTGTGACGGAACGGAAAGCTGCTCGACCCCTATTGAGAATTTTTCTCAATAGACGACATCAGGGAATAGAACTCCGAATAATCATGCTGCGCGTGCGTTCCCGTTGTAAAAAACATCACGTCAAGCAGCCCAGCGGAGTTGCACTCTATCGATGGCAGATGACTTGTTTGTGGGGACGGGTTGGCAGACGCGCTGCTGGCTGGGTCGGCCTCGGCATCCCTTTCAAGGCAAACAAAAGGCTCGCCGGCAACGGATAACTTCGCTCTTCCCACAATCGGATTTCGAGCGTCGTTCATTTGGTTCTGAGCAAAGTCGCCCCAGGCCGCCAGTGTAAACATAGAAGGCTTTGGAAGGGACTGGAGCCAGATGGCCTCACCTGCTGATTTTCGCGGGCGCGGATTGCCCAACACCGGAGCTTTTCTGAGAGTCCACTGCGTGGCTTCAGGCAGCTCTGCTGCGGATGTGACCGCCTGTATGGTCGCGACCATGTGGACGCTCGCGCACCGGCGTGAAGATCGAGCAATAGTCGCGACGGAAGCACGCCGCGCATCGCACCGGACGCAGGAGCAACAACGGCAGGATGAAGCGCTCGCCGAGCGTGCGGGGGCGAGAACGGAAACCTTCTTTTCCTCGGCAGTCTGGACACACGTAGGGCTTGGCAAATGGAAGGCTCTGCAAGTGAATCATGGCTTCACAACCCCGAGGAGAGAACGGGCGAAAGCATACCACGCCACTCGCGCTGGGGATAGGACCTTCGGCGGCGGCGATCCGTGGTGATTAAGCACTGCTCTTCGCGCCGCCGCTTGTGTAGTCGCCGCACGGTGTCCGACTATGCGGGTCGCTCAATGCGAGCTTTGATGCACGCCAACATCTGTGACCTGTGGGGGACCGCACTGCACTTCGCATCTTCAGGGCAAAGCAACAAACGTTCGCCTAGGCAGATTTCTTGGCGGCTTTAACCTTCGCCCATCTCGCGCGCTGAGCGGCAGCGATCTTCCTTCGGGCCGCTGCCGACATGGTGCGCCGCCTGGGCATGCTGACAACCTTCGCTTTCACCGTCCTGCCGCCGTGAGCTTTCAATTTAGCCCATCGCGCCTTCTGCGCCGCTGCAATCCGGGCGCGTGCCGCCGCAGAAAGTCTGCCGCGCCGAGCTGTGCTTCTCGTGGGTGCCCCGTTCGTCGAGATTGCGCTGAGCGCGGCCAACGCCGCATTCAGCCGTTGCACTTCGCTGGCCGCTCGGTCTCGTTCTGCCTTCAACTGCTGGACTACTCCAGCCAAGTTAGCCATTGAGTTCCCCCTAGCGACACATTCTAGCAATGGGCTGCTGTTTTGCTTTGGCTTTCGTCTGATGAACCCTGATTCATGGGCTCAATGAGCGCAATCGCGACCTAACAACACTTTGCGTCGAGGTCAAGTCTAATGAGTAAACTCGACTGATAGCGAGGACAAGACAGAAGGTATCGGATCACCAACTCACTGGAAAAAACCTGGGGAAGTTGGGCCGGGCGAAGAAGATATTGCTCTCATCCGGGGATCTTGAAGATTTCATTTGTCCATGCGGGATTCATAACATCTTTGGGCGGCCAACCCAAAGGCCATGGCGGAACTTTGCAGGAATTCTCGCTGTTCTCCTCTTGGACGCTCCCTTTGTGTTCCGTTTTGTGTATTGTCCCAACTTCAACCTACTCGGTTGTCGTCCTCGGGAATTAGAAACCCCGCGTTTCGAATCCGTTACGGTACAGTAACGGTAACCGTACCCACATTCTTAGTCACTCCATCCGCGGTTGCCTGCACGGTCAAGCTAAATGACGAACTCCCACCCCCTCCTCCCCCTCCACCACCTCCGCCGCCGCCCCCACCTGTGCTTCCACCTGTTCCGGCGGAGGATCCACCCCCTCCGCAAGAAGTTACTAGACCCAACACGATGAGCAAAAATAAGCAAGCCCCCGTCCGTTGAATCTTTCCGGACCAGATAAGGCTGAAGCCTACGGCGCCTGAAATCCCCAACCATAATGCTAACGTGACGCTGTTCGCCCCACCTCTCTTGCTTCGGGCGGCAGCAGGCTTGGCGTTCACCGTTACCGTCATCGTGGAGGTTGTTCCCCCTGCAGTAGGAATGACCGAAGGTGGATTCAGCGTGCAACTCGTGCCGCTAGGCGCTCCGTTGCACGAGAGAGCGACCGAATCCGCGAACCCGTTCTGGCTGGTCACATTGACGGTCAGATTCGCAGATTGTCCGACCGGTACTGAAAGCGAAGTGCCGGAAAGAGAAGCACCGAAATTCCCAATAGTGAGCCGCGCCGATGCTGTCCGCGTCGCTACGCCATTGGAGAGGCCAACGCTAAAGTTATATGTTCCTAAAGCCAGCGCGTTGGTCTGAATTTGTAATTGTCCAGATCCGAAGACAGGGTTATTGAAACTGCACACGGCCGGGGATGGAATTCCGCTGCACGTTCCTGTCAGAGCGGCGGAGTAGTTATTGACGAATGTCACATTCACGTCGTACGCGGCGGTCGCGCCACTCAGGACCGTGAGAGTGCTAGGGCTTATGTTGACGCTATAGTCGCCTACGTCGAGTGTTGCACTGGCGATGGACGTGATTACGCCATCGCTGGCTTCGACTTTGAAATCATACTTTCCGGCGGGTGTGCTCGACGTAGTGCTAATGATCAGTGAGTTGGAGCCGTTTCCTCCGGGGGGAATGGAAACTGAGCCCGAGCCGAATTGGCAAGTGGCACCAGCAGGCAGTCCTATGCACTTGAACGTCAGAGTGCTTGCATACCCCGCCAAGGATTCCATTCCAAGCTGGTAGTCTGACGTGGATAAACCCGGAAAGACCGCTTGCGCGGGCAGGCCAAGAAACAGCGCCACGCCATACTGCCCCTGGGCTGTGGCCTGTGTCCCGTAAGCGACGGCTGAGCTGCTACCCAACGTTCCCTTAATCCAAAACACGTGCCTGGAGTTGAATGAACTCCCGATGGTGAAGCTCACTTCCTGAGATAACCCGCCCGCGGGGATTGTTACGGAGGTGGCTTTGTTGCCCCAGACTGATCCCTCTTGGCGATGTCCTTTAGCACACCGCTGACCCACGCTTTTATGACGGCAAGCAACTCCGGCTTCACTCTGGGATTATTGGAGAGCTGATTGAGCCGTCGATGTAGCTTCGATGGC
>DASTCY010000065.1:0-135157 GCA_035710725.1 Candidatus Sulfotelmatobacter sp. | reverse complement strand
GGGCTTGCGCCACTTGGAAATCGTTCTCGCAGCTGTGGAGAGAAACCAGAAATCGGAGCTTCTTCATCGCGTCGCGAATGCAGTCCTGTCTTTCTAGCAACGATACGCCTTGTCCATGCCGAAGTCCCCTTTATGATTTCTGCCCAGTTACGCGCAAACCGAACGTACGCTGCTGTAACCACCCATTTCGCTCAAAACCCCCTGCTCAGGCATTTTGAGTGCTATCGCGATGTTTCAACATTTAGTCTAGATCTGGAGGGCCAGGGAGCTGGTTCCGTCCGGATATCCCTGTGCGTGACGGTGATAGCCGAATCTTCTCTGCACTATTTGTTCTGTGCGTGTTGTGGATTCTGACCATAGTAAACGTGATGGAATTCGGTGTTGCCGAGTGGCTTCAAAACCTTGGGAGTCGGCATCTGGGTACTTATGGGGATACTCTTGGCGGCCAGCGTCGTTACCTTGGTCAGAACCGGGTCAGCCACCTCTTTCGAAGCTCAGATTTCATACCACGCGGAAATCCCCTATCCACACTCTCGCTATGGTCGGGTATGTGCTTTACCTAAAAGTCATTGCGCAAGCCGGCCCAGTGTTTCTGGTGGGTCTCATCGTGTACGGATTGCGTATATCGAAAAATGGGAACTCGATCCCCGCGGTTCCACCGGATAGCTAGGGAGATTAGAGGACGGGTGGAAACATAAGAGTCATTTTTGACGAGTATGTGGCTGATAACGAGCCTCCTAGCCACAGGTTCTGCTAAAGCGTTTGCGAACGATCTGACCATGATAGATCTTCCGGTTAGTCATTTCTCCATCGAATCCGGAAGCAGATCGTCGCAATCGGGATACTTTAACTATAGCCGCACAGGCATGAGTTTTCTCTCCGACTTCTTGCAGCGTGCCGTTAATTGGTTTGCCCTTGTGTTGAAACACAGTCCTAAGTTGATGTTGTCTGTGTGTGGCGTTTCAGTTGGGCGGGCAATATTTTTCGAGCCAGTTCAACTCCTCACGAACCTTGATCTTCCCATGCCAGGGATTTTTATCGATGTCGTGGCCTTCGCCGGGGAAGATCAACAGTTTATGCGGGATGCTCAGAGTCTGTAGGGCGCGTTCCAGCAGGTACTGCTCGGCGATGTAAACGCGAACATCATTCGCGCCACCAACGATGTGCGTCGGTGTCTTTACTTTATTCATTTGAAAAATGGCCGCTTCGGCATTGAAGATATTTTGCTTTTCCCATGGAGTACCACCCAGAAACCAGGCGTCATCGAAGGGGACATCGTTGTTTCCCCAATTTGCGGCGTACTCAACAGCCCCAGCTCCGGTAACAGCGGCCTTAAACTCAGTCGTCTGCGTAATCAACCAATTCGTCATAAATCCCCCGTAGCTGTAGCCCCCAACCGTAAGACGATCTGGGTCGGCAATGCCGTCCTTGATTAGGGCAGCGACGCCTTCCAGAATGTCTTTCCCTGGCCGGGAGACCAGCCCTTGGGAAATTTCCCGTTGAAAGCTGTCACCATAGCCTGTTGAACCACGATAGTTGGGCCGGAATACGAGCCATCCCCGGGTGGCTGCCAGGACGGCCCAGTCGAATTCGGGCCAATCAACGGTGAAAGTGTTCAAGTCGGCAAACGCTGGGCCGCCGTGAATGAGGGTAAGCATGGGGAGATGCTTGGCGTCCATTTTCCCCGGCGGATAGAGCAGGACGCCTTCAATCGTACGACCGTCATCGGCCTTCCAGTGGTAGGTTCGTCCTTCAGGCAGCTGGCGCATGGTGAAGATCTCATTAAACTTTGTTAATGACCGGGCCTTGTCTAATTTGTCGATGCTGTCCGCTAGGTAGACCTCCGCGGGTTTGCCAAATGTTGAATACACGAAGGCTACGGCCGATGAGCGTTCCGCCAGAGACACGTAGCTATAAGAACCCTGCCAACCAGCCACTTTTTCGAAACCATCGTCCGAAGAATGTTGTTGATAAACCTGAGTCTGTGCCCCGAGTTGACCGGTTACGACCAGGCCTCCAGCATGTGACAAGTCATATGCGTTGACCGAGCCATCGAACTGAGCTGCCCAGCGCTGCGCCTTCCCCGTCTTTCGATCAAGGGCATAAACGCGGCTTTGGATGTCCTCGTACTCTCCTTCCACGCGGCCGGCGCCGGACTTGAAGAAAACGAACCGGTCGTCGTAGCTCCATCGGAGTTCACTCTCCAGAGCTGTGTTATGAGTTACCTGGCGGAGTTCGGCATTTGAGGTATCAAGGAGGTAGATCTCATAATCTTTAACATTCTCAAAGCGGTGGTTGGCCGGAGAGGACGCAATTGCCAGCGTCTTTCCGTCATGCGATGTAACAATCTCACTGACAGAGAACGAAAGATGCGCCAATGTAGAAGTGCCAGTGGTCTTGTCTGCCAGCCTACTAGAATCTAGCGCCAGCGAGTTCTTATTTTCTTTGCCAGCTTCGTCAGTGCCAGTGGGGCTCTGACGAATCCCGAGCCGGAATATGGCATCACCTCTCTCGGACTCACGATATTGCACGACGTCTTTCCAATCTTTTTGATAGGCATCTTGCTGGGTTCGGCTCCATGGTTCGCTAGCTGCAAAGTAAATTGATTGTGAGTCGGGCCCCCAGGCAAATGCGTGAACAGATTGGTCCTCGGGGCTCACCTGTATTGATTCTCCACCACTGCTTGGGACGAGATAGATACGCGTTGTGGACTGTGGTTGTTCGCTTCCGGACTGTCCGCTCCGACCTCTTTGCCGTTCAGCAAGGAATGCGATCCACCGGCTGTCAGGCGACCACGCAATCCAATGTTCCTCGGAGGACCATTCCGTCTCCGAATCCTCGCCCGAGGTAGTGAGGAGGACCGGCGGCGTTTTGCCGCGCACAATCCACAAATCGCGCCGAAATTTCTCATGCTTCCAATCCGGCCGAGACGTGCCGATAGCGACCGAGCTGCCATCGGGGGCGAGGCTAACCGACGTTACATTCACATAGTCAAAAAACTCGTCCAGCGTGATCGCAGGTTTTTCCTGCGCATGAGTTAACGGCGCGAGTAGCGCGCCAACCAACGAAAGCAAGCAAAGGTAGCACCGTCGCATGCGGAATATGAAGCCATATGTACTCGCGATAACCAAAGGAAAACAGCAGTCGTGTTACATATTTCCTCTCTTTTCCCGTGTTTGGAAACAACTAAAATGCAATACTCCTGCTTTGTGTCGGGCAATGTCCTCCATAGGATTGTTTTGGAGGGGACAAGCGATGGGACTTTTGCTGGAAGCCAACAAGCCACTACGCGCCGAATCGAAAGGTCTGGCTTAGCTTCTCGAGCGAATGGAAGGCGTAGACCGAACAGGGTTCTCAAACCCCAGCGACGGTTCTTAGGATCGCTTATCACTAGCATCTTCTCAACTTTCATCTGAATTACTAAAGGAAGGGAAGTCGGTACTTTGCGTCGCCACCCATGTCTCACCATTGTAATTGGCAACCTAGCTTTGGCTCTTGTGATGGCTGCTGCCCTAATTGCGCTTTGCAAAGAGCTTACAAAGGTACTTGCGTTCCCAATTCTTCAAAACAATGGTGGATCCAAAAAGATATTTGTTTACTCAACTCTGGGCTGTTATCTAATGAATTTGGTCACTTCATTGTTGCTCTCTTACGCTGCCACGCGGGCTGCGACGGCGCGTCGCGAATGGCAGCAACGTTTTCTATCCAGAAGAAGTGAGTAAGGCTTGCGGCTGGCCATGCTGCTCCGCTGGGGCTTTCGCAGATTGGAACTCATCGGGTTGGGCAAGGCGATCGGCGGAAAGCCCCATGGAGAGGATTAAATGCCGGGATAGTCGGCCCACCTTGCCATCGACCGAATTTCTGCGCAGAGCAGCGGTCTCTCGACCATAAAAGATATGTTGAGCCACCTGACGGTGTCTCCCCCGATTTATCTCGGCGGCTTTCAGGCTTTCTTAACGATTTGTGTTCTCGTAGCAATCTGGGCCCTTCGCCGCCACGAGGTCAGTATCCGAAACTCATCCAGGAAGCAAATAGCGAACGTTGAAGGAGCCAGTCCGCGGGCGCGCTGCTCAATCGCCGGATCGTTCTTTTCTCGCCCCTATCGCGAGCCCCGATTGTCATTCTCAGGCGTGGTCCGGCGGTGGGACAATATGGCGATCCCGGAGGTGGAACATGCGAACCAGCAGCAAGACACCGGAGCCGCCGCGATCCGTCGAACGGCAGCTTGCCGGTCGCCATCTCATATAGAACGCTGCCAAAGGAGAAAAGGTCAGTGCGGGCGTCCAGTTCCCTAGCTTTGATCTGCTCCGGCGACATGTAGGCCACCGTCCCCAGCATCGCGCCCGGGCTCGTAAGTTGATCCGAGTTCAGCGCCGTTTCCGTTTCGCCACTGGCCGAGTCTAGCTTTGGGGTCACCTTGGCTAATCCGAAATCGAGGATCTTGGCGTGACCACGCTTGGTGACGAAGATGTTTGCTGGCTTGATGTCGCGGTGGACGATGCCTTCCGCATGGGCAGCATCGAGGGCATCGGCAATCTCGATTGCTAAGGAGAGAATCAGGTCCGTGTCTATCGGGCGATTTCCGATCCTGTGCTTGAGCGTCGTGCCATCCAGAAACTCCATGGCGATGAATGCGTGCCCATCTTGCTCGCCGGTGTCATGGATAGTGCAAATGTTCGGATGGCTTAACGCGGACGCGGCTTGAGCTTCCCGTTGAAAGCGAGCTAGGGCTTGAGGGTTTCGGGCAACATCGTCTGGCAGGAACTTCAGTGCCACGAATCGGTGGAGCCGAGTATCCTCGGCCTTGTAGACGACACCCATCCCTCCCCTACCGAGCTTGTCGATAATCCGGTAATGCGAGATGGTGTGCCCGATCACTGCGCTGAAAATGTTAGGTCTACAGGTTGGGCAAGTCAATGAAAGGTCGGAGAGTGGCCTATGTTCCGAAAGCTCAGTTGACGAAAAATCCCGGCAGACGCGAAAAACGAAAATCAACGATCCAAAATCAGTCGAGGCCCGCTTCATGCAGTCAATGGCGGAGAGCCACTTTGGGCGGTCTTTTTGGCTAGACAAATGAAAGGAGACGTTATAAATAGAAATGATTCGATAGTAAATGCGGGGGACAGTAGCCTCCGGGGGGTGACGAAGCCTGAAATTTTCAACTCTCTTTGTATTGCTTGCTTGCGTCTCTGGAGCCTTCGCCCAGCTTAACTCATCCTTCTACGTGTCGACTACCGGTGATGATTCGAACCCCGGCAGCCAAGCGTTACCTTGGCGCACCGTTCAACATGCCGCGGACACCGTGCGTGCGGGTAGTACTGTCAATGTTCGGGGTGGTGTCTACGAAGAGCTCGTGAACATCAAGGCTTCCGGCAACGCGACTGATGGATATATTACTCTTCGAAGCTACCCTGGAGAGACGGCGGTCCTGGACGCAGAGCATCTCACTCCCTCAGGCAGAAGCGGCATTGTTACGATTCAGGACAAGAGTTACATAAGGATCGAGGGTTTTGAAATCCGCAACTTCCGCACCGCCGAGCGTCGGCTGACTCCATTGGGCATCAGTGTTTGGGGGGCCGGCTCCCATATAGAACTGCTGAAGAACAACGTCCATCACATTGAGCAGACTTTTAACGGACGCGATGCCCCGGGACATGGTGCCAACGGGTTTGGCATCGCTGTATACGGTACCGACGCCAAGACTTCTATCAGTGAGCTAGTTATTGACGGCAATGAGGTGCATCATCTCAAAACCGGTTCGAGCGAGTCGCTGGTAGTGAACGGGAACGTCACAAACTTTCGCATTACTCACAATGTTGTCCACGACAACAACAATATCGGAATCGACGTTATCGGTTTCGAGCGTACGGCACCCGACCCTACCGTGGATCAGGCCCGCGACGGAGTTGTCAGCGGCAATCTGGTTTACAACATCACATCGCGCGGCAACCCGGCGTACGGCGATGAGCAAAATTCCGATGGTATTTATGTGGACGGCGGCACCAGGGTCGTAATCGAACAGAACGTCATGCATGATGTGGACTTTGGAATCGAGCTTGCAAGTGAGCACAAGGACCGCGCTACCAGCTACATCACTGCGCGAAATAACCTCATCTATCACTGTCACACCGCGGGTGTTTCCATCGGGGGTTATGCGCCTGATAGGGGACGGACCGATCACAGCAGGGTAGTGAACAATACACTGTACGACAATGACACCTCGGGAACCGGATCCGGCGAGTTTCAGATGCAGTGGAACATGGCAGACGATATTTTTGAGAACAACATCGTTTACGCAGGGCCCCGTTGCCTCATAACACTAAACAAATCGCAGGTTGAGAAGAATCAATCGCCTGCCACCATCGATTACAACCTCTACTACTGTGCCTCCGGCGCGAAGGCAAGCACTTGGGCACGAGCGTCCGCGACCTCGGCGGGATTCGAACAATATGTTCAATCAACCGGAAATGACCGTCACTCCCGTTTTCTGGATCCGCATTTTGTTGACGCTGCCGCGAGGGATTTTCACCTGCGCCCAGATTCTCCCGCACTCACTGCGGGCACGACAGACGGAGTGCCGGTTGGAGAACTGGATCTTGAAGGTTCTCCGCGAGTCAAATCTGGAAACATCGATATCGGCTGCTATCAAAGAAAATAGGCGTAGCAAATGTTGAAAGTGGACGTGAATCGCCGGGAATTCCTGAAGATCACCGCTGGAGCCGGCGCCGCCTTAGCTATGCCAACTTCAGGACGTACTGCTGTCTCCTCGAAAATGATCGGCATTCAGGTCGGAGCAGTTTCGTTCGTAGATGAGGGCACCGAGAAAGTCCTCGATGTGCTTCAGGAACGTGCCTGCGTGAATACCCTGTTCCTTGCGGTGTTCACCTACGGCCGTGGTATCGCAGGAAGACAGATTCCCGGTCAGCCGCTGCCCGATCACGGCAGGCAGGAGTACGATCTCAATTTTCATGGCGGGAACTTCGCCACCCCTCATCCCCAGTATTACAAGAACACGGTTCTCAAAGACACGCGCGCTCCCGATCATGGCAACCTGGATATCCTGGCCGAAGTCATCCCTGCGGCGAAAAAGCGCGGCATGAAGGTCATCTGCTGGCTTGAGGACGTGTTTCGCTCCGACTTGCCGAACATCGAGAAGGTCCAGGAGAAGGACCTGTACGGACGGAACGCCGAGACGCTGTGCGTCAACAATCCGGACTACCGGAATTTCCTGCTCGCTCTGGTCGAGGATTATGCCCGTTCCTATGATATCGACGGAATCATGTGGGGATCTGAACGGCAGGGTGCCCTTTCGGACAGCTTGGGCGCCACCCATGACGTACCGCCCATCGATCCTGGCAGCGTAACTTGCTTCTGCAAATTTTGTCAGAGCAAAGCGAAAGAGCGCGGCATCAATGTGGAGCGCGCCAGGCAGGGATTTCTGGAGTTGGAAAAATTCGTTCGCTCGGCGCGGAGGGGCATCCGTCCGGTCGACGGCTATTACGTGCAATTCTGGCGTCTGCTATTGCGGTATCCCGAACTAGCCGCCTGGGAAATGCTTTGGACCGATAGCCTTCGCGAGACCTACGCCGCAATATACAAGACGGTAAAGACAGCGAAGCCGACGGTGCCGGTGGGTTGGCACATCTGGCGCAACAATTCCTTCAATCCGATCTACCGCGCGGAACAGGACCTTCATGAGCTCTCGAATTATTCAGATTTTATAAAGGTCGTTATGTACAACAACTGCGGCGGCGAGCGCATGGCGCTGTATGCAGACAATATCGGCTCGACGTTATATGGAGACCTCTCGAAACCAAGCCTGATCGATCTAAACTATGCCCTAATGGGGTTCAAGGAGAGTAGCTACGATCAGCTTCCTTACACAGGGCTATCGGCTGACTACGTCTACCGCGAAACGAAACGCGCCCTGGAGGGAGTTGCCGACACGAACACTTTGATCTGGCCCGGCATTGACATCGATATCCCGACCGAGCCCAACAACAGCAAGTGTACGCCGCAGAGCGTTAAGCAGGCAGTTCTAGCGGCTTTCCGCGCGGGCGCGCCAGGTGTGATTCTGTCTCGGAAGTATTCCGAGATGCGGCTCGCCGATCTCAGCGGTGCTGGAGACGCTGTTCGCGAGTTGAAACTACCGAGTTGAGAACAGATTGTCCTGCGGCGCCCGTTTCAGCAGCAACGGCGTAAATTCAATTTGAAGAAATTCCTGATCTCCTACTCTTTTGTATCCTTCGTGTTTCCGTCTTCGTACCAGAAGACTGCACCCTTAGTAATTGTGGGAAGGGTATAGGAGGTGCGGCCATCAAACTCGTGAACGCCACTAATCTCCTGCGCATCACCAAGAAACGGGAGAAAGAACGCCTTCCCTCTGCCGGCTTTCGCCATGCGGACGCGCACTCCAGTTTGCGGCGTCTGCACCGGATTCTCCCCGCTGCGCAATCCAGCAAAATTTGCGAAAAAAATGTGAGGTTTTCCTTCGATGGATGCAATCGAGGTGGCGATCATGGGCGAGGCCGTCACCTCAATCTCGCTCGTATTCTTCAGGGTCTTCAAGAACTCCACTTGTGAGTCAGGATCTGCCCGCTCGAAGTGACTTTCCATCGCGCTCATGTAGTCCTTCCCCGGGTCCTTCGGGAACCGCAACAGGTTGGGTGCCTCTCCCAGTTGTGTCGCGTCCGCGCCGGTAATCACTAGTGTGCGGCCCTTCTCGACGAACGTTCGCAGCCAGTTTTTTTCCTGGTCCTGCAGTATGCGGACCTCGGGAAGAATCAGCGTCTCGCCCTTGAAATCCGCAAGACTCCGGGGCGTGACTACCTGAAACTCCCAATGCTTCTGCATCAGCAGAATCAGGACTCCCCGGTAGGAACGGATGAACTCGTCAGCATAGATGTTTCGCGTATCCGGAGAGAAGTACACGCCGATCGGATGCACCGGGTCTCGCGGTAGGTAAAAGGTTTTCTCGTGGGATCGAATCCAGGAGAATATCTTTGTCCGGGTCGGCATGTCGTTTGATCCAGCCATGGAATGCCCAGGCGCATCCCAGAAATTCGCCCCCGCCATAATTTCTGACATGGCCAGATTCATCATGGACTCAGTCTTGCTGACGTTCTTATCGCCGTCCCAAGAGTAATTGAGAATCCACGTCGCCTTGCCCTGGGCGAACGCGCGGAAGGAATACATCCCGACCTGGTATTCAAACCAAGTCAGGGGCTTTCGCTTCGAGGCCATTCCGCCCTTGCCAAGCGAATACTCATGCGCGATCGCGTCCACCACTCCATACAGGCTGTAAACGTCGGCTCCCACCCGAACCGCCGCCTCCTCGATTCCCGGGTAAATCTCCGGAATTGTTTTGATCTCCGGGTTCACCGATTTTGCGTTCGCGTCGATCTCATGCATAAAAGCCGTGAACGTCTGGATTCTGAAGTTCACCCACTTGCGGAAATTGGGATCGGAGAAATCGCCTAGCTTCAAATCCTTCTTCGCATCCAGCCCCGTTTCCTTGTTGAACGCCGCTACCGTGTAATCATCGAAGCTGGCCCAAGTGTCCTCCCATCCATCAAAGTGTGTCATCCAATACGGAATGTCGACGTAGATCCCATCGATTCCGGTGCCCGCAATCTGCCGCACACGCTGCATGTAAATCTTGCGCCACTCGCTGGCATACGGCGTCACCCAAACATCTTCATCGCCCTTCCTGATCCAAAACGCCGTTCCCCCACCGAAGATCGCGGGCTGACCTGTGATCTTCCTCTGAAGCCAGTCCGGATGCTCTTTCGCCAGCGTGTGCGGCGTCGCGTCCGCATTCGCGGTTATGCATTCCGTACCGGCGATGTACACGAAGGCGCGGTTGCCCGCCCGGTGCGCCTTTTCCGCCACGTCGTGGATGGCCTTCAGCTTCTCCTCGGGGTTCACGAAGCTTTCGTAGCGTCCCGGAATATCGTTGTCCACTTCAATTCCGAAAACGTTGCTGGCCTCCGCGTCGGCAACAATCTTGTCCGTGTTATTCAATTGCAGACCGTAGGCCCCGATGCGCACGTAGTGCGTCCAGTTCTGCCCCGCCGGAAACGAAGCTGCAGCACCCAGCATCAGCAGCGAAACAGAAAGTAGTACGAGAGACACGAGTACAACCTGAATCGTTTTCATAAGTGTTTTTCGAAACGATAGTCCTGGGAACTGGCATCGCTTCCCAGGCTCCGCAACTTAGCCTCGAAAACAGCGCAAGAACACGCCCGCAGCTTGCCCTCTGCCTGCCAGAGCGGCATAAGGAGTGGGTAGACTATCTCTTTCAGGCGCCAACCATTTCCCGGCCTTCACCCGCCCTCAGAATTCGAACCGCACCGCGAGCTGCCCGTTGCGCGGGTGGTTCGCCTGTCGGGTGACTTTGCCGAAATTGGTATCTCCCAATAGCGAATCCGGTGTCCGGAAGCGAGTGTAGTTCGCTAGGTTGAAAAACTCTGCGCGGAGCTCGAGTTTCATGCCCTCATGCACGGTGAAACCCTTGAAGAACCCCATGTCAATATTCTTGAGCCCTTGTCCTCGCGCATTGGCGGAGAACCGAGGCGCGTTCCCCGGCACTTGGTCGAGAGGAACCGAAAGGCAACTGGCGTTATAGTAATTGGCGTTCGGGTCTGTGGAGAACGCCAGGTCATGCAAGCTCATGCCCGTCCGCAGTTTTGAGCAGGTGATGTCTGGCCGCTGCGTTCCATCGGCAATGCTCCCATTGGCCAAGCCAAGAGGTGTAGGTTGACCCGATTGCAGGGTGAAAAGCCCATTGAGAGACCAGCCCCCGACGACGGCGTCCACGATCCGATTCATGTCCCCACCCATCCACCGGCCACGCCCAAATGGCAGATCATACACAGCTGCCAGCACAAAGCGCTGCGGTGTGTCGTTGACCCCAATCGAATGTTCCGCTTTCAGGTTATTTATGTCCTGCGGATTTCCCAACCCATCGTCTGTGAAGTGGTAGATGAAGCTGTTCGCCCCATACGACGAGGTGTCAGTCGCCTTCGACCACGTGTAGTTCCCTTCAAAGCTGAGGCCGTGGCTTGTCTTCTTTTGAAAGCGCACCAGCAACCCATTGAACCAGGAACTGGCCGCTATCAGTGGCAATCCTTCAAAGTCGCCGTCGAATTGCGGAAAACGCCGCAACAGATTGCCTAATGGAATCGTTGGGTTGTTGTAGATGGAATCAGGCTCATTGAAAACCGCGTTAGGCCCCGTAAACATCCCCTGAAACGGATTCGGCACCAGACTGGACTGGCAAGTCGAGTCACACAGATTCCGCGCCGCGGTTGGCAGCGTGTCGCGGTTTCGCGTCGCTCCTCCCCAGGGCAAGTGTGTGCTGCGATTCGCCGAGTAGTCGGCGGAGATGACAATGCCTGCCGGGAACAGGTGTTGCACCCCAAGGTTCCATTGATAAATCTCCGGGTTGCGATCCGACAGTGTCCCCAGATCGTTGCCATTCCCCAATCCCCACTCGGCTAACGCACCGTACTTTGTTCCTTGTGCCTGGGGGAGCGTGTTGGGGGGCAGCTCGGGAAAAACATTGTTGAGTGCCCATCCCGGGGCGAGGGTTACTCCGCCGTCCAGCGAGATGTGGAATTGCGCCGCCTTCTGGAACGCCGTTCCCGGATACTGGAAATTGGTCGCGGAAGATAGCCCGTAGAAAAGTCCTGCGCCGCCGCGAAGGACGGTGTTCTTCTCGACCTGGTAAGAAAAGCCGAGCCGCGGCCCAAAATTATTGCGGTCGATGGGAACATGCCGCATACTCGAACTCGGAAACACCGTGGTCCCCAGCAACTGCGTTGGTCCCAGTCCCAGGCTGCTCAAGTCGACGGGATTCCCATTGTTGTCGACGACCAGCCCGCTCGACGGCGGGGGCGGGGTTAGGTTCACGGTAACGCCGCTGTTGCCTGTGAAATTGCTGAATTGGATGCGGTTGAAGCGCTCCGTGTAAGGTACGCTCCACTCGTAACGCAAGCCCAGGGTCAGCGTCAGCTTGGACGTCGCTTTCCAGTCATCCTGCACATAGAAGTCGGTCTGCTTGGATTTCTCCACCACCGCCGGCTTGATGTTGAGGTGGCCGTCGGTCGGCCATCCCAGTTCCAACGCCGCCATCGCGTCTCCATCTTGGGTATTGGGATCGAAGAAGGCATTTTGCGCTGTTGTGCTCCCGGAAAAATGAAACAGCCCCGTCCCGTCGTCAGGCTGAAAGAAGTTGTTGAAGAAAAGCCGCTGCTCCCCGCCGAACTTCAGTACGTGGTTTCCCTTCACCCAGTTCAGGGACGAGGAGTAGAGGTACTGCGTGTGCCCATTGATCGTGTTGATGCAACACTGCGGGTTCAGCGCTGCATAATTATCCGGAAAGATCTCAGTCATCTTCATCATGTGGTTGGCTTCTGTCAGAATCGATTGAAACCCGAACTGCGTAGGATCGACCGTCTGCGGCGTTTCGTTCTGGTAGTACCGCTCCAATCCAACCCGGCTGGTCAGAAGCAAATTCGGACTCAGAGACCAGGTGTGCTCCAGAACCGCATTCCGCGTGGTCGTCTGCGTCTGCGACCCATCAAAGAACAGCCCGGGAGTCGTGTCATGAAGATCGTCCTGGCTGTACCGGCCCATCAAGTGGACTTTGTTGGTGAGTTGGTGATCGAGCTTGATATCAAACTTTGTCTCAGGCGTGGTTTCGGTGATCGGCTTATTGAAATTGTTGCCCGAGTTGTCGATCGGACCAGTAGGCATGGGAAACGCATTCTGAGCGTTCAGCTGGTTCCAGACCGGGCTCATCATGTTCTGGGGAATTACATTCGTGCTACCCGTGATTGGATCAACCGGAAAACGCTGCCGGTCGCCAAACGTTGGACTTGCTGGATTCGAGTCGACGTTGAAGGGGTTGAACAGTTGCACGGGAACGGTATTCCCGTTGACATCCTGTGTCATCGTCTTGGTGAAGTTGCCTTGCCGCTCCAATGCGGTCGGAACTCTGGCGCTGACCAGTTGCTTCCCAATGTTCCTGAATCTCTCCAGATCAACCAGAAAGAAAGTCTTTCCCTTGACGATTGGGCCGCCCAGTGAAAAGCCGTATTGGTCTACGTCGAACTCTCCTCGGGGTATACCATTCCGCGCCGAGAAAAAGTCGTTGGCGTTGAGCCAGGAGCGCTGGCCGAACCACCAACCACTCCCATGAAAATTATTGGTCCCCGACTTCATCACAACATTCACCACTGTGCCGCCGTTGCTGCCGAACTCGGCCGCGAAGCTGTTGTTCTGCACCTTGAATTCCTGGATTACCTCGGTCGAGGGCATGTAGCTCTCATTGTTGGTTGCCCCCTCGCCTTGTTCCGGACCTGTCGCCAGATTGCCATCCAGCCGGATCTCCGCGGAGCCATAACGCTGCCCGTTGGAGGAAAAGTCAGTTCCGTTTGGATAGGCATCCGCGTTGTTCAGCTTCGTAACCCCAGCTGACAGATACACCAGTTGATTAGCGTCGCGGTTCTGCAAGGGCATGCGGCTGACGAACTCGTTGGTCACTTCCGTGCCCAGCGTGGAGCTGCCCGTATCCAGCAGCGGCGCGGTTTCAACCACCGTGACGGATTCGTTGGTCGCCGCCAGGCTCAGGGTGAAATCCACCGTGGCCTGCTGGCTCACTGCCAGCACCAGGCCCGTCCGCGTGACACTGCGGAAGCCTGCCGCCTCCACCTGGATGGAGTAGCTTGCGGGGCGCAGCCCATTGACCACATACTCTCCGCTGGCATTGGTGGTCGCAGTGGTCGCAATACTGGTCGACTCATTGGTCACCGTGATTTTGGCATTGTTCACCAGGGCGTGGGCTGGGTCCGTGACCGTGCCGCGCACTTGCGCCGTGTAACTACCCTGTCCCAGCGCAGCTTGATGAAGGAGGAAACCCACGGTGAGGAAGAAACCTAAGCGACGAAAGAGGGGAGCAACTCGACGGATGGCCATTTTGGACCTCCCAGAATTACGGACAGTAAGCCTGAACAGCACCAAAACGTAAGTAAACGCAAGCGTCCGTAATATATCCTAAATCGCTCGCTTGTCAACCTATAGATCTGGAGAGGTTGGGTTAAAAGATCGGCCTCGGTTGGTTCATGCCCCGCGCGTCTCCGGCCGCCTCGAATCTTGTAGTGCTCAGCCGAAGCAGGCCGAATTTCTCGGAATATGAAAGGGTGTCAGTCATCGTGAGTTGCCAAACCGCCGCGACCGGATTCAGGTGGGCCTCGGCTGCGAAACAGATTGATTCGGGAACTTTTCCCCAACTGCCGGAGGGCGTCTTTGCATAGCGGAGAATGGCACGCGCATGGTTCCCGTACCAAATCTTCGCTTAAGTCTGATTGTCTTAAGTTTTGCGTCTGATCACGTCCGAGAAGGCCGCGCTGTACTAAAACTGTGGTGGTTTCACGTTCGAACGGATCATTTCTCGTCTAATCCGGGCAAGACCATTTTCTCGTAATGCATTGAAAAATATAGTAGAGTAGATTTCCCGGAACTCAAAATCCGCCGGTACTTGGTACCTTTGGGTTCGACTCCCCTCCTGGCACCAATCTCCATGCTCGGCGTTCTCTCCTGGGCAGCTAATTTACGAGAACACGTCTTTGTCACCCGATCATTGCTAGTGCTGTGGGTCCGCCAGATTCCTCATCCAGCAGAAACGGGTAGGGGCCGAGCCTAACTGGCGACAGATCGTCGGGTTTGTAACCCGATGACCCGACGACAGAGCTAACCACTGTCGGATTGGTGTCCTCAAACAGCTACATGAGGTGAATTCAGATGCTTTGGCGTATGCGCTGTAAATGAGAACAAATGAGGTTAGGCTGGCACCGCTACCTTTCGCGAATTCGTAATCGGCAGGTCCGATCGTCGGCTCGATCCTACCCTTTCAAAGAAGAACAGTTCACGGACTTTGGCATTGCGCTCAAAATTGTGAGCAGCCATTTCTGCTTCGATTTGCACATCGCTGCGAGCACGTCTGAGGATTGCGGCTTGATAGTCCCGCGTCAAGAAGGCTTCCGCTAAGCGGAAAAACAGGGCGGAGAAATTCCGAGATGAACGATCCGATGACTCAACTGTTGATAAATCCGATTACACTCATCATCCTTGTCCCGCGTTTGAGTGGAAGCGCATGATCCTGTCCGTTCGATGATTTTTGATAGGCCACTGGCCGCTACGAGATTCCTCGCTCGACTTCCATTGCAGTTACTCCACAACCCAGGGCAGGTACATTTCATCCAATCCAAGCACTGGAGCACACTTATGAGACATTTGCTGTTTGTTTTCACCACGTGTTTTGCACTGCTTCTGATCGGCTGCGGTGCTGGCCACGCGAACTTAACCAGTATTACAGTCACGCCTCAATCGGCGACCACAACTAGCAATCCTCCGGGTCAAGTTGGCTATACAGCCAGGGGAAATTTCAGCGATCACACGAGTCGAGAGCTCTCACAGGTGGATGGCCTTTCGTGGAAGACCTCACCCACGAGCACCGGTACGGTTGCCGCTACTATCGGCTCTACTGGAGAAGCTACCTGTTCAGCGCCTGGCAGTATCACGGTCACCGCCAGCGCTCCAGAAAATTTACAGGTCACTATAAATAATGGGGTGCAGAACACATCGGCAACGGTGACAGGTACCGCTTCGCTGACTTGCCAGTAGGAGCCATCGTTATCGTCATTTGGTGTAATCTCATCTCACTCAAATGCCCCGCGGGGTTCCTCGTCACGTAAGTCGCATGCGGCTGCCTTGGTAATGCTTCCGCTTCGAGCCAGCAAGTTGCCAGAAAAGAGGGCTGGAGATGTGCTTTCGAATCGTGTACTTCGTCTGCGCAACTAGTGTCATTCAGCGCACCCTACAGATTTTGATGTAGCACAGATCTTCTCGATGGCATGCAAAAAATTCCGCGTAGATCCATTGCGGAACTGCGAGAAATGCGTCTGCAACCTGTCCCTGCGTTGAGACCATCGAACCGTCACTACGTCGAAAGGTGGAGTGAAGTGACATTCACTGGTCTGAGCAAGTCCATGCTGATTCTTTCAGTTGTCTTCGTGCTCGGTGCAGTGGGAGCTTGCCAGTCCACATCCGAGCCCACCATTCCGGCAAACGATCTAATACGTGCAGTGGTCGCCAATGAACTTAAAGCGCCGGAAGAAAACGGAACACGTTGGATGTACCGCGTAGACCGCGTGGAACAAGGCCACCGGACCGTGAAAGAAGTCGTCCAGACGGTGCAAGGATCGCTGGAGCGGCTTGTTTCAACCGACGGGCACCCACTGAGTCCTAATCAGGAAGTCGAAGAGGCACAGAGGATTCAGAACCTGATCAACAATACGGCCGAGCAACGGAAGATGGAGGAAAAGAGAAAGAAAGATGCGGAGCAGTGTAGAACATTGTTCAAACTGATTCCCGATGCTTTTGTGTTTAGCTACGCCGGAACCGAGGCGAACGTCGTAAAGCTCAATTATCGCCCCAATCCGAATTTCCAACCTCCGTCCCGTGAGGCTCGAGTGTTTCATGCTCTCGAAGGCGAAGTATGGGTTCAAGCCAGCGATCGAAGACTCGTGCGTATGCGCGGCCACCTGACATCGGAGGTTAAGTTTGCTGGCGGCCTGCTTGGACACCTTGACAGTGGCGGTTATTTTGACGTGATGCAGCGGGAGCTATCGCCTGGCCAATGGGATATGGCCTCAATGGACATCGACATGAAGGGGAAGATACTCTTCAAAACAATTGCAGTTCAACAAAAGGAGTATCGAAGCGATTTCCAGCGATTGCCCACGAACTTAAGCCTTTCTGAAGCAGCAGATATTCTGATGAAACAGGTCCTGGTTGCTGCGAATCGCTAGGCCGCCGGCAACTGTATGACTTGTTGCCGCTGCACCTCGCATCCTGTTAGTCTCAGGCCCCATGAAGGTCTGGGGTTTGGTTCCAGTTCTTGCAACTTCCATTCTTGTATTTCCTCAGGACTCCACGAACACCGGAGCTCGATTTTCTCTGGACAAAAATGTCCCTGTCCCGATGCGCGACGGTGTAGTTCTCCGGGCCGATGTGCTGCGTCCGGCCGAAATCGGCAAATATCCTGTACTGGTGTATCGCACACCTTACGGAAAGGATGCAGCGCAGCAGGAGTACGCAACTTTCAGGCATGCTGCGGAACGGGGCTACGCGGTGGTGATTCAGGATGTTCGAGGGCGGTATCACTCGGATGGAGATTTTCGTCCCTACGAAAACGAAGGTCGAGACGGATACGACACGATCGAATGGTCTGCCGCCCAGCCGTGGTCGAATGGCGCTGTGGGAATGTTCGGTCTTTCTTATCCGGGTGCGGTGCAATGGCTCGCCGCCGTTCAGAGTCCCCCACATCTGAAGGCGATGGTGCCGGCGATGACCTTCTCCACACCTCAGAACTTTTTCTACGCCGGTGGAACCTGGGACATGTCCTGGATCGAATGGATCTGGGACAACATCGCGTGGGATACCCGCGCCAGGGAAAATCTGGCGGGCCCGCGCACTTACGAAGAAGCTCTCGGGGCATGGAAACAGGAAGGGCCAACAATGTTGAATACTCTTCCCCTGCTTGCTCTCAAGCCCTTACAGCAGGTCGCACCCTATTACTTCGACTGGTTGCGACATCCTCCGGAAGACAGTTGGTGGAACTGGAGCGAACTGCGCGATAAGTATTCTCGAACGAACGCTGCGGTCCTGAACCTTTCGGCGTGGTACGACGACAATTATGGACCTGAAGGCGCCACCACGAACTTCAACGGCCTGCTTAGGCACCGTTTGGGAGAGCCGGATGCCCGCACTCATCTTCTACTTGGGCCGTGGGTCCACGGCGTGGACAGCACTGCAAGAACTCGATCCGGAGAACGTGAGTTCGGCCCGGCTGCGGCCATCGACTACGACGACGTCGTTCTGAGCTGGATGGACCACTACCTGAAAGGCGTAACCAACAGCGTAGGTCGCGGCAAGCCTGTGCGCTACTTCGTTATGGGACTCAACCAATGGCGAGATGCAGATCAGTGGCCGCCGACAGCAAAAAAAGTCCCAATGTTTTTGGCGCCCCCAACCGGCAGTGGACGTTCCGGTCAACTGCAAACAACAGCATTCGACAAAAAGGACAGTTTCAGCGAGTTCGTATCTGACCCGGCCAATCCCGTGACGAACCCCTACGATTCATCCGGTGCCCACGACTATGCGAGGCTGTCCGATCGTGCCGATGTCCTGACGTTCGATTCTGCCGCGCTGGAGCGAGACATCGAGGTGACGGGGCCGATCAGCGTACGCGTCTTTGTCTCCTGCAATTGTCAGGATTTCGATCTCTGGACACGGCTGCTGGATGTAGGGCCGGCTGGGGCGGCATTCAACCTGATGAGTCCAGGGCTCGATGTCCAGCGTGCGAGTTACCGGGATCTGAGTCGCGGCCGTCAGTTGTTGTCTCCGGGAAAAATCTACGAACTGAAATTGGAGAGACTTATCACCAGCAATATGTTTGCGCAGGGCCACCGGATTCGACTGCAGATCTCGGCGAGTTTCTCTCCGAACTTTTCACGCAACCTCCAGAGCGGAAAATCCGAGGTAACAAGCGCAGAGATGAAAAAGTCGAACATTCGAGTTTTTCACGATGCTGATCACCCGTCGCAACTATTGCTGCCCGTTGTTTCAAGCGTCAGATAAATTCCTGTCGGGCGTGAATTGTTTGGCCCGGTCGTCGACTCGCCTTCTTCTTGCTCACTATTCATCGGGCTCCGGCGGTGGACCTGATGATGGGTTCGCGAGTGGGCGAGCCGCAACGATGGCTTGCCATTCAAGATGGCATCCAGAGCAATCGCTGATTCGGTATTGGCGAACTGGCCCACTACCACAATGTTCACCGATGAGGTTGCTGCGAACCGACGATCAACAAGTGACCCAAGACGACATTTTGATCAAAGCGAACGCATTGCAGGAGATCGATTTCGGTGCGGCAAAGAAGCGATAATTTTTGCGCAGAGGAGCGGTGATCAGCCAGCCTGTGCGCTTTTCGGCCTGATTTTCGTCCTCAGCGTACGGTTCAGGGTCTGGTATATTCTCGTTCTTCGGAGGTTCCGTATGCCCCGGATCGTACGCTGCGGCCTGATTCAGGCCAGCACTGCTCCCGCCAAGAACCGCTCTCTTTCTGAAATCAAGAGAGCCATGATCGACAAACACCTCAAACTGATCGATCAGGCCGCGAAGAAGAAAGTCAAAATCCTTTGCCTGCAGGAACTCTTCTACGGTCCCTATTTCTGCGCCGAGCAGGACGCTCGCTGGTACGACCTCACCGAGCGCGTACCCGACGGCCCAACCGTAAAGCTGATGCAGAAAATTGCCGCGAAGCACGGCATGGTGATGATCATTCCGGTTTACGAAGAGCAGATGCCTGGACTTTATTTCAACACCGCGGCCGTGATCGATGCCGACGGTAAGTACCTGGGCAAATATCGGAAACATCATATCCCGCACGTGCATCCAGGATTTTGGGAGAAGTTCTACTTCACCCCCGGCGATCTGGGTTATCCGGTATTTCAAACGAAGTACGCCCGCGTCGGCGTTTACATCTGCTATGACCGGCATTTCCCCGAAGGCGCTCGCATTCTCGGCCTCAACGGCGCCGAGATCGTCTTCAATCCTTCGGCGACTGTCGCCGGACTTTCAGAATACCTGTGGGAACTGGAACAGCCGGCGCACGCCGCGGCCAACGGTTATTTCGTCGGCGCCATTAACCGTGTAGGACGCGAAAAGCCGTGGAACATTGGCGAATTCTATGGCAAGAGCTACTTCTGCAATCCGCGCGGCAAGATTTTCGCGCAGGCCAGCCGCGATAAAGACGAAGTGCTGGTGGCGGATCTCGATTTTGACATGATCGAGGAAGTGCGGCGGGTATGGCAGTTCTTCCGCGACAGGCGTCCGGATTCCTACGGGCCGCTGACCTCGCAGACGGGTCAGGCCGCTGCGGCAGACTAGAGTGAAGTTGCCAACAGGTACGAGATTGTCATCCTGAGCAAAGTATTGCGATCCGAGAAGCGGACCGCAATGCGAAGTCGAAGGATCCCTGTACTGTTTGCGGTTGGCCGCGACGTGTCGGGGAGTTCTCGCAAACACAAAGAATTGTCCAAGTCGCGATTGAAGATCAATGAATTCATCGCCTCAAACCTCTCGCATCGAATTCAGTCCGCTCTACAATCCCGATCTCGCTCCCGCCAACGCCGCCCACCGCACCTGGGGCACATACAACTTCGCAGCGCTGTGGGTGTCGATGTCGGTCAACATTCTGACCTACATGCTAGCCGCGAGCCTGATTCAGGGAGGCATGAACTGGAAGCAGGCGGTCACCACAGTGTTCGTTGGCAACGCGATCGTTCTGGTTCCCATGCTGCTGAACTCGCATCCTGGCGCACGCTATGGGATTCCGTTCCCCGTTCTTGCTCGCGCATCGTTCGGAGTTCTTGGCGCCAACGTGGCTGCGGTCCTGCGCGCGCTGGTGGCCTGTGGATGGTTCGGCATTCAGACCTGGATCGGAGGCGAAGCGATCAACACTTTGGTTGCGACGCTCTTTTCTTCGTGGACCAATGTTCCGCACAGCACCGCGATCTGCTTCCTCGCATTTTGGTGCATCAATCTAGCCGTGATCCTGAAAGGAATCGAATACATCCGCTTCTTGCAGGGGATCAGCGCGCCAGTTCTTCTGGGCGTCGGGCTGTTGCTGCTGGCCTGGGCTTATCACGCCGCGGGCGGCTTCGGTCCGATGCTCGCCGCGCCATCGCGCTTTGCCAGCTTCTCTGATTTCTTGAAATTCCTGATTCCCGCGCTGAACGGAACGGTTGGATTCTGGGCCACGGTTTCGCTCAACATTCCCGACTTCACTCGCTTTGCCCGCAGCCAGCGCCAACAGGCGATCGGTCAGGCGCTCGCGTTGCCGACGACCATGACCTTTTATTCGCTGATCGGAATCCTCGTGACTTCGGCCACCGTCGTGATTTACGGCACGGCGATTTGGGATCCAGTACAGCTTCTCAGTCGATTTCACTCGCCCGTCGCCGTCATCATCTCGTTGATCGCGATCCTGCTCGCGACGCTCAATGTGAATATCGGCGCAAATGTCGTATCACCGGCTAATGATTTTTCGAACTTGTGGCCGCGCAAAATCAGCTTCCGCATCGGCGGAGTGATGACTTGTTTCATGGGCATAGCCCTGATGCCCTGGAAGCTGCTCGCCAACTACAAAACATTCATCCTGGGCTGGCTTGGTGGGTACGCCGCTTTCCTCGGCCCAGTCGCGGGCATCATGATTTGCGACTATTTCGTAATTCGTCGCCGCGTGTTGGTGGTCGACGACCTGTACCTGCGCCACGCGACGTACGAGTATTCCGGCGGATTCAACTGGCTCGCAGTTGGCGCGCTCGCATTGGGGGCAGGCACGGCGCTCGTGGGCTTGGTGCTGCCGGGATTGCGTCCGCTCTATGACTACTCGTGGTTCGTGGGCTTCGCGGTATCGTTTGGGGCGTATTACGGGCTGATGAAGTTGCAGCGAGAAGAGTCAGAGGTCGAGGCATTGGAAGAGGCACCGTGAGCGTCTTTGCGTCTCGCCGTGCGAACATTATTCGATCCGAGGAAGCTGGACGAAGGAGAAATGAAATCTTGCTGAAATGGTGGATCTCATGGATATGTGTAGTGTTTCTCGCCGCATTTGTGGTGCAACATGGATTCGCGGCAGAGAAGGTGAACTTCTCCGGAAAATATCGGGCAGAACATTCGAAGAGTGCACTTGCTGAGGAAGTCGACTCTTCCCTTGAAGTAGCTCAAAGCGAGGACGCTGTCGATATTAAGAAGGCTGCCGGGGGAATGAATTCCACTAGTCACTGCCCATTCAACGGTTCGGAGGGAGACTACATAAGCTTGAGAGGCATTTCCGGCAAATGTAAGGCCCAGTTGAAGGGCAAGAATCTTGTTATCGAATCCGTCGTCCTAACCCGCCCACAACCGGCCTCCGCCCCCGTACGCATGCGCACGAAAGAGCGCTGGCAGCTTTCGGCAGACGCCAAAGTCCTGGTAATCAAATCCGATGCGGACTTTCCGGACTTCCCACCTGAAATATCGTCCGCGGTTGCAGGGAGTACATCAGGGACAACGAAGTATGTTCGAGTCGGGAGCAACTAGCACAAATCGGGCCGCCAAAAGCACTGGAGTATTCACAACCTCCGAGTTGGCCTCGATTCGTGCTGCCGGCGGTCAATTTCTAAATTCCCGGCATCACTTCCTTCTTGTACTTCTCCAGCGTGTCTTCTTCGTCTCCACACATTAAATAAATATTGAACTGCGTGACTCCGGCGCGTGCGAGCCGATGCAGCTTTTCGATCTGCGCCTTCGGTGGTCCTAGTACGCAAAACCGATCCGTGACTTCATCCGAGACGAACTCGTGATTGGTTCCGTCCACTTCGCAATGCTGCAGATAGTCGTATCCCGGCCGATTGCGAATATAAGAAGTCAGGGCAGGCGGCAGTTCTTCCGGTTTATAGCGCGACACGAGATCGACGACATGGTTCGAGACCAGCGCCGGAAACCAGCGCACTCGTTCGCGCGCCACCTTCATATCGTCCGAAACCCACACCGGCGCTGCCGACATAATTTCGATTTTGCTGGGATCCCGGCCCGCCGCTTCCGCGCCCTTTTTCACGAAACTCACGCACCACTCGATCAGATCGGGATCGGCAAATTGCAGAATCACTCCATCCGCGATTCTGCCGGCAACGTCCAAAACCTTCGGCCCGTAGCCTGCGACCCAAACCGGAGGAACACCGCCCGCAGCCCACGTGAGCTGCGCCTTGCGCCCGTCGTAGTTGATCTGTTGGCCGCCCGTGAGTTTTCGAAATTGATGGACCGCCTCCTCCAATTGTCCAGAAGTGACCGGCTTCTTCCCCAGTACTCGGCGTGAGCTATCGCCGCGGCCAATCCCGAGTTGCATGCGTCCGCCGGAGACCAGGTTCAGTGTGGCAAACAAGCTCGAAGTCACCGTGATATCTCGCGTCGCAGGATTCGTCACGCACGTGCCCAGCCGCATCTTCTTGGTATTGGCCGCCATCAAGGTGAGCAAGGGATAGGGCTCCAGCCAGAGCACATGTGAATCGAACATCCAGCCGTATTCGAATCCTGCAGCTTCGGCCTGGCGCGTCAGAGCAAGAATTCGCTCAACGCTCATGTCGGGCTTGATGGTGATGCCAAACTTCATGGTGTGTGCCTCGGTGTCACTCTGTGCCCTCTGTGGTTTTTGGTCTTCGGCGGGCAATGCCGGACTAAGGTCGTGCAGTTTAGCATAGAATCACTCCGTCACCGGAGCGGGAGAACTCTTATGAGCTTCGATTCCATCATCGTGAGTGGCCATGTCGCAACCGCAACCGACACTTATACCGGTGACGTCGGAATCAGCGGCGGCAAGATCACTGCGATCGGCCAGAACCTTCCGCGCGAGAACACGAAGAAGGTCATCGACGCTGCCGGCAAGTACGTGATTCCGGGTGGGATCGATGTTCATACGCATCTTGACATGCCCTTCGGCGGTACGACCAGCGCCGATGATTTTGAAACCGGTACGCGGGCGGCGGCCTTTGGCGGCACGACCACGCTGATCGACTTCGCCATTCAGTACAAAGGCCAGAACCTGCGCACCGCATTCGACACTTGGATGCAAAAGGCTTCTGGCAAGGCGGTTTGCGATTACGGGTTTCACTGCATCATCACCGACGTGGCCGGTGCGCAACTCGAAGAAATGAACGCACTCGTCCGGGAAGGCGTGAGCAGCTTCAAGATGTTCATGGCCTATCCCGGCGTCTTTATGCTTGACGATGCCAGCATCTTCAAGGCCCTGCGCGTGACCGCGAAGAATGGCGGCATGGTTTGCATGCACGCAGAAAACGGCGGTGCGATCGATGTGATCGTGCAGCAGGCGCTGGCCGAAGGCAAGAAAGCGCCAAAATATCACGCACTCACTCGTCCAACCACGGCCGAGGCCGAGGCTACGGCACGCGCCATCGCGCTAGCAGAGATGGCCGGGGCGCCGGTTTACATCGTCCACCTGAGTTGCAACGACGCTCTCGAGAAAGTTCGCGAGGCCCGCGATCGCGGACTGCCCGTCTATGCCGAGACTTGTCCTCAGTATTTGTATTTATCTATTGAAAACTTCGATGTTCCGGGATTCGAAGGGGCAAAGTATGTTTTCACTCCCCCGCTACGCGAAAAGTGGCATCAGGAGAGGCTTTGGAATGGACTGAAGCGCGATCATCTGCAGGTCGTGTCTACCGACCACTGTCCATTCTGCTTCAAAGAACAAAAAGAACTGGGCAAGGATGATTTCACAAAAATTCCCAACGGAGGCCCAGGGGTCGAGCATCGCTTGAGCCTGATCTATTCCGGCGGCGTCGCCCAGGGGCGTTTCAGCATCAACCGTTTTGTTCAATTGGTTTCGACGGCTCCCGCCAAGCTTTTTGGATTGTATCCTCGCAAGGGAACGATTGCGGTCGGCAGCGATGCGGATCTCGTGATTTTCAACCCCACCCGCAAACACACGATCAGCGCAAAGACGCACCACATGCGCGTGGACTACTCCATGTTCGAGGGAATCGAAGTCACCGGAATGCCCGATGTCGTTATGTCACGAGGACAAGTGGTCGTGGAGAATGACCAGTTTCACGGCCGAGCGGGCGCAGGGAATTTCATAAAACGGGCGGAGTACGCGCAGTTGTAAGGGCGCCCTGAAACAGACTTCGCGCTACATTTGTGGCTCGACCTGGCAACTCATCTCTTCATCAGTTGTTCTTCCGGAATTCGCAATAGCAAACCTTTTTTGTAGTCGGTCAGCCAGATCGAGTGGAAGCCATAGCGCACGGAGTCCCCACCTTGGCCGGCCCACTGTTTGAGCACTTTGCTAGTCGTCGCATCGATTTGAGTGAGCGGCATGCCTAGGACGGTGGGCCAGACCGACCCTAGTCCGTACGCAATGTCGCCGCCGACACCGGGTATGCCAACCAGAATGGTAGCGATCACTTCGCGGCTTTTCTCGTCGACTCGGGTGACAGTTCCATCGCCCTGATTCAGGGTCCAGATCGAACCGCCGCCAGAAGTTAGAAATCGCGGATTGGGACCAACCTGAACCGTATCAACAACCGCGCCGCTGCTGGCGTCAACGGCGGTCAATGTGCTGCCTTCGGCACACGTAATCCAGATGAAGCCGTTGCTGAAAATCGGGTTATATGAGCCGGCAAGAATTGAGATTCTCTGAGGCAGGCTGTTCGTGGAGGGACTGATGCGAACAAGTGTGCCGTTCTTGTCGGTCACCATCCACACGCTGTCGTCGCTTGCCGTGATTCCGCCCTCTGGCCCGGCGAGGGCAATGGGAATTTTTCCACTGATTCGGTTAGCGGCGGCATCGATGCGGATCAATCCGGCATGTCTCCCGCAGATCGGAGCCCAGATGCTGCCGAAACCGGAAGCCAGGCCGGAGCAGACCTCTCCCGGAACTCTGATTTTCGCAACAATCTTGTCCGTCTTTGGATCGATTCTGACCACAGCGTAGGGCTTCGTGCTTGCGACCCACACGGCATCATCTGTGACCAGCACCCAGTCGGCAGTCCCGCCGATCTGGATGCTCGCTGTTGGTTTCAGAGAAGCGAAAGGAACCTGAGCATCTTTGATTCCGGGCTTCGGAATGTTCGCTTGGGAGCCGGCGGACTGAGCAGCGGCCCCAGTCCCTACAATGACGGTGAGAAGAAGGACGAACTCAAATTTCGTGAGCAAAGCTTTCCCACGGCCGGTTATCATCAGCGCGACTCTAATCGCTTCCTCCGATGGACGCGGCCAGCAGATACCACGACGCATGCGGAAGCCATTGTTCTCCCCAGCGCCAGTCATTGTCGGCGCCAGTCTGACGATAGGTAAGCAGATAATCGATGTCGCTCTCGTTGTGAAATCCGCTCGTGATTCCGTTTGAAATCCCGCCGGGCGCGTTGGTGAATTCCCAGGAATCGAAATACATATAAGGAGGATTGTTGCGGCCAACGCCATTCAACATGCAGGAGTCGAACGGATTCAGCCCTAAAATCCAGTTCAGCTGGTTCATGGCGAAGTTGTCGAGTTGCTTGCGAAATGCGGCATCCTGCGGAAAGGCAAGTTCCCCTAGTCGCGCTGCCGTTGCGACCGACGCTAGCCTCGCATTCTCGCCCTGCCACCACGGAGCTGCATCGCTGTTATGCGGGAAGAAAAAGCTGCTGCGCCGCGCCCCGGTTTTGTCCTGCACATATTCGCGGCTGTAGCCAAACGGATTGTTGACCTCTGCCGTGATCTGCAGCTCGAACTCCAGCGACTTTCGCACCGTGTCGAGTACTTGCTGCTTCACCGTTGCGTCAGCGACCTGCGCGTAATAGAGCAGGCTCACCACCGGAAGTCCGCCATCCGAAGCGTGAAAGAACGGACGATCTTTATCGTCCGCGCGCCAGTAGTTCTGATACTTGCCCGCGGAAATCTGCCGCGCCATCAGACTTTTCGCCCGGCGGTCGGCCGCTGCCTTGTATTTGGCATCATGGGTCGCGCGGTAGAGTTCCGTCGCTGCCGCCAGCGCACAATAGTCATCAACAATATTCTCTTTGCCATCGTTAACAAGTTTCAAATTGTTGTTTTCCAGGAAGTCAAATGCGTTCTCGGCTGCGTGCAGATAATCTGCGCTACGAAACTCACCCGACACGGGATATGTACTAGCCATCGCCAGCGCGGCAATCGCGATGCCTCCGCCCGAGCGATAGCTGACTTCATATTCCAAATCGCTGTTCGCGCTCTCCACCATTTCTTCCGCGCCTTTGCCCGGAGTGTGCTCGATGCCGAAGCGCTTCATCTCGCCGGCAATCTTGCGCTTCTCCGGCACCTGGTCTACACCGCCATTCGACACCGAGCGGTAGAACGATCCATTTGAGGCCTTCATTCGCACCATGTAGTCGGCGCCGAACACGGCCTCGTCGAGTAGATGATCTTTGTACCGAGCGAAACCCTGCAGCCCGCGCCGGTTCTGATGCTCATAGCTCTTAAGCAGACTGTAGACCACCAGCGGAATCTGCTGCGGATTGAAGTAGGTCGAGAATGACAGATGAGAAAAATGTTTGCCGTAGTCGCCGGTCGCGTCCCACCAGCCTCCATGCGCATCGACGGTACCCTGCTTCTTGCCTTCGAAGTGCAAATGGCGATCCGCCTTGTCCATCTCGCCCGAACTGCGCTCGTCCTTGAAGTAATAGATGACGTCAGAGATCGTGTTGCGCTCGATCAGATCGTTCTGAATGGCGAAGGGGAATGAGAGCACGCCACCGGCGCTGGTCGTGCAGGAAATCAGGAATTTCCCTTCAGTCGCAAACGAGTCGAAATCAAGCGTCCAGAAATACCAATCGCGCCATTTGTCTACGGGACCGGCTGCCTTAGGCGTAAGGTCCAGGACCGTGGTGTTTGTTGCAAGATCAGCCAGCCCGCAGGCATAAAGTTTGTCCGCGCCTTTGCCAAGAATGACGGCATGTTTCGGTCCTTTGGTTTCGTATCCTAGATGATTGGTCAGGATCTTCAACTCAGCGGCGGACGCGGTCCTGAGAAGAAGCCATCCCACCAGCAGTGGCAGGAATGCGCGGAGAGATTTCATGACGCCTTCCGTTTAGCAACTAGAATGACATCATGGTACCAGCATGGCTAGCGCGCGGATGGTGATCTTTGAACTGGTCGGGACGGCGAGATTTGAACTCGCGACCCCTTGCACCCCAAGCAAGTGCGCTACCAGGCTGCGCCACGTCCCGACGAAGGAAGATTCCGCAGTTCGCCCGTAAGAATCGGCAATCCGCAGTGGGGTTTCAACCAAATTCTACACCACTCGGGGAGATTTTCTCCGCGTTCTCTGCGGCCGTTCTCGGCGATCTCAGCGATTCAGGCTTTATGCTTTTTCTCGCGGGAACGTCTGCCGCCAGCAGCTCTTGGCCGGGGTTCCTCAAACACGGCAAACTGGATCTTCTTCTCGACCGGATCGATTCGATCCACGAGCACGCGAATCCGGTCGCCAATGCGGTATGTCCGGCGCCAGCGTTGTCCCGTGATCTCGCGCGTGTTCTCGTGGTAGGTGTAGTGATCGTCGATCAACGTATTCAACGGGACCAAACCTTCGACAAAAAGATCCGTCAACTCGACGAAAAAACCGTATTTCGTGACGCTGGTGATGAGTCCATCGAAGTCTTCGCCCACCCGATCCTGCATGAATTTGACCTTCTTCCATTCCATCAGTTCGCGTTCCGCGTCGTCGGCTCGACGTTCGGCCTGGCTGGATTCCTCAGCAATCTCGTGCAGTTCTTCGAGCGAAATCGGCCCACCGAGGTGATCGAGGGATTCGCGATGTGCGGCGTGATCGCGGCGCTTAGACCATGGCGAAGGGGTAGCTTCCGGGGCTAAAGCCCCTTCTTTTTTGACACTTGTCGCGGCCCTAAAGGGCCGCTCTTCCAAGACGGTCGTGGTTTGAGCCTGTCTAGCACTTGGCGAGGATTCTTCGGCAAGCTCGCGGCGCTCCCTCCTAGTTGCAAGGTCGTTAGAACGTTCGTTACTTGTCGTGGCGACGTGGGTGGCGGCCTGCTCATGGCTGCGCAACACATCTTTCAGAATTCTATGCACAATCAGATCCGGATACCGCCGGATCGGCGACGTGAAATGTGTATAGCTGGTCGCCGCCAGGGCAAAGTGCCCGAGATTTTCCTCGGAATACCGGGCCTGCTTGAGCGACCGGAGCATGAGATAGCTCAAGATCCGCTCTTCCGGCTTACCCGCGATCTTGTCCGTCAACTTCTGGTACATGCGGGGCGTGATGTGGACATCTTTCGGCACTTCAATCTCCCGCACGCGCCTTCCCGTCCCATGCGCAGCCCGGCGATCGGCCTTCATCTGCACGCGATGAATGGGAAGTGCACCCACGCCCAAGGAGTATCCGAAGGTGGCCGCAATCGTCTCGAAATCGTAAACACGTTTTGCGTCGGGCTTTTCGTGAATGCGGTACAGCGATGCAATCCGCTTCGACTCCAGACACTGAGCTACGCATTCGTTCGCCGAGAGCATGAACTCCTCAATCAGCCTGTGCGCGATGTTCCGCTCTGAGCGTGCAATGCTCTTCATCAATCCAAAATCGTCGAACTCGATCACCGGTTCGGGCAAATCGAAATCGATCGATCCGCGGCGCTGCCGCTTGCGATTCAGGATCAGCGCCAGCTGCCGCATCAGTTCGAAATTGTCCGCCAGTGACGCGTAACGTTCGCGCATGGCAAGATCGCCTTCGAGCACAGCATTTACTGCCGTGTAGGTCATGCGTTCCGCCGACCGAATCACGCCCTCGCATAATTGGTAGCCGACAATCTCCCCCTGATGATCCACTTCCATCAGGCACGACATCACCAGCCGATCCACCTGCGGACGGAGGCTGCAGATATCGGTCGAGAGTTCGAGCGGGAGCATGGGTACGGCTCGGTCGGGGAAGTAGACGCTGGTGCCGCGCAAACGCGCTTCTTCGTCGAGCGCCGACCCGGGCGTCACATAATGCGCCACGTCGGCAATGTGTACTTGCAACTCGAAGTTGCCATTCTCCAGTCTTCGCGCCAGGACGGCATCATCGAAGTCCCGCGCTGTCTCGCCGTCGATCGTAACGATTGGCAGATGGCGAAAATCACGCCGACGTTGCAACTCCCGGGAAGAAATAATCGCTCCTGCCGCCTGCGCTTCTTCGATCACAGCCGCCGGAAATCGATGCGGCAGATGAAACTTCCGGATCGTGATCTCAACGTCGACGCCAAAATCATCTTCCCGGCCCAGAATCTCGATCACCCGCCCGCGCGGACTCTGCGTCGGCGTCGGCCAATCGGTGATCTTAACATCGACAACGACGCCGTTGAGATCGTCCCATTCGGTGTGTCGTGCCGCTTCTTCGCCGAGTACACGATGGACCGATCCTCTACTCCGCGCGCTCCTTCTCTGCGAGCTCTGCGTACTCTGCGTTTCAAGCTCTTGGTTTCGACCGCTCGAAGGCTCCGCTTCCGGATGTTCCTTCTCCGCTGGAATGACGATCTCCTGCGTGATCTTGCTATCAAACGGAATTACGTAATTCCGCCGCGAGCCATAGTGAAAAACTCCGACCACTGTCGGATGCGCCCGCATCACCGGACGCACTATCCGTCCCTCTGCCCTTCCATCAGGACGCACATTGCTGATATCGACGAGCACGCGGTCCCCGTGCATGGCGTTCCCGATGGAATGCGGAGGAATAAAGATGTCGCCGACGAGGCGCGATTTGAATTGCGCTGGAAGCGACGCGGCTTCAGGGATCGCGAAGCCGAAGCCGTCCCGGTGCATGGAAAGGCGCCCGACGATCAAATTCTTGTCAGCCGCAGTCTGCGGGATTGCGTAGCGATCGGAATCAACCACGACAAGTCGGCCAGTCTGCACTAATTTCTGTAAGAGCCCATTGAGTTCGCGACGCTCGTCTCCGTGCAGGCCGAGTTCGCGCACAAGCTGTTTAAGCCCAGCGGTATGCTTGGTCTGTTTGGCGATGTGTTTGAGGATGGTGGAGTCGGAGAGCATGGACGTAGTCAGCGATCAGCCGTCAGCTGACAGGATATCGCAGCGGCTGTCACCGCATGGCTGTTGCTACAATCCTGGGCAGTGACGATCCCTTTCCACATAGAAACAACGGGCGCGAGTGCCCGAACCGGCCGCCTGATCACTCCGCATGGCGAGGTCGAAACGCCTGTGTTCATGCCGGTCGGCACGGTCGCGACGGTCAAGGGCGTGCCGCAAGATTTGCTTGAGGATATCGGCGTTCAAGTTTTGCTCGGCAACACGTACCACCTCTATCTGCGGCCGGGGATCGAGAGTGTGCGTAAGCTGGGCGGGCTGCACCGCTTCATGTCGTGGCCCCGCGCGATCCTGACCGACTCCGGGGGATTCCAGGTTTTCAGCCTGAGTGAGCTGCGCAAGATCAGCGAGGAGGGGGTCACATTTCGCTCTCATCTCGACGGCTCATCGCACTTCTTCAGTCCGGAAAGCGCGACAGAAGCACAGATTGGGCTCGGCGCCGACGTCATCATGGCTTTCGACGAATGCACGGAATATCCCGCGGATCGAGCTCGCGTGCAGGCTTCGATGGAGATGACCCTGCGCTGGGCGGCGCGTAGCAAGAAATATTTTGAGGAGCATAAGAACGACGTACCGTGGACCAGCTGTCAGCCATCAGCTCTCAGCCTTCAGCCAAACCAGATTCCTCGCTTCGTCTGGAATGACAAGGAAGGGGAGGCGACTCAGGCTTTGTTCGCTATTGTGCAGGGCGGAATGGACCTCGCGCTGCGCAAAGAATCCGCCGAGCGCACCGTCGAACTCGGCTTCCCCGGCTATGCCATTGGAGGACTCAGCGTGGGCGAGCCGCGCTCAGTGACTCGTGAAATCATCGAGGCCACGCTCGAGCATCTGCCGAAAGACCAGCCGCGGTATGTCATGGGTGTGGGCACGCCTGAAGAGATCGCCGAGTATGCCTGCCTCGGCGTCGACATGATGGATTGCGTGCTTCCCACCCGCGCCGCGCGGCACGGGCTGCTATTTACATCGGTGGGAAAAATTTCGATCAAGCAGGCCCGTTACGCCGAGGATGAAGCCGCTCTCGATCCCAACTGCGCCTGCCGCGTCTGCCAGCGCTACTCGCGGGCATACTTGCGCCATCTTTATGCTTCTAATGAAGTATTGGCGCAGGTCCTGAACACGATCCACAACCTGAGCTTCTACCTTGACACTATGCGCAGGGTACGGCATTCTATTCGACTTGGGGAAGAGTCTCGCTTTCTTTCTAGCGTCCGGTCTCAGGTGAAACGCTAGGCCTCTTTCCGAATCAAGCCTGAAAGCTGAAGAAGCCCGGCCGAAGTCGATCAGAATCCCGTGGTGAAATCACAGCTCTCGCGGCGTTCCCCAGTGTGGAACTATGTTCGCGCCGTGGTCGGGGAGGGTGCGACTTTGGCCGCTTTCGAGAGCCGGATCAGTTGGTTGCGGCTTTAGGCGCTGAGGCGTTCAGGCCTTGCGGATGTACACCACTCTCATGAACATGTTGTTGGCTTTACAAATTGGTGGCGGTGGGATGGGATGGCTAGGCATCGCTCCGCTGATTTTTATTTTTGCCATTTTCTATTTTCTTTTGATTCTTCCCCAGCAGCGCCGGCAGAAGAAGTGGCAGGGCATGCTCGACCAGCTCAAGACCGGCGACAAAGTGACGACCAGTGGCGGGTTGCGCGGCACGATCATTGCCTTGAAGGACGATGCGATTCACCTGCGCGTTCCGCCCGATAATTTGCGTGTTGAGGTCACGAGAGCATCCGTTATGCAAGTGACCACGACGGAAGAAGAAGCAAAAACGAAGTAGCAGGGACCGGGAACTGAGAACTGGTTTTTATGAACAAGAATCTTCTCTGGCGAGTCGTAACCATTATTGCGTGCCTGATCGTTTTTCTTTTCGGCATTTTCGGCATCCCCAGCAGTTTCAGCGGACAAGGCCTGCTCAAGGCCATGACCAGCCACATCCATCTTGGTCTTGACCTGCGCGGCGGCACTCACCTCATCCTGCAAGTCCAAGTGAATGATGCCGTCAACGTGGATTCCGACAATGCCGTGGAAGTGCTGAAGCAGCAGCTCAATAAAGGCAAAATCGCATTTTCCGAGGTCTCCAAGCCCGATCCGCAGAATGCTCCCGATCGCATTCAGATCAAAGGCTTACTGCCGACGGCGCGTACCGACTTGCTGCGAATCGTCAGCGATCACTTACCTGAGTATCAAGTCAGCTCTGGCTCTGAAGATAGCTGGACTGTCACCATGAAGCCGCAGAATCTGGCGGAACTGAAAAATCGAGCCGTTTCTCAGGCGATCGAGACCATTCGCAACCGTATCGACCAGCTCGGCGTCAGCGAGCCACAGATTGAGGAGCACGGGCTGGGCCAGTACCAGATTTTGGTGCAGTTACCCGACGTGGATGATCCCGCGCGGGTCAAGGACATCATGCAATCGACCGCCATGCTCGAAATCAAGCAGGAGCTCGGCGGTCCGTATCCCAGCCAGGAAGCAGCATTGCAAGACAAGAATGGCATTATTCCTCCCGACTCCGTCTTGATGAGCGGCCGCTGCGCTTCGGGAGCGGAGAATACTGAAACCTGGTGTTTCGTATCGCGCGTTTCGGCGGTGAGCGGAAAAGACCTGCGCAGCGCCGATCCCAGCAGCGATCAGAACGGTCAGCCCAGCGTTCATTTCACCTTGACGGGCGAGGGTGGTCAGCGTTTCTTCAGTTTTACGTCCGCCCACGTTAACGACAAGTTGGCAGTGGTTCTCGACGGGAAAGTCCAGGAAGTCGCTAACATTAAAGAACCAATTCGCGACACCGGTGAGATCAGCGGCGGCGCGATGAGCGAGCAGCAGGCCAAAGATCTGTCGATGATTTTGCGCTCCGGCGCGCTTCCGGCAAGCGTGAAGTACCTTGAAGAGCGCACCGTGGGACCATCGCTCGGCGCCGATTCGATTCGCGACGGCGTGCGGGCTGCAATCGTCGGCATGGCCGCAGTGCTTGTGTTCATGCTGATCTACTACCGCGGCGCCGGCATCAATGCGGATGTCGCTCTGCTGCTGAATCTGGTCATTCTGCTTGGATTCATGGGGTACTTCGGTGCCGTGCTAACGTTGCCTGGGATCGCCGGAGTCATCCTTACCGTTGGTATGGGTGTCGATTCGAATGTGCTGATCTTCGAGCGCATCCGGGAAGAGTTGCGCAACGGCAAGACGCCGCCTTCTGCGGTGGATCAAGGCTTCGGCCATGCCTGGATCACGATCGTCGATACGCACGTGACGACCATCGTCTCGGCTGCAATTCTGTTCCTGTTCGGCACAGGACCGGTGAAAGGATTCGCTGTAACGCTGACGTTCGGTTTGCTGGCAAATTTGTTCACAGCAGTTTTCGTATCCCGGGTAATTTTTGATTACGTGCTGAGCCGCAAGGAGCGCGGCGAAGCGCTCAGCATTTAGGAAATGAGCGATTGAGTCATCGGGCCATTGAGCGATTGAAACCGGGCGCCTTTTCTGATTTCTCAATCTCTCAATCACAAAATCGCCCGATCACTCAATCCAGATTAAGGGGCTAAACGACTTGGAGTTCTTTCGCAATCCCAACATCGATTTTCTCGGCAAGAAGTGGTACTTCCTGTCCTTCTCGCTGATTTTCAGCGTCGCCGGTGTGCTGTCGATGCTCTTCTGGCACCACATCCCCTACGGGATCGACTTCCGCGGTGGAACGCTGGTTTACGTCAAGTTCTCTCATGCTCCTGACGACAACGCGATCCGCGCGGCCATGGACCGTGCCAGCCTCAAGAACGCGCGTATTCAGCGTTATGGCCTGCCATCCAACAATGAAGAGCTGATCGATCTCTCTGTACAGGAGACCCGCGAACAACAAGCGCTCGATGAAGGCAAGCGAAAGATCATTGATGCTTTGGAGACCCACGCTCCAAGCGGCAAGCAATGCAATAGCAGGGATACAAGTATCGGCGCATGCGACCTGAACAATGCCCCGGTTTTGACTCTGAGGGACTACCTCAAAGACAAGGACCCTCTGCACATCGGACCGGACGATCAAAAGTATGGGGAGCAGGCGCAAGCCATCATCAACTACCGCGACAAGACTCTAGGCGGCGTGCTGACTTCCATCGACCAGCTCAAAAGCGCGTCCGGGGTCGACCCGGCCGTAACGGCTTCTCTGAGCGACGGTTTCTTCCTTTCAGACTTCGGCGTGCGCAATGTAGAGATTGTGGGTCCCGTGGTGGGAGCCCAGTTGCGGCGTCAAGCCATCTTGGCGACCGTCTATTCACTCGCTGGGATGCTCGTCTATCTCGGGTTCCGATTTGAGTGGATCTACGGCATCGCCGCAGTGGTTACGGTTTTCCACGATACATTGATTACTGTAGGCGCATTTTCCCTGACCAATACGCCCATCACGCTGACCGTGATTGCTGCCATTCTGACCCTGATCGGATACTCCAACAACGACACAATCGTGGTTTTTGACCGCATCCGCGAAAATATTAAGCTGATGCGCCGGGAGAAGCTGGCCGACATCGTTAACCGCAGCATTAATCAGACTTTAAGTCGAACCATCTTGACAGCGGGCTTAACCTTCCTTACTGTACTGGCGCTCTATTTATTTGGCGGCGAAGTGCTACATGGCTTCAGCCTCGCCCTGGTGATCGGCATCTTGATCGGAACCTACTCTTCGATCGCGATTGCGGCCCCGATTTTGGTTGCGTATCAGGACTGGCGGGTGGAGAAGGGGAAACGCCCGGTAGCAATGCCCGGCAGGGCCAAGTAAACACCCGATAGCACGCATTCAGGTCGTGTGTAAGCCTTTCAGTCTGTGGATTTGGAGGTCTTCGGAACTGCGGGTAGTCCCAGCAGTCGAAAGATCTTGGGAGCAAAGGGGAAGCAGTCGGTGTCTAAGATTACGTAGGGTCTGAAAATAGGGAGAAGCCTATGTTTGAAGACAGCCTTCTGGAATCCGGCGGCAGGCTCAAAACCAAGCGAGGACGCACCACCACTTTCGCCTTCTTTCTGGAGTTGATGATAGTCGGCGTGCTGGTCCTGGTGCCCTTGGTATTTACTGAAGCCTTGCCGAAGCAGCAGTTAATGACTTTTCTGGTGGCGCCTCCACCTCCTCCGCCACCGCCGCCACCGGCGGCAGCGCCCGTCAAGATCGTCAAGCAGATCCAGACTGACATCGTTAACGGTCAGCTGCGCACCCCCACGAAGATTCCAAAGAAAGTGGAGATGATTAAGGAAGACGAGGCCCCACCGCCGGTCATGGCGACGAGTGGCGTCGTGGGCGGCGTCCCTGGCGGCGTGCCGGGCGGACAATTGGGCGGCGTGATCGGCGGCATCATCAGTTCTACGCCAGTGGCCGTTCCGAAAGTGGCTACGCCACAGCGCGTCCGCGTATCGCAGGGCGTGTCGACAGGCTTGCTGGTTCGTAAGGTGAATCCGAACTATCCGCCACTGGCAAGACAGGCCCGCATTCAGGGAACCGTGATCCTGGAGGCTCAAATCAGCAAGAGTGGCGATATCGAAAACCTGCGCCTGGTCAGCGGGCATCCTATGCTGGCGCCGGCTGCCATCGAAGCTGTGAAGCAGTGGAAGTACAAGCCCTATCTGCTGAATGGTGAGCCAGTCGAAGTGGACACGCAGGTTCAGGTCAACTTCACATTATCGGGTGGTTAGAGATGGGAGCGCCGGGACTTTGGAAGAATTCCCGGCGCTTCGGATTTTCTTGTTAGACCGACCGAAGCTTGGTTGTTGGGCTGTAATTCCACGTTTCCCCGTAACAAGATTCGCGTGCCGGGGAACGGATTCGAACAAATGCCAGCGCCCCATCATCGAGCGGACGGTGTCTGTACATTATTAGGGCGGTTAGCGAAAGCCGACCAACACTGGAGGCACTTCCGGCATCCAGCGTGTGCCACGTAACGCGCATCTCAGTTTGTTAGAGTTCCGAGGAGGAAAAGCAACTCATGATTGCAACTCAGGCAGTGACACTTGTTCACCACATTCCGGCCGCAGCTACCTGGCTCGTTCAGGAAGGCGGCGGCATGGCAACGGATCCGCTCGGCTTGTGGCACCAAATGGGATACGTGGCCAAAGCCGTAGTTATCATTCTATTCATCATGTCTGGCTGGTCGATCGGTGTGATGATTGACCGCTGGATGGCGTACAACGCCGCGCGCAAGCAGTCCCGGGCTTTTGCCCCGGCGGTAGCTGGCGCCCTGCGCGACGGACGCATTGATGAAGCTATCAAGGTTGCCGAACGCAACAAAAAGAGCCATCTGGCCAAGGTTGTCACAGCCGGTCTGATGGAGTTCAAGGCCCACCAGGACAGCCCAGGCGCCATCCCGGGCGAGACCATCGAGGCCTCCAAGCGGGCTCTAGAGCGCACGGAAGCCATCGTTCATGCTGAATTGAAGCGCGGACTCGGCGGCTTGGCAACGATTGGTTCCACCGCCCCATTCGTCGGACTGTTTGGCACGGTGATGGGCATTCTCAACGCTTTTACCGGCATTTCGCGCGAAAAAGCGACCGGTCTTGCGGCAGTCGCGGGCGGTATCGCAGAAGCGCTGGTTACGACGGCCATCGGGCTGCTCGTCGCCATCCCGGCCGTGATGATGTTCAACTATCTGACCGGCCGCGTGGAAGCCTTCGACGTCGAGATGGACAATTCGTCCAGCGAGCTGATCGACTACTTCCTGAAGCGGCGCGAAGTTCGCCGGTAATAGTCGGCCGCCGCGGCTCCAAATGAGTTGCTGTCCGGCGCTGGACGACCCAGCGCCGGATCTTCCCAACTCTTTAGTATGGAAGTTCGGCCCGTTCAATCAGTAGGAGTGCGGGAGACACTGAAATATGGCTCTAGCAAAACGAAACGAAGGCGCCAAGATCAACTCCGACATCAACGTCACCCCGATGGTGGACGTGATGCTGGTGTTGTTGATCATTTTCATGGTGGTCACGCCCATGTTGCAGCATGGCGTGAGCGTCGAAATGGCCAAGGTCAACAACCCTGAGCAGATGCCCGACGCCGACAAGGAAGATGCGTTGCTGGTCTCGGTCATGCGCAATGGCGACGTTTTCTTCGGAACCGACAAGATCAACGTCGACAACCTGACCGGCAAAGTGAAAGATCGTCTCGCTAACAAAGCGGACAAGCGCGTCTATGTAAAAGCCGATCAGCGAGCTCACTTTGGCAACGTGGTGCAGGTAGTCGATGCCGTGCGCGCAGCCGGCGTCGACGATCTCGGCTTGCTCACCGATCAGAGAAAACAAGCTCCAGGCGCTCCCCCGGCTAACACGGCCGCGGGCGGCCAATAGAGGAGAGGACTTATGGGAATGGCAGTCGGCCCCAGTGGCGGGGGCCCAAGCGCGAATATTAACGTCACGCCGCTGATTGACGTGTTACTGGTGCTGCTCATCATTTTCATGGTGATCACGCCGCTGACGCCTAAAGGGCTGGATGCGCTGGTTCCGCAGCCGCCTCCACCCAACGCTCCCAAGAACAATACGCCAGATCGCACCATCGTCGTGCAATTGGTGGATCGCGGCGCCGGTAATGCTCCGGGAGTCAAAATCAACAACGAAGACGCGACCTGGGACAACCTTCAGGGACGCCTCACCGACATTTACAAGCTTCGCCAGGAAAAAGTCATGTTCGTGAAGGGCGATGATTCCATTCCCTTTGCCGACGTGGCCAACGTCATCGACATCGCTCACGCCTCCGGCGTGGACAAGGTCGGTTTGATCACAGCCAAGATCGAAGCTGGCGGTTAGACCTCGTTCTGTTACAATCTTCTCGCTTTTCGGTCCCGCACGGGAGCTTTCTGCTCCCGTGCCCCACGGCCCACGCTTGTTAATCCGATGTCCCTGGGCCTAGGATTCTGTGGCAAGGGAGACTTATACCGCAATGAATAGAAACCTACGACTGCTCACGCTGGCAGCAGTGGCGCTGGCGCTGATTTCCGACGTGGGATGCGGCAAACTGCGCGCCCGCGACCAACTCAACAAGGGTGTGGAGGCCTACAAGAACACGCACTACGAAGAGGCCATCGACCACTTCCGCCAGGCGGTTGAACTCGATCCCAGTTTATTGAATGCGCGCATGTATCTGGCTACGGCCTACGCGCAGCAATACATCCCCGGTGCTGACACCCCTGAGAACAATCAGAACGCTCAACTCGCGATCGAGCAATATCAGAAGGTGCTCGACTCCCATCCCGGCCGCGAACAGAAAGTGAATAGCGCCAAGGGCATCGCTTATTTGTACCTGAATATGAAGAAATTCGATGACGCCAAAAAGTATTACCGCATGGCCTCGGACGTTGATCCGAACGACCCCGAGCCTTATTACTCGGTCGGCGTAATCGATTGGACCGCGTGCTATCAGCCTCGCATGGAAGAGCGCGCAAAACTGGGCCTGAAGCCGGAAGAGAACCTGAATCCCAAGAACAAGGACCAGAAGAAAGTTTGCGAACAGCTCAAGGACAAGAACGCTCCGTCCATTCAGGAAGGTATTGACAGCTTGAACAAAGCAATCCAGCTTCGTCCCGACTATGACGACGCCATGGCCTACATGAACCTGATGTACCGGGAGAAAGCCGATGTGGAATGCGATGATCTCGCTGCTCGAGCCGAAGATCTGAAAACTGCTGACGGCTGGGTCGATAAGACTCTGGCGACCAAGAAGGCTAAAGCCGAGAAGCAACCTGGCGCCACCGGAATCGTGAACGAACAGGCGAAATAAAGTTATTTGGCTGAGTGGCGCGGGCGCCTCGCCCGCGCTTTTTTATTGCCCTCCGTCGCCACTTAAGCTCACCTCGCAGAGCAAAAAATTTTGTCCAAACAGCTGCGGATCGGCGCATCCCATCCGCCGCAGCGAGTTGCGCATGTCCGGAGTCGAATCCACAATCCAACCGCCATAGAAGAGCCATACCTTGCTGCCTGGGGCTAGTCCCTGTGCTTGCGCGGCAGCCTTTGCACGCTGCTCAAAGTCACGACCATAAAACTTCCACTCGCCCGGAAATGGAGCCACGACGCTGTAAGGGCCACAGGCTACCTTCGAGAATGGCTGATAGGGAGGCAAATCCTGAACCACGCCATGCCCACAGAAATAGTAGCCCAGCAGCAAGCCGCTCTCGTAGTCTGCAAGGATCACGGATCCCGGCTGGGCTGATTGTCGCAGATATTGCACGGCACTCTGCACGTGCGAGCGCTCGTGATCTCTCGCGCGAATCAAAGGCGGCGGCGAAGGAAAAATATTGCAAACCGCCAGTGCGAGCAACACGACTGCAGGCGCCATCCAGGCGCGCCCAATTTTCAGCGCCGCTATGCCAAAACTCACTCCGGTCAGGGCAAAGATAGCCAGCACCGCTGTGTGTCGAGTCCCACCATACGGATATTCTCCCGCGATCGCTGCCGCGCAGTTGAGCACGAACGGCAATCCCAAAAGCAAGGCAAGCTCCAAATCAGCCGGACCTCGCTTTTCGTTTCGTGATTTTCCACGCAACAACAGATACAAACCTGCCGCAAAAGTTACGAGTGCGAGGGTTCCTAACAAACCGTGACTGAACAGATATGTAAAAACGCGCAACGTCTGCAAGGGAATGAAAGTGAGGACACCATGTCCGCTCGAACCGAGGATTGATTTATGCAAGTGGGTGGCGAAATCGGATCGCACGATCCCCGACTGCCGAACGGCAGGGATGTGAGTCAGCAGAAAGTAGCTGCTGATTGCGATGCCGAGAACTTGCCCCGCTCCCCACGCCGCGAACAATCGCAGATTCTTCCCATACGGATACAGCCTCACCAGCATGTATACGCCCATCGAGACTGCGTAGAGCAGGCCGGAGTAGTGAACCAGCAGTGCCCCGAAAAGCGAGAGCGAAAACAGGTTCATGCACAACACCGAATTTTCCTGCAGCGCTCGCTCAGAGAAATACAAGCCAGCCGAAATAAAAAACAGCAGAGGCGCATACTGCCGCACTTCGATGGACGTCTCAATCAAGGCCGGAGCAAAAGTTACCAATAGCAGGCCGATGAAGGAGGTAGAGCGATCCGTGATCCGCCTCAGCCACAAGTACGTGAGCCAACAGCATCCAGTGCCCGCCAGAATTGAGGGCATTCTCAGCATTAGCTCCGAGTGTCCCAAAACCCGCCAGAAATGCAGCAGAAGGATCAATAACGGGGGATGAGCCTGGGTCAGTGCCGCTGCGTAGGTGGTGCGCAGAGTTTCATGGCTCGCCAGCAGGTAGTGCAGCGCTTCGTCAGGATCGAGAAAGTAGCGCCACGCCAGGACCAGTCGCACGGCGAATCCTGCGGCGAGAACCACGAGAGCAAGATTCCGGGATGAGAAATCGAACGCTCGTCCGCAAGTCCGCGCGCTCTGTGGATTGGAAGAAGAGCTTGCCTCCCCTGCTTGCGTCTCCGATAGTGGCATGTTGATTCATTTCACCACGAATGGGGCAGTTGCGAAAACGTAGTTGATGAAACTAAGGAGCAACGAGCTACGCAGCCGTCATCTTTGCGCCCCTTCAAAGTTACTTATGCAAACTGGGACTTCGCCCTAAACTGAGCCTCGGGGGAGGGCCTCATGACGATCTTTGACCCGGCTCGGACCAGAGTGATCAATGCGGGAGGCGGCGGTGGAAGCTTGCTGCGCCTCGTCGCTTTGGCAATCGCAGCATTTTTCCTGATGATCCTGTTCGTCAGTTCCATTGCGCGTGTTGACACTGGCCATGTCGGAGTACTCACGCTATTCGGCAAGGTCACTGGTGACACGCTGGGCGAAGGCATTCACCTTATCAGCCCGTTAAAAACCAGCAACCTGATGTCAATTCAGACGCAAACGATAAAAGAATCGGCCAGTGTCCCTTCCAGCGAAGGCCTGATGATGAGCCTCGACACTTCACTCATCTATCACCTCAATCCGGATCGCGCCGCCGAAGTATTCCAAAAGCTCACCAAGGACTACGAGAATGTCGTTGTCGAGCCGACGCTGCGTTCCGCTATCCGCGAATCCACGGCTTCGCACACGGCCAACGCCCTGTACACGGGAGAACGCGAGCTCGTCGCCAAACAGATTTTTGACCAGGTTAGCGCTCAACTAGGCCTGCGCGGGATCACCGTCGAAAACGTTCTCTTGCGCGATATTCAACTGCCCGCAACTTTGAAGGCCTCGATCGAAGCCAAGCAGCAAGCCGAGCAGGAAGCTCTGGCAATGAGTTTCCGCTTGCAGAAGGAAACGCAGGAAGCACAGCGCAAGCGCATCGAGGCCCAGGGGGTCCGCGACTTTCAGCAGATCGTGGCGCAGGGCATTACTCCCTCACTGCTGGAATGGAAGGGCATCGAGGCGACCGAAACCCTGGCCAAGAGCCCAAATACGAAAGTCGTCGTGGTTGGAAATCCGAAGAACGGCCTGCCATTGATCCTGGGACAATAGTGTGGTGCGGGCGCCCTCGCCCGCAAAGCTCGCAAGGTTTGACTCGAAGAGGTTTGACTCGAACCTGACCGGACCGCTGATACCATGCTCTGGTGAGTTTCTTGCTCAGCGTCCGTAGGCTCAACATTGCCTTCCCCGCGCGGGGACCAGGTCAGCCCACTGGCCTGTTTCCGGCGGTCCGCGACCTCAGTTTTTCCGTCGCTCCCGGTGAAGTTTTGGGGCTTGTCGGTGAATCCGGCTCAGGAAAGTCGATCACCTCGCTGGCCATCATGCGTTTGTTGCCGGTGCAAGCGCGAGTCAACGGCGAAATCCTTTTTTCAGAGGATGAACCTGAATCACGCAGCCTGCTTACGATTCCGGAAGAAGCCATGCGCGCCCTGCGCGGCTCGCGTATCGCCATGATCTTTCAGGAGCCGATGACCGCCCTCAATCCGGTAATGCGTGTGGGAGACCAGATCGCGGAGGCCGTACGGGCGCATCACCGCGTTGCCAAAAAAGAAGCTTGGCAGCGAGCAGTCGACGCGCTGAACGATGTCGCTATTTCTGAGCCGCAGCATCGAGCGCGCGATTATCCTCATCAGCTCTCCGGAGGAATGCGCCAGCGCGTGATGATTGCCATGGCCATCGTGAATCGGCCACGTCTGCTGATTGCCGACGAACCGACGACCGCGCTCGACGTCACGATTCAGGCGCAGATTCTCGATCTCTTGGCGGATCTGCGCGCCCGATTCGGGCTGGCCATGCTTTTTATCTCCCACGATCTCGCCGTTGTGTCGCAAGTGGCGGATCGCGTGGCCGTGATGTATGCCGGAAATCTGGTGGAGCTCGCTTCGAAGCGAGAGATTTTTGACTCGCCCGCGCATCCCTATACCCGCGGATTGCTGCAGGCAGTCCCCGATCTGAAGACCGACCGCTCGCGCCATCTGCAGACAATCGAAGGCACCGTACCGCCGTTGCACGCTATGCCGCCCGGTTGTGCCTTCGAACCGCGCTGCGGGCTGCGCGTTCCACAATGCGCTGAAGCCGTGCCGCCCCTGGCCGAAATTGCTCCCGGTCACTGGGCGCGGTGTCCCGTGGTCGGCGCTTGATCTATAATTCGCCCCACGGCCGAGTGCACCCTTGCGCATACTCCTGCTGAGCGATATCCACGCCAACCTTGAGGCTCTTGAGGCCTGCCTCGCCGCGGCTCCCTCCTTCGATCTGGTCGTCAATCTAGGGGATATCGTTGGCTACGGCGCCAGCCCGAACGAGGTCGCGGATAGAGCTCGCGAGCTTGGCAAGACGTCGGTCCGCGGCAATCACGACAAGGCCGCCACTGGACTGATGCCGATCGAGGACTTCAATCCTATTGCCGCTGCCGCAGCCATCTGGACTCGCCAGCAGCTCACCCCAGAAAATCTGCATTGGCTTAGCGTCTTGCCTCAAGGGCCGCTAGTTGTTCCCGAGTTTCCAGATATTCAGCTCGTACATGGATCTCCCATCGACGAAGACGAATATGTGGTTTCTCTGGGAGAAGCGCTTGCACCCCTTCTGATCCCCGACATCGCACTGACGTTCTTCGGGCACACGCACCTGCAGGGCGGATTTTTTGCCAACGGCACGGCCGCTGACGGCTTCCATCCCGACTATCGGACGATTGGGCAAGCCGAGAATGTTTCGCTGCAGTTAAAGAACGGGGTGCGCTATCTGATCAATCCCGGCTCAGTCGGCCAGCCGCGCGACGGTGACTGGCGGGCGGCGTTCGCCGTTTTTGATACCGACACGCGAACGGTTCACTTCCACCGCACACCGTACAACCTGAAATCTGCGCAAGACCGTATCTTTGCGGCAAATCTCCCGGCACGCCTGGCAACGCGCCTGGCAACCGGGCGCTGAAGCACTATGTCGCGTCGTTGTACACTCGAACATGCCTCCTTCCTCTTCGCGTCCTTCTGATCGCCAGGCTTTGTTCGAGATGCGAGAAAATCCACCCGAAAAATATCTGATTGCCCATAGCGACGGTGGGGCGCGCGGCAATCCCGGCCCAGCCGGATACGGGGTCGTGATTCAGGACCAAACGGGCAGGAAGATTGCTGCGCTGAGCGAATACCTCGGCCACCAGACGAATAACTTTGCCGAGTATCAGGGTTTGATTGCGGCCCTCGAATATGCGCTCGAACACGGTCCGAAGGCATTAAAGCTGATTAGCGATTCTGAGCTGCTGGTGCGCCAGATCAAAGGCATCTACAAAGTGAAGAATCTAACTTTGCAGGACCTTCACGCGCGAGCCAAAGAGTTGATTGCGCGTCTCGATTGGTTCTCCATTGGGCACGCTCTTCGCGAGCACAATCGCGAAGCCGACCGCCTTGCGAATGAAGCCATGGATAAGGGCATGGGACGCACGCGGCACGATCTGAGCAACAACCCTCCGGTTCAGCCAGCGAGCTCAGTGACCGCACCCGCGCAGGAATATGAAGGCGTGGTCCGCAATGGTGTGATTGAACTGCTGAACGGAAAGCTCTCCGAAGGAACCCGGGTCCAGGTGCGAACAAAACGCTAGTTTCAGAAATGCTTCTGGGTAGAGCCGTTTCGGCTTACGCTCGTCCTTTTTTGGCCGCCAGGGCGGTTTGTTTGCCCGCGGTTTCCCACGGACGTTTCGGCCGCGCCGCCGCCGGCTTGTCGCGGTCCACGATGCGATCGTACTGATACGCCTCGCTCACCGTTCCCAGTGATTCGTTGTAAAGACTTGGTAGGCCGAGCGCTAGCTTCAATTCTTCCGCGAAATCATGGAGTGCTTTCAGATGGTCGGCGGTGGCCGGGACTTCGTTCTTGGACGTTTTCAGGAATTGCTGATATCCGCGGTTGACCAGCTTCGAAATCTCGCTGCCAACGAGATATCCAGGATAGGCGAAGATCTTCACCTGATCGTCGGGAGTCTTCTGAATCGCCGCTGATACGTTATACTTGCGCAGAAAAACCCGGCCGTTCGTGCCCGGAGCTTCAGTTACGTCAAACCCGTGCTCGCGCAGCCAGCCCAGGGCGTCCTCGTAATTTCGTGCCTCGATCGTCTTCGGCATTAACGAATTACACCTTTCTGTCGTACGGTTAGATGCATGCCCAGCGGGAAAAGAGTAAGTATAGAACTAGCGCATCGCAAGGCACCTTACATCATCTAAGACAAAATACTACATAGCGCGTTTTCGATCCTGTAGCACGTTACGTAGGTCACAGCAGGTCGGTTCATGATATGGCGCAAAACTCGATCAGATCGCCGGGAATGATAACTTTGAATCGAATGCATAACCGCGCCGAAATGCTTGCCAGCCTGGGTCAAAGCGTCATCGAGAGCGTGGGCAACACTCCTTTGTTGCGGCTGGACAGCGTGACCGAGGACCTGCCCGCCGTAGCACTTTTGGGTAAGGCTGAATGGTATAACCCAGGTGGTTCGGTTAAAGATCGCGCCGCCGCCAACATCGTCTCGCAGGCCCGCCGCCGGGGGCTGTTGCCTCCGGGGAAAATCTTGCTCGATGCGACCAGCGGCAACACTGGCATTGCGTACGCGATGTTCGGCGCGGCCGAAGGATTTCCGGTTACTCTCTGCATGCCCGACAATGTCTCCCAGGAGCGCAAGCAAATCCTGCAGAGCTATGGCGCGAACATACTCTACACTGATCCGGCCGACGGCTCGGACGGGGCCATCCGACTCGCGCGCGAACTGGCGGCGGGGCATCCGGACAAGTATTTCTACGCTGACCAATATTCCAACGATGCCAACTGGCAAGCGCACTACTCCGGCACGGCCAATGAAATCTGGCAGCAGACGCAAGGCCGGGTCACGCATTTTGTTTCGATGCTAGGCACGAGCGGGACATTCGTCGGAACCACGCGCCGTTTGCGGGAGTTGAACCCGCGAATTCGCTGCATTTCGCTTCAGCCCGATTCCGCGTTTCACGGAATCGAGGGCGCTAAGCATATGGCGACCGCCATCGTGCCGAAGATTTACGATCCGACTCTGGCGGATGAGAATCTTGAGATCGCGACCGAGGACGCCTATGCGATGGCGCGCCGCCTCTCGCGAACCTCGGGATTACTGCTGGGAGTCTCGGCTGCGGCGGCGGTCGTCGGCAGCTTGAAGATCGCCCAGCAACTGCGTCTTAGACGCGAGCAGGAAGCCGTAATTGTCACGATCCTGTGTGACTCTGGCGACAAGTATCTGAGCGAAAGATTCTGGACGGAAGAGTAAGTCGCTGGTCGAGTCGTGCTTCCAGGAGGGCCATGAAGCAGCACCATTACGAAGTGCAAATTGCGTGGACCGGAAATCAAGGACGAGGAACAAAGACCTATGCGGCGTATAAGCGGGACCATGTCATCGAAGTTGCCGGTAAGCCCGATATCCCGTGCTCATCCGATCCGGCCTTTCGTGGCGATCGCTCACGCTACAACCCAGAGGAGCTTTTGGTGGCCAGCCTTTCCTCCTGTCACATGCTCTGGTATCTCCATCTGTGCGCCACGAACGGCATCGTAGTCACCGACTATCGCGACGACGCCAAGGGAGTGATGGCGGAGAACTCCGACGGCTCCGGCGCATTCGCCGAAGTCACACTCCAACCGCTGGTCACAATCGAAGCCGGTGACCCGGAGAAAGCGCTATCCCTTCACGAGAAGGCTCACCATCTCTGTTTCATCGCCAACTCGGTGAACTTCCCAGTGAAGACGGCGGCCAAGATCATTCAGGCGGCGACTGCGGGATGAAGCGGAAACTCCTCAAGGCCAACACGCCGATCTACGAACCCAGCCGATGCTGAAAATTGAACCCAAAGACTACGACTCGATTCGCCGTCATGGTGAAGAGACCTATCCTAATGAATGCTGTGGCGTGCTCCTCGGACGCTTCGAGGAAGATGGCAGTCGCATCGTGACCTCAACTGCCCGCTGCGGGAACACCCGAACCGATTCCGCCCACAACCGCTACAACATCGATCCGCGCGAACTGGTGCGCATTCAGCGCGAGGGACGCGAGCGCGGCGAAGATGTCGTCGGCTTCTATCACTCGCACCCGGACCATCCGGCACGATGGTCGTCCACCGATCTGGCCGAAGCCCACTGGCTAGGTTGCTCTTACGTCATCACCAGCGTGGAGAAAGGCAAGGCTGCCGTCACAAATTCCTTCGAGCTTGCCGGCGCCGACGAGGACGACAAGCGTCTGATCGATGAGCCAGTGGAAGTGGCATAACAACCAATTTCCTCCTGTTTTGTGTGCCGCTGATCACGGTCTTTAAGCCGCATCGGATGTGATCTCGATACTTGCGTTTTCTGCAAAATGGCGGATAATACGCGTTCTTCCCCCCAGGGAGGCTCATCGTGCCGCGCTTCGTCCAAGACCGTTTGGGATATGTGTGTCTTGTTGTTTTCACTTCAGTTTTCCTCTTCGTACTTACCGCGGGGAACCTGGATCATCCCATCGTTCCCGTAGCGAAAGCCGATTCCGGCGCGGGGCCGGCGCCGAATTCTGACCCAACTTACCAGCAATTGCGCAATCTCACGCTCTCCGGAGAATCGGTCAGCGTCTCGAATTTCGATCTCGTCCGCGATGCAGGAACTTTTCACTTGCGCTCGGGCACAGTTTGCTTTGTCTCGCCGGTAGAAGGAAAGGTCACCGGGGCCGTATTCACGGGTAATGGCAACTTCGTACTCGATCCTGCTTCCGAGTCAGAGCGCAAGAGTTTGAAACTGCTGACCAAAGAAAACGAGTTCAGCGAGAATTTCGAGCACCTGGTGTTGCGCTTCACCGACTCGACCTATGACGAAATCAAAAAGGCCGGGAGCGCTGGATCCGGAAACTGCGATGCGGGCTCGTTGAAAGATAGCCAGAATACGACGCGTCACAAGCTGAAAGAGAACCTGGAGGCGCGCGTGCTGGAAGAGGTGCTGAGTCCCGCTCCGCGGCCCTTGTTCGTCGCGTTTATCCACGGCAAGCGTTATAACGGCGAGGAACTGTACGAGATTGACCCGGATTACGGCCGGTACCAGGTCAACTTCCGAACCTACGATGAGAACAAGTATGGGCATTGGGCTTCGTTTACCGCTTCCGGAGCAGAGCGGCAGAGCTTCGGAATGCCGATTCGAGTTGAGCATCAACAACTTGATACCTCATTCGAGAAGAATGGCAATCTCACCGGAAAGGCGACCACGACGCTGATCGCGGAGCGTGATGGATTGCGAGTCATTCCTTTTGCTTTGTTCCGGCCGCTACGTGTTCAAAGCGTTAGTGTGGACGGGCAGCTTCTGTCATTCATCCAGGAAGACAAGAATCAGGACGGCAATTTCGCTGTCATTCTTCCAAAGTCAATCGGCAAAGGCGAGAAATTCACGGTAACAACCGTCTATGGCGGAAAGGAAGCCGTTACCAACGAAGGCGGAGGAAATTATTTTCTGACTCCCGGCGCTCGAGAAGATTGGTATCCCACCGCGCGAGGTGCGTCGTTTGGGGAGTACGTTTCATACGACATGACGTTTCGCGTGCCCAAGGGAATGAAGATCGCGGCGACGGGGATTCAGGTCAGCGAGAGCAATGACGGCGGACAAAACGTGACAGTGTGGAAAAGTGAAGCGCCCCAAACGGTTGCCGGTTTCAGCTTCGGAAAATTCAAAGTCGAAGAAGGCAAGCTCACGAAGCCAGAATATTTGATTCAGTCTTTCGCCAATGAACAGAGTCCCAACTGGGTGGAAGCCCTGCAGCAACAGGCGAGTGGCGACACTCTGCCCACGCAGGGTTCGCACTTGGGTGCTGGTGTGGCGCTTGGGACCATGAGCACAACTGGCCTCAACAAGAAGGCATTGGCGGAGGGCGAACTGGCGATTCAGCTCTACAACGACTATTTTGGCCCATCGCTCTTCACGCACATGCAGATTACGCAGCAGACGGCTTGCGATTTCGGCCAGTCCTGGCCGGAACTGGTCTGGATCCCAATCTGTTACTACTTCGATACAACCGTTCGTCACCAGCTCGGTATGGATTGGGGCGATCGCGGGTACTGGAAGGTGGTCACGCCACACGAAGTCGCGCACCAGTGGTGGGGACACACCATTGGCTTTGCTTACGGCCGTGACCAGTGGATGAGCGAGGGCTTCGCTGACATGTCGGCCTCGCTGTATCTCAGCATGATCGAAAAGAATCCAAAAAAATTTATCGAGTTTTGGAACGACGAACGAGAAATCCTGCTGGAGCGCGATGCCGAAGGCTTTCGCGCCATTGATGTCGGCCCCCTCACGATGGGATATCGCGCCAGCAATACTCGCACTGGATTCAATACGACGCGCCGTCTCATCTATCCCAAGGGTGCTTATATTCTGCACATGATTCGCATGATGATGTACGACAAGCGCAATGGCGATCAGCTGTTCAAAGACACCATGCACGACTTCGTCAAAACCTATGCTGGCAAAGCCGCGACCACCGAGGATTTCCAGGCCATGGTGGAAAAACACATGACCAGGGAAATGGACATGGAAGGCAACCAGAAGATGGGGTGGTTCTTCAACGAATATGTTTTCGGCACGCAATTGCCAACGTACAAGATGGACTCATCCTTCGACACCGGGCCGGACGGCGATGTCGTGATGAATTTGAAGATCGCACAATCGAATGTGGATGATCACTTCCGCATGCTCGTGCCGATCTACTTGGAGCTCGAGGATGGGAAGATATTCTTTCTCGGGCGCGCGCGATTGAACGGCAACACTTCCTTCGACCAGAAGATTCCGCTGAAAGGGCTGAAGACCAAGCCACGGCGGGCCATGATCAACTACTACGACGATGTCCTGGCATCGCCCAGCTAACAAGTTTCTTCAATAAGAAAAAATAAGGGGAGCACGTTGTGTGCTCCCCTTTGAATCTAGAACTCAGATTCTGCTTATTTGCTGGCCTGGGCTCCGTCGCTCGATTCACCGAGCTCCAGGGCCATCTTCTTTCCCTCAAAGCGAACGCCGGAAAGAGTAGAGCTGCCGTTGTCTCCCCTTCTTGTTACGGCGGCGCTATTTGCGGCTGGAGTTTGCAATTCCACGATGTGCGCCGGAACCTTGGCTACCACATTCTTGCCCTTGATGATGCTGAGTTGCACGTTCGGGCCGCTCCCGTCCCACTCCAGCTTGTAATCACCCGGCTTCAGGTCAGTGCCATTGACCGAGGTGGGACTGTTCAACTGCAGGCTTCCCTTATTTGCCGCAAACGCGCTCGAAGCCAGCAACAACGCCAGCCCTAATACCAGACTCTTGGAAAATGTCGCGAACTTCATCGCTGCTCCTTTTTCTCCCGAAATTGCGTCGGGGACGGTTGGGGCGGCCCGGTTCGCGACCAGTGCGAGAAAAACGCTTGTGTTTCCCCGCCAATGGCCTACAATGCAACCGCCGGGGTTGAAATCGACGAGACACCGTCGCGTGGGGGTTTTCTCAACTGGGCCGCCAAACCGAGTACGAGAAGATCCCCAAACCCCGCTCAATCTTGTTTCGGTGAACAGGTCGTAGCCGGCATCACCTCAACTCCGGCTTTTTCGACTTGTTAAGCAAATACGAACTTGCCCGGGAGAAAGTTCCGCAGTTCCCCCAAATTTTCGAATCTGCCTGTTGGACGCGGTGCCAGCAAATCGGGTAGCAGATTTCCTGGACGCAATTTTCTTTACGCGACACACTGCGATTGTTTTGTTTTATACGGAGGATGTCTTACGTCATTGTCTTTGCCTGGGAAGCCTGCTAGGCGAATTGTTCGTGGGCGCAAGCTGTTAACTCATCCCTCAATTGCCCTTCGACGGCTCCCGAGATATTCTGCCAATTCGAGTCTCTCCGGATCCCATGGCCAATCTTTTTGAGTCGCCCCGCTACATCGCCATCGAAGGCCCCATACGAGTCGGCAAGAGCACACTGGCACACATCCTCGCGGACCGGCTTAACGCCCAGCGCGTGATGGAGCCCGAATCCAATCCCTTCCTGGCCGCCTTCTACGAAGGCGAGCGTGGCGCCGCATTTCAGGCGCAATTTGCCTTCCTGGCGCGGAGGTTTGAGCAGTTGCAGGCGCTTGATCTGGGACCGCGATCGCGCGGAACCGTCATCGCTGACTACATTTTCGAAAAAGACAAGATTTTCGCGTGCCTGAACCTGAACGATCAGGAACTCGAAGTCTACAACCGCTACTACAACTACTTTCGCGAGCAGATACCCACACCCGACCTGGTCATTTATCTGCAAGCTGCGCCCGAGGTGCTGAAGAAGCGGCTGAAAAAAAAGAACGCTCCGGGCGAGGACGCGGTCAGCGATGAATATTTGGAGGAAGTGGTGAAGGCGTATGAGCACTTCTTCTTTCACTACACGTCGTCCGACCTGCTGATCGTCAATACCTCAGAGATTGACTTCGTCGACCGCAATGAAGATTTGCAGGAGCTTCTCCGCAAGGTCACCGAACCCATAAAGGGCACGCAATATTTCCTGCCCCTCGGAGGCCGTGAAGCCGCCAGCGCGTAAGACTCGTGCCAACTTGGAATGCGGGTCCTGTAGGCCCTCATTTCCTCCCATTGCACCAGCCGTCCCTCCATTGTTATATCTTGAGGCAAGATCGCCGGATTGCAGCCTATCCGCACGGCAGGCTGACTGCTGAGAGCTGATGGCTGATTGCGAGTTTCATGCAAATCACCGAGATCTACAAATCGCTGCAAGGAGAGTCGACCTACGCCGGCCTGCCGTGCATCTTCGTGCGCCTGACCGGCTGCAATCTGCGATGTTCCTGGTGTGACAGCGAGTACACCTTCACGGGCGGGGACAAGATGACCCCCGAGCAAGTCTGGAATGAGGTCGTCCGCCTCAGCCCCTCGGTCGGTCTCGTCGAAATCACTGGCGGCGAGCCCATGCTGCAGGAGCGAGAACTGGTTCCGTTCATGCAGCGACTGCTCGACGCCGGTTATCGCGTGCTTCTCGAAACGAGTGGAGAACGCCCTCTGGAGCGGGTTCCGGCAGGCGTAGTGAAGATCGTGGACGTGAAGTGCCCGAATTCGGGCGCAGCCGACAGCTTTCGGACGGAAAACGTAAGTGCCTTGCAACCGCACGATGAAATCAAGTTTGTTCTCGGCAGCCGCGACGACTATGAATTCGCGCGCGACTTCACGCTACGCCATGAACTCGCCCAGCGTGTTCATGCGGTGCTTTTTTCGCCTGCATTTCGCAAAGACGCAACAGGCAGCCGAGACAGCTCCCATTGTCTGCTCAATCCACAGACGCTCGCAGAATGGATGCTGGCAGATAATGTTCCCGCGAGGCTAGGATTGCAACTGCACAAGTTCATATGGGATCCGGCCACAAAGGGTGTATAGGCCGAGAATCGCAAATGCGCCACAGACCTTGAATGGCTAGCAACAACAAGACAAGGGCCGTTGTCCTTCTCAGCGGTGGCATGGACTCTTGCGTCTGCGCCGCCCTGGCCGCGCGTGATCATGATGCCGCCGCCATGCACGTGAGCTATGGCCAGCGGACCGAAGAGCGTGAACGTAAATCGTTTGTCGCGATTTGCGCCCGTCTGAACATCCGCGACAAGCTCATGGTACGCAACGAAGCCTTGCGTGCCATCGGCGGATCCGCTCTCACGGATGAGAAAATTCCCGTTCCGGATGCGGCTTCTCTCGGTCAGGGTATTCCGGTAACCTATGTTCCTTTTCGGAATGCTCACTTTCTCTCAGTCGCGGTGAGCTGGGCCGAAGTGCTGGGCGCGGAAAAGGTATATATCGGGGCGGTCGAACCTGACAGTTCCGGGTATCCCGATTGCCGCCCAGCCTACTACGATGCCTTCAATCAGGTGGTTAAGATGGGCACGAAAGATGGGACTATTCGAGTCGTGACTCCGCTGATCGCCATGCGCAAGGCGGAGATTGTGCGTCTGGGCCTTGAATTGGGCGCGCCCTTCGATTTAACTTGGTCATGCTATAGCCGCGAGGACGTGGCCTGCGGCGTCTGCGATAGCTGCGCGTTGCGCCTGCGGGCGTTCGCAGCGGCTGGCGCCAAAGACCCGATCCAATACGCGAATTAGACATTCGGCCGGGAGGCCATCATGAAACGAAATCTCGCAATCTTATCGCTGTTCGTCCTCACGCTGGGAATGTGGTTGCCATCAGCCTTTGCCCAGGCGTCCGGGACGGTGAAAGGCGTTTGCAAGGACGAGAACGGTAATCCGATCGTCGACGCCATCGTCGTCTGGGCTAACCAGGACAACGGTCAGAAATACACGCTGAAAACGAACAAGAAGGGTGAGTATTTCTCGCTGGGCGTGGCGCCCGGCAGCTACACCGTGTCACTCTACAAAAATGCCGACGAGATGAAGGCAAATAAGGATCTGTTTCACTACAACAAGTTTCCCGTCCAGCTCGACGAAAACACCCTGGATTTCGACTTGAAGAAGCAGCGCGACGAGCAGGCCAAAGGCCAGGGGCTCACTCCTGAACAGTTGAAGCAGATACAGGAGCAAAAAGAGAAAGCGGAGAAGGAGAAGAACACAGTAGGCAAGCTCAACGAAAAACTAGCTGCCGCGAACACCGCCATGCAGAGCGGCGATTTCGATAGCGCTATCGCCCAACTGAACGAAGCCAACCAGACGGACGCTACCCGCGACCTGATCTGGTTCAAGCTGGGCGATGCGTACCGGCTCTCCGCCCCCAAACAGACGGATACCGCCGAAAGGCAAAAACGCTACGATTCCGCCATCGAGGCTTACCAAAAGGCGATCCAAATCAAATCTGGCGCCGACAACTCCAAGGACCCCAATGCGAATGCCACGCTGGCGGCCTACTACAACAACCTGGCCGAAGCGTACGCCAAAGACAACAAAACTCAGGACGCTGTCCAGACTTATGCCATGGCGGCGCAGTCAGATCCTTCCCGGGCGGCGCAGTATTACTTCAATGAGGGGGCAGTGCTGACGAATGCGGGCAAGGCCGACGAGGCGAATGCTGCATTCGATAAAAGCATCGCGGCAAATCCGAACCAAGCCGAAGCCTACTACCAGAAAGGCGTAAACCTCATGGGAAAAGCGACCCTTCAGGGTGACAAAACTATCCCGGCGCCAGGCACGGTGGAGGCATTCCAGAAATATCTTGAGCTGGCGCCAAACGGGCCAAACGCTCAAAACGCCAAGGATATGCTGGCCAGCCTCGGCTCCACAATAGAAACAAGCTTCGGCAACAAGAAGAAATCGGTCAAGAAGTAAATTGGCACCATCCGCGTACGGGCGGACGCCTCGTCCGCCCACCAAATCCGCTCGCACAATCTCAAGCGCGGCGCCTTCCTTTAGCGTTGCGAGCGTTACCAAAGGGTATGCCCTTACTGTCCTTACATTTCCACCTCGCAAGGGATACATTCTAAGCAGCGCAGTTTCGTCTCTCGGTTTTCTGTGGTGCAGCGATTCCGAGTTGTGAGGAGCGGATGGCGGCACCAGGCATTTCTCCGATATCGATCGAACTGGAAGGTTTCTCCGGCAGCGGACGCGTGGCCACTCCGGCCCTGCTCGGCGGCATGCTCCGCGCGGCTGAGAAGGTCAGCGATTTGATCTTCTCTCCCGGACGACCTCCGCAGGTGCAAGTTTACGGCCAGCTGATCCCTGTCCAGGTGCCGGGCATGACCGTGCTGACGGCCGACGACACACGCCACATCGCCGTCGACTTGATTGGGGACAACAAACAAGCCATCACGACGCTGCGCGAGCACGGTGCTTGCGACATTTCGTTCGGACTGCCCGGCCTCGCCCGTTTCCGCGTGAACGTCTTTATTCAGCGGGGAAGCTGCGCCGTCGTCATGCGGGTGATCCCTACCAATATTCCCGATTTCATTTCACTCCGACTGCCGGAGAGTTTGAGCGAAGTGGCCAAGCTGCGTGAGGGTATTGTCCTTGTAACCGGGCCCGCCGGCTCCGGCAAGTCTTCCACTCTGGCCGTGCTGCTCGACTGCATCAATCGCGAAAAGTACTACCACATCATCACCATCGAAGATCCGATCGAATTTTTGCACAACCACAAATGCTCGACCATCCACCAGCGCGAGCTGCACAGCGACACGCCTAGCTTCGCCCATGCGCTGCGATCGGCTCTGCGGCAAGCTCCAAAAGTAATTCTGGTAGGCGAGATGCGTGACCGCGAAACTATTGAGATCGTCCTTGAAGCGGCAGAGACCGGCCATCTCGTGCTTTCCAGCCTGAACACGATGGATGCCTCAAAAACGGTCGAACGGATCGTAAGCTCGTTCTCACCCGCAGAGCAGCAGGGCGTGCGTGAGCGCTTTGCGAAATCGTTCCGCTATATCATCTGCCAGCGCCTGTTGCCTAAGGCCGACCGCAGCGGGCGAGTCCCCGCGATCGAAATCCTGAAAGCGAATGCGCGCACCCGAGAGTGCATCGAGAAAGGCGAGCGTGAGAACAAAACGCTGCTCGATGCCATGAAGGCTTGCACCTCGGAAGGTATGCAGTATTTCGACGGAGAGATTGCCCAGCTTGTGCACAACCGCGTTGTCGATCTGGAAGTAGGCCTCTCTTACGCCGGGAATCCTGCCATGCTGGGACAAGAGCTGGCGCGATAAGCCTGAGCTCCCCAGATCACCGAGTGGCTCTACCAGAAAACATCCGAGTTCTCGGTTGCGAGGTCATCATCTGATCAGGCGTACCGCAACTGCGCGGCGCGACGCGCAAATGAAGCCGCCAGCAGCACCGCAGCAAGCAAGAAATAAAACACCGTGTAGAACGCGAGATGCTGGCTGTTTGCCGTACCACTGTAGTCCACGCCAGGCAACTGCTTCAGCGGCCCGACGTACCACAAGACCGTGTACAGAGCCTCAAAAGTCTTGCTCGTTCCCGCCCATGTTCCGCAAGTCACGGCCAGTGAGGGAATGAATAGCACTCCCGCTACCCAGGCCAGAAGAGCAAGATAGTGGCCGGCAATGAGCAGACGTATTGCGACGCCGAAACCCGACAAGGCTGCCAGAATAAGTCCTGCAACAATCGAGGCTGGGAATTGCCGCTCCAGGATGCGAGCGGAAGAGAAGATCAATCCGCTTGTGCCATAACGCGATTCGCGCGTTCCCATGGCCGACCACGCGAAGATTGGCCATATCCACGCCGCAGCGAGCAATGGACCGCGTCCAATCTCCAGCGGCGAGGCCAGCTGAGCAATGATCAATCCAATGGCGACCGCATACCACCACCAGCGATAGCCCTTCAGCGCGAGATGCAACTCGCCAACAACCAAACGGAGAAAGCTGAAAGAATACGAATCTCTCGTGAGGGGTGTGAGGTCCGTTCGCGCTTCATGCACGTGCATGGTCGCCGGAATGCCAACAGAACTAGATGCCGGGGGAACTTGATTCTTTTGGGATTTCGGCTGTTTAGATCCCGCCGGATCGAACCGGTCGAACATCAAAGCGGCCAACAGGGCGATGGCGACAGCAATTCCTGGCCACGCCAGTCGCCACAGAATCTGCGCTGACGTCCATTCCAGACCGGTCCAACGTAAAGAGCGAACCAACTGAGCAGTGCCATCTCCAATCGTCAGTGAAAAGCTGTTTGTGAATCCGGGAATTACGGCGCGAGCGGCCGCCATCATGCTTTGAGATACGGTCCAGAGCCCGCTGGGGTCGAGCCAGGGAATTTTCGTCGCCAATGGCAAGGCGACTCCCACCGACCACACGAAGAACCAAAGAACGTTGCCTACACCACCGCGCAGTCCGGGAAGCACTTCAAACAGCACCGCCATTGCTGCCGTCAGCGCCATCGCGGGCAGAGCAATCAAAAAGAAAGGCGAAAGCAATGCCCACCAGTCAAAAGTTGAGTCCTCGCGAGCAAACGTGGCCATCACGACTGCAGCCAGCGCCAGCACGAGGACCATGGCCGCAAGCACAAGAAAGTTGCTGAGGAATTTGCCAAGGATGTACGCAGCTTTGGAGAGGGGAGTGGTCGCTAGAATTTGGCCTACGCCGGTCATCCGGTCGCGTTCGACCGTGTTCTTGACGATATAGAACCCGATCAGCGACGCGAACGTCGTGGTGACGAGTGCCACCATGGCGCCGATCCAGGCTGATGTATAGACTCCGCGATAGGCACCGAGTTTGATCTGAATTTTGCCGGTCGCGGTCGCATAGGCAAGGAACACAGCGGACATCAGTGTAACGAAGAAGCTGTATCGCCGGACCCGCTCCCGAAAATCAGCCTGAGCAATTGCAATGATCGGCAATATGCTCATGCTCCAACTCCGATCAACGCGTCGCGGCGGTGTGCGAGGGCGTGCAGATAAGCATCCTCGAGCGTGGGCTCAAGGGGGCGCGCGTTCATCGTTGGTGGTGTCTCCGTCACAATTCGCGCGTGAACGCCATCGCCACGGTGTGCGGTGCTGCTTACCAGATATGTTTCGCGCAGGCCGGTCAGCTCGGAGCTTGGCACTACAACTTCCCATACCCTGCCAGTGACTTCGGCGAGCAGTTTCTCCGGAGCGCCGTGGGCGATCATGCGACCGTGCTCGATCAACACGATGTCGGTGGCTACGGCCTCGACATCAGACACAATGTGGGTGGAAAGGAGGACAATCCGCTCGCCGGACAGTTCAGAAAGCAGATTCCGGAACCGCACCCGTTCTTCCGGATCGAGGCCAGCTGTAGGTTCGTCGACGACCAGTAGTTTAGGGTCATTCAGCAATGCCTGGGCGATCCCAACCCGCTGTAGCATTCCCCCCGAATAGCCCCCCAAGGGGCGTTTGGCCACATCCCTGAGATTTACCAACTCGAGCAATTCGGATATTCGCTGTTTGGCTGCGGCTGCGGCAATCCCTTTGACCGCGGCCATATAGTCCAGGAACTCCAGCGAGCTAAGATTCGGATAAACGCCGAAATCCTGCGGCAGGTATCCCAACGTCTCGCGCAGCACGTCAGGTTCGTGGGCGATGTCGACTCCATTCCACAGCACGCGACCGACACTGGGCTTGGTGATCGTTGCCAGAATGCGCATCAGAGTGGATTTTCCAGCTCCATTCGGCCCCAGCAATCCCAACACACCCGGACCCAGTGTGAGCTCAAAATCTTGCAGGGCTTGGACGCCCCCGCGATATGTTTTACTGAGGTGTTCGACGACGAGCCGCATCGGGTCGCTCCAAAGATCAATAACAACCGCTGGTTAGAGTACGCTGGGCCGGAGTTTCTTGTTCGGCAAAATCTAGTCCCTTTGAGGTCGCCACGGCTACTTCGATCTTGCTATTGGTGGCCCGACTTGGCGATTTTCCGCTGTCCGGTAGTGGACACTTGTTTCCGGCAGCGGACAACGCGGGGAGCAGGGCACGCGGGCAGGCAGAGACTTAAGCTATTGTTTTCAAGCATATAGAGCCGGTCGACCTATGGACGGGTGGTTGCACTGTAATTCAGTGATGGATATCGCTCGGCCCGAATTTAAGCAGCAGAAACGACGTCGCCAGATCATCTGGTCGGCAGTCGGAATGGTCTTTCTTAGCGGAGTTACGATTGGCGTCACACGTCTGAAGCCAGCAGCGCCGGAAGTCGAACGCAGCACGGTGTGGACGGATACGGTGAAGCACGGGTCCATGCTTCGCCAGGTGCGTGGTTTGGGCACCTTGATTCCCAGCCCGGAGTTCATCCGTCAAATACCTGCGCAGACAGAAGCCACCATCGTGCGGATTCGGTTGCTGCCCGGCTCGCAGGTATCTCCAGACACGATCCTGGCAGACATGAGCGATCCGCAAGTCGAGCAGGCCGCGGTCGATGCCAGCCTGCAATTAAAGGCGGCGGAGGCGGAATATCAGAGTACGAAGGTGACCCTGCAGAGCGCGCTGATGAATCAGAAGGCAGGTGCGGCCACTGTGAATGCGGACTACAGCCAGGCGAAACTGCAGTCGGAAACCGACAAGGCGCTGTTCGATTTGGGAGTGATTTCCGGACTGGCGTATAAGAATTCAAAGAGCAAAGCGGACGAATTGACGACGCGAAATAACATTGAAACCGAACGCCTCGATATTGGCCAGAAGGCGATCGAGTCGCAACTGGCGCAGGAGCAGGCGAAGGTCGATCAGATTCGCGTCTTGGCTGAACTCAAGCAGAAACAGTTGGATGCTCTGAAAGTCCGCGCCGGAATCGAAGGGGTTCTGGTGGATTTGCCCCTGCAGGTCGGTCAGCATGTGGTTCCGGGTACGATGCTGGCGAAGGTCGTCCAACCCAATCACTTGATTGCGGAATTGAAGATCGCCGAAACGCAGGCGCGCGACGTGCAGCCCGGACAACCAGCCACCGTCGACACCCACAATGGAACTGCCACGGGAACCGTCATGCGCGTCGATCCTGCAGTGCAAAACGGCACGGTTACCGTAGACGTGAAACTCACCGGCGAATTGCCGAAGGGCGCTCGCCCAGATTTGAGCGTGGACGGCACAATCGATCTCGAGCAACTGGACAACGTTCTCTATGTTGGACGCCCGGCGTTCGGGCAGGAAAACAGCACCATCAGCCTGTTCCGGCTTGATCCCGATGGCAAGGGAGCGGTACGCGTTCCCGTGAAGGTTGGACGCGCTTCTGTAAATTCGATTCAGGTTTTGGAAGGCTTGCACCAAGGCGACACGGTCATCCTTTCCGACATGTCGCGAAACGACAACACCGACCGCATACGACTTGACTAGCGAGGCAGACCCTATATGACCGAAGCAGGACAAGCCCTGATTGAGATCGAAGATCTAACCAAGATTTTCTACACCGATGAGATCGAAACCCACGCATTGTCGGGAGTGCACCTGACCGTCCGCAAGGGAGAATATGTGGCAATGTCGGGCCCCTCAGGCTGCGGCAAATCCACCCTGCTCTCGATCATCGGCCTGCTCGACACCCCTACCGGCGGGAAATATCAGCTGAACGGGCAGCCAGTAGCCAATCTGGATTTTGCCGCACGCTCGCGGATTCGCAATCAGGAAATCGGCTTCATCTTCCAGAGTTTCAATCTCATCGGCGACCTCACTGTCTACGAGAACGTGGAACTGCCGCTCACCTATCGGCAGAGAATGCCTTCGGTGGAGAGAAAGAAACGCGTCATGGAATCGCTCGAGCGCGTAGGCATGGCGCACCGCATCCGCCACTACCCATCGCAGCTCTCCGGCGGACAACAGCAGCGCGTGGCAGTGGCGCGTGCCCTGGCCGGACATCCTTCGATCCTGCTTGCGGATGAGCCTACGGGGAATTTGGACTCGCACAACGGCGACGCAGTCATGCAGCTTCTGCAAGACTTGCATCGCGACGGCGCCACCATCTGCATGGTGACGCACGATCCGCGCTTTGCCAAGCACGCCGAACGGGAAGTGCATCTGTTCGACGGAAAAGTTGTTGCCGAAGAGGAACTCAAGAAACTGATGCAGGAAGCGAGTGCGTAACGCGACTGATAGCGAGTCTTCGCGTGCTCGCTAATTAACGAAAAGATAAAGGCGTTAACGCTGGAGTGACACAGGCTCTGGACAGGTGTAGTGTCACTCGTCTCCGCCGCGTCACGCCATCAAGCTCGACTCACTCATTGCACTCCGATTCAGTGAGGAGGAAGGATGGCTGGACTGACGCAGGATATTCGAATCGCGCTAAGGCAGCTCCGAAAAAATCCTGGATTCAGTGCAATTGCAGTGCTCACGCTAGCGTTGGGCATCGGTGCCAGCACAGCCATGTTTGGCGTGCTGAATGCCGTACTGCTGCAGCCTCTGCCTTTTCCGGGCGCCGACCGCATCGTGCGGATTTTCTCGATCTCCCATATTGCACACGGCGGCATGGGCGGGCCCTCTCCGCTCGATCTGCGCGATTTTGCCGCACAGGATCACACATTCGAGAACATGGCGATCTACGACGTGTGGCGAAAAAACGTCAGCACAAGCGACAGCTCGATTGAAGCCGAACAACTGCAGATCGGCTTAGTGCCGGGCGAATACTTCGAAGTTCTCGGCATCAAGCCGATGATGGGACGCCTTTTCCGCGACGACGAGAACCGCTGGGGAAACAATTTCGTAGCCATCGTCAGTCACAGTTTTTGGCAAACACATTTTCATGGTGATCCGTCGATTCTGAACAAGAGCGTCCGAATTAATGACGAGCCCTACAGCATTGTTGCGGTGCTGCCGCAAGATATTCCCAGCTGGGCGGTCAGAGATCCGCAGGAAAAGGTCGATATCTGGACGCCGTTTGTTCCGTACTCGACGGCGGGTTCGACCGTTTGGGATGAAGCCTCGCGCGGCGAACGCGGATGGGGCGCGATCGGGCGTCTGAAAGCTGGCGTGACGCTTGAGCAGGCCAATGCCGACCTCCAGAGGATTGCCGACAATCTCGCGGCGCAATACCCCGTCGACCGCGGCGTGGGCGTAAAGCTGCAATCGATACAGGAGGACAGGGTCAGAAATTTGCGTCCCATCCTTCGAGTTCTGATGGGCGCAGTGTTGATGATGTTGCTCATCGCGTGCGCCAACGTTGCGAATTTGCTGCTCGCGCGCAACGCCGGGCGCAGACGCGAGGTGGCCCTGCGGGTTGCGATCGGCGCCAATAGTCGCACTCTCATTCGGCAATTCATCACAGAAAGCCTGACGCTCGGACTGGTGGGAGGCCTTTTGGGTTGCGGAGTGGCTTGGTGGGGCTGCGAATTTGTCGCCCGCATTCATCCTGCGCAGCTTCCGCAACTAGCCACGGTCGCAATCGACTACCGCGTGCTCGCATTCTCATTCATCATCGCCGTTATCAGCAGTTTGATATTCGGCACAGCTCCCGCACTGGCGAGCTTAAACGTGAACCCGGCAGAAGCCTTCAAAGAAGGCGCGCGAACCAACACCGGCAGCCGGGGACGCAAACGGCTCGGCCGCCTGTTGGTCATCAGCGAGATGGCGTTCGCTGTGATGCTGCTGATCGGAACCGGCCTGCTCATCCAGAGTTTGCTGCGTCTGCAGAAGCAGGACGCCGGTTTTCGTGAAGATCATCTTCTGACCACCGATCTCTATCTACCCCCGGTTCGTTATCCGGATAAGGCTAGCCTCACGCGTTTCTCTGAGGAGTATGCGGCCCGTGTGCGCCACCTGCCCGGAGTGCAAGATGCCACGATCAGCGGAGGCCATCCCCCGCAAGATCACTGGATGCAACTCCTGAGTATCGAGCGGCGGCCGGCATCTGGGCTGGAGGACATGCCTTCCATCGCACGCAATGTGAGCGATTTCCATTATCTGCACACGCTTGGGATTCCGTTGCTGAAGGGGCGCGATTTTTCCGAATCGGATAACGAGACCAGCGTACCCGTGGCTTTGGTGAATCAGGCATTCGTCAATCAGTTCTTCCCAAATGAAGATCCCATCGGCAAGCAGATTCGAATGACGCTTCCGTCGGACCTGGCGGCCGGCACGCCTGGCACACGTTTCACCATCGTTGGTGTAACTGGAAACACGATGAATCGTGGTCCCGCCCTGCCTCCTTTGCCGCATGTGATTACGCTTTTTCGGCAATCTCCTGATTTGAATGTCGGCTTCAAGAATCTGCTGGTGCGGACGTCTCTCGATCCACTGCAGCTTGCCGGATCCATTCGCCAGCAATTGCATTCCCTCGATCCCAATCTGCCCTTTGCGGAAGTTGCCACGATGGACCAACTCATCGAGCAGCAAACCGCCGACCGGCGCTACACCACGGGATTGCTGGCGCTGTTTGCCTGCTTTGGGGTCGTGCTGGCGTTGATTGGGGTGTATGGCGTCGTTTCTTACGTGGTGGCGCAAAGCACGAGCGAAATCGGAGTGCGCATGGCACTAGGCGCGCGTAGAGCAGATGTGCTGCAGTCGATCCTCAAGCAAGGGATGGGGATGGCAGTGATCGGAGCCTCGATAGGAATTCTCGGCGGCTGGGTTCTCCGACAAGCCGTGGCGCAACTGGTTTTTGGCATCTCCCCCACTGATCCGCTGACGTTCTCCAGCGCAGCCGTGTTGCTGATCGCGTTTGCGCTGCTCGCGAGCCTGGTTCCGGCGCGCAGGGCCATGTTGGTCGATCCCATGGTGGCTTTGCGGTACGAGTGAGGTGAATTTATGAACGCGCTGATTCAAGATCTTCGCTATGCGTTGCGTCAATTGCGCAAGAATCCTGGCTTCTCCCTGGTCGTGGTGCTCACGCTGGCATTGGGATTGGGCGCCAACGTGACCATATTCAGCATCGTGAACGGAATCATCCTCCGCAAGCTGCCGGTCCCGCAACCGCGGCAGATTGCTGTTCTCGCAGCGCAACAGCAGGGAGCCCCGCTGGGGCTGTACTCGCTCTCCTATCCGGAATTGCTCGATATCCGCGCGCAGAATGATGCGTTCTCAGACTTGTTCGCCTACCAAGTCGCGCTTGAAGGTATAAGCGCTGATAACAAGGCCGATCATTTTCTCGCAGCCTATGTTACGGGAAACTATTTTTCCGGGCTGCGCTTGAGGCCGGCGCTAGGGCGCTTGTTCTTCCCCGGCGAGGGAGAAAAGCCCGGCTCCGAATCGCTGATTGTGATTGGCTACTCCTACTGGCAAAAACAGTTCGGCACCAGTCCCGCGGTGATTGGCAAGCAAGTGCTGGTGAATGGCAAGCCGGCCACGATCATCGGCGTCGGTCCTAAAGGCTTCCAGGGGACGGCGTTTGCTGCGGATTTAGACGCATATCTTCCTCTCAGCATGGCAGCGACGGACGATCCCGACATGTGGACGGCTCGCTCCGATCGCCGTTTTAACGTTCTCGGCCGTTTGAAGTCGGGCTTCACTCTTAGCGAAGCGCAGACCTCGATTAGCGTGATCGTTGACCGCTTGGCGCAGCAGTATCCCACAACCGAAAAGGGCATCACGGTGAGTGTCATCTCCGAGCCTCTTTCGCATCCGATACCTTTGCCCGGCAATATCGTCGCCATCGCAGCCGGATTGTTTCTTTTTCTCGCGGTCCTGGTTCTGCTGCTCGCGGGAGTGAATGTGGCGAACCTCTTTCTCGTGCGAGCAACGGCGCAGGAAAGCGAGATGGCGGTTCGCGCGGCCTTGGGAGCCGGCCGCGGACGTTTGATCCGCCAGGTGCTGAGCGGAAGCATGCTGCTGGCGATGCTCGGCGCGGCTGGAGGAATCGCGCTCGGAACCTGGGCCACACAGTGGATCTCCGGCCTGGCGCGGCTCGCCGCGATTGTTCCTTTGAGCCTGGATATCGGTCTCGACGCGCACGTTGTTGTGTACGCCATCGTCACCGCGCTTTGTACCGGTGCTCTGGTCGGCTTATGGCCGGCTCTTCGGGTGGCCCGAGCCAATGTCAACGAGAGCTTGCGCGAAGGCGGACGGAGCGGCTCCGCTGGCGTGCGGTCTTATCAGGTTCGCGGCATTCTGGTCGCCGCCCAGGTCTCGGGATCGTTGATGTTGCTCATCGTTGCCGGGCTTTTCGTTCGCAGCCTGCAGAATGCGCTGCACACTTACGTGGGGTTTGAGCCGGACCACGTACTGAACGTGGTTCTCGACCCGAAAGAAGTGGGCTACGACGAGGCCCGCACCAACAACTTCTATCAGCAATTGCGCAATCGAGTCAGCGCGCTTCCAGGAGTGCAGTCGACGGCGCTCGCTTACAGCGTCCCTATGGGCAACTACGGCGATGCAACCGGGGTGACCATCGAGGGGCATCTCGTGCCTAAAGGAGAGCAACCCCCGATCATCATCTTCAATGTCATCGACCCGGACTACTTCCAGACAATGAAGATTCCGCTGCTTCGTGGGCGGAATTTTACCGATGCTGACAGCCCGGCTGCACTCCAGGTCGCTGTCGTGAACCAAACCATGGCGGAACGGTTCTGGCCCGGCGAGGATTCAATTGGCAAGCGTTTCAGAACAGCCGAGACCGGCGACACGTTCTGGCAGGTTGTGGGCGTTGCGCAGAATGGAAAGTACGGCGCGCTGTTTGAAGACCAACAGCCCTTCTTTTATCTCCCGTTGACGCAGCATTTTGAACACATGCGTGCGCTTGAGATTCGCACCTCGGTTCCCCCCGGGAGCCTGATGCTTCCTGTTCAGCGGACGATCAGCGAACTGGATCGGGGGCTGCCGATTTTCTCACTTCGCACCATGGAAGATTCGCTCTCCGGCGCGAATGGCTTCATGATCTTCCGCATCGCCGCTGTACTCGCCTCATGCATTGGAGCTATGGGCCTTCTCCTGGCTCTTGTGGGCGTGTACGGAGTTGTCGCATTCGCCGCCAGCCGGCGCACGCGAGAGATTGGAATTCGCATGGCCCTCGGAGCCAGCCGAGGACAGGTTCTGAAACTTGCGCTTCGACAGGGGATCTGGACTGTGATGGCCGGCGCAGGTTTGGGTTTGTTAGCGGCATTTGGCATGAGCCGCGGTGTGGCTAATCTTCTCATGGGAGTGAGCGCCACTGATCCGCTGACGTTTGTCACCGCAACTGTTCTGCTCATCGCGGTTGCACTTTGTGCCGGTTATATCCCTGCGCGTCGCGCGATGAAACTCGATCCCATGGTGGCTTTGCGATATGAGTGAGGAGATCTCATGAACGGCTTGATTCAGGATATTCGCTACTCGCTGCGGCAGCTGCGAAAGAATCGCGGCTTCGCCACGATTGCCGTTCTCACGCTGGCGCTCGGCATCGGTGCCAATACGGCGGTATTCTCGGTTGTAAACGGAGTCTTGCTCAACCCTTTACCGTTCCCCAATGCAAGTCGGATCGTCTCCATGTTTCAGGAGAAGCCGGATTTCCCGTTCGGCTCAATTTCCTATCCAAACTTCCTTGATTGGCAGCGCGAAAACCGCTCGTTCGAGGCAATTGCCGCTTACCGCTGGGCGGATGGGGGTCTTACGGGAAACGGGCCAGGGGAGAGTGTGCACGCACAGCACGTTTCTGCGACATTCTTTCCTATCCTCGGGGTGACGCCAATCCTTGGACGAAATTTCACTGCCGACGAAGACCGCCGCGGGGCGAATCCTACCGCGTTGATTTCCGAAGGTCTGTGGAAGAGAAAGTTTGCTTCGGATCCTAACATTGTTGGCAAGCGAATCGTCGTTGCTGGTGAGGGACGCACTATCGTCGGCGTGATTCCTTCTTCCTTTCACTTAGAGATTCAGAATTTCCGCACGTCGGAAATCTATGAGCCCATCGGCGAGGAAATCGACCCACTTTTCCACGATCGCGCCTCGTTTTGGGGTACCGATGCTATAGCGCTGCTCAAGCCCGGGGTTTCCATTGAGCAGGCGCGCGAGGACATGAAGCGTGTCAATGCTGAACTCGCCGCCGCCTATCCAGACGTTAATGCCAATATCAAAAGCAACATCATGACGCTTAAAGACCAGGTCACGGGCGACAGCCGGCCAGTACTTCTGCTTCTCCTGGGCGCTGTTGGATTCGTGCTGCTGATCTCTTGTGTCAACGTCGCGAACCTACTTCTTGCCCGTTCAACTGCCCGTCAGCGCGAGTTTTCGATTCGCGTGGCACTGGGCGCGCGCCAGGCTCGTGTCATCCGTCAATTACTCACCGAAAGTATTCTGCTCGCAATCATCGGCGGCGCACTTGGAGTTGGAATCGCAAAGTGGGGAGTGACACTTGCCGTCACGGCAGCACCAAACGGCACCTTTATGCCCACCATCCCCCGCGCAGAGGAGATTGGCGTCGATTTCAGAGTGCTTTTGTTCGCAATATTTGCCTCCCTTCTTACCGGAATTCTTTTTGGCCTCATTCCCGCTCTGAAAACGTCGGGCATTGGTGTCGCCCAGAACCTAAAAGATGCCGCTCGCAGTATCTCTGGCCATCGCTCTCGGTTGCAAGGCGCGCTGGTGATTGGCGAGATGGCCATGGCGTTAGTGTTGCTCGTCGGCGCAGGCCTAATGCTGCGGACTCTGATGCAGCTTTGGAGCGTCAAGCCGGGATTCGACCCGCACAACGTAATCAGTCTCAATATCACCCCGCCACCTTTGCTCGCGAAGCAGTCTCCGGACGCCATCCGTGCCTATTTTCGCGATATGGTTTCCACCATACGCAGCGTCCCAGGAGTTGAATCCGCCTCATTGAGTTGGGGCGCGCGTCCGATGGAAGGCGACAATGAGAAGCCGTTCACTGTCGAAGGTCCGCAGCCGCCCGCCCGTCAGGCCGACGCACCTCTGACGCTCGAGTACTGGGTGCAGCCTGAATACTTGAATACCATGCACCTGCAACTTTTGCGCGGACGCTTCCTCAGCGAAAACGACAACGAACACTCAGAACGCGTAGTTGTGATCGACAGCGGTCTCGCAGCCCAGTATTTTCCGGGGCAAGATCCGATTGGAAAGCATGTCAGCATCTTTGATTTTGGCTCCGATCCGAATCAACGCATCTGGGCCCCATTCACCGTGGTGGGAGTGGTTGGGCACGTAAAACAATTTGGGCTCTCCCGAGACGTGTCCGAAAGACTACAAGCCCAGATTTATCGCGCGGTCATGCAGGGGGGAGACGTGACCATGAAGTCTGCGGCCCAGGGCGCTGACGCTTTCGTTAAATTTCAATCTCCGCTGAGTGCCGACGCAGCGTTCGAGAACATTCGGAAGAAGCTGTCAGCGAATAACGACCAGTTGATCCTTTCTGGAAACGAATCGGAAGAGGAAGTGGTCGCGCGATCCATTGCCAGCCAGCGTTTCTCTCTTACCCTTCTCGGCGGATTCGCCGGCTTGGCTTTACTCCTGGCCGGCATCGGAATCTACGGTGTGCTGTCGTACCTGGTGGGGCAGCGTACCCAGGAAATCGGCGTGCGCATGGCCTTGGGAGCGCGGCGCTTTGACGTGCTCCGGATGGTTCTCAAGGACGGCGCGCGCATGACCCTGGTGGGAGCGGGAATTGGCGTGCTGGCTGCACTCGCTATGACCCAATTCATGGCCAGCATGCTATTCGGCGTCACCCCAACCGATCCTTTGACATTTGCTTTAGTCGCCGTACTTCTTTGCTGCATCGCGTTGATCTCATGTTATGTGCCGGCGCGGCGGGCGATGCGCGTCGATCCCATGGTGGCTTTGCGTTACGAGTGAGATTGAGATGAACGGAATTCTCCAAGACGTCCGCTACGCGCTCCGGCAGCTTCGAAAGAATGGCGGGTTCACCATTGCGGCTGTGCTGGTGCTCGGCTTAGGGCTGGGAATAAGCACCGGAATGCTGGCCGTCGTGCGGTCAGTTCTGATAAACCCCCTGCCCTATCCCCATTCCGAGCAGATTGTGGAATTGGGTACAGCAAGTCAGACCAACGCGGCTTCGGTGTCGTATCCCGATCTTCAGGAGATGCAGCACAGTCTGCATGCATTCAATCAACTGGCGGCTTACATGTGGATTTTTGCGCCTGTGCAGTCCGGCGATGGCACGCGAATGTCAAACGCGGTGGCGGTGACCACGAATTTGTTTACCTTGCTGCAGGTTCAGCCGGTCATGGGAAGGACCTTTCGCCAGGATGATAACTATGCCGCTGTGATAGACCGCGATTTTTGGCTGCATTCGCTGCACGGCAAGGCCGACGTTCTGGGCAGCAAGTTGAAAGTGAATGGAGATTTCTACACGGTCGTCGGAGTCATGCCCTCGGGAGTTCAGTTTCCCTGGCCGAATGGAGATATCTGGACGACGCTGCAGCTCTCTGCCGAACACAAGAATAAGGAGGGTTTCGATCAATTCAATCTCGTAGGCCGGTTGAATTCCGGCGTCGGAATTGAGCAGGCGCGGCAAGAACTCCAGTCGTTTTGGCAACACAAGCGCGGGACACAGAAGTCCGAGCCTGTTCATCCCTGGGTTTATCCCTTCCTGAAGATTGTCACCGGAGACGAGCGGCCGGCGATGCTGGCGCTGCTCGGAGCCTGTCTGGTTCTGCTGCTCATAGCCCTGGTAAATGCCTCGAACCTGCAGTTGGCGAGAGGCGCAAGGCGAAAAGCGGAGATTGCCATGCGCGCTGCGCTTGGTGCGACTCGCGCCCGTCTGATGCGCCAGATGATAGTCGAAAGCGTGGTCATCTCGCTCGTAGGCGCGGCCGGTGGTTGGATCTTGGCCACTGGTTTTGTCCGAACCGCTCGCAACCTGTTCCAGGGTTACCCGCGGATAGAGGAAGCGCGGCTTGACCCTTGGACTTTCCTTGCGTGTCTTGTTTTGGCAGTCATATGTGGCGTTGTTGCGGCGTTCGCTCCCTCATGGCACCTGCTTCGAGCCAGATCTGGGTTCTCGCTCGAATATCGTGGCGCCGAGCGGGCCGCTCGGCCACAGCGGTTAAGCGGGGGATTGGTGGCAACAGAGGTGGCCCTGACCTGCGTTCTGCTGGTGACTGCGGGACTTTTCCTGCGCACGCTGCGATCGCTGGAGCACGTACATCTGGGATTTGCGCCAGAGCGTCTCACTACATTCCAGCTTTGGGCGCAAGGTGCGACAACCGACAAAGAAGCAATTTTCAGCTACGAGCAAGCACTGGAGCGGATACAGGCTCTCCCAGGCGTGGAAGCTGTTGGCATGACGAATGCCCTGCCAATTGGTTTTTTTATCGGGATGAGTGAACGCTTCGGTATTCCCGGACACCTTCCTATTCAGCAAAAGGGCGGCCCGGAGGTTCGTGTGCTGGTAACCACTCCGGGCTACTTTTCGGCTCTGCGGATTCCCCTGCTGGCCGGACGTTTCCTGTCTGGCGGTGACCGCCAAGGCAGCGAAGTGGCGGGGGTGGTCAATGAAGTCTTCGTGAGCAAATACCTGCGCGGAGTCGATCCTATCGGCAAACAGATTGTGCTGGAGCCGGAGGGAGGATTCAGTGCGCCAGTCACAATCGTGGGAGTCGCGGGCAATGTCGTGCAGGACAATGACATAGCCCACGCCATCCTTCCGGAAGTGACTGTTTCCTACGATCAACTTCCGCCTTCTGGATCCCTCACGCACTTTGCGGCGGGTATCAGTGCGTCGTTTGCGGTTCGCAGCAATATCAGTCAGGACATTTTGGACCGCGACATCCGCGCCCTCGTCGCACAAACCGCTCCTCAACTTGCAGTCGGGGAAGTTACTCCGATGCGTGACGCGGTTTCGTACTATTTCGCGAGTAAACGTCTGGCTGCGGAAATCGCCTCTGCTTTCGGCTGGACTTCTCTGTTGCTGGCGGCCGGAGGCTTGTATGGCGTGCTGGCTTATCTGACCGCTCTTCGCATACGCGAGATCGGCATTCGCATGGCCTTGGGCGCGACGAGATGGGGCGTGTGCGCCTTGGTACTCCGGCAAGGGATCTGGATGATCGGCACCGGCACGCTTGTCGGATGGCTGGCCGCGGTGCTTGCAGGGCGATGGATTCGTAGTTTTCTGTTCGGTGTCACCACTCACGATCTTCCGACCTACGCCTTAGTTGGGCTTGTGATGCTCACTGCGGCCATGATTGCCATGATTGCACCAGCGCGGCGTGCGGCCAAGGTCGATCCCATGGTGGCGCTGCGTTACGAGTGAGGAGAATCATGAACGATTTGCTGCAGGATGTTCGCTATGCATTCCGGCAATTGCGCAAGACTCCCGGCTTCGCAATCGTGGTCGTGCTGACGTTGGCGCTCGGGATTGGCGCGAACACTTCGATCTTCAGCGTAGTGAGCGCGGTCCTGCTGCGGCCACTGCCCTACTCTCACCCCGACAAGTTAGTTGCCGTCAAAGATGAGATCCCGGGAGCAAATCTCAAAGACGCAGGAATGTCTGAACCGGAGTGGGAAGACCTGCAGAATCGGTCAGGAGTATTCGATGAAGTGTCTCCCACCTGGCCGATCGACGCCAATGTGACGGGCCGCGAGAAGCCACAGCGCGTGGAAGGCCTGGCAGTCGGGTTGAACTATTTCGAAATGTTGTCGACCAAGGCCGCCCTGGGCCGCGTGTTTCTGCCCAGCGATTATCGAGCCGGACTGACCGAAGCCGCTGTGATTAGCGACAGTCTGTGGAAGCGCATGTTCGGCGGCGATCCAAACGCCATCGGACAAGCCGTCCGCCTCGATGGCGATCTGTACACCGTGATTGGCGTTTTGCCTCCGGATTTCCGCCATCCCGGACCAACGCTGCAACAGAATGTGGACATTTGGATTTCGGGCGGCTTCGTCGCCGATCCGTTCCCGAAGCCTCCCCGACGCAATGCGCGCTTGTTTCCTGGCGCGATCGCAAGAATCAAGCCAGATCTGACGCTGACACAGGCCCAAGCCCAGATCGACACGTTTGTGCAGCATCTACAGCAGGAATACCCAAACGATTATCCGGCCTCAGCCAGATGGAATGTGCGGCTTCTACCTCTACAGCAGGAACTCGTCGGCAACACAGGAAGGATGCTGCTCTTGCTGCTGGCCTCGGTGGGCGCGGTATTGATTATTGCCTGCGCGAACATTGCGAGCCTGCTGCTGGCGCGTTCGTCGTCCCGGCAGGGCGAGATCGCGATTCGCCAGGCGTTGGGCGCGAACGCGGCGAGGCTCATTCGTCAGACCCTTACCGAGAGTCTCGTGTTGTCGTTCTTAGGCGGAGCCTGTGCCTTGGCGCTGAGTTTCGCGCTGAAACAGGTTCTGCTGCGATTTCTTCCCGCCAGTCTGCCCCGACTTTCAGAGGTAACGCTGGATTGGCGCGCGCTGGTGTTTGCGTTTGCAGCTTCCATCGTGACCGGACTGCTGTTTGGTATGGCTCCGGCGCTGCAGCTCTCGAGTCCGCGCATGATCCTGAGTCTGCGGCAGGGCACGCGTTCGGTAGGCATGGCGATGGGGCAACATCGTTTTCTAAGTGCGCTCGTCATGACCGAGTTTGCACTCTCTCTGGTTCTGGTGGTCGGAGCCGGACTCTTGTTGCGTAGTTTTTGGAACGTGCTGAAGGCAGATCCGGGAATGGACCCCACGCACATGGTCATGGCGCGCGTATGGCTGCCTGTGCCGAACGACCCAAAGCAAGATCCGTATGGCTCGACCGAGAAGAAGGCCGCTTTCATTCGCGAGGTGCTGCGACGCACCGAAGCGATCCCCGGCGTGGAGAGAGCAGCCATGGGATTCGGCCAGACTCCATTCCTGAAGAGGCGAACGACGGTGCCATTCCAAATCGAAGGCAGGGCACAGAGCCCGGGCGAGCGGGTCAGCGCCGAGTTCAGCGCAATTTCACCGGAGTTTTTCCGTACGCTCGGAATCCCCATGCTTCGCGGTCGTGCGTTTACCGATTCCGATAATGAAAACGGGGCGAAAGTAGCCGTCGTCGACCAAACCACCGCGGAGCTGTATTTCCCAGGCCAGGATCCCATGAACCAGCGCGTCACGTTCAACATTGCGCCACCGAATGGTGGCCCGGTGACATTCGTGATCGCAGGTGTCGTCGGGCGATTGCGCAGTGAAGGACTCGACCAGCCTTACTCGCCGCATGTGTTTGTTCCCATCATGCAGTTTCCCAACAACGCTCTGGACGTGTACATCCGAACCGCCGCTTCTGCCGATGCGATGGAAGACCCGGTCCGGCAGGCAATACAGTCTGTCGATCCAACCCTGCCCGTTTTCGGGGTGCGCACTTTGGAGAGCATCGTCTCCGACTCTTTGGCGTCACGGCGCTTCACTATGCAACTGCTCGGAGTATTCGCAGGCGGAGCGCTGCTGCTGGCTGCCATCGGGATTTACGGCGTAATGGCTTTCTTCGTGGGCCAGCGGGTGCGCGAGATTGGAATTCGTATGGCGCTGGGAGCGCTTCCTGGGGACATGCGCAAGCTGGTTGTGGCGCAGGGCATGAAGCTGGCTGTGACCGGTGTGACCGCCGGAATCGTGATTTCGCTGGCGGTGACGCGGTTGATGGCGACCCTGCTTTTCGGAATCAATGCCTATGACCCACTCACGCTGATCGGAATTACGGCTTTGCTGATATCGGTGGCGCTGCTGGCTAATTTCATTCCGGCTAGCCGCGCGGCAAAAATCGATCCCATGGTGGCGTTGCGCTACGAGTGAGGAACTGAGATGAACACTTTGATACAGGATATCCGTTATGCGTTTCGGCAGTTGCGCAAGAATCCGGGATTTACGTCGATCGCCGTACTCACGCTGGCTTTGGGTATCGCGGTAAACGCCACCATGTTCAGCATGGTGAGCGGCTTTTTGCTGCAGCCCGCGCCGGGGAAAGATCCGCAGCAGCTGGCGGTAATTTCGTCGGTGAATCCGGATGGGGGCTTTCTCGCGGATGCATCTCCGGTATCGCCGCCCAACTATTTGGCCTGGCGCGCCGCCAACCATTCTTTCAGCGACATAGCAGCGAACGATCAAGACCGCATCGTCAGTCTGGCCGGGCAGGGTGAGGCTGAAGGCCGGCAGGCGGAAGCGCTCCATGCGGATGCCGTCTCCACCAACTACTTCAGTCTTTTCGGCGTAGCGCCGCAGCTTGGACGTGACTTCGCCGCAGCAGAAGACCAGCCTGGGCGCGATCACGTGGTCATTTTGAGCGAGAACCTCTGGAAGCGCCGCTACGGCTCGGATCGCTCAATTCTGGGCAGGACGGTCCGCCTCAACCGCGAGGACTATGTCGTCATCGGCATCCTGTCGTCGAAGTTCCGCATGCTGGGCTATTCGCCCCAGCTGTGGCTCCCGTTGAACGTCAATGCCGCCGAGCAAACGGCTGCAGTTCGCAGAAACCGCTCGCTCAGGCTTTTTGCCCGATTGCGACCAAATGTAACGCTCGAACAGGCGCGCGCCGAATTCATAACCTTGGCGAACGCCGCGTCGCACGACTTTCCGGAGACAGAAAAAGGCTGGGGAGCAAGCGTACGAACACTGCCTGACTTCATTATTTATGACTTCCAGATTCGTTCGGCGCTGGTGATCTTGATGACGACTGTTGGCCTTGTGCTGATGATCGCCTGCGCCAATGTTGCTGGTCTGCTGCTGGCACGCGCCTCCGGCCGTCAAAAGGAATTGGCCATCCGCATGTCGCTGGGTGCAAGCCGGCTGCGAATCATTCGTCAGTCTCTAACCGAAGGCCTGTTGATCGCGCTGCTGGGAGGTGGAGTGGGCGTATTTCTCTCGGAGTGGGGAATCGATTTCGTCCGCACCCAACTATCTTTTAATGAAGCGCTCAGCACGGCGCCGCTGAGCTTGGACCGCAATGTGTTGCTGTTCGCCCTGGGCGTCTCATTGATTTCCGCCGTGCTGTGCGGTCTCGCTCCCGCCCTAAGCGCATCGGCTACAACGATCAATTCGAATCTGAAGGATGACAGCCGCGCTGCTTCTCCCGGCCGATCTCGAACCCGGCTCCGCACCGTACTGGTGACCGGCGAGATCGCCCTCTCGCTGTTTCTACTGGTCGGAACCGGGCTGCTGATCCGCGAGATTTATATGATCGAGCATCAGCCTTTGGGATTTCAGCCGGATCACCTGCTCACGGCCGCGGTCACGCTCGACAAAGCCCGGTACCCGGATGCTCCGCGGCAGATCCGCTTCGTAGAGAACCTGCGCTCGCGGTTGCAGCAACTGCCGGGCGTTCAGGCCGCCGCAGTAACTTCCGATCTTCCGGCGACCGGACCCGATAGCGTTGCGCTGCGAATCGAAGGCCAGCCGGATCCCTCTGAGAACAAACCGCTGACTGCGCGGCACGTTGTCGCCAGTCCAGATTTTTTCATTACTGCCGAAGTTCCGCTACTGCGTGGCCGGATGTTCGCCGACAGTGACACCGCCAGCGCGCCGAAAGTCGCGCTGGTCAACGAAGAATTTGTTCATAAATTCTTGCCGGGTGAAGAACCGCTGGGAAAACGAATTCGGCTGAATTTGGACGCGGCCACACCGGAATGGATCGAAATCGTTGGCGTGGTCAGAAACGTGAAAACGTATTCCGAGGGGACAGCCTACGATCCACATGTTTACGAGACGATCCTGCAGCATCCGGCCGGATCTTTTTCGATCATGTTGCGCACCAAAGCCGATCCCAACGCGATGGCCGCATCGCTGCGCACTGGCCTGGCCCAGCTGGATTCCGAACTCCCGCTCTCGAACGTCATGAGCATGGCGACGCTCATCGACAAGCAAAAAGGTGGCGACGAATTCTTCTCGCGCGTTCTGGGTTGCTTTGCTCTTTTGGCGCTCGTGCTCGCTGCGGTTGGCATCTACGGCCTGATCGCCTATTCGGTCAGCAAACGGACGCATGAGATTGGCATTCGCATCGCCGTCGGGGCGAGCGGTCTGGACGTGCTGCGGATGGTTTTGTGGGAAGGAACCAAGATGGCGACGATCGGATCGGCCATCGGAGTTCTGCTCGCTCTTCCGCTGCCGAAACTTTTCAACGGCATGTTCTACGGAATGTACGTGAATGAACCGAGACTCTATTTCTTGGTTCCGGCAGTGATTCTGTTCATCACAGGATCGGCAACGTACATCCCGGCAAGACGGGCCGCCAAGGTCGATCCCATGGTGGCATTACGGTACGAGTAAAGAGGTTGAAGCAATGCGTACTTTGATTCAGGACCTTCATTACGGAATTCGGCAGCTTCGCAGGAACCCGGGCTTTGCCGGGATTGCGATCCTGACGATTGCGCTCGGCATCGGCGTCACGACGGCGATGTTTAGCGTCGTTAACTCCGTGCTGTTGCGACCGCTGCCTTTTCGGCAGCCGGATCGGCTACTTGCGCTTGGGGGCTATGACACCCGCGCTGAGGTTCCGCAGAACGGGCCGGACAGCATTTCGTATCCGGAATTGTTGGACATTCGTGAGCGCAATCGGTCGTTGGTCGACCTTTCTGTGTACGAGTGGAGGGAAGAGACGTTGACCGGGGCGGGAGAGCCGCGGCATGTGAATCTGGCGCACGTCAGCGCGTCGCTATTTCCGTTGCTCGGCGTGAATCCGTATCTCGGGCGTGTGTTCAGTCCGGAAGAAGATCAGCCGGGGCACTATTCAGTGATTCTGAGTTATCGACTCTGGCGCACATCCTTCAACGGAAGTAACAACGTGATTGGGCGCAATATCAACTTGAATGGCCACGCCTACACGGTGGTAGGAGTCATGCCGCAGGGATTTCAGTTCCCGATTGCGGCCGACGCGCGCGATGTGTGGGTAACTCTGGCGGAGATGGAGGAAGTTTCCAGCCCAGGGGATGTTCCGCTTATCGCCCAGCGCGGATTCCACGTGTTCGGAGCTGTTGCCCGGCTGCGCGATGGAGTCGCATTAACTCAGGCAAACGCAGATTTGAAATCTATTGCTCAGGCTCTGACTCGCCAGTATCCCAATGAAAGCTCCCACCGTGGATTGTATGCAATGCCTGAGCTGGAATCGCTCATTGGAGATGTGCGCACGCCGCTCGTGGTGTTGCTGGCTGCCGTGTGTCTGGTGCTGCTGATCGCATGCGCCAATGTAGCGAATCTGCTCCTGGTGCGTGGTAGCGATCGATCCCGCGAGATCGGGGTCCGCGCTGCCCTGGGCGCAACGCGCTTTCGCCTTGTCCGTCAACTGATCGTGGAGTCGGTAGCGCTCTCAGTGGCAGGATCGGCGCTGGGCGTATTGTTCGCCTCATGGATGCTCTCTGGAGTGCTTCGCCTTTATCCGGAAAACCTGCCACGTGCGGATCAAATTGGAATCGACCTGCGTGTCGTGCTGTTCAGCGCTGGGTTGGCAATTCTGACTGGCGTACTTTTCGGACTCGTACCCTCACTGCACAGTGCTTCTCCAGTCTTGGCAGCGATCATACGTTCAGGCAGTCGCACTTCAACTGCCAGTCGAGGCCACAACCGCCTGCGATCCGGATTAGTGATTGCAGAAACCGCCCTGGGGGTAACGCTGCTGATTGCCGCGGGACTGCTCCTGCGCAGCCTATACCGGCTTTCTCACGTGGATTTGGGATTCGATCCGAATCATCTGCTGACGGCAAGCTTTGATCTGCCCGATGTGAAATACAACCCGGACCAGCAAGACAGCTTTATTCGCGATCTGCAGGCGCGCATCAATGCGTTGCCCGGAGTGGTCAAGGCCTCGGGTGTGATTCCCCTGCCAATGGGCGCGGATCGCTTCAATATCTCGTTCAATCTGGTGGATCACCCCGTGCCGGAAGCGAATGAGCCAAGTGCTGAATTTCACGTTGTGACCAATGGCTTTTTCGAAACCATGCGAATGCCGCTGGTGCGTGGGCGCTTCTTCAATGAACACGATCAGCGGAACGCCGAGCCGGTGATGATCGTCAATGCAGCTTTTGCGCGCAAGTATTTTCCCAATGAAGACCCTGTGGGAAGGCTAATCACGATTGGAGCCGGCGAAGGCCCGGCGCGCGCCAAGTACAAGACGCGGCAGGTCGTCGGCATCGTGGGAAATCTGCGCAGCAGCAATCTGGCGAAGGATCCCGACCCGGCCTACTTCGTTCCACTTTCACAGCTGATGTTCGGTGCGCCCACTCTGGTTGTGCGCACGGCGGGCGATCCGAAAGCGCTCGCATCGGAGATCACTACGCTGCTCCGGTCCATGGACCCGGAATCGCCGCTCTACAGCGTGCGCACCATGCAAGATTGCCTGGCTCTGGATCTCGGTCGCGCTCGTTTCCAGACAGTTCTGCTGGGACTATTTGCCGGAATTGCGCTGCTGCTCACTGCCGTTGGCCTCTACGGGGTGATGGCGCAGTCGGTGGCGCAACGAACGCAAGAAATCGGCATCAGGATGGCCCTGGGTGCGACACGAGAAGACGTGCGCGCCATGGTGCTGCGCCGTGGGACGGTACTGAGTTTGGCCGGAACCGTGATCGGAATCATCGCCGCTTTGGGGTTGGCAAGAGTGATTGAGTCGCTGCTGTATGAGATCCCGCCGCGCGATCCGATGACCTACGTCGGCGTGTGCGTTGTTCTGATTTTAGTGTCGCTCGCTTCGAGCTATGTTCCGGCTGCGCGCGCCACAAAGCTCGATCCCATGGTCGCGTTGCGGTACGAATGAGGGAAATTTCCATGTCTGGAGTCATGCAAGATCTTCGTTACGCATTGCGGCAGTTGCGCAACAAGCCGGGGTTCACCGTCATTGCCGTAGCCACTTTGGCGATGGGAATCGCGGCGAGCACGGCGATTTTCAGCGCCGTCGATACGATCCTTTTGCGCCCGCTGCCTTATCGTCAACCGAACCAATTGGTTTTGGTCACTGAGAGTCTGCCCGACATGTCTCTCGATGAGATCGGCGTGGCTGCCGGAGAGTACATCGACTATCGCGATCGCAACCATTCGTTTTCGCAAGTCGCCTCCTACGAGAGGTCGGGATTCAACCTTACCGGCACCGATCGGCCGCTGCGCGTGAACGGCGCGGCACTATCTTCCTCGGCTTTTCCACTGTTGGGTGTGTCGCCTGAATTGGGACGTACCTTTACTGAAGAAGAATCGCGCTACGGCGCGGGCCAGGTTGTTGTGCTTTCCCACGCTCTCTGGAAAAACGAATTTGCCGGCAACAAAAACATTTTAGGCAAGGCGGTGAAGCTCGATGAAAAGTCTTACACGGTCATTGGGGTCATGCCGCCCTCATTTCGATTTCCATTCGATGGAGCACCGCTTTCTGAAATGGCGGATCTGTGGGTGCCCGACACTTTCGAACCCTACCGCCTTGCTCCTCAGAATCGGACCATGGAATTCGGTGTTGGTTTGATTGGCCGGCTCAAGCCTGGCGTCAGCCTGGGTCAGGCGCAGCAGGACGTTTCGAACATCGCCACCGCATTCATGAAGCAGTACGGATATACGGGAACGATCCACGTCCAGCCGAAAGCATATGCATTCGCTCCGTACAGCGTTGCCAAGGCCAGACCGCTACTACTGCTGCTGATCCTCGCCGTCGGATGCGTGCTGCTGATTTCGTGCGCCAACGTGGCTAATTTGCTCTTGGCACGCGCGACTGAGCGCAGCCGGGAGATGGCTGTTCGCAGCACCCTGGGCGCAAGTCCGGTGCGCCTGATGAGACAGTGTCTGGTAGAAAGCGTGCTCCTGTCGCTCTTCGGCGCGGTCGCCGGAGTACTTTTGGCCAGACTGTTCGTTGCCGGCCTGAAGCAGTTTGGCCCCAACAATCTTCCACGCTTGCACGATATCGCACTTCATCCCGCGGCTCTTGTTTTTGCCTTGGTTCTCTCCATAGCCGCGGCAATCTTCTTCGGATTTGTGCCGGCGTGGCGTCTCTCCCACGCCGCACCGCAGGAGTCTCTGAAAGAGTCGTCGCAGATCGGCCCCGCCCGTGGAACTCAGAAGCTGCAGAACTCGGTGGCCACGATTGAGATTGCCGCAGCCGTAGTTCTGCTGATCGCCGGAGGATTGCTTCTGCGCAGTTTCTCGCGTCTTCTGAATTCACCTTTTGGATTCGATCCCAGCAACACATTTGTTGTTCGGACCCTGTTCGACAATGCCCGCTATCCCGACCCGGTCAAACGACAGGCTGTACAGAAGAACTTGCTCGAGAGCTTGAGACAACTGCCAGGCGTGGAAGTAGTCGCAGCCGCGAGCCATCTACCTCTGAGCGATGCTCGCCAGATTGGGTTTCGTTTGGAACATGCCGCGGCCGACGATTATCACTTCGCCGAGAATTCGCTGGTCAGTCCCGGATATTTCCGGACGATGGGCATCCCGCTGATCAAGGGAAGAGATTTCAGCGATCAAGATCGGCCAACATCCACGAACGTTGCCATTGTCAGTGAGAAGCTCGCCCATCAATTTTTCCGCAATGTCGATCCGATCGGACAGCGGTTTCAGTGGGGAGATCGCGCGTATTTCACCATCATTGGCGTTGCAGCCGACGTTCATATCGCCGCTCTCGATGCCGATCCCCCGCCCATGATTTACGACTCCATGTTCCAGGCGGAAAGTGGCGCCAGCGACCGAACTGCATTTGTGCTGCGCTCTAGCGGTTCGGCGCAGACGCTGTTCCGAGAAGTGCAGCAGCGAGTCTGGGCCGTGGACAAAGATCTTCCCGTCTACAACACGACAAGCATGGCGACCCTTGTCTCCGAATCTTTGGCGCAACGTCGATTTACCGTTCTGCTCTTGGGCGCCTTCGGTGCTCTGGCAGTCACTCTGGCCGCCATCGGACTTTTCGGCGTCATTTCGTATCTGGTCAACCAGCGTACCCGCGAGTTTGGGTTACGGCTTGCTCTCGGCGCCGAGCGTAAAGACATCTATCGGCGAGTGTTGTTTCGCGCCGCGATCGTCGGGACTCGCGGGTGCGTCCTCGGCCTCGGGCTGTCGTTCTTAGCGTCACGCTTTTTGGAGGCCAGTTTGTACCACGTGAGCCGTTTCGATGCGGAAACGATTCTTGTTGTTCCCTTGCTACTTCTGAGCGTTGCGTTCTTCGCGGCGTCCTGGCCTGCGCGCCGCGCGGCGAAGGTCGATCCCATGGTGGCACTGCGCTATGAGTGAGGAATGCAAATGACTGAGATCGTCCAAGATGTTCGTTACGCGCTGCGGCAGTTGCGAAAAAATCCCGGATTCACGATTGTCGCCGTGCTCACGCTTGCGCTCGGCATCGGCGCCAATACCGCGATCTTCAGCGTGGTTGATGCCGTGCTGCTCCGGCCATTCGGCTATCGCGATCCCTCGCGACTCGTGATGCTCTGGGAGGACGACACCGCTTACGGCTTTCCTCGGAATAATGGCAGTCCCTTCGCCTTCACGCAATGGAAAGAGCGCAACCGAGTCTTTGATGACATCGCTGCGCTCACACACGACTCGCTCAACCTGTCCGGCTATGGGACCCCAGAGTACTTGCATACAGACACGGTGACGCCGAATTTTTTCTCGGTGCTCGGTGTTAATGCCGCTCAAGGGCGCACGTTCACAGCCGACGACGGACAATCCGGAGCGCCGCTGACCGTGGTTTTGAGCTATGGCCTGTGGGTGCGCACCTTTGGCGCTGATCCACGCATCATTAGGCAGGATTTACTGCTCAGCGGGGCCAAGTACAAGGTAATCGGAGTCATGCCTCGCGGGTTCCGCTTTCTGGATCCCGAGGTGGATACCTGGGTCCCGTCGCAGTGGACGCCCGATTTCATCAATAGCCGGATGAATGACCACTTCCTCACCATCGTTGGACGCCTTCGGCCGGCTGTCACCGTGGCGGGCGCACAGCGTGAAATGCTGGCCCTTGGAAGACAACTCGCAGCCGACAACATTTGGGACGGCAATGCCGTTCTGGTTCCGCTCCGCCAGCAGATTTCCGGGGATGTGCGGCCCGTCATCCTGACTCTGCTTGGAGCGGTCGCCTTCCTTCTGGCGATCGCATGCGCAAACGTGGCCAACTTGCAACTGGCCCGCGGCAGCACCCGGCGCAGGGAAATCGCCGTGCGTATGGCTCTTGGAGCAAGCCGCCGCCGATTAGTGGCGCAAATGTTGGTGGAGAGCACACTGCTGGCGTGCATAGCCGGCGCGGCGGGAATCGGACTCGCATCCTGGGGCACTCCCTTGCTGGGTTTGCTGATTCCCGGCGGAATCGCAGCCGCGCCACAGGCAGACGCAAGGATGCTTGGATTCACCGTGTTTGTTTCGCTGGCAGTGGGACTGTTGTTTGGTATGGCTCCCGCATTGCGCGAAACGTGCATCGCGGCGTTTGCTTCCCTGAAACAGGGTGGGGGCCAACCTGGCGTTGGAAGCGTAGGCCAGAGACTGCGGCACGTCCTGGTCGTCACCGAAGTTGCGCTCACCACTGTGCTGCTCACGGGTGCGGCTCTCATGCTGCGCAGTTTTGAAAAACTCTATCGCCAGGATCCCGGCTTCCGGGCCGATCACGTGTTAACACTCGAGACCACGCTTCCGCGCCCTAAGTACGACGACTTCGCGCGCCGCACGCAGTTTTATCGTGAAGTTGTGCAACGTGTCGAAACGCTGCCGGGAGTGGCCGCGGCAGGCTATACCACTCATCTTCCTCTGGCCGACTCCGGAGGCGGCAGCCTGGTGACGGTAGAGAACCGGCCCTTTGATCCAAAACACATGCTGATCGCCAACGTGCGTGTTACTACGCCAGGCTACTTCCGCGCTGTCGGGATGAATCTTCGCAAAGGTCGCTTCCTTGACCGAAGGGACGGCGCCGACGCTCCGAAAGCGGTGGTTGTTAACGAAATCTTGGCTCGAACCTACTGGCCCGGGAAAGATGCAATCGGACGACGATTCAAGCGGGGGCTGCTCGAGTCTAACTCGCCATGGTGGACCGTCGTGGGAGTCGTCGCCGACATGCGACAGGGCGGCATGGATGTGCCGGTGCGGCCAGAAGCCTATTTTCCCTTTGAACAAGCCGACTTCTTCCAGCCAGATTCGTTGGCTGTGCGGACCACCTACGATCCCCTGCGGGTCGCCGACGAGGTGACGAAGCAGATCTGGGCGGTCGACAACGAGCAACCGGTGGCGAACGTTGCCGCCCTCAACGACTTGGTGGATTCCAGCGTCGCGCAGCCCCGCATGAACACCTTGCTGTTGGCAGGATTTGCTGGAATGGGCCTGCTGCTGGCGGCGCTTGGCATCTATGGCATCCTGTCGTTCTCCGTTTCTCAGCGCATACCAGAAATCGGGCTGCGCGTTGCTCTCGGGGCTGGCCGCCGTAACGTTTTATCCATGGTGTTATCCAGCGGTGCAAGACTATTCGCCGTCGGGGCCGCAATCGGATTCGCAGCGGCCATTGCCTTATCTCGGCTGATTTCACATTTGCTGTTTGAAGTCAGTCCCGGTGATCCGATCGCTTACGCGTCAACCGGCTTGATTTTCGCGGCTATCGCATTCCTGGCGTGCTACCTTCCCGCCCGCCGCGCTGCGAAGGTCGATCCCATGGTGGCACTGCGCTATGAGTGAGGAATGCAAATGACTGAGATCGTCCAAGATGTTCGTTACGCGCTGCGGCAGTTGCGAAAAAATCCCGGATTCACGATTGTCGCCGTACTGACTCTTGCGCTCGGCATCGGCGCCAATACCGCGATCTTCAGCGTCATTGAAACGGTCATGCTCAACCCGTTGCCGTTCCGGTCTGCGGGCAAATTGATCTGGCTGAGCGGCAAGATGCCGCAGAGCGACGAGGGATACGTTTCGCCGGCGGACTTCCTGGATTACCGCACCGCCAATCGCCGCTTCGAGCAAATCGTGGCCTATTCCCCGTTTGACCAGGCGGGGCCCTCGAGTCTTTCGGGAGACAAACCCGAGCAGGTAATCGCCAATCTGGCATCGGCTAATTTTTTCGACACATTGGGAGTCCCAGTTTTACTCGGTCGCGATTTCCAGGACTCGGATGAACAAGTTAAGTCGCCGCAAGTAGCGATCCTGGGCCACGGAATTTGGAAGCGTGATTTCGGCAGCGACCGCAACGTGATTGGCCGCACCATAAGGCTGGATGGGGAGACTCTCCAGATTGTCGGCGTGCTGTCGGATGATGTGCCGCTGCTGAGTGAAGCGGAAATCTGGCGGCCGATGCCCGTGCTGGGTGCATTCATGCATCTGCGCGATGAGCACTCTCTGAAACTCATCGGACGGCTCAATTCCGGCGTCAGCATGCAGCAGGCCCAGTCCAACCTGGATGCGACCGCCGCGCAACTGGCGAGAGAGTATCCCGACATCGATACCGGCTGGTCGATCCGCCAACGTCCAATCGGTGAAGTTCTGATCGGCCCGATACGTCCAGCATTGTTGCTGATCTGGGCCGCGGCTGGGTTGCTGCTGCTGATTGCCTGCGCCAACATGGCGAATTTAGTTCTGACACGCTCGGTGCGACGCCAGCGGGAATTCGCGGTCCGCACCGTTCTGGGAGCCACCCGCCGTCGTCTCGCATGGCAGACGCTCACAGAACTGACCGTATTGGGGCTCGCCGGTGGCGCTCTAGGAGCATTGATCGCGGGTTGCGCGATCTATGCTTTGCGCCTATTTGGGCCTTCCGGAGTTCCGCGACTGCACGAAATTCACCTGGATCTTCCTGTGTTGGCTTTTGCCCTCGGCCTCTCGGTGTTGACGGGCGCGGTGCTCGCCATCTTTCCCACCCTGCAAGTCTTTCGCGCTGGATTCACCGAAAGGTTGAAAGAGTCGGTGCGCGTATCGGGATCGGTCAGCCACAGCCGGCTCCGTGGCGCTCTGGTGATCGGGGAGATCGCGATGTCGCTCTCTCTGCTCATCGGCGCCGGGTTGCTGATCAGGAGCTTTTGGCTGCTCATCCACGTCAATCCCGGATTCCAGACGGAGCACGTCTTTACCGCAGGACTCACCCTGAACAGCTCTGCCTACAAAGATCCGCAACGTCGCGTGCGCTTTTGGCAGGAACTTGAACAGCGAATCGCCGGTCTTCCCGGAGTCGAAGCGGTGGGAGCCACCTCGCAATTGCCGATGACGGACCAGCCTGGCGACGAGCCTTTCCGAATTCCTGGGCGCGTATATGCTCCGAGCGAATTCGATGACGCCTATTTCAGCCAGGTGACCCCCGGTTATCTCGCGGCCATGCGCGTTCCCTTGCTCACGGGCCGGTGGTTTGATGTGCGCGACATGAATCCGGACAGCCCGCGGACCGTTTTAGTGAATGAGGTATTCGCGAAGCGCTTTTTCCCCGGCCAGAATGTCCTCGGGCAACGGTTTCTGGGAGTGGGCGAATCGCAGCCGCGTGAAATTGTTGGCGTGGTCGGGAACTTCAAACGCGCCACTCTGAAAGAATCTCTGCAGCCGGAGATGTACTGTGCCTATGCTGACTTCGGCCCTCCCCAATTCCTCGTCGTGCGGGCCAGGGCCAGTACCTCCTCGATGGCCGCCGCGCTGCCGCAAATACTCGGCGCGATTGATAAAGAAGAGTCTCTTTCCGCGATTCGGTCGATGGACGAGATCGTCGAGTCGTCCGTCTCTCAACCTCGCTTCCTGTCGTTATTAGTAGGCACTTTCGCGGCGCTCGCCTTGTTGCTGGCCGGAATTGGCCTCTACGGCGTGATGGCGTACTCGGTCTCGCAGCGCACGAGTGAAATCGGAATACGCATGGCACTAGGAGCAAAGCGAAAAGATGTTTTGGCGATGGTTGTCTTACAGGGAATGAAGCTTGCCATCGCCGGCATTGCCGTTGGCCTGACGAGCTCATTTCTCCTGACGCGGTTGTTGTCTGGCGTTCTCTATCAGGTCAAGCCTGCGGATCCTCTTACATTTGTACTTGTGCCAATCGGACTAGCTGGAGTAGCGATGCTGGCGAATTACATTCCCGCTCGCCGCGCGGCGAAGGTCGATCCCATGGTGGCGTTGCGGTGCGAGTAGGAAGGCAAAGTAGGGATAGGTAAAGAAGATGACTGGACTTCTGCAAGATCTTCGCTACGCCATGCGCCAATTGCGCAAGAGCCCCGGATTTACTGCGGTTGCTATCCTCACCCTCGCTCTCGGGATCGGCGCGAACACGGCCATTTTTTCGGTCGTGCATGCAGTCCTGCTGGCCCCGCTTCCGTATCGGCAAGTCGATCGTTTGGTGATGGTGTGGGGCCGGAATTCTGCGCGCGACGATAAGCAGTCCCCGATCTCACCAGGAGACTTCCTCGATTGGAGGCAGAACAACCGGGTTTTCGAAGACCTTGGCGCCTCCTACGACGATGAAGTCACCCTTACAGGCAATGGGGACCCCAAGCTGGTTCTGGGGTATGCGGTTTCATCCAACTACTGGACGATCCTTGGGGTTCAGCCCAAACTCGGTCGCACGTTCACCGAAGACGAAGCTCGATCGGGCGCAGCAGTCACCGTGCTCAGCGACAAGATCTGGCGCTCTACGTTTCACGCGGACCCCGAAATTCTGGGAAAGTCAGTCACGCTTGACGCGAAGGTGTATACCGTCATCGGCGTGATGCCGCCGGCCTTCGATTGTCCGCCTCGTACCGAACTGTGGCTGCCGCTCTCGGTGTCCCCCGCGGACGCCGGCGACTATGAGCATCGCTATCTGCGCGTCATCGGCCGCCTCCGCCCGGGTATTTCGGTTGCTGACGCGCAGGGCGGCATGAACGCCCTTGAGGCTCAGATTGCCGCCGGGCATCCTGCGGCCGATGCGGGCAACCTGACCTGGGTCGAACCGCTGCGGCAGGATTTATCCGGAGACATCCGCACGCCGTTGCTGGTTTTGCTGGCGGCTGTCGCCCTGGTGTTGGTTATCGCTTGCTTCAACATCGCGAGCTTGTCGGTGGCGCGGGCCGCCAGTCGACGTGTGGAAGTGTCGCTCCGTGTGGCCATCGGCGCCAGCCGACTTCGCCTGCTGCGACAGTTCCTCTGCGAAAGCCTCGTGCTTTCGATTTGCGGAGGTGCTGCGGGTGTGGTTTTCGCGGTGTGGTGCACTCGCTTCCTGCTCGCGCTTTTCCCTAACGATGTCGCCAATTTGAGTATTCCGAAGATCGAGGCCATTCCGATTGATGCTCCCGTTCTGTGGTTTACGCTCGGAATCACGATCGCCATAGGGCTCGTGTCAGGGTCGGTGCCCGCCCTGCAGGCGGCCGGCGCCGACGCGAGCGAGACGCTCAAGGAGGCCCGCGGATCAACCTCTTCCCGTCGTGTGGGACAAGTTCACCGAGCGCTGGTCGCCGCCGAAATCGCCCTGTCGCTGGTACTGCTGGCCGGCGGAGGGTTGATGGTCGAGAGTTTCCGCCGTGTGCATCGGGATGATCTCGGCTTTCGTCCCGACCCTGTGGTCGCTCTCGAGGTTCTTCTTCCGGCGAATCGATATCCCCCAGACCAGCCGCAAAGGCGCGATGGTTTTCTCTCAAGCGTAATGGATCGTTTGAAGAGGCTGCCGGGAGCGGAGTCTGCCGCCGCCACCAATTTTCTGCCGCTTACCGGATTCTGGGGTACGACAGATTTCGCCGTCGAAGGCCAGGTCTTGCGCGCGGGGGCTACGAAGCCCGAAGCTGACAATCGGCTGGTTACGCCTGGCTATTTCTCAACCATGGGCATTCAGCTACTTCGGGGGCGCGATTTTAGCGAGTTGGATCGCTCCGGCTCGGAGCAGGTGGCGATTGTCAATTCGACTTTTGCGCGACGTTATTTCGGGGGTGAGAGTCCACTCAACCAGCTTCTGACACTGAATGATGGCGGCCACCCGGAACGATGGCGAATTGTTGGAGTGGTTTCCGACGTGAAGGCCTTTGGTCCGGAGCAAGTTGCTCACGCCGACCTTTATCGGCCGCTACATCAGATTCCGTTTCCTCTTCTTTCATTCGTAGTTCGAGCCACTGGCGATCCGTCGGCGTCGCTGGAAGCTGCCCGGAACGCCATATGGGACGAGGACAAGGATCAACCTGTATTCGATGCGATGCCGATGCGGCGGCTCGCGGCACAGTCGATGGCGGTGCGACGCACCAGCACGATCCTGCTGGCAGGCTTTGCCGTATTGGCATTGATCGTCGCAGTAGTGGGCCTGTATGGCCTCATGTCCTATGCGGTGATTCAACGCAAACACGAAATCGGAGTGCGGATGGCTTTAGGCGCGCAGCGCAACGGCGTTCTGCGACTCGTGGTCAGAAATGGAATGACGCTCGTCCTGGCAGGTGAGCTGGCCGGCCTGGCCGTAGCTCTGCTTTTAACCCGCCTGGCATCCGGCATGTTGTATGGCGTAAGTTCCCGCGACCCGTGGACGCTGGCGGCGGCGGCAGGCGTCTTGGGGTTGGTTGCTCTGATTGCCTCCTACATTCCCGCTCGCCGCGCGGCGAGAGTCGAGCCGATGGTGGCGTTGCGGTGCGAGTAGGAAAACAAATTAGGTATAAGGAAAAAATGACTGGAATTCTTCAAGATCTTCGATACGCTCTGCGGCAGTTGCGCAAGAATCTGAGCTTCACCACCATCGCGGTCCTCACTCTGGCTCTCGGCATTGGGGCAAACACGGCAATCTTCACCGTCGTGAATGCGCTGATGCTCAAGATGCTGCCGGTGCGTGATCCGCAACAGCTTGTCATCATTGGCGATCAGTCAAAGCCGAACTCGACCTCAAGCGGAACGCCGCGCACGGACGTCCTTTCCTACCCCCTCTATAAGCAGCTCCGCGATCGGAATTCTGTTTTTACTGGAATGTCTGCGGCTGCGAGCAACGACCGAATTGAGCTCGAGGCCGGCTCCGGCAGCACGGTCAAAGAGCGCGTTTCGGGGCGCATGGTGAGCGGGAACTATTTCACGGTGCTTGGTCTCGAACCGGCTGCCGGGCGCTTGTTCTCAGACTCTGACGACACGGCAGAGAACGCCAATCCGGTTGTCGTACTCAGCTATCAATACTGGCAGCGGAAGTTTAATCTTTCCGCTTCGATTATTGGCCAGAGTGTCCGCCTGAACGGCTATCCGTTCACCGTAGTCGGGGTGGCGCCGGAGGGATTCCGGGGCGATGTCGTGGGCGAGTCCAAAGATCTTTTCGTTCCTCTGAGCATGCAGCCGGAAATCATCCTCGGGCGTAACTGGAGAAATTCGCCCACTGTTTCCTGGCTCGCAGTTACTGGCCGTCTCAAGTCCGGTATCACGATTGCGCAGGCACAGGCCAACCTGAACACAGTGTTTCCGCAGGCGGTGGAGGGAGACTACGGCGCATCGCTCCCGGCCGACTACCGCAACATGCTGCGCACTGAGCGGCCGACAATCCCTGTCTCGCCGGGCGGCGCCGGCTTCTCCGATTTGCGCAGCGACTATCGCACGCCTCTGTTTTTGTTAATGGGAATTGTAGGCCTGGTTCTGCTGATCGCATGCGCCAACGTGGCAAACCTGCTGCTTGCGCGCGCGTCGATGCGCAACCGCGAATTTGCCGTGCGCCTTGCCATCGGCGCGAGCCGGCATCGGGTTTTGCGGCAGCTTCTCACGGAAAGTTTGCTTCTGGCATTGCTCGGCGGTATGGCCGGTTCCATTCTTGCCATCTGGGGAGTACGACTGATGGTCAATACCTTCGCGTCGGGTTATGTCCTTCCTCTATCTCCCGATGTGCGCGTGCTCGCGTTCACGCTGGCAGTGTGCGTCTTCACGGGCGTTCTTTTCGGCCTGTTCCCAGCCCTGCGGACGCTCCACGTCTCGGTGTCTCCCGCGCTCAAGGACACGACACGGACGACCACCGATGCCCGCTCCCGTTTCGCCTGGGGCAAGACTTTGATTGCCGGGCAGGTCGCATTGTCCTTGCTTGTGCTTTTTGCCGCCTGTCTTCTTGTGCGCAGTCTGCAGAAACTGGTGACGCAGGATCTCGGCTACAACCGCGACCACGTGGTAATTGCGGCGATTGACGCTGCTGGCGGCGGATACAAAGGCGAGAAGATGAAGCTGCTGGCGGAACAGCTCATATCTCGAATCGCCGGAACGCCGGGTGTGAACTCGGTCACCTATTCCGGCAACGGCCTGTTCTCGGGCACCGAAAGTTCCGACCGAATTATCGTTCCCGGCTTTGTCGCGACGAAGCGAGATGATACCAGCACATATGAAGACTTCGTGGGGCCGGACTATTTCTCCGTAGTCGGCATTCCTATCCTCGAAGGCCGCGGCGTCGGAGTGCAGGACAATCCATCCGCGGCACCGGTCGCAATCCTCAACCAGGCGATGGTGCAGCGGTTTTTTCACGGGCAAAATCCTATCGGACGTCAGTTCCGGATCGACGATCCGGACTGGATTAATCGCCCAATCACCGTCGTCGGCATCTGCCGCAACGCCAAAGACAACAGCGAAAGGCTGCGCGAAGAGGTTTCGCCCAGGATGTATCTTCCTCTTCAACAATTGCCGGATCCTTACCGCATTGTCATCGAAGCGCGGGTAAGCGGCGCGTCCTCTGTGGCCTTGGCGAGCATTCGCGATCAAATCAAGGCGTTTGACCCGAATCTTCGAGTTGTTGTCCGTACGCTCGACAGCCTCGTAACCGACAGCGCCGCCAGTCAGTTCTCGCTGGCAAAACTCTCTGCGTTCTTCGCAGGATTAGCTCTGCTCCTGGCCTGCATCGGACTCTACGGTGTCATGTCGTACACGGTTGCCGGCCGCACGCGCGAAATTGGCGTCCGCATGGCCCTCGGTGCGCGGCGCAACGACGTTCTACGACTGGTTCTGCGGGAGGGAATGCTGGTCGTGACCGTGGGGCTTGCGATTGGCATCCCGGCATCGTTGGCCAGCGGCCGCCTGTTGCAAAGTTTTCTGTTTGGCTTGAAGAGTTCTGACCCGCTGTCACTGACGACTGTCGTGTTGTTGCTCGCAGTGGTGGCCGCGTTGGCAGGATTCATTCCCGCCCGCCGCGCAGCGAAGGTCGATCCGATGGTGGCTCTGCGGTACGAGTGAGCGCAACTGCACCGACGAGGAGAAAAGAAAATGACTGGAATCTTCCAAGACGTTCGCTACGCATTGCGGCAGTTGCGCAAGAATCCCGGATTCACCGCCGTGGCCGTGCTCACGCTGGCGCTCGGGATCGGGGCGAATACAGGCATCTTCACGCTCGTCAATGCTGTGCTCCTGAAATCGCTGCCCGTAACCAAACCCGAACAGCTGTTTCTCGTCGCCGAGAATGATTGGCGACCGGCTAGCGTTCGTTTCTCCTGGCAAACCTTTCAGAGTGCGCGTATCGCTGTGACAGGCAAGACCGAACTCGCAGCGGCATCGTGGCCCGGCAGATTCTACGCGTCTTTCGGCGGCGAACCCGAGATGGTCACCGGCCAGCTCGTTTCGGGAAATTTCTTTCAAGCGCTCGGGACTGGATCGGCCCTCGGAAGGCTGCTCGGCGAGAACGACGATCGCATTGCCGATGGCAGCCCGGTTGCCGTAATCAGCTACGGATGTTGGCAACGACGCTTCGGGCTCGATCGCAACGTGATTGGACGCAAACTCGTCGTCAACGGCATGCCGCTTCAGATCGTCGGAGTGGCGGGCCGAGACTTCATGGGCGCACAAGTCGGCGCTGCGCCGGAATTCTGGATACCCGCGACCATGCAAGCCTCGGTCCGTTACGCTCAACATTACAGTCAGGGAGACACCGCGAAGACGGGAGAGCCTTGGGTCACACAGCCCGACATCCGCTGGCTGCAATTCTTCATTCGGGTTACAGCCCCCGCTGCAATGGCGCAAACATCTGCGGCTCTGAATCAGGTCTTTCGCGGCGAACTCGAACGCGCTGCCGCTACAATCTCCGACCCCCAGGAACGCGAGGCACTCCTTCGGCGGCAATTGCGTTTGGTTCCGGGCGGACGGGGCCTGACCACCTATGCGCTTGAGGACTTCTCAAAGCCTCTGCTCGCCCTTATGGCCATGGTCGGGATCATCCTGCTCATTGCATGCGCAAACCTCGCCAACCTGTTGTTTGCGCGCGCGACGGCCCGTCAGCGCGAGATTGCCGTGCGGCTTTCCCTGGGAGCGACTCGATCTCGCCTCGTGCGCCAGCTGCTGGTCGAATGTGTTTCGCTCTCGGCTATCGGAACCATGCTCGGAGGGGCGGTCGCTTATTGGCTAACCGAGGTTTTGCCAAGGTGGGCCTCGAGCGGAACCACTCCCATTCCGCTCAACCTCGCGGCCGATTCCCGCGTCCTGCTCTTCAGCACGCTGTTAACCGTGTTCACAGGAATCGCCTTCGGGCTTGCTCCGGCGTTACAAGGCACACGCGTGGACCCAATTCACGGTCTGAAAAACAGTGGACGGATGTCAGCCTCCGGCTCGGCGCATCGCTGGTCGTTGAAACAGACCCTGGTCGCTGCTCAAGTCGCGCTCTCTCTTGTTCTGCTCGTCGGCACCGGTTTGTTTGTCCGCACGCTGCACAATTTCACAGCGCTTGATCCCGGATTTGACCGTGATCATCTTCTGACCGTTCGCATCGACACCCATCTCGGCGGCTATTCGCAAGCGCAGCGCTCGTCTCTTTACCGCGAGCTGATTACTAGGGTTGAGACTCTGCCCGGAGTTCGCGCGGCCTCGCTGTTGAGTTGCGAGTTGGCCTCCGGTTGCGGCGATTCCAGCGACATTTACCTTCCCGGCGTCCCGCACCCGAACGGCGAGACGGCCGCCCAGGAACGCCGCGTGAGCCAGGAATTCTTTGCGACCACGGGCATCCCAATTCTAAGAGGCAGAAGCTTTGCCGACTCCGATACCGAACAAAGTCCAAAAGTCGCGGTTGCGAATGAGGCGTTCGTCCGCGACTTTCTGCACGGCAAAGATCCCATCGGCCAATATTACGGATACGATGCCAACAACACGCATCAGTTCGAAATCGTCGGTTTAGTTAAGGATTCCCGCGCCAACGATGTTCGTGAAGCTGCACCACCAACGATCTATCATTCGCTGTCGCAGGATGTTGTCGATGTGGAAAGCCTCAATGTAAGAACCTTTGGCGATCCTGCCCAATTGAGTGCCCAGATTCGCGAGGCGGTCCGCAGCATTGATCCCAATCTGCCCCTAGGCGCCTCAAACACGCTGACTGAAGTTGTCAGCAACAGCCTCTCGCAGCAAAGGATGATCGCGCGACTCACCACAATATTCGGGCTTCTGGCGATGGGGCTAGCATGCCTCGGACTCTATGGAGTGATGTCCTACACGGTGGCCCGCCGGACCGCCGAACTTGGGATTCGCTTGGCGCTCGGCGCAACACGCGTCGCCGTGCTTCGTCTGGTGCTGAACAATGTGCTGGTCGTGATCGGCGCTGGATTGGCTGCGGGCGTGCTGTTGTCGATCCTCAGCGTTCGCGCGGTCAGCAGCCTGCTGTTCGGATTGAGCCCCTATGATCCGATAACCCTGGCGGCTGCTGTGCTTGCAATGGTTCTTGTTTCGATCGCCGCTGGACTGAAACCCGCGTGGCGCGCCACCCATGTGGACCCAACCGAAGCTCTGCGAGTGGAGTGAAGAAAAATTAGGAGACCTATGATTCAACTCAAAAATCTCGAACGCAGTTACAAATCTCCCGCCGGACAGTTCTGGGTATTACGGCGTATCAACCTGGAGATTCAGGAAGGTGAGTTCATCACCATCATGGGACCGTCGGGCGCGGGAAAATCCTCGCTGCTGAATGTTCTCGCCCTGCTCGATGATGCCTGGCAAGGCGAGTACTGGTTTCGTGATCAGCCGATTCACGACCTGAAGCGAAAGCAACGGGCCGAGGTCACGAAACGGAACGTCGGGATGGTTTTCCAGAGCTATCACCTGCTCGACGACCTCACCGTGCGCGAGAACATCGATCTGCCGCTGTCCTACAAAGATATTCCTCACAAGCAGCGTCAGGGGATGGTTGCCGACACACTCGATCGCTTTCAGATGGTCGCCAAGAAAGACCTGTTTCCCAGCCAGCTTTCCGGTGGCCAGCAGCAGCTCGTGGGCATCGCCCGGGCCGTAATTCACAAACCGGCGCTCCTGTTGGCCGATGAGCCAACCGGAAATCTGCATTCCTCGCAAGCACAGGAGATTATGGACCTTTTCCGCGAACTCAATCAGCAGGGAACTACCATCGTTCAAGTTACGCATTCCGACGCCAACGCCGCTTACGGTTCCCGCACCATCCAGTTGCGTGACGGCTGGATGGTCGGCGACACGGCCAACCCCGAGCTTCAGGCGCAAGAGGCGGTGAAGCAATGATCGCGTCCGCTCTCTCACAGCAGTTGCGCAGGCTCGTAGCCTGCTTTCTCGTTTTCCTGACCGCGACTGCATCAGCTCAGAACCCTGTCTCGTTCTCTCTGGAGATGCCGAAACAGCGCAATCCTCTTAGTGCCTATACCGGCCTCGACACGCCGCAGCCGCAGCTCACCAATTCTCCGCGGCTCGGCCAGCTGATTCGCGACGGCAAGCTGTACCTGTCACTGAAAGACTCCATCCTGCTTGCGCTGGAGAACAATCTGGATCTCGCCATCGCTCGCTATAACCTGCCCATTGCGAATACCGACATTCTGCGTACGCAGGCTGGCGGCGTATTTCGCGGAGTCAACGCTGGAGTAGTGCAGGGCACACCGGGTGGTGGTATCGGCGGCTTTGGCGCAGGAGCTCCCGGAGCCGGCGCTGGCGGTACCACTGGCGGTGCGGGCGGCGCTGGGGCTGGAGCTTCCGGCTTAGTGCAGTCAACCTTAGGCGCTGGCACCCCGGTGAACTCTTACGATCCCGTCATCTTTGGCACGGTCGGCGCAGAGCACCAAACCACTCCCCTGGCCAGCCAGACGATCTACGGCGTTCCATTGCTACAGCTCAACACGGGACAAGTCAACGTCGGTTACAGCCAGGCATTCCCCACAGGCACTACCGTCTCTTTCGCGTTCAACAACAATCGTCAGACCACGAACAGCCCTTTTTTCAACTTGAATCCCGCCTTAGGTTCCGCCTTCCGTTTCTCTTTCCAACAGCCGCTGCTTGCGGGGTTTGGCTTTGGTCCAAATCTTCGCTACCTTACGATTGCGAAGAACAACAAGAAAATCTCCGATATCGCGTTCAAAGATCAGGTCATCGCAACCGTAACCCAAATCAAGAACATCTATTGGGACCTGGTCAGCGCTTACCAGCAGGCCCAGGTGAACGAGCAATCGTTGGCTTTCGCCCAGCAGGCGCTGGACAATGCGAAAAAGCAACTTCAGCTGGAGAGCATTCCCGCGCTGGACGTCACTCGCGCCGAGGCTGAGGTTTCCCGCCGCGATCAGGACCTCACGGTCGCGCGCACCGGCCTGCAGTTGCAGGAATTGCTCATGAAAAACGCCCTGACGCGGAGTCTCGACGACCCCGCACTCGAAGCCATCGATGTCGTGCCGACCGACCGCCTGCAGGTCGAGCCGAATGTTGCCGCCTCCAAACCTGTTCAGGATCTCATCGCAGAAGCTCTGCAGGATCGTCCGGAACTCCGCGAAACCGACATCGACCTGCTCAATCGCCAGATCAGCCGCAAGGCGGAGCGCAACGCGCTTTTGCCATCTCTTTCGATGGTCGGGTTTTACGGCGGCTCAGGATTGGCCGGACCACTGAGTCCGATATTCAATGAAGGCCCGGGCGTTCCCAACACCACTACCGTTCCCACCGCCTACAACGGCGCTCTGCAGAATGCTTTCAACAACACCGCCCCCGATTACTACGTCGGATTCAATCTGAACATCCCGATCCGCAATCGCGTCGCGAAAGCCGATCAGTACCGTTCGGAGCTCGAATATCGCCAGGCCGAATTGCGGCGCGAGGAGTTGCGCAAGCAGATCCGTATCGAAGTCCGCAACGCCGAATACGTGGTTGAGCAGACAGCCGCTCGTGTCGACGCCGCGCGGAAAGCGCGTGACTTGGCCCAGCGGACTTTCGACATCACGAAAAAAGAGCAGGAAATGGGCGCCGGATCGACGTTCCAAACGTTGGCCGCACAGCGCGATCTCTCATTGGCCGAGTTGGACCTTGTCACCGCGATGACGGTGAATCAGAAGGCCAACATCGAACTGGACCGTGCGACCGGCAGCACTTTGGAACATAATGGAATCGAGATTCACGACGCGATCACCGGTACGATTAGCCAGTCGACTCCCTAACCATGCCCATATCGACCAAGCCGCGCGAAACACGCCTCGCACTTCTCAACCGGAGCGGACGGGGTGCTCCGCGCATTTTAGCCGCGGATGATCAGCAGCATATCCTCGACGCCATTGACCTGCTGCTGCGGCCGGAAGGTTATCAGGTCGATGTGGCCCGAACGCCCGTGATGGTGCGGGAAGCGCTCGCCAGCACTTCGTATGACGCCGTTCTGATCGACCTGAATTACACCCGCGACACGACCTCCGGCCAAGAAGGCCTGGACTTGCTTTCTGAGATCGTTGGCATCGATAGCACGCTGCCCGTCATCGTCATGACGGCGTGGGGCAACGTGGAGCTTGCCGTCGAAGCGATGCGACGCGGGGCGCGCGACTTCATACAAAAGCCGTGGGAAAACGAACGTTTGCTCTCCATCATCCGCACGCAGGTAGAGTTGCATCGCGCGCTGCAGGAGGCCGAACGCCTTTCCGCGGAAAACCGTCTGCTCAATGCCGAGGGACGTCCCGAATTGATCGCTACCGCCGCGTCGATGGCGCCGGTCATCGAAACCATCACGCGCATCGCTCCCTCCGATGCCAATGTGTTGGTCACGGGCGAACACGGTACCGGCAAAGAAGTCGTCGCGCGTACGATCCATGCGTTGTCCCTGCGAGCCTCGCGTCCTTTTGTTGCTGTGAATACCGGCGGACTGGCCGAAGGCGTCTTCGAAACCGAACTTTTCGGCCACGTGAAAGGCGCGTTTACCGATGCTCGCACCGATCGCATTGGACGCTTTGAGCTGGCCGATGGCGGAACCATATTTCTCGACGAAATCGGCAACGTGCTTGCCCGGCAACAGGCCAAACTGCTTCGCGTGATTGAATCGGGAGAAGTAGAACGCGTGGGTTCGTCGCGCAGCAAGCATGTGGATGTTCGCATCGTCTCCGCGACCAATGTTGATCTTGCCTCTGCGACTCAGAGCGGGCAATTTCGCGAGGATCTATTGTTCCGGCTCAACACCGTCGAGATCCATTTGCCACCTCTGCGCGAGCGAAGGGATGACATCCCAGTGCTGGCCATGCACTTCATCAAGCACTATGCTTCCCGCTATCGACGGCAGATCAACGCATTCGACCCAGCGGCCTTGCAGGTTCTCCTGCAGCATTCCTGGCCGGGCAACGTACGCGAACTGGAGCACACCATCGAGCGTGCCGTCCTCATGTGCCGTGCAGAGCAGATTCAACCCGCCGATCTGGGCTTAGGCGCGCAGCGCACTTCCTCCCAGAATCTGGAAGAATTGAGTTTAGAGTCGGTTGAAAGTATTCTGATCCGCAAAGCGCTGCAGCGCTTTCAGGGTAACGTGAGCCAGGCCGCCGAAGCGCTTGGCCTGAGCCGCGGCGCCCTGTATCGACGGATGGAAAAGTATGGGCTCTAGCCCGTCGCTCACCCGATCTTCTTCCAACACGCCGCACAAACCAAAGCGCGCCTCCTATGAGCAGCGGGTCACTCTTTTTGTCATGCTGCTGGCGATTCCGGGTCTCCTGGTCTCGGGCATTCTCATCTGGTATCAACCCTGGTCCCTGGATTCCAAACTGCTGCTGCTCGGTGGCGAGGCATTCCTTTGTCTGTTGATCGGCGTCGCCCTGCACGATCATATTGTTCGTCCGCTGCAAACCATGGCCAACGTTGTCGGCGCGCTGCGCGAAGAAGACTATTCTTTTCGCGCCCGTCTTGCGGTTTCCGCCGACGCCTTAGGAGAGCTGTCGCTCGAAGTGAATGCGCTCGCCGACCTTCTGGCCCAGAACCGGACCGGCGCGCTCGAGGCCGCGGCCCTGGTCCAGCGCGTGGTCGAGGAAGTCGAGATCCCGATTTTTGCTTTTGATCCGGTCCGAAAACTGCGCCTCGTAAACTCCGCCGGCGAAAAGCTTCTGCAACAATCTTCGGCGCAATTACTGGGCAAGACCGCGGCCGAACTGCGGCTCGATGATTCGCTCACTTGTGAAAACGAAACGCTGGTCTCGCTAGCCTTTGCCGGCGGCGCGCGCTGGTTCGTCCGCCGCAGCTCTTTTCGTCAGCAGGGAGTTCCACACACGCTGGTCGTGCTTTCCGACGTCAGCCGCGCCCTGCGTGAAGAAGAACGCCGCGCCTGGCAGCGTCTGATCCGCGTCATCGGACATGAATTGAACAATTCCCTGGCTCCCATCAAGTCGATTGCCGGAAGCCTGAGTACCCGGCTGCGAGAAACCGATCTTGATGTCGAACAGCGCCGCGACTTTGAACGCGGTTTCGAAATCATCGAAAACCGTGTCGCCTCGCTGAACCGCTTCTTGCAGGCCTATCGCCAGCTGGCACAGATGCCATCCCCGGCATTTCGGCAATGCTCGGTTCCAGCTCTGGTGAAGCGGGTCACGGCGCTCGTGTATCGGGTTGAGGTGACGGTCGCGCCCGGTCCCGATGTGTCGATCTCGGCTGACCCCGATCAACTCGAACAGATGCTGATCAACCTGCTGCGCAATGCTGCCGAAGCCGTATTGGAGTTTGCCCCCGCTACCGAAGCGACGAGCAGGACGGGCGATTCAGAATCACGCTCCGGGCCGCCCATCATCCTGAGCTGGCGCGTGGACGAGAAAGATCTGATTCTCACCATTGAAGACAGCGGCACGGGGTTGATGAATCCCAGCAATGCATTCGTGCCTTTTTACACCACAAAACCCAACGGCAGCGGGATCGGGCTGATCCTCTCCCGCCAGATCTGCGAAGCCCACGGCGGCTCCCTCGAATTGGCCAATCGTCCCGGTCAGCGGGGATGCGTGGCCAAAGTTTCCTTGCCCATGGCCGGCAACCTCCGCGCCACTCCCCAGGACCGCCGCGCCACCGACACCCTGAGCGCCGCCGGCAAGTAGCCCCTTCCCATCCTTGCCAATAACCCTAACCTCCGGCATAATAAGACTTTGCCTGAACCTCGCCGGACTTTTCCGGAATAAGGATAAACTTCTGTGCTTATGATTCGGCTGGCGCGCACGGGTGCGCGCAAACAACCGCACTATCGCGTGGTGGTCATTGAGAAGGCTCGGGCGCGCAATGGTCGTCCGGTGGAGGTGGTGGGCACCTACAACCCCCGCACCAATCCGGCTTCGATCGAGCTCAAGCGCGACCGCGTCGAGTATTGGGTTTCGAAGGGCGCTCAAATGTCCGAGCGCGTCCATAAGCTGTTCTCGAAAACGCCGGCTCCTACACCCGCGACTGCGGCCTAGTTTCGGCCTTCAATTCGGACCTGACTTCACGCGAGAGAATGGAAGCTCATGACTGATTCGACTGCAGACGTGCGCGCATTGGTCGAAAAGATTGCCCGATCGCTGGTCGAGGCGCAGGATGCGGTCTTCGTCGAGCAGTTCGATGACGGCGTCATTGAGCTAGAAGTCGCCGAAGAGGAAGTCGGCAAAGTGATCGGACGGAATGGACGCACGGCCAAGGCTCTGCGCACCCTGCTCAGCGCCGCGGGAATCCGGGCGCGCAAGCGCTATTCCCTCGAGATCATCGAGTAGCGCTGTGCCATCCGCCGGGAGCGACGAGTTCATCACGCTGGCGCGGGTGGTTAAGACGCAGGGCCGGCATGGCGAAGTCGCAGCGGAAATTCACAGCGATGTTCCCGACCGGTTTATGCCTGGGATGCGGCTTTGGGCTCTAGGTCCGGGCGCGAGTTCTGAGCGCCGCGAATTGCAGATCGAAGAACTTTGGCCGCACAAGGGATTGCTGGTACTGAAGTTCGCCGGGGTGGAGTCGATTTCCCAGGCAGAAGCGCTGCTGAAATGCGAATTGCAAGTCCGGCGAAGTGAGCGCGCTCCGCTGGATGCGGGTTGGAACTTCATCTCCGATCTCGTTGGCTGCTCCGTGCTTGATCACGGGCGCGAGATTGGGCGGGTCGAGGATGTTCAGTTCGGCGCGGGGGAAGCCCCGCTCCTGGTTGTCGCTTCTTCTCGCGGAATGAAATTCGATATTCCGTTTGCCGAAGCGTATTTGGAAGCCCTGGATCTGCCAAAGAAGCAGATTCGCATGCTGCTTCCTGAGGGCATGCTCGACGTGAACGCGCCTCTCAACGAGGACGAGAAGAAGCATCAACAGCGGGGGCACTGAGCGTCAGAATGTCAAAGGCCGACGATGAGAGCCGATATTGTCACGATCTTTCCCGGCTTTTTTCGCGGGCCTCTGGAGCATGGGATTACCCGCCGGGCCTGCGAGATGGGTCTGGTCGAGATTGCCGTCCACGATCTGCGGGAGTTTACGCACAACCGGCACCGCACCGTGGATGACCGCCCGTTTGGCGGCGGCGAGGGCATGGTGCTGAAGCCGGAGCCGTTGTTTGAGTGTCTGGAAGCGCTGGGGATCGACCGGCGGCTCCCAGGCGCCGCAATTGCAGCTCAACCTGGGAAGCCCGGCGTCAAAGAATTAGTCGTACTGCTTTCGGCCCAGGGGCAGCGCTTCACGCAGAAGATCGCGGCTGAGTTCGCCGAACTCGATCGGCTGGTTCTGATTTGCGGACGGTACGAGGGCGTGGACGAACGCATAGCCGAATTCGTCGCCGACCGCGAGATTTCCATCGGCGACTACGTCCTCAGCGGCGGTGAGATTGCCGCCGTGGCGATTGTCGAAGCCGTGACGCGCTTGCTTCCTGGAGCCTTGGGGAACGAAGCTTCGGCGCGGCAGGAATCATTTACCGAACACACGCACGCCGGATCGGAAGGGCCCGATTCCACTTGCGGTTCGGGCGGATTGCTCGACTATCCGCACTACACGCGTCCCGCGGATTTTCGCGGCATGAAGGTGCCGGAGGTTCTGATCTCCGGCAATCATGAAGAGATACGCCGCTGGCGGCACCAGCGGGCGCTCGAGAAAACGCTGCGCAATCGCCCGGATTTGCTGGAAAGCACGCAACTGAACGATGAAGATGCGAAGTTGATTCAGAGATTAAAGCGCGATGCTGCTGGTTGATCGCACATCCCACACGAAGGGCACGACTATGTCGAACTTAATCATCGAAAAATTACTGGCGAAATCGAAACGCTCCGACATTCCGGCATTCGCGCCGGGAGACACCGTCCGCGTACATGTCAGGATCAAGGAAGGCGACAAGGAACGCCTGCAGGCTTTCGAAGGCGTGGTCATCAAGCGCGACCGCGGGCCGCAGGCCAGCTTTACTGTGCGCAAGATGAGCTTCGGACACGGCGTCGAGCGCATCTTCCCCATCCAGTCGAAGGTCATCGACAAGGTCGATGTCGTGCGCTCTTCGAAGGTGCGCCGCGCGAAGTTGTACTACCTCCGCCAGCTGAGAGGCAAAGCTGCGCGGCTTCGCGACGTCGAATAGTCTGGACCGGAAGGAAGATCGCGTCCGTTGCCGAACCTGCGGCGGATGGAATTTCTCGGCAACGGACGCGATTGACTCAGGTACTACCATCGCGGTACGCGGGCAGAATCGGCGCCGGCTGCAGGCTGGAAGCCGGCCCCGGATGCTTAACCGGCGGCTGCGGCCATCGGTTCTGTGACAACTTCCACTTTGATGAATTCCTCGATTCTGGTGGCTTTCAGCCGGCGCAATACATAATCCAACATCGGCCGATCACCGCGCCGAATCTGCTGAAACTCCACTCCCATTCCATCGCTGTCGAAAAGGTTCTTGACTCGTGCTTTCAGGCCGACGTTCACATCCAGAACATTGAGCGTCAGGCGAAGATCGGTTCCGAGCGGCAACGAGTGCTGCGTCGAAAGGCGTGCGCCTAGTTCGGAAAGTTGTTGAACGCTTCCCTCCACGCGCTGCAGGCCATCGCTCAAGTCGGCTGTGCCTTCCACTGAGTACCGTGGACGGCGCCGGCGATTATCGGTATGTCGCAAGAAATCTCGCCGTTGCCACGCATTCGCGATCAGCGGCGCATATTTTTCCTCTGCCTGGTTCAGTTCTTCTTCCCACGGTGCCTTGCCTTCCACGCACTGCACGCTGAATTGGCCACCCAGTGGGGAATCCGGTTCCGCAGTCCAGACTACTTGGCATAAGGCACGATTGCGTCCACGTTCGATCTGAACCAGGTCCCCTACCCTCACCGGGCGCGTTCCAATGAGCCGCGCCCCATGAGGATGAATGTCATAAGTACAGGCCGTCTCCACCGGGCCACGCCCATCGGGGGCGACCAGGCTCCAGCGGACGGGAATGGCGACGTGAACAACTTTCTGCGACGAGAGGACGTCGCCTGCAGCGGTGGTCACCAGTTGTGATGTGCCGGTCATCTTCTGCTTGTGTCCATTCCCCGGTTTGGGCCGGCTCCGCTGAATCCGGCGTCAAATCTGGCGTTTCGGATGCCTGAACATAGCAGTACATGTCCTTCCGGACAATCGTACGTATGTAATCTTCACCTTGGTTACTGAAAGGGAGTGTTGTATGGCGCCGAAGTGGGGGTGGAGAAAGGACATCCGCAGGAAATGCTCAAAGATTGTATGGCTGAGGTCGTTAGAAACCACCCTGCTATTTCGAAGATGATTTGGGAAGGGCACGGCTTTCACAGGCTGCGGAAAAACGAATCAAATGAGTAATAATCGGGAAGGGCATGAGTTTACTCGTGCCGATAAGTCATTGAAAAATACGACCGCGCTTTAGCGCCTGAGGGAAACCGAATTTCCTGCGGTGCTTCTCGTGTGAGACGGAATCTGTTCTTGCGCGTTTGGCGCTCTCAGTACGCATGCGTGTTTTCCACATTTTCCCCTGTTGCGCGGAATCCAGAGCAGCGCGAAGATGGTGTCAATCCCTTGTCTCCCACGATCAGAAAGACGGCCGCAAAAGATGCCAAGCGCAGCCTCTCGCCTTCGGCAGCGAAGCTCCGTCTGCTGAAGCGACTGCGGTGCACGCTGCGATATGAAAAGCTTGCTTGGGAGACTGGCGCCCTGCTCGTGGCAGGCGTTGACGAGGTCGGCCGCGGATCGCTCTTCGGCCCCGTAGTCGCGGCGGCAGTGATTCTCGATCGCGGATACCGCATTCGCGGCCTGCGTGACTCAAAGCTACTGCTGCGGCAACGCCGCGAGCTGCTGGCCCCGCGGATTCGCGAGCACGCCATCGCTTACGCTGTAGCGGCTGTCGATGCGGCGCGCATCGACCAGATCAACATCTATCATGCGTCCCGTCTGGCGATGAAAGAGGCCGTGCTGCAGCTGGCGCCGCTTCCCGACTATCTGCTCATCGATGCGCTTAAGCTGGATTGCGAATTGCCGCAGAGAGCCATCATCCACGGCGATGCGCTCTCGGCCTCGATCGCTGCCGCTTCGATTCTGGCAAAGGTGGAGCGCGATCGCATGATGTGCGAGTGGGACCCTGTATTTCCCGAGTACGGCCTGGCTTCGCACAAGGGATACAGCACTCCCAAACACATTGCGGCGTTGCGCGAGTTCGGACCTACTCCATTGCACCGCCAATCTTTCGCGCCCGTCTGGCAGAACCCCGTGCCGCAGGAAGCCTTTGCGTTCATGCAAGAAGAGGGCGAGTTGGAAGCCGAGCAGGTACTGGAAGCGGCCATTGAGTGAGAAACTGTCTAATAAATGGTTTTGGGAAGGGCACGGCTTCAGCCGTGCCGCCAAAGCCCGCAAATGCTGCGGCTTTAGCCGCTGAGGGAAATCGGACTCATTCTCGTGCTTCATCAGTGAGGCAGCTTCTGAGTGCTCATGGCCGCGGCCGCAGTCTCCCTTAGGCACAACTAAGCACAACAATTACATCGCTGGTGTGTAATTGTAGGCTGATGGCACCTCCTTCTCTTCGGCAGTGCAAAAACCCGCCGCAAATTTTTGATTGTCACTACTCCTATCGCATACAATCGCGAGTTCTTTTCTGTGGGAGGACCCCATGCGTTTTCTCAGCTTCTGCCTCGCAGTCGTGTGCCTCGCGTTACTCGGTTCGCTGTGCCTCGCGCAATCGTCAAGCAAACCCGCTCCCGGTTTCAATCTCGACACGATCGATAAATCGATCGACCCGTGCGTTGATTTTTACCAATACGCCTGCGGCAACTGGATCAAGAACACTGAAATTCCTCCTGACCAGTCCAGCTGGGCGAGCTTCGTCGAGTTGCGCGAACGCAATATGGATGTCGAACGCGACATCCTGGAAAAGGTGGCCAAGGGCGGCACGAAGCGTAACGCCATCGACCAGAAGATCGGCGATCTGTACGGATCGTGCATGGACGAGAAGGCCGCCGATGAAAAGGGAATTGCACCACTGAAGCCCGAACTGGACCGCATCGCTGCGGTGCCCGACAAAGCTGCACTGATCGACGAAATCGCGCACGTGCACCTCGTCGGCCCGCGTCCTCTGTTCAACTTCTACTCCCGCTCCGACTTCCACAACGCCGACCAGGTGATCGCCTATATCGACCAGGGTGGACTCACCTTGCCAGACCGTGACTACTACATCAAAGACGATCCCGATCAGGTCGAGAAGCGCCGCCGCCTGATCGATTACGCCACTCAGCTTTTCACGCTCGCCGGGCAGAGTCCGCAACAGGCGGCCGATTCCGCGGAAACGGTCCTGCGCATTGAAACCATGCTCGCCGTCGATGCCATGGACCGCACCAAGCGCCGCGACCCCAAGAATCTCGATCACAAGATGACGCGCGAAGAGGCGGTCGCTCTCGCGCCCAATTTTTATCTCGACCGTTTCTTTACCGATGTGGGTGCTCCCAAGTTCAACGAGCTGAATGTGGGCAATCCTGAATTCTTCAAGCAGGTCAATGGCGTGTTGCAGGCGGAATCTTTGGATGCGTTGAAGACTTACGTCAGCTGGCATGTGCTGAGTGCAGGCGCGCCATGGCTTTCGCAACCGTTCGTCGACGCGCAGTTCAAGCTCCAGCAGGCGCTCACCGGGCAAAAAGAGATTCAGGCGCGCTGGAAGCGTTGCGTCAGTCTCACCGATCGCGAACTGGGCGAGGCCCTCGGCCAACGCTACGTCGACGCGACATTCGGCGCGGAAGGCAAAGCGCGCATGTTGAAGATGGTCGACGCTCTGGAAAAATCGCTGGACTCTGACATCCAAAATCTTTCCTGGATGAGCGACGAGACCAAGAAACAGGCCAAAGTCAAGCTGCAGGCCATTCGCAACAAGATCGGCTATCCCGATGTCTGGCGCGACTACAGCTCAGTCACCATCAAGCCCGACGACTTGCTGGGCAACATTGCCCGCGCTGACGAATTTGAAACGAAGCGGGAGATCGCCAAGATTGACAAGCCGCTGGACCGCAAAGAATGGGGCATGACGCCTCCTACCGTCAATGCCTACTACGCTTCGAACTATAACGAGATCGTATTTCCCGCGGGAATTCTGCAGCCTCCGTTCTTCGACAAGAACATGGATGACGCCGTCAACTTCGGCGGCATCGGCCTCGTGATCGGCCACGAACTCACCCACGGTTTCGACGACCAAGGACGCAAGTTCGATCCTCAAGGCAACCTCCACGACTGGTGGACTCCCGAGGACGGCAAGGAATTCGAGAAGCGCGCCGCATGCGTCTCCGACGAATACTCGAACTTCGTCGCCGTCGACAACCTGAAACTAAACGGCAAGCTGACGTTAGGCGAAAATACCGCTGACAACGGCGGCGCCCGCATCGCGCTGGCTGCGCTTGAACGCTTGATCGCCGAAGACAAGACTGGCAAGGAAGGTCAGAAGATCGACGGTTTCACGCCTGAACAGCGCTTCTTCCTCGGATTCGCCCGCGTGTGGTGCGAGAAGCGCCGTCCTGAAATGTCTCGCATGTTGGTCAGCGTCGATCCGCACTCTCCGGGGAAGTATCGCGTCGACGGAGTCGTCGAGAACATGCCTGAGTTCCAGAGAGCCTGGGGCTGCAAGGCTGGCCAGCCGATGGTCGCCGAAAACGCCTGTCACGTCTGGTAGTTCCTGAAGCAGGGCTGCCGGATCGCTATCCAATGGGTGCGTGGTTCGTCTACTAGGCTGGAGACGAACCACGCATGCGTATGCGCATTCTTCTTTTGAGCTGTCTCTTCCTCGCCCATGCCATGCTGGCCACGCCGTCTCAAGCTGCTGTGGAAGGCCGTTTTGATCACACTCTTCCGGTCTCGGCCCGCGTCGAGATCGATGTGGTGACGGAATCGGGCGATATCTCGGTCCATACTGGGGAGGCGGGCAAACTTGAGATCCACGCGACCATTCACGCCGACGAGGGCGCAAACGACGCCGACCTCGAAGGACGAATCCGATCAATTGAAACGAATCCACCCATCGTGCGTGGCGGAGATGGCAGCAGCGTTCAGATCGGCCACTTCGGCAATCCCAATCTCACACGCGGCATTTCCATTTCTTACGAGATTATCGCCCCGCCCGACGCCCAAATGCGCAGCGAAACCAGTTCCGGCGAACAGACGATCGAGGGCATTCAGGGACCGCTCGACGCCAGCAGCGGCTCGGGCAATTTGCAGATATCGCACATCAATGGCGACACTCATGTGAGCAGCGGTTCGGGCGATGTCAGTCTGCGAGATATTCGCGGATCAGTGCACGTCAAAGCTGGCACAGGCACGATCCGCGCCGCCACTATCAACCGCGCAAAGCCGTCTTCAAGCAAGAAGAAGTTTGCCTTGACGCTCACCGACAATCCTGGGCAGACGGTCGCTGTTCTTCTCGCCGATAGCCTGAATGCGGGCATGGAGATCATCACCGGTTCCGGCGATGTCGAGGTGGATGACCTTGCCGGCAGCTTGGAAGTGACGACCGGCAGCGGCGCAATCCGCGTTTCTGGCAATCCCACCGCCGACTGGCATCTGGACACGGGCTCGGGAATGGTGCGCATGCAGGTCCCGGAGTCGGCGAACTTCGCACTGGCCGCACACACCAGCTCAGGCAGCATCGAGACGGCCGACACCATCGCCATTCGCGGCGACCGCAGCCCTCACGACCTTCGTGGACAAGTCGGCAAAGGTGGTCCTACGGTCGAGCTCAAGACCGGCTCCGGCAACATTGAGATTGAGTAGCGCCGTCGCGGTAATGACTTCATTCGCTCCTACTCGCTCGCCCACCCAATCAGGGTTAGTGCCGTCCGTGTTTCCGTGCTCACTTGCATTGAGAGCATTTCACGGGCATCACCGCCGGCCAGTGGTCGTATCCATAAATGCGTGGGCGGGACCACGTGCTTGTTGCCAACGAACGTGTCCGCGTCCCGCTGGATGTACGCCACAAACTTGCCACTGCGCGATACCGTGAACTGCGAAAATCCGGTGCCCTGCGGCGTGACTCGCCGGCTCTCGCCTGATTTGGGATCCGCCAGCGCCAGCGCTGAGAAAATTTGTGGCTTTCCGGTCGAATTCTGTAGCGCAACTTCAAAAATATATTTTTCGTCAACTTCGCCCAACATCACTGGCGGAGGATCTTGCAGCGTCCGATATCCCGCTTCGTGTAGCGTCCCGGTTGGCGCGGGAAGATGAGTCAGGGATGTTCCGTCCTCATGGACAAGCCACGTGCCGACTTGTGTGCTGGGCTCATCCACGGTCGTCTCTTGTGGATTATCCTCGCTGTCGTCTGGCGCATCGGCGGGGCCTTCTTCCAGCGTGAACGACAGAGTCGTGTTGTCCTGCAGCCAGCCAATGCTGGACACGTTGCACCCTCCGGCGATCTTCAACACGTCGATCTTGTGCCGCAGACTTCCGGTCTTTAGGTCGTGAACGAAAAGCGTGAGGCTGTTTCCCGTCAAGCTGAGATACGCCAGCTTCGATCCGTCGTTGGTGACGCTCAGCAGGTCGACGCGCTCCTCCGGCGGAAGATCTAGAATCTTCCGAACGCTCCCCGATCCATCCAGTGCGAAATCGAAGATGCCCGTCGCGCGACGACCGCTGGAGGACGTTAGCTCTTTTCCCGGCGCGTACATATGATTGCCCAAAACGGCCGTGTCGGGATGCGCGCCCGTGCCGGAGCGCCACATAAACCCGAATTTGACCGTCGTGGCCTCGTCACTTAGGACTGGTTTCGGCTGAGTGTCCTCGCGAGAGACAGAGAAAATTTCGCTCTTGCCATTGTGCGTTACGGCGTAAACGAGCCGATCGGAAGCAAAGCACCTTGCTGCGAAAGTCACAACGATCACAATCGCGAGAGTTCTTAGGTTCATAGCTTGGTTAGAAGGCGCGTACCCGTCACCCTCGCGAAAATTAGATCAGATTTGCACTGGATGACCATAGTTACGGAAGGCACTCAGACACGCGCCGCGACTGGGCGTCTCCTGGCTGATCGTGACAAGAAGTTAACTGCGAATTGACTCGCGAGTGACATTTACTTTTTGGCTCTTCTCTATCCTGCGTCCTATCGCAGTCCTCACAAACAGAACTGATTTAGCGGCACGGTCACAGCGAACGCGCGTTCGGCGGTGCGCGAAAAAGAAGATTCAGCTTCGACGATGTTGCCGCTCATCGCAGTTTGCAGCCCTTGCGCTGTTGATAGTTGACGGCGCAGCGCGCCGGGGAACGGCGGGGTACGTCTCACCTGGGGGACGTATCTCGCTACCTCGGCCTTTTGTTTTTCGCGGCTTTTCCTGCGTGAAATTCGGCGCTGTATCTCGATTCGCTGACTCCCGACTCCTGACCCCTGACCCCTGACCCCCCAACCTTGATTCCGCATCCCTTCCCTCTTACACTTTCAGAAGCGGGGTTTTCCATGTCGTCGCAGACCAACACTTACTTGAAATTCGGGGCAGCTACCGCTGTCATCCTCGTCCTTCTCGGATACCTCGCCTACACTGGCGTGCAGGACAGCAAGAGTTACTACGTGACCATCGCCGAGTTGCACAAGATGGGCGACGGCGCCTACACCAAGCGGCTCCGTGTTGCCGGCAACGTCGAGCCGGGATCGATCAAGCGCAACGGCACGCACGTGCAATTTGTGCTCATCGAGCAGGACCAGCATCTCTCGGTCGACTACACCGGCACCGAGGCTCCTCCGGACACTTTCAAAGACGATTCGCAGGCTCTGGCCGATGGCAGCTTTGGACGCGACGGCGTCTTCCACGCGAAAGCCCTGCAGGCCAAATGCGCCTCCAAGTATGCCCCGCAACCAGGCGCTCCCGGCAATCAGATGCAAGCCGAGCCGGCCAAGTCCACGACGTAAGAATCACCACTAGTGGGTGCCCCACGTCTCGCTGGTTTTGCGAGACGTGGGACAAAAACAGCTCTGGCGCGATTCGCCTCTGTGCTCCCCCTGTGCCCTGTGGTGAAAAATCGGACCCACAGGGCCACGACTAACTGCAGCTTGCTCCCTCCGCGCTAAAATGAAGCTCGGAACGCCATGCGCATCACGAGCCGCCGCGGCACGATCTTCTTCTTCCTTTTCCTGGGCATTGGCCTGGTTGCCCTCGCCGTCGCGCTCAACGTTGGATGGATCATCCTCAACTGGCGCGAAGGCGTGCTCTTGTTTTTCGGCGTGATCTTCTTCGCTCTGATCATCGCCGGCATGATCGTCAACACGACCTTCCTCTTGCGCGAAATCCGCCGCAGCGAACAGCACGACAGCTTTATTAACGCCGTCACTCATGAGCTGAAGACTCCAGTCGCGTCAATCCGCCTTCATCTCGAAACTCTGCAGCGCCGTGCCCTCGCAGATGCGCAACGGCAGGAGTTTTATCGGCTCATGCTCAGCGACACCGATCGCCTCATGGAGACGGTGGAGCAGGTCCTGCGTGCGGGCCGTGCCGGCGATAAGCGTGCCGGCCGCGACAAGTCGGATGTCGATTTTCGACAGCTCGTGCACGAGTGTATGGAGGCGGCGCGCACTCGTCATCATTTGCAACCGGAATCGCTCCAATACGAAGAAGGAACAGACGGAGCCAGAGACGGCGTGCATGTCCGCGGGAACCCGGAAGATCTGCGCACGGCGGTTTTCAACGTAATCGATAACGCCATCAAGTATTCCGGCAACAATGTCGACGTCCGCGTGCGCCTCGAATCGCCAGACGACAAGCACGTTTTATTGAAGGTGCAGGACCACGGGGTCGGCATTCCACCCGCAGACGTCAAGCGCGTTTTCAGGCGCTTTTACCGCGTCACCCAGCGCTCTCTCGGTCATGTAAAAGGCACCGGCCTCGGACTGTTCATCGTGCGAGCCATCACCAAGAAACACGGCGGGAAAGTCACAGCCCAGAGCGAAGGCGAAGGACAAGGCACCACCGTGACGATTGAACTGCCGAGGTCGACGGCATGAGCCGTGTGCTTGTCGTGGAGGACGAAGACCACCTGGCGCAGGGATTACGTTTCAACCTTGAAGCCGAGGGCTACTCCGCCGAGGTGGTTGGCGACGGCGAGTCCGCCACCGATCGTCTACTCGAGAAAAAAGAAAATTTCGATGCCATTGTGCTCGACATCATGTTGCCCGGCAAGGACGGGTTCAGTGTCGTTTCCGAGCTTCGGGCCGCTCACAATTATGTCCCGGTGCTGATGTTGACCGCCCGCGGCCGCCCTGAAGACGTTCTCAAAGGCTTCGCCTCCGGTGCCGACGACTACCTGGCCAAGCCTTTTGACCTCTCGATTCTTCTGGCTCGCCTGCAGGGCCTGCTGCGTCGCAGTACCTGGCTGCGGAACTCTCAGGATGCAGGTCAAACTGTGGTCGGCCAGGCCGACCGTCGCGTTCCCGATGATTTCGCTACCTACTCATTCAACGGCAAGACCATCGATTTCGGCACCCTCGAGCTTCACGCGCGCGCTAGCGTCATCCAACTCACGCTGATGGAATCCGAGCTTCTTCGCCACCTGATCAAGAATGACGGCCGGGTAGTCTCGCGCAAGCAGATCCTCGAAGAAGTCTGGGGGCTTCACGAAGACACCGACACCCGTGCCATCGACAATTTCATCGTGCGCCTCCGCCGCTACATCGAAGACGATCCCGCCCAGCCCCGCCACCTGCTGACCGTTCGCGGCGTGGGGTACCGCTTCATCGCACGGCCGGAGAAGAAGTAGCCGCCTCCTATTCCGCTTGACATCCCGCGAGGTTTATCTGTAAATTCTGTAATGACAGAAATAACCGATATATCTGTCTAAACACTTGGCGACGGATTGGGGAAGGAAATGAAAACTCGATTCGCAGACCTGTGGCGTCCCGGCGGCACCATCGCCCGCGGTCCCTATGCAGTCGTGGGAATCCTCGCATTCGCCATCAAGCACAACCTCGACCGCATCGTGGCCTTTGGCTTTCATCGTCCCTGGAGCTTGTTCAACTACTGGGTGCCAATCCGCGAAGTGGCGCACATCACCCGACTGAGCGGCAACGAAGCGATCTTTCTCGATACCATGCTGGCGCTCGCGTTCCCGTTTATCTGGCTGGGCGTCACCCTAACGCTGAAGCGTCTCCGCAGCGCGGCCCTGCCGCCGCCGTTGGTCGTACTCTTTTTCTTCCCGTTTCTAAATCTGCTCTTGTTTCTAGTCCTCTGCGTGTTGCCCGAGCGCGACACTTCAGTGCAGGCGCTAGCCAAGCCGCAAGCTCAGCGGCGCTCTTTCGTCTCAATGCTCCCGGAAAATGTCGTCGGCAGCGCTGCGGTTTCGCTGCTCTTCACGGTTCCAATCGGCCTCGCTCTCGTGTGGTTGGGCGTCCGTGTGCTTACGAACTACGGCTGGGGACTCTTCGTCGCTGTCCCCTTCACCATGGGTTTCGGAGCGGCGCTGATTTACGGAGCGCGGCAGTTCCGCACTTTGGGCAGTTGCGTGGGAGTTGCGTGTCTCTCCGTCGCCATCCTCGGCGCGGCCCTCATCGGGGTGGCCATCGAAGGCGTCTTTTGCCTCATTATGGCCGCACCGCTGGCCTTGCCCCTGGCCGCTTTCGGCGGATCCTGCGGATATGTCGTGCAACGCCGCCGATGGTTTCCTGAGGGAGCACCAGCATTTCTCGCCGCCCTCGTCCTGCTCACACCCGGAGTTCAGCTGCTGGAGCATGCCGCTGCTCCGTTGCCGCCGACGTTCATTGTGCGTTCGGCGATCGTCATCGATGCACCGCCGGAGCGTGTTTGGCGAGAGGTTGTCGCCTTTACCGAAATTCCGCCGCCCAGGGAACTCCTTTTCCGCGCCGGCATCGCCTATCCCATTCGCGCCGAGATGATCGGCCACGGCGTCGGTGCCGAGCGCCATTGTGTCTTTTCCACGGGAGCGTTCGTCGAGCCGATTCAAGTCTGGGATGAGCCGCACCGTCTGAAGTTTTCCGTCACGTCGAACCCCGCGCCCATGCAGGAGTGGACGCTTTACTCGCGCATCGATCCTCCCCATCTGCACGGATATCTCGAATCGAATAGCGGACAATTCCTGTTGACGCCTCTGCCCAACGGACAAACGCGACTGGAAGGCACAACCTGGTATCACCACGGACTGTGGCCCGCAGCCTATTGGCGGCTCTGGTCGGACGTGATCATCCACCAGATTCACATGCGCGTTCTCACCCACATTCGCGACGAGGCGGAGAAGTAGTTGAGCCTCCACGTGTTTTCAAGTACTTAGCCACAAGCTATTGAAAAGACTAATGGGATACCTTGCGTCAATGAGCGGCAGGTGGGGATCAGAACGTCGCGCAGAATGCCTCTAGAACGCACAAGGATGCGATATGAGCGATGTTTGAGGAGCGGAACGAGGAAGAGTCATTCGAACGGAGTGAGGCGCTAGGATCGCATTGTAACGCGAAATTAGCTACTGGCTATTGTTGGAGAAATGGCGATCCAAAATTCCCAAAATGGAATGCGGGATGACCGTTGTCAAAGTTCTGAGGTGCATCTTTCACCAGCGCGGCTACCGTTTCTTCAACGCCTCCAGTTCATCGAGCGTGCGCGGCCAGTCGGACTTCAGCAGCCGCGACAAGCTGCGATCGGCCAGCACTTTCCCTCCCGTTTGGCAGCGAGCGCAGTAATTCGTTTCATTGTCCGCATAGCGAATGCGCAGGATTTTCTCTCCGCAACGCGGACACGGCATTCCATAGCGCCCGTGCACTGCCATCTCCTCGCGGAAGGCCGTGACCTTCTCCGGAAAAGCTCGTCGTGCCTCGTTCTGCAGACGTTCGATCCACAACGTCAACGTTTCGCGCGTCGCGGAGAATAGGCGCTCCCACTGCTCGGATTGCAACTTGTGCGTGAGCGCAATCGGCGACAACTGTGCTGCATACAGGATCTCATCGGAATACGCGTTGCCGATCCCACTCAAAATTCGCGGATCGGTCAGCGCCCGTTTCAGCGTTCGATTCTCGGCCGTCAGTGCCTTGCGAAATGATTCAAGGTCGCTGGCAAATACGTCGATGCCTCCGGGGTCTAACGCGCCCAGCCCTTCCTCTCCGCTGACCACGTGCAAGGACGCTCGGCGTTTCGATCCCGCTTCGGTCAGCACCAGCGAGCCATGCGGAAAATCGAGAGCGGCCAGTTGGTTTCGCCCTCCCAGCTTCGCGTCAGGCTTTTTCCAATGCAGCCGGCCGGCAATCATCAGGTGCAGCACCAGCCACAAATCGTTGTCCAATCCGAAGGCAATGCGTTTCCCGACACGGCGCAATTCGCGCACCGACTTTCCTTCCGCGCTGGCCAGCGGAGGTTGTACGGTGCGCAACACAAACGGGCTCGCCAGCCGAACGCGCTGCAAGTTTTGGCCGATGATCCTGGGCCTGAGTGCTGTGAGGTAAGCGGCAATGTCGGGCAGTTCTGGCATGTTTCAAGCCTGGTCACGAGTTCCCGAAGAGGGGCAGACCTATGTCCGGGCCAATTCAGCTACCAGCGTCTCACGGCGTTTGAGTGCGAGGTCGTCCATGCGGCGGAGAGCGAAAACGTAAACCGAAAGAGTAATGGCAGAAAGCCCGAGAAAGATTGCGGTTGCGATCCACAGGCTGCCATACGTCCGCGACAGCCAAAACGCGCCCACGACGCCTCCGATCATTACGAACTGCACGCCCACGCTGGCCAACACCGTGGTCTGCGCGGCGCGCTGCCGGCCGAAAGTCGAGAAGTCGAGTTTCTTTGGCGAGTACACCGAGAGCAGGTTCCCAACAGTAAAGTTCATCGGCGCAGCGAAGAGCAACGCCGCAGCGGTGGCGATAGTTACTGACACCGAGGGAGTTCCATAAAGCATGGCAACCGCCGCCCAGGCGAGCGTGGTATTGGCGAGCAGGACGACCACGTGCGTCAAATTCTTCGCCATCACGATTTGACTGAAGCGCACCGGTGACGCGTAGAAGAATTGAATGCCGCCGGCGTCGCCCCCGAAGTTGTTGTAGACCAGATTCGTCAGCACCAGCAGCGCGTATCCGGCTGCCATGGGAAACGCCATCGAGGGCACGCGCGTGGCGAAGCTTCCCATGGTTCGGTTCAAGCCTCCCACGCGGAAGACAGCTACCATGAAGATCGGCATGATCAGGGTGAGCAGCATGGGCCCACTGCGTGCCACGTAGCGGAGTTCTTTTTCCAGGACCGCAGTCACGGGCGATTGCAGGCCAGGCACATGCCATCCCACATAAGGCGCACGCGCTATTTCCGCGGAAGCCGGCACGGCCGATTCGCTAAGACTTTCTCCGCGAAACTGGGCGTGCAGGCGCAGATGCAGCAGAAATCCCATGAGAAGAGCGACCGCCATCAATGCGAGTTGGGAAGTGACGGCATCCGGAAACTTTCCGCGAGTCGCGTATGTGATGGCGTTGCCGGCAAGCCCGGGCGGCAGGATCGCCTGCACGGGCGCGAATATATGGGTCACGCGTTGAATTACTGGCCGCGCGCGCTGGCCGTACCGCTCCATCACCGGGCCGACAAGCTGGAAGCTCAGCATCAGCAGGATGAAGAGCACTCCCATGATCTCGCGGGTGCGCCGCTGTGCCAGCCAGCGCTCGACCCACGCGAAAATCATCTGCATGAGCAGAAGGTTGAACGCGCCGAAGGTGAACAGCACCGCGAAGGCCCAGGGCAACAAGAATGGCCTGGCCGCCACTATGCCGAGGAACATGCCAAAAAGCCAGGTACTTCCCAGCGCCGTGGCGGGATCAAATGCGCTGTAGGCCAGCCGCACAAAATAGTAGGAGCGATAACTCAGGGGATAGCGCAGCAGATCGGACGCATCGGGATTGTTGGTGAAGGCGGTTGCCATCACCGGGAACATCTGCCAGAACAGAAACACTCCCCAGAAAATCGCCGCCAGATACTCGGCTTTGGCCTGCGAGACGAAGTACCACGATCCGACTCCGGTGAAGATAGCGCCGAGCAGCGCGCCGACACCGAATGCGAAACCGACGACGCTGCGCGCGACCATTTCGGTTTTTCCCCGCCGCGTGCGCAGGCCATTGACGAACATTCGCCAGCGGAGATAGCCAACGGTGATGAGCTGCCGCAAAGGGTTAGTAGGGGAACTCATGGTTGTAAGTACCTTTTGCAAGGCGAGAATCCGCTCCAAGAACGAACATTGTCCCATTCTGAAACGTTGGCGGAACGGGAGTGGATGTGATTTTTATCACCAGCACGAGTGGAACCGCTCACCAGCTTTCTGCTTTTTATCATGAAACAATGACGTGTGGTGGGAGGTAGAAGTGACCCGAAGCGATGAACCACCGTTGCTGGATCGCATGATGCATCCTTTGGCTGCTTTCCTGGAGTACGTTCTTGGTTGTCAGCATCGCCATTTGAGCCGGGTATTCACACTGCGCGGCCGGACCTACAAGGTGTGCTGCGATTGCGGCGCGCGCTTTGACTACTCGCTGCGAACTATGTCCATTGTGCATCGCCGCGACGCTCTCAGGCGACTGCTCGCGCTGCGGCGTCTGCGGGCGCGCCATAACTGAACTGGAGCCTGGCATGGTCTGACCGGCATGATCTAACCGGCATGCTCTAACCCAGCCCGATCTGACCAGCCCGATCTAACCCAGCCACGAAAGTTCCTGCTCCGCATTACGCGATCCGCCTACGATGTGCAGGAACATCTCTTCCAGTGTCATCTTCTCGCCGGCGGAAGTTCGTTCTGCTTCTTGCGTCTGGGCATCGACGCCGGCACGAAGTTCCTCCATTGAGCCCTGCGCCACCAGCCGTCCTTTGTGGATGATTCCCACATGACTGCACAGCCGCTCGACAATTTCGAGCACATGCGAGGTCAGGAAGACGGTGGCGCCGTGCGCGATCATCCTCTGCAGCATCGATTTCAGCGTGCCGGCGGCAATCGCGTCCACGCCTTCGAATGGCTCATCCAAAAACAGAACTCTTGGCCCGTGGATCACGGCCGCGGCCAGGGCAAGTTTCTTTTGCATGCCGTGAGAATAATCCGCGACCAGTTTCTTCGGCTGATCGGCGAGTTGCATGAAGTCGAGCAATTCGGCCGCGCGCTTCGATGCAGTTTCGCGATCGAGACCATACATGCGTCCGGCAAAGTTGAGGAACTCCGATCCGGTGAGGCGTCCAAACAGCGCCATGCCTTCCGGCACGACTCCGATCTGCCGCTTTACCTCGACGGGATTCTTCTCCAGATCGAGGCCGAGAATCTCAATGCGGCCCGCCGAAGGCGCGAGAAGCCCCGTGAGCATTTTGATGGTCGTGGATTTGCCGGCCCCATTCGGCCCGAGAAAACCGAAGAACTGACCGGCAGCCACGCGCAGATTGACGTCCTCGACGGCCGTCAGCTCGCCAAAGCGGCGCGTCAGGGCTTGGGTGGAAACAGTGGGAGCGGAATCCATCGATCCTTGAATCTAGCACAGGGTCGAGGGAAGAATGCGAGGGGCGCGACAGGGAAATTCTGATTACGTGCGAAGCAAGACGGGACGAACCGAAACAGTAGAAGAAATTCCTCGCGAAGCCGCTGCTGGCACCGGCTTGCATGGGGTTCTTCGCTTCGCTCAGAATGACAGAACCCCCAAAGGCGGGACTTAATCAGAGCTTTCCTAGGTCTCATTCGGCGTTCTGGGCTAATCTTATACTCATGAACTCGCAATGTTTTCGCGCTGCCTGCCTCGCTTTCGGAATTTGTTTCGTCGTTCCACTTGTCGCCTTCTCGCAAACACAGAATTCTGCCGCCGATGCGAAGACGGTCCCGGTCATCGATGGCGGCATCGGCCCATGTACTGCGGATTTCACGGTCACCGACTCAAACAACGCGCCGGTGTTCGACGCGAAAATCCGCGTCCACATCGCCTACCGATTTGGAGGTTTTCACAAGCTCGACTTGGAAGTTGGAACTAACGCCGATGGCAAGGCGCGATTCACCGGACTCCCGGACAACATCAAACATGGGCTGGTGTTCCATGCCTCGAAAGACGATCTCGCAGCTGAGGCTTTCGACGATCCCACGCAAACCTGTAAGAAAGATTTCACGCTGGTGTTGCAAAAGAAAGCGCAGTAACGAGTTGCAAGTATTCGGCTGGCAGGCGCGTGGGAGCTTATGGAGAAATACCGAGCAAACCTCAGGCGCTAAAGCGCTTCTCCCTAATCCTGCTAAAGCGGCACGAGTGAACGCGTGCCCTTCCCGATGAAACATTCTCGTTCTTCGGCTTATGTGAAGTAGTGCGGTGATGGTCAGCGGCCTGACCTGGCGCGCCCGCGGCCCACAGCTACCGCGCGTATAATCGAAATTCTGATAGAAGTAGAGGTTGACAAGTTTATGAATGCGACAAACGGCACGAACGGCAGCGGCAACGGTGGATACGCGGTCCCAAAGCCGCGCGCAGACTGGATTTCCCAGCGCAAACGGGAGAATACCGACAGCAATTTTTCGCAGATGCACTATGCGCGGCAGGGCGTGATCACGGAAGAGATGCGCTACGTGGCACATCGTGAAAAACTTGCGCCCGAACTGGTACGAGATGAAGTTGCCCGCGGTCGAATGATCATTCCAGCCAATATCAACCATCCGGAACTGGAGCCGATGGCGATCGGCGTTGCCTCGCTTTGCAAGATCAATGCGAACATCGGAAATTCCGCGGTCACGTCGAACATCAACGAAGAACTCAAGAAGCTGCACACCTCGGTGCACTACGGCGCCGACACGGTGATGGATCTCTCGACCGGTGGCGAAATCCACGAAATTCGCGAGGCGATTTTGCGCCACTCACCGGTGCCGATCGGCACGGTGCCGATTTACGAGGCGATCGCGCGGGTGAAGCGTGTCGAAGACCTGAATGCCGACGTGATGCTGGAAGTGATCGAAGAGCAGGCAGCGCAGGGCGTGGACTACATGACCATCCATGCCGGCGTTCTGATTCAGTATCTGCCGCTGATTTCGAAACGCATCACTGGGATTGTGAGCCGCGGCGGCGCAATCCTGGCCCAATGGATGGCTTACAACCACAAACAGAATTTCCTTTACGAGCGCTTCGACGACATCTGCAAAATTTTCAAGAAATATGACGTCAGCTTTTCGCTGGGCGATGGGCTGCGCCCCGGATGCGTGGCCGACGCGAGCGACGAAGCACAGTTTGCAGAATTGAAGACGCTTGGCGAACTGACGAAGAAGGCCTGGGAGCACGACGTTCAGGTCATGATCGAAGGCCCTGGCCACGTTTCCATGGACAAGATCAAAGAGCAGGTCGAAAAAGAAATCGAGTACTGTTACGAGGCGCCGTTCTACACGTTGGGGCCGCTGGTCACCGACATCGCTCCCGGCTACGACCACATCACGTCAGCCATTGGCGCGGCCATGATCGGATGGTATGGTGCGGCCATGCTGTGCTACGTCACGCCGAAAGAACACCTCGGCCTGCCGAATGAAAAAGACGTGAAAGACGGAATTATCGCTTACAAGATTTCGGCGCACGCTGCCGATATTGCCCGCGGGCGTCCGGGGGCACGCGATCGCGACGATGCTTTGAGTTATGCGCGGTATAAATTCGACTGGGAAAAACAGTTTGCACTGTCGCTCGATCCTGAGACCGCGCGCGCTATGCACGACGAAACTCTGCCCGACGACTACTACAAGGAAGCTGCATTCTGCTCTATGTGCGGCCCGAAGTTCTGCTCGATGAACTATTCGTCGAAAGTGGACGAGTACAACAAGCAGGTGCACGGGATCGAGAAGAAGGACTATTCAGAGTTGGTCGAGAGGCTGGTCACGCTGAAGTAGGCGCGGCCAGGGTTTAGGTATCATGCCAACGTGCATTTTCCCGGCTCAAGCGGCCCGCTTCGCCCGTCTGCGGCAGTCGCCAAATCTCAATCCTCCCGGCGTCTTGCCTATATTGATTGGATGCGCGGCCTCGCATGCGTCCTGATGTTCCAGACGCACTGCTACGACTCCTGGCTCGGCGGCGCGGCGCGGCAGAGCAAGTTCCTCATGTATTCGCAATTAGGCGGCACCTTTCCTGCGCCACTCTTTCTTTTTTTGGCGGGAATTTCCTTTGCCCTGGTCACAGAAAAACTCTGGACCAAAACTCTCTCACCCATCGAAGTCGCCAGTTTCACCATTCGTCGTGGCGCTGAGATTTTCGGCCTGGGCTTGCTGTTTCGCCTGCAGGAATTCCTGATTGCGTTCGGATGGGCGCCGTGGAGTGACCTGTTTCGTGTCGACGTCCTCAACGTCATCGGCTTGTCGATGATGCTGATGGGCGTAGTCTGCTGGATTGTCCTCTCATTCCAGCGCGGAACATATTCCCGCGCAACGCTTATATTCGCGGCAGTGGGAACTGCGTTGCTGATCGCGCTCGCGACGCCCCCCTTGTGGACCACTCTGCGGCCGCGCTGGCTGCCCTGGCCGCTGGAATCCTATATCAACGGAGTTCATAACCTGGGTGCTCCTCAGCCCTGGCTGTTTCCCATCTTTCCCTGGACCGCCTTCGCCTTCGCCGGACTCGCCATCGGATTCATTCTGCAAAAAAGGCAAGCCAATGAAGCTCGAGTGTTCGCACGGGTTGGCGCGGCGGGTATTCTGCTGGTCATGCTCGGCCGCTGGTTTGATTCGCAGCCTCGCCAGCTCTATGCGGTTTATGATTTCTGGCACACCAGCCCGAATTTCTTCCTGATTCGGCTGGGCATGTTGCTCATGATTCTCTGCGCAAGTTACGCCTGGTGCCGCTGGGGCGCCGGAGCTTGGGGCTTCAGTCCGCTGATCGTGCTCGGCCAGGCCTCATTGCTGGTCTATTGGGTACACATCGAATTCGTTTACGGGCGCTTCTCGATTCTCCCCAAACGTGCGCAAAATATCCGGACGGCATCGCTTGGCCTGCTGACGATATTTCTGGCGATGCTCGCGCTGGCCTTCGTCCGCATTCACACCAAGGGCCGCCTGTCAGAGATCGTCGGCCGCCTTCGCCTACGTCCAGCAACCGCGCGCTGAGTCTTATCTCCAGCGACTTCTCTGCGATCTCAGCGCCCTCCGCGATTTAAGATTTTCCGGTCCCAGCCCGCACGACAAACCCCACGACTTCCCGCTCTGCCCAATGTGAAAATCCACCGGTATCCCCGTTGGCACCGACAAACGCACAATGTCCACCGTCTTCCGTTTCGACATACGTAATGTGCGGATTTGCCAGCACACGCGCGCGTGTTTCCGGACGCACACGAATAAACGGATCATTCCTGGCGTGGATAATCAGCGCAGGCACGCTGATCTTTTCCACCACATTCGCAGCGGCCGCGCGCTCATAGTAATCATCGGCTCCGGTGAAGCCGCAGTAGTAGGCTGTGATTCGGTCATCGAACATCCGCAGACTGGATATTCCGCGCAACCGCGAGAGATCGAAGTGTTCCGGAAAGAACTTCGCCTTCCGCCGCATTCGCCGAAACAGATTGAACAGGAAGTAGTACTCGTAGAGCCGGTTGCTCAACGAATGAAGCGCGTCGGCTGAGGGTGCTAAATCCATTGCCGGACAAACTGCAGCGACGGCGCGGAGTTCTACAGGCGCAGCTGCTCCCCACTCCCCCGCCAACTTCAGAACAAGATTCCCGCCCATGGAGAACCCGATGAGCGCGAAACGCGAAACTTGATCGCGGTCCATCACGTGCCGCACGACGGCCTCTACATCCCGCGACAAACTCGAGTTGTAAAGAGTCGGCGCGCAATCGTCCATGCCGCCACAGTTGCGCTGATTCATCAACACTACGTTCATGCCCGCGTTCAGCGCCTGGCGCGCCACGCCGCGCATGTATTGCGAATCCGTCGATCCTTCCAGGCCATGCACGGCAATCGCGGTCAGCGCGTTCCGAGGATTCGCCTGCCAAAAGCAGAGACAGCGAACCTGGATCCCACGCTCCACTTCGATCCGCCGCTCCTCTGGAGTGGGCAGCGAGATGCGGCGCGGAATCAGAAAACTTGCCAGCGTCTGCAGGTGCCCGCCCTTCAGCCAGGGGTGCGGACGAAACGGCTGTGATCCCTGGACTAATTCCTGCGACCCAGACTTGTCGTTTCTCAATGAAGATTGGATTTGCGAACTCCCCACATTTCGATTCTAATGAAACCAGCACGAATTATCGGAGTAAACCTGTGCCTATCTTTGAGTACGTCTGCGAAAGTTGCCACCACCAATTCGAGGCCCTTGTCTACGGCCAGGAAAAGGCGGAATGCCCCAAATGCCACGGCAAGAAACTGGAGCCGCAATTGTCAGTGTTCGCAGTTTCCGCCAAAAGCTCCTCAGGTGCGGCTGCTCCCTCGGGGGCCTGCGGATCCTGCGGCGATCCTCGCGGCCCGGGCGCCTGCTCTCTCGGCGACATGAACTGAGCACGATTCGCGGCCCGATTGCCGCTTCACTTTCCATATAACTTTCGGAACCTGCGTTTCGGTAACGCCGGTGACCTATGTTTCGCCCCGACCGTCTCCTACGCTCCTTGCTGGAAGGAGCGTTCATGGATCGCCGCCGCGAACCCCGCGTCTTTGTCGATCTCCCTGTGCATATCTGGGGCATGGACGCCCACTGCCACCCCTTTTCGGTGCCGGCTAGCCTGCGCTCGATCAGCGGCCGCGGGGCAACGCTGCAAGGCGTTGACGTGCCGCTCAAACCAGGTGAGGTGCTCGATCTGCGATATCGGGGAACAACCGCCCAATTTCGCGTCATCTGGCTGGGCAAACCCGGCACCGAGATGCAAGGCGAGGTCGGCCTGGAAAACCTCTCAACCCATATCGAGCTCTGGGATGTCGATCCGCTTCGCTGCGCCGCGGCCGTCGGCCAGGGATAGTTCCTCTTTTTCTGCAAACCTTCCGTTCCAGCCAAAGGGACTAGACTGCAATCGTGTCGGGCAACCAGCTTGCATCTAACCGAATTGAAAACTCCAGGAGTAAGACATCATGAATATCAGAAGAGTTTCCTTGTCCGCTCTGATCGCGGTCGTCGCTTCTCTTCCGCTCCTGCACGCACAAGACATGAAGGGCCCTGCGCCCGCGCCGGTTCCGGCACAAATCGCCGCCGCCCAGAAAGTCTTCATCTCCAACGCCGGCGGAGAAAGCTTCGAGACGGTATTCGATCAGGTCGTCTTCAACGGCGGTCCCGACCGTCCCTATAACGAGTTCTACGGAACGATGAAGAACTGGAGCCGGTTCGACCTGGTTTCATCCCCGGCCGACGCCGACCTGGTGTTCGAGATCAGCTGGGCGCTTACCGATTTAAAGAACACAGCGCGATTGAGCGGATGGGATTTCCCGGTCCTGGGCCAGATTCGGCTCGTAATTGTCGATCCAAAAACACACATCCCCCTTTGGACCTTCACCGAATACGTGCGCGGAGCCATCCTGCTTGGAAACCGCGACAAAAACTTCGATCAGGCGATGAACACGATTGTGAATCGTCTGAAAATATTGGCGAGCGCGCCCAAGGCCGCTTCCGAGCCCGCACAAAAATAGATGCGCAGATGCCTGCGAGGGGCAGCGGAAGTGCGCAGCCGCCGAACCGGCGTTGTACACTCGCTAACATGCGCGTGAAGATTCTCGGGTCGGCGGCCGGCGGCGGATTTCCTCAGTGGAATTGCGCCTGCCGCAACTGTTGCGCCGTACGCACTGGGAGCTTCCACGGCAAAGCTCGCACGCAGGCGCAAGTCGCCGTTAGCAGCGACGAAAAATCATGGTTCCTGCTGGGAGCTTCTCCCGATCTGCGCGCGCAAATCGAAGCCGCGCCCGAATTGCATCCCCGGAACGGAATTCGCCAGTCGCCGATTGCCGGTGCGATTCTGGCCAATGCCGACCTGGATCACGTCCTCGGACTGCTCTTGCTTCGCGAGTTGCAGCCGCTGCGCATCTACTCCACCGCATCCGTCGGCCCTATCGTGCGCGCCGACAACTCCTTCTTCAAAATGCTCAATCGCGTGCCGGAGCAAGCCTCCTGGACAACCTTCAATGCAGGCGAAACATTTCCGCTGTGCACGCCTGACGGAACCGATTCCGGCCTACGCTGCCGCTCGCTATCTCTCGGGTCACATTTTCCCGCGTATGTCAGCCCGGAGCGCCATGCGCAACTGAACGCCAACGAATCCTCGCTCGGCCTGATCCTCGGACCGGAAAAAGGCAAGCGCCTCGCCTACGTGCCCGCCGTCCCGCAGATCAACGATGCACTCTTGCAGGCACTCGACTCCTGCGACCTCGTTCTTTTCGACGGCACCTTCTGGAGCGACGACGAACTCATCCGTGTCCAGGGATCTGGCCAGACGTCGCGCCAAATGGGCCATGTTCCCGTCTCATCGCCCGACGGCAGCCTAAGTCGGTTGGCGGGCATCCGCCACCCACGTAAAATCTATCTGCACATCAACAACACCAACCCGATGCTGGACGAGTCCGGCCCCGAATTCCGACAGGTATGCGAGGCGGGCTGGCAAATCGCGGAGGATGGATGGCAGTTCGATCTATAGAAACGAGTCAGGCAACCGAGGGTGCCGCTCTGCTCTCTCTGGAGGAACTGCGCGCGCAATTTCGTGCCGTCGGCGAAGATCGCTATCACCACAAGCATCCTTTTCATCGGATGATGCACGAAGGCCACCTCTCGCGCGGACAGCTTCAGGCCTGGGCGTTGAACCGCTACTACTACCAGAGCGTCATTCCCATCAAAGATTCGATCATCCTTTCACGCGGCCCCGATCCCGTTTTTCGCCGCGCCTGGCGTAAACGCGTGGTTGATCACGACGGCGACGCAACCAGCGAAGGGGGCATCAAGCGCTGGCTGAAACTGGCCGAAGCTACGGGCCTCAATGCTGACCAGGTCCGTCGCGGTGAAGGCATACTTCCCGCCACGCGCTTCGCGGTCAACGAATATCTCAACATCGTCCGCAGCCGGAGCCTGCTCGAAGCTGTCGCCTCTTCGCTGACCGAATTGTTTTCTCGCGATCTGATCACTCTGCGAATGGAAAAGCTGCGCCAGCATTATCCCTGGCTATCGGGAGGGCTGGACTATTTTGAAGCGCGACTGACGCAGGCGCCGGAAGACGCGAAGTTCGCCGTCAATTTCGTGTACGACAATGCGAAGACCCGCGCCGACCAGGATCTCGCCATTCAGGCCCTGCGCGATAAGTGTGACATCCTATGGGCCCAGCTTGACGCACTCTACTTCGCCTACGTCCAGCCAGGATGGCCGCCGCCCGGCGCATTCCGCATCGAGGAGAAATAGCGTTTGGCTTACCAAAAACCATTGGGGTGCCCCACGTCTCGCTGGTTTTGCGAGACGTGGGAGACTCGACAGAGCACGCTCGAGCGAAGTAAGGAGGAGTCGAAGGTGACTTTGGGTTTCGCGGGTTCAGAGCGTGATGTTTGTTCGATCGGAGACTGGGTGCATGCCGCCTCCCTCTGACTCGAGCCAGCCCCGCCTCGCCGCCGGATGCCGCTGGGGCGGCACCGAGCAAGATCGGGTCATCTTGTATCCAGAAGGCGCACTGAAATTGAAAGGTCCCGGCCGCCAGATTCTTGAGCGCTGTGACGGCCAGCGCACCTTCGCCGAAATCCTGTCGGAATTGCAGTCGCAATTCGGCACGACCGATCCCGCGAAGATTCGCACCGATATCAGCATTTTCCTCGAGCAGCTCCAGCAGAAACGAATCGTGGACTACTAAATCGGGGGATCGGCTAATTGTAGAATTTACTCATTGAAGATCATCCGGAAGGGATGTCGGACTTAGCCTTCATCTCCCGCTGATCCAATTACCAAATTACAAAATTACTCAATTACCCGATTACCAATGTCGTCCCCTCTTGCTCTGATTGCCGAAATTACGCATCGCTGCCCGCTGCATTGCGTGTATTGCTCGAATCCAGTCGAGCTGGCGCGGAGCGACTCAGAGCTAACAACCGAGCAATGGATCTCCGTCCTGCAGCAGGCCGCCAAACTCGGCATGTTGCACGTGCACTTCACCGGAGGCGAGCCGCTCGCACGCCCCGACCTGACTGAACTGATCGCCGCCTCCCGCCAGGCTGGGCTCTATTCCAATCTGATTACCTCAGGAATCGGCCTGAAAGAAGACCGCCTGCAAGCGCTGGTCGACGCGGGCCTCGACCACATCCAGATCAGCTTTCAGGATTCGCGCGAAGATGCCGCCAACTGGATCGCCGGAGCGCGCGCCCACGCCCACAAAATCTACCTTGCACGCGCGGTCCGCCGCCACAAAATCGCGTTCACGGTCAATCTGGTCGTGCATCGGCAAAATCTCGACCACCTCGAGGAGATGATTGGGTTCATCGAGCAGCTCCATCCCGAGCGTGTGGAGATCGCTCACGCCCAGTACTACGGCTGGGCGCTGAAGAACCGAGCCGCGCTGATTCCCACGCGCGCTCAGGTCGACAAAGCAGTCGAGGTTGTTGCCGCCGCCGAAAAGCGGCTCGCCGGCCGCATTCGCATCGACTCGGTCGTTCCCGACTATTACGCGAAGTATCCCAAGGCCTGCATGGGCGGCTGGGGACGCCGCCTGATGCTGATCAATCCGGAAGGTAAGGCGCTGCCTTGCCACGCCGGCGAAATTATTCCAGGACTCGAATTCGAAAATGTGCGCGAGAAAACTCTACACTGGATATGGAACGATTCTTCATCCTTCCGCAGCTTCCGCGGCGAAGACTGGATGCCCGAACCCTGCCGCAGTTGCGACCGCCGCTCCGAAGATTTCGGCGGATGTCGCTGCCAGGCGCTCCTGCTCACCGGAGATCCGACCGCGACCGATCCGGTCTGCTCGCTGGCGCCGAAGCACAATATTGTCGAAGATGCCTTGGTCCGGGCCAACTCGCGAAGGGAAGTCGCGTCTCCCGCAGAATCGTCTAGCATCGTAAAGCTACAGGAACTCAGCGCCGATTTGTGGAGCTATCGCATGAACCCGGAATCAGCGGACTCGAAGTAACGATTCTCTGAACCGGTAATTGCAAAGTGCAATCTCTTTCACCTTGACAGCACCAGCGGTCTTGCATACTATGCGGCCCGGTGTTGGCTCGGTTGCTCCCCCAACGCAACCTGCGAGTCGACTGCAGTTCCCGTCCTTTTACTGTTCACGGATCATAGGACCCAGAAAACTCTTTTGTTTCGCCAGGAGGATCCCATGCGCCCCCGGCCCGTCCCTGCGACCGTTCTCTCCATCGTCAAAGTTACCGCTGCCACCTCTCAGAGGGCTATCACCCGGCTCTCGCATGTATGGCTCCTCCTTCTGATCTTGTGTCTGCAAACGACGCCCAGTTCTGCGACTGACCACCGCTCTGAACATGCCGTCGGTCTTCGCGGATTTAAGACAGCAACGACCACGTATCTCTCTCTGCCTTTGTCATTCGAGGCGAACCAGGGCCAGACCGATCCACGCGTGAATTATCTATCCCGCGGCAGCGCCTACACGGTATTCCTCACTTCCGAGGAGGCAGTACTGCAGCTCCGAGCTCACCCAAAGAAAAATGATGGAACTGTGCTGCGCATGAAATTGTTAGGGGCAAGTGGCAACGCGGAAGCGCGAGGCTGGGATGAACTTCCGGGAAAGGCCAACTACTTCATCGGTAGCGATCCTGAGAAATGGCATGCCGATGTTCCTACCTACGGCAAAGTCGGGTACCGCGGGATCTACCCGGGAGTTGACCTGGTTTATTACGGAAACCAGGGTCAACTGGAGTACGACTTCATGCTGTCGCCGGGGACAGATCCCGGATCCATTGCAATTCAATTCGCTGGGGCGGCTGCCGAAATTAGCTCCAACGGTGACTTGGTGCTTCACATTGATGGTGGCGAGGTCCGCTTCCGTCGGCCTGTGGCCTACCAACTGATCCCGAGCAGCAAACGAAACGGCAGCCACAACAAGCGCTTCGTTCAGAGCCGTTTCACCATGCGGGGGATTGACAGAGTAGGTTTTGAAGTCGCTTCCTACGACCATTCCCGTCCCCTCGTGATTGACCCAGTGTTGGTTTATTCCACCTATCTCGGCGGCAGTTTTCCCGACGAAGCGATGAGTGTGGCCGTCGATTCGTTTGGTGCGGCCTATGTTACCGGGCTGACTTGTTCGGCGGACTTTCCGGTTACGACAGGCGCCTTCCAAACAACCCACAAAGGCTCCGGCGGAGCTTGCCCTTCGAGTCAGAACTCGTTCGAAGATACCTTTGTCACCAAGTTCAACTCAGCCGGCACACACCTGGTGTACTCCACCTACATCGGTGGAAGCGCCTCGGATCGTGGTTATGACATCGCGGTGGATTCATCCGGCAACGCCTACATTGCCGGGCAGACACAGTCGGGAGACTACCCCACCACCTCGGGAGCGTTCATCACGACTTGTCCTGGCGGCGTCGGTGGCTGCAACACCGGGGTAGTCACCAAATTGAATTCCAGCGGTTCCAAGCTCCTCTACTCCACTTATCTCGGCGGCAACGCGAACATGGGCTCTACCGGCATCGCTGTAAATTCATCCGGCGAAGCCTATGTGACCGGCTCGACTGACGGGACCTTCCCCACAACGGCAGGCGCATTTCAAGCCACGAATCCGAGAAATGGTGCGGGCCTTAGCGTAGTCTTTGCGGTCCTAAATGCTGCCGGCTCCGCTTGTGTCTATTGCACATTCCTGGGTGGCGCGCAGGGCCACAGCTACAACCCTGGAAGCCAGGCGTTCGGCGTCGCAATTGACTCTAAGGGTCTGGCCTACATCACGGGCTGGACCGACTCGCCCGACTTTCCGACCACTACGGGTGCCTTCCAGACCAAATGCGGCAGCGACGGTAATTGCAATGGACTCTGGGACGCCTTTGTTGCCAAGCTCGATCCCACCAAGTCCGGTACTTCCTCACTGGTGTATTCCACTTTTCTCGGTGGCAGCGGAACCGATATAGGCTTCGGCATCGCGGTGGACGCCTTGGGAAACGCTTATGTCACCGGGACAACCGGTGGAAATGTGAACTCTCAATTCGGCGGAAGCCCCTCCAAGGACTTCCCCACCACCGCCGGCGCTTTCCAAGCCACATGCCCGGGGACTTGCGCTTTCGACTCGGCGTGGGTGACCAAGCTCAATGCCACCGGCACGGCGCTGGTCTACTCCACATATCTGGGCGGAGGCAACGGCAATACCGACTCGGGAGTCTTCGGTCCCATCGCTGTGGATTCTGCATTCAACGTCTACGAAACCGGATTCACAGCCGCGACCAATTTCCCCACCAAGAACCCAATTCAGGCGACAAATGGAGGAACCTTCGACGCCTTCGTAACCACACTCAATCCAACTGGCTCAGGCCTGGTCTTCTCTACCTACTTGGGCGGTAACAACATCGATACAGCCGCCAGCCTCGCTTTGGACCAATTCGCCAATGTGTACGTAACCGGGTCGACATCTTCCACAAATTTTCCTCACACGACCGGCGCTTTTCAGACTACCTGTCCCGGAAGTTGCACGTTCTTTCACGGTTTCGTTTCCAAGATCGGCAGGTTCAACACTTCCACGGCGCTCTCGTCGTCACTAAACCCGTCGCTCTTTGGTCAGTCGATCACGTTCACAGCAACCGTCACGTCGATGACAGCTACCGCGGTCGCGCCAAGTGGAACCGTAACTTTCAAGAATGGCACGACGACGCTCGGCACGGCGACACTGGTCAGTGGCAGCGCCAAATTCACCACCTCGAAACTGGCCGTCGGCGCGCACTCCATCACCGCCGTCTACGGTGGCGACAAAACCTTCATCGGCAGCACGTCACCGACTTTTGCGCAAACGGTAAACAAAGCAGGCACGACGACGACCTTGACCGCGACCCCGAATCCGTCGCAGTTCAATCAACCGGTAACATTCAAAGCAGTGGTAAAGTCGGCGACAGGTGCGATTCCCGCCGGCAGCGTTACTTTCAAGGACGGAACAACGACGCTGCGGACGGTCACTCTGACCTCGGGTACGGCCACTTTGTCAATTTCGAAGCTCGTGGTCGGCGCGCACTCGATCACCGCATCCTACGCTGGGAACGCGAACTTCGTGGCCAGCATCTCGTCGACCCTGACTCAGACCGTGAGCAAGGCGAAGACGACGACCACGCTCACTTCCGCTCCCAATCCGTCCAGCAGTGGACAAGCGGTGACTTTCACCGCCACCGTTACTGGAGCCTTTGGAGGGATCCCCGGGGGTACTGTGACGTTCAAAGACGGAACGACCATCATCGGAACGGGCGCGGTCAGCACAACCACGCGCCAAGCCAAGCTTGCCACAAGCAAACTCGCGGTTGGCACGCACAACATCACGGCTGCTTACAGTGGGAACACGAACTATCTGTCCAGCACTTCAGCGGTTGTGAAGCAGGTAGTCCAATAGCGGAGCCGATCGCCACGAAGAGAACCACAGTTGGAGTGCATGTCGGCTACACTGACGGCCGCCGACATTCCTACCACCTCACCCCAACCGTCAGCGTGCGCACGTCTGTGGTGACTTTGTTGTGGCTGCCGTGAAGCTGGCGGAAATCGGCATACAGCTCTTTTTTCCCGCCAATCTTTCGATAAATTCCTCCGCCCCAGTTGTAGCCAAATTCGTTCTGGTGCTCAGAAAGAAAGCTATTGCTCAGCGGTAGATTGCCGAATTCGCAGTTTCCCCACCACGTCCAGAACGGATTGCAGGCCGTTCCCGGCACCACCGTCGAGCGATCCAGCTTGCCCGAGCGCCGCAGGAACGCGGGCCCGACCATGACAAATCCGCCGTACGTCTTCGTCACCGGAATGTTGAAGATCGGATCAAGCGTGAGCGCGAACACATGATTCGATCCCGAGGGTGCCTGCGCCAATTGCAGCGCCGACGTCCGCAGGGGCAGGTTTATCGCGAAAAAGTCCAGCCGGAATCCGAAAACCTTCGAATAATTGCGGGCCGCTCCCGCTCCGACCTGCTCGCCGCCCCCGCGAACAAAAGTCTGGCTCGTGCCGCTCGACAGATTGGCGCCAGCGCCAACGTTGAATTCGTATTTCTCATATCCTCGCGGCCGCACCTTGCGCCGCCCCAGCTCTTCTTCCGACTCTGATTCCGGGCTCTGCGTCTGTGGGTTGCTGGAGCTCTGGGTCTGTGGGCTGCTGGAAGGACTGCTGGGGGTCGTTGCCGGTTGCTGCGTCTGGGGAGCCTGCGCCTGCAGCATTCTGGCGCCCAGCACCAGGAGCGCGGCTCCCAACACGAACTTTCGGATCATTCCATCTCCTCTCGCTGCTCTGCGGACGCCCCTTCGCAGCGGGACGCATTATCTTAACAGCTTGGATGCGATCCGCCGGGGCCCACGCCGCCCGGCCGAGCTGTCACGCTTAAATGATGGGATACAAGTCGAGATCTTCTCAGCGCCCTTCGCGTCCTCTGCGATTAGGATCTTGCGCTGTCTTGTCCGTCATCTTCACTTTGCGACCTTCACGAATCGCTTTGCAGTTCATCCTTGCATCTGCTCGATGCCGATAGAAACCGCCTTTCCAGTTCCCGAATCCTGCCCCTCGCACGTATGATGTTCCATACATTTCGCGAGATTGACATTGTCGGAAACCTACTCCAAACCCGCAGCAACTGCAGATATCGGCCCCGCTTCCCGGGAAAAGTGCAAAGTCGCGCTCATCGGTTTCGGAACCGTGGGCCGCGCCGTCGCCAAAATCCTCTGCGACACGCGTTCGCATTCGCTTCAACTCACTCACATCTGCAACCGCAACGTGGAAAGAAAAAAGCAGCCCTGGGTGCCTGCGAGCGTCATCTGGACCGACAGCATTGACTCTGTTCTCGCCTCCGACGCCGACATCATCGTCGAACTCATCGGGGGCCTCTCGCCCGCGGAACAAATCGTCCGCCGCGCGCTCGAATCCGGCAAATCGGTGGTCACGGCCAACAAGCAGTTGATCGCGCGCCACGGCCCCGACCTGCTGCAATTGGCGAACTCGAAAGGCTGTCAGCTCGAGTTCGGCGCATCGGTCGCCGGGGGCGTGCCCGTTCTTCCCGCTCTGCGCACCGGGCTCTGCGGAGACCGCCTGCACGGCATCGCCGGAATCTTGAACGGAACCTGCAATTACATCCTCAGCCGCATCGAAAGCGCCCGCATTCCCTTCATTCAGGCGCTCGAAGAGGCGCAGGCCCGCGGATTCGCCGAAGCCGATGCGTCCGAAGATTTAGATGGCGGCGACGCCCGCGCCAAGCTCGCCATCCTGGCGCTCGCCGGACTTCACTCCCGCGTCGCTCCTGAATCGATCCGCGCGCGTACGATCCGAACCATCGACGCCGTCGATTTCGACTACGCCGCCGAACTGGAATGCACGATCCGTCAGATTTCGCGCGCCGATCTCAATGGCAAAACTCTTCTGGCCGAAGTTGGCCCCAGCCTTGTCCCTGCGGCTTCGCCCTTCGGACGCGTGCAGTCCAACCAGAACCTTGTGCTCACTTCCGGGCAATATGGCGGCGATATGGCCTTTCTCGGCGCGGGCGCCGGCGGCGATCCCACCGCCGTGGCCGTGGTCTCCGATCTGATGTTTGTGGCGGAAAATCTAAAAAACCAGGTTGCGCCTGACGGCAAGCGCCGCGACGCTGACGCGGCCCGTGCTTCCGGCAATGCACTGCTCACGCCCGAGATCAGCTGCGACTTCGAAACGCCCTGGTACCTGCGCTTTTTCGTGCGCGATCAGCCCGGCATCGTCGCCCGCATCGCCAACATTTTGGCCGAGCATCACCTGAACATCGATTCCGTGCTGCAACGGCCCGGGTTTGACAAAGCCGCGCTGCCATTCGTGATCACGCTCGAAGCCTCTCGCGACTCGCAACTCCACCCCGCGCTCGAAAAAATGTCCGCACTGGACTTCGCCACCCGGCCCTGCCTCTGCCTGCCAATCCTGCGCTGACTTAGGTTGGTTTGGGGCTGTCATCCGGAGCAAGCGCCGTACTTGCGCCGTTGCTGGATGCTCTGTTACCCGACGGCCCGCGTTCTTTCCAGCGGGCCGAGGGATCTCGGTTGCCGCGGACACGACCGGCAAGCCCTGAAGAATCTTTCGTACGAGTCGTGTCTCGGGGCGAAACTGCGCGAAGCAATGGATCAACGCCGAAGAACATTGAGCGTTCGACGATGGCTGCTTAGCGCCCACGTACTCCCATTGCTATAATCAATCCACGCGGTGGGAATAGCTCAACTGGCAGAGCATCGGACTGTGGCTCCGACGGTTGCGGGTTCGATTCCCGTTTCCCACCCCAATTTCTTTCTAGGTACGATCATCGCCAAAGCCGTCCCTCCGGTTGATGAGCGCTAAGGCCTGTTAACGATAGTTGAGTTCCGGTTAGCTCGTGATCCTCCCGCGGGGAGAGTTGAAAAGATCCTCCGAAAGGAACCGTTTCTCACTTGGCGGTGTTCGCAAGTGGCAAGGGGATTTGATTGTGCAAGGCCGCTAGCATCCATTTGCCATTTTGCTTTATGTAAATATGTGTGAAGTAAAGCGTCCCGCTGAAACTCGCGTTTGGATCGGGTACCCACGCATGCGCTCCAGGTCTCGCCCCGGTTGCCTTTGCGTGTAATTCGCCAGTCACGATCGCACAGTGCCCATAGAATCGAAATTGGAGATTTGTTCTCTCGAATTCTACCCAGTGAAACTTGCCCGCCTTAATCAGATCGGCTAGCGGTCTGAAATATTCGTTGAGCCATGTGGTTTTGTCCTGGCGGTAGCCATTGATGTCCGTCTGGACGTAATCATCAGTCATCGAGTTCGCGATAGTGTCCACGTCGCCCTCGATACTTGCTTTTCGGAGTTCAGCCATAAAGGCGCGTAGCTCGACTTCGGGCGAGTCGGCCGGCTTCGGCGAGTTCGGTTGCTGTGCCGTCGCGCCGACGGTTGTCGACAAAAGGGTGAGGAGGATTACAAGTAGTTTCATGGAACTTGGCCTCTTGATCTTGGGTTTCGACCTGGCATACGGGACGCGTGAATTGTATTCGTGCCACCACTATGAGTGGTCGGCAAACCGGAAGCTATCTCTCAACTGTTGTAACATCCCGATTTCACTCACCGAACTTCCAACTACCACAACACCCTCACCCCCACCTGCGCCGCAAACGGAGTTCCCACCGTCGTCCCCGGACCAAAGAAATCTCCCAACGCTCCTGCGGGAATTTCCAGCTGTCTCAAGCTCGTGATCGGCTGCAATTGCGTGCAGGTGGGAAAGTCCAGACAGACGTGAGTCGCATTGCCCGATGCGATGTCCCCCGCGGGCAGCGGCAGCGAAGCTACGTTCGCCACGTAGTTCGCACCCGGATTGTTGCGGTTGAACAGATTGAAGAACTCGACGAATGGCAGGACTTGCCAGCGATCCCCAAATTTCAACGGGCGGCTCACTCGCAAATCCATCTGGATATAAGGCGTGCCGCGAAACTCATCCAGGCTGGTGGGCGTGCCGTTGACCGAGATGCGCTGGCTGTTGTCCGATGTCGTGATCGTGAACGGACGCGCCGCCTCCGCCTGCGTCAGCGTGGTCAGCTCGATTCCACCCGGGACATGCAGCGTTCCCGCCAGCACAAACCGGTGCCGCACATCTTCGCCCGACGGTCCATAATCTCCCGGAGCAAACGGCCGCAGCGGATTGCACACGCCGTTCACGTAATCCAACAACTCGCCCAGCACGCAGCCCCACGTCTGCGCCTTCGAAAACGTATAGTTGGCGACCAGATTGAAGCGCTTGGAAACGTTTCCCTGCAATTGCGCCATCAGCGCGTTGTAGCTCGAGCGATTGTCTGACTTGAACACCGTCGCCTGCGGAAACGAGTAGGCGCGATAGGAATGATTCCCCTCTTCGTGCGTGAAATCGGCGCTGACGGTCCAATGCACATTGAGCGCGTGCTGTACGCCCGCGGTTGCGTGCAGCGCATACGGCGTCTTGTAATTCGGATCAATCAGCGCAGGCGGCCCCGTATTTAATCCGTTCACCGCCTGAAACGCCGTTGCCCAGCCGTTCTGCGCCAGATCGTTGTAGTACAGCCCGAACCCGGCGCGGAACACGGTTGTCCCGGTGTCTCCCGGAGAGTACGCCAGCCCCAGCCGTGGCCCGAACTGCTTGCGGTCGTCATGGGGCACGGCTAATCGCAATCCAAAATCCGGCAACAACGAAAACGACGGATTCGTCGCCTGGCTCTTCCCTTCCGCTGTGAATAACCCGAACGTCGTCTGATAGCGCAGTCCGAAATTGAATGTCAGATGTCGCGTTACACGCCACGCGTCCTGTGCATAGAGGCCGAGCCGCTGTACGTTCTGCGAAAATCCGCCGCCCAGATTTGTGCTTGAGGCGCCCGCCAGCCGGTCAGCCGTGAATACCGATCCGGGCTGGTTCACATAAAATGCCGGATTCCGCGGAAACGAAAACAGCGTCTCGGTGTTTCCCGGAAACGCCCCACCCAGCACCGGCTCGTGAATAGAGTTGACGCCAAACTTGAGCGAGTGATCGCCGCTGGCATGCGTCACGTCATAACGCAACTGATATTTTTCCTGATTGCGCACCGACGGGAAGAACGTAATCGGCGTAGCGAACTGGTTATCGCCGAAGGTCTCAAATCCTGAGACCGTGAGCGAAGTCGAACTGAAAGGAAATGCCAGCGCAAATCCGAGGTCGGAATTGCGCGTCTGCGTCAAATGCAGCGCGCTCGCGCCGAATACGAATGTTCCCAGCCAATTGGAATTAAACGCGTAGCTGTTGCTGATGACGCCGTTCCAATAATTATTGTGCGTTGTCAATCCAGTGGACGGCAACGTGCCCTGCTGCACCAGATTGTTGCGCGTAAGGTAACTGTCTTCGGAAGCCCGAAGGAACCACTGCGATCTGCTCGATTGCGACCAGTCGAATCGCAGCGATCCGATGTAGTCGCGAAAGGGAATCGGAACATTCTGCGGGACCGCAATCGCAGGCACGCCCGGAATCAATCCCCTCGCCGCAATTTGCGCCAGCGCATCAAATTGCTGCGTGCTCGCGGGACTGTACGCGATGCTCGCGTTTTCGTGCACATATTCCAGCGAAGAAAAAATCCAGAGCCTGTCTTTCTGGATTGGTCCGCCCAGTGCGCCCACATAGTTTTGCCGCGAAAAGGGCTGCTTCGGATTGGGCGCCGGATTCTCGATGGGAAACCGTGCATTCAGCGCCGCCGCACGATCGTAAAATGCACCGTCACCATGCCACTGGTTGGTGCCGCGCCTGGTCGTGATCACGACCGAGCCCGCAGTCGTATTGCCCGTATCGGCGTCCTCGTTGGCGGTGCGCACGGCAAATTCCTGAATCGCATCGGGAGAAAAATTCTGCAGGAAGCCGCCAATCCAGTCGTCGGAGTTGTCGCCGCCATCGACGGAAAGCTCGTTATTGAGCCCGGAACTTCCGCCTGTGGAAACTGCAGTAATACGAGCCTTGGTCGGGTCCGAAGGTTCAACCGGCTCGGTCCCAGGAGCGAGATA
>DASTCY010000064.1:0-258703 GCA_035710725.1 Candidatus Sulfotelmatobacter sp. | reverse complement strand
TGGTGGCCAGGGACGGAGTTGAACCGCCGACGCCAGCCTTTTCAGGGCTGCGCTCTACCACCTGAGCTACCTGGCCAAACTTGCGTTCCGCTCGCTGGTCTCGCGGCCGCGTGGATTTGCACGCCTTACGCACGTGCAGGCGCCAACCGGGCAAGAGCGGTGCTGTGGAATCCTGGAACGCTGTCGATTATAGCAACGGTGTCACATTCCCTCAATCTCAGCGCTGTATAGGTAAGTACCGATCATCGGATCATCTCGTCTATCTGGCTTCATTGAGTCTTAGCACCGATGTGCATTGGCCACGCACCTGTCTGCAGCACGAGTCTTCTGCCGCCCGCGCGGCCGGCAAACGCACCGCAATGGACTAGGAACAGCCAGTCGGAATCGGTCTCGCAAAGGTCAGAACTGAAAAATCACTGCAGCCCGGCCGCTCTGTGCGCTCCCAGCCAGGCGGCCAACTTCGGCTCTTGCAGCGATCTCAAATCCACACAGTCATTGATACGCTCAAGCGACTGCCGGTATGTACGCTCGGCAGCCGCTACTTTATGAGCTGCGAAAAACTGCGTCACCTCGTCGCGCATTGTGGGATCGCAGAATGTGCTGGTAGCGCCTACGATTTCTGCGCTGGCAAATGGCCCGCCGGCTTGGGAGACCGCATCCCAGTGCGACTGCACAAACTCCCAAGCCAATTTTGTGCCTGCAGGATTGCCCAGAACCGAGCTGACCAGGTTCAACGCGTCCTGCGAACGCACCTCCGGAGAAATCGCGTAGTTGAGCGTGCGCTCGAGCAGCTTGGGGTCGGTGAACTGGGCCAGAGTAAACAGGAATTCGTAGTACTCCTCAGGCGATTTAGCACTCTTGGTCTCTGCAATCAGCCGGTCATAGAGCGACTCGCCGCCGTCGAGCGCGGCAAGGCTCAAGGCTGCGCCGGCAAGCTCCCGGTCAACCGAAGTTGGATCGGCCAGCACTTTATCAGCAATGAAGCGTGCCCTCGCCAGAGTTTCCGGATCGCGAGCGTCGTATCCCAAAGCGCTGAACACCTGTGCTCGCAAAGTTCGCTGCTCGTCGCTTTCCCCGGCTCTTGGTTCCCAGCCAATACCGTTAAGGATCGGCTTCAGATACTGACGCAGCCAGGCCTGGTAGGAAGCGCGGTCGTTGTCATTCACCAGATACTCCGCGATATAACCGAGCTGGCGAATCAAATCTTCCATCTCGGCCCGAGTGCGATCGCCGTGCGTGGCTTCCGCGAAGGCAAGAAAATCGCCTACCGGCTCCCTCCCGACCCGCACCGAGGCCCAGATATCGGATTGCAGTGTGATGCGTTCGGCCGGCGTCAACGCGGCTTCCGCAGCTTTGTCCAATTGCTGTACTGCGCCAGGCTCATATCCGACGTGGTAGTAGCCAGCGGCCCCGGCATTGCCCAGAACCCAGCTTGAACATCCGGGGAGCACGAAGGCTTCCTCTTTCTTCGACAGCAGTTCGCATCTCTCAGACTTCTTCTCTGAAGAGCCTTTCAGACAGACAGGAACTTGCCACAATTGATCATTGGCTGCTTCAAACTTCGCGCGATCGAAATAGTATCTTTGCTGCGAGAGGGTGACTCGCGTCGAATTCCCTTCGCATTGCGCTTTGACGTTGAGCATGGGCAAACCCGCCTGATTCACGAACGTTGGCATGATCCGATCGACAGGTTTCTTCGAGGTCTGGGCCTGAGCATTCCAAAAGTCCTCAGCGGTAGCGTTCGCATACTGGTGTTGCCGCAAGTAGGCATTGATTCCGGCGCGGAACGTCTCTTCCCCAACGTAGGCTTCGATCATGCGCAGCACCGCGGACGTTTTTCCATAAGCAATCCCGTCGAACAGTTCCTGGATCTGGGCGGGAGTCTCAGCCGATTGATGGATCGGGCGCGTGCTGGCGAGTGCATCAGCATTCATGGTCGCGCTGTTCCCGCTGACCGTGTCCAACTCGAAATGCCATTCCGGCTTCCACTGTTCCAGCGGCTTGCTTGACATCCAGGTGGCGAAACCCTCGTTAAGCCAAACGTCATCCCACCATTTCATCGTCACTAGGTCGCCAAACCACATGTGAGCGATCTCGTGGGCAGTGACCGATGCAATCTCCTTTTTGAGCCCCAGCGAACCGTTCTTGCTATCGATGAGCAGAACAACCTCGCGGTAGGTGATGCATCCAATATTTTCCATCGCGCCAGCCGAGAAATCGGGAAGGCCCACCAAATCGAGCTTTGCGTAGGGGTACTTGATCGAGAAATATTTGTCGTAGTAGCTGACGATGTGTTCGGCCGCATCGAGCGCAAACTGGCCCATCTCCTTCTTGCCCGGAGTGGAGTAGACCCGTATTGGAATGCCGTCGACCGAACCTTCTATGTACTCGAAGTTGCCTACGACCAGCGCGGCCAAATATGACGACATTTTCGCAGTCGTCGCAAATCGAACCGTGTGCTTGTCCCCCGGCGTCGGCGTATCGGAAATGACTTTCTGGTTCGAAATCGCAACCATGCCCTTGTCGGCCACAGCAGTGATATCAAAAGTAGCTTTGTAAGCGGGTTCATCAAACGACGGAAAAGCGCGGCGGGCGTCCGTAGACTCCAACTGCGTGGCGGCATACTTGCGCCCGTGATCGTCCTTGCCGAGATAGAGCCCGCGCATTTCACTGTTCAAAATTCCTGTGTAGGTGATGTGTATCGCGGCCGGCCCAGCAGACAGAGGCTTTTCAAACGCCAGCACTACCATTTCCTTATCCTTCAATGGTGTGACGCTTGCCCTCTGTGTGCTACCGGAGGCTGTAATCTGCACGTCATGAAAATCGATGTCCACCGCATTGAGGGTGATTTCCGAGGTCGGCTTGAGCACGCGAATCGAAATCGTCTCATCCCCCTCGAACGAAGCCTTTTCCAGGTCCGGCGCAAACGTGAGCTTGTAGTTGTCAGGCACGGCAATCTCGGGCAGGCGCTGCGCGGCAACTGAGAAACTGGTCAAAAGTATCGCTGTAAAAGCGAGAATGCGGTTCATGGATATCCTCAAGAAAAACGAGCTTTAATTTCTGTCTTCTAGATCTCAGTAGAAGAATCGAAGAAGCTAATGTGAATACGCGGTCAACGTCAAGAGAGTTCAATTCTCGCGACCGAAGGTTCCATTCAGGATCGTCTGCTCACAGCGATTCACGCCGAACCAGTAAGGAATCTCGCGGTAATCTTCGACGCTAAAAATAGCCAGGTCTGCGTCTTTTCCCGGCTCAATACTTCCCTTGCGATTCGCCAGACCCAGCGCCCACGCCCCGTTGACTGTGGCCGCCGCGATCGCTTCGGCCGGCGCCATCTTCATGTGTGTACATGCCAAAGACATGGCCATCGGCATGCTCATTGTGGGCGAGGTCCCCGGATTGTAGTCGGTTGCCAGCGCCACCGGTACACAGGCATCGATCAGCTTTCGTGCCGAGGCATATTCCTTCAGCCCGAGAAAGTAGTTCGCACCAGGAACCAGGGTGGCAACAGTGTCTCGCTTCGCCAGTTCTGCGATGTCACGGTCGTTCACGTGGTCCATGTGGTCGAACGATGCCGGACTAAACCGCAGGAATGGGAGCAGTGATGTTTCTGAAAGCTGGCCCATGTGTGCACGTACGGCCAGTCCACTGTCAACGGCGGCTTGAAAGATCTTTTCCGACTCCTCGGCCGAAAATGCACCTCGATCACAGAACACGTCGACGAAGCGGGCGAGCCTCCGCTTTGCGATGACAGGAATCATCTCCTTACAGACGATCTCAACATAGTTTTGTGAGCGTCCCTGAAATTCCTTTGGGACGACATGCGCTCCCAGCAAGGTCGGCACCACGGTTCCCGGCCACGAGGCCGAAGCAAGCTGGATCGCTTCCAGAGATTTGATTTCCGATTCAACCGTCAGCCCATAGCCCGACTTGGCCTCGACCGTGGTGGTTCCATGAGCCGCCATTTCCCTCAACGCGGACAGAATTTTTGCACTGAGAAGCTTTTTTGAGGACGCGCGGACCGCATCCAGACTCGACCGAATACCGCCGCCAGCGGCGGCGATCTGCTCGTAGGACGCTCCTTCGATTCGTTTCTCAAAATCTACCAGACGCGCATGAACAAAGACCGGATGCGTGTGGGAATCGACAAATCCTGGCAGCACGACTTTTCCCGTGCAATCGATCTCAACAATCTTCTTGCGGTTCCTTTTCAGCCAGGGATCGCGCAGGGCATCTTTGGTGGTCCCAACGGAAACGATCTTCCCGCCGAGACAGAGCACCGCGCCATCTTCAATGAGGCCAAGGTCCCTGAGTTGCGGTCCTCGCCGCGGGCGGGAATGCTCAGACTGCAGGGTCAATAACTGGCCGATGTTGACCAAAATCAGCGATCGGCGTTCCGCACGTTCTAGAGTTTCTGGCCTTTCGCGACCTGGCCTGCTAACAGAAATGTTTTGGGGAAGCTGGCTTCGCCGCATAACTTGAAGGATCCGAAATCTTTATACCAGAATCCTTCCGGGACACTGGGCCGGGACTCAATCCAGAGGCGAAGTTGGTTCAGGTCGTCGAGGCTGATCTTGCGATCCCGCATGCGCTCGATAAGTTGGTCACGGACTGGCTGAGGCAGTCGCGACCAGCCTTCGATCTGTGGCATTACTCTCCAAAAACGAAGCGTCCTAGTTGTTCGCCTAACTTTTGCACTTCGTCCGCATCCTGTGAGGAGCGGAAACGCTGGGCCAGTTCGAAGAAGTCCTTTTCTTTTTGCTGACGCGCCTCAAGTCCTTCCTCGATCAACTCAACCAGAACTCGACTATCGCTGAGTCTTCGCCGTCGGGCGATGCTGGCCACCTTCCGTGCGGTGGCTTTCGTCAACGTCAAGCTGCGCCGGACTTGCTTATTGGTCTTCACAGCACCAGTTTACACCACTATGGTGCACTACCCATGAAAGAAGCTACTGCGCGCGGAGGTTCGGCATCGGTATCTTAACCCCTGCTTTCCCCGCAAACTCCTTCGCCTCCTGATAGCCCGCATCTGCATGGCGAACAATGCCCATGCCCGGATCGGTCGTGAGCACGCGCTCGATCCGCTTCGCCATCATCTCCGTCCCATCGGCTACGGTGACCTGACCAGCGTGGAGGGAGTAGCCAATGCCGACGCCGCCACCATTGTGAATGGAAACCCATGACGCTCCCGCGGCAGTATTCAGCAACGCGTTCAGCAATGGCCAATCTGCGACTGCATCCGAGCCGTCCTTCATGCTCTCGGTCTCGCGGAAAGGAGACGCAACCGAACCACAGTCCAGATGATCCCGCCCGATGACGATAGGAGCTTTAATCTTTCCCTTCTTGACCAATTCATTCATCGCCAGTCCGAACTGCGCCCGCTCACCATATCCCAGCCAGCAAATGCGCGCCGGCAGCCCCTGGAATTTAATTCGCTTGCGAGCCAGATCAATCCACCGCCGCAAAATCCGATTGTCAGGGAAAAGTTCGAGCACCAGATCATCGGTCACGTGAATGTCAGAGGGTTCGCCCGACAGCGCCACCCAACGAAACGGTCCTCGCCCTTCGCAAAACAGAGGCCGAATATAGGCTGGCACAAACCCAGGAAAATCGTAGGCGTTTTTCACGCCGCGCTGAAAAGCAAACGTCCGAATATTGTTTCCGTAGTCGAACGTCACTGAACCCATTTTCTGCAACCGCAGCATGCCTTCCACATGCCGCGCCATCGCGTCCAGCGACTTCTCCTGATACGCTTGCGGATCGCGCTTGCGTAGCTCCAGCGCTTCCGTCAACGTCATGCCATTCGGCACGTATCCATTCAGCGGATCGTGCGCTGAAGTCTGGTCGGTCAAAATGTCGGGCACTACACCCCGCTCCGCCAGCTCAGGAATGACGTCTGCGCAATTGGCAACGAGCCCGACCGAAACATTCTCTTTCTTTCGCACCGCATTTTTCAGGATGCGCAACGCTTCGTCGAGCGTATTGACCATGAAGTCGCAGTAGCCGGTCTTTAACCGCTTCTTGATGCGCTCAGGATCGACATCGATTCCCAGGAACGCCGCCCCGGTCATCGTGGCAGCCAGTGGCTGAGCTCCGCCCATGCCACCCATGCCGCCGCTGACAATCAGTTTCCCTGCCAGATCGCCACCAAAATGTTTTTCGCCGGCAGCAGAAAAAGTTTCGAACGTCCCCTGAATAATTCCCTGTGAGCCAATGTAGATCCACGATCCCGCCGTCATCTGCCCGTACATCATCAGGCCAGCGCGCTCCAGTTCGTTGAACTTTTCCCAGTTCGACCAGTGCCCGACAAGATTTGCATTCGCGATCAGCACGCGCGGCGCATGATCGTGTGTCTTGAAGATTCCTACAGGTTTGCCCGATTGCACCAAAAGAGTCTCGTCGTTGTCTAAATTCTGGAGAGCACGCACAATCGCGTGATATGCCTCCCAGTTGCGCGCCGCTTTTCCCGTACCGCCATAGACAACCAAGTCGCGCGGACGCTCGCCAACCTCTTCATCCAGATTGTTCATGAGCATGCGCATGGCGGCTTCCTGCTGCCAGCTTTTGCATGTGATGGACGTACCACGTGGCGCGCGAATCGATGTGGGAGCTTGAATTTCCGTTTCTACCGGCATACTTAGGATGGTAATCGCTTGCTGGCCGGTCGTTCAAATGAGCAAAAGACACCCTCTGTGCTCTCTGTGGTTGATGAGTGGGGAGTAAGTGAGAACTTCACCACGTGCTGTAGTTCGTTCCGTCCAGCGCTGTGCCGTTGGAGGCCGACTTCACATCGGTGATGCCGGGTTCCTGCTGATCCACCGCCAGCAACACATCTTCCTGCACGACCTCCCAGTTGGCCTGGCCTGTCGTGGGATCAAGCGGAATCTGTCGGATGTAACCGGCCTGCACGAGGTCGTCGAGGCTCTGAGGCGCTTTCTGCTTGTCGAGTGTGTACTGCGAGATTACCGAGCGCAGCGTGAACAGGTCCTGCCGCAGCACCGCTTCTTTCGACTGGATAATCGAGCGATTGTAGGAAGGAATGGCGATCGCCAGCAGGATCACCATGATGCTGATAACGATCGTCATCTCCAGCAGCGTGAAACCGCTGGCGCTACCGGGGCCTGATCTCTTGAAGGGCAACATTACCAATCCTTGTACTTCGTGCCATCGAGAGCTTCGCCCTGCGATTTGGTGTACACGTCAAACACATTTTGCCCGCCAAAGGAATCCGACTCCGGATCATCCTGCATCGACCGCATTCCCCACTCGGTGGTTCCAGTCATTGGGTCGACGGGAATCTTCCGCAGGAAGCGAAGCTTCTTGCCCTGAACATCGACGCCTTTCACCAGCGTCTCCAAATCCGGCGGATAATTCTGGCTGTCTACTTTGGTCTGAAACCTTCCGCTGTCCGCCGCATCTTTGTAGCGGTCGATCGCGTCGCGCATCTCCCACAGGTCCCGGCGCAACTCTTTCTCCTTTTCCCGCTTGATCGTCAACCGCGCCATGGGCAGCGCCATCGAGGTCAGGACCAGCAGGATGAGCGTCGCCACCATCAGTTCGATCAGCGTGAACCCGCGCTGGCGCCGTATCCGAAGCCCCTCAGACTGAAAATTCAACGATCCCATAACGTCTCTTGTAACCAGTATCGCGCGCGTCTACTGCACTGTCACCGAAGCCTGTGCCCCATTCACAGTGATCGCCTGCTGTGCCGGATCGCGGGCCCCGCCGCGCGTGATCGTGATCGGAGTCTGCCCACTGTCCTTCGCCTGGAATGTGATGGTCACCACTGCCCCTTGGCCCGAAACACCACCCGCGCCCGGCGGACGCGTCGCCGTGATCTGCAGGGTACCGGTTGTTTCGTCTTCGCGATGCACGAGCGCAACCGCCTGCCCATCCTGAGACAGGAAGCCGCCATTCGAGACGTTCACCAATTGCAACTTCTGCGGATCGTAATTCATTTGCACCGGCACGGAATACACGTTCTGCGCGCCACTAATCGTCAGATTCACCACGAATGTACCGCCCTTGGTTGTGGTAATCGTCGCTGGCTCAAACAGGAAGCTGGGTGCACCCGGCGTGCCGCCCGTTGCATTCGCGGTGCTCGGAATTTCCTGAATCGGAGCGCTCGAACTGGGCGCTGCTTGAGGCGCTGCTGATGCTGTGCTTCCAGCCGCCGGCCCGGTCGCACCCGGCCCGCTCATGCTGGCAGCGGGAGTTACGTGGGCTACATGCCGAAGTTCAATAGTGGACGCCGTGCCGATATCGATGGGCCGCTGATTAATTTCGTTCACGTCGGCGCCGCGAATGATATGTGGAACAATGGCAAATACGATTTCATTCTCCGAGTGGTCCTGTGTAGTTTGGCCAAACAGATACTTCAGGATCGGGATTTGCGCCAGGCCCGGGATCCCGGCCAGCGATTTCGTTTGCTGATCTTCGAGAATGCCTCCCAACAGGTTCGCCTCTCCGTCTTTCAGGCGAATTTCGTGCTCGATCTTGCGCTGTCCGATGATCGGTTGATTGATACCGCCAATGCTCGACTGCCCCGTCACCGAAGAGATGTCCATCGAGATCTTCAACGTAACTTCTCGCCCGGCATGTACGTGCGGCGTGATGTCGATATTCACGCCAACGTCGAGGTATTGAAATTGCGTATTAACGAGCGGGTTGATGCCGACTCCGCCGATTCCTGGCTGGAACGAGCCTGTAGCCACGGGCACGCGGTCGCCGATCTTGAGCGTCGCTTTCTGATTGTCGAGCGCGCGGACCTGCGGATTTTGAAGGATTTTCGTGTCGCTGTTGTTCATGACCGCTGACAGGTTGGCGGCCGGAATGGTCACCTGAAAGTCGGTGGCGTTCAAGTTCCCGAGCGAATTCAGCGTGATCCCATTCTGCGTGTTGGTGGTAGTCGGAGTGGTCACGCCCGTGGTCGGGTTCGTAGTTGATGTGGTTGTGGTGTTGTTGATGTTGGGCTGCAACTGAATAGTGGCGCTGGCAGGCGGAAGCAATCCCAGCGTTCGTGACCTGTCCTTACTGACCTGCATCACCGCAATATCGATGATGACTTCCGGCCGCGGCTTGTCCAGATCGTCGATCAGTTTCTCGGCCAGCGCAATCTGGTCGGGCGTGCCCCGCACCACCATCGCATTCTGCGTGGGCAATTGCTGCACGCGCTGCACATCAAGCACGGCACGAATTGCGTTCGTTACGTCCTGCAGTTCCGTGGGCGCGGAAAGATTCTCGAAGTAAAACGTCTTCAAGACACTCTGTTCCAACTCTTTGCGTTTGGCCGGATTGTCTTGCGCCACAAAAATGGTGTTTGGCGTCACTGCCCGCCAGAACGTTTTCGATTCGAATTTTGTGATCTCCAGCGCCTCTTCCAGCGTTACTCCATTCAGCTCAACTTTGATGCGGCGCGACGTATAGTCGGGATCGAAAAGAACATTAATGCCGGCAAGTTGCCCGATAGTCTGATAAATGACCTTGGAATCTTCGGTGAGCTTAACCGTGATAGGAGTGTTCGAAATGGGCGCCAGTTCGACTGGACCCTGCGCGTCCTTTACCTTCTTCTCCAGACCGCTCGGAGGTCCCGCCGCTTGCGGAGGAGGATTCTGCTTGTCGTTGATCATCTGCAAGGTCTTCTTCAGCTCTTGCTGCCCGATGAACAACGACGGATCAATTCCCACCGCCTTCTGAAATTCCGCCAGCGCGTCTTGCAGTAAGCCCTCGTCGCGCATTTTTTGCCCGCGGTGCACAATCTGCGACGCCGCCTCAAAACGCACTCGCTCGAACGCCGCCCGATAACGCAAGTCCTGCGGCTTGAGATCGTAAGCGCGTTTATAAAAATCGTAGGCCTGCTCGAAGCTCTGGCGAGCTTCGGCATCCTGGCCCCGTTCGTAGGATCGCTTGGCGGAATCGGCAGCAACCGCAACACAAACGGCGGCAGCCAACAGGAGAATCACGGTTGCGGGACGCTTCAGGAATTTCATTCGGCAGTCCTCGTGTAGAGAATGCTCATCATGATGATCCTCTCGGAAGGCTTTGTCGGATCCGGCCTGGAACCAGAACTTGCAGCGCCGTAAGCACACCATGCCGCGATACACTCGGCAGCGGAACGAGCTCCGCCCTGAGAAATGCGCTCAAACGCCCAAAAAACTCCGTATAGTCGCGATTATAGCATCGCAATTTTTGGCTCCCGATGTGCTTTGACGCACGGCATTTACACTCTTTGGTCGTAGTACCAATGGTAGCCCTCCGCCTCCAGGCTTCGGCCTTCGGGCCACCAGAATGTTGCCGCTTCCAAGCGCCAGAGCCCTGAAGGCGGAAGCCTGACGGCTGCAGCCGGATTTTTCCGCTAAGATGAATTCAGCCCAAGCCATGCCTCGTCAGTCCACACACCAGACCAAGCCCAACGCGGAGAAATCCCCTCGCCGCGACCCGACCGCCGCGGGCCAGCGCGATGCCGCCGTTAATAGGATCGCTTCGCACAACTACTTCTTGCTGGAAAAATTCGAGGCAGGGGTGGCGCTGACAGGAACCGAGGTCAAGTCTATCCGCAACGGGCGCGCCAACTTAAAGGACGCTTACGGCCTCGTCCAAAACGGCGAACTCTGGCTGCTGAACTGCCACATCAGTCCCTACGAACACGGCAGCTATTCCAACCACGCCGCCACACGCACGCGTAAGTTGCTGATGCACAAAGAAGAAATCCGCAAACTGATCGGCAAGACGCAGCAAAAAGGACTGACTCTCATACCTACGCGAATTTATTTCAAGAATGGCAAAGTAAAAATTGAACTCGCGCTAGCTAAAGGAAAGCAATTGTGGGATAAACGCGAAACCGAACGTCGCCGAACCGCCGACAAAGAAGCCCGCGAGGCGATTGCGCGCGGCAGAGACCGTTAGGTCAGCGATCGAGAGCTTGCCGATCCGCACTGTCAATCTCAAATCCGATATGCCGCTCGTTCGCGAGGCACTCGATCGCCTTGAGCGCGAAATCAAGTCTGCCCGGCAAGACAAGGTCCTCGCTCTGAAAATCATTCACGGCTACGGATCGACCGGCGTTGGCGGCGACATTCGCATTGCCATCCAGAAGCGCCTGCATGAGCTCAAGGAATCCGGCTCGATCAAGGCTTGCATCTTTGGCGAGAATTGGGCGCAATCGGATGAGGCAGCTTGGGCGCTCTTGCGATCAATGCCGGAACTGAAAAAGGACGGCGATCTCGGCCGCGGCAACCGCGGAATCACTATTGTTGTGCTCTAGAGCAAGCAGCAGTGAGCGGGAGCAGTGAGCAATCAGCAGTGCAAACGTCCTGCCGTTCCTTTCCGCCCGCGCACTGTAACCTCATTGCTCCTCGCTCCTCGCTCAAGGCTCGACCCTCTTCTGCAGGAAACGCCTGATTGTACTTTTGCCCATGGGCGCAACTAATGGCGTCTGTGGCAGCTTCACCCTCAACCCGACCGCAAGGACCTCCGGGCTTGATCGTGATGAAAAGCCGGAAGCGTCGGTTCTTCCGTTGGCGATTCCTTGTTCTCGCTGCCTTGTTTGTACTACTGGCGATGGCAATCTGCCTCCGCGTCGCTGTCCAGCGCGCTGAGCCCATTCTGCGCACCCGAGTCATTGAAACCTTGAAAACACGGTTTAAGAGCCGTGTCGAACTGGCTGAGTTGCACGTTTCGGTGATGAAGGGGCTGCAGGTTTCCGGAAGCGGCTTGCAGATTTATGGCGCAACGGACCCGAATCCACACCAGCCGGGAGTTCAACCGTTACTTGAAGTTGCAGAATTCGACTTTCGGACTCCATTGCGCGATTTGTTTCGCGAGCCGATGCGCGTGCATACGGTTCACGTTCGCGGGCTGACGCTCAACATCCCGCCCAGGGAAAACCGAGCCGAGATGGCAAATGCTCGAAAACACAGCAAGATGAGCATCGCCGTCGACGAATTCCGCTGCGAGGAGACCCGGCTTGTTATCAATACGCTTAAGCCAGGCAAACTGCCCTTGGAATTCAATATTAGCTTGCTGAAGATGAAGGACATCGGTCCCGGACTTCCCTTCCAGTTCGATGCCACGCTGATCAATCCCAAACCGGTGGGCGACATTCACTCTGTGGGAGAGTTCGGACCTCTCAACGAACTCGAACCACGCCAGACAGCCGTAGAGGGAACGTATTCCTTCACCAATGCCGACCTGGGGACGATTCGCGGAATCGGCGGCATTCTTTCTTCAACCGGCAAATATGGCGGCACACTGGGCAGGATCGAAGTCGACGGCCAGACCGACACTCCCAATTTCCGCATCGCAGTAAGCGGCCACCCGGTTCCTCTTCACACCGACTTCAATGCCATCGTCGACGGCACAGATGGCGACACGTACCTGCAACCGGTCCGAGCGCGTTTCCTGCACACCGCGTTCACTGCCAGCGGGAAGGTCGTGAAAACCGATCAACAACACGGTCGTGACATCGAACTCACGGTTTCGCTGAATCGCGCGCTGATAGAGGATTTGCTCAGGCTGGGAGTGCGAACTGAGCCGCCCATCATGACAGGACCCGTGGAGATGAAGACGCGCCTGAGCTTGCCTCCGGGACACGCCGACATTGCCGAACGCTTACGCCTGGATGGCAGTTTCCGCGTGCCGGATGGACACTTTACGAATGTGAAGCTGCAGGACCGCATCGACTCACTCAGCCTGCGTAGTCAGGGCAAACCAAAGGAAGCGAAGCTGCCGAATCCGGAGGATGTGACTACAGATTTGCAAGGCCAGTTCAACCTGAGCGCGGGCGTGCTGTCGTTTTCCGCGCTGCACTTCCGGATTCCGGGCACCGATGCCGACATGACGGGCAAATACAGCCTCGACGGCGAGACCTTCGATTTTCACGGCAAGCTGAAGCTGAAGGCCAAGCTTTCGCAAATGACCACCGGTTGGAAATCAATTTTGCTGAAGCCGGTAGACCCCTTCTTTCACAAGGATGGGGCTGGTGCAGAACTACCCTTCAAGATCTCTGGAACCAAAGATGAGCCCCATTTTGGTTTGGATCTCGGGCACAGGGATGAGAGTAGGGATGGCAGCCGTGCGAGAGAGGCCTCGGCTAAGTAATTGCAAGCTGATTGTGTAGCGTTCTGCCGAGCATTCCGCCTTGATCAGCTCAAAAATCTCGTCCGCAGCCCATAATCGCAGAGCGCACAGAGAACAGCCGCAGAGTACGCCGAGGCGCTATATTCCGGGAGCTGGCGACGGCGGAACCGGAGTGAGGGGCGGAATAGCCGGCTCGGCTTCAGGAGAAACAACGGCAGCGGACACCGGCTCGATCTCGACCACCGGCGCCAGCATCTCGCGCTGCCAATAAGCTACGGCCACTCCGCGCTGCCAGAAGCGCGGGACCAACAGCAGGAGCATCGTTAGCTGCCCCACCAAGAAAGCCCCGAACACATTCTCTGGTCTAACAAATCGCAACCACACCCACAGACCACCGACGACGATTATGCCCGCGACAATCGCGATTACAACGTAACTGCCGAGAAGCCTCCCCCAGCTGTGGAATGTGTTGCGAAACGCCTTTCTTATGGATTTCCTTACGGCGCGCTGATCATCGAGCACGATGTCCGCTTCCGCCAAATCAAACCAGATGCGCAGGGTGGTCATGACCAAAAGCGTTATCACGAGGCCTGTCGCGCGAATCTCGAAGGGAAGCAACTCGTTTGTACTCTCACTTAACGCCTTCACCAGACCTTCTCGCACCCCAAAGAGGGCACCCGCCACGAGTAACATCACAATCCCAGAGATGATCAGCAGACGAACGAAGCGCCACAAATTACGCCCGCAGGCACGAAAAAAGTCCTCACGCGGCAACCGGTAAGTAGCAGCAAATCCCTGGAACACGCCCGGCATGAACAACGCACTCAAAAGGAAGAACAGCACAATACTGACGATCGCCGGCATCGCCGGGGCCATTGTTGATCCAAAGTCTGGCATACCGAGTAATTCGGCGAGCACTGCTAGATCGAACCCGCGTACAAGTTTCGCCGCATATAGGCTGTGGTCCAGAATCGCATGTGCCTGATTGCGGAAAGCCGCTGTACCAGCCGCGGCCAGTATCGCGTTCAGCACGTAAAACCAAAAGACGTAACGCTTGTTGTATCGCACCATCGATGCGCCACGGGCCAACAAGCTGCGATTGTCTGCGTGCTGCGATAAGAACGTTTGCATCGCGAGTCCCTTCTACACTCCCCACCATGCGAGGAGTTGGCTGCCCCATTGCGTCAAGAACATCCAGTAGTTACCGACTTTGCGCCCAGCTTTCGGATTCGGCTCCGCAGTTTCGCTATTGTTGAAGTTGTCGCGGTCGAGCCAAATCTTGTGGTCCGGATCAATCTCCGCCGACTTGGCCTTGGCTTTCTTTTCGTAAGTGAACTTGGTCCAGCGATCTTTTCCGTCCCAATGTTCCCGGACTTTGTCGCCATTGTCGAACGCGACTTCCACGTCAATGGGCATGACGAATTCGCCCTTGCGATGTAACCACACCGTGGATTGATAAACCGTGTTTTTCTCGTCTTTCTTCGCCGACGCTTTCTCGTACCAGTTCACTGGAAAGGAATTGATGCGGGTTACTTCGTAGTCCAAAACTTGCGTTCCGTATATTGCCTGGTCGAAATACCAACGCAAGTTTTTCCCGGAAACCTCTTCAATCGTCTTCAAAAAATCTTCTTTCGTCGGATGCGTGAAGCGATACTTCATGAAATACGCGTGCATGGCGTTTCGCATGGTGTCTTCGCCGATGATGCCTTCGAGAGTCAAAAGCACGCTGGCCGTCTTGGCATAGGTAATTCCCCCGTAAGAAAAGTCGTCATAGTACCCGTATGCCTTCTGCGCGATGGGATCCATGTCGGCCCGTGGGATGAAAAAGCGCTGTGCCTCGCCTTCGCCAGTCGTGAGACCCCAGCGGTTGAGCACGGACGTATTCGGGCCGAGGATCGAATCTAGCACTTTGACTTGCGTGTACTGGTTGATGCCCTCGTCCATCCAAGCGTCTTCGAATTCATTGGTGGCCACCATGCCATACCAGTATTGATGACCGAACTCATGTTCCACCACCTCCTCCGGGCCGATCGGCGTGTTGTCCATCGCCCACCAGGCAGTTCCTCCCGTGATGAACGTGGGATATTCCATGCCTCCCGAAGCAGAGCCCGGCTCGGGATCGACCAACGTGATCGTCTTATAGGGATAGGGCCCGTACCATTGTTCGAACCGCTGCAGAGTCTGCCGCAGAATGCGCTCGTGCCGCTCCACCTGCCGCCAGTGCGCCGGCTGCATCAGGATGATCATCTTCACCGCACCCATCTGGCCTTGATAGACGCCATCATCTTTCACCTTGTAACGAGGGCTGGCGGTCCAGGCGAAATCGTGGATGTCGTCGCCGTGATAAGTGATCGTTTTCGTGCCGTCGGAGTTATTAGCGCTGCTTACTTGTACACCGCTGGCGCCAACCACTTCCTTCTGCGGAACAGTGAGTTTCACGTCGTAGACCCCGAAATCCGCAAAGAATTCCGTGGTGGCGTGGTACTGATGGCAATTCCAGGCTCCATGCCACCACACTCCCACTTTCGGGAACCACTGGCCGCCCAGCACGAAATCGCGTTTCCAGCCGGAACGAGCCTGCGTCTCAGGAAACTGCGTTCGAAACGAAATCTTGAATTGCACGTAGGCACCGGGCGCAATCGGTTTCGTCAGCGGAAGATCGACTACGGTCTTGTCACCCTTGTTTCCATCATCGGGTTGTATGAAGTGCAGATTTTTCGTCAGATCACCCTGGCCAGACACCTCTACGCTCTTGATCTCCTCCGACCCGTACTCTTTGTCCTCCCATTTCTCGTATCCCGTGTCGCGGGTTCCCGTCAGCTTGCCTTCCTGCACGAACGTCGCCTTCGGCTGAAACGCGTTCTGATACAGATGAAATGGAAAATGATCGAGCGCCTGCCCAGTCAGATTGTGATAGGTAAGAATCTCGGTCGCATCGACGACGTGCTTCGCCGCGTCATAGTGCGCGTCGATTTCGTAGTGCACAATGCGCTCCGACATCGGCTTTTGCGAATTAATCGCCAGCGTAGTGTCGGGAATTGAGAATTCGCTTGTGGATCTCGATTCCGCGGACCGCGCGGCAGCAACGGTCGGAGTCTTAGCCGATACCGACGGAACCGCCGGGAAGATATGCCACAACAGCAGTGCCACGCCAGCCGCGCCCATACCCAACCAGATCCGCTCTCGCCTTCTCATTTTTGAACTCCAGTATGCAGGTGATCGCGATCACGCTCTCTAGAGACACAGTCATTGTACGCATTTGATTACAAATTGTTCCTTTTCTATACGAAATTGCTACGCTTCTTTACACGCGTGGTTCGTATCATGGAAATACCGGTTCCGCGCCACGGGCTGGGTACGCCTGCTCTCGCGGAATCTGCGAGGAGGCGTTATGAGATCTCTTCTATTATTTCTCGCATTCTTTCCTGCTGCCGTATTTGCTCAGGATCAGTCTGCCATCGCCGACGCTGAAGCTGCCTGCGGACCTAAGACCACGAATTTTGCCGTGAGCGCAGACCATATTCATCCCAGTCCTCGTCCCGATCCTGATAAGGCGCTCGTTTTTATCATTGAGGATCTCGGTCAGTGCGTCGACTGTGAAGACTATGGCTTCGCGGGCCATGGCAGCCACGGATACTGGGGACCCATCGCGACCGACGTTTACGGCGCCATCACCAAAGTTGGACTCGATGGCTCCTGGATCGGCGCGAATCAAGGCAATTCGTATTTATTCACCACTTTGGACGCAGGGGAACACCACCTCTGCTTGAATTGGCAATCCCAGATGGAAGAGCGGTCCCGTGCCTTCGTGATGGCGGGGTTCACCGCCGAAGCAGGTAAAGTTTATTACTTCCGAGCACGACTCTTCCCAGGCTATGCCGACTACTCTTTTGATCTCGATCCCGTGAATCCGGACGAAGGCAAGTTCCTGGTCGCATCTTCCGTGCACAGCTTGTCGCGAATAAAAAAGTAGTCGAAAGCAGCCGGTTCGCGGTTTGAGGCGATTCAGATCGCCCGGACACCTCATACTTGTTTCGCACTATTGCCAGGCTCGGCCGATTGCCTATAATCGCTCCACTCTTCTCCGGCTTCATTTTTTATTTAAAGTTATGGGCTCTCAAAATTCCGCCGGCGCACCGCGCCGACCCTTGCATCGCGCGCTGCTCCGAGTCTTGGCCGTATTGGCAGCTTTATGGCTGATCACGTGCGGCTATCTCTACGTCGTGATGCGGCGCCCGCCCGAAGCTTTCGGCCATTTCATGTCCCGCATCCCCGCGCCAGTGGCGTTCCTCGTCTTTCCCTTCGAGACACTCTGGACGCATGCCCGCACCGGCACTCTGCAGCTTGGTGATCCGGCGCCGGATTTCAAGCTGACCCGACTCGACAAAACCACCGACGTTCAGCTCTCAGCTCTCACTGCCCTGCGCCAGCCCGTCGTGCTGATCTTTGGCAGCTATACTTGACCACCTTTTCGGCGGGAGGTTCCCGCCCTCAACCAGCTCTATGAGGATTACCAGAACCGGGCCTCATTTCTCGTCGTCTACATCACGGAAGCGCATCCCAGCGACGTTTGGCAGATGCAGAGCAACATCAAAGACCAGGTCGTCTTCGCCAGTCCACGCAATCAAGATGAGCGCGGCTCGGTGGCCGGTTCCTGCGTACGCAAACTCGGCATAAAGATTCCTGCTGTCCTCGATGAGTTCGGCAATTCAACTGAAACGGCCTACACAGCCTGGCCCGACCGCCTATACGTGATCGATCCAAGCGGACGCATCGCCTACAAAAGTAAGCCCGGCCCGTTTGGATTCAAATCCGCGGAGCTCAAAGCGGCGCTCGACCGAGTGCTAGCCTCACACTGACAGTCGAAAACCGGAGGCCATGCCGCGCGAGCGTTAGGCCGAGCGGCCTGGCTAAACGTTCTGTGTTAGATTGAAAATGTGGGCGCGTAGCTCAGTTGGTAGAGCAATGCCCTTTTAAGGCATGGGTCGCAGGTTCGAATCCTGCCGCGCTCACCAAGTTTCAGGACCTTCTTCCGCCCGCGCTGCGCTCGGCACTCCGAGTCAGGATTCGTCCGACTGCCCCGGTCTTTGAAGTTTGCCGACACCAGAATTACAGGGGGTGCCCGGTCCTTAGTTTTTCGCAAGCGGGAATCACGAGGGCATGCGGTTAGTGCTCCTGCGCCGACCAGGCGAAGGGACGCGCCACCCACTGTTTGGTTACGGAAAGGCCGGGAACTCCGGGCCAGCCGCCAGTCAAGTTCCTGTTGTCATCGGAGGCCGGATGCCCAAATTGCCGCGCGAAAAGGTTAGCGGTGATGTCGCCGGCAAACGTCAGCACAGTACGTCATTGGGCCTGACGTGGATGGGCTTAATGCTGGTGCTTGCTGGCTTGCTGATCCCGCTCAGCCTCCACCCACAGTCCTCCACTCCCATCTACCTCGATCCAGGACAGCCGATCGAACGGCGTGTAGACGACTTGTTGAGCCGGATGACTCTGAAGGAGAAGGTCGGACAGCTAAATCTCCCGTGTGTGTATGTCGATCAGCTGGGAAAGAGCATCCCGGAAAAGATGCAAGCGGGCAAGAGATTTGCCGCGGGCACGTATACCAATGAGATCGGACCTGGCGCCGGCTTTTTTACACTCGCGGACACGATCCTTCACGAAGGAACCGAGCAGCAGGTCGCATACTTTAACGAGCTCCAGAAAATTGCGCTGACACAAACACGCCTGAAAATTCCTCTGCTCGAAGACGAAGAAGGTACGCACGGAGGCATGTTTTCCGGCGCCACAATTTTTCCCGAAGGACTTGGGTTAGGCAGCAGCTTCGACATGCCACTCGTCGAGTCGGTGTACGCGGCAGCTGCCCGCGAGTCGCGCGCGGTAGGAATTCACATGCTTTCGACCTTGGTTCTCGAACTCGACCGTGATCCTCGGTTGGGCCGCAATGAGGAAGGCTACACCGAAGATCCGTACCTCGGTTCCCGCATTGCCGAAGCCATTGTGCGCGGCGCACAAGGTCCGAACATTAGTGCCCAGGACCGACTCGTCGCACTGATGACGGACTTCCCGACCCAGAGCGAGCCGTTTGGGGGACTCGAACGAGGCGCAATCACTCTCTCTGAGCGGATTCTTCGCGAGGATGTCCTGCCTCCATGGAAAGCGGCAATCACGAAGAACGGCGCTCTCGGAGTCATGGCCGGCTATCCGGAGATCGAGGATGTTCCCGCTCACGGTTCGGTCAAATGGATGAACGATATCCTGCGGAACGAGCTCGGTTTCAAAGGAGTTGTTACGAGTGAAGGCGACGGTTTTGACACGCTCATTTATGAAGGCATCGTGCCCTCACAAAAAGAAGCCGGCATCCTTGGTCTGAAGGCCGGAGTCGACCTGAACATCACCTATGAGCCAGCCTATATGGGGCCTCTGATTGAAAACGTAAACGAAGGCCGAGTCTCGATGGATTTGATTGATCGCGCGGTACGACGCGTATTGGAATTGAAGTTCCGGTTAGGCTTGTTCGAGCACCCATACGCCGACCTGGCACATGCAAAGCAAGTGATGCACTCAAGCGCGCATCAACAGCTCGCCCTCGAGGCCGCTCGAGAAGGGATCGTGCTTCTGAAGAATGAGGGAAATCTCCTGCCGCTGAAGAAGACATTGAAATCCATCGCCGTCATTGGGCCTAATGCCAAGGATGCGCAGAATCTTTTCGGCGACTACTCGGCGCAGGTTGTTCTTCAGCAAGTCGACACAATTCTCGACGGAATCAAGAGCAGAGTCTCGTCTTCGACACGCGTGATTTATACCAAAGGATGTACCGTCAACGATCAAGACAAGAGCGGCTTCGATGAAGCTACCAAGGCTGCCAAGTCGGCTGACGTAGCGGTAGTGGTCGTGGGGGAACAGTCGCGACGAGAAGGCGATGATTTAAAGAACTTACCGCCGCCGACCGATGGCGAAGGTTATGACGTCGCCAGCCTGGATTTGACCGGCGTGCAGGAAGACTTGGTCAGGGCAGTCCAGGCCACGGGCACGCCAGTGGTATTGGTGCTGGTGAACGGCCGGCCTCTTTCCATTCGTTGGGAGGCGGAGCACATCCCAGCCATTGTTGAAGCCTGGGAGCCAGGGGAGCGCGGCGGTCAAGCTATCGCAGATGTGCTTTTCGGTGACTACGACCCAAGCGGGCGTCTGCCGATCACGATCCCTCGCAGCGTGGGGCAATTGCCCGTGTACTACAACTACAAGCTCTCTAAATCATACTGGATCGATGGTGGCTGGACACACACACGCGGTTACGTCGACATGCCCGGCACGCCGCTTTACCCATTCGGCTTTGGCTTGAGTTATACGCAGTTTCAATACAGCAATGCCCGGATCGATCCGGCAGAAATTCGCATGGAAGGAACTGCCCGCGTCAGCGTCGATGTAGAGAACATCGGACAACGCGCAGGAGTGGAAACCGCCCAGCTTTACACTCGGGAACGGCTTACTCCGGTGGCCACTCCGATCAAACAGCTACGCGGCTTTGAACGTGTCGCGCTTGAGCCAGGACAAAAGAAAACCATAAGCTTCATACTTGGACCCGAAAATTTGCAATTGCTCGATCAGGATATGCGCTGGCGTGTGGTGCCGGGTACATTCGACATCATGATCGGCAGCTCTTCCGTGGACATTTTGGCCAAAGCAACCCTCCAAGTAAAAGGTTCAGATTCAGACCGAACGGCGGTGGATCATGATCACTAAAGATGAAGAAGAAAATCGAAAGCGGCAAACTGAGCCCAGTGAGGAGAAACTAGCGATCCTTGGAGGTACGCCCGTCCGCACTGAACTATTGCCGCTGGAGTTCCCTGGTATCCACTACATGGATGATCAGGAAATTGAGGCCGCTGTCGGTGTGCTGCGCGACCGCTCCCCGTTCCGATACTACGGGGTCAAACTGCGAAATGAAGTCGAGCAATTCGAGCAAGAATTTGCGGCTCACCTCGGAGTACCGTATGCCGTCGCAGTCAGCAGCGGCACGGGCGCGCTGCACACTGCACTCTCTGCATTAGGCGTCGGACCAGGCAAGGAAGTCATCGTGCCCGCATATTTGTGGGTTGCAGTCGTATCTGCGGTCGTGAATCTCGGAGCCATTCCCGTCCTGGCTGATATTAATGAAACATTCGGCATGGATCCGGACGATTTGCCACGGCACATCAACTCACGGACACAAGGAATCATTGTTGTTCACATGAGTGGCGCCCAGTCGGACGTTGCTCCTATTTCAAAAATCGCACGCGATCGCGGCCTCTTCCTGCTGGAAGATTGCGCGCAAGCAAACGGCGCAAGCATCAATGGCCAGAACGTCGGCAGTTTTGGCGACATGGCAATTTTCAGCTTTCAGATGAACAAGAATATGACGGCTGGAGAAGGCGGCTGCATTGTCACTCGAGACAAGCGACTCTATCGCCGCGCTGTAGCCTGCCATGACCTTGGCTATGCTCGCGACGACGACGGGCGCCTCATCTTCGATGATCCTGATCTATCGCTATGGGGAAGAGGATATCGACTGGACGAGCTACGCGGAGCCGTGCTGCGCGTACAGTTGCGCAAAATGCCGCACATCGTAGAGAGAATGCGAGCCAGCAAGTATCGAATCCGACACGCCCTGAAGAAACTCCCAGGCCTGAAGCTGCGCCATATCGTCGATCCCGCCGGGGATACCGGAGCATTTCTCATCACCACATATCAGAACGCTACGACCGCTGAAAAAGTAAACGCGGCGTTGCGCGCTGAAGGAATTGTTACCTATCCCCAGGGGTGCTCGAACATCAGGATGGCGGACTGGGGGCTGCACCTTTACTACAACATTGTGAGTTTGGTGATGCGCCGTAGCATTGATGCGCGCGGCTTTCCATGGGGCCTCAACGAAAACGCTGGCTCCGAGATGCGCTACCAGAAAGGCACCTGCCCGAAGGCCGATGAACTGTTTGAACGAAGCATCATCATGTCCGTTCCATCGTGTCTCAGTTCAAGAGATGAGGACGACATCATCCACGCATTTCAAAAGGTCGTGCCTTATTACTGCGGGAAGGTATTCGCTTAGTGCTCGAAGTTGTTTCGACAGTCCCCGGATATCCACCACACCGACGGACAGGAAACGGGGCTCGGAATCCAGCGCTCGATGATGTTCGAGGGGGCGAGAGGCCCCAGACTTTAAGTTGCCGGGCCAGCGTTGCTATGGGTGCCGTGCTCTTGCGTTTTCTGCAAGGGCAACGTCATCGCCGTGAGTTGTTCTGGACGGCTAGGCAACCCACAACTTGCCCTCAGCGCAAGCCCTCCTTCGCAGGTACGGTTTCCCCTTGTCAAGGCCACTAAAGTAGGTGTTTCTTCCACAGCTTAACTTATTGCAAACTAAGAGCCACCCAAATAGCCCTCAGTAGACTCAACCACTTGGCGACAAACATTTTGTGCCTTTCCACAGTGTTCCGCCAGGAACACTCTTTATCACGGGCAGACCATGACTTCGCGAAGCCATACCATTTCACATTGCAGTCCGTTAAATTCCTTAGAAAAATCTGCTTGGTTCTCTCACAATTCACAGATATCTTTTCACGCCAAGGCTTGACTGTGCTCTGGCTCTTTTAGAATCGAGCTAATTCCCAACTAGGGACAGAGAGAAAACAATGCCGATTCAGCCTCAAGAGCAAGAAACTCTCAACGTAAAGCTGGTGCATTTCACCAAACAGAACTCCCCTGACGAACCCGTCCAGGTTGCATTCTCGGTGGTGGACGATCAAGGGAGAGAGGAAATTATCACTGGGGAAATTCCATACACCTACGATCTGTTCCGAGTTTTCCAGGACCATGGGTGGTTAAACGTTCGAAGGGGCGTTTCCTCGATTCGCGACAATCGCACGCAACGTCGCGCAATGACTGCATAATCTGCTAAAGAATCGCACCGATGCGCTGGGACCGAGACTTGGGACGATCCCAGCGCATTCAAATGTGGGCTCCACCAGGTTTTCGAAGTCCGAATTATTTGTTTCTTCTTCCCCTGAGAACAAGGATACGGTTCAGGCTGTATAACGTGCCTGTAAGCATCTGGCGCGTATTGGCGCTTGCATTTGCGCGGGAACTGATGCTACCGCGCGCGGGGTATTGCACCGAAAGGGACTAGCCTCCAGACTGTCTCAATAAGTTGCGGAAAGCGTGCCGCCTCGCCGGAAACGGATGCCACCATGGAAAGGATTCATGCAGAAGAACTCCGCGCCGAACTCCTCCAACTGCTCAGAAAGCAGGAAGAAACCATGGATTCCCGCTTGCTCGGCAGTGCAAGTGATTCCGAACTCATTGAATACGAGCTTCGCCAGGAAATGATCAATGAAATATGTGAACAGTTGTCGCATTCTCAGGCAGCCTAGATGCAATCGGATTAAAGCCCTTTTGCAACTTTGGTGGGATTTAAGCAGAGGGAATTGCGCGGCATGATCTATCTGGTTCGAAGAACTCGCTAAGCCCGTCGGCGTCCTTCTGGGGGAGGGCGGCAGCCGACGGGCTTTTCACGTTTAGCATTTTCGGGCGTACTACGGTAGGAATCTTGGTGGGCAGTGCAGGACTCGAACCTGCGACCTCCTGCTTGTAAGGCAGGCGCTCTAACCAGCTGAGCTAACCGCCCCTGAAAGTTCTCGCGCATCAGACTTCGCTCGACCGGAGTGGAAACCGGCGCGCTGAGATATCGCTGCGGGCTTCTCCGAGTATACGGAAGTTCCGAAAAGCGGGTCAAAGCGCCTGATAGACTTCTGCGGTGCGCCGCCTGATCGTCAATGCCGATGACTTCGGATTCACTTCAGGCGTAAATCGCGCCATCGTCGAAGCCCACACTCGGGGAATCGTCACATCCTGCACGCTAATGGCGAATGGGCCGGCCTTCACGGAAGCTGCCAGCGCCACGCGGAGCACTCCAACGCTCGATGTCGGATGCCATGTCGTGCTCATCGACGGCGAACCTGCGCTCCCAGCAGAGCAAATTCCGAGTCTCGCACAGGCAAAGAACGGCCAGTTCCGACAAGATTTGAAGCGCTTTGCCGTCTGTGCTGTGACCGGTCGCCTGCGTCCTGAAGAGATCGAGGCTGAGGCGACCGCTCAGATTCGAAAACTGCAATCAGTTGGAATCGCCGTCTCCCACATCGACACACACAAACACGCGCATCTGTTTCCGCGCGTGCTCGATCCATTGTTGCGTGGCGCCGCCGCCTGCGGAGTGCGTGCGGTACGAAATCCTTTCGGCCCGCGCATGCCCTTGCGTTCGCATCAACTCCTTGCCCGCCCCAATCTGTGGACGCGTTTTCTGGAAACGCGCGTCTTGGGGCGATTCGCCAGCAAGTTCCGTGGGACCGTAGATCGACAGGGCTTCGTAACAACGGATGGCACCCTCGGAATCGAAGTCACCGGTGCGCTGGACGAGAGGTTGTTCCGCGCCATTGCCGAGAGCATGCCGGAGGGGACCTGGGAATTCGTCTGCCACCCCGGCTACAACGACGCCGAACTGCAATCGGCTCGCACGCGCCTGCGCGAATCTCGCCAACTCGAGTTGGAAGTCCTCACGCTGCCAGCGGCCCGGCAATTGCTGGCAGAGCATGGGATTTCGCTGATTTCCTACCGCGACCTGGTTCCTGGCTAATGCCAACGCCTAGTTCCCTGCCCACTTTCTTCTAGGTACTATCGTAATCTGTACGTATAACTGCCGAGTGTAATGATGTCCTTGGCGCAGTCCTGACATCCAACGGGAGGTCGCTGTAATGTCCGCACAGGGATCTGCTCCGCGCGCGACTCTGGATCTTCGCGTTCGTGTGTGGGGCATGGGTGCCAACGGGCAACCCTTCTTCCAACAAGCCATCGCTCAGAATGTGAGCGCCACTGGGGCGTGCATCTTCGGCATTGAGCAGGAACTCAAAGTCGGCGACGTCATCGGCGTTCAATACGAGAGCAAGAAGGCTCGCTGCAAAGTGATGTGGGTGGTTGATGCCGGCGGCTTGAAGAAGATCCAGGTCGGCGTCCAATTAGTTGCGGACCAGGAGTGCCCCTGGAAATCGATACTCTCGGTGGAAGCACAGGCGGCCGTGGTCGCTCCACGGCACGATAACCGCAGGAAATTTCTACGGCACAAGACCTCTTTTCCGCTCGAACTCCGTGATGAGCGCGTCAACACTCCGATGAGGGTCAATGCCACCGACATCAGCGGCAACGGTTGCTATATCGAGACGGTCATGCCGCTGGCTGCCGCTACCTCACTGAGAGTGGATTTCTGGATTGAACAGGAGCGCATCTCCACTTCGGCCATCGTGCGTACGCGCGATCCCGGCGTGGGCATGGGAATCGAATTCACCGGCATGACGGAAGACACAAAGAAGCGCTTCCAGGCGTATCTCGACGCGCAAGATCCCCCATCGCCGCTCGGGCCTAAGCCAGCGTAACGGTTGCCGGCGGCTATCCGACGACCCACCCGTTTTCCATGTAAAATCTGCATCCGCGGTTGCTTCCCGCCATCGAATGACCAAACATGAGCAGGGCAATGACAGCATGAAGATTGGGATCACGTGTTATCCCACGTACGGCGGCAGCGGCGTAGTGGCCACCGAGTTAGGCCTGGAACTGGCACAGCGCGGCCACGAGATTCACTTCATCTCCTACGCTCAGCCCATTCGTCTGCGAGGCGAGCAACCCAACATTCACTATCACGAAGTAGAGGTCTCGCGTTATCCGCTGTTCGACTACCCTCCATACGATCTGGCTCTGGCCACGCGCATGGCTGAAGTTTCGCAGCTGTACGACCTGGATCTGCTGCATGTGCACTACGCCATTCCACATTCGGTGAGCGCGTTGCTGGCTCGGCAAATGCTGGCCGACGGGCCGCGCGGCCGACGCCTGCCCTTCGTCACCACGCTGCATGGCACCGATATCACGCTGGTTGGACTCGACCGCTCCTATCTGCCGATCACGCGCTATTCGATCGAGCAGAGCGATGGCGTGACGGCGATATCGAACTATTTGCGCGACCGCACGATGCGGATGTTCGACGTCAAGAACAAGATTGAGGTGATCTACAACTCGGTCAATTGCGACGTTTATCGCCGCGATCCGGAGTCTCGCGCGGAACTGCGCAAAGAATACGCGCCCAATGGCGAGCGGCTGCTCGTGCATCTTTCAAATTTTCGTCCAGTCAAGCGGCTCACGGACGTGATAGAAATTTTCGATCGCGTACGCAAACAGGTTCCGTCGCGCCTCCTGCTGATCGGAGACGGCCCGGACCGCTCTGTCGCCGAGTGGCTTGCGGTGCAGAAAGGCATTCACGAAGACGTGCTTTTTCTGGGAAAGCAGGACCAGATCCAAGACAAGGTTGCGTGTGCCGATCTGATGCTGATGCCGAGCGAACTCGAGTCCTTCGGCTTGGCGGCGCTGGAAGCGATGTCATGCGAAGTTGTTCCCATCGCCACCCGGGTGGGCGGGGTGCCCGAGGTGATTGAGCACGGCAAGAGCGGATACCTCGCCGACGTAGGGGACGTCGACACCATGGCGCGCTATGCGATTGAGCTACTCGGCGACGACAACCGGTTGAGCGAAATGGCGAAACAGGCACGCACCGTCGCCCTCGACCGCTTCTGCGCTGACAGGATTGTCCCGCAATACGAACAGTTCTATCGCCGGGTGCTGGAACGTTCTTCGTAGAACCCTTCCGGTACCGCGCTATCGGACTGTATGAGCGGCAGCCGAAGACGAATGAGAGTCCCCTTCCCCGGCTGGCTATCGACTGTCATTCTGGCCGTGTTGCCGTAAAGAACTTCGAGGCGTTCCGAAATATTCGCCATCCCAATGCCCATGCCGTGCCAGTTGCCGTTTCCAGGCCGCGGTGGCGCAGCCATTCCCACACCATCATCCTCCACTTCGATCACCAGCCTGGAATCGGATATACGGCTGCGGAGGTAAATGCTGCCGCCCTCGATCTTGGAGGACAGGCCGTGTTTGATCGAGTTCTCAACCAGCGGCTGCAGCAACATGCTGGGCACGATGACATCGAGGGAGGTGGGATCGAGTTCCTTCACCACCCGCAGCTTGTCGCGGCCGAAACGCACCACTTCGATATCGAGATAGTTATCGATGAATTCAAATTCGTCGCGCAAGGGCGCGAACGCTTCACTGGCGTTGAGCATGCGACGCATGATGGTGGCGAGCTTGAAAATCACGTCGCGCGCTGTATCCGGATCGAAGCGCACGAGTGAGGAGATTGAATTCAACGTGTTGAACAGGAAGTGGGGGTTGATCTGGTTCTGCAGGGCCTCCATGCGCGCATGCAGCAACAGGCGCTCCTGCTCCTCCAGCTTGATCTGGATCCTGACGCTGTTGAAGATCTTCAGTTCAATGCCGATCGCCATCACGGCGGCGGCATAAATTGCCGCCTCCAGCCAATAATTGTCGAGACTCTCGATGCTGAAGATCGAGCGCGGAAAATACCGCGCCAGCTCAGTCTGGACAAAACGAAGTCCGATGACGGTGCTGAAGAACATGATCTGCCAGTCAAACAGGCGCGGCTTGGGCAGATTGCGACGGATCAATCTGTAAATGCTCAGGTCAATGAATGGAGAAAACGACCAGATGTCATCCTTATCGAGCGCCATGGTGCGCAGCTGTCCGGCGATGAATCCGCAGAGCACGTAAAAGGGGACCGTCGCCCACTCGCCGTAGAGCAGCGCAGGAAAACCGATCAGAGCGCCGGCGACGCCTCCCGTCCAGCGCCCGCCAATCGCGCCGAGCAGGAGCGCCGTCTCAAAGCCCAGATCTCCCGAAAGAAAATTCTTTGGGCCGGCAAGGCGCACCCAGACGCCCAACATCATCGGCACCGCAAACCAAATCACCAGATAGAGTTTCTGCCGTGGCGAACGTTCTTCGCGAAAAAGAAGGGACTTGAATTCCTTGGAGCGCACCAGCGTGCTCGAAACTGCGGCAGCAATGCCTAGTTTCACCAGTAAATGGATCAGGATGAGGCGCGGTTCCATGGAATCCGAGACCGTGAACTACTTCTTGAAGAGACTCTACATGATCGATGGCGGCATCCGCTAGCGCGTCGCCGCAAGAACGCTCGCTACCTGCGTTCTCTGTAGTTACAAACCGAAGTTACAAACCGGGAACTCGCCGGCGGGGACTGGAGTCTGAAAAAAGTACAATGACGAGTCGGCTGGAAATGAGTTTAATTATGCGTTCGATCAGCTTGTTTGTGACACTCGCTGGCGTCCTGCCGCTATTCGGTCAAATTGCTCCTGCCCCACCCCAAACCGCCCGGCAGGCATTGATTGAGATGTTTGTCGGCAAGGGCCCGGACGATTTCGCGAAGCATCTGCCAGAGGCGGCGCGCCGTGCGCTGATTCGCAAAGGCGAGGGCGCGGAGAATTCGTTCGTATTGAGAATCTCAAGTGTTCTGCGCGAAGCGAATGGCCAGGGTGGACACATCGAAACTTTCGACAACGGCCCGGTCATCCTTACGCTGGAGCAGGAAGAACACAAAAAATTCGAGGTAACGGTGGATCGCGATAGCTTCACAGGCGATGAGGACGAGATCGAAGTCTCGGTGCATGGATATCAGAATGGCAAGGAACTGTGGATGCCTATTTTGCCGAGCCTTGTCTTCCACCTGAAACAGGAAAAGGAAGTCTGGCAGCTCACCGATGTTGCGGTCACGGCACGAGTTCCGTTAGTCGATCCCGACTATTTGCACGGTGTGCGCAAGGAGCTCGATCACTCCATTGAAGCGGCCGTGCAGATGCGCATCAGCTTGATGTCTGCCGCCGAAACTCGCGTGGCTGCTCGGCATCCGGAGCGCGGTTACAGCTGTTCCCTTTCGACTTTGTTTTCGCCAGACTCTGCCGCCCAGAGTGACGTTTCGTACGATCCAGGCCAGGGAAATGAAGAATGGAACGGATACCGGTTTGCACTTTCCGGTTGCGATGGACCGCCGGCCAGCAAGTATCGGATTTCGGCCGTGCCAGTCGAGGCGGAGTCCGAGCTGAGTATTTTCTGCGTCGATGAATCAGGAGCGATAAAGGTCCTGGACTCCGGGAAAGCTTCCTCGTGTTTTAGTGAAGGCAAGCCAGTCGGCGGCGACCAACCATCCATCGTCGATTAGGCGAGCAGATTAGGCAAGCAAACGATCCTGCACGATGGTTTTCGTTCACTTCGCGTCCTGACGCACGCGCAGGTCCTGTCCGGTCATTTCTTTCGGCTCGTCGATGCCGAGCATTCCCAAAATAGTGGGAGAGATGTCGCGCAGCGATCCTTTGGGCCGCAGTGAGAATTGGTTGGAATCTTCAGCCACAACGATGAATGGCACGGGATTTGTGGTATGCGCCGTGTGTGGCCCCCCCGTCGCTGGATCGATCATCAGCTCGGCGTTGCCGTGATCGGCCGTGATCAGCATAGCGCCGCCCTTGGCCCGCACAGTTTTTTCAATCTGAGCTAGACAGGCGTCGACGGTCTCGACCGCTTTGATCGTGGGCTCGATCTTGCCTGAGTGTCCGACCATGTCGGCATTGGCGAAGTTCACAATGATCACATCAAAGGTGCCGTCTTCCGTTGCCTTCACCACGGCATCGGCGATTCCCGCTGCGCTCATTTCTGGTTTCAGATCGTAAGTCGCGACTTTCGGCGAGGGCACTAGGGTTCGATCTTCACCCGGAAACGGTTGCTCGACGCCACCATTGAAGAAGTAGGTTACATGCGCATACTTCTCCGTCTCGGCTACCCGCAAGTTGCGCATATTCTGAGCTGCCATCACGTTGGCCAGGATGTTAGCTAACGATTCGGGCGGCACGACGACGGGCAGGCTGAAGTTCTTGTCATAGCGCGTCATGCAGACATAGCGCAAGTTCCTGGGCACGCGATCGCGAGGAATGGTTGCGTCGAGATCGGCTGCGCCGGGCAGGTCGCTGCCTGCGTGCTCGTTCAGCCCGCTATTGCGCGTCAGGGCGCGCGTAATCTGTCGCACGCGATCGGCGCGGAAGTTGAAGCAGATGCAGGAATCGTCTTCGCGAATCGTGGCCAGCGGTTCGCCGCGCGCGTCCGCACACAAGAAGGGTACGACGAACTCGTCGGTAACGCCTTTGTTGTACGACTCTTTCATTCCCTCCACTGGGTCGGAATACTTTCCGCCTTCGGCCGCCCCAAACACCATTGCGTTGTAAGCTTTCGCGATGCGCTCCCAGCGGCGATCGCGATCCATCGCGTAGTAGCGGCCATTGACGGTCGCGATCTTTCCGCAGTTATATTCGCGCATCTTTTGCCGCAACTGTTCGAGATATCCCGCGCCGTTGGTGGGAAGCGTGTCGCGGCCGTCCATGAAAGCATGCACGAAGACGCGATCCAGGCCGCTCTGCCTGGCCATTTTCAGCAGAGCATATAAATGCACGTTCTGCGAGTGCACTCCGCCATCGGAGACGAGTCCAAACAAGTGCAGCTTTCTTTCTCCGCTGCGCGCGTGCTTCATCGCTTCGAGCAGCACCGGGTGGTGGAACAGCTCGCCATTCCGGATCATCAGATCGATGCGCGTGATGTCCATGTGGACGATGCGGCCCGCCCCGATATTGAGGTGCCCGACTTCGCTGTTGCCCATCTGTCCTTCGGGCAGGCCGACGTATGGACCGCTGGTGTGAATCAACGTACTCGGATACTCGCGCAACAGCCGGTCATACGTCGGCTTGCGTGCGAGGGCGATGGCGTTGGCTTTGGTTTCGGCGCGGTATCCCCAGCCGTCGAGAATGATGAGAACGAGTGGTTTGGGACGCGTCATGAATCGGCTGTTAGCTCCTAGCTCTTAGCTGAGAAGAATGTTCGATGATCTTGGGAATGTGTATGTCGATCATAGGGCACCGTAAATTGTCGTTTCACGCAACCGGCCAGTTCTAGAATCCCATGGTGTCGTCCGCCGAGGGGCCATAGGTCGCAGGAAGAGGCCTTTCGTTCAACCTCAGATAGACGCCAAGTTGCGCCCGATGATGGATGAGATGATTCAGAAACATCTGGCGGTAAGCCAGGAAGCGGGTGCCGCTGAAAATCGGACGGCCCTGGAAACTCAATTTCCAATCCTCGATCCAGGCCTTGTCGGGAGTATTTTTGAGCGCGTCGCGAACCTTCGCTGCGCCCTCGTCTAGCGCTTTCACCAGTTGCTCAGGCGACTCGAAGGGTACGCGAGTGCGTGTGCTGCTTCCGAAATCGAGTCCGGGAGTGGTCAAGATCGTGTGACCAAAGCCAACAAGTTCCGCGACATGAGGCGCGAGCTTTCCGAGCGGCATTGACTTCACATGCGGCTTGAAATCGGACTGCATGGGTACGCGCTCCAGCGTTTTGCGGGTTTTCTTTACTTCCTCATCGAATTCGGCAAGCAGCAGTTCGTTGATCATGTCGCCCTCCTCGTCAGAATTTGAAAGCTTGCAAACGCGACTATTTGAGGTGCGCGTCGAACCAAGAGATCGTTCGGTCGATTACTTCCCGCTGATGCTTGGGATTCGAAAAGACGTGCCCTTCGTCTTCATAAACTACCAACTGCGTTTCCACTCCCAAAGTTTTCAGGGCGTGCCAGAATTCGTAGGACTGCGGCGCTGGACACTCTCCATCGCTATCGCCCACTTGCATCAGCGTCGGAGTTTTCACATTCTTAATAAACGTCATCGGGGCACTCTTCGCGTAAACGGCAGGATCGTCGTAAACCGAAGCGCCAAAGAATGGAATCATCCACTGATCGATCAGGTTCTCGCCGTAATAACTCTGCCAGTCGGAAAGGCCGGCGCCCACCATGGCAGCCTTGAAGCGATTGGTCTGCGTGACGGCCCACATGCTCATGTAGCCGCCATAACTCCAACCTGTGATGCCGAGGCGATTCGGATCGATTGGCGCCACGCGAATGGCTTCATCGACGCCAGCCATGATGTCACGAAAATCTCCGCCGCCAAAATCTTTGACATTTGCGCGCGTGAATGCCTCGCCCTCGCCGTAGCTGCCGCGCGGATTCGGCATGAGCAGAAAATAGCCATTCGCAGGCAGCGCCATGGAATAGTCGTATCGCTCGGGCCAACTCGACAGCACGGCGGAACTCGGGCCGCCGTGCACACGAACCACCAAAGGATATTTCTTGGCGGAGTCGAAATCCGCCGGAAACACTAGCCATCCTTGGACGTCGAAGCTGTCGCTTTTCCAGTGAATGGTCTTGGCCTCGCCCCATGCTGGTTTCTGCGCTGCATTCTCGTGCGTGATCTGTTTCCACTTGCCGATTTCACCTGCCCACAGTTCCGGAGCCTTCCCGAACGAACTGCGAATCGCCGCTGATGTTTTCCCGTCATGGGCGATCGAAAGATCCAAGCCACGGTCAGAAGCTGCCGCGTGCTCAGGTCCGCGCCAGACAAGTTGCACATGGCCCGGCGTGCCGACTTCGGAGATGGCGACGTCACCTTCCAGGAATTCGCTGAATAATATCTTTCCGTTGGAAGTCCAAGCCAGCCAGCTTGCCGAAGCTTTCATCCCCGGCGTAAGGTTGGTGGCTTCTCCGCCGGAAGCTTCTACCGTAAACACGTCGCCGCCGACGCTGCCCTCATCGCTCATTAGCCCGCCAATGAAGGCGATCTTGCGTCCATCCGGCGACCACGCTGGATTCGCGATCTGCAGCGGCGGCTTGTAAATCGATTTCATGCTTCCGCCGTCGGCGTTCGTCGTATAGAGCTGCGCAACGTACCAGTTGTTATCACCGTTGCCGTGAGCAGCGATTACAGCGAATCGCTTGCCATCGGGCGACCAGTCGTATTCGTAGACATACATGTCGGCGGGCGAGATCTGCTGAAGCTGCCGAGTGGCAACATCGACGATGGCGAGCCGTTGCTCGGTCACGGCTTCTTTGATTTCTCCCGTCTCCGGAGTCTCGGCCACAAGGGGGCCGGCTGCTCGCGTTGCATTTTCGGTAAAGAGAATTGCGATTTTGCTTCCGTCGGGGGACCACGCAGGAGCGGCCAGAAAACCTGTGACGCTCGTAAGCTTAGTAATGCCGGAACCGGATGCCTCAGCAACATAGAGCTGAAGCTGACCCGGCTTTTCCGCATCCGACAAAAAAGCAAGCTTGCTGCTGTCGGGCGACCAGGCGATGCCATGTTCGTCGTGAGGTGCGTTCTTATCGGCACTGATGCGCTGGGCTGCGCCCGCGCCGCCCACGTCTTCAACGTATATCGTCGAATTGTCCGGATTTGCGGAGTCGATCGCCTCGACCCAGGCAACGCGCTTGCCATCCGGCGAGATCGCTGCCTCTTTGAATTCGCGGGTATTGAACAGCGCGTTTACTGCAGCGTCGGTGGATGAGGATGCGCTCGCGATGCACTGCCAACAAGCGAGAATCCCCGCCAGAACAGCGAGCTTACGCATCGAACGTCCCTCCTGTTTGAACTATCTGCTTGTTGGCCATACTACCAATTCAATCTCAAACCATGCCGGTGGTCATACCGTTGCCGCGCATTTTCACCAGCAAGGCGGGGGATATCCTGAGCAGATACATTCGAGCTGCAGGAAAACGTAGAACGCCCACAAAAGTCAGTGATGCGGGAGATCCTTCGCTTCGCCTGATGAAAACGGCTTCGCTCAGGATGACGGCATCCGAAAAAAGCAAGCAAAACTCCTATCCGTGATAGTTCAACGCCCTGATCCCTAAGAACCTGGCCGCGCTCCCCAGCTCTTCTTCAATTCGCAGCAGCTGGTTGTATTTCGCGATGCGGTCGGTGCGCGACGCCGAGCCGGTCTTGATCTGGCCCGCGCCGGTCGCGACGGCCAGGTCGGCGATGAACGTGTCTTCGGTCTCGCCGGAGCGATGCGAAATCACCGAGGTGTATCCATTGCGGCGCGCGAGATCAATTGCATCCAGAGTCTCGCTGACCGTGCCAATCTGATTGACCTTGATCAGAATCGAGTTCGCAACGCCTTTGTCGATTCCCTCCTGCAGGAATTGGATGTTAGTCACGAAAATGTCATCGCCGACCAACTGGATCTTGCCGCCCAACTCGCGAGTCAGGTTCTGCCAGCCGTCCCAGTCTTCTTCGGAAAGCCCATCTTCGAGCGACACAATCGGATAGTCGTTCGCCCATTTCGCCCAGAAGCGCACCATATCGTCGGAACTTTTCGCCGACTTGTCGGATTTTTTAAAGACGTACTTGCCATCCTGATAGAACTCGCTCGCGGCCGGATCGAGTGCGATTGCAATCTCTTCGCCCGGCTTGTATCCCGCCTGCTGAATCGCCTCGAGCACGACTTCGATTGCCTCGACGTTCGATTTCAACGATGGCGCGAAACCGCCTTCATCACCCACAGCCGTGTTATACCCCCGCTTCTTGAGCACGCCCTTCAGTGTATGGAAGACTTCTACGCCCCAGCGCAATGCCTCGGAAAAAGATGGCGCACCGACCGGCATGACCATGAATTCCTGGAAATCGACGTTGTTATCGGCGTGAGCGCCGCCGTTGAGAATATTCATCATCGGCACCGGTAGCGTATTTGCGCCCGCGCCGCCGAGATAGCGATAAAGCGGAAGCCCATATTCCGCAGCCGCCGCCCGTGCCGTCGCCATTGAAACAGCGAGGATCGCATTCGCGCCCAAGCGTCCCTTGTTCTCCGTGCCGTCTAGCTCGATCATTTTCTGATCGAGGCCGCGCTGATCGTCGGCGTCCCAGTTGCCCAGTGCGTCAGCGATTTCGCCGTTAACATTCTCAACCGCCTTCAGTACGCTTTTGCCTTTGAAAACATTGTTGTCGTCGTCCCGCAGCTCAACCGCTTCGTGCTCGCCAGTGGACGCTCCACTCGGCACAATAGCTCGTCCCACAACTCCCCCGATCAGGAGAACTTCAGCCTCTACGGTTGGATTTCCGCGCGAATCCAGGACTTGCCGCCCCTTGATTTCTGCGATGTTGATCATTCCCCGCCTGCCTTCCTTCGATGATTCTGCTGAGTATGTAATTCGTGAATCGTCGTCCACCCGAACCGCGTGCCTGGGTGCGTCAGAATGGAATGTCAAACGACGTCCCGTTAAATAGCCGACGCCTGTATAGGTCTTGCCCATGGAGTCTCGTATGAAGCCCACGATTATATCGGATGAAATCTTGCCCTTCCGTGCGCAGCCGGGAAGCGCTCGCGAAAACCTTTCGCTCAGTGCCAAAACAGGCTTTTCGGACGACAAGCCTCCCTGCCCTTATCTCTCATGGTTCCTGCAGCTTCCGGCTTGTTGTGCTCACCTATGAACTGGAATAAAGTCAAAATATTCAGAGGGAGTCGAGGAGGCGGTAAATGAAGAAGTGGACGCTCATCTTGTGCATTCTGCTGCTGGCGGGAACTCTCGCCGCACAAACCAGCGAACCGGTTCCGGCAGGCACAGCGCTGATGGTCAGGCTACAGACGACATTGGCAACTTTCAGCAACAAGGCTGGCGATCAGTTTCGCGGCAGCCTAGCACAGCCAGTGGTGGTCAATGGGAAGACGTTGCTCCCTGCGGGCACGATTGTAGAAGGCCGCGTCACCAAGGTTACCGAGCCGCGGCGGATTTCGGGCAAGCCTACGATTGGCATCCTTCCCGAAGCCGTGATCATGCCGAATGGTGAGCGCTACTACTTAGACGCGACCCTGGTCGACACCAACGCCGGCAGGGGCACCGATGTCAACGATGAAGGCCAGTTCAAGGGCAGCACGCGCGATCGCAACGACAACCTCGAGGCGGGCGGCGGCACGGCCGGTGGCATGATCATCGGCGGATTGGCGGGCGGACCGGTAGGCGTGCTGGTGGGCGGCACGATTGGCGCGGGATCGACCACGGTTCACTGGCTGGCAAAACATCGCTCCGCAGTTTTACCCGCTGGAACTCAACTCACGCTCGAACTGAATCGCCCGCTGGCTTTCAATAGTGCGCAAACCACGACGGCCACGAACGGCGGCAGCAAGTAAGGCTCTGAGCTTCGTTCACATTGAACCGGAGGCTTGCCCTCCGGTTTCTTTTTGCTGGTTCGCCATCTCAGCCATAAATATGGCAGAATATTGTCATGCGAACCACGGTGGACATTCCGGATGTGCTTTACCGGCAGCTTAAGAAAAAAGCCGCCCATGAGGGTACATCGGTTAAGAAAATTGTGCTGCGCGGCGTCGAACTCGAGCTGCGAGGCGTTCCACCAAGAAAAACTCGCCGTCGAAGGCCTCCTGTGATTGATTCTGACAAACCCGGCAGTCTAGAGCTGGACAATGCAAAGATCTACGACATCATTCCTTTTCCCTGACTTAAATGTTTGGATCGCTCTGACGTACCGTCGTCATATCCACTACGTTGCGGCAAGCAAATGGCTCGATTCTGTTCCAGCCGGAACGCCATTGAGTTTTTGCCGAATCACGCAGATCGGATTTCTGCGACTGCTCACAACCTCTGCAGTCATGTCTGATATGGTCATGACTCAATCTCAGGCGTGGGGAGTCTATGACAGTTGGCTTGGCCGGGGAGACGCGATTCTCTTGGATGAGCCAAATTCCATTGAACCATTGTTCCGGTCTATTACACAGTTCAATCAAATGGCGCCTAAAGATTGGGCGGATTCCTATTTGTGCGCATTTGCAGATGCTGCTGAACTACAACTCGTAACCTTCGACAGAATATTGCACCGACGGTCGACAAATTCGTTGTTGCTGAGCACTTGAGAAGGTTTTCACTCATTGAGCTTTTTCGGCTCCAAGCCTCATCCCACCGCATACAGCAGATCTCCCTCGCTGAGCACCTGCAACTCGATCCAACCCTCGAGCGGAAGTGCGTCGGCGGGAAGCCGGTTCTGCCACAGGCTGAAACGCAGCCGCAACCGGCTGGTGGCCGCAATTTGCGTGACCGGCTTACGTTCCGTAGTTTCGCGAATGGGCGTGGCCAGAAGCCAAACGAGCGGTAGCTTGAATTCGAAGTTGCGCATAAACGCAAGCTTGACAGTTTCATCATGCATGCTGAAAGAGGCAATCGGGTTCGGCTCGCCGTCGCTCTCGATTTTCCAGTCACGGATGCGGGATTGGCGGATATCAGCCGCTAACCGCAGGGCACGGCGCGGGCGGGGTTCATTGACGGCCCACGACTCCACATTGACCACAATTTCAAAATCGTTTTCCGGTGGCTTCTCGCAAAAATCCAGTCGCCCATAAACGTGCGTTGAATCGATACCGGCATAGACGGAGTCCAGCAGAAATTGCTTACCATGCATGGCTCCCGCGCGATGATCGGCCGTGTAGACGGCAGCGCCCATCCATTCGAAATATCGGACTTTGTCACCTGTAATGCGTGGATGGATGTACGTCGCCTGCGGGGTGAACGACGGCCGGATTTCGATGCCGGTGATGGGCTGAGCCAGATAATCAGGGGGAATGGCGCCCAGCGCCTGATAGACATTGGAAAGATGTTTGCGGTAAAGCTCATCGAAGTCGCGGTCGTTGGCGGAATGGTGCTCCGGACCGTACCACCAGTTCCAGTCGCTGCCTTCGGCAATCAGTAGCTCCTCGAAGGCAATCTTGCGTTGCGCTTCGCTCGCCCGGGCAGCATTTTGCGCATAGAATTCACGCGCGTTGTAGAGGTAGTCCCAGGCGCGGTTGTCCTCGGGAGCACCGATCCAGACGTTGAAATTGGCGTTGATCCATGAACCGGGCACGAGCAAGGGCAGCTTGCCGAAATTCTTGTGCCGCGCAATCGCTTCCGAAATCGTGACCGCCTCCAACTCCGCCTCACGCTGCAACCCATCATAAACGCGCCGAAGGAACTCGCGGCCCGATTTCGGATAGTACTCCCAGGCATTCTCGCCATCGAGGATGATCGAAACTACCGCATCCTTGCCTTGCGCCAACACCGGCTGAGCCGCTTCTTTGATGTTGCTCAGCAGGTGCCTGGCTGCCTCGGCGGGGTCCATGCCGGAATACACGAACCCGATCAGATCCGAGATCGTATGGTCGCGGAAGACCATGTGCATCGACGCATTGCCTTTTTCGTAACGATGAATGTTGTAGAGGCTGTCGGCCAAAGTCGCGGGCAGTCGGCCATCGCCATCGCGTGCAAAAAAGACTCCCGTGCTGCGGCCGAGCACGCCTTCGTCGGTGGCCATCCATTGAATGCCCAGGCTATGAGCAATCGCTATGACTTCTTCCGAGACGCTGCCCTCCGAGGGCCAAATGCCTTTGGGACGAACTCCGAACACCTGCTGATGCAGATTGAGTGCGCGAAGAAGCTGTTCGCGGGCGTCTTCGGGATGGCGGAAGCGATTTTGGGGCAGCGGCAAACCCGGCGATGAAGACGCGCCGGCATTGGTGTCACACACCAAAGGCAGAATGGGATGATAAAAGGGGGTGGCGGAAATCTCGATCGCGCCTTTTTTCGCCGCTTCAGCGTGCGCCGGCAGAACTTTGCTGAGCACTTCTCGTTCGCGGGTAATTACGAATTTCTGATCATCGAGCGAATAGTGCCGCGCCTTTGCGACCAGGCCGGCGACGTCTTTATCGTCCAGAAAGAATTCGTCGAACCATGCGATCTGGGAGAGCACTTGCAGGTCGGTGAAGTCTTGCGGCAGGAAATATCGTTCGGCCCGCTCCGGGTTGTCGCCGTGCTCGCGAAAACGCTCCCAGAGCTCCCGATAGCGCGGATAGCGTCCAATCACATTCACGGGATTCGCCTGAAATAAATACTGCAGGGCGAAGCGCCGCTCTTCCGTCGTTAAGTCTTTCGCGGATTTCGTCGCAACCCGCAGGAACGGATCTTGTGCTGTACCGGCAACATAATCCTGGATCTGGGTAATTAGAGATGGGACGAGATTAAAGTTCTGATGCACATGAGGAAACTCGTCGAGCAACTTGACCATGCCGTAGTAATCCTTGAGCGCATGCAGTCGCACCCAGGGCAGGCGGTACTCGCCCGAAACCAGATCTTTGTAGAAGGGCTGGTGCTGATGCCAAAGAAGAACGAGGCGTAGAACTGGCATGGCTGGAAAAGGTCAGGATAGCACGCCAATTTAGGAATCTCCGCGAGGTATTCTCGTGGCGAGGAATCGTGTTGGCAATCAGCACTCAGCAGCCGGCATTCAGCCGATGGACGTTTGCGCCCACCAAAGCATTTCCGGCGAATGCTGCGTGCTGACTGCTGAATGCTTATAGAACTTTGGTTATTATTCACGTCCAAGCCAACGTCTGGACCGATTCCGGTAAACTAATCGTCTGCATGTCCGCCGAGAGCACTATCGCCAGAGCGCCGCAGATCCTGACGGATCACGACCTCTATCTTTTCAACGAGGGCAGCCACTACCGCCTTTACGACAAGATGGGGGCGCATCCTATCACTCACAACGGCCAGCAGGGAACGGTGTTCGCTGTGTGGGCTCCGAATGCGCGCAGCGTTTCAGTGATCGGGAACTTCAACCATTGGCAGAATGGGGCGAACCGGCTTGAGCCGCGGTCTTCCTCCGGCATTTGGGAAGGATTTGTACCTGGCGCCCCGCGCGGCTCGCAGTACAAATACCACATCGAGTCGGAGCACCATGGATATCGCGTCGACAAAGCCGACCCCGTTGCATTCTGGAACGAAAAACCACCGCGGACGGCTTCTGTTGTCTGGGACCTTAACTACGAATGGCACGATCACGAATGGATGCAGAAGCGCGCATCGCGCAATTCCCTAAGCGCTGCGCAGGCGATCTATGAAGTGCATCTAGGCTCCTGGATGCGGGTTCCGGAAGAACACAACCGTTCGCTCACTTATCGGGAAATAGCGCCGCGCATGGCCGAATATGTTGTGCGGATGGGATTCACGCACGTGGAGTTCCTGCCGATTATGGAGCATCCGTTCTACGGTTCCTGGGGATATCAGACGACCGGCTACTTTGCTCCCACTGCGCGCTATGGCAATCCGCAGGACTTCATGTACCTGGTCGATTACCTGCACCAGCACGGCATTGGCGTGATTTTGGACTGGGTCCCGTCGCACTTCCCTTCCGACGCGCACGGCCTGGCATATTTCGATGGCACTCACCTCTACGAGCATGCCGACTCGCGGCAAGGATTTCATCCCGATTGGAAGACGCACATTTTCAATTATGGGCGGACGGAAGTGCGCAGCTTCTTGATGTCGAGCGCGATGTTCTGGTTCGACAAGTATCACATCGACGGTCTGCGCGTGGATGCGGTCGCTTCCATGCTGTACCTCGACTATTCACGCAAGCAGGGCGAGTGGATTCCGAACAAATACGGGGGCCGCGAGAATCTTGACGCGATTGACTTCCTGCGCCGCTTCAATCAGGAAACGTACAAAGAGCATCCCGACATTCAGACCACCGCGGAGGAGTCCACCTCGTGGCCTATGGTTTCAAAACCGGTCTATGTCGGCGGACTGGGCTTCGGGCTCAAGTGGGATATGGGATGGATGCACGACACGCTGAAGTATTTTCAAGAGGATCCCATTCACCGCAAGTATCACCACAACAAGCTTACGTTTCGCATGCTGTATTCCTGGCACGAGAATTTCGTGTTACCCCTTTCGCACGATGAAGTTGTACACGGCAAGGGGTCTCTGCTCGGAAAAATGCCGGGCGACGAATGGCAGCGGTTCGCTAATCTGCGCCTGCTGTTTGGTTACATGTACGCGCAACCGGGGAAAAAATTAGTCTTCATGGGCGGCGAGTTTGGCCAGGTGCGCGAATGGGCGCATGATTCCAGCCTGGAATGGTGGGTACTGCAATTTCCAGTCCACCGCGGCGTGCAAGCATGGATGGAACAGCTCAATCGCTTCTATCGCAGCGAGCCCGCCATGCACGTCCTTGATAACAGCGCCAGCGGCTTCGAATGGGTCGACTGCAACGACAACGCTAACAGCACCATTTCACTGCTTCGCAAGAGCGAGAATGCACAGGAGAGTGTGCTGGGCGTTTTCAACTTTACTCCGGTACCCCGCACCGGATACCGCATCGGTGTACCGCGTGGCGGCTATTGGCGCGAACTTCTCAATAGCGATGCGTCGGAATACGGTGGCAGCGGCATGGGGAATCTCGGCGGTGTGCAGGCGGAACAAGTGTCGGTGCATGGCCGCCCGTTCTCGTTACACCTGACGCTCCCGCCACTGGCAGCGTTGTTCTTCAAAGCACGATCTTGAATAACTTCCGAATTGCCGAGCTTTCAGGAGTCGATACCGATAAGCGCGTTTAGAGACTCTTAGTCTGACAGCTTATTCTATGGCAGCGACTGAAAGGCCGGCGTGAACGGCGGTTGGAGAAACTTCCGAAGTTCGTCGGGATCATAAAAGAACGGATTGGCATCCCGTTCAGAAATTTGGTCCGGGTCTGCATCGTCTGTGATGAGTCCTGTCAGCGTAGCTCTGCGATGGACCTCGGCCATGTAGTCTCTGTCTAAGACTACGTCCGCTGGCGCCGGTTCATTCAGCAGGTGATCTCTTGGCCCAAGATAGAGATACGCATCCACCATGGTGGAGAATCTCGCTAGCGCTTCGGGCGGCACTGCGGCGAACGTGCCTTTCGGGCTCATGGGGCCTGCAGGCAGTTTCCCGCTATTGATCGGGCCGAACATGATGTTGCCGCTCGAATATGTCTGATCAAGTAGATCGGCAAGCCATGTGCCCTTCAGATTCGCCACTAGGGAGGGTAACGGCCATGACGCCAAACGTGCCTCAAAGCGATTGTTGTATTTCGCAAGCGGCGTCCAGTTGCCAAACCCGGCATGATCGGCGATCACCAAGGTCACGGCTGGATAGTTCTTCTCATCGAGTGCGACGGCCGTGTCGCCAACATGAAACAGATGCGCTGTGCCGAACAGCATGAGCGCCTTGCGATGTTTTGCGAGAACTTCCTTTTCCATCACGGAGGCGATACGGGGATCTCGCATGAAGTACCGCCCTTGCGCGAAATCGCGGCCGCTCGTGATCTTGCTCCAGTCAACCGGCGGATCGCCTGCCAGAACGCGCAGCTTCTTTTCCGGTGGCAGCGTTTGATTGATTCTGCGGATCAAGGGGAACAGTTGTTCATAGAAGGCGGACACGCCGCACATGGGCTGGGTGGTATTGCGCCAGACCTCGCGCACTTCAGTCAATGGAACGTCGGCGCCCGCGATGTACCGATCCAGCGTCGGCTGGTAGAGCGAATTGCCGCACTCCACGACCACATCGTTGACTTTGCCCGGAAAGGCACGATTGCGGAGGAGATGAAGGATAAAGTCGTCAAGATCTTTGTTGCCGTGCGCCGCACTCATGGCGACGACTTCGTATCTGTCGAAGGCAGCAAGAAGAGTATCTTCGGCATCGCCGGGTACCGGATTGCTGCCTTGCGGAACCGGAGCGGGGAGTTCAGGCGGGTCCTGGAATGTGAACGAACGTCGGTCAGGTTGCTGCGCGGAAACGGCGGAGGCCGACAATGCCATCCCGGCAACAAGAAGTAGATAAGAAACCTTCGGCACCAGCTTAACCATTGGCAATTACCTCTCAGAAACCTGTTTCGCGATCCTTCCGACGTAAACTCTGTTCGGATGGCTTCGTGGAGATGATTCGTCAATATATTAGACCGCATACCTCTTTGAATGCGATATAGCTTACATAATTCGGTGATAAACTCTCCCGAACTGCAGGACCGAAACTTTCTACCGAGGAAAATCCCGTGATCGATGAAATCGACCGCAAAATCCTTCGCACTCTGGCGAACAACGGGCGGATCAGCTTTAAGGACCTCGGAGAACGAGTCCATCTCAGTCCGAATGCCACTGCTGAGAGAGTGCGCCGACTAGAGGATCTCAAAGTCATTGCCGGCTTCGCGGCCAGAATCGATTTGTCTCTCCTCGGCAAGCCACTCGACGCGTACATTGATGTCCGAATGCAGCCGGGAACGGCCGCTGACATCTTCGAGCGAGCAGTGTTGAAGATTCCTGGAGTAGTCGCCTTTGCAATTCTGACGGGTGAGTTCGATTGCCGAGTTCGGGTCGCCTGTGAGGATCAAAGAGATCTGATGAGGGTGATAGAGGCACTACGTGCTAGCGGAGGAGTGCAGGGGACGAACACCACGATCATTTGCCGCGAGGCAACATCAGGAAGTCTTCTCTAGGAACGGTACTGCTCTAAGAAATTCTCAAGACCGCACTCTTCTGAGCAGTCCTGCGAAGTGCCTTGCGTGAATCGATCGCAGAAACTCCTGAGGAACGGGCAATCCGGAAGTAGCCGCCTCACGGCTTCCACTGTCCCACGGCCGTCAGCACCTCCGCCAGGCCTTCATTCTTCTTCAGGATTTCCGCGACGGCGGCGTGATCAATGTGACCGGCGATGGGTTTCTCGGCATTGGCAACAATCCAGGCTGTCGCGGCTACGATCGCTTCTCCAGATTTGAAGTCCACCGGATCGACCTTGTCGAAGGTGTCGCTGGACTTGTGATGCACTTCTTCATACTGCTTCATTTCCAGCCAGAGGTCGAAAACCGGCACGCCCTGCAGCATGAATGGACCGTGGTCGGTGTCGTAGGTAATCTCCATCGAGACGCCACCGCCGCCAATATCCTTCAGAACGGAATCGCTGATGAGCTGCAACGCTTCTTTCACGTCCTTGCGGCCTTCCACTTTCCATCCTTTCGGATGGCCGGAGCCGTTATCGGTATTGAGTACGGCTACGCACTTGCCCATCTCATTGAGGTGTGCCTGCACGTAGGCGTAGGAACCGAGGAGCCCTTCTTCTTCCCCGCCCCAGAGCGCGAAACGCACTGTCCTCTTTGGAGGTTTGCCGAGGGCTGCTATGGCACGCGCAATCTCCAGCACAGATGCCGAACCCGTGCCGTTGTCCTGCGCACCGGTTCCGAAATCCCAAGAGTCGAAATGGGCTCCGATGAGGATCCACTCCTCCGGTTTTTCGCTGCCAGGAATTTCCGCAATGACATTCTTGACCGGAATCGGCCCCGAAGTGACATTGTGAATTTCCAAGTGAATCGTAACCGGGCCTTTTTCTAGTTCGCGCCGGATCAGTTTCGAATCTTCCATCCCCAGGTGAACTTCCGGAAGCGGGCTCTCGTGTGCTCCCCAGTCCAGATTGAAGGCATTGATCACGTTGTTGCTTGCGCCGTCAGGGTTGAGCACGGCCAGGGCACCAACATCCTTGAAACGCTGGGCTGAAGCTTCAAGCGCGGGAAAAACTTTCCAAAACCCATCCTCGAAGATTTTCTCATTGTCCAGCATCACGATCTTGCCCTTGATCTTGTCAGCTTTCGACTTAATCGCGTCCGCAGAGAGATCATCGATGAGAACGATGTCGCCTTTTACTCCTCCTGGCGGCGTCGATGGCGCCCAGCCTAATGATTCGACATGCAGGGGTCGGGACATTGGAGAAATCAGCTCTCCGTGAGCCGAACCGCGCTGCCACCCGTTTGGAATCGTGAATGATTCCGTTTTCACATTCTGAATGCCGTAGCTATGGAACTTCGCGATCACCCAATCTACGGCGCGATTGTGGGCTGGCGATCCGCTGAGCCGCCCGCCAAATTGATCCGTAAACTCGCGCAGCGTTTCCATCGACGGCCCGGTATATACCGATCCAGCCAAGCTTTTGGCTGTGTCCTTTACGTCGGGTGTAATTTGAGCGCTCGAGACAGCTGACGCTCCAACTACGAGAATGACCAGCGCATAGCCAACTGCACGTCGACGGAAGCGTGCCATCATGAATCCCCCAGAATCGTAGGATTTTCTGTCAGATCGGAAAGTCGAATTTTGCATTGTGCTACACGCCCGACTGTCTAGGCAAGTTGAGGCGTCTACACCGGCCATTCGACTTCGCTCAGTTGCTAGGGGCAAGCCGAGAACTGAGCAGTGCGCCGAAATCCTGACTCTGAACGCCAGGCGAGAGAAAGCTAACAGAGTTGCGTGCGTGAGCGGGGTCCTTTATCGCTACTAAGCTGCGCTAAACATCTGTGATCGGCATCACGGAAAAACCTCAGCATCGGCGTATGTTGCGGATGACAGACGAATCGCAATCATTTTTCCACACTGCCCAGTAGTCCCTCCTGAGCGGCAGACCACCGAGCAGCGAACCAAGAGCTGATGAACCCATCCAGCGAGCCGCGAGTTGATGATTCGCTCTCCATCGTTTCGCTGGCAGAAAAGGACGTCTCCCATGCCTCGAAAATCCTTTCTCCATTTCGACAGTCTTTGTGCGGCGGCTCGGTTTCTCGCAGTCCCGTCCATCTTTCTCGCTTTGACTGCTGTTGCTCAGCTGCCGGCTGGAATTCCGGGGCACGTGTCGTCGGCCCGCTCGACGCTGCAAAATACCGTCGTACGCTCATCGGACGCACCTCTCTTTCAGCCGCCAGTTCTCTATGATTCAGGCGGGCTGTTCTGGGCCGGTTCTAATAGGGGTCTGGCACTCGCTGATATCAATGGCGACGGGTATCCCGACGTTGTGGTGTCAAACTCATACAGCAATACCCTTGGCGTGCTGCTGAACAACCGGGACGGAACCTTTCAGCCAGCGGTCACCTACAACTCGGGTGGCGCGTACCCGCCGAGCTCCGTCGCAATTGCCGATGTAAACGACGACGGGAAGCCCGACCTGATTGTCGCGAACTCTTCCGGGCCGTATCCGGCGGACCATGCTTTCGTCGCAGTGCTGATGGGCAATGGCGACGGCACGTTTCAATCGCCAGTCACTTATGACGCCGGGGCCTTAGGGGAACTAAGTGACGTAGTTGTCGCAGATGTAAATGGTGACCGTAAGCTTGACCTGGTGGTAGCGTATTTCACCGGTTCCATCGCTGTTTTATTGGGCAATGGAGACGGTACATTCTGGGCACCCATCCTCAGCCGGCTTCCGTCAGCTAACGACTCCATCGCGATCGCAGATGTGAATAACGACGGCAAGCCCGATCTGTTGGCGACGCACGGAAGGGATGGTTGGGTGGGAGTATCGTTGGGGAATGGTGATGGAACGTTTCGAACAGAGGTCGAGTACAACTCGGGAGCTATTTGGCCGGGATCCTTTGCTGTCACTGACGTGAACGGCGATAGCAAACCCGATCTGGTTGTGGCAAACGGTGGCTACCCCGACGGCATCGTGTCGATCCTATTGGGGAATGGGGACGGCACATTTCAGCCCGCCAAAGGGTACGACTCGGGGGGCACATTCGGGAGGGCACTAGCAGTCGCGGATGTGAACGGCGACGGCAAGCCGGATGTCGTGGTGGCAAACCTCTACACTTCCAACGTAGGCGTCCTGTTGGGAAACGGCGATGGCACCTTTCAGCCGGCGCTGACCTACGACTCAGGCTACGAGTTTCCGAACTCCATCGTCATAGCGGATGTAAATGGCGATGGGGCACCGGACCTATTAATCCAAAACCGGGCGGGCGCGAATTGCTGCGACGGATATGTAGCCGTGTTGCTGAACAACGCTCCGGTATGCACGACTCCACCGACGATCACGTTTTCGGCTAGTCCGAAGTTGCTGCGGCCACCGAACGGAGAAATGGTCCCAGTGAAGGTTTCGGGGAAGATCACCGACGCGGGTACTGGCTGCACCGTGAAGTCCGCAACCTATACAGTCACAGACGAGTATGGCGAGGTACAGCCCAGCGGACCAGTAACATTGGGCCCTGGGGATGTTTTCTCTTTCACTGTGTTGCTGCGGGCCTCGCGTTTTGGTACTGACATTGACGGACGTCTGTATACCGTTATTGTTACCGCCGGGAGCAACAGCAACAAAACGAGCTCAAGATCTGGCACTGTGGTGGTTCCCCATGATCAGGCCCAATAAAGCGCGTGCTGAGCCGCGCCGAAATCCTGAGCAGCGCGAAGTATCAAAGAGCATCCTGACGAAGAAAACCCGGTGATGATGAAGCCGTGGACGTCGATGAAGTGCCAAACCCGGTGCAGCGCCCTACGTGGTGGAGAACCGGCGGCGATAGGCGGAAGGGGTCGTGTCCAGCGTCCGGCTGAAGTGCTGCCGCAGCGTCGCCGCCGTTTGTAGCCCCACCGCTTCGGCAATCGCATCGATCCCGTCGTCGGTCTTTTCGAGCCGCGTCTGTGCGGCCAAGAGACGCTGGTGGGTGAGCCATTGGTGAGGCGTGGTTCCGGTCTGCCGGCGGAACTGGCGCGCAAAAGTGCGCGGCGACATCGCCGCGCGGCGGGCCAGATCCTCCACGCGCAGAGCCTGGCCCAAATGCGACTGCGCCCATTGCAAGAGCGACGCGAGCCCTCCTGCCGCCCGGCGGTCAACCGGGTTTTGGACGTATTGCGCTTGCCCGCCGTCGCGGTGCGGCGGCATGACCAGCCGGCGGGCCACGCGATTGGCGATTTCGGCGCCATAATCGCGCCGGACGATGTGCAGGCAAAGATCTATGCCGGCGGCGCTGCCTGCTGAAGTCAGAATGCTGCCTTCATCCACGTACAGAACGCCGGGGTCGACGTGAATCTTCGGAAACCGGGAAGCCAACTCTTCCGCGTAGCGCCAGTGAGTGGTGGCGCGCTTGCCATCGAGCAGGCCGGTGGCCGCAAGAACGAATGCCCCGGAACAAATGGAGACCAGACGTGCGCCGCGAGCATGCGCCGAACGCAGGGCTTTAAGGAGAGATTCCGGAGGAGGTTCGCTGGTTCGCTTCCAGCCCGAAATTACGATGGTTCCGGCCTGTTGCAAGGTCCGCAATCCACGATGTGCCTCGACATGAACGCCGCCGGTCGTGCGGAGCGGGCCGCGCTGGTGCGAGCAGGTCTCAAACTTGTACCAATCGACCTCCAGCTCCGGCCTGGGCAAGCCGAAAATCTCCACCACGATCCCGAACTCAAAGATGCTGAGACCGTCATAAAGCAGAGTAGCCACGCGGCGATGGTCGCAGGAGCGCATGGCAGGATTTTAGCGCATATTGGCATTTCTGCCCATCGCAATTATTACGGATTTCGGCGAAACTCCAGCTGTGCAACTCAAAAAGGAGAAATACCATGCCTAAATTGCTTGACTCGGCTTCCCGCGTTAGCGAGGTGGAAGCAGCCCATCCCAGCGATGTTCTTCGCCACTTCGAGCAGCTTCTGACGTTGGAAACGGATTGCTGGGATGTGTATGAAGCGATGAAGAATGGGAACCACGATTTCGTGCTGCTGGATGTTCGGAGTCCGCAACTGTTCCAGACTGGACACGTCCCCGGGGCCGTTAATCTGCCGCACGGCAGGATCAACGAGCGGAACCTGGGCACCTCCGCGTCCGATACTCTGTTCGTCGTGTATTGCGGCGGTCCGCACTGCAACGGTGCCGATCGCGCGGCCGTGAATCTGGCCCGGCTCGGAAGAAAAGTAAAGAAAATGATCGGTGGGATCGAAGGCTGGAAGGACGAAGGCTTCGATCTCGCGAAGAGTTGAGGACGCTGCTTTTTTGTTCTTGGGCTTAGGTGTCGCCGCGAATGGCTAGCCCGCGCCATCGCAGCGCCGGTTCAGCCCGCGGCGGACTGACTGCTTACGAACAATACCGGAAGCCAGGCAAACTGGATCTTTTCAAGGTCCAGCGTCTCTAGCACAAACTTTTGGCCGGGATCACGATGAAAGCGACAAGAAATGGCTTGCAAAAAGATCGCGTTGTCCAACGGCGTAACCTGCTCAAGAAGTTCGCCAAGGCTTGGGGGAAGCGCGACATAGACGCAGTTATGGCGTGTATGACTTCTAATTGCGTTTACGAGGCGTCCGTTGGACCTGAGCCTGGAACCACATTTCAGGGCGCAGATCAGGTGCGACGCGGAATTCTGCAGATGTTTGCCCACGATGAGGGGAGTACAGCTCGAATTTCCAATTTATTCATATCTGGCAATCACGCCTCGTGGGAGTGGACATACTCTTGGACTAAACCTGCTGGGCGGAATCGTGCGGTGCGCGGCTGCGATGTGTTCGAGTTTTCCGGAGAGAAAATCCGCCGCAAGAGTGGCTTTCGCAAAACCACCGAGTGAACATTTGCGATCACGTATCACCAAGGAATTTGTCGAGGCCTCCTGATTCGAGAAGTTGCAAAAGGAAGGAGTTGGTTATGACGACGCTGGAACCGGGACAAGAGGTGTCGAACCCATCGGCCTACCGCGAAAAGCTGTTCAACCTGTTGGGTGGCCTGGATCCGATCGAAGTGTTAGGGCAGACACCATCCACCCTGGCTGACATTGTCGCCAGACATACACTGGAAATCTTGCGCGGGCGGGCAATTCAAGGGAAATGGACTCCGAACGAAATCATCGGCCATCTCACCGATAGCGAATGGGTTTATGGATATCGCATCAGATTGATCCTTTGCGAGGACGAGCCCGCAATTCCGGGCTACAGCCAGGATGCTTGGGCAGCTTCCCAGCGCCACAATGAACGCGAGCCATCCGAACTTGTCGAAATATTTCGGACGCTGCGCGCACTCAATTTGCCTGTGTGGAGACGAATGTCACCAGAAGATTTGCAACGTAGCGGGCAGCACAACGAGCGTGGCGCGGAGTCTTTGGCCATGATGCTACAAATGGTGGCTGGTCACGACCTTTTGCACCTGGATCAGATCAGTCGTTATATTCAAGCCCTTGAGTCGCGAGGCTAGCGCTGCCGCGACTGCATGCCGTCAAAACGGATAGACCAGAACCCCTGTACGCGAGTGACGCGGTCGGAAACGGTCTTTCCGTGACTGCACCTGGGTCTGTACCTGACGTCAACAGCAACGTGCTGGGCCCACTTTGTCCCACAAGGCATCATTTCGCTTCTGTTTGCCAAAAGATTCGCTATTTCCCCGGCAAAAAATACGATCTGAGCAATAGTGCTCAGCCCCTGAAACGAAGGAACGCTAACGTAGGACATTCTCCTCCCAGGAGGCAAGACAATGTCCTACGAAAGCACTTGGCTCCCACGATGCGCTGTCTGTAAAGAATCTGTAAACCTGGAAGAAAGCAATACGGATGAACACGGTCAGCCCGTTCACGAGAACTGCTACATCTGGACTGTCGAGTTGAAGAAGCCGCCGCGATACACCCCACAAATTAACTCGGTCGAGGAGCGGCTACATGCTCAGTTTCAGCAGCGGCACCAACTGGCGAAACAAAACTACAACGCTTTGACCGCTGGCAATGAGTGCTATCGGGAGAATCTGGCAGTGCGCGAAGCGTGCCATGATGTGAGCGTTCTTGACCAGACAGGGTCGGATCCGGTTTGCTAGCATCAGCTTCTAATAGTCCTTCACATTTATAGTCCTTCACATTCTTACGCGTGAATTATAGGAGAGCGTTGCCCCAGATCACAGAAGCCGTTTTTGTTCTCTTCATTCTTTTCTTGCCCACGATTGCGCTGTCCCAGGCAAACAATACGGAACAAGTCGACCCCCTTCAGTGTGGCCAGCAAAGCACGACATCACAAAACAACACTGCTCTCCCAACGGATAGCTGGGCCATTTCCTTGCCGGACGTGGCTCCCGATCTCCCGGATCAAAAAGACAGTTCTCAAGGTAAGCAAACAAAGCGTATGTTCGGGGTGGTTCCAAACTTTGCGGCGGTGAATGCCAATACGCAGCTTCCTCCGTTGTCCACCCGCGAGAAATTCTCACTCGCCGCGCAAGATAGCCTGACGGACTACTCCTCGTTCACTTGGACCGGAATCTTAGCTGCTCAGGCCATGGCCCTGAGGTCCGATCCTGAGCTGGGCGGTGGAATCGGCGGTTATGGCCGTTATTATTGGCGCACCTTCACGGACGGCGTATCGGGAACCTATTTCACCGAGGCCATCGTCCCCGCACTCACGCACGAGGACCCACGTTATTACACTCTGGGTCAGGGAAGCTTTTTGCGCCGCACAGGCTACGCGATATCTCGGGCCTTCGTCACTAAGACAGATTCTGGAGGCACGAGTTTCAACTTCTCTGAGGTGGTGGGCAATGGACTGGAAGCGGGTTTGTCCAACGCTTATTATCCCCCTCAGGAGCGCGGTCTCAGTCAAACGACCATGAACTGGGGGACACAGATGGAATCCGCCGTCCTGAATCACATTTTCCAGGAATTCTGGCCCGACATCCGCAGAAAGCTTCTTCGCCGAAAATAGGTTGAGTCAAGCTCTGAGACAACAGGCCTGTGGCTAAGGTCGTCAGTCCCCCGATTTATTGGTCTCGATGAACGAACCCTGCTTGATTTAACCTACCGCACTGGATCAAGACTCTACGGGTCTTTGCGCTACTGCTGAGTACGCAAAAAGAAGCCCGATCGCGAGGATGCCCGGGCATATTTGCAACTCATGCCGAAGGCTGACTTCCCCAAGATCCGGGTTCCCCGCCATATCTCGGCAGGTGAGAATAAGCTGAGGTTGGCTTCAAACCAGACCGGTTAACGCACTGTGACGCTGACTTCCTGAGCCAGGTTGTTGCCCATGCCCTGAAAGTTCCATGGCGGATCGGTGGGCTGAACGCTCCCCGCGGAGTCGGTGGCGCGGCAAGAAAGTACGTGTTCGCCGGGCGCGGCGTCCCACACGACGCTCCAAGCGCACCAGGAGAACGGGCCGGATGCCTTTCCAAGCGCCGCATCGATCCAGCGGTCGTCGACGCAGAACTCAACGCGTGAAATCGCTCCCTGGCCCGACCAGGCGCGGCCGTGAACTGCGATAGGGCCACGGTCGAGAATTCGCCGCCGGGTGAGGTAATCCGGGAACCCTGGCGGCACGAGCAGCGCGCGAGGCCGCATTCGCGTCACCGGTTCACCGGGATCATCCGCATCGCGCTTGTACCAGTAGGCCACGCGCTGCTGATACCCATCGAACGCCGTACTGACCGCGTCGATTCGCGACAGCCACTTCACCTGGGTCATGCCGTACCAGCCGGGAACGATCAGGCGCAGGGGAAAGCCGTGTTGCGGCTCAAGAGGACGGCCATTCATCTCATAAGCGAGCAGGACTTCAGGGTGCATTGCGTTATTCACGGAAAGGCTACGAGCGTAGTCATGTTCATATCCTTTCTCCACTCCGTGGTCGGCGCCGGTGAAGACCAATTCCACAACGCTGGGCGCGAGTCCGGCTTCGTCGAGCAGGTTGGCGAGAGGAGTCCCGGTCCATTCGGCGGTGCTGACAGCTTCGTTCAGCCAAGGTTGGCTGACGGGACGTGGCGAAAGCCGGGCACGACCATTGCCAGCACACTCGAAAGTAACGGGCAGAGTACAGCGCGGTCGGCTGCGAAGGTCCTCGAGACTGAGTGACATTTCATTCTTCACTTTGCCGCCGAGGCGGAGGCGCCAAGCCGCAGCATCGACGAGCGGAATATCGAAGTGGACGAGCAGGTAGTGAAGGCCAGTGGGAGTGATGTCGTACCGGAGCGCCTCGAGCGGTAAACCGCGGTTGCGATTGGCAAGCTGCAACTCTTCGAAGCTAAGAGGGCCGGTCGTCGGCTCGGGAATCGTGGCGGTGATTCTGGGAAGGGTATCGTTCCGGCTCTCCATCTCCCACCTCATTTCGCTTGCATCGTCTTTTGGCGTTCCATGCTCGATTCTAATGGCGAGAACATCCGAATGTCGTCCACGACAATGTCAATCGTGGTAGAACCGCCGTACGTCCCGGTGGGAATGACACAGCAACTGATCGATGATGGTATGCGATGCGACTGACGCGGCTATCCAATCTCCCTGGAGGAAGCGAAACCAGTCAATCTCGGACCGCAAATCGCGAAGGCGCACAGCGTCACATCGCCACAGAGGGATTTTGTGTAGCTCGCGGCGCCGGCTCGGGCAGTTGCTGTCCGCAATACGCGCAATTCGCCCAAGCGGGCTCGACGGGCTTATCACATTTCGGGCACGTTGGCTGCAGCAAAGTGCCGCAGTGCGGACAGAATGGAAATCTTGCCTTCTCGAGGTGCCCGCAGCCGGGGCACGGCTTCGGCAGAGGGTCGCGAAGAATAAAGTACAAGATCATCCCAATCGCATTGGGAATGAAGATCGAAAGCAGCGTCCACAATACGTACCGCATCTGCCGCCGCTTCGCGTCGCCATAGATGTATCCGACCAGCGCAACCCAAGCCACCAGGAGCAGTAGAAATCCGTAAATCAGCAGCGCCTGCGCCCAGAGCGGCAATTTGCCCATCTCCGGATCGGTTGGTGCAACAAAGAAGAACAACGGCACCGCGGTGCACAAATAGGCGACCCATGCAACGATCCACGCTGCCTTTGGAATCACGCGCAATTCCTTTGTGAAGCGGCTCATGCCAGCCTCCTTTCGCCGCGCTGCCGGATTGCCAGCATCACTGCGGCCACCCCTCCCGCGAGCCACCCTAGCGCGGTGAACGCGGCAAAACTGATCCACGTATGGCTGAACTGCGGCCCGAGCCAGCTCCCGAAACGTCCGCTCACAAAATGGAAAGCCGGCCAGCTCGCAATCGTCAGCAGCCACGCAAACGACAGAACAAAAATCATTACGCGACGGTTCCAATCCTGCTCGGCCTGTTCTGTGAGCTTCGCCTCCGCACGCGCTAGCGTGGCCTGCACCAGCCATGAAGAAGGCTGCGGCGTCGGCAATCGGCGGAGTTCGCTCGCAATCGGCCGCCAAGCCTCCAATTCGTTCGAGCAGGCGATGCAAGACCGCAGATGCTTCGCCACCTGCTTTTCTTCCCCGCCGGTCAGCGCGTCGGCTGCGGCCAGCGCCAGCAGTTCTCGAATCTTGTCGTGCTCGCTCATTGCCATGTACCTCCGGGACACCGCGCTTCGAGCGCGTCACGCAACTGTTCCAGGGAACGTCGCAGCCGCGACTTCGCCGTTGATACTGGAACCGCTGTAACCTGCGCGATTTCCTCAATCTTCATCTCATCCTCAAACCGCAGTGTGAGGACTTCGCGATAGATCATCGGCAGTCTCGCCATCGCTTCGCTGATCTCCGTTCGGCGCTCGGCCGCGAGCGCGTGATCGAGCGGCGTGTGGTCTTTACTCGGAATCCGGTCCGCCACGGTTTCGCCATGCCCGCTGTTGGCGAGCGGCTCGCCGAGGCTCTCCGGACGAATCCGGCGCAAATGATCGATCGCCAGGTTGCGCGCCAGCGCGAACAGCCAGGCGTCGAAATTGCGGCTTGCATCAAAGGAACGAATCTTTTCGACGACTCTCAACCATGTTTGCTGGAACAGGTCTTCCGCCTCGGCGGGCTGCCGCACCATGCGCAGCAGGTACCGGTACAGCCGGTTCTGGTACCGGGTAATCAGTTCCGAGAGAGCATTCACGTCGCCTCGGCGAAGCCGGACCACATCCGCATCCACTGCCACAAGCCCCTCCAGCGATAGTGCGGTCAGTCCCACCATACTCGTAATACGGATGAGTGCCCCAAAAAGACGCAAGAGGTGCAGTTGCTGGATTGGCGTTGCCAGGTATCTCAACAACAGAAAGTTTCGGTGACTCCCTCGTACCTTGCATCCTTTTGAGGTTCTCGCCCGTATTTCCGAAAGTGCTCAAATGCACAGGGCAGAGCGCAGGAGCGCAACTCAGATCCTGCCTTGCTGTTCCATAGGAGATTGACATGCATGACACAAAGGAGCGGTTGTCTCTGTTTTGGATCTTCGCGTTATTGAACTACCTGTATGCGGACGTCATTGCCCTGTGGGTCATTGTTGACTCGCCAAATCTAGCCGCCGCCCCACATCTCCCACCATGGGTTCTGCCGGCTTCAGCGGTCTTCATGGAAATCCCCATCGCCATGATTGTGGCGTGTCGACTACTTCCGTTCAGAGCGAACCGGTTAGTGAATATCATCGCGGGTAGCATTGTGACCCTTATAAACGCTGCCGTGACCTTCGTTCCGCCTCTGTTCGGTGTCCTCGGGACGCCCGGTCTTCCTGAGTACTTGTTCTTCGCGACGATCGAAACGGTGTGCACCTCAATCATCATCTGGGAGGCCTGGACCTGGTCAGGGGTTGAAGCCAGAAGTTAGTTCGAAGCCGATCATCCGCCAAACGGGAAGCTGGGATCTCGTCTTCTTAACTACCAGATTGCTCAAAAACGTACTCGAACGATCCGTGTCTTTGGAGCTCATCGTGCCGCCGCGAACGGCAGGGTCGATGAGCGTGATGGCGTGGTTGCAACGGTTGACTGTAAGTTTGAGTATCTCCACGCGATAGATCGGAGCGGCATTGCAGATTTGTTTTGCTTTCCTGCGTGGTAGTTTGCGAGCGCAGAAATATACCCGCAGCGCGAATGACCGTTTCTTCTCGTCTTCTTCTCACGGTTTTTTTCGGAAGGATGACAGTGTAGCGCGGCGGCTCTGGGGCAGATTGGCGCAAAATCGCAAAACAGGACAGAACGGGCCCATGCAAGATCGCAAGTGATTGAAAACATGGTGGAGCTAGTCGGGATCGAACCGACGACCTCATCGTTGCGAACGATGCGCTCTCCCAGCTGAGCTATAGCCCCACGCGGTGGTCCTTAACGCATTTTAGCAGGATCGTTTCTTACGACCAAAGGAGCGGACCCGCCGGCATTGGCGCGGATTTCTGAGTCCAGGTGATTCCGTGGACTCCGTCCTGCCCGCCTCGGGCGCCACCAGTTTGAATGTCGGCACGAGTCATCATAATTTAGAATCAGAATCAATCGGAATGCCGAAATAAGTCTTGACGAACTGGTTCGATGCGCGTCTATGCTATGAAAAGCTGATCTGGGGTCCGCAGCATGTTCTCCGATTCCTTCATCGCGCCGTCCTGGCGGCAGCGCCGAGTTCTTCTGACTTCCGTGGTGCTGCACGCACTATTGCTGGCGTGGATTATTCACCCGCCTGCGCCCCGGCGATTAATGGCTAGTTCGGTGGCTCTAGGACGCAATGGCAAGGCCGTTACCCGTCTCTACTGGGCGAATCAGAATCCGGACGACAGCTCGACGATCTCGCCATCGCAGGCGACGCAGGTGTACCGGCATCAACATCTCGGCCACGAAAAATTGACGTGGCGCCAATCTGCGAGGCCGTCAAATCGTGCTCTGCCCCTGCAGCAGGCCCCTGCCGAGGATGAGGCCAAAACCGCTATGCTTTCCAAGCTCGGACACGGCGCGGCTGCGGGATCGCCGTATGGCACGCTCGGCCGCGGTCCGTTTTCAGGCGATGAGGTCCGCCCGGCACTGCCGGTCGCCACTTCCGACCCGGTCGTTTATCCGTGGGAACTGCCGGTTTCGGGGGGCAACGAGGTCATCGAGATTACGATCGACGAGCGCGGGCAGATCGTGAACAAAACCGTTCTGCAGAGCCTCGGCCCCGATATTGACACCAAGTGCCTGGCCGCCTTGGAGAACTGGCGTTTCCAACCTGCTACCCGCAACGGCACAGCGATCCCGTCCAAACAAGATGCGGTTTTCCCTTTCCGCGCTCGCGGCTGATTCCTCACCGGGCCAAGGGATCGGACTGTCGGCCGCAGAACCCATGCTGACTTTCCTGGGACACTTCACCGATATAATGAAGGCGTGACCGCTGCTTCGGTTCGTCAGATCGCTTCCGCCGATTTCCCTACCCGCTGGGGCAAATTCCGCATTTATGGATTCCGGGCAGAAATCGAAGGCAATGGCAACCCCAGAACCGAAGAAGCTGTTGCCCTCGTCATGGGCGACGTCGATTCCAAGCCTCCGCTGGTACGGGTGCACTCGCAATGCCTGACCGGCGACGTATTCCACTCCCTGCGTTGCGATTGTCGCCAGCAACTCGAGATGTCGCTTAGCATGATCGCGCAAGAGGGCGCGGGGATCTTGATTTATGAACAGCAGGAAGGCCGCGGCATTGGCCTGATGGCAAAGTTGCAGGCGTATGAGCTTCAGGATTCCGGGCTCGATACAGTCGAAGCCAACGAACGCCTGGGATTCAAAGCCGACCAGCGCGATTTCACGCTGCCGGGCGAGATGTTGAAGTCATTGGGAGTGAACCAGGTTCGGCTGCTTTCGAACAATCCAGACAAGGTGAGGGCGCTGGAGCAGGCCGGAGTGCGGGTGGTCGAACGCGTTCCCTGCGAAGTGGAGCCCAGCGCCTATGCAGAAGAATATCTGAAGACCAAGAAGGACAAGCTCGGGCACTTGTTCACTTCGCGATAGTTCTGGCGGGGTGTCTTTCCGCTCTCCATTTGCGCCGCAGAATCGCTTCGAGCCGTGGACGATTCTTCACGGGGAGCGACTTCAACGCTGAATTTGCGAGCGCAATGTAGACTTCGCGGGCAACTGGAAGCGCGCGCAACTGTTGCAGATGCTGTTCCACGGTCGCCACATCCCCTCGAACGATGGGCCCGCTGAAAGAGGCAGCCGCGCCCAATCGTCCGTAGTTCGCAATCGTCTGCTGCAGAATTGGCAGCAGCCGTTCTCGCGCCGATTTCCTGTTCATTCCCGCAGCCACAGCGGCTTCTTCCGTGGTCGCAAGAAGAGCACAGAGCAAGGGCGAAGCGAAGGTTCCACAGGCGTGATACGCGGCCTTGTCCTGCTTGCGAATTGAGCAGGAGTGGCCACGCAGATCTTGCACAATCTGCCGAGCCACCCGTATTGCCTGTGCGTCTCCTTCCACTGCAAACGACACTCCAGCGAGCGAAGGCCGCGAATCGCGGACAAACGTCATCAGCGGGTGCACGGATGCTACGGCAGCGCCGCGGCTGCGCAGCTCGGCGAGCACATCGGAGTCGAGCGCGCCGCTGGAATGCAGCGCGATCTTGCCTCGCCAGTTCTTCGAGTGACCGTTTTTTGAATCGATGCGATCGACCAGCGAGTGCGCCGCATCGGCAATCTGTGAATCGGGAACACAGAACCAAACCACGTCACTGCCGAGCTGGCCGGAGGATGTGCTGAGCACGCGCGCACCGACTTCTTCTGCCAATTTTCGTGCTTTGCTCAGAGAACTCCGAATTGGGCGGGCAACGACGGCATCAATCGCATATCCGGCGCGGCGCACGGCCACCGCCAATGCGCTTGCCAGATTTCCCGCTCCAACCAGAGTGATTCGAGGCTTGGCCGCCATGCCGGGCAGCATAGCAGAACGGGCAAAGACACAGGCGGCTAATGCCCGTGCTTTATAGTGTTGGCATGCCGAAAACCAAGCGCCCTCGGAGCAGCAAAAAAAGATCCGCGCGTTCCAAGCTCTCTTCCGCAAGACTGATTTCTTCCCGCACCGTTTACCGCGGACCGGTCTTCTGGGTCACCACCGATCGCGTGCGCGAGCCAGGAGGCATCAGCGTTCGCCGCGATCTTGTCCGCCATTCGGGATCGATCGTAGTCCTGGCGGTCGACGATGCTCGCGCCACGCCTCGCATCCTGCTGGAGCGGCAGTATCGGCATGCCGCAGGCGACTTTCTCTGGGAACTGCCCGCCGGCCGCATCGATCCGGGTGAGTCTGAGTTGCATGCTGCCAAACGCGAGTTGCTGGAAGAGACCGGTTACACAGCAGAGCGCTGGCGTCGCATCCTGAAGTTTTATGCGAGCCCTGGATTCGTCGCCGAGACAATGGCGGTTTACTTGGCCACAGGCCTGCGCAAGGGGACAGCTGAACCGGAAGACGACGAGGTCATCTATAAGCGGCTCGTTGCTTTGCCACCCGCCGTGAACATGGTGTTAGCGGGAACCATCCGCGATGCCAAGACGATTTCATCGGTCCTCTGGCTGGACCATCAGTTCAGGTTTGGCAAATTACGCCTGGGAAAAGCGGCCTGAAGCAACCCCTGTGCGGCAAAATGCAACGATGCGGTTGATCCGGAAATGACTGCGAATCGCGATCCATTTACCTTGACAGTCCTACCCTATCGTCACAAAATTGCATCCTAAGTGCGGGCATGTCCCGCCCCCCAGCGGGCGTGCAGAAATGCGAGGGGATACGTGGAACGTCTGAAAGGAACCGTAAAGTGGTTCAACAATGCGAAAGGCTACGGATTCATCGGGCGCGCTGATGGTCCGGATGTGTTTGTGCACTACAGCGCGATAACGTCGGAAGGATATAAAAGCCTGCAGGAAGGCGATCAGGTGGAATTCGAAATCACCGAAGGCCAGAAGGGTCCGCAGGCAGCCAACGTCAGCAAGGTTGCATAAGCTCGTTCGGATCGAAGCCAGGTTGTAAACCTCTCCGCTCCTCAGCCAGCGCTCAAGAGAGTTGTGTGCCTTCGGAAGATCGCACATCGCTGTGTTCACCGATCATCCCTGTCATCCGACTGCCAGCTTTTGCAAAATAGCTCCGCTAACATCGAAGTAATATAACCCGTGCGTCACCTGGAAGCATGGCGAAACGCCCACTGCGCTCTCCTCCTCGGCCAGCTAGAGTTCTCGGGTGGAACTACCTCTCCATCTTGTTTAATCTTTATCCGTGGACAACAAATCCATTGCCACGGTCCTCTACGAAACTGCCGACATGCTCGAGATCGACGGGCAGGATTCCTTTCGCATTCGCTCGTATCGCAACGCCGCGCAGGCCATCGAGAACTCGCCCGACCAAATCGGCGACATCATCTCTGAGCCGAAAAAGGTCCTCGCCATTCCAGGCATTGGCAAAGGCATGCTGGCGAACCTGCAGGAACTATTCAAAGACGGACGCCTCACCGTGCACGCCGAGCTGCTCGAAAAGTATCATCCGTCGATGCTGCAGCTCTTAAAGATTCAAGGGCTGGGTCCGAAGACGATCGCCCTGATCTGGAGCGCTTACAAGATTTGCGATGTCGAAGGAGTAGAGAAGCTGGCGCGCGAAGGCAAGATTCGCATCCTGCCGCGGATGGGCGAGAAGCACGAACAGAAGCTGCTGAAAGCGATTGAAGACTATCGGCGGATCGCGGGACGTTTTCTGATCGACGCGGCCGAGGCCGAAGCGAGCAAGCTCAGCGAATACCTGCACAAATTCAGCGGATTTGAAAAGATCACGCCGGCAGGATCGCTGCGCCGCGGGCGCGAAACTGTCGGCGACCTGGACATCCTCGTGACTGGTCCTGGGTGCTGCTCGCCCGAAGAGCGCGCGCAGGCCGTCTCTTATATCGCCAAGTATCCGCCGCTGATGAACGTCATTGGCCAGGGCGACAACAAGATCAGCTTCCGTTTGCGCACCGACATGCAGGTCGACGTCCGTCTGCTTCCCCCCGAATCGTTTGGCGCCGCCATGCAGTATTTCACCGGATCCAAGGCGCACAATGTATCTCTCCGCCAACGCGCGCTCAAGAACGGATACACACTCAATGAGTACAGCCTGGCTGATTTGAAAACCGAGAAGGCCGTTGCCGGCAAAACCGAAGAAGAAATCTACGCCAAGCTCAAGCTCGACTACATCGCGCCGGAACTGCGCGAGAATCTCGGCGAAATCGATGCGGCGGAAAACCATAAGTTGCCGAAGCTGATCGAGCAATCCGACTTGCAGGGCGATGTGCACATGCACACTGTCGAAACCGACGGCAAGAATACGATTGAAGAGATGGCCGAAGCCGCGAAGGCCCACGGATACAAGTACATGGCCATCACCGATCACTCGAAGAACCTGGCATTCGCCAATGGCCTCGACGACAAACGGGCGGTCGAGCACATCCAGCGAATTCGGGCGGCCAACGAGAAAATCAACGGCATCAAGATCTTCGCGGGGATCGAAGTCGACATTTTGGCCGATGGCGATCTCGATCTCTCGAACGACGTCCTTGCGCAAATGGACATCGTCATCGCCAGCGTGCATTCCGTCTTCAATCAGGAGCCGGCCAAGATGACCGACCGGCTGCTGAAGGCGATCGAAAATCCGAACACGTCGCTCATCGGACATCCGACCGGGCGCATCCAACTACGACGGGACGCTTATCAATTCGATATGCACGCTGTGCTCTCGGCTGCAGCGAAGCACAAAGTTGCGATGGAACTGAATTCGTATCCAGACCGGCTTGATCTGAACGACGTGAATTTGCGGCAGGCGAAGCAGCATGGGGTAAGGATCGTCATCAACACCGACGCGCATCACACTTCGCATATGGAAAAAATCCGCTACGGCGTGCTGCAAGCGCGTCGCGCCTGGCTCACCAAGGAAGATGTGCTGAACACCCTACCGGCAGAGAAATTTGCCCGAGCCATGAAGCACGGGTGGAAGGAAGCGTAGAATTTCCTCCAGCGAGGCACCAATGCCTGACCCGACCCCAGAAATTCCCGCAACGCAAGTTTCTGCAAGGCAAGCATCCCCGAGTGCGCCCGCGCCCCCGCCCGCATCGCAAACGCAGGGCCCCACCATCAATATCGGAGACGAATTCGGCACCGCGAAGAAGAATCTTCCTCCAGCGAAGATTGTTGTGCCGGCCATCGTGGTCGTTGGAATCATCATCGCCATCATCGCCCTCACGGTACGCACCAAACCGCAAGGCACAGGCTCGCTCGACAACGTCGTAGCGGTTGAAGTTCCGGGGCAGACGACCACTCTGGTAGCTCTCACCTTCACCCTCCACAACGCCACCGAGAAGATTCTCTATGTGCGAACTCTTCAGGGAAAAATAAAGACCTCGGGCGGAGAAATTACCGGCGACGCCGTTTCTGCCGTTGACTTCGACCGCTATTTCCAGGCCTTTCCTACGTTGAAAGAAGGAACGCAGCCCGCGCTCTCGCCCGAGACTCAGTTGCCGCCCGGACAATCGGTCCGAAGCACCATCATCGTGTCCTTTCCGATTTCCCAGGACACCTTCAATCAACGGCAATCGATCAGCGCCGTCATTCAGCCCTATGACCAGCCGATACCGGTAGTCCTGACGAAATAATTCGCATCGCTTGCCTTTTCCGTATCTTGTGCGCTTTTATAGACGGATGCCAATTCAGCGCCGCATTCTTCATCTCATTTTTCTTCTCGCCATCGCTATGGTCACAATCACACCCGTCGTCGCTGCATCTCATGCTGACAGGTTCCTCTTCTATGTCGGCACCTACACCGAGGGTGGGACGAACAGCAAGGGCATCTACGCTTACCGCTACGATGCGAAGACGGCAAAGATCGAGCCGCTTGGAGTCGCTGCTGAGACCACGAATCTGTCGTTCGTCGCCGTTCATCCCAACCGCCGATTTCTTTACGCCGTAAACGAATTGCAGAAGTACAACGGCCAAAACAGTGGCGGCGTCAGCGCGTTCTCGATCGATAGCGCAACGGGGAAGCTAACATTTCTGAATGAAGTTGCGTCGCGTGGTGCCGATCCGTGCTACATCACCATCGACAGGACAGGAAAATATGTTCTGGTCGCGAACTACACCGGAGGCAGCGTTGCCGTTTTTCCCATCCTCGCCGACGGACGACTGGGCGAAGCCTCGTCCTTCATTCAGCACGCCGGCCACGGCGTGAATCCTGAGCGCCAGGAAGGCCCGCACGCGCACTCGATCGACCTGACTCCCGACAATCGCTTTGCTCTGGTCGACGATCTTGGGCTCGACGAACTGCTGATCTATCGCTTCGACGCGTCGAAAGGTACGCTTACGTCGAACGATCCGCCATTTGCGAAGCTCGATCCCGGGTCAGGGCCGCGGCATTTCGCGCTCGCTCCCAATGGCAAGTTCGGATACGTGATCAGCGAGATGAAATCGACAGTGACGGCGTTTTCTTATTCTGACGGAAGGCTGCAGCAGTTGCAGACTGTCTCAGCGCTGCCCAAGGATTTCAAAGGAAGGAACGACGACGCGGAAATCGAAATTCACCCGTCAGGGAGATTTCTTTACGCCTCGAACCGAGGCCACGACAGCATCACGGTGTTCTCCATCGACTCCGCGACTGGCAAGCTGACTCTGGTTGAGCATGCCCCAACGCAAGGGAAAGAACCGCGGCATTTCGAAATCGATCCGACCGGGAAGCTGTTATTCGCGGAAAATCAGAACTCCAACAACATCGTGATCTTCCGCATCGACCAGAAGACGGGGCGGCTTACCGCGACAGGACAGGTGCTCGACGTGCCCTCGCCGGTGTGCGTGAAATTTGTTGTGAAGGAATAAATAAGCGTTCAAGACAGTTTGAGATCAATGATCTCGTCGGGCCTTTTATTCTCGGCTTGCTCGGGTTGGTCTTCTTGAGAACCTTCCGGCAAGGTTTTCAGATAGGCAATCCGCTGCCGCGAAGCCGAAAATACCAGCACTCCCAAGGTGCCGACACCCGTAAACGCTGCAATCCCGCCCCATGGATACAAATTCCAAATCGATTCATCCGCAAAGCGCAGGCGGCCACTGCCGGGATCGTAGAGAAACCTCGCAGGAGAGTTTGGGGGATGGCGCTGAATCCAGTCCATCGCGGTGGCCCGGGAGGAAGTACTGGGCGTTTTTACGTTACCGATGCAAGAGAAGGTCATCGGAACGGCCCAACTGGATCCCGTGTTGCAGCCAGCTCCTTTGGGATCGAACTCTACCTGGAACTCAATCCAGTAACGATCCTTGCTACGGCTCGAAATGTGCCCAGATTTCTCTTCGTACGAAACTATGTCGCCGCTGACCACGCGCCAGTGCGAGCGAGCATAGAGGTCGAATCCGACGTGGTAGGCGACGCCCATTCCGACGATGCCCGCCCAAAAGAGGCAAAACAAGGCGAGCAGATACATCTGTCGCGCGCGGGCCTCATTTGGCATTAAAGTAGTGGCCCAGCCCGAGTCGTCAAAGCCAGTGTAAATTGGTGCGGACTCCATCAATTTGACTCCTGACGGCGACTTCCCTACTGCTTCTTCTGAATGAACCTTCTTCGCGCCAGATGCGTGCTGGCGTCGGGCTTGATCTCGTCGTATTTGAGGCAGCTGATCGAGCCATCCACTTCGAGCACAGCCAAAGCAACGTCATGACAGCTCGGAATCCCATGCTCTCGTAGCGCGCGCTGCAGTTCGTCCATGCTGACGTGTTCTTTCGCCATGTGCGATTCGATAATTTTTCCATCGTGGACGAGCAGGCTGGGTTGTCCTTGAATCAAGCGCCGGAAGCGGCGATTCACACCCGAAAGATCGGCGACGAGGTAGTTGAGAATCAGAAGAGTCGCAGCCGCTGCAACTCCTCCAAACAAAGACGTGTCCGGCCCGGTCATGGCGTTCTGCACGGAGTTGGAAAGCAGCAGCAACAGCGTGAGATCGAAGGGCGTCATCTGCCCGACTTCGCGCTTCCCGCTCAGGCGCACGCCAATCAGCACGACCGAGTAAATCACGACCGTGCGCAGCGCGATCTGCAGCAGAATGTGCGCGCCCGCCGGAAATAGCACTCCCTTCAATTGGCGGTCACCGGCTGGGGAGCGCCTTTCGGCGTGCTGAGATATCCTGTGGCCTTCTTTTTGTCCACGGTCCAGACGACGAGTTCAAACAGCAGGTGGTCGCGGCCGGAGTAAAACTGAATCGGCTCAGCTACCGTTCGGTCTTTTTTCTCGATCGTCTTGTCGTCGGCCGTGACGTTCATGGTGAATTTGCCCCGCTTGGCATCCGCCTTCTTCAGTTGCAGACTGACGGTAGCGATCGGCTGCGGCTTGGCCCCCTTTGTCAAAGTGAACTCGTAGTAGTTGCGATCGCCCTTGTGTTTCAAAATTTCAAGATCGTCGCGCGTATGGGCGATCAGACCACTTTGTACGCCGAGATCGCCGATCGTGCTTTGCAGCTTGGCTTTAGTGGCTTCCAGGTCGGCCTTGGTAGAGGCCACATCGGTCTTCACGCCGCCCACATCGGTTTTCACGCCAGCAATATCTCCGCTGACCTGGCTGATTTGTTCTTGTTGTGCTTTGGCGAGTCGAGCTTCGGCTGCGCGTTGCGAAGCCTGCAGCTGCGCCGCACGTTGCGCCAATTCCTTCTTCGTCATGCCGACCTGCTGCGCAATCGTTTCCTCGGAAGCCTCAGCGGTTTGCATGCGATTCTGCAGTTCCGTGACCTGGGCCTGGCTGGCGCTCAATGCAGCGCTCAGTTTGTGGATACGAGATTGTTCAAGGTAGTGTGCGTATCCGAAAACGGCAATGACGACGACAGCAGCCAGCGTGAGAATCCATTTGCCTGCGTTTGACTGGTGCTCGACTACGACATGCTCGCCATCATCTGGCATAAACGCTCCTCCGAGAACCGCGGTAGATTGTTATTGCGTGCTTGCTGATTCTTATAGCGTAATTGTTTAGCAGAAGGATAACAGTGTCAATTGGCGACTCAGGCAATCCAGGTTCGAGATGAAGCCGGTTAAATCGCAATTAAATTATAGGTTGCAGGGGAAAGGCCGCGACAATCCTCCGGTCATCACGCGTGGGTGCTAAAAGTAATCTTGCCTCCCAGTGTCCAACTCGCCTTCCATGCCCCAACTCAAAACGAGCAGACTCTTTACAATGCCAGATGTGAAGACCTGGGACGTGATCATTATCGGCGGCGGCATCATCGGCATTTCGCTGGCGCTTGCGCTGCGCAAGAAAGGCGTGACTGTGCTGATTGTCGAGCGCGGGGAGCCTGGCCGCGAGGCATCTTCTGCCGCAGGAGGCATGCTGGTCGATTGCCCGCTGGAGACGCGCCCCGAACTGCAACAGCTCGCGACGGCCAGCGCGCGAATGTATCCGGAATTCGTACATGAACTCAAGCTCGAATCCGGGATCGATCCAGATCTGCGCGAATTTGGCACGATCGTTTTTCCTTGCCAAGAACATCTCGACGCTCATCCGGACTTTAACTTTACGTGCCTATCCACCTCTGAGCTGAAGATTCTGGAGCCCGCTCTGGCTGATCTCAATCAGCCGGCTTTCTATCGCCAAGAACGCAGCGTGGACCCGCGGGCGCTCGTCCACGCGGCTATTGAGGCTGCAAAATGCCGCGGCGTCGATTTTTCTTCCGGTGATGCGGTTTGCGAAGCCCTGGTCTCTAATGGTCACATCAGCGGAGTTCGAACAGTGAAGACCACCTTCAGCACCGCAAAGGTCGTGAACTGCGCCGGTGCGTGGGCCGGCAAAATCCCGCCGCATGCACTACCTACTCGACCGATGAAGGGTCAGATGCTCTGCCTGGTAACGCACTCTCATTCGCGGCTCAAGCACGTGGTGCGATCGCCGGAGGTCTATCTGATCCCACGCAGCGATGGACGGATTCTGGTCGGCGCTACCGTCGAGGACGTCGGGTTCGATAAACGCACCGATCCCGAAACCATCCGAAATTTTCATCGCGCGGCCATCGCGCTCGTTCCTGAACTACGAAACGCCAGGATCCACGAGAACTGGGCCGGCCTGCGTCCAGGTACGCCCGATGGGTTGCCGATGCTTGGTGCGACCGCAACCCCCGGCTACTACGTCGCCACCGGGCACTTTCGTGACGGAATTCTGCTCGCTCCCATCACGGCGCAGATCATGGCGGAAGTGATCGTGGGCTGCGACCCGGGCTATGACCTAAAGCCCTTCGCAGCCGCAAGGTTTTCTTCACGATTGTAAACAGGCGTCAGGTTATCCGTGGCCTTGCCGTAAATTCCATATTTTCCGGTTTATACTCTTTCGGGTCGGGAGGGTTGTGGTGACGCAGCGCCAAGAGGACATCATATTTGCTTCGTTGATGATGGTTGGTGCTCTATGGACGGTCCCTGCAATTTGGCTTGCAGAACGCCGCATCTTACCGATGAGATGGAGCCGCCGCTCAGTGCTGGCTTTGTGCTACGTCGCGATGCTTGGCTTCCTTCCGCGTGAAATTCTTGACCGTCCCAGGATAGTGCTGGCAGTGATCGTGATCTCGACTCTGATTTTCATAGTTTGTTACTGGCTGACGACTTATTGCGACATCTCCCTGCAAGGCCTTCGGAAATACTTGTGGGCTGCGCTGATTGTATTGGTAGTCCTCGCCATGCTCGATAAGTTTCTACCTGCGTACTCCACGGTCGAACCAGTCGTGGCGACCTGCTTACTGTCAGTGTTTCTGTTACTGGGGTGGGCCGAACTGCGCTCTAAGTTTGAGACCATCGTCGAAGGGAAGCTGAAGGCGCACTTCTCGGTTCCACGTAGGACACGGGTCAACGTGCAGAACCTTGAAGCCGTTGCACCCTGGTACATCGAGAAACTTGGCTTTCGCTTTAAGAACCCCTGTCACCCTCGCTCTGATTATCTATCCTTGAGCTTCAAGAAGGATGGGAATCCAATAGCGTTGGCACCGCCAAACTGGCTGCGCTCTTCCAGCTACCCTATGCTGTTCACCGAGGACATCGAGAAGATGCGGGAAATTCTGATCCAGCGCGGAATCACGGTCGGGCCGATCGCTCCTGACCGCCAGGGCACGAGAACATTCGAAGTGCGCGACCCGGAAGACAACGTTATCGATGTCGTCGAGGGTTGGGGCATTTGAACGGCATTTCCTTCGCATGAGTATGGGAGCAGCCAGGCGTTTGCAATCCTCGTGGCGCGCTGTCCCCGCCCCGCACAGAAACCCGACCATCGCGCTATACTGGTGCGTTTCCAGTAATTATCGAGCACTGAATTTTCGTTTCTTCCCTGAGAAAGGATGGACTTATGGCATCTCCCGCTGTCGATTTTGCTCGCACGAACCAGCCCCGTTTTCTTAACGAATTAAAAAACCTGCTTCGCATTCCGAGCGTCAGCACGCTCGAAGAGCACAAACCCGATATTCAGAAAGCCGCCGATTACGTCGCCACCGAGCTCCGCCGCATCGGGATGGAAAATGTCGAAGTGATCCCGACAAAAGGCCACCCGCTGATCTACGCCGACTGGCTGCATGCGCACGGTAAGCCGACGGTGCTCATGTATGCGCATTACGACGTCCAACCGGCCGAACCGCTCGACGAATGGCACACGCCCCCATTTGAGCCGACCGAACGCAACAACAACATTTATGCCCGCGGAGCGGTCGACGACAAAGGCCAGCTCTGGATGGAAGTGAAAGCTCTCGAGGCCCTCATGCAAACCGGCGGCGGTAAGCTGCCCATCAATGTGAAGGTCATCTTCGAAGGTGAAGAGGAAGTCGGCGGAGAGTCGATCGCCGAGTACATCCGCAAGCAGAAAACCAAGCTGAAAGCCGACTTCGCCCTGGTCTGCGACACTGAGCTTTTCGCTCCTGAGCTCCCAACGCTTTGCGTAGGCCTGCGCGGGCTGGTCTACACGGAGATCGAAGCTTATGGCTCCAAGACCGACCTGCACTCCGGCATGTATGGAGGAGCGGCGCCCAATCCGTTCTTCGCCCTGATCGAGATGATCAGCAAGATGAAAGACGCAAAGGGCAAGATTTTGATTCCTGGGTTCTACAAAGGAGTGAAAGCTCCGACTGCGGCTGAACTGAAAGCGTGGAAGCGGCTGCCTTTCAACGAGGAGCACTACCGCAAAACCGAAGTGGGATCAAAAGTCTTGACCGGAGAACCCGGCTACTCGGTTCTGTATCGCACTTGGGCACGGCCAACGCTGGAAGTGCATGGCATGCCAGGAGGCTTCGTTGCCGACGGCGCCAAGACCGTGATCCCGGCAAAAGCGAAGGCCAAAGTCTCCATGCGGCTCGTTCCGAACCAGGATCCCGATGACGTCCTGAAGAAGTACATGGCCTTCGTGAAGAAGAACACGCCGAAAGGAATCGAGACGAAGGTGAAAGTGTGGAGCAAAGGGCCGGCTTGCGTCGTCAGCACCGACAACGAGTACATCGAGGCTGCCACTCAGGCGCTGCATGACACATTCAAGAAAGACACTGTCTTCATCCGCAGCGGCGGCTCAATTCCCATCGTCACCGACTTTCAGGACGTGCTGAAAATTCCCAGCGTGATGATGGGCTTCGGCCTGCCCGACGACAATCTACACGCCCCCAACGAGAAGTTCCACATTCCGAACTTCTATCGCGGAATCGAAACCATCTGCCTGTTCTTCGAGAAACTGGGCGGGTAGTTCCTGTGGCGCGGAGCATCTTGCCCGCTCGGCAAGACTCGGGGAGGTGCTCCGCCCTGCTCTTCTTTAGGGCAAATTCTGGGGGACGTCTATGTCTCAGTCGATGATGTAATGCAGAGTCTGTGACCTTATTCCTCCGAGAGCAACTATTCGAAAGCTGCACCCGTCGAAATCGAAATGAAACAAAAGTATTGACAAGTAATCGTAAAAGACCTACCTTTGCCTCCGGTTGGAGTGTGAGGGGTTCGCTTCCAGCCTTCCGACAGCCGTCCACAAGTCGCTCACCCAACCGGAAGGAGACTCTCCATGTCGCATCTCCGTAGGCTTATCTTTGTTTTCGCCTTGTTTTCTGCACTCGCCTTGCACGCGCAATCTGGCGTAACCTTCTTCGTCTCCAAGAGCGGCAGCGACTCCAACTCTGGCAGCGCGAGCGCACCCTGGCTGACCATCCAGCATGCAGCCAGCACAGCCACCGCCGGCGCCACTGTGATGGTGGGTGCCGGTACCTACAGCGAGAGCGTATCGTTCGTGAACTCGGGAACCGCTTCAGCGCCGATAACGTTTAACGGACAAGGAGTCGCCATCGTCGACGGCACTAGCGTCGCCTGCTGCACCACGCCCAGCTTCGAGACCAGCAACGGATTCCTTTGCTGCAATACGCAAGGACTGTTCAACATTGGCGCGGCTAACGGAATCAGCAACATAACCATTGAGGGCTTCACCCTCCAGAACTACAAAACGGCAAGCACAGCCAACGTTCCTCTTGGCATCCTCATTGCAGGGAGCGGAAGTGGCATCAACATTCTGAACAACACAGTCAAAAATATTCAGACCACAGCCGGCAGACATGGCAACGCCTACGGGATCGGTGCTTTTGGCACCAGCGCCACTCCGCTCAGCCTGACCGTCAGCGGGAACACGGTCACCGGATGCCTCACCGGGCAGAGCGAGACAACCACATTCAACGGGAACGTACAGAACTTTGTGGTCTCGAACAATACCATTTTCAATAACGACAATATCGGTACGGACGCCATTGGATTCGAGGGCGTCGGCCCGACCGGCTTCGATCAAGCCAAGAACGGCGAGTTTTCCGGCAACCTCATCTTTAACAACAGCGCCTTCAAGAATCCCGGCGAAGGCAATCAGTTCGATCAGGATGGAATGTATTGCGACGGGTGTGCCAACATCACCGTCGAACGCAACACGATGTATGGTAACGACTTGAATATCGAAGCGGCGAGTGAAATCGCTGGCCAAGTGGCCAGCAACGTGATCATTCGCAACAATCTGCTCTACGCGGCCAATTCCAACGGAGTTTCCGTCGGCGGTTTCGCCAAGAGCGGAACTGGGGGAAGCACCAATATCATCATCGTCAATAATAGTTTCTATGACAATGACACACAGAAGACGGGTAGCGGCGAGTTCCAGATCCAGTACCGCGCGACCGGAATTGTGTTCGAGAACAATATCGTCTACGCCGGCGCGCAGGGCCTGTTTATTCACGGCTTCACCACCACCAGCAGCGTGACTTCCGACTTCAACGACTACTTTACGACCAGTCCGACCACAACCTTCGAACTGAACGGCAAAACGTTCACCTCGCTCGCTGCCTATCAAGCGGCTACCGGACAGGACAAGCATTCGGTGTTTGCGAATCCGCACTACAACACCCTGCCGACGTGTACCTCTACTTTTCCGAGCAGTCCTCCCACACCCATCACGACGTGCACGCCCACGCCGAACTTCGATATTCCAACCACTTCCCCGGCAGAGAACACGGGCAACGCCAGCTTGGGATCGGCTGACTTCGGCACGGTGGACTTCAATGGCAATCCGCGCGTGAATTCCAGCGGACAAATCAACATTGGAGCTTTTGAACAGTAAGATCTGAGTGAAAGTTTTGGGCGGGCACGCACATTGCGGTGTGCCCGCTTGATTTCTTATTGATTACCAACCACGATATTCCATCCATGAGTTTCCGCGGTCTTGCGTGTCTGCTGCTGGTCAGCTTTGCCGTCGGTCAAACGGCACCAACGTCGTCCTCGCCGTTCCCCTCACCTGACGTGTCTGGATCGAAGGTGGGGGCTGACGATCCGGTAATCACCTTGAACGATTTCTGCGCGGATCCTGTTAAGGAAGGCAGTGCCTGCAAGACAGTTATCACGCGAGCTGAATTCGAACGGCTCATCGACGCGCTGCAGCCCGATATGCCGCCCGAGCTTCGCTTGAAGGTTGCGGCCGCGTACGCGCGCAATTTGAGGATGGCCGCCGTGGCAGAAAAACGCGGCCTCGATAAAACTCCCGCATTCGCTGAAGAGATGAGGTACGCCCGCCTGCAGCTGCTCGCACAGGACCTGGACCGCGCGTTGCACGCTGACGCCGGCAACGTGTCCGATGACGATCTCGCCGACTATTACCGGAAGAACGTATCGGCTTTTCAGCAGGCCACTTTGGCGCGCATTTTTGTTCCTCACGCGAAGTCGATGGCTGGCGCGCATCCACATCCTGCAGAGACCGCCCCAACCGATCCTGCCCCTGCGGATGCAGCCGTGAAAGCCTCAGCCGAGGCAATGACAAAGGTAGCCGCCGACCTCCGTGCACGCGCTGCCAGCGGCGAGGATCCCGACAAGCTGCAGATCGAGGCCTACGCGGACGCTGGAATCGAACGCAAGACGGTCGAAACCAAGCTGGACAAAGTGCGCCGCACCACGCTTCCGCCACAACATGAGGCAGTCATGGACCTGAACCCTGGAGAGGTATCCCAAGTGTTTTCTGACCCCGATGGTGCTCACTTCATCTACAAAATGACTCGCAAGGAGACGCTGCCGCTGGAGGAAGTAAAATCCGAGATTCTCGCCGCCATTTCAAGCCAGCGTTATCGAGATAGTACGAAGAGCTTGCAAGGCGGGGTTGTATTCAACGACACTTATTTCGTTCCTGGCGGGCAGACGAGCAAACCGCATCGGCACGGGAAACCGTTGCAAGCGGAGCCGCCTGTCCAACCGAGTAAGACCCCAGAATAAGAGCTTTGTGATTGCTTCCGGCCAGACCTTGCGCTAGCCTAATCTTGCTCTCGCGGTTCTCCCACCTCTTTCATCGTCTCCACCAGCAAAACGCGCCAGCTGTGCAAAAGGTGTCCATTATGACGCGCGCCCTGTAATGGCCATACAATATATGGTGTTTTATTCCTTGACCCCGGGCCAAATTCACCGTTACAGTAGGTGCAATTTGTGCCCGCCCTGTCCAGCCCGGGATTAAGAAATGTCTAGCAGCGAACCGGCAGGCATCGTTTTCGCGGTAGCAGGAATCCGGATGGTAAACGGGTCTGGGTTCGTTTCTTAACTAAAAGAACCGACGGCCGCGCTGCTGGTACCGATAACCGAATACTGGCCACTGGTTCTAAGGAGTTCACGTTGCTGAAACTGAAGAAGCTGCAGATTCTCGGGTTCAAATCTTTCTGCGACCGCACCGAGCTGAAGTTCCACGGGGACGGTGTGGCGGCCATCATCGGGCCGAATGGTTGCGGCAAGTCGAATATCGCCGACGCGATTTCGTGGGTGCTGGGCGAGCAGTCGGCCAAAACCCTGCGCGGATCGCGCATGGAAGACGTGATCTTTGCTGGCACACGCGACCGTAAGCCCACCGGCATGGCCGAGGTGTCACTCACGCTGCTTGATCCTGAAATCTACGGCGGCGGCGACGCGAACGCGCCCACCGAGATCGATATTCAGGATGACATGCCTGAGGGCCACAATACCCTCGAAGATTGGGATGAAGCCGCCATCCGCGCCCGTACTGCCGAAGAAACCGAGCGTGCCGTCGAAGACGCGCAGCCGGGAAAAACCGAAGAAGTCGAAGTTCCGCGCGCAAAAATCAGCACCTTGTCGGTCGCCTTCCCCGAAGACGAGCCGGGATTCGCGTTGCCGATTCATAATTTGACGCCGGCCACAGAGTCCTCTCCGGCTTCCGCCAGCTATGGGCCGCACGTGGTGCTGAAGATTCGGCGCCGTAAGTTCAATCAGCAGCAATTCCGTCACGGAGAGATCCACGTCACGCGCCGCCTGTTCCGCTCCGGAGATAGCGAATACCTGCTGAACGGCAAGCTCTGCCGTCTGCGTGATATTCAGGAACTGTTCATGGGCACCGGTCTTGGGCCGGAGTCCTACGCCCTGATCGAACAAGGCCGCATCGGACAGATTCTGAGCAGCCGCCCTACCGATCGCCGCGCCATTCTCGAAGAGGCCGCCGGAATCACGAAGTTCAAAACCAAGAAGCGGCTTGCGGAAGCTCGTCTCGAAGATGCCAAGCTCAACCTGAACCGCGTGAATGACATCTTCGACGAAGTCACGCGGCAGATGAATTCGCTTAAGCGGCAGGCGGCAAAGGCCGAACGCTACGCTCGCCTGCGCGACGAGATGCGGGCCAAGCTGCGCGTCGTGCTAGCCAGCAAGTTCGCGGCGATCGATCAGGAAAGCGCCGAACTTGATGCACAATTGAATGCGCTCGCAGAAGAGATGAGGCAGCGGGCCGAGGCCGTGCAGGAGCTCGAAGCCGAGCAATCGGAACGCACGCAACGTGGATATTCCATCGAATCGGAGCAGCGCGAAAACCGCGAACGCATCGGCCAGATTGCCATGGAAATTGATCGCGCCCGCGCCCGCCGCCGCCACAACGAAGAACGCTGCGCGGAACTGCTGGCGCGCTCGGCATCCGCGGAAGCCGAACTGGCCCAGGCTCGCAATCGTCTGACTGCGCTCGAGGCCGAACGCGACGCTAACCGCCAAACCCTTGAAACCGCCGCCGCTGACGTTGCTGCGGCGCAGAACGATCTGCGTACGAGCCAGCAGGAAGTTGCCGCCGCCTCGGCCAATCTGGCCGAACTCGAGCGCCAGCAGGAAGAAGCTCGTGTCCTCATTTTCGACACGGTTTCCTCCGCCTCGCGACTTCGCAATCAACTCGCCCAGGCGGAAGAGCGGATCTCCAGCGCAGACCGCGAGGCCGGACGGCTGCAGGCTGAACTGACCAATGCCAGCCAGCAAGTAGAGGCCTTTGGCGGTCAGCGCGGTCAGTTGGTTCTGGAATTTGAGACGGTCACGCAGCGCGTGACCGGAATCAGCGAGGAACTTCGGCAACTCCGCCGCCTGCTCGAATCGAAAAAAAAGGACGAGACGGAAGCCAAAGCTCACCTCGATATTTTGCGGGCCGAATACGCCACGGCCCTGGGCAAGAAAGGATCTTTGGAAGCAGTCATCTCCGAGCATGGATATTCGACCGAATCCGTGCGACGCCTGTTCCAGTCGGGAGTCATGCAGAGCGGAAGCCTGGCGCCGGTAGGCGTGCTGGCGGATTTTCTCGAAGTTGAGCCGAGATTCGAGCGCGTCGTCGAAGACTTTCTGCGCGACGAGTTGAACTTCGTCGTCGTCAAGTCCTGGGACGCTGCCGACGAAGGACTGCGCCTTCTACGCAGCGATGTCGATGGCCGAGCCACTTTTCTCGTCCATCCCGAAGACGCGCAGGCCAAGTTCTCGTTTGTGCTCGACGAGGCGGCGCATTCCGCGCCTGCGGCGGCTTCCATCGTCCCGCTCAAACACACCATTCGCGTGCTCGATGGTTTCGGCAAGTCCCTGGAAGTGATTCTGCCCAAACTCCGCGACGGCTACATCGTGCCCAACTCTGACGCGGCGCGCGGACTGGCACTCGAAAATCCCGACGCATTCTTTCTCTCGCAATCCGGGGAATGCTTCCACAACGTCACCGTGACCGGCGGCAAACAGCGCGCTGAAGGCCCGCTCTCGATGAAGCGCGAACTGCGCGAGGTACTGCGTGTGCTGGAAGACCTGGAGCGAGCAGTGCATGAGTCCGAGATGCGCGTTGTCACCCTGGGACGCGAGATCAAAGAATACAGTTCCCTGCTCGAGCATTTGGAAAACGAGAAACGAGAGGCCGAACACCAGGCCATGACCTCCGGCCACATGCTGCAGCAACTTGACTCCGAAATGGCGCGTGTGGGTGACCGCATCAATATTGCGCGGCAGGAACTCAATCGTCTGGTGGCCGAGCGGGCCGAGCAGGCCGAAATCGCAGCGACGCGGCTGAGCGAGATTTCGGTTCTGGAACAGCACCGTGCCGAGCTTGAGCAGAAGATTTCTGCGGGTCAGGAATCACTGGTAGCTCTGCGGCAACAGCGCGAAGAAGCCGCGCAAACCGCCTCGCGGCATGTTGCACGCGTGGCCGCGCTCGAAGAACGTCACCGTTCCGCAGTCGCCGTGCTGCAGCGAATCGAGTCCTTATTTATTGAAATGGGAGAGCGCACTCACACTCTGGCTTCCCAGATCGACGCAGCCGCTGCCGAGAAAGTTCAGCGGGAACACGAAAACCAACAACTTGACCTGCAGTGTACCGATCTCGAGGCCGAACGCAATGCGGCACAGGCGCGGGAAGCTCTGCTCGAATCTGAAACCGAGCAGTTGCGCGCGCGTCTAGCCGAGATCGACGATCAGCTGAAAAACGCTCGCCAGCTTCTCGATCAGAACCGCGATCGTCGCGGCGAGTTGTCCGCGCGGGCGGCTAAGCTGCAGTCCGACACCCAGCACATGGCCGAAACCTGCCTCAACGAACTCGGAATCGAGCGCGCGGAACTGACTTCCAACACGAGTTTTGCAGTCCTCACTGGGGAGCAGCTTGCGGCCGAAGACCAGCTCTATCGCGAGATGCGGGCGAAGCTCGATTCCATGGGGCCCGTCAACATGATGGCGCTTGAAGAATACAAAGAAACCGCCGGGCGCCATGAGTTTTTGGAGACACAGCGGAAAGATTTGATTTCGTCCATAGAGAACACGACCGCGACCATCCGTGAGATCGACGAACTGTCGCGCCAGAAATTCCAGGAAGCATTCACCAAGATCAACGAAAACTTCCAGACTACATTCAAAAAACTATTCGGCGGTGGGCACGCCTTCATGAAATTGACGGACGAGGAAAACAGCGCCGAAAGCGGAATCGACGTGGTCGCCTCGCCGCCCGGCAAACGCCTGCAGAACGTGCTTTTGCTCTCCGGCGGCGAGAAAGCCCTCACCGCGCTTTCCCTGCTGGTCGGCATCTTCCAGTACACGCCCAGCCCGTTCTGCATTCTGGATGAAGTCGACGCTCCGCTGGACGAAGCCAACATCGGCCGCTTCACCGAGTTGGTCAAAGAGATGGCCGTGCAAACTCAATTCGTGCTGATCACGCACAGCAAGAAGACGATGAGCATCGCGCCCGTGCTGTATGGCGTCACCATGCAGGAGCCGGGTGTCTCGAAACTAGTTTCCGTGCGCTTTGGAAGCGCATAAGCAGCACAGGTTGTCATCTCGAGGCTCCGCGCTTTCGCCAGTGGAGCGAGAGATCCCCGACGCACACAGGCATCCGGCAAGCCATTAGGAGCGCTGCAATTCCCGCCCACCTGTTCGTCTCAGTGGCTCAGCACGCATCCCACCGGATTCGCCATCGACCAGATTTCCTGCGCTAAATAGTCGCGGCTCCCAAACACATGGTTTGCATGCGAACCGTTTGCCGCGAAGAACGTCGTGCCGTAAACGAAATTGCAGAGATCGCCGACTTCGGCTCCATTCGACGTAAACCATGCCGATCCATCAGGATCAGTCACGGTCTCGGATAACTCATGCATTAATGAGTCGACTACCTCATCCATGCCGATATCCCCGTTGGGACTTGTGGTATCGCCGAAGGTGGCCAGATTGCCCGAACATGACGTCTGGATCGAAGCTGGCGGGTCCGCAGCGAGCGCGTATTTGATATCGAGACCGGTCGCGATCGACGTGGAATGCGCGTGGAAGGCACACCACGAGCTTTTCGGGATTTTCACATCCGGAGAAATCGTAAGAATGTAGATGCCGTTGACGTCAGAGGGAAAATGCCCGCCAGCAACTGCATTGTGCAGGATCGTTACGAAATCCGAACTGCTCAGACTTTTCCCCAGCGAATAGGCGTCATTGAACGAATTCGTCGTCGGATTGTAATTCAGCACATTCTGCACAAACTGGTTCTGAGCGTTGGAATATTCCGTGTTCACATTGAATGCCGGCGAACCGCCAACGTTCTGCAGGAAAGTATCGAGGATCGTGTGCTGCAAGGTTGTGAAGCCGCCGTAGTAGACGATGTAAAGATTCGTCTGGGCCACCATGACCGGACCTCCGTGATACGTAATTTGCGGGGTCTTGGTTTGAGCTTTAAGGATGCGGTCGGCTTCGTGAGGCAAACGATGAGGTGCGGCGGACGACTGGGCCACCGCTGTCATGCTGCTGATCAAAACAATCAGAACGCCGACAATGTTTCTCTTCATGCGGAATTCTCCCTGGATTGGCGCTTTGAGAGCTGGAAATCGATCCAAGCACAAACGGCGGGCATTGTCTCACAACTCTGGAATCTTTTGAATCGAACTTTCGAGGATAACGATTTCCGGACAAGTCAGCGTTTGTCCGAGATTTCCACAAGTAAGCCGAGTCACATTGCGCTCGCAGCGCGGACTTTCACGCGCGGGAAGTACCGGCAAGGCTTCTGCCGAGCAACCAAAACCACCTCCGCAGGCTACATGTGATCTCAGCCGTTGACAAAAATTTCAGAGACGCTAGAATACGCTCCGCTCCTAAACTGTAAAATCGAAACATGAGCCCCCAACTTCTCGATTCCGTCCTCTTACAAACTGACTTTCAGGATCTCCAACTTCATGCCAGCGGAAAGGTGCGCGATGTGTACCGTATCGGCGATGAACAACTGCTGTTTATCGCGACCGACCGCATTTCGGCATTCGATTACGTGCTGGCCACCGGCATTCCACATAAAGGCCAGGTTCTCACGCAGATTTCCTTGTTTTGGTTCGACTATCTCGCCGACATCGTGCCGAACCATCTTGTGACTGCGGAGGTCAATCGCTACCCCGAAGCGGTGCACAAGTACTCCGATCAGCTTCGCGGTCGTTCCATGCTCGTGCATCGCGCCGAGATGTTCCCTGTTGAATGCGTGGTTCGTGGCTACATTTCTGGCTCGGCCTGGAAGGAATACAAGGCCAGCGGGAAAGTTTGCGGCATTGACCTACCACCAGGTCTCAGAGAATCCGATGCGTTCCCAGAGCCGATTTTTACGCCTTCAACGAAAGCCGTTACCGGCCACGACGAAAACATTCCCTTTGAACAGATGTGCTCGATCGTGGGGAACGAAACCGCGCACCAGTTGCGAGACCTTACGCTAAAGGTCTACACAAAAGCAGCGGCCTATGCTCGCCAGCGCGGCATTATCATTGCCGACACGAAATTTGAATTCGGCCGTACGGCCAAGGGAATCACCCTGGCCGATGAAGTTTTGACTCCGGACTCTTCGCGCTTCTGGCCGGCAGACAAGTACGCGCCGGGCAAATCGCAGGAGTCGTATGACAAGCAGTACGTTCGTGACTACCTCGAGCAAATTCGCTGGAACAAGCAACCACCTGCGCCGGCTTTGCCGGCGGAAGTGGCCCGCCGCACCAGCGAAAAATATCTTGAGGCGTACTCCCAGCTCACAGGGCGCAGGTTGGATGTTTAAGGATGGGAAGCTCCGCAGGAGCCCTTCATGAGTCCCGCGGATTGGGCCATCGTGGCTGTGCTCGTGTTGAACGTCGTGTTCGCGGCCGTGCAAGGCTTCTTCGCCGAGGCTTGTAACGTTGCGGGTCTAGTGGTCGGGTATGTGGTTGCCGCGTGGCAGTTCCAGCGCCTCGCGGAGTGGTTATCGCGGTTTCTGAAGTGGCAGTGGTTGGCTGAGATCCTTGGTTTTCTCCTGATTTTTTTCGCCATACTGCTCCTGTTTGCGACTGCGGGCAGGATTGCACGCTGGCTGATGAAGGAAGTAGGTCTCAGCGGGTTCGACCGGTTTTTGGGCGGGGTTGTGGGGCTGCTGAAGGGCGGCTTGATGGTGGCGATCATCCTGATGGGCATGACGGCGTTTACTCCGACCTCGAAAGTGTTGGAGAACTCCCAGCTTGCGCCTTATTTCCTGGTCGTGGGGAGGGCGGCAATCTGGCTGGCTCCATCGCCTCTGCGAGCGCGTTTTTATCAGGGATTGGATCTCCTGCATCACGCGCCCCAGGATATGAACGGATCGCGGGCCTCTCGTCCGCATTAGGTGCGGTGCAAGAGCGACTACAAAATTCATAAGAAGAGAGACGCATCGTGAAAGATCAACTGGAAGCGCTTATTTTGCAGATGTACAAAAGCAACATCCTGTACTCGGAAGGCGTGCGGGAATTCAAGAAGCGATTCATCCTCACCGTGCTTCAGGAAAACAAAGGCAACCAATGCCGCGCTGCGCGCGAACTCGGCATGCATCGCAATACTCTCAGCCGCACCATCCAGGAATTGAAAATTGATGTCCGCCAGCTGCGCGAAGGCGTGAAACGCCCGCCACGCAGCGCCCGCCCGCTGACTTTCGAAAAGAAGGTCGTCCGCTAAGAACGTAAAAACGTACGGCTGCGGCCGTCAGGAATCTCCGTGTGCTTCAATGCAGGTTCGTCATTCGTGACAAGGCTGCGTTAGCGTCCATCCGTTATGATAATTTCGATAGTTCGCATAGCTGGGGTGCGGACCTGAATTGCCGCTCAATTCTGCGGTCCGCCACGAAGTCATCCGAAAGAATTCATGGAAAAGAAATTCCGTGTGTTTGCCACCTGCGATATCGGCGAGGCCATCGACCTGCTGCGCCGGCGGGGTTACGACGTTGAAGTTTACCCTCATCCGGAAGCTCCGCCCAAGAGCTTGATCATCGAGAAAGTCAGATCCGGCATCGACAGCCTCATCACTACGTTGCGCGATCAGGTCGACGCCGAGATTTTCGAGGCTGGACGCGGCCATCTAAAAGTCGTGGCCCAGATCGCCGTTGGTTTTGACAACATCAATCGCGCCGACGCAAATCATTACAAGATTCCATTCACGCATACTGCCGATGTCCTGACCGAAGCTACCGCCGAGTTTGCTTTCTTCATGATGGGTTCGCTTGCCCGCAAAATGTGGACGGCCGAGCATCTCACGCGCGAACTTCAGTGGGGATTCTGGCATCCCTATTTGCCATTCCTTGGTGACGAAGTCACCGGGAAAACCGTCGCCGTGATCGGCACCGGCCGCATTGGCTTGGCCTTCATCAAAAAGTGCGTGGGCTTCGATCTGAACATTCTGTGCTATGACCCGGCCTATCAGAATGAGGCTTTCGTGAAAACGATCCAGGAACTCGCCGACTTGCGTCACGCTCGCGGACTTACACGCGAAAAAACATGGATCAAATATGTCCCGTTCGAAGATGCCCTGCGCGAGGCGGATTTCGTGAGCATTCACGTGCCGCTGCTGCGGGCAGGCGAAAGTGCCACGCCTACTTATCACTTATTCAACGAGCAGACGTTGAGCTTGATGAAGTCGACGGCGTATCTGGTCAATACGTCGCGAGGACCCGTGGTTGATGAAATGGCCCTCGCACGCGCCCTGCGCGAGAATTGGATCGCCGGCGCCGCACTGGATGTCTACGAGACCGAACCGCTACCGGCAGATTCTCCGCTTCGCCATCCGGCCATCACCGACCGCTGTCGTCTGATGCCGCATTTCGCCAGCGCGGGCCGAATTACGCGTCTTTCGACCGATCCCAACAAAGGCATGGCCGGACGCTGCGTGCAAGGGCTGATCGACGTTCTCGAAGGCAACTACGGTGGCGACATCACCAAGATGCCTTACGTCGTAAACAAGGAAGCCTTTGCCAAACAGTGAGTGTGGTGCGGACACTCTTGTCCGCACACCATAACCCGCACCCAATTGTGATGGCTCCGAATGTTTTCCAATCGCACCAACTGGAAGCTCTCCCACAACCGATTCACTCTGGCGCTCGAACAAGTACGCGCCAGTGGTCGCCAGATTCTCGATCTGACGGTCTCGAATCCCACGCGCGTGGGATTGCGCTACCACGAAGCCGTCATTCTGAACGCGCTCGCCTCGCCGCAGGCTTTGGATTACGATCCTCAGCCTAAGGGACTGCTCGCGGCCCGTGAGGCGGCAGCCAGGTACTACGCAGAGTCGCACCGAATCAGCGGCCTCGATCCCGAGCGCATCGTTCTGACGACCAGCACCAGCGAAGGCTATTCCTACGTTTTTCGGTTATTGTGCAATACGGGAGATGAACTGCTCGTTCCGAAGCCGAGTTATCCGCTTTTCGAGTTTCTGGCCGATTTGCAGGATGTGAGACTCGTACCCTACCCGCTCATCTACGACCATGGTTGGCAGATCGACTTGCATTCGCTGCAAAGCGCGATTTCGCAACGTACTCGCGGAATCGTTCTCGTCCACCCCAACAATCCGACAGGATCTTATGTGAAGCCTGAAGAGGCCGAGTCGCTGAACGCGTTCTGTCGCGAACATGGTCTGGCACTGATCGTGGACGAGGTCTTCCTCGACTATTCATTCGCTGGCAAGCCGAGTCCCACTTTTGCCGCCAACGAAACGACTTTGACATTCACTCTGTCCGGACTTTCGAAGATCTCCGCTTTGCCGCAAATGAAAGTGGCATGGATCGTGGTCAGCGGGCCGCCCCAAGCGATCAGCGCCGCGATGCCGCCTCTGGAAGTCATCGCCGACACGTATCTTTCCATGAATGCTCCGCTACAGTGGGCAATGCCCGCTCTGCTCGATCAGAGAAAAGACATTCAGCAGCAGCTCTCGCAGCGCATCCTAAACAACCTGCAGGAACTCGACCACCAACTCGCGAGACAGAAGAGCTGGGAGCGGCTGATGATTGAGGGCGGCTGGTATGCGATTTTGCGCGTACCAGTCACTCAATCCGACGAAGATCTCGCCATCGAATTACTTCAGGGGAAATTGGTGCTGGTGCATCCCGGACATTTCTACGATTTTCCGCGCGATGGATATCTGGTGCTGAGCCTGATCACACCAGAAAAAGATTTCGCCGAGGCTCTCAAACGAATATTTCACTCGTAACGGGTGCAACAGTCCTCGGCGGACGGCACGAATGATTGCGCAGGCCTGATTCCTAGCGAACTCGATTCTTCTGTAGAAATGGGTTGCTCTCCCGCTCTTCTCCAATCGTGGTCAGCGGGCCATGGCCCGGGACTACGATCGTCTCGTCGGGAAGTGCCAGAACGCCGGTGTGCAGCGAGCGGATGATCTTCTCAAATGAACCACCGGGTAGGTCGGTGCGCCCGATCGATCCCGCGAACAGCGTGTCGCCGGCAATCAACTTCCTCTCCGCGGCAAAATACAAGCAAACGCTGCCTTCCGTGTGACCGGGGGTGTGCATTACGTTAGCGGATAGTGAGCCGGCGGTTACGATATCGCCGCTGCCGATGACCTGATCGATCTGGACTTCACCTGGAGTCGCGACTCCGATCCACGTGGCCTGCACATCGAGCATCTTTAACAATGCGTAATCGTTCTGGTTCAGCAGGATCGGCGCGCCCGTCGCCGCGCGCAGCTTCATCGCTCCGCCCACGTGGTCAATGTGCGCGTGGGTAATCACGATCTGCTTCACCTGTAGATTGTGTTTTTGGATGATCGCCAGAACATCGTCGATGTCATCACCCGGATCGATCACCATGGCTTCGCGCGTCGTCTCGTCGCCAATGATCGAACAGTTGCACTGCAACGGCCCTACGGCAAGAATCTCGTGGATCATCGCTCTATTGTAACCATGACGACTTGCCGACTCGCAGCAACTAGGGGTAGAGTACCTGCCGACGTGCGCGGAGGTTTCCGTGAAGTACCGACAAAGAGGCTATCAGGATCGCGGTGAAGAGGAGAAGCGCAGCGGGTCAGGCGGCAAAACCAGCGCCGCGCCTCCTAAGAAAGATCTGACCTTCGGACCCCGCCCGGTGAACATGCCGGGAACGCGCGCGGTCTCGCGCTGCGCCCAGTGCGGCACGGTCCTACAGGGGATTCCGCCCGACGAGAAATGCCCGAGGTGCGGCTTCGAACTGCACTCCTGCAAGCAGTGCATGTACTTCGATCCTGGCAGCCGCTTCGAGTGCATGCAGCCAGTCAAAGAGCGCGTGGCGCGCAAAGACGCGCGGAATGAATGCCCTTCCTATGAAATCCGCGTGACGCGCGAGAAGGAAACCTCAACTCCCGCCAGCCTGCGCCCGAGCGATGCGCGGCAGGCATTCGAAAATTTGTTCAAAAAGTAGTTCGAACTCTGTCAAGAACAGTTGTTGCCGTAGCCGACGCCCCTGTCCTCAACCCCTCACGGTTTCTGGGTTGGCCGCAGCAGAATCTCGCTCACGAACGACTGCGGAGCTTGCGTCACCAGCATGGCCACGACGTGGGCGACGTCGTCCGGTTGCAGCATTTTGTTCTTGTCTTTCCCAGTGTGGGGGCCCAACTCTGTGTCAACCGAGCCAGGACAAACCACGCTGACACGAATGTTGTGCGCGCGCAGCTCCTCCGCTATCGAATAGCTCAACCCGTTGAGGCCCCACTTCGACGCCGCGTAGGCGGCGCCATTCGGCAATGCGTTTTTTCCAGCAAGAGAAGAAATGTTCACGATGTGGCCCGACCGCGATTTGATCATGATGGGCGCAAATGCGCGGATCATATAGAACACTCCGCGCAAGTTGGTGTTGATTACCTGCTCCCACGCATCCGGAGACATTCTGTAGAGAGGGCCGTCAAAGGTGCCGATCCCGGCGTTGTTCACCAAAATATCGATGCGTCCGAAAAGACTTTGAATGCTCTGGGCCGCGGTATCGACTGATTTCAGGTCCATCACATCGCAACGGACAGGCTCCGCGCGCCCTGCCGCCTCGGTAATGATCTCAGCGGTCGATTTCAGATGGCTCTCCGTTCGCCCCAGCAGAGCGACGCCCGCTCCCATCTCAGCCAGTTTCGTCGCGATGGCTGCGCCGATGCCGCGTCCCGCACCGGTTACGACGGCAATCTGTCCTGAAAGAAGCAAGCTCTTTTCTGCGTGTTCGCTTTTCATTGGTCTCCAAGCATCAACGATCGAAGCCTCGCCGATGCGCGTTATTAATCGACCATCCGCGCGGCTTATCCTTCGCATCTTAGATGACAAGGTCTCAACTTGGGGAAGCGGCTTGCTTCCGGCAGAAGAGGTACTTATAATCCGGCCAGCCGGGAATACGGGTAAACCGCCTCGCCTTTTCGCAGGTCGCCCATTTCCGCGGGGCCCTGCCAGGAAGTCCCCGTTCCATGCAGGATCGGACATGCATGTGGTTCAGGCGAATGTCGTCTCATTGTTGAGCAGAGAGCAGCAAGTTTCTGAAGAAGCCAATTCCCGAAGATTCCAAGGAGCGAGAGTAATGAAAAAGATTCTGGTCATGGTTGTGCTTGGGTGTGCTGTAACAGCCGCCGGTCAAGCCGCGTCCACTCCCGCGCAGCAGCCGGCGCAACCGCAGGGACAACCGGCACAGGCGCAGCCGGCGCAAGGGCAACAGCCCGCGTCCGGATCGCAGGCACCGGTGATCAAAGATCCAGCCGAATACAACGCCTACGTCGGCGCCATTCAGCAGACCGATCCCAACGCCAAGATCAGCGGCCTGGAAGCATTTCTGACCCAGTACCCGAACAGCATCATGAAGAACCAGGCGCTCGAAATCCTGATGGGAACTTACCAGCAAACCAACAACGTGAAAAAGACCATGGAGACGGCCACAAAACTCGTGACCGCCGACACCTGTAACGTTCGTGGATTGGCGCTGCTCGCCTATTTCGATCGTGTACTGGCGCAGGGCGGAGATCCCAATGCCAAGCAACTGTTGGTCGACGGCAAGAAATACGGCCAGCAAGGACTCGATTGTCTGCCGAAGGTGACTGATCCTGAGCTGCTCAAGAGTAAAGCGCAGATGGAAGGAATCTTCCACTCCGCCATCGGAATTTCCGATCTTCAAGACAAGGATTATGCGGGAGCAGTTCAGAACCTGCAGCCTGCAGTCGAGGCCAACGCGACAGATTTCAGCCTTGTCTATCCCCTCGCCCTAGCTTATTGGCCCGACCCGAAGACTCCGACAACCCCCGAGAACACTCTGAACGCTATCTGGTATGCGGCGCGCGCTTCATCCATTGCGCCAGCACAAGCCCAGGCCCAGATCGAAAAGTATGCACGTTCCCTGTACGTGAGATACCACGGAGCAGACGACGGCTGGCCCGATGTGCTTGCCAAGGCTAAGGCTGGCACTACGCCTCCTGCAGATCTCGCTAGCGTGATCAAGCCGGCGCCTACTCCGGCCGAGCAGGCGCACAACATGGTTACGCAAACTCCTCCCGACAAGATGGATTTCGCGACCTGGGAATTTGTGCTCTCCAACGGTAGTCAGGCCGATCAAGATGCCGTATGGAATGCGATTAAGGGCAAAGCCGTCCAGATGAACGGAACCGTAATCAGCACGACCCCGACCGAGTTCCAGATTGCCGGCAGCTCCGACGACATTGATGCAAAAAAGCCCGATATCACGCTGAAGTTCGAAGAAAAAGTTCCCGTCCGTCTCGTTCCGAAAGACGGTGCCAGCTTCGATTTCCAAGGAGAACCTGCATCCTACACGCCCAATCCATTCATGATGGTCATGGAAAAGGGCCAATTGCTGCGAGCCAAGGCCGCGCCACCGGCAAAGAAGCCGCCGCTTCACCACAAGCCGGCCAGCGCACAATAGGCCGACAACCACTCCGCCACACCGAAGAATGCGATGGCCAAGCGACGCATATCGCGCGCCGACAGAAGAGAACAAGCCGTTCCAACTGCGAGCACGAACGGCACGATTCCTTGCTCGATATGGGGAAAATCGGAGTGATAAAAAGCATGATGCAGAAAAAGCCATCTCGTCCCAGAATTTTGAAGATGGCAACCGACCAATAATATCTGCCGGGATCGTAGCTAAAAACATCGCGGATTGGAACGTCGCCCGCGCCGACCCTTTGACTGATGTACCAAAGCCAGCCCTCATCAGCCCAATTGAATCCGTAACTCCACTGCCATGTGAACAAGAGAGTTATGGTGGCGAGGGGAAGAAGAACTTGGTTCGAAGTTCTCGAAACCCAAATAGTGCGCTGTTGGACCTCCAGACGAGCTCATCGCTGGCGAGCTGTCCTGCCTTTCTCTGGTAGATGCGAGCACCCACTATAACTGAGGATGTCTCGGAACCGAGGGCGTCCCCGGCTACATTTCTTCGTGCTCGGGATAGACTTCTTGGCCTGGTGCATCCCGACGCCGCTTCCAATCTGGTTGCTGGTATTTCCCACCAAAATCGTGTACTTTTTTGCGCATTTTTCCTACAGGATTCCCCTTATCTGTTAGCCCTGGACTCTGAACTCCTTGACGAACTTATATTTACACGCGGGTTCCTCAGTTCACAATGGCCCCTGCCGTGCACAACTGGACAAGGAATAGTAAACTGTTTGCTGGTGGATCTGACTTCCCCTGGGTTCCCGTCAGTTTCCCGCACGCAGAACTATTGATACTTAACTGGGTTCGCATCTAAAGCATTCACTGACATGAGTACCAAGGGATCTTCTGCCTCCCCGTCGGGCCCGTTTTCAATGTTGCCGGAGCCTCAAGCTCCGTGGGCCGAGTTTAGTTTCAGCTACATCGCTCAGGCCTTGCTGATCGCCTTCTTTCTTTGGATACGCTTGATCCAGCCGGACGTGTTACAGGCTCCCGAGCGCGTTTATCGCTCGGTGGAATTGGTGCCGACGCCCGTGCCTGTGAATCATCAGCCGCAGCCGTTGCGCCGCTTGCCGGAACCCATGGTTGTAGCAAAGGTCGATCCGCCGGCGGATGCTTTGCGGCTGCCAGCGCCTGTATCGCATCCCAAAGTGAAGCTGCAGGATGATCCAGCCCCCCAGGTTCGAGTCGCAGAAAAGAAACTCGATCCACTTCCCGCAGCCAAGGTGGTCATCCCAAAGACGATCAAAACCAACGTTTTTTCCACTGGCAGTTCGGCCACACCCACGATCGTACGGGATCCTGAACACGTTCAGACCGGGGGATTCGGAGACCCGAACGGTGTGCCTGCCAAGGACAATCACGGCAAGCCCATAACCATCGCGCAACTCGGCTCCTTTGATCTGCCCGGTGGCCCTGGCGTCGGGAATGGGACTGGAGGGGCCAACGGCGTTCGCGGCGTGGTCGCCAGTGCTGGATTCGGAAACGGCATCGCGATCGGCGATGGTCGCGCCGCTGCCTCTCGCGGGGCAGTTCGTCAGGCTGGTTTCGGCGATGCCGATGTTGCCGCTCCACCCACCGTTCACTCTCGTCCGCAGCCCGCTGCCATTCGGATGGTTGAGGCTGAAATCATCTCTAAACCTACCCCCGCTTACACCGATGAAGCGCGTCGCCTGAAGGTCGAAGGTGAAGTGCTTCTCGAAGCGGTACTGGAAGCAGGCGGCAGAGTTCGCGTACTGCGCGTGGTTCGCGGCTTGGGCCACGGCCTTGACGATGAGGCAGTGCGCGCCGCCCAGCAAATTCATTTCAAGCCGGCCATGCAAGACGGGCAGCCGGCTGACTCAACCGTAGTCTTACACATTATTTTCCAGCTGGCCTGATCCGTTTTAAGGCTCTTATGAGAATTACCCAATCAGTTTGCCTCTCGCTTTTCCTCGCCTTTGCATACGTGTCGTTGTCAGTGGCGCAAGATGCTGCGAACGAACCCGCTCCCAGCGCAAATAGCCCAGTGGCAAATAGTGCCGCTCCGACCGCGCCCCAAACTACGCCGACGCCGACGAGCGCAACTGTGCCCGCAGCGACTACGCCGGCTAGGGATACGACGACCACCAGTCCCTCGGCGCAGTTGGTGCCGCAGACTCCGGCGACCACCATCAATGATGTGCTAGATCGTGTGTTGCAGCGCGAGCATCTGTTCGTGGCTCAAATGCGGCACCTGCACCCGATGGTAGAGACCTACATTCAGTATCTGAAAGACAACAAGAGCGACAATCCCGTGCCCAGCAAGGACCTGTACTTTCTCGGCCGGCTCAGCTTGTCGGAAGGTCCCGAAGATACTTCCTTCGTAGGACAGCCAGGCTTCGGCCGCCGCATGATGGATCATCTGAGTGGTGTCTATTCCATGCACTTCCTGCCGCTCGGTTTCGCGCAAATGGTTGTGCTAGACACAGATTTTCAGAAGAAGTATTACGACTTCAGTTTCATCCGGCGCGAGTTCCTCGGCGAAATACGCTGTCTCGTTTTTGATGTGCAACCGAAGAAGGGCGCGCCTGCCGGGCGTTTCGTCGGACGCATCTGGGTGGAAGATCAGGACTACAACATCGTACGCTTCAACGGCACATATGCTCCCCAGCCCAAGTTCGGGGCCTATCTGCACTTCGACAGCTGGCGGCTGAATATGCAGACAGGCATGTGGCTGCCCGCGTACGTCTATAGCGAGGAAGCAGACCTGAAGAGCGGGCTCACCAAGGGCCTCCACTTCAAATCCCAAACCCGCTTGTGGGGGTACGACCTGAAGGGATTCGGCAAAAGCGACGAATTCACGCAAATTTTGGTGGACTCGGCGCAGTCGGTTAAAGATCGGAGTGACGCTGCCTCCGACGCTAGCCCGCTGCAGGCGCAACGCATGTGGGAAAAGCAAGCCGAGGACAATGCGGTCGATCGCATTTCGCGGGTCGGACTGATTGCGCCTCCCGGCGACGTCGATAAAGTTCTGCAGACAGTCGTAAATAACCTGCTCGTTACCAACAACATCGATCTGCAGTCTGATATTCGTTGCCGCATTCTGCTTACGGCGCCGCTCGAGTCATTCACGATCGGGCATACGATTGTGATGAGCCGCGGATTGCTCGATGTGCTTCCCGATGAAGCATCGCTGGCCATGGTACTGGCCCATGAGTTGAGCCACATTGTTCTCGGTCATCGGATCGACACCATGATGGCATTTAATGACCGGTTCTTTTTCCCGGACGAGCAGTCCCTGCAACGACTGGATTTCAAGCGCGACCCCAATGACGAGGAAGCGGCCGACGCCAAAGCTCTCGATATGCTCAAGAATTCGCCTTACAAAGACAAATTGGGCTCGGCGGGATTATTCTTGAAGGCCCTGCAGGAGCGAGCCCCCGAATTGCCCAATCTGATCCGACCGCATCTGGGTAACGGGTTGGCTGCGGGCAAGAGCCTGCGCATGTCGAGCCTGCTCGCTTCGGCTCCAGCGCTAGATCAAAATCGCATCGATCAGATTGCAGCTCTGCCCTTGGGAGGCAGGGTGAAAGTGGATCCCTGGAGTGATCGGCTCGAACTGGCCAAGACCAAGCCAATGTCGTTAATTTCGCCCAGAGAAAAGATGCCCTTCGAAATCACGCCATTCTTCCCCTATCTGACAAGGTTGTCACCGGGGGGTTCTGACAAGGTCGCATCCACCTCGCCCGGCGGGAACTGAGCGAGAGGCCGCAAAACAGGAGGTCAGACCGAGAGAGGGCCAGCCGCTACTGGATGGCGCTCCCCACCTGCGAAAAGACGGTGTTGGCGTTCGATCCAATCAGACGGACAGTACCGATCACAATCACGAGAATCACTGCCAGCATTACTGCGTATTCCGCAATGTCCTGACCGCGTTCGTCGCTGCGAAGTCGACGAAGAAAATGAATCACAGAGCTCCTCGCTTTCATTCCTTGCACTAACCGAACCAACTTCTTTGTCTTAGTGACGGAACACGCAGGTTCTCGTGTCTACCACATTGCCAGTGCAGTGCAGTACAGGGGTCGCAATAAGAGTCTAGCGGCCACGAAGGATGTAGCCAATGGCACGAACGTGCCACAACCCGTCGTCCATAAGTCGTTCAGACTAAGCCCCTTCCGACCGATGGGCCGGCGCGCTTTCATGGCGGAGATTGGCGAGCGCCGGCAAAGATGGATCGCGCAGCGAGCCAAGGACTAAGCCAAGACCGAGAATAGGTATGGCCCCAAGGGCGAGAACGTGGAAAACGTGGCCCAGAAAGACGGCTGCCGAGCACGCCAGAAGGATGGCGGCGCAACGCTTCCAGCTTTGCTTTGCCGCGAGCAGCGCGAGTGGAAGTAACAGCAACACCAAAGCGGGCGGATTCGAGTGGTAGCTGACTAAGATTGCGGCTACAACCGAGATCGCGAACCCGTGCTCGACCGATCGCCACCAGAATGCCGCCAACAGAACCAAAAGGAGAGACACAGAAACGAGCAGAAACCCTTTCGCATCGAGGCCGAAAAGCGAGAGTAAGCCGCGCACGTTCGGCATCATCAAGGCGATCTCGTCTCCGGATATCGTGCTTCCATGACTGACGATCGCCGGATACTGCAGCATCGTTCCAACTCCGGATACTGCGCAGCAGGCCAATACGAATGCTCCCGCACCGAGGCAGAATCCGGCCGCGCTGCGCCACATCCTCCGCGCCAGAAGAATCGCCACCAGTGGCAGGACGAACTGAAACTTGACTAGACCAAGCGAGAGAGCCAGGCCCCCCAGAACCTCGTGTCCTTCCGTCGTCAGTGCGAGACTCGCGCAAATGGCGAACAGTACGACCAGGTCAACCTGCCCCTGCAACAAATGCGCATGCACCGGAAGAAAGAGCAGCGCCAGGCAGAACAGGGTCGTCGCATCTGCTTCCAGTCGGAATGTTCGTCGCAGCAGCCACACGCAGGCAAAGAGAATGCCGAGACTCAGAGCCGTCCAAGCCGCGAAGCCGCCGTACAGTCCGAGGAAGGACACCGGCCAGTAGATCGCGGCGACTACGGGCGGGGAGTAGAAAAACCAGCCGCCAGCATGCAGATATTGCAACTGAAGCGCGCGCTGCATGCCCACATCGAATAAACGGTGACGGAATCCGTGGCGGAGCATCTGAGCGGCCACGTAAAAGACCCCGGCAAAGTCGCACCGCTCGGGCGCACGCGCGAACGCGGCGAGGTGAACCATAACCAGAACGGCGGAAAGGGCAGCCGCCGCCATGTTTTTCGCCCGAGTCATAAACAGCGAAGTTTACTAGCTCTCTCGAAGGTCAACAACGAGACCAGGCCCGGGACAATGGCCACAATGCTTCTGCCCTGGCAACGGGGCCGATACAGCCCTTAATCCGGGCGAGGATCATTGCAGGAGAACCTTCGCCGTAGAACACCGGAAGCTGGCCGAATTCGAGCCGGCAGGGATTTCGGTGGGCGGGATGGCGAATGCATCCCTCCCTATGCCGATGAGCACTAGGCGATGCTTTTGAGGGGCAGTGCCTGATTGACCGCAAACAGGGCCAATTCCAGGCGAGTGGAAACACCCAGCTTATCGAAGATGTTACTTAAATGATGTTTCACGGTATCTTCGCTGATCTTGAAATACTCGGCGATTTCCTTATTGGAATACCCGGCTACCACAGCAGAGACGATTTCCAGTTCGCGCGGTGTCAAGCCGAACTTTTTCTGCCGCGCTTCGTCAGTCGTGGACTGCATCAGCGTTCGCAGGTATCCCACCAGATTGGAAACACTCTCGCGCCCGACCCAGTATTCTCCCGACATCACCGTGTGGATGGCTTTTAGCAGCAATTGAGTCGCGGAATCCTTGAGCACAACACCCCGCGCTCCCAGTTGCAGGGCTTCTACGATCTGTCCTTTTTCGGCCGCCGCAGTCAGCAGAATTACGCGCACGGGTGCGGCGTTGCTGCCCGTGCTCAATTCGCGCAAGGCCTCGAGGCCGGGATGCTTTGGCATCGCCAGATCAAGCAGGAGAATGTCGGGCTTTAATTGGCGCGCAAGTTTGACGGCCTCGGCACCATCGGAGGCCTCGCCCAACACTTTCAAATCAGGTTCGGATTCGAGCAGCCGTCGTAATCCATCGCGAAAAATCGGATGGTCGTCTGCGATCACGATGCGTACCGGTTGCGGCCTCTTAAAGTGCATTGTGGACTTCCGTGTCCCGGGGAACTGTAATTTCCAGACGCGTCCCCTGCCCGGGATTTGATTCTATCGTGAGTTCGCCCGCAATTAAACGCACACGTTCTTTAATTATCAAAGGACCTTTACCAAGCTCCTCGAGCTGTTCCAGGGTCATCCTTCCGGAAAATGGAAAACCCTTGCCATCATCTTCTACACTGAGGTTCCATTCTTTCTCATCCGACGACAATCGGACGAGCACATGCCTGGCTCCGCTATGTTTGCGGACGTTCACCAACCCTTCCTGCAAGATGCGGACGATTTCTCGGCAGACCTTCTGGGGCATATCGGGGTGCTCCCCATCGGTAACCAATCGGGCCGAGATTCCAGTCTCGCGCTGGAAGCGCTCGACCGCGTCCTGCATGACGGGTAACAGGCGTTGGGAATCGACATCGATCGATTTCATCTGCTGCATCAGTTCGCGAAGTTTCAGCACTTCTTCCCGCAATAATCCCTGAATGCGAGTCAGTTCTCCGGCGATCGTGCCGTCTTCGGCGGCTTGCCGTTTGAGCACGTCGACTTGCATCTCCACGGCAATCAGCGACTGCACAGCGCCATCGTGGAGTTCCCTGGCTACCCGGGCGCGCTCCGCCGCTCCAGCGCGGCGGCGCAGTCTGTGAAGCAAATAAACGTTATAGATTGCGGGTCCCACTTGATGGACCAGATCAAGCAAGAACCGCAGCTCATCAACCCTTTCTCCATGCCATGCCGGATCGAATAAAAAGACGCGCCCCTTCCATTCGCTGCCGAACCAAAACGTAACCGTGATCAGCGAGTCAAAAGATTGCGCCTTGTGCAGGCCGTCGAGCGCGGAAGTGTCGGGCACGTCGATCAGATTTCCATCCTCATCCAGAGCCACAGCCTTCCAGTCCGACTGGCGCGTCGCATAGCAGACGTATCCCGAAAAATCGTAAAGATACGTTTTGGCATGTTCAGGTTTCGAATCAAGCCAGCGAAGCTCGAGTGGAGCTGCACCACTGGTGGCAAGTTCGCCCAGAAATACTCGGTGGCTGCGCACATCGCGTGCGGCGAACAGGGCCCGCGATGCGCCATACATTTTGACGACTTCCCCAAAAATCTGCGCTAGCGTGCCGGTCAAGCCTGCTTCCACTCGTGCCCTGGAAATCATACGGGTCACGAAAGCCTTTTCCGCGCGCAGGTGTTTCTGCTGTTCGGCCAGATAGCCGAGGAGCAATCCCATGACCAGCAAGTACACGGACAGCATGAACAGCCGTTTAGGCTCAAACTCACCCACATTCACCCGTAGGCCGTTCAGAAGCCGCCACGGCAGAGCCCCACCGGCGGCAAGCGGCGCATGCAATAGCACAAAGCTTTCCGTCCACAGGAGCGCGACTTCGGTCATCGCCGTACCGAGCGTCTCCAATAAGCCCCAGCGATACGCGGCTGCGGCCAGAACAAACACGAAAAACAGAAAGAAGGGACTGCGCGGCCCTTCCGCGAACACAGAGATGAACGCCGGCCAAACAATATCGGCAGTGTGAACGAGAAAGCGAAACGACGCGGTCGAGCGCTGCCGTCGCCGCAACAGCATCATCACCAGTATGCTGTTGGCCATGTAGAACGTAAGCAAGCCATAGGCTGCCCAGGAATAGCCCAACTGCGTCGGGTCCATGCGAATGGCTAACAGGGCGCATACCGCCAGGAACACGCGGGCCGTCGCCAGCCACCGCTCGATTCTTCGGGTCTCGTCGGGATCGGCTGGTGCGCGAAAACGATGCGAAAGGTGGTTGCGGTTAAGACGAGAAGGCAAGCCCGTTCTTCTCCAGGGAAGTGACAACGAGATGTTATTGAAGAAAAGAATAGTAGCGCAAGTCAGAGCCTGGGTGCGTGACCGGAACGGACAAGGTTGCCTCAGCCGGACCATCAAAACCGCAACGCCGATACACAGGTTACGCCGGTAACCATGGTCTGGCAGTTCTGGTCGACTAAAATGTTTCAAATACCGTGCAAACGCGCGCGCATTTTTGGCCGTTGTTCGCCCTTGTCTGTCTGGCAGGACAGATTGTGGCTGCTCTCACCCTGCACCATTCTTTTGGTCTCAACGTCTTCAGCGATGTTACACAGGCCCTACTTCTGCTTTCGGGGACGGTGCTCTTCGGGCAGCGCGCGCTTCATGCCCCGCGCAACTCGCGCCCTTTCTGGACACTGGTGGCTATCGCGAGTGGAATCTGGTTCTTCTACCAGTTGATCTGGACTTACATCGAGGTCATCTTGAGGCGGGACGTTCCCGACGTTTTTTGGGGAGACATCATCCTGTTTCTGCATCTGGTTCCCCTGATCGCTGCGGTTGCATTGCGCCCGCACGTAGCGCGGGATGAGTATGCGGCGCGGGTAGGGCGCCTCGATTTTGTCCTGCTGTTGACTTGGTGGATTTATATCTATGTCTTTCTGGTGATGAGCTGGCAGTATGCCCTGGTAAACAGCGCGGCGTACGACACAAATTTCAATGGACTTTACCTGGCCGAGAAGATCGTGCTTTTGGTGGCGCTGGGGATTGGATGGCTGCAAACTAAGGCGGCATGGAGGGCGTTTTATGCCCACGTCTTTGGCGCCAGCTTGATCTATGGCGCAACGTCCTTCTTAGCTAACTGGGCGATGGCAAAAGGGACGTACTACAGCGGCAGCATCTACGATATGCCACTGGCCGCTTCGATGGTATGGTTCACGCTGATCGGGGCCTGGACCAAAGCGGAAGAACCACAATCGGAATACCGAGCCATTTCGACGGCATACGGCGTGTGGATGACGCGGTTGGGCATGATCGCGGTTTTTTCGTTACCCCTTTTTGCAGCCTGGACTATGTTGGACTTAAACATTCCGCCGCCCGTTCGCTCCTTTCGCGTGCTCGCGACACTGATGGCTGCTCTGGTCATGGGCACGATGGTCTTTGTGCGCCAGCACCTTCTGGATCGCGAACTGGTACACCTTCTGCAGCATTCCCGGGAGTCGGTTGATAACCTGCAGAAACTGCAAATCCAGGTTTTGCAACAGGAAAAATTCGCCTCTCTCGGTCAACTAGTGGGGGGGGCCGCTCACGAGTTGAACAATCCGATCACGGCTATGCTCGGCTACTCTGACCTGCTGTCAAATACAAAACTGACCCCTATGCAGGCCGATTTGGCGGCCAGGATCGGCCAGCATGTCCGCCATACCAAATCGCTGGTTGCCAGCCTGCTGAGTTTCGCAAGAAAGGCGCCGGCTTCGCGCTCGCTGATAGATATGAACATGCTTGTCCGCACGGCCGTGAGTCTGGCCCAGGCCCAGTTGCACACCTTGAAGATCGAAGTGAGCATGCAACTGGAAAGCGCACTTCCGCCGGTCGCAGGTGACTCCAACCAACTCCTTCAGCTCTGCGTGCAACTTGTAAGTAACGGTATCCATACCGTGGCGGAAAGCGGTCGAACGTTGAACATCCGCACCCGTACACATGCTGGATTGGTAGTGCTAGATGTATTTGATGCCACCGAAGAATCTGCAGTCGAGCGCTCGTTAGCTTCCCTCCGCCCAATGGATCGCTGCACCAATCTCGGATTGAGCGCATGCCTCAGAATCGTCCAGGAGCACAATGGGCGCGTCTATTCGCAGCCCGTGGCGCAGGGCGGCAATTTGGTGCGGGTGGAATTGCCCGGCGAAAAAAACGCCGACGCCACCACCATCAGCGAGGCTGCGGTTCCAAATGTGCTGCCAGCTCAATCGTCCGTTTAAGCTGGCCACACGCGGCATAGATGTCGCGTCCGCGCGGTTGCCGTACGAAAGTGGGAATTCCGGCTCCGATCAATATCTGTTGGAACGCGGTAACTCTATCTTCGCCCGGAGTCTGGAAATCGATGCCTGGCCCGGGGTTCAGCGCAATCAGATTGACCTTGGCTCTTAGACCACGCAACAATTCCGCCACTTCGCGCGCATGTTCGGCGGCATCGTTGACCCGGTGCAGCAGCACGTATTCGAACGTAAGCCGCTCGCGGTTTCGCAACGGAAAATCGCGCGCAGCCGCCAGCAGCATGCCCAGATTCCATTTACGGTTGAGCGGCATAATCTGCCCGCGAAGCTCATCGTTCGGAGCGTTCAAAGAAATAGCGAGTTTCGGCCGTATCGGTTCCTGGCCGAAATCGTGTATGCGCGGCACGATGCCGGCAGTCGAAACCGTCATGCGTGATTGCGAGATTCCAACCTCCTCTGCCAGCAATCGTACGGCTTTCATGAAATTGTCGTAGTTGAGGAAAGGCTCGCCCATCCCCATGAAAACGAGATTGATGCGATCTTTCGGTAAGGAAACCTGCTGCTCCTTGAGAACCGCACAAACCTGCCCGACAATTTCTCCGGCGGTCAGGTTACGTTTCACTCCGAGCTGAGCGGTAAGACAAAATTGGCAGTCGACGGCACATCCCACTTGGCTAGAAATGCAGATGGTGGCGCGTTCCCAACGCGGGACTGTGTTGAATTCTGCAACATCGCCGGCCTCGGTACCATCGCCAGCTTCTCCGCCGTCTCCCTCGGGCATCCAGACGGTTTCTACGCTCTGCGTGTCTGCGAAAACTACGAGATAGCGGACCGTGCCATCCTTGGAAAGAAATCGATTTTGAATCCCGGGTAGTCCCACGCTGAGGCCCTGCTCGGCTAGCTTGGTACGAAATGATTGCGGCAGGGTGGAGATCTCATCAATCGCGCTGACCCGCTGACAGTAGACAGCATCCAGTATTTGCTGCGCGCGATAGCTAGCCTCCGCGCTGCTGGTAACTAAATCGACAATCTCTTTGCGATCGAGTCCCAGGAGCGTGTTTGCATGCGTTTTTGCCATAACTTGTGTCCAACTATGTGGTGAGTTTCTCTCATCTATTGCTTGTTGCTCATTGCTGCTCGCTGGCGAAGGATCCGCTCGCATGAAGGTAATACACGTCTCGTTCCGAATCGGTACAAGCTGTTGATTTCAAATGATTAACTATTTTCCCACAGCCGTGCCCCCTGTGTCAGAATAGTAACGTCCCGTCTGGCCGAGCATTTCTGGGGTCCACAAGAATCATGGTGAAGGAAGTCCGCAATATTCGCCGTCAAGTACTGCCGAATGGCTTGACGATTATTACCGAACAGATGCAGCACATTCGGTCGGCCTCCATCGGGATCTGGCTGGGCACCGGCTCGCGCGATGAAGACGCGGAGTGGAACGGCATCTCGCACTTCATCGAGCACATGGTGTTCAAGGGCACCAAACATCGCACAGCCGAAGAGATCGCCCGTCAAGTCGACTCGATTGGCGGCAACATGGACGCCTTCACCGCCAAAGAATGCGTCTGCTTCAACGTCAAGGTTCTTGATGAACATGTGCCGCTGGCTCTGGAGATCCTGAGCGATCTGGTCCTTCATCCCGTGTTTGATGCTGGAGATATCGCGCGCGAGCGGGGCGTGATTCTGGAAGAAATCAAAATGGATGAGGACAATCCGGACTATCTCGTCCATGAAATCTTCACCCAGAATTTCTGGAAGGACCATCCGCTCGGCAAACCGATCCTGGGCACGAAAGAAACGGTGAAGCGCTTCGAACGTGAACCGGTGCTCGCCGCTTACGGACACAGGTTTGCCCCGGGGAACATTATCGTAGCTGCGGCCGGACACCTGCAGCACGAAGCCTTTGTCGAACTCGTGGCGCACCATTTCGAGCACATGAAGGCCGCGAAAAACGGCTTTCATTCCTCCACTCCCAATATCGTGTCGCGCATCATTCTGCGAAACAAGAAGTCACTCGAGCAGGTGCAGCTCTGCCTCGGGGTTCCTTCTCATCCAATCGCACATGAGAGGCGCCATGCCGGATATATTTTGAATACCCTTCTGGGTGGAGGAATGAGTTCGCGTCTGTTCCAAAATATTCGCGAGCGACAGGGACTCGCGTATTCGATCTATAGCGACTTGAACCCATATCGGGACACCGGATGTCTTGCGGTTTATGCCGGCACTTCGCGAGAGTCCGCCGTCAAAGTCGTGCAATCGGTGGTCGAAGAGTTCCGTAAGCTGAAGGTCGACATGGTTTCGCAGGAAGAACTGCGGCGCGCCAAGGACCAACTCAAAGGTAGCTTGATGCTGTCATTGGAGTCGAGTACGGCACGCATGTCGAACCTGGCGCGACAGGAGATGTATTTCGATCGTTTCTACGATTTGGACGAACTTATCGAAAAAATTGAAGGAGTGACTGTCGAAGACCTACAGGCACTCGCCAACGATTTCTTCAAGCCCGATACTGTCGCCATCACCGCGTTAGGCAATCTCAAGGGAATCAAGCTGACGCGCGATCAGATTGCCTGCTGAAGCTGCGCGCTCATCCCGCATTGCAATATCCGATACGAAAATCTCTCAAGTTAGGGAACAGAATTTGCCATCCTCAGGCGCGCACATTTGCCGTAACTTTTCTTTGAGAGTATCATCCGATCTCTGAACCGTGTCTGACTCTCAGCCACGGACCCCAAAAAGGAGAAATTATGAAGAAGATTTTCGGAGTTGTGTTGTTGGCCTGCATGCTTACTGCCCCGGTCGCTAGCTTCGCTCAAGACCAGATGAAGCAAGATGACATGAAGAAAGACGATGCGAAGAAAGACAAGAAGGCAAAGAAAGCTGCAAAGACCAAGAAGGACACCAAGAAGGACGACACTAAGAAAGACGACATGAAGTAAGAATCGGCCGTTACTCGTCGCTCTTTAGGGGCGCGGGTCGGCACCCTGTGTGGCGCCCGCGCATTTTCCAACTACGACCCTGCCAAGCAGATCCTGGACCATCTCCTCAAAACCTGTCTCAGCCGTGGGCTGTTGAGAACCTCACTAACGTAGTGCGGTTGGCTGGCCGCGACTGGCTCGATTGTCGGCATCGAGATCATCGTCGTCCGGTGCAACGAGTTTGGCCGTATTCAAATATTTCCCCAGGCAACGCGGGCAGGGCGTATAGCCTCTGGCGATCGCTTCTTTGGCTGTCATCTTTTCCAGATTCGTCTTGTCGTGGATAAAGCTGCATCCGGCCACATGGAACAACCGTGTATCGGGCGAAAGCACGACTTGCAATTCGGGAGGAATATTTTTGCCGGGCTGGGCGTGCGGAGTTTTGAGTGCACGATCGCGATGAATAACGTTCGCATGCCACACGCCAATTGCAATCAGGAGCACGGCTGCAGCCGGCGCGAGCCATGCCGTCCACCACACCCAGCGCTGGGGACGGATCGTCTTGGCCAATCTTCTTTCCAGACGATGGCTGAATCCGGCGGGCAGATCGAGCATGCGTTCGTCGCCGTAGAGACGAACCACGTTGCGCGTGCCTTCCAGGACGGAGTGGCAACGCGCGCATCCGCGAACGTGCTCGTCAATCGAGGTCCGCAAATCGGGGCTGAGTTCGCCATCGACGTAGTTGGAGACTTCGTTCCAGACGTGTTCGCAAGTGACTACCATGGCTTGGTTCCCTTCTCGAATGGCAGGCGGCTGAACCAGCCCTGCTGCCATCCTGACGCAAGCAGATCGCGCAGCATTAAACGGGCGCGCAGCAGCCGCGTCTTCACCGAGGCCACAGAAATGCCCAGGGCCTCGGCAGTTTCTTCAATGTTCAAGTGCTCCACGTCGCGCAGCACGAAAACTTCGCGATACTTGCGGTCGAGCGTGGCCAGCGCTTCGGTGAGCTTCTGGCGAATTTCCTTGCGTTCCAGCGCTTCGGACGGAATCTCGCGCCAATCGGCGAAGTCACGCGGAGCGTACGCTCCTTCCTCGTCGTGGACGGTATCGTCAATGGCTTCCATGATGACGGTGCGCTGTCTTCGTTTACGCATAAGGGACTCGTTCACCGTGATCTGGATCAGCCATGTGCTGAAACGGGCTTCGGCGCGAAACTGGCCGATGTGGGCCAGCGCTTTGAGCATGGCCTCCTGCACGGTGTCCTCGGCGTCGGCTTCGTTGCGCAGAATCGCCAACGCCGCGGCGAACAATCGGCGCTCGTAAGGGCGCACGAGTTCGTAGAACTCTTCGTTGTTCCCCTGTTGCACGCGCTGGATCAATTCCTGCTCGCGCGTGAACGGCCCGCCCGTCGGATTGTTCAAGGCCATGCTGGCTTCCGACATCGTTTGCAGCCGCCTCCGATGCGGCTTGGGCTGCTAGTATTCGGGATCTTTCTTCCACCCCGTCAGCATGGAGACGAAGTTGTTCCACCCATGCAGAATGACCATGACCAGATGTCCGAAGACGAACGCCAGCATGGCCCACATCACAATGAAATGTATCAGCCGCGCCCAATGGAAACCACCGACAAGCCAGGCGATCCATGAAAACTGCACCGGCTTCCAGATGACAAAACCGCTGAGCACAGAAAGAAAGCCGAGAAAGATCACGGTGGTGTAGGCATGCTTCTGCAGCGCGTTGTAGGCCTCTCGCTGTGGCGGCTTGGGGCCAAAGAAAAAATAGTGGCGCGCCATCGGCCAGACACCAGGAAGATCACGATGCGTGAACAGCACCTGCTTATAGTTCCCGCTAAACAGCTCATAGCCCAGATAAAGCATGCCGGTGGCGATGTAAATCCACATGAAAGTGAGGTGCCATTGCAGTGCGCCTCCAAGCCATCCACCGATGGCCAGCGACTTCGGCCAGTGCAGCAAATCCTCCTGAGGGATTTTCGCCCCGAAGCTGGGAAAGGCACGGAAGATTTGCAGACCGCTGCCTACCATCACGAAGAGCGCAATCGCGTTCACCCAGTGGCAGAGGCGGACAAGAAAGGGATGTTCGTACGCAGCATGCGCAACGAGCGTAGACTCCTCGTCCTCGCTGCCTCGCACGATTTCAATTGCGGCCCCAGCCATGCGATGTTTCGTTCCTCACTTACTCAGCACAAACTCATAAACCGTAAAACTCTGAATACCCCTGATCTTCCCAGTAGCCGATACGATCGAGCACGTGCGTAACCTTCAAGTCGGTCAAGTACTTTGCCTGCTTGTAGCCGACTTTTGTGGGAACGTTCAGGCGCAGCGGCGCACCATGCTCGCGGGTAAGCGGACGATCGTACATTTCATAGCAAAGCAATGTCTGAGGATGACGGGCCGTCGCCATATCGAGCGACTCGTAGTAGTCGTCCGCGCATTCAACTGTGATGAAACCGGCCGTAGGATCGGCGCCGATCAGGTTGAGAAAATCTGACAAGCGAGCGCCGCCAAAGCGGCCAATCACGTCCCAGCCTTCGACGCAGACGTGACGCGTGTTCTGGCGGAAGCGCGGCAGCGCCTGCACTTGCGCCAACGTATATTCACCCGGCTTCTGCACGGCGCCGCTCACGGTAAGCGTCCAGGTTTCGAAGATTACGCCGGGGTCATCCACGTCATAATCGTTGATGGGAAATTTTTCGAACGGCGTGATGTCGCTGTCTGAAAACGTTGACGCGAGATGGCGGTGACGAAACATCAATTCCGAAGCCCAGTCGCTGAAACCGAGTCCCTTTTTGAGCAAACGCGTTTGGAGCGCCGGGATAGCAAATGCACCGAGTGCAATCACCGGCGTCAGCTTCAGCAGTTCGCGGCGCGTGGTGTGCTCGAATTGACGCTCGGTCAGTTTGCCGGGTTGAACAATTTTGCGCCTCATAGATTCAAGCCGACCGGAATCGCGGCTGATCTTTCCCGCAGTCACTCTTCAGCAAATCGGATTCCCGGCCTGCTGAAAAGTTGCGTTCGTGAGCGAGAGCATATTCTCCGCCAAGGAGGGCGGAACTCCTCGGGACGTTACCTGAGCAAGCCAGCACCCGTCAGGCTAGAGCCTCGAAACGGTAACGTTCGAAGCTGCGCCTCTTCCTATCGCGCTCGATGTTCATCCTTGAGGATCTCGCGAGATGCCAGCGAATATACACCATCTCACCCGAGGCGGGTTCGGGCAATCGGGTGTTTCTCTGGCCGAAGAATCGCCGCGAAGTACGCTCCGTTTGCAACGAATGGCGGGGTAATATGTCACTTTCGTGCCATATCCCAGGACATTTTTGACATCTCAGGCACGCTTTTTGTGGCCTTCCGGCAGGTTCCAAGGCATACTAGCGAGAGCAGTTCCCCCGGACGGGATACAGGTTCTGTATGTTTGAGCCGGAAACTTTACTCGAAAAACCAGAGCAGAAAGAGCAGGAGATCGAAGCCGAACTGCGGCCCAAAGCAGTCGCTGTGCGGCATTGGCCGGTGGTGCAGACCCCGGCGGAGGATCTCCGACAACGCCGCCTGATGCTCGCCGCCCTGGCGTTGCTGTTGATTACGCTAGGCGGAGTCATCTACCACGATCGCGAATTCTGGTTTCCATCGAATGCACAGGAAGCCGAAAGCGATGCCGGCAGTAGTGTAGCTCCGAAATCTACTGCTCCAGCGAGAGTAGTGCCGCCGGCGCAAAAGGCTGCCACTCCAGCTGCAGCGGCTTCGCATGCAAAACACAAGGCTGCGGGTGCTACCACAAAGCCCGCAACACCGCCGCCAACCGCGCCAACGCCTGCGGCCACGCCGGGACCCAACGCTCAGGCCACAAGCCGCACAGTGTTGCCGCCCCTTGAAGTAGAAGTAGTCGCCGGAGACTCCCATCGCACGCTACGCCCGGGGAGCAATTCCGTACACGTCGACCTGCAACCGAGCGCGCCCACGCAACCGGTCGGGCTCGCGCAAGCGGCTGGCACAACAGGAACCACTGAGACGGCAGCAAACGTGACCAACAATGCCGCCGAGCGGGTGCACATGTCTGCCGATACGAGTGCGGTTGTCACGCATTCCGTCAAACCGGGATATCCCATGCTGGCGCGGCAGATGAAAGTGCAGGGCTCGGTCGTACTGCGAGCGCTGATCGGTAAAGATGGCGTCATTCAAGATCTGCACGTCGTCAGCGGCCCGAGCATTTTGGCGAATGCCGCGGAAGACGCGGTCCGCCAATGGCGGTTCAAACCGCACTACCTGGGCACCGAACCCGTCGAAACGCAAGCCAACATTACGGTGAACTTCACGATTTCGACCAACTGACAGGTCCCATTCCGTTCTTCGCAAAGCGTATTTGGAGAACCCGGCCCGATCGAGAGCTATTCTTTCTGAGGTTTGGACCCCTCCACCGTCCGTAGCCTGCCGATGAATTAAACTGAGACTTAGCGGCATTCTCCGCCTCATCGCGCCTGGAGCTTTGACATGGCGACCTTCCTTCGCGGCTTTCTCGCTGTTGCTATTCTCTTGACGCTTCCCAATCTTGGGCTGTCGCGGTCATCAAGCTCCGCTCAGAGTGGAGGAAACAACATGCGTCTCACTTTAACTAGTTCGAGTTTCCAAAACGGTGAAGACATTCCAAAGCAATTCACTTGTGACGGGGAAGACATCTCGCCGCAGCTCTCTTGGAATGGCGCTCCATCTGGAACCAAAAGTTTTGCCCTTCTCGCAGATGATCCGGATGCTCCGGTCGGCAACTGGAATCACTGGACGCTTTGGAACTTACCCGCAGATGCGCACAGCTTGCCAGAGAGCATGAGCAAAACAGCGCAGTTATCCAATGGAGCGGAACAGGGAACGAACGATTTCAAAAAGGTAGGATACAACGGGCCGTGCCCGCCTCCTGGTAAACCGCACCGATACTATTTCAAAATGTTTGCGCTCGACACCACGCTAAATCTCGAGAACGGCGCCGGCAAACAAGAGCTCGAGAACGCGATGAAGGGCCATATTGTGGCGCAGGCGGAGTGGATGGGAAGATATCACCGCAAGTGATCGAACTGCTAGAGCCGAGCCTCGCTCGGCCGGACAGCCGAGGGCGGCTGTCCCCACAGGGCTGTGCTGATTGTCAGCTGCAAAGCTTTCCCTCTCATTTTGTCGCTCGCTGCGCGCGCAACCCCGGACCAATGCGTCGGATTACATAAGTGCTCACGCGCGCAAAACACCTCAAAATAACGAGCGCCCTGAACTCTTTCGAGTCCAGGGCGCCCGGGCAGCCCTCCCCCAGAACTGCTCGATAACGACGATAAACAGAGTTCAATTAATTGCAAATAGCACGAGCGTGCCAGAAAACTACCCCAAAGTGGTACAGAGCTAAGTTGTTGCAAGGAATGCATCTATATCGCGCTCAAAGGGCATTCATGAGAGCCGTAGACACAAACGATGAGCCAAAGATCCCTTTTTCAGGAAAGGACCAATACGCTGCGTGAAGCTCAAGATTCTCCTGCCGATATCCAGATTAGGGAGTATCGCGGCATCGCTATGTCTGGATTCGAAGATCCAGCGATTTATCGCAGCATTGTCGACGCCTTAAAGCTGGGCGTGTGCGTCGTGGATCGGGACAAGAAAATTGTCTTCTGGAACGATGGTGCTGAGCGGATCACCGGCTATCTACGCCACGAAGTTGTAGGGCACTCCTGCCAACAGAATTTTCTCAAGCACTGTAATGGCGAAAGTTGCGAACTTTGCGGGGAGCATTGTCCGCTCACCACGGCACTCCGCGACGCGAAGTCGGTTGAAAGCGTCGGATGGGTACACCACAAGACAGGACAGCGCGCTCTGGTGAAGATCTGGGCCACTCCGGTGCGCGATGCCAATGGTTCCATCATCGGCGCAGTAGAAAGTTTTGATTCGCGCCACGTTGCGCCCATGCCCGACCGCCGGGAAAACGATTTGAGCGCATATGGCGTAGTGGACAGCGTAACGGGCATAGCCAACCAGGCAATGCTGCAAGCGCACCTGCGGGAATCGCTCGCGACGTTCTTGGAATTGAACGTTCCTTTCGGAATTCTATGCGTCCGGCTCTTCGATCTCGATCAGTTTCGTTCGAGCTATGGACAGGAAGCGGCCAACACTATGCTGCGCATGTTGGCAGAGACGTTGGAGATCAGCGTACGTCCTACCGATTTTGTAGGCCGATGGGCGGATGAAAAATTCCTGGTGGTTTTGCCCAACTGTCCCGGGATCGCCCTGCAAACAGTAAGCGAACGGGTGCGGAAAATGGTAGTCAGCAGCGGGATCGACTGGTGGGGCGAAGAGTTGCACATCGCTTCAGGCATGAGGGAAACCAAAGCCGAGGCAGGAGACACGTTGGAGACGTTGTTGGGGCGGGTAAAGGAAATATTTGATCAGCTCGTGAGCGGTCGCGCGGCAGCGGCAGCGGCCGGCGGGCAGCAGGCGACGGGAAGCTAAAGATCATGTTCGCGATTATCGGAATCCTCGTGGTGATCGGCGCAATCATCGGCGGTTACCTGATGGAGCATGGAAACATTCGCGTGCTGCTGCAGCCGGCCGAACTGCTGATCATTGGCGGAGCCGCGACCGGGACGGTGCTGGTGGCGAACCCCCTTCACATTCTGAAGAAGATCGCCGCCGGACTGGGCGGAGTGTTCCGCGGCTCACCCTACACAAAAGAACGTTATCTCGAGACGCTGAAGATGATGTACGACCTGCTGAACAAAGCGCGCAAAGAGGGATTGATGACGCTGGAAAACGACGTCGAAGACCCGGAGAAGAGCGCGTTCTTTTCGAAGAATCCTGCGTTTTTGAACAATCATCATGTGCGGAATTTTGTCTGCGACACGATGCGCATGGCGATTACGGGCGTAGAAGTTTTCGAACTCGATCAGATGCTCGACTTGGATATGGAAGTGCACCATCACGACGCCGGCCAACCGAATAATGCGCTTAGCACGGTGGCCGATTCCCTCCCCGGCCTGGGAATTGTGGCCGCTGTGCTGGGAGTCGTGATCACGATGGGCGCTCTGGGCGGGCCTCCGGAGGAAATAGGCCGCAAAGTAGCCGCCGCCTTGGTGGGAACGTTCTTGGGCGTTCTGCTCTGTTACGGATTCGTTGGTCCCATCGCCGCGAATATGGCGAAGACTGCCGAAGAAGAACATGCCTTCCTCTATGTGCTGCGCGTGCTGATGGTTTCGTTCCTAAAGGGGACAGCCCCGATCATGGCGGTGGAAGTGGCACGACGGGCCATCCCCGGACATGTGCGGCCGTCATTTCAAGAGCTCGAACAATTGTGCCGCGCACGAGCGCCGGAGGCGGCTGCGGCGGCATCGGCGGGTGCACCAAGCTAAGTTTAGTCAGTAACGACCAGTTTTATGGATAAGAACCGACCCGTTATTGTGATCAGAAAGAAAGCCGGGCACGGCGGCCACCACGGCGGCGCATGGAAGGTGGCATATGCCGACTTTGTCACGGCGATGATGGCGTTGTTTATCGTTCTGTGGCTGATGAATACGAATAAGCAAATTCAAGAAGCCATCAGCGGATACTTTAAAGATCCCACGGGATTCGCTAAGAAGATCGGATCGAATATGCAGGGTGCGGGAGAGAATTTCATTCTCACTCGCGACAACATGCCGAAGTTGAAAGAGGAATTGCAATCGGCCATGCGTCAGTTGACCGATTTCGAAAAACTGAAAAGCCACATCGAGATGACTGTCACGGCCGAGGGTCTGCGCATCGAGCTTACGGAATCGGCGGCAGGTACGTTTTTCGACAGTGGAAGCGCGCAACTGAACGACGATGGGCGGCAACTACTCATCATGCTGGCGAAAGAACTGTCGCAACTCCCCAACAAACTCTCCATCGAGGGCCATACCGATTCGAATCCGTTTGCAGGATCGGGCGCCTATGGCAACTGGGAACTTTCCGCGGACCGCGCCAACTCGGCCCGCCGTTTGATGCAGGCGAATGGCATCCGGAGCAATCAGGTCACGCAGGTTCGCGGGTTTGCCGATCAACGCTTGCGCAAGCCGGAGGACCCGACCGATCCTTCCAACCGGCGTATTTCCATCGTGGTGCAATACATCGTCTTGAAGAACAACGGTCAGGATGAGGAAGTTACCATGGCCGGAAGTCGGGAGAAGAATTCGGCCGAATCGGGAGTAGCGGCACAGGACGGGCCACAGAATAAATCACAATAACCCAGCAGGTCATACCCTGCTGCGGTCATCATCCATTCGGATCTGTCACGGTAGCCAACTTCGCGCCTTGCCCCAACAGCCTCGTCTCACAATCTCGTAAGATGTGCGTCTAATCTGAGAAGAACTTCTTTGTATCCGTGACGCCGGGGATATAATCGCCGCTTTGATCTTTGCCTCAGGAGATTCCAGCAATGAAGAGACCGGCTCGACTGCTGTGTGCCATCACGTTTTTCTTTTTCATCTCTTTGCCGCTGTGGTCGCAAGAGAAGGTGGACCTGGAAACGATCACCAGGATTCGCTACGAAGGATTCCGCAACTCAAAGGTAATGGAACTCGCTTCGGGCCTGATGGATTCGATTGGCGAACGGCTCACCGGCTCTCCGAATATGAAGCGGGCGAACGAATGGACGCGCGATCAACTCACCGCCATGGGGCTGAGCAACGCGCATTTGGAAGCCTGGGGGCCATTTGGGCGTGGCTGGGCGAATCAGTATGTGAACGTGCGCATGACCTCACCGGACATCGCACCCCTGATTGCATACGCCGAACCCTGGACTCCGGGGTCCAATGGCGTGGTGCAGGGCAAATGCATTCGTGTGGAGAACATCGAGGACAAGAAGGATTTTGAAAAATACCGGGGCAAGCTGGCTGGAATGATCGTGATCTACGGGGCGGATGTGGAGTTGAAGCCCATTAATGAAGCTCCGTTCAAGCGATTGAGCGATGAGGATCTGGCGAAGCGGGCGGAGTACGAGATTCCAAGCGAGGCCCCGCCGTTTCGGATCGCAGACTTTTTGAAGCGGCAGCAGTTCATGAAGGAGTTGATGCAGTTTTTTGCCGACGAAAAAGCGTTGGCTGTAGTTGATCACAGCCGCGGTACAGCAGGAGGCGGCACCGTCTTTGCGGATTCCAGTGGGCCCTACCGAGTGGGAGAGACCATTGCCGTGCCCAAGCTGATGATGGCTTCGGAACACTGGAGTCGAATTGCGCGCTTGCTGTCGCAAAAGAAGGACGTAGCGCTCGAACTGAATGTCACAAACACTTTCTATGATGATGATCCCATGCAGTACGACACCATCGCGGAGATTCCCGGCGGCGACAAAAAAGATGAAGTCGTGATGCTGGGCGCGCACCTGGATTCCTGGCAATCGGGAACGGGCGCGACAGACAACGGCGCTGGCACAGTCGTGATGATGGAAGCAGTACGCATTCTGAAAGCACTCGACATCAAGCCGCGGCGAACCGTTCGCATTGGCTTGTGGAGCGGCGAAGAAGAGGGACTGTTGGGATCGCAATTCTATGTTCAACAGCATTTCGGAACGCGTCCGCCGATGGACGATCCGAACATGAAAAGCAGGCCTACGTTGCTGCGGCGTGAAGCCGGGCCGGTCACGGTGAAACCGGAGCAGGCCAAGGTGTCAGCCTATTTCAACGTGGACAACGGTACGGGCAAAATTCGCGGTGTGTACTTGCAGGAAAACGAGGCCGTCGCCCCGATCTTCGAGGCATGGATGCAGCCCTTTAAAGATCTCGGCATGACGACGCTTACCATGCGCAATACCGGCGGGACAGACCACCTTTCGTTCGACGCGGTGGGGATTCCCGGATTCCAGTTCATTCAAGACCCAATGGAATATGGGACGCGGACGCACCACACGAACATGGACGTCTACGATCGCCTGCAAGCAGAGGACTTGAAGCAGGCTGCCGTGATCGTAGCCAGTTTTGTTTATGAGGCAGCGATGCGCGATCAGATGCTGCCGCGGAAGCCGATCGAAAAACCACTACCGAAAGAAACGGAGAAGAAAGACCACTAGGGACGCCCGCGAGGCTATTTCACTTCCACAAGAGCCAGAGCGTAGGTCGGTAAAGTAAGCGTCAATTCGCCATTCTTCACAGTTTGTGCCTGGGCCGGCGGAAGTTCCGCCGCCTTCTTCAGTTGTTCGATCTGCGATGACGTGGGATATTTCGGCGAACCCATCTTCTCGTACAAGGCATGTATGTCGCCGTGGTCGCGATCGACCATTGTGACAAGTGCATGCCTATAGTGCCCGGCTGTAAATCGCAGCGTCACAGTTTTCGGTGAACCCGCGGTTTCCGGTGGAGCGTAGTTCCAGACCGCGAGCACAAGCACGCCATTGTTCTTTTTCGTGACCAGCACCGAATCGGAATTGACTTCGATCCGTCGATCGCCAAGCTCGTGAAGAACTTTAAAAGCGTTGAACGCAGGTTTGGGAATGCCACCGGATGCGATCAGTCCGAAGCCACCGTAGAACGGAGTCTTCACAACTCCTTGTTCTTCGAAGACGTCAGAGAAAGTCCAATAGGACATCACGTCGACCAGACCATCGCAGGCGCGAATCGTGTTAGCGAGCCATGGGCCCATATATGCAGCATCAGTCACGGCAGGCTCGTTAAAATAGCTGGCGTTGAATTCGCTCCAGATCAGCGGCAAGCTGGGCATGCTCGACGCTTTGATCTGATCGTGAACTTTATTCACCGCGCGGCAAACCATGTCGCTGCGCGGAATATTCTCGTTGGTACCGAACACGTCTTGCGCTTTGTCGTTGCCGTACACATGGCTTGAGACGAAGTCGACGGGGACGTGGGCGGAGTTGCAGTGCTCAATGAAGGCATCCGCCCATGCGGCTTGAGCGGTCGCAGGGCCTCCCACACGCAGGCGCGAGTTTACGGCTTTGATGTCGCGAGCCGTGTGATCGTAAAGTTCCCAGTAGGTGGATTGCCTGGGGTCGCCTGCCCAAAAATCGAGATTAGGTTCATTCCACACTTCAAAATACCATCGGCTGACCTCATCGATTCCGTAACGATCGATCAGATGCTTCGTGAATTCGGTGATCAAAGCGTCCCACTTTTGCCAATCTTTTGGGGGCGAAACGTCGGGCTTGTACCAGAAGGCCTGAAATGTTGGTTTAGCCGCGAGTTTGTTGGGCATGAAGCTGAGTTCGATGAACGGCATTACTCCATTGGCGAGCAAGCCGTCGTAGATCTGATCGACGTAAGAGAAATTAAAGACCGGATTCCCCTGCTGGTCTTCGTCATACACGCCGACCTCGTCGTGAAAAATGGCGTGGAAACGAACGTACTTGAATCCGGTAATTTCGTGCACCCGGCGCAGATCGTCACGATAACTATTGCGCAGGCTCAGAATTGCGCGACCCGAGCCGAACATCTGCTCCCAGAAATGTGGGAACGGATGTGCAGGAGCCGAGGCATCGACTGTAATCACTTCAGCGGACTGAGTCAGACCTGCAGTGGCTGAGAGTGCAAGAAACGCAAGGATAGTGACGACGGTGATTGCCGGCCGTGAAATCATGAGGTCGGCAGACTTTATTCGAATGTTCATACGGGTCGACTCATTCTCGTGCCTTTGCAGGTACACCGAGAATTTTCAACTTCAAGGTTAACTTAACTGTAGCGGATTGACATCCCATGCGTGCAAACAACGCTTCTCGAGGAAAGCGATACCATTCAGAAGGACACTTGGCCCGCGTCGATGAAGATGCGTGGTATGGTTAGCGAGTGAAATTTCCGCGATCGAGTGGAATTCTGCTGCACATCACTTCCCTTCCCAGCCGGTACGGCATTGGTGATCTGGGTCCATCGGCAATCGAGTTCGCCGACTTTCTGTCCGCCGCGGGTCAGAAATTGTGGCAAGTGTTGCCGTTGAATCCCACAGGATATGCTGACTCTCCGTACCAGTGTTTCTCGGCATTTGCAGGCAACCCTCTGCTTTTGAGCTTGGACCGTTTGCAGGAGCAAGGGCTCCTCGACGCACCTGATCTCACATCGGTACCAAATTTCCCAGAAGATTCGGTGGACTTTGGTCCGGTTACTAAATTCAAGCTCGCTCTGTTGCAGCAGGCGGCGAAGGTTTTTCTTGCTGAGTGCTCCGCAAGTGAGCGAACCGAGTTCGAGCAATTCTGCGACAGATGCGGCGCATGGCTCAACGACTATGCGCTCTTCATGGCGTTGAAGGATCGCCAGCACGAAAATACTTGGGCAACGTGGGATACAGCGATTCGCAGGCGCGATCCGGAGGCGATCGACCGTCTGTCCCAGACGCTCGCGTCTTCCATAAAAACGCACAAGTACTGGCAGTTCGAGTTCTTCCGCCAGTGGGACCGGCTGCGAGCGTATTGCGGTCGGTGCGGTATTCGTTTGATGGGCGACGTCCCGATTTATGTGGCGCATGACAGCGCCGATGTCTGGTCGCATCCGGAATTGTTTTATTTGGACGGCAGAGGGCTTCCTACCGTGGTCGCCGGAGTTCCGCCCGACTATTTCAGCGCGACTGGGCAACTCTGGGGAAATCCAATTTATCGCTGGGATGTGTTGGCGCGGGACAAGTACCGATGGTGGATCGATCGCTTTCGCGCCACGTTTCAGCTGTTCGACCTGGTCCGCCTGGACCACTTTCGCGGATTCGAGGCCTATTGGGAGATTCCCGCAGGCGAAGCGACCGCGGAGCGAGGACGCTGGGTGCCGGGGCCGGGAGAAGATTTTCTTCTGACGGTGCAAGAGGCCTTTGGGGAATTGCCAATCGTGGCGGAAAACCTGGGCGTGATTACTCCTGCGGTAGAGAAGCTGCGTAAGCAGTTTGGCCTGCCGGGAATGAGTTTGCTGCAGTTCGCCTTTGGCAATGATCCGCAGGGTCCGTCGTTTCGGCCGCACAATTACAGCAGTGACTTAGTCGCATACACCGGAGGGCATGACAACGATACGACCGTAGGCTGGTGGGCGAGCTCGGGCAAAGGGGACAGCATCCGAACGGCGGAGGACGTGGAAAAAGAGCACGCCTTTGCCCGCGCCTATCTGGATTTACGCGATGACGGCGAGATCCATTGGGTAATGATGCGAGCTGTGCTTGCGTCCGTGGCCAACATTGCTATGGTTCCCCTGCAAGACGTGCTGGGACTCAGCAGCGAGGCGCGTATGAACTTGCCTGGCACGGTGAGAGGAAACTGGAAGTGGCGTTATCGAAAGGGCGCGCTGACAGAGAAGCTCGCACAGAGACTGCGTGCTCTCGTCATGCTCTACGAACGCTAGGAAAGCCTGATTAAGTTTCGTTTTGTCATCCTGAGCGAAGCGAAGGACGCCAGGCAAATCGGCTCCAACCGCGGCTTCGCACGGAATTCCTTCCCCTGCCTCCGCTCGCCCCGGTGTGCTTCGCAGACTTAATCAGAGCTTGCCTGGAGAAAATCCTATTTCTTACTGCCCCACCTTCACGCGACCTCCAGCGATTCGGGAAGCAAACCTGTGGTCTCAGGCTCTCCTGCAGTCTCTCGCACGTGAGTGCGCGCGACGAGCATATAGATTGAAGGCACCACAAACAGGGTAAACAGAGTTCCGATAATCATGCCGCTGACCAGCATGATCCCGATGCTGTTGCGCGCTCCAGCTCCGGGACCTTTCGCCAGAACCAGCGGAAAATGGCCGACAACGGTTGCGGCTGTGGTCATCAGGATTGGGCGGAGTCTCGTCGTGGCCGCATCCGTCACCGCCTCCAGCTTGGATCTCCCCGTCTCTTGAAGATGGTTGGCGAACTCAACGATCAGAATGCCGTTTTTCGAAACCAGTCCCACCAGCGTGATCAGTCCAACCTGGCTGTAAATGTTGAGTGTCGTAAGGCCCAGAAACGAAAACATCAGCGCGCCTGATAGTGCGAGCGGAACCGAACCGGCGAGAATAATAAATGGATCGCGGAAGCTTTCGAACTGCGCCGCCAGCACGAGATAGATCAGGATCCCCGAAAGCAGAAATGTTCCCAGAAATTTGCTGCCCTCAACGCGCAACTGGCGCGACTCGCCCGCATAATCCACATTGAAGCCCTGCGGCAGAATTGTCTTGGCTTCGTCCTCCAAAAAACGCAACGCCTTGTCGAGCGGGACGTTCGGCGGGATGACGCCCTGAATTCGCACGGCATTCAGCTGCTGAAATTTCTTCAGCTCACGCGGCTCGGTTGTGGTCTTCAACGAGGCGAAGGTCGAGAGCGGCACTAGCTTGTCATTCGAACCGGTGACGTAGATCTGTTGTAACTGATCTGGGGTTAACCGATTAGCCCGCTTGATTTGCGGAATGACTTTGTAGCTTCGGCCCTGGATGCTGAAGCGGTTCACGTAATCGCCACCGAGCATGGTGGCCAAGTCTTGACCTGCCTGCGTCAAATCGACTCCCTGTGAACGAAGCTTGTCGCGGTCAAACATCACTTCAGCCTGCGGCTGGTCGAACTTCAGATCGGTATCGGCGTAGATGAACATGCCGCTGCCGAATGCCTTCTGCACCAGCTGATTCGCGAACTCGTTCAGCTGGCGGGGCTCCGCGGCAGAGGTAATCACAAACTCGACGGGGAAATTTCCCCCGCCAGGAAGCGCCGGAAGGGTAATAGGAATGACGCGAATGCCGGGAATTTTCGAGAGTGGTCCCACGCACTCCAGCAGTAATTGTTGGGATGTCTTCTTGCGCTGGCTCCAGGGCTTCACCACCGTTCCGGCGAAACCGCCGTTTGGCGAGACGACCTGGAAGATACTGGCGCTCTCGGGGATCGAATGATAGACGTCGTAGACCTGCGATGCGAAGAGGCTGGTCTGGTCAATCGTCGCGTTCGCCGGTGCCTGAATGATACTGAACACCACACCCTGGTCTTCAGCCGGCGCGAGTTCGCGCTGCGAGAACATATAAAACGGCACCATCAACAAGATGACGATTCCCCAAAGAACGAGAACGACGGGCTGATATTTAAGCGTTCCTGAAAGCGCGCCGGAATAGGCACGGCGGACGCTCTCGAAGCGGCGATTCACCCAGCCTGCGAATCCGCGCTCGGTGTCGCCGGCTCGAAGAAGTTTCGATCCCATCATGGGCGACAGAGTGAGGGCGACAACGCCGGAAACGATGACCGCTCCCGCCAAGGTGAATGCGAATTCGCGGAAGAGGGCGCCCGTTAGTCCGCCCTGGATGCCGACCGGCGTGTAGACCGCGGCCAGTGTGATGGTCATGGCGATGATCGGTCCTACGAGTTCTCGCGCGGCATCAATCGCAGCGCGCACCGGGGGCTTGCCCATGTGAAGGTGGCGTTCGACATTTTCCACCATCACGATGGCATCATCTACGACCAAACCCACGGAAAGCACAATCGCGAGCAGGGTCAACAAGTTGATGGTGAATCCGGCCAACAACATCAAAAACACTGCACCCACCAGGGAAATCGGAATGGCGACGACAGGAATCAGAACCGAACGGAAAGAACCGAGGAACAAAAATATGACGATGATGACGATGACCAATGTTTCAGTCAACGTGCTCAGCACTTCATTGATCGCATCCTGGATGTAGACGGTCGAGTCGTAGGGAATGCCCGCCTTCATGCCGGGGGGCAACTGCGTCTGGATGTCTTTCATCGCCGCACGAACATTCTTCACGACTTCGAGCGAGTTGGCGCTGGGCAGGACCCAAATGCCCATGAAGGTCGCGGTCTCACCGTTGAAACGAACGTCTTGCTCGTAGTTCTGCGCACCGAGAACTACATCGGCAATCTCGCCCAGGCGAACGACGACGCCGTTTTGCTCCTTCACTACCATTTGCTTGAAATCTTCGGGCGTGCGCAAGTCGGTGTTGGCGATCAGGTTCACCGACACCATTGAGCCTTTGGTCTGTCCAAGCGCAGAGAGATGATTATTTTTTGCCAGCGCATCTCGCACCGCTGAGGCGGAGATTCCCAGCGACGCCATTTTGTCGGGCTTAAGCCAAATCCGCATGGCGAAAGTGCGGTCGCCTAAGATATCGGCGCGCTGCACACCGCTGATGGCGCTCAGTTTGGGCTGCACGACTCGGGTCAGGTAATCGGTGATCTGATTTTGATCGAGATTGGCGGATGAAAACCCGAGATACATCGCGGCGAATTGCGTATCCGCGGTTTGCAAATCGATGACGGGGGCCTGCGACTCCGGCGGCAGGTCATTTCGGACCTGCGCCAGCTTGGCCTGAATCTGTGTAAGAGCAGCGTTGGTGTCGTAGTTGAGCTTCAGGTGCACGATGATCGTGCTGAGTCCCTGGGCACTTGACGACTCCATGTAGTCGATGCCGTCGGCGCTGGCGATCACGCGCTCGAGCGGTGTGGTAATGAATCCGCGCACAAGGTCCGCATTGGCCCCGACATACACAGTCGTAATGTTGATAACGGCGATGTCGCTGCGCGGGTATTGCCGCACGCTCAGTGAGCGGATCGATTGCAGGCCAGCGATCAAAATCACCAGACTGACCACGATCGACAGGACGGGCCGCTTGACGAAAATATCAGTGAATTTCATGATGCTTCCTGTGAAGGCGGTCTCTTAACTGTCCTGCGGCTTGGGAGTCGGACTGTCATCGGGTTGCACTTTATTGTTGATCTGAACTGCGGCACCGTTGCGTAACTTGAAAACGCCGGAGCTCACGACTTCGTCGCCGGGATTGAGGCCAGAGAGGATCGCAACCTGGTCCCCGCGGGAACCTCCGATTTTGACGAACTGCTGACGAACGCCGCGGTAGCTTTTGCCTTGCGGATCCTTGAGATCGGAAACCACGTAGACCGAATCTCCGTATGGCGCATAGTTAATCGCAGTCGCCGGAAGCGGGATGACTGCCTGATCGCCGCCGAGTCCCAACTCGACTTGAACAAACATGCCCGGACGCAGTCTCGCCTCTGGATTGGAAAGTGTTGCCTGGATCTGGATATTGCGCGTGGTCTCGTCGACGACGGAATCGATGGCAGAGACTCGCCCGCCGAACGATTGCCCCGCAAGTTCCTCAGCGCTTACGTGCAGATTGCGGCCGATGTGAACCTGGCCCGAAGTCTGCTGGGGCACCCCGAAGTTCACGTAAATCGGATTGAGAGATTGCAACGAGACAATCGGATTTCCAGCAGCGAGATACTGACCGAGATTGACCTTCCGAATGCCAAGAATTCCAGAAAACGGAGCTCGAATGGTTTTGCGCTGAATGGTGGCGCGAATCTCGGCTGCATTCGCTTCCGTCTGTTTCTGGTCGGCGGCGGCCTTGTCATAGTCCTGGCGCGAAATCACGCCGGCTTGCACAAGCTTCTGCATGCGTTCGAAGTTAATGCGTGCCAAATCGCGCTGGGCATCGAGTGAGGCGAGTTGGGCTCGCTCCTGGCGCGTGTCGAGTTCCACTAGCACATCACCTTCATGCACCGCTTTTCCAGACTCGAAGTTGATGCGGTCCACGACGCCTGGCAAATCTGCGCTGACCACGACCCCTTGTACCGCCTCGATCGTACCGATCACACTCATCGTCGTAGGCCACTGCTGCTCGCGGGCAACGATTGTAGTCACGGCCTCCGGGGGTGGCTGGAATGCCGACGCCTTCACAGCCGACTCAACTTGCCGGAACTTTACGAATCCGAGGCCAGTGATTACCACGAGCACGACGGCCAGCATCAAGATCATTCGTCTTGCCATAAATTCCCCTCAGAGCAGATACGACAAAGGTCGTGCCGACGGCATAAGATTTTGTATGCCAATGCACGATGTTGATATAAACGGGCCAGCCCGCAAAAGGTTACGCATGCTGTTCGGAGAAGGCCACCCTAAGGATGATCCTGGCATGCGCAAATCCCCACAGCACAGCTCAATTGCCCTTCGCCCAGCGTTTGTTGTTTGATTGGAAGCATTGAGAAAAGATTCATAATTGTGGCCTCACAAGACTTACGCTTGCGAGCAGCCTGAGGTTTCAACGTAGATCCGAAAAGTGAGGGTTGAGGGTGCACGGTGACGGCGGTCACTGCGCAATGAGTAAACAAAACAATAATGTGTGTAATTGAGCGCCTATGCGTGAGACATCGGCCATCCAATTCCGGCAGCTATCCTCCGGGCAACTGCGCTCGGCCGTTTCCCGCTTCCTTCCCAAGGACAGTTCTCTCGCAGACCGCATTCGCGCAGTCGAGACTGGGCTGCGCAGTCCATTGGGTGTTTCTCTTCGCGACGCAATGGCGCGCTGGATTGTAGATGAGATCGTGCCAGTGGAACGCCTGGTTCCCGAAGTTTACTGGAAGTGGCGGCCGCCGGTGCGCGATTCCATGATGTTTGTCGTGGCACACCTTTCCCCGGAGCGGCTGGCTCCGAAACTGGTGGAACAGCTTGAGCTTCCGGATGGCACTTCAGCCGAAGATCGATTGCTGCGGCTGATTGCGAAAGTGCCGGGATTGCAGAAACTAGGGCAGGTCATTGCCCGCAATCGCCACCTGCGTCCGGCCTTGCGGAATGCGCTGACTCGGCTGGAAAACGGAATCCGCGATGTGAAGCCGGAGGAGATAGAGCAGATCATTCGAAAAGAATTGGGGGCCCGAGCGGAGAAGTACGCGGTCGAAATCGCGTCCAGCATTCTTTCAGAAGCTAGCGTCAGCGCGGTGGTGCGTTTCAATTGGCGGGATCCCAAGAGTGGGCGGCAGGAGCGCGGAGTGTTCAAAGTTCTAAAGCCTCACATTCCCGCATATTTTGCGGAGGATATGGATTACCTGCAACGTCTTGCGCAATATTTTGGCGAGCGGCATCATCGCTACGGTTTCGCAGCCCACCTGATTCCAGACACATTCAAGAAAGTGCGGCGCCTGCTGCAGCATGAAGTTAATTTTGCTCGCGAGCAGAAGACTTTGATCGAGGCTGCGAGGCTCTACCGTGGCATTCACCACGTTCGGGTTCCGCGTCTAATTGCTCACCTCTGTACTCCCAGAATCACTGCTCTCAGCGAAGAGCCCGGCGTCAAGGTGGCAAACGCAGCTTTTCGCCTGCCATTGGCCCGACGCCGAAAGGTCGCCGAACAACTGGTCGAAGCGCTCGTCGCGGTTCCTTTGTTGTCTGCGGAGGAAAATGCAATCTTTCACGGCGATCCACATGCCGGCAATCTTCTGTATGACAAACGAAGTGGCGATTTGACTATTCTCGACTGGGCGCTGCGGGAGCGCTTGAGCCGCGAACAGCGCCGCCATCTGGCGATGCTGTTCCTGATGATGAGTCTGCGCGATCCGATCGGCATTTCGAATGAAGTCTTGGCGCTCTCCCAGGCACCAATCCGCGACGGATCCCAGCAAGGGAAGCTGACTCAGGAGACCGTAAGCGCATTTCTCGACGAACTTCCAGTGAAGTACTTGCCGGGCGGCGTCGATGCCATGGAATTACTGGAACGTGTGGCCATGAAGGGAATTAAGTTTCCCGGTCCGCTTGTTATGCTCTCGAAGGTGCTGTTTACGCTCGATGGCATCCTCACGGATGTCTCCGGAAAGCGCGAAGGCATGGGGCTCAGCGTTGCGCGGCACGTGCTGCGACGCTGGATCCGCCTTGGAAACGGGTTCCGCTCACCGTTGAAGCCGAAAGATTGGCTGACTCTGCAGTGCAGCGCACTATTGGCGCCCAGCCGGCTGTGGGTGAGGTATGAGCAGTCGTTGGTGGATCGTTACTTGCCGCCACCGAGACATGCTGACTCTGCGGCGTGAAACAGGTTTCAGAGCTTATGCGAAAGCTGCCAGAAGTCGAAGAAGCAAAGTGCTTGATGAATGAGGCCATGGACTGGTCGGTCTTTAAATGGTTGTTTGAAAAAAGGCGCGTGCGTGAAACCGCAGACATGGCAAATGCCGCTCTGGATCGCCTGAGTCAGACAACCAAATCGCGATGGAGCAGCGATTTGAAATCCGCTTACAAGCAAATAGGCTCAAAGAAGCATGCCGGCACAAGACGACAGGATGGCGAGGCGGAATTCGAAGGCATTTCCGAGATCGAGGTTCTCGTGCGGAAGGTGAAAGCAGCCGATGATGCTGCGCATCGCGCCCGCATGAAGGCGGAAGACACCTTCGACGAAGCAGAGCGGTTGCTCAACACCGAACTCGCTCGCGAAGGATGCCGGCAAGCGATTGAGTCATGGGAATTGCACGAGAAGGCGATCCGGGCTGCCGAATCGGCTGGGAAGGTGTCGTAGCATCAGCGTCGGGACCAAAGAAAATTCCAATCGCGAAGAACACCAAAGATCGCAAAGATCTAAGCCAATACGTGTGAGCCAGTTGTTAGAGTCCGGAAGGTAAGGTCGTTACTTACTGATATGGGACGTTCGAGTTGGGAATCGGCGACCACAGTTCGCACAAGGTTCCCCGAGGCATACCACCAGCCATGAAATACTTCACCGCCGGCGTATACGGCCTGCAATGGGCTCCAGTCACCGACGTCCGCAAGGACATTTTCGACAGTCACAACCACGCTGCGCGTGTCGAGGCGAAGTCCTTCATGGAGAGCTTTAAGTGTGCTTTCTTTCGCACTCCAAATAGTGTTTGCGGCTAGTTCCCGATCTTCTTTAGGTACCTGCGCAACTCGTTTCCGTTCCTCCGAGGTGAAGTAGTCGGAGATAAAGGCCGGACTGCGCTCTTCAATCAGTTCTAAGTCGCAGCCGAGTTTCAGACCGTGGTTTGAAACTGCGCAGATTCCGCGGCCCGCACAATGGCTGAGGGATATAGTGAGCGGCGCCGGTTGTCCGCGCAAGAAAACTTCTGGGGCTCCGGACGTTGCCGGCCGGATCTCTAATCCGGCCATAGTCTCAGCATAGCCGGGCAAAGCCAGGAAACACGCCACCCCGCATTTTGCCGTCCAGCGACCGAGGCGCCAGTCTGCGCGGCGTTTGGGAAAACGCAATGTGGCCAAATGCGCGACTTCCCAGGAACTCAACCAATCATCGCTTGCAGGAACATCTCGTTGACACTGTTCCAACCAATGAACTTGGCTGAGGCTTGACATAAAATCTATGCGGCGATCGCCTCCGTCGGCTGATTGCAGGTCAATCCTTCTTCTTTTGCGATTCCGCGTTCCACCGCGTCGATTAAGTAGGGCCGTAAAGTTGCTGGAGGAATGATGCAATTCAACGCGCCGACATCCAATGCCCTCTGCACTGAGTGGACGCGATCAAATTCCGCTGCCATCTCGCCCAACTTTTCCGAATGTATTACTTTAAAGAGCTCGTCCCACTGCGCACGGAGACGGCCTTTTTCAGAACCTTCGGCCTGGCTCATGGCTTGTGAAAGCGCTTGTAGCCGTGGGTCCTTTCGCGCATTTGCCTCGACCTCGCTGGCGAAGACAACAGCGGCGGCCGGAGCGCCGCCAATTACTGAAGCATATGTGCCTTCTAGCGCTGCAACTTCAAGTTGTTCATTCAGGGCACGGGAGAAAACGACATAGGCTCCGCCGTGATAGCGCGAGATCACACAGAACACCATCGGCCCCTTGAAGTTCACGACAGCGCGACCGATCTCGGCACCATATTCCAGCTGGAGTCGTCGCATCGATTCGGGCGATCCATCGAAGCCCGACAAGTTTGCCAGGATCACCACGGGTCGATTGTTGCTGGCGGCATTGACTGCCCGCGCAACTTTCTTCGAGGATTGCGGAAATAGAGTTCCCGAGGTCCACTGATCTGGGCCGTCGGCAGGAACAAATCCGAAGCGCGGCAAAGGACGCGATTCGATGCCGATCAGGCAGACAGGATAGCCGCCGAGATGAGCGTCCCAAATAACGGCCGTTTCTGCTGCCCGCATACCTGCCCAGCGCTCGAGCGGCGCGTGGTCCTGATCAATGGTTGCCATCATGACTTGGCGGATGTCGAACGATTTCTTCCTGCCCGGATTGGTTTCGTTCGACATGATGTCGCCGACCCGCGTAAATCCTTCTTCGCCATTGGTATGAGGATGAGACTGCACGTCGCGCATAATGGGGTCGTCCGACGCGGCCCTGCGCGGAAACCGCTCCCCAGGCGCTATGTAAGTGTGGTCGTAGTGGCGGAACAAAATCTCGCAGGCCTCGCCGATGTCGCGAGCCCAATACTGGGCTTGGCCGTTGATGCCCATGATGCGGTCGTAACCACCGATACCCTGATTGTCTTCAGCGGATATGCCGCCGGAATAGTCCAGCGCGCGTTTGCCGGTCAGAACCATGGCCGCTTTGGGCGTCATTACCAGAATGCCGCGTGTGTGCATCAGCATCGTAGCTTCGGCGTTCCAGTACGGTTGCGCGCCGACATTAATACCGTTGATCAAGAGATTGACTTCGCCACCGGCTTGTGTGAATTCGACCAGACGCTTCAGAACGCGCGCGATCCAGTCCATGTTCTCCACGCCGCTTGCCATCGAAATCTTCGCTCCTGCGGAAATTGGGAACCATTCCAGTGGCACGTTCATCTGCTCGGCGAGATCAAGAGCCGCGATGATTCGTCGGCACTCCGGCTCGGCCAGTGCTCCCAAGTCTTTGCTGGGGTCACCTAGCAATACGACTCGCGTCATTCCTTCGGAATACTTATCGGTGTAGTTGCGAATCACGCCGGCAATGATATTGGCTTTGTTCTTCCCGTAAGGACGGTCGACCGGAACGAGGTGACCGAGAGAGTCGAGGTCGTGTTCGACAAAATCGCCGGGAGGAAATTCTGCCCGCGCGTGCTTTTGCGGTGGCGTCAGCATCTTGATGATCTCATAGGGATAGATCATGCCCCGTTGCCGCATGCGGACAACTTTCTGCTCGTACTCGCTGAGCGGCTTCATCGGCTGAAGTTGGTCAGCCGGCCGAAAGGTGATGAGCATGCCCGAGCCGGAAGGATTCGAAATGCGCACGATCATATCGCGCATATCGCCAGCCGCGGGATTGGGAATGCGGACCCGTACCACCACTTGCTCCAAGCCCAGGCCTTCGGTTGCTGGCGCAAGGCGGCGCACGATGTCTCGCAATTCATCCCGTTGCAAGTTAAGAGGCGGCCAGACGTACAGAAGAATGCGGTTCCAGCACAGTCGCTGGTTCGGTGGACGCCGCGATTGAAACAGCCGCATTCCGGCAATGGCTTCAGTCAACATCCGCTCCAGGTGCGGCAATTGCACGACGCGGCCTTTTTCGTCGAGTACCGGGGTGACGTCGCGCACTTCCGCACAGGCAATCAGGCGTTCATCTTTCGGATTGTCGCGGGCGACGGCATGTAGCAAGTACACGTCTTCGACCGAGGGCAGACGCTCGATGTTGAAATTGCTAAGCCGCCAGAGATGCAGGCGTTTGGCCATCATGGGATGGATGCCGCGATAGAGTTTCTCCTCTTCATAGCTTCCGTCGGGCTGCGGCCGGTAGGTGAAGTGCTGCATGCCACCGGCTCCGGAGGCATGCTCTGGACTCGCCACTTCTACCACAATGCGGCGGATCCTCCGCGCAAAGTTGGCATGATTGAGGACGGAATAGACTTCACCTTGAACCGATTCGGGATCCCCGAGCGGGCCGGGGTGCCACGCGTAAAAATCGACCACAACATCGTGGTCCGGTGGCAAATCCCCAGTTAAAGGTGAGATGGCCTGGGCCGCTTGCGCTAGTTGCGCATAGTCACAGTGGGTGGTAAAGACGTGAATGCACTTTCCTTCGTGCTCGTACTCGGCTGACACGTAGCACTGATCATTGCTCTCGAACGAGCGCAGTGGCTCCAACGTACGAATCCGGTAGTAGCGCCAGGTGATGGCTTCGAGCATCAGCTTGCGCAATTCCATACTGGCGCAAGCAAAGCGGCCGGAAAGAACACGCACCAGGGGCTGCGGACATTCCATCAGCGCGCGCACCCGATCATGACGGTCCGGAGGACTTGGATTGGCGGCCAAATATGCGAGCTGTTCGTCGACCTTGTCATAGACCTTCTTGCGCGCCTGTTCAAACAAAATTTGGTCGAAGTAGCGATAACGGACTTCTCTCGCTAGATCGCTGAGAGCAGGAGAAACTTCGCCACCCACTGTGATCATACGGTCCAGGACCGTTCGCAGGGCTTCGCCCGCTTGAGGAGCGAGCGTTTGAGCTAGTCGCAGGCGCCGCTCCAATAGCGCGAGCACGGGCGCGACCTGCTGCTGCATTCGCTGATGAGATTTATAGATGCAGAGAAGGCTCTCTTCCAGTTGTGGTGAGCACTCGAGAGTGAGCACTCCGTAATGCCCGAGTGCGCGACGCAGTTGTGCTAGAAAGCTTGATGGCAATCCCTCGCCGCCCGTCTCCAAGATTCGGAGGTACGAAAAGAGATACGCCTCGGCGCTCGGTTCCTCGGCGCTGGCGCGGTGATTCACCTCAGGCTCACGCTGAAAAAGCGAGCAGATATCAACAAATATGTTAAGGATCTCATCTTCGGAGATTCGAATTTCGTCATTCTCGGCGGAATACTTCTGATGCCAGTCGGAGAATAGCCGGACAGTATTCTTCGGATCGACATCGAAGCCGAGCATGAGCTGCCTCAGTTCGTTCAAGATGCTTCGGCAATCGTCCCCCGCAGATTCCTGTTTTTCATTTAACCCGAACGATTCACCGAAGTTGATCGGCTCGGCTGTGCCCTCGGCGCGGTCAACCTGCTCGGCATCGATCTGCAACAATGCGGAACCCGCATCGACTTGCACGTTGGGAATGGTCATCACCTTCCTAATCTTTCCGGAGAAAGGAGCGACGACCGGCATTTCCATCTTCATTGCTTCGAGCACCATCAATCGCTGACCACTGGCGACGGTATCGCCGGGCTGGACAGAGATGGAGACAACTACGGCGGGTGCAGGCGCGTGGATAACACCTCCGTCATCACGATCGACCTGATGCGAGACTCCGTTGACCTCAATTCGATAACTCGCGCCTTGTGGAACCGAGATGACGTGGAAACGGCGCTGAAACGCTGTCAGCCAATACTCGAACTGACCGAGACGCTCGATTTCCGCCTCGATCCTCATTCCCTTTAATTCCACGCGATAGCGTTGCAGCCCGACACGATATGTCTTTGGACGATACGAGTGCCCTCCATATCGGAGTTCTGCAAATCTTCCAATTTCGTTGCGCACCTGTGGGCGGCCGCGCAGCGCCGAGGCATAGAACTGGGTCTGCTCTATATCCAACTCCGACTGATAGGCATCAATGGCGGCTTGCACCAGGGCCACGTCCGCATAGTGAGCGCATACGTGTTGTCCGTTGGCTGACAGAGCATCGAGCCAGCCTACGTGAACCTGGCCTTCACTGACCTCGTTCCGCTTGAGCAACTCCAGCAGGAATGCCTTATTGCTGGTTCCACCTTCGATAACAACTACGCTGCCACGTATGGCTCGCTCCAGCCGCGAGAGGGCTTCCTTGCGGTTGCTGCCGTACGCGATGATCTTGGCGATCATCGAATCGAATTCTGCGGGCACATCGTCGCCTTCCCCAACTCCCGTATCGACACGCACTCCAGGGCCTGCAGGAATACGAAATCGCTTGATCTTGCCAGGAGCCGGCGCGAAGTGATGTTCCGGGTCTTCGGCATTCAATCGGACTTCAATGGCGTGGCCACGAGATGCAGGAGGATCGCCCTCCAAGCGCCCGCCACGTGCGACATGGATCTGCAGTTTGACCAGGTCGATGCACGCTGTGCACTCGGTAACCGGGTGTTCCACCTGCAGCCGCGTGTTCATCTCCATGAAAGCGGCGGAGCCGGTTTGCGGCTGGAACAGGAACTCGACAGTCCCGGCATTCTGATATCCCGCCAATCTTGCGAGGCGTATGGCGGCTTCGCGCAATGCGCGGTCTTGGTCCCCAGAAAGCGCCGGTGAAGGAGCCTCTTCCAGGACCTTCTGATGACGGCGCTGGATGGTACAGTCGCGCACACCTGCGGCCCACACATTTCCAAAATGATCGGCAATAACCTGCACTTCGATGTGGCGGGCATGCGTGAGCAACTGTTCCAGGAAGACAGTAGGATCGCCGAAGGCCTTGAAAGCCTCTGCGCGAGCGCGCTCGAAAGCTTGGGGCAGATCATTCTGAGAATTGACCCGCCGAATACCGTGGCCGCCACCTCCCGCTGTGGCTTTGATGAGCAGCGGATATCCCAGCCGCTCGGCATGCCCCAGGGCTTCGTCGAGCGTATCGACCGGGCCACCGCTCCAGGGAGCAACAGGAATCTGCGCTTGCTCGGCAAGCTGTTTGGAAGCGACCTTGTCGCCGACGCGGCGCATCACATCTCCATCGGGACCAATGAAGACGATGCCCATTTCCCGGCACAGATCGGCAAAGGCTGCGTGCTCGGCCACGAATCCCCAGCCCACCCACACTGCTTCGGCGCGTGATGACGCGAGGGCACGCTCCAGCCGGCCATAGTCGACATACGCGCATTTCATCTGCTTGGTGGCGGCGTCCAATACCTGCGCTGGGCCGAGGCACACCGCTTCGTCCGCCTCACGCACGAACATGGCATGGCGATCAGGCTCGGTGAAAAACGCGATCGTATGCAGCGCAGTTCTTTGCTCGCGCTGAAATTCATGGGCCGCATGGATAAAACGCATCGCGGCCTCTCCACGATTGACGATTGCCACGCGTTGGAATTCACGATTCATAAAGCCTCGAGATGATTGCAGCGCCATCACGCCGCTACGGGCTCAGGCGAGACGGCTGCATGTAGGGCTTTCATCCGGTCCGAGTCGACGGCGTTGGGCAGGGTGATCGTGCGATAACCGTGCAGTTCCAGAAAGCAGCGTCCCTGCTCGTCGACAACTTCAATATCGAAGTTCTCGCGCTTCGGATTCGGAGTAACGACGGCATACTGTGGCCCATTTGCTTCGCGCGCTCCCAGGTAACGAACGCGATCGATGTGTTGCGGCAGGCCCATTCTGGTCTGCACTCCCATCTCCCAAATGCCAGCCGTCTGGAAGCACAGCTCAATCAACCGCGGTGCAATCTGAGTTGGGAGTTCGTCTGGCCGATGATTCGCGGGAAGTCGGTTGGACATGAGTCCCACAACGTGATCGCCATCCGACCATGCCTGCTTGACTACCTGATATGCGGGGCCGTGGAAGTAGAGGCGATAAATCTCATCCGCTGTAACGATATTTGCGACTGATTTGCCCGGGACAGAGAGATTCGTTGCTTCTTGCGGCTGCTTTGTGAGTACCACCCGCGCGGTGAAATGCGTGGTAACTTGCGGCTCCGATTGATTCGGCAGCGATCTGTGACCGATCAGCTTACATTCGGCTGTTACCCTCTCGCGCTCGGCACGAATTATCGCCTCAACCGTAACTGTGCGCGGCTCATTGCGATAGAACTTGAATGGCGCCAGGAAATTCACATCTTCGATGGCTTCGATGTGCCAGCCGGGAACGATTGCCAAAGCAGCCTCAGCAAACGCTTCGATGCCCATCACGCCGGGCAGAACCGGCGTGCCATCGATCTGGTGGTCGTAAAGGAACGGTTGCAGCTTAGGATCGAGCGTGGTTTCAATCGTTACGGGGCTGAAGAGTCCGGCTTTCGTGATCCTGCCCAGCATGGGTCCTTGCTGCGGAACCTTTGCGGGATCGATTCCACCGGTTTCGTCCCATTCATTCAGAAGAACGCCGAGACGCTGGCCAATGACGACTTCGCCTCGCGTTCCGCCGGCCGTGAGTTCGCGACGAATGATCGGAATGCCCGCAGCGGGAGGCAGCATGTCAATTCCGGCGGCTTCCATGACTTTCGGAATCGAGCCGCGAGAAGCCATGCCGATTTCGCCCCATGCGGTCCAATCGATCGCGATGCCGCGCGTTGCGGGACGCGTCGTGCGGAAGCTGGAGGTGATCTTGCAAAGCAGATCGTTGGCCGAGCTGTAATCGGTCTGGCCGGGATTGCCGAAGCGTCCGGCGATAGAGCTGAACGCAACCGTTGCCCCGAGCGGCATCTCGCCAATGGCATGCAGCAGGTTGTAGAAGCCGTCGGCCTTGACGTCGAACACCAGATCAAATTCGCGTGGATCTTTTTCAGAAAGCGGCCGACTGCGCTCGAGACCGGCGGCGTGGAGAAGGACATCGATACGCCCGTGGCGCTCACGAATCTGACCGACAATCTTCGCCACAGCTTCGCCGTCTGTGAGGTTCACGCTGGAATAGTGTGCGGTGCCCCCTGCCGTGCGGACCGCGGCGATAGCGGCCAGAGCGGCCTTCGCGCGCTCGAGCCCGGCGAGTTCTTTTTCGACCAGCGCCGGAGTCGCACGCTCACCACGCGCCTGGATGCGCGCAAACAGATCGCGCTTGAGCGCCTCGCGATCGGTATCGAAACGCTTCAGATCGAGATTGTTTGCATTCGGCTCGGGCACAAGATCGAGGAGATAGAAAGTTCCGCCGGATGCTGCCGCGAGATCGGCGGTGATAGCGGAGACGATGCTCCCAGCAGCGCCGGTCACAACAAAGACCGTGTTCCGATCGAGCTTGAGGCCGGGCCGGCCATCGGTCGCGGATTGCTCTTCGAGACCGACAGCCCAACGCAAGCCATCTTTGTAGCCGATTTCAACTGCACCGGAGTCGGTCAGCGTTTCTTCGATCAGCAATCTGGCAATGTCTGCGGGATTGCGGCCGGGTTCGAAGTCGACGGCTTTGACGCAGGCTTCAGGTCTTTCTCTCTTATAGGTCTTGAGGAAACCGGTTACAGCGCCCCCGAGCGGAGCCACTGCGCCTACTTCGTCGTAGCCGTGCTGACCGCCGAGACGCGTGGCAGCGACGAGGAATGTGCCTGCCTTCGCGATCTGGTCGTAAAGAACGCGCATCGTGGCGTAGAGCGACTTCACGCGAATACGCACCGCCTCATGCCAGGAGGCCGCTTCCAGGTCAGTGATCTTTGCTTCTTGGTCGAGCGCAGACAGCCAATAGACGCCGTGGATTGCGCCAGACACAACGAGGGCTTTGACTCGGTCCGCTAGTGCTTCAGCAGTGAGACACGGATCGAGGCGGAGGACCTCCACGCCTTTCATGTTCAGCAATTCGGATAATGCCTCCGCCGTGCCGCTCTTATCCGACACGAGGAGGACACGTCGCCCGCGATCAAGAACTGCTCCGGTTGACTTGCACATGCTCAGCGGCGGACGCAAGACGGGAACTGGCACGCGCCGGGGAATTGCATTGGCGGCATCGAGGCTTGCGGGTACAAGACGGGCAACCTGCGCATAATTGGCTGCCGCTTCAGCCGAGGGTTCGGGTTCGCTGGCAGACTTTGTGGCTCCTGGCTTCGTTTCAACGCTGCTCGGTTTGCCCGCACCTGCCCCGGCTCCCGATCTGTCTTGTGCGAACTTGATCACGTGCGCGAGCGTGGGGAAATCGCGCAGCCTCAAATTCTCGTCGCGCGGGATGTTGTAGGCGGCGCGGATCGCTGCGAACATTTCGGCCTGCTTGACCGTATCGATGCCAAGATCGGCTTCGAGATCAAGATCAAGCTCCAGCATGTCCTTGGGATAGCCGGTCTTCTGGGCCACGATGGAGAGGACTCGGTCCTTGATGGAGTCCGCTGTAGCGAGGCTTGAAGCATTCACCACAGAGGGCACAGAGACAGATGCCGCAAGTGAGGCTGGTGGTGCGACTTCAATTTTGACGGATGGAGCTGATGGGCTCGCTGGGCCGTTTGCGGCGGCCGCGAGGTCGGGCCGCTTCTCGAGCACAAAGCCAATCACGCGTGCGAGCGTTGGATAGTCGCGCAGCTTACGGTTCTCATCCCGCGGAATGTTGTAGATCTCGCGAATCGCGGCAAACATCTCGGCTTGCTTGACCGTATCGATGCCGAGGTCGGCTTCGAGGTCGAGATCAAGGTCGAGCATGTCTTTCGGATACCCTGTCTTCTCGACGACAAGCGCGAGGACGCGTTCTTTCACTGATTCTTCTGTCTGCGGTTGAGCCGGCTTCGCCGCAGGAACTGGCACGTCCGAGGAATTCACCACAGAAGGCACAGATGGATGCGCCAGAGATGCTGTGATGAGCTCAACTTTCGCCGTCGGAACCGAGGCGCTTGTGGCAACCGGAGCCGCAATTGCAGCCAGATCGGGCCGTTTCTCGTGCACGAAGCGAACCACGTGCGCCAGCGTCGGATAGTCACGCAGCTTGCGATTTTCGTCCCGAGGGATGTTGTAGATTTCACGAATTGCCGCAAACATCTCGGCTTGCTTCACCGTATCGATGCCGAGATCGGCTTCGAGATCGAGATCCATATCGAGCATGTCTTTCGGATAGCCAGTCTTCTCGACGACAAGAGTGAGGACGCGCTCTTTCACGTCATCAGCCTTCGCACTCACCAGAGCAGCCGGTGCGACTACAGGTTCCGGAGGTTTCACTTGCCCTTCCACTTTCGCGGGGATAGAAACGGTCACCCGCTCAGCCGTTGCGCTCGAAATTGGAATTGTTCCCATTGCTGGGGGCGCAACTTTCGCTGCCGCCATCACTACCTGCGGCGGGGATACAACAACCGCCGGCACGGGAAGGACCGCTGTCGATACCGCCAGGGGCGCGGGTGGCTCAAGACTCCGCGCAGCGGGGCCTCGATCCGGCACACGCAGCGTGCGATGGACGACTTCGAGAGCTTCGACCGAATGCCCGGCAGCTTTGGCTAGCCATGAATTCCAGGCTTGCTTGTCGGCAATGCGATACGCATAACCGAGAGCGTTCGGGCTCTGGTGAACTCCGTCTTTGGTCGGCATCCAGTGCAGCAGGGTCATGCTGATCTGTGATCCAAAGCCTGCTCCAAGCCGCAGCGCATACTCGACGGGATACATGCCGCCCTTCGATAAGTTCAACGTACCAAGGTCGGGATCAACCTCTTTGAAGTTGGCCACCGGAGGCACGATCCCAGTCTCCAGCGCCTTTACTGCGAGAACGTCCTCGATGCCCGCGCCCATCGCGTGTCCGGTGAAGCCTTTTGTATTCGCGATGACGATTTGATCAGCTGTTTTGTCGAAGACCTTGCGCAATGCGTGGATCTCGGCCTGAGCGCTGCCACCGCGGGCCGGTGTGTAGGTCTCATGGGAAACAAAAACCGTGCGTGGCGCGATTTCATGGCGCTCGATCTTGCCCCGCGCCTCAGCCTTGGCGATCAAACCTTCCATGACTTGCGAGATGTGCTGCACGTCCAGCCGCGTTCCGTGGAACGCGCTGTTCGCTGTTACCGCACTGAGCACTTCGCAAATCGGCTGGAGCCCGCGCTCGCGAGCGGCTTCGGCACTCTCGACGACAATGCCGGCCGCGCCCATGCCGATCAGCATGCCATGACGACGACGGTCGAACGGAACAGCAGCATCCTCGAGCACTTCATCGGTGGCGGCCGCGCCACTGGCGAGGAAACCGGCGCCCATCCAGTCGATGAGATTGTCGGTCGTGATGTCGTCCGCGGAAACCACAACCACGCGGCGGCATCGGCCCGCTCCGATCCAATCCTCGGCGAGACTGACCGCTTGCGTTGTGCTGGCGCAGGCGGCGTTGATGGCGGTATTCGGGCCGCGCGCGCCGATGAATTCGGCGAACTGCGAGTGTCCCATCGACAAAACTCGGAACAGATAGCGGCGGTCGAAAACGTAAGGTTGTTTCTCGAGTACGTCGCACAGTTCTTCGATGCGACGATCGATTTCCTGCGCGATGATGGAATAGCCATTCACTTCGGCGACTCGAGCACGCAATTGTTGCAGCGTACCCAGTTGCTCGCGGCGAGCTTTGTCGCTGTAATGGCGCGACATTTCATCGGCAAATGCGTTGTAGCCCGGGAAGGCCGACGCGAAGATAACTCCGGTGTCGTCACGCAGTGCATCAGGCAGCGCCCAGCGGTCGGGAAGCTTCGTTCCCTTGCTGGTTGTCTTGTAGTGCATGACCAGAGGAATACCGGCATCGCGCAAGGCATCCAGACCGACTGCCATCGCGAGCTGCGTATCGCGATCAAGCGATGCGCGACGATCCGCAGAGACGCCAAATTCCTCCTCCAGATTGAAAGCCCCGGCGCGGCCCGCCAGCTTAATCACATCCGCCACGCTGGTGATTGTTTCGAAAGTCCCGCCGCCGTCATCATTTTTCACAAGGCGTGTGATGTGCTTGTCGAGCATGGCTTGGCGCAGGCGGGTCGGAATCGTGTCGATGAACTGTTCTCCGCGCAGCAAACGAGCAATATTGCCGTCGTCGAAGACATGCTCGGTGCCAGGCAAACCGATCGCGGCGCCAGTGATTGCCACGGGATCGGTTGGAAGCTGGCTCGTACGGTGCGTCATTTGCCAGCCGCGCTCCAGGACCTCGGCAAAGAGACGTCCGAGTTGGTTGTAGTGATCACCATTAACGTTGCTGGGAACTGCTGAGTCGTGAGTCACGGGAACCTCCCGGGGAATGCTTTGAGCGGTTTGAGCTGGAGTGGACGTTTCGGAAACCAGAACTGCCTTTTTCGCATCGGCGCGTCCCTTGCCGAGCCCAGCGGCGTAGAGGCAGCACAGCGCCTGGTTGAAGGAAGGCACATCACCAACTTTCGGATGATTGGTGAACAGCCAGACGATGTCGCCACGAGGACCGAGCACGTCTTCCGCGAATCCTTGCAGAGCTTTCTTTGGTCCGACTTCGACAAAGACGCGCGCACCAGCGTCATACAACGTGCGCAGGCCGGTGACGAACTGAACGGGCGAGGCTACCTGCTGCGCGAGAATGTCGAGCATCTTCGGGACCGCATCTGGCCCACTCGGATAGAATTTGCCATCGGTGTTGGCGACGATTGGAATGCGTGGCGATTGCAGATGCAGTCGCTCCAGCACGCGGCGCAGGGGTTCGCTCGCTGGCGCCACGATGGAAGTGTGGAACGCATGGCTGACGGATAAGGCTGAAACCTCGTAGCCAGCTTTCTGGAACATCTCCATGGCTTGCTCAACGGCTTTGCTGGCGCCACCGATCACGCTTTGGTGTTCGCTGTTGACGTTGGCGATCACGACGTAGCCGTTGACCATCTTGAGCATTCGCTCGATGTCCTCGAGCGGTGCGAACACGGCAGCCATGCGTCCCTTATCGGCCGGTGCAAAGTTGGTCATCTCGCGCCCGCGAGCACTGACGGCCTCGAGCGCGTCGGCGAACGGCAAACCACCGGATGCGACCAGAGCTCCGTATTCGCCAAGGCTGTGGCCCATGGTGAAATCAGGCTCGATTCCGTATGCAGCGAGCAAACGGGTCAGGGCGAGATCAACCGCCAGCACGGCCGGTTGCGTAATCGCCGTTTGTCGCAGATCATCCTCGGCCTTGGCTAGTGCTTCGGCATCGGCGCGATCGACGAAGATGAAGTCCCTGAGCGGCTTCCCCAGTAATGGCGTCATCACGCGATCGGCTTCCGCGAATGTTTCCGCGACGATCGGTTCGCTGTCGCGCAGCGTCTTGAGCATGTTGACGTACTGCGATCCCTGGCCGGGATACAGGAATGCGACCTTCGGAGCGGGGCCTTTCCCGCGAAAAATTCCTTGCGCACGAAGCGCCTTCCACACCGCAGGCTGATTTGCCTTCAGAGCTTTGAGTGCCGAGTGGGCTTTTTCGGCCAGTTCGGCAGCATTCGCGTAGTCGATCGCGATGCGTTCGGGGGCGCGCAGATCGGTTTCAGCGGGAGCGGCCGGCTGCGGTGCAATGCCGGATTTTGCGGCTTTCTCAACAGCACGCAACCGCTCGGCCAAATCGGATTCCGACGAGGCCCCAATGACAAGTGCGCCGCGCAGAGGAGCCTTGTAGGAAGCCGGGGCTGAAGGCGGTTGTTTCGCCATAACGACTGGCTCAGCTGCCTTCGCGGGGATGTCGCCGACTGTAACCGACTTTTTGCCATTCCCATTCAATCTGCCGGGAATAAATTCTTCGAGTACGGCATGGAAATTTGTTCCGCCAAATCCAAAGGCGCTCAAGCCAGCACGTCGCGGCGTATCAGCGGCAACATCCCATGGCTTCAGTTCAGTGTTGACGTACAGCGGAGAGTGCGCAAAATCGATGTCGGGATTTGGACGTTCGCAATGCACGCTGGGCGGCAGCACCTTGTTGTGGAGGGCGAGGACGGTCTTCAGCAATCCGGCGGCACCGGCAGCGCCTTTGAGATGTCCGAAATTCGACTTGACTGATCCTAATCCGACCGAGTGCGCGGGCAGGTGATAAGTGTTCAACACATTTGCGAGGCTCTCGACCTCGACGACATCACCAACGCGAGTCGATGTGCCATGGCCTTCGACGTAAGTCGCGGTCGCAGGAGACAATCCGGCGTTTTGCCACGCACGCTCGATGGCGAACTTCTGTCCGATGGGATTCGGCGCAGTGATTCCCTTCCCCTTCCCATCGCTGGAGCCACCCATGCCACGCAGGACGGCGTAAATCTTGTCACCAGCTTTTTCGGCGTCAGCCAAGCGCTTCATCAAAAAGATGGCCGCACCTTCGCCCATGACGAATCCGTCGGCGCCTTCCGCATAGGGCCGCGTGCCGGTGGCGGAGAGCGCGCCGATTTTGCAGAACTTCACGAAGGTCGATGCGCCCATGTTGCGATCAATGCCCCCGGTGATCACGGCGTCGAAGTCTTTTTCGACCAGACCTTCGACCGCAGAGCTGATCGCGGCCATTGCAGACGCGCAGGCGGCGTCGCAGACGTAGTTGGGTCCATGAAAATTGAAGAGGTTGGCGATGCGTCCGGCGATGCAGTTCGAGAGTTCGCCGGGCATGCAGTCTTCGGTGATTTCTGGCAGGTGCTTGCCGATGCGCTCGTGCAGCGCGCTCGTGATCTCGTTGCGCAAAGTTTCCGGCAGCGCGGCAAAACTCGACACTTCCGACAACTCGCGAGCATATTCGGGAAAGTAAATTCGTAGAGACGTCAGATAGTGCTTCTCCCCAGCCATCGCATTGCCGAGAATCACCGCCGTACGATCGGCATCGAGGGGGCGCTTGGGGTAGCCGTAATCTTCCAGCGCTTCCCGCGTGCAGGCGATCGCCCACTTCTGCGCACCGTCCATCGCGTCAACCACTTTTGGTGGAAGCGGAAGATGCCATTTCATAGGCTCCCAGGTGAACTCGCGCACCCAGCCGCCGATCTTGGAATAACTCTTGTCGGGGGCGGCTGGATCGGGATCGTAGTACAGCGCGGGATCCCAACGACTGGGATCGACATCGCGAATGCTATATCGACCTTCTTTTATGTTTTCCCAAAACGCGGACACATTGTGCGCATCGGGCAAGACTGCACCCAAGCCAACGATTGCGATGGCGCGAGAAGAAGTATTTTCCATGATTGCAACTCCCGGGTGGCTCGCGCTCTGGCGTGCTTTGTGATGCCTGCAGCGATTTGCCTCACTACTGAGATCACGAAGAACCAGAGAGCAAGCCCTTATAAAAAGATGTAACGTGCTACTTCACGCGGCTACGGCATGCTTCGCGGTGCGTCCGTAGAGCGCGTCTGCTACGAAATCCATATCTGCGATCAAACCGGACTGCGCCCGGTGGATGGCAGCGGTTTCTAAACTCGTATCGAAGCTGGCCAGATCGGCGGGGCCGATACCGTCAGCGCCAATGATCCAGCGCAGGCCATCATTGGCGACCTTAAGTGCCGCCTCACGCGCGAAGATGCGGCTGATGGCTGCAAGTGTCAGGGCATCAAAGTGCCGGTTGGCTTTTTCATTCAGCTTGTTCTCGGCCATGAGCGCACCGCGGCGCGCCAGACTTCCCGCAGACTCGGCGTATGCGATCAGTTCGCCAAGCCGCAACAGGATGTGCTGAAAGCGTGTGAGTCGCGCCACGCGCGCTTTCTCCATCACTTCGGCGAGCGCATGGAGAGCTAGCGCTGCGGTGTCAGCGCCGACGTTAGGATGGCGGCTGTGAAGCTCTTCGAACTTCTTCGCCTGCTCGTGATAGTGCTGCCCGCGCGTTTTCAAATGAAGCTGCCAGCGATCGCGGCTGATGGTCATCTCCATGATCTCGGAGGTGCCTTCGTAAATAGTCGTAATGCGCACGTCGCGCTTGATCTTCTCCACCATGTATTCGTGGGTGTAGCCATAGCCTCCCAACGCCTGAATGCTGGCGTCGGCCGCAAAATTTCCCGCTTCCGTGGCCATGTATTTCGCGATCGCGCCTTCTGTGTTTAGGCTGCCTTCGCCGGCGTCAATGCGCTGGGCTGTTTCCTCAATGTAGGCGCGCGCCGCCTCAAGCCTCGCGACGTTCGGGACGATCAGTTTGTGCGTGTATCCCTGCTTCTCGGAAAGTGGAGCGCCAGCCTGAATGCGCTTCGTGGAATATGGAATCGCGCGATCGAGCGCAGACCAGCCTGCGCCCAGGCCAAACGCAGCAACCATCAGGCGTGTGTAGCCGAAGACGGCCTGGGCCTGGTTGAGACCCTGACCTTCGACCCCGCCGACGAGCCGGTCGGCAGGCACGTAGACGTTGTCGAGCGCGAGCGCAGCGGTGTTGCTGAGGCGAATGCCGTGCTTGTCTTCGGGCTCGTCGTGCGTGAATCCCTTCGTGCCCTGATCGACGATGAACCAGCTTGGCCCCGCTGGAGTATTGGCGAGAATGGTGTAGGCCCCTGCGATGCCGCCATTGCTGATCCATTGCTTGTTGCCGGTGATTTTGTAGCCGACAACTTTGTCGTTTTCGAGCACGCGCTCGGCGATAGTTTTTAGCGCGCCAAGATCGCTGCCAGCCTCAGGCTCAGTTGCGCCGTAGGCAAAGAGCAGCCCCTCGTCGGCGATGCGGCTCAGCCAAGTCTTCTTTTGGTCCGGCGTCGCGCCCACCGTGATGGGATCGCTGCCCAGAAACGTGGCGAGCACGGATGTAGCGATGCCGAGGTCGATCCGCGCCATCTCTTCGCACACGCAGTAGACGTCGAACGTATTGCCGCCCATGCCGCCGTATTCTTCCGGAATGAAGAGCAGTTGAATGCCCAACTTGTCGGGGCTGCACATGTGCCGCACGATGTCGAGCGGGCATTCGTCCTTCTCGTCCAACTCAATGAGGGTTTCATCCGGCAGACGCTTTTTCGCGAACTCGCGAAGCGACTTCAAACTGAGTTTCAGGGTCTTGGCAGTGATCATCGTGGGGTTACCTCATTTCGCAGAAACATGCAGTTCTCGAACTTTTGTCGTCAGTTGGGGCAGGAATTCGAGGATGTCGTCGACAATACCGACATCCGCGACCTGGAAGATCGGCGCTTTCGGATTCTTGTTAATCGCAATCAGGAAGGGATTGCCCTTGATTCCAGCCAGATGTTGCGCAGCGCCGCTGATGCCGCAAGCAATGTAGACCTTTGGCTTGACCGTTTTGCCTGACGATCCGACCTGACGGGATTTCTCGAGCCACTTCGCATCGACCACCGGGCGTGAACACGAGACCGCTGCTCCCATTGCTTCGGCGAGTTCCTCGGCGATAGCGACATTGTCTTTTTCCTGAATGCCACGGCCAATTGAGATCAGTACTGTGTGTTTGGTGATGTCAACGTCACCAGCCTCGGCGGCGATTGTTTCGAGATAGCGGCGCTTGGCGGTCAGCGAGCCGATGTCAGCAGATTTGTCGATGATGGAACCGTTCAGCGGCGGTAACTCTTGCGGCTTGAAAGCGCCCGGCCGCACCGTAATCACGGCTCCCGCTGAAACATCACACTGCACGTGCGCGCTGACTTGGCCGCCAAATTCCTGACGGACGACATTGAGAACGGGGCCTTGAAGCCCATCGACGTCAACAATGTCCGAAACAAAGGCCGCATTCAGATTGATCGAGAGTCCGGGAGCGAGATCGATTCCGAAATGATCGTGAGGCACGAGTACCAGGCTGCCAGCAGGAATCAGTTTCTCCAGCGCCTGTCGAATTAATTCGGCATTGGGATAAGCGAGGCTCTCACTCGCAATCCTCCAGATTTCCGGGAAACTGGTGCGCAACGACTCGCACACCGCATCGACACCGGCTCCGAATCCAAACACAATGGCTGTGGGCACCGCGCTCGGGTCGATTTTTTTGGCGGTGGCAACCAGTTCAGCGCCAGAGTCATCGACCACGCCATTTCGGTGCGCGATGTAAGCAAAAATTCGTGGCGTCATTTCAAGCCTCCTCTGGCTGCGACCAGCTCCAGAACTTTTTCCACGTTCTCATCGCGGCTTCCGGCGAGCATCTCGGCTCCTTTGCCGGAAACCGGCACGAAGTAATCGACGCGCCGCACTTTGGCGCCAATCGCGCCAACGGCCGTCGGATCGACGCCGAGTTCTGCAGCATCTGGCGTCGCGATTGGAACCGATGCCACCGCGCGAATCCCGCGCATTCCCACATATCGCGGCTCGTTGATTCCCGTTTGGATCGAGAGCACGCAGGGCAGGTCGATCTCGCTCATCTCTTTATTGCCGCCCTCGATTTCGCGGGCAATCTTCAATTTCTTGTCGTCGAGCACTTCGATCGAACTCACCAACGAAGCGAATGGACAATCGAGCATCGCGGCGAGCATGCCTCCGACCTGCGCGCCTCCGGCATCGGCCTGCACGCCAGTGACGATCAGATCGTAATTCCCTTTTTGGACGAAAGCTTTGAGGATGGTCGCAATGCCGCGTCCGTCGGAGCCGGAGAAAGCATCGTCGGATATGAGCACGCCATGCGTTGCGCCCATAGCCATCTCGCGGCGAAGAATCTCTTCGTCTTCCTCGCTGCCGATGGTCACAACCGTGACGCTGCCGCCGACGCGCGCCGTGATCTGCAGCGCCTCTTCAACTGCGTAGTTGTCGGCTTCATTGATCGAGTAGACGAGATCATCGCGCTCGATATCGGTTCCCGCGCTGTTGAGCACGATTTCGTTTTCCGACGTATCGGGCACCCGCTTTGCGCAAACTAGAATTTCCACGTTTACCTCCTGAGAACGACAGCTTTGTCGTTTTGCAAGTCTGCTTGAGTCGAGCTACGCTCGGCCGGACAGCCGAGGGCGGCTGTCCCTACATCAGCCATTTGCTGGTCGACCAGTTCAGCCAGATCGATTGCAGTCATCTTCCCTTCCAACCCGCCCACTTTGATGGCGTCTTCCAGATTGACCATGCAGAAAGGACACGCGGTAACGATCACATTCGCTCCCGCCTCGGCCGCCATGCGGACGCGCTTCACGCCGATCCGCTCTTCTTCCTTCGGCTCATAAAACAACATGAGTCCGCCTCCGCCACAGCAGAACGACCGATCGCGCGAGCGCTGCATCTCAACGCGCTTTAGTCCGGGAATGGCATCGAGCACTTCGCGCGGATCGTCATAGATGTCGTTGTGCCGCCCGAGATAGCAAGGATCGTGATAGGTGTAAACGCTGCTTGCGTTGTTGACGGGCTTGAAGCGAATCTTCCCTGCCCTTACATCGCGTGCGATCACCTGGCTGATGTGCTCAACGGGTGGGACATATTTGTAGTCGTGCTTCAACGTGTGATAAGCGTGTGGATCGGAAGTGACGATGCACTGTACCCCCGTGGCATTGATCGCTTCCGTGTTGTGATCGCGAAGCGACAAGAACAACATCTCCTCCCCAAAGCGGCGCACTTCATTTCCGCTGTCTTTTTCGGCGGCGCCGAGGATTCCGAACTTCGTACCGATGCGATCAAGAATCTTTGCTGTGGCGCGGCCGATCGACTGGATGCGGTCATCGTACGACGTAATGCTGTCGACAAAATACAGCGTGTCGGCGCCGTTTTTCTTGTTCAGAGTTTTGATCTGGCAGACCTGCTGGAAATCTTTGGCCGCTGCCCAATCGGCGCGTTTCTTTTCCATCTTGCCGTAGGGATTTCCGCGGCTTTCGAGCGCCTTGAGCGGACGCTGCAGAGATTGCGGAACATTGCCGTCATCGATCAGTCCACGGCGCAGGTCCACGATCTTGTCGATGTACTCGACGAGCAGCGGGCACTCCGCTTCGCAGGCTCCGCATGTGGTGCACGACCAGATCTCATCTTCGGAGTAGATGTTGCCGACCAGCGGCTTGGAATTGTTCGAGTCCCCAAAAACTGGATAGTGTTGGAACGCGTAATCGCGTCCTTTGATCGTCAGGAACCGCGGCGAGAGCGGCCTCCCCGCGGCGTAGGAAGGGCAATTGTCAGAGCAGCGCCCGCAATCGGCGCACGAATAGAAGTCCAGGATGTGCTTCCAGGTGAAGTTTTCGAATGTCTTGACGCCGAACGATTTCACCTGATCCAGCTGCGATTCGGGAACGCCCCAGCGCACCGGCTTGAGTTGCTCGCGGTCGAGCTTCGCGAAAAAGATTGTGAACAGCGACGTCTCCACATGAAACTGGATGCCGAACGGTCGATAGCACAGCAGAAAATAGAACGTGACTTCATGAACAAGGTATGCGGTGACGTTGAGCGCCCTGAGCGCACCCAACGACGTCGATGCGAGGCTTACTTGAAAGATCCAGGGTAGAGACAACGGCGCGAGTCCTTCAGCCGTTTGGCCCTGTTGTATTGCATGAAGCAGGTAGGTTGCGGAATAGAGACTGTCGGCGGCCATCAACGTCGCGATCAATCCGAGCAGGAAAATGGCGTCTGCTTTGTGACTCCTGCCGAAACGCGCGGGGACTTCGTAGCGCGCAGGCCTGAATACGATTCTCCGAGTCGCAGCGAAGATCATGCACAGGAAAACAATCGTCGCTGCATAGTCGGTGACGAAATCGTAGAGATGGCCGGCTCTGCCCGAAAGTCCGGGCATCACGAAGTTTTCCGAGGTGCCGACAATCAGCAATGAAAAGGCCCGGATAGCGAGGAGAATGAATCCGGCAAAGATAAGGATGTGCAGCGTACCAGCAAGTCTGTACCGAGGATGCTTCCACTGCCCGAGCCAGAATTTGAGAACGTTGCGCAGGCGCGCGAGCGGATGGTCGAAGCGAAAGTCGCGTTCCGCGCACACGAGCGGCAGCATTCGGCGCGCGACAATGAAGATAAAGCAGGCGATGCCGAGAACATGAATCGCCAGGAACAGATCGCGCCCTGGGACGAGCCAATCCGCAAATAGAACGAACGAATAGAGACCTACCACGGCCAAACCCCAAGCAAATACTTGTTATGCACTCACGGTGTGCGCCAGCGGTGCGTGTCCATTGCTGCGCGCTGTGCCTGGTGCTGATTTGTGTCCTGCCGGCGAAAACTTCGGCGGAACGGGAGAATCAAGACTTACGGTCTGCGTCGACGCGGCTGCAGCTTTCGAATGTCCGTTGCTTGTCCGCCGCACCTTCTTCTGTTGATTTTTCTTTACCGGTTGAGGGTCGTTTGCGATCGCTGTCCGCAATTCCTCGAAGCTCGACTTCAGCAACTTCTCGAGGACCCGCAGATCAGGCGCGGCGTGTACGTCGCCGCTGAACCCGAAATACATGTTTCCGTCGTAGCTTAGGATGGCGCAGTTGAGCGGCATCTCGCCGCCGACGGGAACATAGGGATACCACTCCAGCATTTTGTGTCCGAGCAGGTACAGCGGATATTGCGGCCCTGGCACGTTCGTGCACACCATATTGAACGGCGTGATCGGCAACTTGCTGACGACAGGTCCCGCGAGCGCCTGCAGTGTTGTCGGGAACATTCCAATCAAGCCAGCGCTGAGGCTTACCAGTTCGGCGGCGTGCGTGTGCTTCAGGAACTCGGTCCGGCGATGCACGGCAACCAAAAGGTCGAGTGGATCGCGGACATCGAGCGGGATCGTCACAGGAACCAGCGAGATGCGATTGCCTAATTCACCAGCACTGTCGCTCCCGCGGAGGTTGACGGGAACCATCATGCGAAAGAGGCGTCCCTTGATGTTGTCGCCGTGCTGCTCCAGATACTGACGGATGGTCGCAGTCACGAGCGCGAGAAGCACGTCGTTCACGCTCGCGCCGACGGTCCGCTTGATACTCTTTACTTCGTCCAGCGGGACTTTTGCCCAGGCAAACTTCTGCGGTCCGGTATAAGGGACGTTGAAGCGGAGGCGCTGGGTGAAGGCCATAATTTCCGGCATGAGCGGTGAAAGTTCGTCGGCCGGCACCAGCATCCCGCCGTTCGCTGCCGCTCTCTCGGCCATGCTGAGCACGTCCGCCATGGCGGAGAGAATGCGCTGAATGAAATCGGAAGACGAATCCACGACACCGCTGGTCAGCGAGGTCCAGCTATTGTGGGGGCGCGGAACCTCGATCTTGATCCGTCGTTTGGGCAAATCGGGAACCGCAGGGTTGGCATCGAGCATTACGTTCATAAGCCCTACACCCGCGATGCCGTCGGCGAGGCAGTGATGCAGACGGATGATCACCGCCGTACGATTGCGCTTTAATCCGCGAACCAGTGTGACGTCCCAAAGGGGATGATTGCGGTCCATCACCTTGCTGAAAAGTTTTCCGGCGAGGGCTTTCAGTTCGGTTTCCGTGCCGTGCTTCAGCTTTTCCCGGCGGATGTGACGGTCAACATCGAATCCCGGATCGTATTCCCAACTGGGCAAACCCAGGCCCAGGGGCGCGGATACCACACGCTTCAGGTAACGCGGTAGCAGCGGCAGCTTCGATTCGATGAAGCGCACGCAGTCGCGAAAAGAAATCTCGCCTTCGAAAATGCAAACGCTCGCAACGTTGAGCGGCATGCCCTCGCGCTCCAGATGCAGGAAAACCGTGTCTCCCCAGGAAAGCCGCTCACTCTGCCCATGATTCCGCACGCCCGATCTCCTGTTGTAGTTCTTAATTCGTGAATGAAAATCGAGAACTCAGCTTCGTCAGCTTGAGCACCTTGTAAATTTCAACGTTCACGCCACGCAGCACGACCTTCACGCCCTTGTCTTCCGCCACGTGCGCAAATCTCTCCATCGCATGAAGCGCGCTCGCGTCGACCCGGCGTATGGTTGAACAATCAAGAACGAGTTCGCCGTCGGTGCTGCTCATCTTCTTCTCCGCTTCATGCAATTGTGAACTTACGTTTGCTTCTTCGATCGACTGCACTATAGGAGTGATTGGCATGTTTCTTCCTACGCACCTTGCTTTGCGGATACAGCCGGGTCAGACGCAACGCCACGGCCGCGATACGCTTTCCAGAACAGTTCAACCAATTCGGTCATAAGAGGCAGGCGCGGATTCGAGCGCCACGATGGATCGGCAAATGCCATCTTGACCAGTTCGGGCAAGGCGCGCCTGAATTCCTCTTCCGAAATGCCAAGCTCGGCAATGGACTTCGGAAATTCCAGCCGATCCAGCAGTTGCTCGACGGCTGCGATCAACTTCTGAACTTTTTCTTCCACGGTGTGACCGCCCAGGCCGAGCAGGTCGGCAACCGTCGCGTACTTTTTGTGTGCCACGAATCCCTGCTGGAACGGTGACGGCATGAACTTCGCCGGCACGGCGGCGTTGTAGGCAATCACGTGCGGCAGCATCAGTGCGTTGGCACGGCCGTGAGCCACATTGAACCGCGCTCCGAACGCATGGGCCATCGCGTGATTCACCCCGACCGAGGCGTTCGAGAAAGCCATTGCTGCGATGCAGGCGGCGTTGTGCATCATCGAGCGCGCTTCTTCGTCTTTGGGATTCTCGTAGGCGATTGGCAAATATTTGAAGACCAGACGGATCGCCTGCATCGCGTTCGAATCGGTGTATGGCGAAGCGTAGTTGGACACGCCGGATTCCAGCGCATGCGTCAAGCAATCGATCCCGGTGTCGGCGGTCAGCCCCTTCGGCATCGACATAACAAACTGCGGATCAACCACGGCCACATCCGGCGTGAGCGAATAGTCGGCCAGCGTCACTTTGCAGCCGCGCTCTTTGTCAGTCAGCACGGCAAAGGGAGTGACTTCACTTCCGGTTCCGCTGGTCGTGGGAATCGCGATCAGGCGAGCGCGATTCACTTTCTCGGTCGGATATTCGACCACGCGTTTGCGCAGATCTAAGAATGGCGCGGCGAGTTCTTCCAGATCTGCGTTCGGCGACTCGTATTTCAGTTTCATGATCTTCGCTGCGTCGATGACCGAGCCGCCGCCCAGCGCGATGATCTGATCTACCTTGTAAAAATTGAGTGCCTCGACGCCTTGCATCACGACTTTGATCTCTGGCTCGGCGTCGGGAATGACCTGAACGTGCATATGCGTTTCCGGAGTGATGTAACGGCGGACGATATCCACGTGTCCGATTCGCTCCAACGCCGCATTGGTCACGATGAGCGTGCAGCGCGATGGGAATTGCCGCACGTTCTCGACCGCGTTCATGTTGAAGTAAATCTGATTGGGCACTCGAAACCACATATGGTTTTGCGTCCTTCGGGCGAGGCGTTTGATGTTGAGGTAGTGATAAATATTGACGTTGTCGGTCGTGCTGTTGCCGCCACCGGTGCCGCATCCGAAGGCAAAAGTCGGAACCAGATCGTTATAGACTGCGCCGAGAGCGCCAATCGATCCCGGAGAATTCACAATGATCCGCCCGGCATTGATCACTTCCCCAAACTTGCGGATGATTTCGTCGTTGCGAGAAAAAATCACCGCCGTGTGCCCAAGCCCACCAGCGTGGTTCACATCGACGCAAACTTTCAGCGCTTCATCGACCGACCGCGCTCGATACACCGCCAGTACCGGAAACAATTTTTCGACCGATAGCGGGTACTCGCGTCCTACGCCCTGAATCGGGGCAATCAGTAGCTTCGTCCCCGGTTTGACCGTGAGTCCGATAAACCGCGCAATGTCGGTGGCTTTTTGACCGACCGCCATCGGTTGCATGAAGCCGGTCTGCGGATCGATGACCGTGCGGCCCAGCAGCACGGTCTCCTTTTCATTGCAGATGTGCGAGCCGAGATCGGCGAATTTCTTCAGCGCTGCGTCATAAATTTCGTCATCGATGACCACTGTCTGTTCGGAAGCGCATATGGTTCCGTTATCAAACGTCTTCGAGATAATGATGTCGACGATGGACGTGTTTAGATCAGCAGTCTTCTCCAAATAAACCGGCGTATTTCCCGGCCCAACGCCGAGTGCCGGTTTGCCCGAGCTGTACGCTGCTTTCACTGCGCCCGGCCCACCTGTGGCGTCGATCAGTGCCACGTCTTTATGCTTCATCAGGTAGGCGTTGTCTTCGAGCGTGTGCTCTTCCAGGCAAGCGAAAACACCTTCCGGCGCACCGTGCTTCAGCGCGGCGTCGTACATGATCTTCATGGCTTCGGCGCAGCAGCGCCACGCATTCGGGTGCGGACTGAAAATCACGGCGTTCCGGGTCTTGATCGCCATGATGCACTTGAACAGGACGGTGGATGTGGGATTCGTAATTGGCGTGATCGAGAAGATCACTCCGATCGGTTCGGCCAGTTCAATCAGATTGCGCTCCGGAATTTCGCGAATGACGCCGACGGTGCGCTTGTCCTTGACGTAGTTGTAGGAAAATTCCGTGGCCACCATGTTCTTGATGACCTTGTCTTCCATGACTCCGATGCGGGTTTCTTCGACGGCAAGGCGCGCCAGATGCTGGGCCTTCTCCAGCCCGGCCAACACCATGGGTTTGATGATGCGATCGACGTCCTCTTGCGAGAACTGGCTGAAGACCGCGGCCGCAGTCTTGGCGCGGCTGATCAAGCCTTCCAGGTAGGCAATTCGCTCGGTGCTGAGGCCGTCCAGAGCGGGCTCTTTCTGGACTTTCGCCTGCACGGGTTCTGTCGCAATCATTACTGCCCCCTCTGCATCTCTGCGCGAGGGGTGCGTTCACGGGTTAGGAAGCACGCTCACTCGGATTTCCGGCGCTCGCAGTGGCGTGCAAATCATGCCAGCGCCAGCCAACCAACGTTCCTTTCAGGCGTAATCGATCGGATGCTTTTCCCACCACTGCTCGTCGCGAACCTTGTTCATGCTTTTTATCGCAGCGGACGCAACACTCGCCGCCAAATGGCGATTCGCCCAAGCGACGCCTCCAGCCAAGCCACAGGCGCCACCCAGCAAACCGAACATTAACGAACGAGCCGGGATTTTATGTCGATTGTATGAAGAACCGCTCAAAAGGCCGATGCATGTGCCGAGCATTGCCGGAACGAATGCCTCTCGCAACGATTCGCCTAGAAAGGAATCCAGAGACCTGCCATTGAGGAATGCTTCCCGACCGGAACGGGCACCCTCCAGTCCAGAGCTCACAACTTTCTTGCCGTATTCGATATTGGATCTCGACCAGCTTGCCAAGGCCATACTGCTGCTCCCAAAGTGGGGAGATATCGAAGTCACTACACCACCAGCAGCAAGGTAAGTCCGTGGCAGGTATCACAGCAGATTGTGAGTACTGTCACACCAGAGGACGAGAAGGGCACAAGCGTGCGGAGATGCGGCAAAACAGGGGGATTCGACCATCACTTAACGATTCAAGATAAACATTCTAATTACTATGCGAGCTCCTTAGGCACATTAAAGCAATCCGAAGGACATGCAGCCGCCTTAAGCGACCACATACTTCCCAGCTTCAATGACTCTTTGTGCGACGCTCTGACGCAGAGCGATTGTGTTAAACGGCTCATACTTGCACAGGCGCCGCAGTATCGCCATCTGCGAGCGCAGCATGTCGCCTTCAGCTGCAGCGGCAATCACGGCCTTTGCGGCCCCTTCGATTTTCTCCATGGCGCCAGTTATATAGACGCGAGCCATCGCGATCGGGCCCCGGGCTGCCGCTTCGCCGCTCTGGACGGCAATTTTCTGAGCGCGCAGCACCGCCGATTCCATGGCGTAGGTTTCAATGGTCATGTTGGCGATGGCGCCCATGATCTCCTGCTGATCTTGGATCGCCTGCATATATTTCTGAGTGGCGACCCCGGCCGCGAACAACCCAATCTTCTTAGCCGCCGCAACCAGCATGCGTTCTTGAGCGAGCAGACCTTCCGGAGCTTCGTCTCGCGTGCCCGAGATCACTTCATCCATCAACTTCTTGATGGCGGACATCAGCGGCAGTTGACCCGACATCGCGCGTTTCAGCAGGAATCCAGTGATCACCAGGCGATTGATTTCGTTCGTACCTTCGAAAATTCGATTGATACGCGAGTCGCGATACGCCCGCTCTGCCGGATACTCCTCGACGAACCCGTAGCCGCCAAAGATCTGCACTGCCTCATCGACGACGTAGTCGACGAACTCCGATCCCCACACTTTTAGGATCGAGCACTCGACCGCGTATTCGTCGATCACTTTTCTGACTTGCGGCATGTCGTTGTGATCGCTGAGCTGGGCGATGGCTGTGTCCATCATTCCAACCGTGCGATAGGCCATGCTTTCGCCAGTGAAAATGCCGACCGCCATATTGGCCAGCTTTTCGCGGACCAGCCCAAAATCCGCAATTACTTTGCCGAACGCTTTGCGCTGTTTGGCATAAGCAATTGCGCTCTCCAGAGAGTTGCGCGCGCCGCCCACACATCCTGCACCTAACTTGAAACGCCCGACGTTTAGCACATTGAACGCGATCTGATGTCCCTTGCCAATATCGCCGAGCACATTTTCAACCGGCACTTTGCAGTCATTCAAAATCAGCGGGCACGTGGACGATCCGCGAATTCCCATCTTGTGCTCTTCGGCGCCGACCGAGAATCCTGGAAAATTGCGTTCGACAATGAATGCCGTGAATTTCTCGCCATCGATTTTTGCAAACACGATGAACAAGTCGGCGAATCCGGCATTGGTGATCCACATCTTCTCGCCGTTAAGCAGGTAGAACTTGCCATCGGGTGAAAGAGTAGCTCGGGTTCTGCAAGTAAGCGCGTCAGAACCTGAGGTTGATTCCGAGAGCGCATAGGCGCCGACAGTTTCTCCGCTCGCCAGCCCGGGAAGATATTTCTTCTTCTGTTCCGCCGTTCCGAAGTACACAATCGGCAGCGTGCCGATGCAGGTGTGCGCTCCCCACGTCGTGCTGAAGCCGCCGTATTTCGCAATGCGGTCGGCGATGATCGCGGAAGCTACCTTATCCATTTCCGTGCCACCGTATTCCTCCGGAACATCAACTCCACTCAGCCCTAATTCCCCAGCTTTCTTCAGCAGTTCGCGATTGGTGGCGAATTCTTTGCGCTCCATCTTTTCCATGTTCGGAACGATTTCATTCGTGGCGAACTCTTCGGCCGTCTGCGCGATCAGCCGATGTTGATCGGTAAAGTCCTCGGGCGTGAAGACCTCTTCCGGCCTTCGCTCCTCAATCAGAAAACTTCCGCCCGCAACCCTGGCCATAGGCCCTGCTGTCATGGTGGCCATATCTCACCTCTTTCGACTTGTGATGACGCCGATCAGATCAGTCCATCATTCTAAATGTTGGTTTACGTTAGGAGCTTCCGCTCGTGTGTTTTCTGTGCACGTAGGAAAGCGGCCCACATGATGAGCCGCTGGAACTACTCAGAAAGGACACGGTTGCAGCCGTACCTCGAAAAAATACATACGCTTCTCTCTGCGGGCGGTTACCTCAGCAGTCGAAGCCAGACCTCGATTGGCACGGCTGTAATCGTGCCCTTCCCTACCTGCGGACTTAAGCAACCGCTCCCGCCGCGGCTTTCTGTGCCCGCGCGACCGGTTTCTTACGCCGGATTGGTTTTTCCGGATGTTTGTGCTCGGTCGGCCGCACCACGGCATCCATCAACGCTTTCTGGGCGTCAACGTAGCTCTTTACTCCCTCCCGAGTCAGCTCGGCAATGGGGAGAAACGGAAACGGACGTAGCAGTTCCATCGTCTTGCCGGCAGTTTTCACATTGGCATTCATCTGCTTGCCGACTACGTCGACCAGCTTCTTCTGCGCTTCGATGAAGGCCTCGGTGGCGTGCCGGGCTATCTCGGCAACCTCGGTCTTCTTCATTTTCCGCGCAACGCCGTTACCCTTCTTGGCGCCGGTGGCCTTGGCCGCTCCTTCGGCGATCACATCCAGGAACTGCTTCTGAGCTTTCACGAAGTTCTCCAGACCCTCGCGAGCGAGGTCGACAACGTGCTCAGGCTGATACGGCTTTCCGGCTTTCGCGGCTTCGATCCAGCTGTGGGTCTGCTTGCCCGCGATCTTGAGAAATTCTTCCTGCATCTGGATGAAAGTCTCGACGCTGCGTTGCAGCAGGTCCGATAGGACGTGGGCCGGTTGCCAGTCTGCAACCCGCTCCTTCACGGCACCCATGAGAATCTCATTTTGTTGCTTGCCCATTTCGAGAAGCACCTTTTGGCCTTCCAGGAAATTGCTCATGCCTTCGGCCGCGACTTCGCCCAGAATGGCCGTCGGAGAATAGTGCGGATCAGTCAGTTGCTGCCGCACAGCGTGCATAATGTTGGCATTTTGTTTCATGGCGAGGTCCAGAAGGATGCGCTGCGTAGCAAAAAATCCTTGCACGCCCTGCTGGGCCCAGCCTGACAGGATGGAAACGAGGGAGGACTCCCTGGGATGAGTTCGGGGGGTCTCTGTCTTCATGGCTGCTGGCATATCAAGCCTCCGTATTGCTGCATTGCAGCATTCACGTAAACTCTATGATTTGCTATACTTCTTGTCAAGAACTATTGCACGTTTGCGCACAGCAACATAGAGCGGCTCTGATGAAATCTTCCACCGTGATCATCAAGAAATACGGCAACCGGCGGCTCTACGATACGGCCGCCAGCCGCTACATCAATCTCGACGACATCGCCGCGCTGATTCGCGCCGGCAAAGAGGTCAAAGTGGTTGACGCCAAATCCGATCAGGATCTGACCCGCGTCACCTTGACCCAAATCATTACCGAAGACGCTAAAGATAAGCCCACCGGCCTGCCCCTGGAATTGCTCCGCCAGCTCATCGTCGCTTCCGACGAAGTCCGCCAGGAATTCGTGATGTGGTATCTGAAGTCGGCGTTTGATGCTTATCAGAAGGTGCAGGATGCTGTGCAAAACCGTCTGGGGGAAGTCCAGTCGGCCATTCTCTCGCCCGTCGATACTATGAAGAAGTTTCTGGGTGCAACTGTTCCGCCGCAATCCAGCGCCGACAATGAAATGGCCGAATTGCGCGGTCGGGTTGCAGACTTGGAAGCCCGCCTGCAAAAAGCAAAGCACAAGAAAGCAAATAAAAAGTAGCTCCCATTCGAACATCCGAGCAAAAAAGGAATCTCGCGGCCTCACCTGTTGCACGACCGCAAATTTCGCTGGTGCCAAGACAGGCAACAGCCCTTCACACAAAACTGCTTCGATTACACCGGACTTTGGTAAATTCGACAGACACTTGCCAGTGAAAAGCTGTCTTTGTTCGCAGTAGGACTGGCGCACACCCTGAGGATGCGAAGGTCTAGACTGGGATGAAGATTGGGCGAAGCTGTGATGCTGACGTTTCCAACATATCACCATTCCGAGCGTGGGCGCGGAGCCCTGTCTGGCCAGTCTTCCGACGCCGCGTGTCACAACTCCGCATCCTTGGCGGCGCGCTTCTGTTCTCTCTCGGCACCGCAGGCGCTCAGCAGCTCACGTTAGTTGGATCAGGTTCGAGCGTACCGCTGCCGCTTTACGCGCGTTGGTCGCAGGAATACAGCCGCCGCAGCTCCAACGTTCAGGTCAAGTATCTGCCGATCGGCACCAGCGAGGCGATCCGTGACATTTCCCATGGCAGTGGCGACTTTTCTGCAGGCGAGATACCGCTGGACTCGAAGGAATCCGACAAGGATGGCTTAAACGCCGTGCCCGTGGCGCTGATCGCGATCGTACCCATCTACAATCTTCCCGATGTGGGCACGGATCTGCGATTCTCGGGAGAAGTACTGGCAGAAATTTTCCTCGGGCAGATCAAGAGCTGGAATGCTCCGCAGATTGCCGCGATCAATCCCGGCGTGTCGCTGCCGGCCCTGCCTATCAAAGTGGTACATCGTCCACAAGGGAAGGGATCGAATTACATCTTCACCGATTTCCTTTCTAAAACCAGCGCCAAGTTCTCCTCGCGCATTGGGGTCTCGCCATCGCCGACCTGGCCTGTCGGCGAATCGGCCGAGCGCAGTTCCGATATGGCGGAAAAAGTGCGACACAATATCGGATCCATCGGATACGTGGAACTTCAGTATGCGGTGAAGAACCATATTCCTCACGCCGCCGTTTTGAATTCCGCAGGGCGATTCGTCAAAGCCTCTCCTGAATCTTTGGCCGCGGCCTGCCGCGCGCTGGAACTGCCGAACTGGGATCGCCTCTCGATTTCTCTGGTCAACGCGCCGGGCAAAGATTCATTCCCCATCAGCAGCTTTACTTGGCTTTATCTGAAACGAGACTCCGCCGATCCGAAGCGGGCCCGTGCGCTGCAGGACTTTTTAGCTTGGATTTTGAGCGATGGTCAGCAATTGGCACCGCAGGAGGGTTACTCCGAACTCCCGGAGCCGCTGCGGGTAGCCGTTCAGGGGAAATTCAAAGCGTCATTATTGCTCCGGGACAAGAAGCATGATCTTCTTGTCCGATCGAGAGACAACACGGCCATCATTGGTGAACTCGTCTCATTTTCGGTTCCTGATCTGACCGCATACCCAGAAGCACAAAGGGGCCAAGATGGTCTAGCGTTGAATACCTGAATACGGCACTCCTGTCCACCAATTACTTGGATTCCCTTATAACTCATCATGCTCCCACGATCGTCAAATTTGCAGCGGGAATTGACCCTAGAGTTATAATTCCTCATGGAGAGAGTTTGTCAGTCACGCCCACGAAGACGTGACGCGACCTGTCCGCAGGAACGAATAGGACTCACTTGCGCGCGCAGAAATCGGGAAGTTGCCCAACCAGACTGAAGTCTCGCAAGCTGTCGCCCGTCCCTTATTCTGACAACACCCACCTTTGGTCTGAAGCCCTCTTTGCCGCCGAAATCTTGTTGTTGCATGCGACGCCGGTGTATTACGGCTTCGGTGTCCCTCATGGTGACGGGTCTGGTGTAGTCATCATTCCGGGCTTTCTTGGAACAGATTTGTACATGATGGAGCTGCATGGCTGGCTCAGCCGGATTGGATATAGGCCTTACTTTTCCGGGATCGGCATTAATGCAGACTGTCCCAATATTCTGATTCAGCGGCACCTTAGTGAGACGGTGCAAAAAGCGTTAGACGACACAGGCAGGAAAATCCATCTGGTCGGTCACAGTCTGGGCGGAGTGATCGCGCGCTCGTTGGCCGGTCAACGCCCGCGAGATGTGGCCTCGGTGATCACGCTCGCCTCGCCCATCCGGGGAACGATCACCAATTCGACCATTCTTCATGCCGCCGAGGCGGTTCGTTTGCGAATCCTGCAGGAGCACGGCGAGGGTGTCCTGCCTCAGTGCTATACCGGACGCTGCACCTGCAACTTTGTCGATTCCTTGCGTCGCCCAGTTCCCGATTCCATGCTGGAGACGGCAATATACACGCGCCACGATGGCATCGTCGATTGGCGCTATTGCATGACGAAAAAGAACGGCAACGACTTCGAAGTTCCCGGTACGCACATTGGGATGGCTTTCAACGCTGCCGCGTACGCCATCGTCGCCGAGCGTCTCGCGCTCGCTCGTACCGTCAAAAATGGCTCAAGAAACGGATCTCACAAAACCGCCTGTTAGAGATTCTTATCGTTCCCCGACTGACTCCAGCACAGCCCCACTGGCCGTTTCCATCACCTCCGGAGCCTTTCCGCGTGACTCCAGCCAGACTGATGCTTTCGCCAGACTGTTATTGGTGACATCAAAGGATCCTGAGCAATCGGTTTTCAGGTAAGGCAACCGATGGATGCTCATGCCCGTGCCGTCAAAAGCCGCTCGTAGTTGCAACCCGTCCTTGGTCGAGCTATCGAATTCCCACCGAAAGTCCTGGCCTGTGCCGTATTTTTCTTGCAACTTTCGGAATACGTGTTTCTTGCCTTCGTGCCAAAGCACGGCCTTGCGAAAAACCAGCCCGAACGGCATGTCATAGACCAAGGCTTCTAGTGTGCTCGCGGGCGCACCCGCATGTGGAAAGTAGGCGTGTGCCCAGGTCCAGAATCCGCGGTGGCGATATCCGCAGTTATGCCCCTGGACGCCGAATCCCAACGGATCGCCGCGGAATGTTCGTCCATCGAGTGTAATTTGCCCTGAGAAAACAGCGTCGGAATGCGGCGAACGCGAAAAACCGATCCAGCCTTTATCGCTGAGGGTTACTCGAAAGTTCGAGCGGTAGTTCAAATCCCATGAGATCGCATGTTCGTCCGACTCGAGCGCTCCACGGCAGAAGTTTTCTCCGATCTCATTGTGGCTCGTACGAAAATGAAAAGGACTTTGGTCCCGATCACTAAGGTTCGAAACCTCGATGGGAAATCCCCGGATCGTGCTTTGTGGCTTGCCGCAGCGTGGAAACCAGCTGGCCCACACCTGAACCGGTTTTCCACAAGGATCGCTGGGGCAGCCGCTGCGTCCTGGGTTGAACAAGAGGTAACGAAACCACCATGCCCCTGATCCGTCCGCTAGCCCGAGGCGAATGAACCATACTTCGTAGCGACGACGACTTGAAGGAGAAGAATAGACTTCATTCAGCGTTTTCACGGCGTTTGGGCACACTTCCTCTGGCCAAGGAATCTTACTCCGATACGGAATACCTCTTTTGCCCAATTCCCAGCGCCCGAAAACTGCATCCAAGAATCGCCATGATTGTGGGCAGGGGTAAAGGCAAAAATTTTGTCCTTGCGATGATCTTTTTGCTCATCGTCCTCAGTTGCATCGCACTGTTCGTATGGTCCCGTAGACCGGAACGGCTCCGACCTAATCCCCCTTTGCACACTCCTTCCCAGTCATAACAATTTTTCACAAGCGGTCGACTTGCCGTGAAAGGCCCGACTCGGGATTTCGACTTGATCACCCATCAGTACTTCGCAGACCAACAACGCTAACCTCGCTTCCAGGGCATTGCGGAACAAGTTTGTAACGGGAAGTTCAAGCTTTTGACAAATTCTTGACCTTCTCATGACAAGCAAGCACAACAGTCAGAATACGGTAACGGCGCATCCTAGGGAGACGAAATGAAACTCGCGAAATGTCTTGCTGCTGGCCTTCTTTGGCTGCTCAGCATCTTGTTTGCCGCGAATGTGCAGGCGCAGGACGCCACGACCACCACCACCGGTTGTGACACGGTCAACGGAACGCAGTTTAATCTCGAGCCGCGTCCGAATGCGGTGCCCCAGAACAGCGAGTCCGTTGCTTTCCTGCTCAACAAAGTAGGCGCCGGGGAAGATCTGATCGTAGGCTCCGCGACTGAGTTCGATCTCGCATCGCGTTCGCGTTTTGTCAATAATCCGGCGGCTGTGGGCGTGGACGTCTTGAATGCCTTTTATGTCCATCGCTCGGGCGCGGGCTGCACTCCAAATCTCGAGGGCAGCCTGAATCAGCAGAGCTTTACCCCCACTTTCCTGGCCCCCTCAGTAGTGGCTGACCCAGTTCGTGGCTCGTTTGCGCTCGGCGCCATTCTCGGCACCTCAGGTGTGCTGTTGCAGCGTACGACGGCCGCCACCCTGCTCAGCACGACTGCGTGTCCCAGCGGCACAGAAACCATTCTTTCCGCCGCTAATTCGACCTGCTGGCCGACGGTGGCCGTGGCCAGCTTCAACCCCAATTTCAGCAACAACCTCGAGGTACTATCTCCGCAGTTGGCCTTTGACACGCGCGCTTCCGGAACCGGCGCGGGCGATCTCTACGTCGCGGCCCAAGTCCTGAACGCAAGCGCTTTCCCCGCCACGTCCAGTATCCAGATCCTGTCGTGCAGTGGAGTGACTTTGAATTGCAGTGTTAGTCCCCTGACGGTCAGCGGGGCCGATACCTTCGGCGCTCATCCCTGGATTCAAGTTCGGCAGGATGGGGCAATCACCATCTCCTATTGGACATTTACCAGGCCCTTTGGCCAACTGCCGAATCCTATCGATATCAAATTTGTGACCTGCAAGCCCAATGGAGCACCCGCAGTCCCGACCTGCTCGAAACCGCTGTTGGTTACAGCGGTCAACGTAGTTGCCAACTTTAACCCCGGAGACAATAACTTCGGGTCCTCCCTGTTCCCAAAGCATGTCAGCCGCCGCGATGCTGGGGGCGGGTTTACGACCTTTCTGATTTATGACCGCTGCCGCTCTCTGAATCCCCCAGAAGGCATCTCTGGCACAGTTGCCCTAACGGATCCCGTATGTACCAAAGTGGACGTGGCTATGACCTTGTCGACGAATGGCGGAACAACTTGGTCCCTTCCCGCCCCGGTCATCTCGGCTGTCGGCCACCAATTCTTCGGGTCTGTCGCACTCGATGCATCCACCAGCACCACTAATATTGCGTACTACTCGACGCAGAATGATCCGTTCCTGCAACGGAGCCAGATTTTCCTGAGCCAGATACTGCCGGGCTCGACTACGGCCGAACCTGCCATCGCCCTGACTTCGGCCTCAACCGACCCCAACGCCGGCATTCAGAATTTCATCGTGTCGAGTGCGACGGGAGTCACCGATTTTGGCGATCGCATCGGCATAGCGGCCGCTGGCACAGGCACCAAGGGACAAAGCCGTGTGTACGTGCACTACACCTGGAACAACGTCTTCGGTACTTCGAGCGGCACGCAACAACCCGACCAAAACAACACGCTCGTGCAATTTTCTTATTAAGCGGGGATTGTCAGGAAACAGATTTTAAAGGAGATGCGCGCAAATGAAATCACTCGGGACGACGATTCTAACGGCATGTGTAACGCTGGGATTGAGCGTCAGCCTGCACGCTGCAGCGACGGTGCATTGCGGAGCGACCTTAGGCACTCGCTTCAATCTTGAGCCTGCGGCCAGTGCCGTGCCGCAGGAGATGGAGTCGTTGGACTTTATTCCCAACCGCGTTGCACTGAATGAGGACCTTGTTGTTGCCGGCGCCTTCGATTCCCGTGGGACCACTTTCGCGCAACCCAGCACAAGAACAAATTGGGATGGCAGCGTAAGCGGCTACTATGTTCGCCGCGCCGCCACGACCAGCTGCGCCCCCCAGTTTGAAGGCGGACTGCCCGCCTTCACCGCTAACGGAAACAGCTTTTCCAGTAATGGCGGGGTGGTCATAGCGGCCGATCCGGCACGGGATGCGTTCTTCGCCGTCGACCTCCGTTATTCTCCGGGCTTGGGTGGCTTTTCGGCCATCGGTTTGTTTCGCGCATCCTCCGCGACGCTGTTGAATGCGACTCTGTGCCCCAATGGCACGCACACCACTGCTCAGGCAACTTCTTGTTGGATGGCTACTCATCCGGCAATCATCGGCCCGACCCCGTCAGGAGGGATCAATAACGCGGACGACTATCCCAGCCTCGCCGTGGACGAGCGACCCACAACGGCCGGGAAAGGAGCGGGTAATGTGTACGTGGCTTATGTGGGCAGCATCGGGAACGGTATCGTAGGCGTCGAACTCGTGGCCTGTACCAATGCCACTCTGTCCTGCAGCAAACCTGTGACGGTCAGCGCGGTTGGAGAAAGCGTGTTCTTCAGCGGTGCCTCGAACGGAAACGTTCAAGTCCGGCCGGACGGCAAGATTACCGTCACCTATATGGATCAGACCTCGAACACGGATGCCGCCGTTGAACTCGTTCAGTTCGTTTCTTGTACTCCAGCAGGTGCACCTACCGCCCCGGTCTGCACGGCACCCACTACCGTCGCAACCGAAAAACAGTCTTTCGGTACCTTCGTCAACAATCAGGCTTTGAGCAGCCAGAACATGCTTGCCTATACAAATTCCAGGCACGCGCACCGCTTAGAGGCGGACGGGAAGACCATAACTACTTTCGTGGTTTGGGATCGGTGCGCCGAATATTTCACGTTTGTCGGGGGATTAGGCACGAACGGGATCTCTCTTTGCCTGAACGCGGATGTTGTTATGAGCACGTCCACTAATGATGGCGCGAGTTGGTCGGCAGTTACCGGCGTGAACACCGGCGGCGGGCACCAGTTCTTTCCCTCTATCTCGACCGATGCCTCTACCGGCACGGTGAATATTGCCTACTACAACACGGGGCACGACCCCCTGCACAAGCGGATAGTCGTCTCTCTCAACCAGATCGCCCCTGGAACAACTACCGTGGGTGCGCCTATTCTGCTGACGACCACCCCAATTCCATGGGACGCAGATCCTAACCAGTCGGCGCTTCCTCTCGACGACTTTGATTTCCACTTCGGGATAAAAGCGCGAGGCATGGGCACGGCTGGCTTCAGTCGCGTCTACGCCTCCTTCACCTCCACCGGGGATCGCTTTGGTATTTACAAGGGACTGCCCATGCCCGAGCAGAACAACAATTTGCAAGAAGTAACCTACTGATTCACGCTGCCAATTTCTGTGGCCTTTCGGTGACCAGGCCGCCGGGCTTCGCGCCGAGGAACTTCATGGTTCCGACCCCGGCGAAATACAGCGAGATCAACATTCCCAGATACGCTCCGAAGCCGAGCGAAACGGTCTTCATGAATTCGTCGATGACTTGCTTCTGCGCCTCTCGGTAGGCGCCTGTAGCAGTGGCCCCGCCTGTCACAGCGCTACCCAAACTGCTGCGAAACATGATCGCGACGATGATCATGAACAAAAGAGGAGCCACACCGCCCAGGTGGGCGCGCTTATCTTTCCACACCACGTAAGCGAAGGGCGCCAGCAGGCAGACTAAGGCGAGGAAGCCATAGATGCCGGCACTGGGATGAGTATTGCGTTGCACGGCCTCAAGCAGATTGCTGGCGTTCAACAGTCCCAACACTTGCCAAAACGTGTAATCTTGCTGGCCGCCATAAGAACCCTGCATGGAAGTGGCCGTGAGGAATATCCAGGAAATGAAGAGCAAAATCCCGGCCACCAGATTGGGCAGCCCCGCCGCAGCGACGGCCGAAGCCCAAAGTTTCTTGCCTTTTTCCGTCGCGCCTTTGAGCGCGACCTCCGCTTGCTCCCTGGCGATCTGCGCGTCGGGAACTTGCGAGACCGCGACAATCGTGCCGTTACTGTCCAAATCGACATCGACGTTCATGTTAGGCGCAGGCGCAACCGGAGACTTCCACATGTTCTCGATTCTGAATTCTTTCTGCTGGCCGTTGATGAAGATCAGGCCCGGGCTGGCGTCCGGTACTTTGATGATTTTGCTGCGCACGTGCAAACCAGTCATATCACTCATTTTTGGCTCCTTCTGAGAATCTCACTCAACACCCGCGAAGGCTGCCGCACTCTGCAGGCAGAGTTCGCGTGGTACAGGGCCCTGACTCCCGGCTTCCACTCCGACCAAGAACTGGTAATCGGTCGGGAATAGTACCCCCACAGCCCCCCGGACACAAGGGTAGATTTCTCAGCTACTCCCGGGCTGCCATTGTGGCGGTGCCAAATCGGGGCCTATTGCCCTAGAGTCAATACATTCCTGAGATTCCCCGAGTAACGAAATGGGATTCCGCACCACGACGCTTCCCGCCGTGCGTTGCAGGAGGGAGCGGGGCGGTCTTTTGACGAAGGTGCAGGCCTAGGCTGCAATGGAGGCTAGCGTCTGTAGGTCGGGCACTTTAAGGTCGGGATCACCTTCGGTCGGGCGGGTTGCTCCGAAACCGCGGCGGAATATCAAGGCGGTCGGCATACCTAGGGATCGGGCCGGGAGCACATCGTGATACACGCTCTGGCCGGCATGCAGGATTTGTTCCGCAGGCAAGCCAAGCTTTTGCAGAGCCAGACGAAACGGAGCTAAAGAGGGCTTATAGGCTTTTGCCTGCTCGGCCGTGATCACCGCGTCGAACTTGACCTGCAAATGGGGCGCGGTGCCCGCAAACAGATCATCATCGGTATTGGAGATGATGGCCAGCTTGTACTTTTTCTTGAGGTTAGTCAGGGCTTCGACCGTATCCGGGAAAGGCGTCCAGTTCTTCATTGACTCAGCTAGCGATTGCGCTTCATCGTCTGACACCCTGAATCCAAGCCGCTCGCCGAATCCGACCGCGACGCTGGCCAGCACCTCGCGGTAGCGGCGATAAGGATTCTGCGCCTTCGGCTCGAGTTCACTGTAAATCTCAAGCAACTGGTGGTTGCTGATATTTTGTCCGTGCGCCCGCAGAATTGACTGCAATGCCCCCAAAAGCCCCGTTTCCCAATCGATCAATGTCCCGTAGCAATCGAACGTAATCGCACGGATGCGGTTGAAATCCACCGCGTGCTTGCCTGCCCTCGGCTCAGCCAAGCTTTGCTCCATTGGGCACTTTCCTTTCCGGATGCAATAAGACAACTTCTCCACTCGGCAAGTAGAACCCGGTCGTCAACACTTCGGAGCGGAAATGTGCGATCTGCTTAGGCGCGAAGTTGAGGACGCCCAGTATCTGTTTACCTAGGAGATCTTCTTTGCGGTAGAGGTGCGTGATCTGCGCGCTCGACTGTTTCACGCCGAGATCGCCGAAATCGATTTTCAGCTTATAGGCCGGCTTGCGCGCTTCGGGAAAATCCTCGACCTCTAGGATGGTCCCAGCACGCAGTTCGACCTTCTCAAAATCCTTCCAGCTGATCTGTTCCACGGTTCCTCACACGGATGGAGCAAATTCGATCTTTGGAGACCAGCTACGGCTGCTAATCATCTCCGGCGACTACATGGTCCAGTGCACAACTTCAATCGTGTGGCCGTCAAGATCGCGGATGATCGCGCCAAAATAATCTGGGCTGATGTCCGGGCGTCCGCCAGGCTCGCGGACCGTGGCGGCTCCCTTCTGCTTCGCCAATTCGTGAAATCGGACGATGTCGTCTTTGTTGGTTGCGGTCACTGCAACGTGGCAGCGCTTGCCGACTATACCCCCGCTTGCTTCCACCGGGTAGAGCCAGAAGACCCATTTTCCGGGCGGGCCAAACGCCGCTTCTTCTTGAGTATGATGCTCCAACCTGTAACCCAGCGGGGCAAAGACGGCAGAATAGAACTTGATGGCTTCCTCAAAGTGGAGACTGCCGAGTGAGATGTGATCGATCATAGATATTCTTGCCTCGCTGTACAAAACGTTTAGCAATTATTGTACACAATAAGCCACTATTTGTATACAATTGATGATCAGAATGCCCATCTCCAATCAAGCCGCGCGTATTTCTGCGAGCGCCATAGAATCAGCTCGCACTCGGATCCGCGCGGAGTTTCTCAACTCCCGCCAGATCGAGAATTCCGCGCTTTCGGCTGCGGTGGGGGCCCGGCTGCTTTGCAAAGTCGAGTGCGAAAATCCTGTCGGGTGCTTCAAAGGCCGCGGCACGGATTCATTTGTTAATTCCCTGCCCGCTGATGGCAAGGCACTCGTCACCGCATCGGCGGGCAACTTTGGCCTCGCGCTAGCATACTCTGCAAGGCAGCGCGAAATTCAAGTCGCGGTCTATGCGGCCGAAAACGCCAGTCCGCGAAAAATTGATTGCATTCGCTCGACGGGCGCCATTGTGCATCTGATCGGACGCGACTTCGATGAAGCCAAGGATCACGCCCGCGACGACGCCAATCGCTCGAATTCCATCTTCGTTGAGGACGGCCGCGAACCCGCGATCACTGCCGGCGCCGGGACCATGGCGATGGAAATAACGAATGCCGGCGTCACCATTGATAGATTGATCGTCCCTCTGGGGAATGGGGCACTCCTTGCCGGGCTGGGCTGTTGGTTTCGAGCCCGTTCGCCTAAAACCCGCGTCGTCGCAGTGTGCGCTGAGGGCGCGCCATCAATGGCATTGTCCTGGCGTTCTCACCAACTGCAGACTACGCCCACGGTTGACACCATCGCCGATGGGATCGCCGTGCGCGTGCCCATCACGGAAGCCCTCGCCGATATTCAGGACGTCGTGGACGATATCGTTCTGGTGAGCGATGATGCGATGAAGCAGGCGTTGAAGTTCGTCCACAAACATCTGAACCTGGTCGTCGAACCTTCCGGTGTGGCTGGCATCGCGGCGCTTCTCAGCCACTCATCACTCGCCAAGGGAACAGTTTGTAGCCCGCTCACCGGCGCCAATGTGACCGAAGATCAAGTAAAAACGTGGATCGCTGAGATCGAATGACTCCAAAGAAGCCGGAACGACAAAGCGGCTCGCATCGCCTCCGCTTGCACATCCGCGAAAGTCTTTTGCGGCGAATCATCGATGGCAAACTGGAAGCGGGCGAGGCTCTCAACGAATCGCGATTGGCGACTCAGTTGAAAGTCAGCCGCACGCCCCTGCGGGAAGCTTTACTGCAACTCGAGCGCGAAGGCTTTGTTCGGTCCGACCAAAGGCGCGGGTTCTCGGTCGAGCCTTTGTCCGCGCGCGACGTTCGTGAAATTTATCCCATCATGTGGACCCTGGAAGGGTTGGCAGTTCGGTCGAGTTGGGTCTGCATTCACTTGTTGGCGCCGGAACTGGCGCGTATCAACTCAGAATTCGCCAGATCCCGGGATGCTCAGCAAGCGATCGCGATTGACAGCCGTTGGCACGAAGTGCTCACCAGCCAGTCGAACAACCATCGTCTGCACGCGATCATTTCCGGCTTGCGGCTCTCGATTCGCCGTTACGAGTCTCTGTACATGGGAAACACCCAGCTGATCCCGGAATCGGTCGCTCGTCACAATGCCATCATCCGGGCGATCCGCCAAAACGATGTCGAGGGCGCGCTGCGGAGCCTGCAAGACAATTGGCGCTTCACCCTGGAAGTGCTGATCCGCAAAATGGGGGAGGAATAGCTCTGTTCAGTTCTAAATCTTGGCCATCACGTTGGCACGCTCGGGGTCGGCGGCGGTGAACATAGTGGCGGAAGAGAACCCGAGCAGACTCGCGAAAAGATTGCGCGGGAAGGTCGACTGCGTCGTGTTGTACTTCATGACCTCGTCGTTGTAGCACTGCCGCGCATAGGCGATGCGGTTCTCGGTGGAGGTAAGCTGCTCCTGTAGCATTTGAACGTTTTCCGACGCGCGCAACTGCGGATAGTTTTCGACAACAGCCATCAACTTTCCGAGCGCCCCGCTCAAAATCGTCTCGGCAGCCATGCGCTGTTCCAGATTTGCGCCCGCGGCGATGGCTTGCGCGCGAGCTTGCGTCACCGAGTCGAAGACTGAGCGCTCATGCGCGAGGTATCCACGTACCGCTTCTACCAGGTTCGGAATCAAGTCGTGCCGCCGCTTCAGTTGAACGTCGATCTGGGCCCACGCATTTTGCACGCGGTTGCGCATCGCCACCAGTGCATTGAAAACAGAAATGACCCACAGCAACAGCACGGCTGCGATAACCAGCCCGATCATTTGTGGCGAGATGTGCATCCCCTTCCCCTCCCCCTGCAGAGCGTCAATGGTGCGCAATCAGGGCAAATGCCTGATGAATGAAGGCCAGCCAGATCACAAGGAATGTCATGCTCGTAACCACCATGATCGAAATCAGCAGCAAGAATAGCGCCAGAATCAGCAGAAAGAATGGAGAAAAGATCAATCCGAACACCAAGCCGACGATCCACGTTTTCGAATCTGACGCTTCGAGTTTGATATGCGCGCCCATCCGCTCCAGTCGCTTCAGCCGTCGCTTCAATGACGGATGGAATCCGAGCACGCTCCACGAAGATGCATCTGGCGATTGTTCTTGCGTTTTGGTGCGGCGCGGGGATTGCTGGCCGAAGACGGTACCGAGCGCGCGAAGGCGAACCAGAGCAGCGGGGTCGCCAGTCCGAAGAGCGGCCAAATCTGCAGGGCTCGGAATCTTGGCCGCAAGGTCCGGATTCGTCACTGACAATGCCTGGGTGAACGCGTGAATGCGCGCCACCGCGCCGGTATCGCCCATTACAGCTGCACGAAACACCGCGCTGGCTTCTTTGTATTTCGCCGCATCGTCTTGCGCCGGTTGGCTTGTGCCTCCGGCGGAAACGTCCCAGGCTTGAGCGAGAACCCGGAACTGTTGCGCCGTCGCCGGATCTAGCGCCATCCGGCCCGAATGCTTTGGATCGACCACGAACAAATGGGATGCCCAGCCTCCACCCGGGACTTCTCCGGAATCCTGATTTAGTCTTTGCAATGCCGACGATAGCCCATCAGGGTTGCGCGTAAGCTGCACGGCGGACGCATCGGCCAGATACTGGCGCGTCCGCCATAGCAGCGCCACCGAAGGCCCCAGTACCAGTCCCGAGAAAAACCACAATGAGAGCTTCACCGCAAAATTGGTGAAGAATATGGGGAAGAACAAGAAATTCCGCCGCGAACGCAATTTTGATCTTTTTGTGGTGGGATCGAAGAAACGATCGATGTCGTCGGACTCGAGGGTGACGCTGCGTGTGAGCAGATCGGCAACGGCAGCGGCTTCCTGCGGATTGTTTCCCGAACCACTCAAGCCGCAACGAACGATGCGCCACAGGGTGCGGCGGGACTGTGGTCCAAATGGAGAATTGATGATCGCGACCAGCAGGCCGCAAGCTTCAAAGATTGCAGTCACGCGGAAAGCAATGCGCAGGTCGCCATTGCCGATGGATGCGATCAAGCGCGCCAGTACGCCTTCGAGCTCATCACGGTTCAAGTCGTCGATCAGCCGGCGGGAAACCACAATGCGGGCGTCCTCCGGAGATGTGCCAATCACGGCGGCGTTCGCTCCCGGAGCATCGACCAGCATCACCCGGGGCGCCGGCAGACCGGCGGCGATCGCCATTTCCTCAACGACATCGGCCAGCTGCAGCTCTTTCAGTTCTCCTTGATTCGGTTCCCGGGCCTTCAACGCCAGCAACGCTCCGCCTACACCCGCGCGTCGAAAAACAGCATTGATGCCCAGCCACAACAGTACCGAAAATGCTGCGCCGGGAAGCAGCAACACTGCCGTTCCCAAAACGAGGGTTCGCGGATCAGCCGCTTTATGCTGCAACAACGATTCGAAGGCCACAATTCCAAAGCGGGCGATTTCGTTGGCCAGTCGCCAGAATGCTGGAGATAGAGGCGAGAACAGATTGATGGTGTCGGCAACGATCAGTGCTACGCCATAAAGCAGCGGTGTGACAACCAGCGCGAGTGGGATTCCCATGATCACCGCTGCGATCACACACAGTGCCGATAATCGCCAGGTCGTGCGGCGATTGCGTGCCTGCGCGTCGAAGAAGCTCTCCCGATCGCGCGGCAAAAATCGTTGGCCCGCGGGCAAAGGAGCATCAAACCCGCTCACCGAACTGCTGCTGACCGACATGCAAAATCCTTCTGCGCGGAAACAAGCTTCAGCCGCAAACTGCGCGAGAAATACTACACCCCAAGCCTGCGAGAATTCCACGGGAACTTATCTATCCCACGTGGTTAAGTTTCTTTCGACAGCGAAAAACTTTTGTTTGAGCGTAGGGTTTGCTTCTCCGTGCGAGACTTGCGGCGCACCGGAATTTCCCAGTTGACTTGCTGGCCATCAGAGGGCAACATGGCTAACCGCGGGGACGTGTTTCGCGGCCCATGGCGCCGCTGCAGGCGTCGGCGAGAGACGTCGGTTTGTAATCACTCTCAAACAAAGCTGCTTCTCAAGTTGGTTCGGTGAATGCGCACCCAGGTCTGAGTGTCATTCGCCCTAAAGCTGAAGTTTGGGTTGGCGAATAGAAACGATCGAATGTGTTTATTGGGGGTGTCCCATGAGTTCAACCTCAAAGCCGGAAAATCTCAGGGCTGCCGTGGCATTGGCCGTGTTGCCCTTCCTGATCACGGTGGGAAGCGCAGCCCAGCACAAAAACAGTGGTCCTGCGCCTCAGGCTTCGCACTCTGCTCCCGCTCCTCGGACGCAGGCGGGTCGCCCTTCTAACTCAATGTCGCGGCCGGCATCACGGACGTCGCCATCTTCCGGAAGAACCGGCATGGGATCAAACAGGACGGGAACCAGCAATCGGTCGTCGATGGCAGGGCGCAGTTCCACCGGCGGCGGCAGAATGAACTCTGGCCGGACGTCTTCTGTCGGCGGACGAAATTCCATGACCAACTCCCGTGCCGGCGGACGAAACTCAACGGCCAATTCCCGCGCCGGTTCCAATCATGGCATGACTCGCACTGGCGGCAACGCTTCGGCGGGACGCAGCGCAATGCGTCCTGCCCCGGGACGTCAGGTCTCCTTGCGCGGCGGCGGAACGGCCAACATTCGTCCGAACGGCCAGATCCGCTCCGTCAACCGCAACGGCATGCACATCGAACATGGACTGAACGGCAGCCGGCGCATTGAGAGCACCCACAATGGCGCCCGCATTGTCAGCACCGGCAAGGGTTCCGGATACGTGCAGCGGTCCTACGCCACTCGCAACGGCGTCAGCTACGTCTCCAGGACAACGGTCATCAACCACGTCTCGTACACCAGCGTGTATCGGTCATACTCCTACGGCGGTTATTGCTGCTATTACGGCTACCATCCTGCATTCTTCTTCGCGCCGGTGTTTTACGGATGGGCCTTCAACCCGTGGCCGGCACCTGTTTATTTTGGCTGGGGCTGGGGAGCCGCACCCTGGTATGGCTACTACGGATGGTACTTCGCGCCCTATCCCGTGTATCCTTCGGCAGCATTCTGGCTCACCGACTACTTGATTGCCGCCAATCTGGAGGCGGCTTATGCTGCGCGCGCTGCCGCGAACGATGCCGCGGCTAATGATGCTCCCCCATCCTCCGGCGGCGGAAATGCGTCTGCATCAGGCGGAAATTCTGGATCGGTGACTCTAACGCCCGAGGTCAAACAGGCTATCGCTGAGGAAGTGAAGGCGCAACTCGCCGAGCAACAGGCCCAGGCCGGGAGCCAGAACCAGGCGTCCTCAGGCGACCAGGCTTCCTCGGGCGCACCGCAGCCCCAGCCCACGTCCGAGCAGGTGCCCCCAGCCTTAGATCCTGCACGGCGCACGTTCATCGTCTCGACCGATCTTGCCGTCAACTCTGACGGTACTGAATGCCAGCTGACTCAAGGCGACGTGCTCACGCGAATCTCCGATACGCCTGATCAGGACCGTAAAGTGATCGCCAGCGTAAGCGCCAGCAAGACCTCAGACTGCGCGGCCGGCAAGCAGGTCGCCGTCGGCGTCGATGACTTGCAGGAGATGCACAATCACTTTCAAGAGCAGCTCGACAAGGGGATGAAGGAGCTTGCGTCAAAGCAGGGAACGAGCGGTCTCCCGAAAGCTCCTGATACTAGTACGACTGCCTCCGATGTGCCGCCTCCTGCGCCCGATCCAAGCGCAGATAAGGCCCTGGAACAGCAGCAGGCGAACGCCGACCAGACCGAGGCCCAGGTCGTGAAAGAGGCTTTCAGTCAGGGGTCGTGATTGTTTGGGAGCCGCTCGTGTCCGCGGCTCCTAAGCTGGGTTGATTTTCAGGAAGGGATTGCCGGGCTCTCCGCAGGCTGAGTTTGATACCGAGATCCCTCCGCCCGCTGGTAAAAGCGCGGGCGTTCGGGATGACTCCTCTCAGGAACGACTTTCTACCATTCTTGCTCACTGACGATTTTTTAATAATTGCTGTTCGGTTTGCTGTGCTCGCTGAGCGCGCTGCAACAGGTCCTGCGCCTTCTTGCCCCAGGTTGGATCGGCCGATGCCTTCTGAAAGCAATCAATTGCAGACGGGTAGTTTCCTGCATCGAGATACCCCACTCCGCGATTGATCAGAGTTTCGAAAGATTCGGCGGCCACGGCTCGCACGTGATTGATGACGCCGGTTACGCCGGGAACGGCTGACGTTAGCGAGATCGCAGCGGCGCGATCTTCATCATTGGCAACGTCGCCATTGAGAGTGACCTCGCGATTGAGTGACACAAACACAGCAATCTTCGCCTGTCGCAGCGTGGTTGAAGGCGCGCTCTTCAGTTTCTCGATGACCGTCCTTTCGATTCTCGCGCTCCGGATGGAGACGTACTTCATATACCCAACGCCGGCCAAAACAGCCGTAGCCAGCAACAACGCCGCAATTTGAAACACGTGTTTCGCTCGGAACTTGCGCGACTGCACAAACAAGTGTTGGGCAATGCTCGTGGGAGCAAAAGCATCCGTCTTCGGTTGAACGGTTGCGATCGCCGACGAAGATGCTGGGCTTACTTCGACGACCGGCGAGAGCGGTTTGGCCTGAATTGCGATGACTCGTTCGTCTGTGATTGCTGCCGTCACCGGCAGCTCCGCTTCGTCGGTTGGTCGCGCGGTCACTTGAGACGCTAAGACCTGAGACGATGCCGGGCGTACTTGTTCTACGTGCGAGACGTCTATCGCAGGCGGAGGCGCTGCCGCTTCTTCCAGAGCCATCGCGAACTCTTCCGCCGTCTGGTAGCGCCGCTCGCGTGACTTCGAAATCGCTTTGACGATCGTCCGTGAAAGCCGCTCAGGTATGTTCAACTGCGGCTTCAGCTCGTGCGGAGCGCACACATTGCCTTCCAAATGTTGCATCATCAGCGAGTACAACGTCTCGCCTTCAAAGGGCAATTGCGCGGTCAGCATCTGGTAGAGCACGATCCCCAGCGAATAAATGTCGGTCCGTCCATCTATTTCTCCGGCCGCTTTCTTGCCCATGAACTGCTCCGGAGACATATAGGAAGGCGTGCCCACAACCATCCCGGTCACGGTCATGTCAGGCCGCGCATCTCCAGCGGCCTCGCGTAGCTTCGCGATTCCAAAATCGAGGACCTTGGCGGTTTCCTGGCCTTGCTCATCGGCGGCGAGAACAATGTTGCCGGGCTTGATATCGCGGTGCACGATGCCGAGCTTGTGCGCAGCGCCCAGCGCTCGCGCGACCTGTACGCCAATGCGAGTCGCACGCGAAACAGCAAACACTCCGCTCTCCTGAAGCACCTGAGCTATGTTCCTGCCCTCAACCAGTTCCATTACGATGAAGGGACGCGCGTCGTCCGTGTAGTCGAAGTCATCGACCCTCACCGCATTGGGATGGCGTAACCGCCGGGTAACAATAGCTTCCGTCTGGAATCTTTGCAGGAAATTCGGGTCCCCCGCGATGTCGTCATTGACAATCTTGATCGCGCACAATTCGTTGAAGGTAATGTGCCGGCCACGATAGACGAAGCCCATGCCGCCGACTCCGATGCGGCCCAGAATCTCGTACTTGTTGCGGATGATCATTCCCGGCTGAAACTCGTGCGCGATCTGCAATGCCATCTGGTCGGACGGGCATACCTCGAGGGTGGTGGGATAGGTCCGATGACATGTGACGCAATACTTCATGGGATTGCTGGCAACACGCGTCGAAGCGCTGTGCCTTGCCTGTTTCGGCGCAGGATCGAATGCTCGTGCAGGAGCAACGGTTGTGTCAAGTACCTGCGTCAGAAAGAAGCTGGCTGGGTAAGGAGGACAGCTACGCTATCATTGACTTCAACACGTTGCAGAAATAATATCGCAGGCCATTGTTGATCACGCCCATGCAGCCCTTTGTGCGCGCCATTCTGCGATCGATCCTGGTTCGAAACTTTGCCGTGTGCCTTGCCTTCTCGCTGTTTGCCTTCTCTCAGGGCGAAGATTTGGCTTTCCTTCAGCGGCGGGCAGAAGCGGGGAACGCGGAAGCCCAATTCAAACTGGCAGAAGCTTATTATGGTTCTGACGCCATCAAAATCACGGGATTGAAGCCTGATTTCCAGCAGGGCCTGGAATGGCTGCAGAAAGCCGCGCTTCACGGCTACGCCCCGGCGGAATACGCATTGGGCGTTGTGCATGCGGACGGCCTGCGAGTGCCCAAGGACCCGCACGAGGCGGCGCACTGGTTTCAGAAAGCGGCGAGACAGAAGAACAAAATGGCTCAGGATCGTCTCGCCCAAATGCTGGCCCAGGGATTGATCTCGCGCCCGGAAGCCAACTGGCAGCCGCTGGCAAAAAGCAAAACCAAATCTTTTTCACTCAGTGAGATCGAAACCGGCCTTTCCGGTGGCATCACCAGCAAACGTATGGCAATGCTGGTTGATACCTATGGCGTGGACTTCAAACTAAATTCCGAACTCAAAAAACGCCTGGGCGATGAAGGCGCCGACGATAGTCTGCTTGCTGCCATCTCCGCGTCCAAACATTGACTGACTTTGATCAGTAGTCGCCGATCGCTTTTCCAGCAAGGCTTCTAGGACACAATCGGGGTATAATCTTCGCGCAGCGGGCGAAGAGTTTCGCCTTGGCGCGGCGGTCGTCGCCTGGAAGCGCGCTTCTCTGCTTCACGAGAGTTCTTCCCGGAACAATGAAGTTCAGCGAAAAATACGAACTCCTCGAATCGGTCACCTCTGGCGAGGTAGAAACGTTTATCGCGAACCATAAGGTTCGCGGCGAACGGGTGCTTGTCCATATCCTCGATTGCGGCGCGCAAGCCTCAGGCCAGCCGACCTTGCAATGGGTGCTCGACGCCTTTCATCGGCTCGCACCTCAACCGCCGGGATTGGTACTTGAAACCGGCCGGTATAGCGGAACTCTGTACGGCTACCTGGTCACCCAATTTCCCGAGCCTTCGAAGCTGCAGAATTGGGTTCGACAGTATGAGGCGCGGTCCAGCGGTGCACGGGAGATTCCGCCGCCAGCAAAGCAAACGGTTCCACGCCCCGACGATGGTGCTCGACCATCCGGAGAAAGCTCGGGATCCTTCACCCGCGCCTTTGGTGACTTTGAATCGCAAGCGGCTATGCGCGGCCAGAAAGACAACGACAGCCGCAGCTCTGTTCTCCCTGGCTCCAGCCCACTGGGTAACTCGGGGCTGAGGAGCGCGCCTGGATCCTTCACCGAGCAGTTTCTGGGTACTCCAGGTCCAGATGCAGGAATGAGGCTCGGGCGAGACTCGATCAATCCCGACGCGACGCACAAAATTCCTTCGCTTAATGACGATGGCGCACGCAGCGAGCCGAAGGCGGGGGAGTTCACAGCTTTCTTCCGGGGGCCCTTCTCCGGTGACCGGCCGGCCGACGTTCCCGTCTCTTCATTTCGCGAAGTTGAGCCCCCGCAAGCGAAAGTCGGAGAATTCACCGCAATGTTCGGTGCAATGAGTCCGCCTTCACCCGCCACCGACAAATCCGAAACGGTTGTGAAAGAATCCGCGCGCGACAATTCCTCGTTCACGAGCGTATTTGCGGATATCAATCTTCCCGCGCGAAACTCCGAGCCTCCTGTGCTGCCTTCAAGTCCGGGTCTGCCCGGATCCCAGCCGACAGCGTCAGAGTTCCCGACTATCACTCCACTTGTCTCTGTGCCGCTTCCAGTCCCTGTCGCTGCCCAGGTGCCGATGACGTTTCCCAATCCGTCCGCAGCGACGCCGGCAGCCGACAAACCGCTGCCACCGCTGTCCGTCATCGGATCTTCGATGTCGGGTGCCACACGCAGTTTCTCTTCACCGATCGAGGAAGCGCAGCCGATGCCCGAGCCCGCTTTTTCGCCAGGTCCGAGCGAGTACACGCGCATTATTTCCAGGGTAAATGCCGCGGAACTCTCAGCTGAAGCCACGGAAGCAGGGAATCCAAGCCCGGCGTCGCGCGCGACATTGCCTAAAGTGGCGATGCCGCAATCACTCCGCGTGCCAAGCCCGCCGCCCGTGCCAAAGCTCACGGCTCCGCCTGCTCCCAAAGCACCCAAGATGGACTCGGGAATGCAGACTCCAGCCGCCTCCTATTGGCCGCTGGTTCTGACCCTGACGATTCTTTTTTTCATCGGCGCGATCGTGGTGCTTTATTTCGCACTGAAACACTGATCCAGGATTGGCCGTCTTCGTCCTCAGTTGGCTTGCGGCAGCAGGATGATCAGTTCGAGTGTGGGGTTGGGTAGTTCTCCAGGAACGTAGGCAGCGAAATTGCGTGCGCGGTTCACCGCCTCCCATGCCGCCCCAGACTGGTTTAACGCGAAGTATTGGTACTTCAGCTTCACAGGAATCGCGCTCGGCGGGTTGGATAGATGCCGGAGTTGAATCCCCGGCAGCGCCTGCTTAACCAGATGATCGATGTGCGTGGCTGAGCACGCTTTCACTAGCTGCGGGACTTTTTGAATGATGTTCTGCTCGCTGGTCTCGGCGCTCACCGCCAGATACATCCGCGTATTGGCCAGATATTTGTCTTGATCGATGGCCGTTCCGTAAATCGAGTTTTGCACCAACTTCAAAGGCAGGGAGACCAGGTTTGTGGGCACGACTGTTTCGAGTAAGGCACGAACTTTTTCATCCAACTCGGAAAAGATTTGTCCCAGCGAGTCGTGCTCATAAAGCGGCAGGTCCTTCGGACGCAACTTTTGCGAAAACGTGGTCAGCGATCCGGCCAGCGACACCATCGCGGCATACAGTTCTTCGGGATGGCACTTCTTGCTTTCGTACAGGTGCGCAAAAACAGGAAAGTTCGAATTCACCGTGTAAAGCAACCAGAAATTCGCAATATCAGACGCAGTGAAATCGGCGAGGCTCTGGTTTTTCTGGCGGCGCCCGGAAGAAAGTTGTGTGCTGCGCGCCGAAAGTAATTCCACCAGCCCGCGCAGCAATCCCACCAGATATTCGCTCGCACCAATCTCGATCAGCGGCGGAATGAACCGCGGATTGAGCTGATATGTCCCTGCCGGAGTCCGCTCCACATTGGCGATTCGCAGCACCGAGGAACCTTCACGGTTCTCCGTATCGGCAACCAGCCGCATGTTCTTGCGCGCGATCTGGATCGGTTTTTCACTCGACCCGGTATTCTCGTCGCGAAATGGAGCCACCTCGGCCAGATACCGCGTCGCTCCATTTTTTCCATTCGAAACGTTCAGCCCCTGCTGGCGATAGTCGGGCACCGCCAAATAGATATCAAGGTTAGTAGAGTGGGGATCGAAAAATTCTTCCAGAGATTTCGAGGGAGGCGGCGCGTCAGCTTCCGGAACATCGAACAATAATCCGTCCGGAAAAATTCCGGCGGCGCTGGTGACTGCGAACTGGCCTTCCGCGAGCAGTTCCTGATTCACAGCCAGTTGCCGGAAACCCCAAGGGCAAAACTTCAAGGCCTGCAGCCGGAAATTAAGCGTGTCCTCGAGAAATCGGTCCTGCACCTGCAAATGCTGCGGGGTCAGGAAGGTGCCCTTACTCCAGACGACTGGTTTCAGCTGCTTCATGGGCGCATGTCCGAGGCCTCGTTCAAGAGCCGAGGATGGTCCGGACAATTCAATCCGGTTGCCCACAATAGCAAGTCTCAGGCTGGGAAGCAAAGGGGATTCAGGGACTTCGAATGACATCGCGACTATGCGAGGCGGTTGAGTCGGCTGTCTCGGTCGAGCAAAGCTCGACGTTAAGATTGTTTTGTGGGAAAAACGACTATTCGTGCGCCTTGGAATCCGAGTTCCACAGGTTGTCGATGAACTTCATCCAATCCTGTGTAGAGCGCCAATGTTTCGGAATGCCGCGCGAGAACACTGCCAGACCAAAATCGCCGCGGGCGCGGCGCAGAACCAGACGGATATCTTCGACCACGTCTTCGGGCAAAATATCGCTGTTTTCCAGGCTCTCGAGCAATTCGTACATGTCGGGGGCTGCCGCAATCAAGCTGGCATTGGCGTTCGCGTCTGCTTCGGTGTCAACCGACGCGACCGGTTGTCCGCAGCGATCTACGACACGAGACCATTTCTGCGGGTCAATCCGCCACATTCCCCACGTCACCTTCGTACTCTTCGCCATCTCAACGTCCTTTGGAGGAAAAACCTCGTATGTACCTATTTATCAATAGTGTAAGATGCCGGTGCCACTTTCAAGGTTACTAAGGTTCTTTGCTGGTTAACCGGGCAGATACCTCTAAGTACCTTTTCTGCAATCGGATAGGAGGTAGAAACCGCCAGTTCTAATTCGGACACCTCATCAGAAAGGCAAACTGCAATGCCGACAGTTTCAGCCTAAAGAAGTTGCAGCGGAAAGCCAGTTTGCTAGAATGCCCGGCAGTCTGGAGATGTCAGGAGTTGACCTATGCCGATGCAAGTCTGTATGGGAGCGTGCATGATGTGCACGTTCGGGATGGCGCCAAGTTCCCTGGTAGTCCTGCCCACGAATCGGGTATTCACGGATGAAGTTCCCGACGCGAACATCATGGACCACATCCCTCTGGTCAACATCATGCCGTTCGGCATGTGCATGTCATTGGCCAACCCCATGGTTGCGGCTGCCACGGCGGCCGCAATGGGCGTGCTCACTCCTATGCCCTGCATTCCGGCTACGGTTGCGCCATGGGTACCGGGAGCGCCTACGGTGATGCTGGGGGACATGCCGACGCTCGACAACACCTCCATGCTGACCTGCATGTGGGCTGGCGTCATCACCTTCGTCACGCCGGGCGAGTTCACGGTCATGGTGCCGTGAGCGTTGAACGAAGCCTCTAACTCAACTTCGTTCCCTTGCTGCCATCATCGGCAGTGTCAGGATCTTGTGGACTAGTCGGCGAGTCGGGCGATTGCGGACTTGCATCCGGGGCGCTACCGGAGGCCCCGCCGCTGTTGATGAAAACCATGGGTCCAGAGATGAAAACTCCTGCCGGATTGATGTCAATGAAGCTGCCACCCACCTTAATGGTGAGATCCACGCCCGCTTCGATCACCGCGCTCAAGCCCGCGTTTAGATGGATGGTGGTATCGGTCTTGAGCGCGTAGGACATGGCCGTCAGATCTCGGTTCATGGTGACTGCAAGCGACGAGACTCCAGTAACACTCTCGCTATGGTTGCCGCTGACCGAAAGCGATTTGTTACCGGTCACGCTTTCCATCTGGTTTCCTGTGATCTGCAGCGACATGTTGCCGCCAATCTTCTCGAGGTGATTGCCTTGCACCTGCAGGTGCTTGTCGGCATTGATCTTTTCCTGCTGGTTCGCGGTCACGATCAGATGGCGGTTGGCGCCGATATACTCGCGCGAGTCGTTTTCGACTCGCAGGTCCATGTCTTTTTCTGCGTTGATGAAGATCTGTTCGCTTCCCTTGAGGTCTTCGAAGCGCAGCTCGTTGTAATTCTTCTGTCCGCCATCTTTGGAGCTTCGCGACATGAACGTGCTGCGCGTCTGATGATCTGGCAGCGTGTACGGGGGCATCTGCTCGGCGTTGTAGACACGCCCCGTAATAACGGGCCGGTCCGGATCACCTTCCAGAAAACTTACCAACACTTCCTGGCCGATGCGCGGGATCCAGATGGCTCCCCAATTTGCGCCGGCCCAGGGCTGCGAAACCCGAATCCAGCAGGAGCTGTTCTCGTTTTTTTCCCCCAGACGGTCCCAATAAAACTGGACTTTGACCCGGCCGTAGTTGTCGACCCAGATTTCTTCCCCCGTTTTTCCGACCACCAGGGCCGGTTGTGGACCTTGTACAAACGGTTTAGGAGTTATGCGAGCGGGCCGGAATGTAACATTCGCCGGAATGCAAGTGAAGCGGTTGGAATACGACTCCCCGCGCTGGCTGCCCGTGGTGTTGTAACTCTGTCCTGCCGAGGCGAAATGGCGGATTTCCGTGACCACATAATTCGTATTCTGATCGTGGCGATAGTGGTTCTTAAGCTCAAAGGAATAACCGGTCGTCAGGCTCCGCGGGTTTCCGGCTGCCGCGATTACTAAGTGACCGGCTTCTTCTTCCTGCATCCGCACGGTTGCAACCTTATCGCCCTGGTCCTTATCCGTGTGCAGACCGGGATAGTCAAACAACTCCAGCCCCTGACTGGCCGACAGCTCCACCACGGTTGGATCATTGGCCAGCAAACTTGTCGATGGCGTGATGAAGTTATAGTCGGTCACCGAGTACTTTCCGGTGCGGACTTCCTGACCGACACGCCAACTCGCAATGACCTCGGGATCGTCTAAACCTCCGACTTGAGTGTCATAGCTGATGGGAGAATTCGCAGAAAGCGGCAGCTTGTTCGACTGATCCGCCAAAACCATCTCGTGCTTGCCTTCGGTCGAGTGATCAAAGTAGTAGAAGATCCCATACTCTTCCATCAGACGCGAAACGAAGTTAAAAGAAGTCTCGCGGTATTGCACGCAGTATTCCAGCGTCGGGTAAGTGCCGCTGAGGTTCAGACGAAAATCCTGGAAACTGAAAAGATTGAAGACCTGGCTGATAATGTCGGGCACGGAGAGGTTTTGAAAAATACGGCAGTCCGACTGACGAGTCAAGAACCAGAGCCAGGGTACGAGTTGAGCATGATAGCGGGTGAACAGCCGTTCATCGCTTTCGCCTTGCGTGAACCGGCTGATATAGCCATTGATGCGCCGTCTCGAGCCATCAGGGAGTTGAATACTGATAGTCGCTTTCTGTCCGACGATGCTCTTGAATTCGAGGGAATCGTTGTCATAGGCAAGCAAATCGAGTTCGTACGTGAACAGGCGCGACAGGCCTTCATAGCCCGTCATCTCCTGGAGCAGGAGCACGTCCTTGCCCAAGGGAGTCTCAATGGCAAGCAGGCGGTGGTCTTGACTGTAGGACTGGTCTGGCACGAGCTCGTCCTTCCTGGTCTGAACAGGCACGGCAAAAGCTTCTAAACTGGCTTTGGTCCCAATGAATACACCTACGGGGTGGTAGCCTCCACGTGCCATTTTTCGGGGCTCGTAGGATGGTTCACCAAGGGGCGATTGAGTCCGAACTGTCCCAAATAAGTATCTATATCGCCGGCTTTCGCTGCAGACAGTTTCGACGTCAACAAATCCAGATCGGAGCTGTTCAAATCGGCCGCCAAATCCTCCAGGTGTTTCGAACGACCCGCACCGCAACGACAGGGTTCGCCGCAAGGCTTCAACCCCGACGCAACCATAGCTTGCCCGCTATCCCCAACGCCGGCATCGCTCAGCAGGGCCTTAGCGCGTTTTTCAGTCGCGTCCTTATCGGGTTCCGAACCCTTGGCCCATGCATTCGCGCTCTTCATCGGTACCGTATCTTTAGCCGTTCTGAGAATATCGCTGAACGGAACGGTGGCCCACTGTACTGTGGCATCACTCAGATGACTCCAAGAGATCGTCCGTTTCCCCGGATCGACATTCGCTGGAGTCGTCGACTGATATTTGTTGTAGAGGAACATGTGACAGATATGCAGCCGTTGTTCCCATAAAGCTGTGCGTCCGGAATCTTTCTTGATAGTGAGCGAATATCTGGTTTGAGCGTCCGCAATGAAAGCAGTGAGCCGCTGAAGAAACGTTTTGCCCGCAGGTTCAAACGCTGGAGCAGCGGCCGTCGTGGCAGTTGCCGTTGTTGAGTCAGCCATTGGCCTTACCTCCGATACAGAATTGTTTGCCGAGACCCTTTCGTCACCGAGCTACTTCAGCCGGAAATCTCGCAGAGATTGCTCTCCCTCAATTCAAATACAGCCCTCGCACTCTATGCCGATTGGGATCGACCCCTACGATGGCCACGTGCTCGACATCGCCCATCCCCCGAAAGAAAACAAAGAGATTCAGCCTGCGCCAGGAAGTCGGGGATCCTTTGAGATTGTCTTTGAGCAAATCCTCCTTCGGGGGCGGGCTCTTCGCTGCGGTCTCGCTCTCAATCTTCGCCTTCTCGACCAGCTTGGCGAGGAATTCACTCAGCTCCTTTTTTTTGGCGAACGTTTTGTCGTCCGCCTTTCCCCGCACAAAGCCACTGCCATCCTTAGCACTCTCCCACTCCTGGTTTCTGAATACGAACGGACAAGCCGACATGGCAACCATCTCTCCGACCTTACCTTGGTTCAAGGCGACCACAAATCTTTGGGCGACCTCCACATCGGTCTCAGCCGCGTCGGCTCGATGGCAAAGCGTCAGCGCAGTGAGCAACAAAACACCGCAGACAGCAGCGCTCAGGGCAGCACGGGACCCTATACGAAATCTCGCTCTCGGTTTCGGCGCATGCGCCATCTGTCCCCCGTCAGCAGAAGACCGCTTGGACTACTGATACACGAATGCCCCATCCGTTCCGATTCCCACGTGAATGCGTTCCACCGCTTCATTCGCGGCCATTCTACCCAGCAACTGCCGTGAGATATCAGGCAGCAGCGTGTTAGTGAGAATGTTGTCCACATTGCGGGCGCCGCTCTCGACCTCGGTACAGCGCTTTGCCACCTCATCCACGAGGGCACTGTCGTAGGTGAGATCGATGTTATGGTTCTCCTGGATGCGCTTGTGCACCTTGCCAAGTTTGAGCCGGATGATCTGCTTCATATTCTCGTCGCGAATCGGCAGATACGGGATGATCACCATTCGTCCGAGAAAGGCAGGCTTGAAAATTTTGTTCAGCTCGGGCCTAAGGGCTTTGATCAGGCCCTCAGGGCCAGGCATCGTCTCCGGATCAGCGCATAGCTTGGCCATCGTATCGGTACCGGCGTTCGTCGTCAGAATGATGATTGTGTTCTTGAAGTCGATCTCGCGGCCTTCCCCGTCTTCCATCATTCCCTTGTCGAAGACCTGATAGAAAAGTTCCAGCACGTCGGGATGAGCCTTCTCGACCTCATCCAGCAGAACAACAGAGTATGGACGGCGCCTCACGGCCTCGGTCAGGACCCCGCCCTCGCCATAGCCCACATATCCCGGAGGCGATCCTTTCAGAGTGGAAACAGTATGTGACTCCTGAAACTCCGACATATTGATCGTGATCAGATTACGTTCGCCACCGTAGAGCAAATCGGAGAGTGCCAGGGCCGTCTCGGTCTTGCCCACGCCGCTCGGCCCAACCAGCATGAAAACGCCGATAGGTTTGTTGGGATCGTCCAGCCGCGCTCGGGCTGTCGAGATTCGCTGGCTGATCAGTTCGAGTGCGTGCACCTGGCCAATCACGCGCTGTCCGAGGAAAGATGGAAGGGACAGAACCGTGGAGATTTCGTCCTTCATCATCTTGCCGACAGGAATTCCGGTCCATGCCGAGATAACTTCTCCCACGATTTGACCATCGACCGCGACTCGGATCATCGGCGTCTCGCCTTGCAGGCCTGCCAACTCTGTTTCGGCTTGAGCAAGTTGCGAACGCAGAGCTGATACATCGATCGGTTTGGCTTGACCTTCAACTGCGACCGCGGTTGACGATGCGACTTCAGTGGCCGTTCCGGCGGAAGCGCTGGAGACGGAATCGACGGCAACGCCCGGGATGTGGGCACCGCCGGTCGCGCTATCGCCGTGACCATTCGACGACGCTGCTTCTTCCAGCTTCGACCGAAGTTCGCGAATCGTGGTCACCAGTTCGCGCTCGGTTTCAAATCGCGTTCGCAGCCCGTCAAGCCGGCCCTGGATTTCCGCGCTTTGTGTTGCGATTTCCTGTAGCCGTTCATGGTGATTGGCGCCAACGGCAGATTCGCGCTCCAGAATCCTCTGCTGCACCGCCAGATCGTCGATCTGGCGAACACAATCCTCGATGGCCGGAGGGGTCGCGTTTTGTCCCAGCGCGAGGCGCGCGCAGGCAGTATCGAGCACGCTGACGGCTTTGTCGGGAAGCTGACGTCCCGCCAGATAGCGGTGCGAGAGGTGCACGGCAGCCGTCAGTCCTTCGTCGAGGATACGGACCTTGTGATGCAGTTCGAGCGACGGGACGATCCCGCGGAGCATAGTCATGCACTGCGTCTCAACCGGTTCTTCGACTTTAACCACCTGGAATCGCCGCGCCAGTGCGGGATCCTTCTCGAAGTATTTCTTATATTCCGACCACGTCGTAGCGGCAATCGTTCGCAGCTCTCCGCGCGCGAGCGCGGGTTTGAGAAGATTGGCGGCATCCCCCTGACCGGCCTGGCCGCCAGCCCCAATCATGGTGTGTGCTTCATCGATGAACAGAATGATCGGCGTCGGCGAAGCCTTGACTTCCTCAATCAGGCTCTTCAGTCGATTCTCAAATTCGCCCTTAATGCCGGCTCCAGCTTGCAGCAGCGCCAGATCCAAAGTCCGCAAGGTAACATTGCGCAGCGGCGGTGGAACGTCGCCCTGTGCAACCCGCAGGGCAAACCCCTCGACCACGGCGGTTTTTCCGACACCAGCTTCACCGGTAAGGATCGGGTTGTTCTGGCGGCGGCGCATCAGGATGTCAATGATTTGCCGAACCTCCATGTCGCGGCCGAGCACCGGATCGATTTTCCCGGTTTTGGCTTTCTCGGTGAGATTGATCGTGAACTGATCGAGGTTTGGCGTCTTGCCGCCGGCTCGCGGGGCCGCAGCCGCGCCTCCAGCGGGAGCCGACTCGAGTGCCAGGGCTTCTGTCTCTTCGTTGGAAGTAGCGACGATCGCGACGAAATCTTTGCGCAGCGCATCGGGCTGAATTTTCTGGAATTCGCGGCTGGTCTCGCGCATCAAGCGCGACAACTCGTCGTTGCTCACGAGAGCGAGAATAGTGAATCCGCTGCGGATGGACCCGGAACTGTAGTCAAGCGAGGCGATCGACCACGCTTCGGTAAGCATGCGCACGAGCGTCGGACTCAGAGTCGGCGTGCGCGCATTTCCCGTTTTCACGCGGTCAAGGGCACGGGCAAGCTCACCCGAAAAGCGTGAACGATCAATCTCGAAGTGCTTGAGGATCGCAGTGAGATCGTTGTGCGTCGAATCAAGCAGCTTGGTCAGATAGTGCTCGATCTCAATGTCATAGTGCGTGCGTCCGAGACACAGTCCAGCAGCGGCTTCCATCGCAGAGCGAGTGGAACTATTCAGTTTTCCGATGAGCGCTTTAAGGTTCATAACGTCTCCTCATAGCCGTATACCGAGTTTGCTGTCATTGCTGCCTACCCGCTAGATCCTTCACTCCGCCGTGAAGAACGGCTCAGGGTGACGCGCTCGCTAAGTTTTGCTGTGAGTGCCTCACCTGGCCGGAATCACTGTTCATGTCGAGGGCGAGCACGGTGTCGCCCGGATCGCGCTGCATCGAGACCGATTTCACCCACGACACCCAGCCTAACTGCGGTCCCGAAGTACCTTCTGCTCCCAGCGTGCACGCCGGCACATGCTCCCGTGCGAGCACCAGCTTGACTTCAAACTCCCACTCGTCATTCGAAAAGAACCGCACCCAGGACTGCAGCGGTTCCCACGATTTGCCATCCGGCAAGAAATCCGCGTAGCGCTCCAGCGACAGCGGACCAAGCACGATGCGCACTTTCGATTGCTGGTTCCACACTTCGTCGCCAACAACAGCGCCGAGGCCGAGGGCTTCGCTTCCGTTATTCCGATCCGAGAAGCAGCATTGCGTTTCGGGGTCAAGACGATACCAGTCGCCGGCAAACTGCTCAATCGCTACCGGCACGTCAAAATAGTCGGCCAAAATCTGCTTTAGCGCCTGTGCCGACCTGGGGCGTTGGGCCAGCAGACCGGAGTAATAAATCAGAGTGTCATCGGGCACCGCTTGACGGTCGCGCAGGCCGTCGGTTCCCAGCCCTATCAAGCTGAGCAGATGTCGCGAGAACAATTCGCGTTCGCTTTGTTCGGCGGCTACGTCGAAGCGGTACTTCCGCCACGCGCGATAAAACAGCGAGATGATGCGATGGTTGAATATGTCAAGGAAATCGCGCAGGGAGTAATCCGAACTGCGCATCCGCTCGATGATCAGTGACGTGTAGGGATTGGGCAGCACTCCTTCCGGACCGGTCAAACCCATGAAGTTGACGACCATGCGCACAGGCGCATTCTCAGGACTGGTCATCTCCTGGATCTGGCTGGCCGGGAACGCGAGGGAAGGATGGGCACCGAATCGAGCCACCTCGGTATTGGGGTGCACAAATTGGCCGACCGAATTTTGCTCGGGCATGAGCCGTTCCAGCAGACGCACCGCCTGGAAGAAATCGAACGAGTACGGCTCTTTACAGAGCTTCTCGCCGACGACGGTTGCGGCTAAATCAGAACCGATTGTCCGGCTCTCGGTGGCCATTCTTGCAACAGCTCCTTTCGTTGTCGGCTGCGCGCGACGAGCTGACTGAAACTGTTCATGGAAACGTACAGGCCGAGGAATTTCTCCAGAACGCTGGCAAACAGATAGGCCCCGCCTCCGCTGAACTGCTCTTCGTCGAACTCGATCTCGACCCGCGTGCCGCGCGCGAAGCCGACTCCATGCTCGGAAATGACGCGGCTGAAGTGCCGCTGTGCGTCAATCGAGGCGATCCCCTTAATCTGTTTCTTCACCTCAGGCGAATCGGAGAAATCGTAAAGCTCAAGAATCTTCTGCAGCGCGTCTTTCCCATCCGACACGATAGAAAGATAGTTCAAGGAAAGATGGGAGATGAGGGACCATAGCATCTTGCCATCCAATGGGGCGCGCAGGGTGCGGGTCGGTTTGCGCAACGCGACAATCTTCTTGATCGAAGATCCGCCCGCCATTTCGAAGTCACCGTTCTCGCTGCCAAAAGGCAGCCGCGTTACCAGATCGCGATTGGTGCAGGTGCAGCGCACCGTCAACGTGTCGGATTCGAGCTGCATGGGCCGCGTGGCCAGATCGACCAGGGACAGGTAGACATCCGTGCCTTCATCCCCTTTTCGATTCGATGCCGAGCGAGACACGTACCAATACGCCGGGGTCGAGCCTTCCAGCGCGTGCCGCTCCGAGTAGAGCGGGTGATAGGTCATCGTCTCATGGGTTTCGGCATCCGTGCTGACCACTTCATCGACGGAATACACTTCCATCGTTTGCCGCCGCCGCGCATCGGGAACCACCGGGTACTGATACTTCGTCTGGTCCACCAGGATCGGTTCGGCGGTCTGCGCAAACAGATTGATGATGGGTGTGCAACCCAGCCGCAAAGTCTTAGCGTCGACTGCAACTTCCAGACGCTGTTGGCGGCCATCCTGCTCGAATGGCGAGATCAGAAACAGAATTTCCGCTTTCGTGGTCAGTCCGAAGCGCTGCAGGACGGACAGTCCCGCGAGATTCATGAAAAAGAACTTTTCGGGGAAAGCGAAGTACTCCTGCAGCAGGCGGTATCCGACGAAGCCGCGCCTGGGATATGGAAGCACGCCTTCGTCCTCGCCAAACCCCATCGGCTGAAGGCTGCGCGCTGGGAGCTCTCGCACTGGCGCCTTCGGGTTTAACGGATCACGCACCAGAATTCGAACGCAATTGTGGCAAAGAAGTTCGTAGAGAGCGTGAATGAGTCCGCTTTCGCCATCCAGATAGAAGGCCAGAGAATCCAGTTCCAGCTTTTCGAACGAAACATCGGGAAAACATTCCAGGGAAACCCGCAGAACCGCCGCCTCGGACGTGCGCACCGCCGGGCGCAGGCGATCGGGAGTCATCCATTGCGCTTCGTTTATTTTCACGGGCGAAAGCGTGACGTCGTAAGAAGTGCGGAACTTGCAAGGCACGCCCTCCACTGGGCGCGAGTAGAGCACCGTGCCTTTGGGAATCTTGAGATTGCTGGTCAGCTTGCCGCGCTCGGGATCGGTGTGAAACTGGGCCACCGACATCGAGGGGACTGGCCGCAGATAATGCGGATAAAGGATGTTCAGCAGCGATTCGGTGATCCTTGGAAAATCGTCATCGATCCGCAAATGTACGCGTGCGGCCAGCAGTGCAAACGCCTCGATAAGCCGCTCGACATGCGGATCTTCACAGCGGTCGGGTTCGAGCAACAGGCGCGAAGCAATCTTCGGGTATTTGTCGGCAAACTCGGCCCCGACCTGCCGGAGGAAGGTAAGCTCGCTTTCGTAGTAATCCCTCAGCTCATTACGCAAGATCGGCTCCCTTGATTTCGTATTCGCCTTTGCTCACCTCGAGTACGGTATCGAAGCGAACCGGTTCCGGTGCAGGATCCATGCACAGCAATCCTTCGATCACAAATTTCAGCGTGCGATAGCTCCCCTCCACCACCTCCATGCGGACCTTGGCCCGCTTCAGTCGGGGCTCAAATAAGGCAATAGACAACTCCATCTCTCGCACGAGTTCATTTTGGTCGCGGGTGGAGAGAACGGATTTCGACGAGATGTCGGCGAAACCGTAGTGGTAGACCGAGCGCGCCGTTTCACGGGCCGATTCCGGCGCGGGGTCGATCGTGCGTCGGGTGTTCAGCAGCCATTCCAGGTCCCGCTTGAGCCCTAGCTTGAGTTCACGCAGCGACTGCGCCCGAGAAAACGGAACTTCCGATCGGTTTTTCGGGTCCTGGTCGATCAGCCGGTCGAGCACCGAGAGCGTGACCGGGCCGCTGGTGTCGCGCCTGGCCATAACTTATTTTCCGTTTCCCAGAGCTTGTGCTGGATCGAGTCGGCAGATGCGCTCGAAAATTTTCTGCTGCTGCGCTTTGTCCGCCTGGATCTTGCTGCTCATTCGCATAATGGTTGACAGAGCACTCGCCACCACGGCTGGATCTTCCCATTCATCCAGCTTGTGCGTTTCGATAGCGGCTGCCAGGTCATCGAGAATAGGTTGCGCGATCGTCGGCTTATTGGTCGTGGTACACATTTCGACCAACTGCATGCGTCGCCTGAAACGTTCGCGCCCGGAGCGCTTGCGCGCGATGTCCTGCTGCAGAATCTCGAACGCCTTGCGCTCTTGCCCTTCGCGCAATGCCTGCAGCGCTGCCACATAAGCATCGCTGGGACGGCCCGGCCACTTGGAGCCAAGGCCGTCGCCATTGACCGAAGGCTGCGCCGAGGCCTCGGCCGCAGCGGGCTGATCGGGCACGCCTTGCAGCGACTTCAGCCAGGCGCGCGTCTCTTGATTGGCGGCCGGGGTATCGTCCATCAACGTGGCGTCGAGCAGTTGTGGAATATCGGTGACCAGCGCTTTGAGCTCCGAACGAATAGCTTGCGCAATCGCGGCATAGTCGCTTCCCAGGGCATCGCACGCTTCGACCACAAGGCGTTGCAAATCGAGCCAGGCACGGCTGCAGGGCAAGGCCATGGCATTCTCGGCAGCGTCCAGCAATTGCTGGTATTTCTTGTCGAGCGATAATCGCTTCAGGTGACGACGCAATTCAGTCGGAGGAGCCTCCAATTGCGTCGGATCCGAATTCTCAATGGCTGCCCGCAATTCTCCCCACCGCAACCCGCGCAACATTAGATAAGAAGCCGGACTCTTGGGCTCGCGCTTCCGCAGGAACGCCGCAGCCTCGGCCACTTTCCGCACAGCTTCCACCCGGTCGGGAGGCTCCGAAGAGCTGGCGAGCGAAACCAGCACGCTGGCGGCTGGGAGGCCCGATTCCGCGGCCGCACCTTCACTGCCCGCCTCTGAGGTGGCAACTGCAGGCACGACTTCTACGGGATCCGGTTCCTTTTCCCGCTTTTTCTGCAGGAAACCGTGAATGGTATGACGCGTCAACTCAAGGGCAGTCTGCAGCGGCCCAAAAGAAGGGCCATCTTCTCCGAACTTTGCGTCGCACGTTTTTTTGAGAAGCGCGAGGTTCTGCAGGCCAGCGTCGAGGTCTTGTTCCGCCTGCGCGTAGAACTTCTTGGGAGTTTCCTCAAATGCCTTGTCGAAATCCTCAGGCGCAACTTTACCTTCCTTAATGGCCTGGGCGCGTTTCTTCTTGGCGTCGTCGGATTTGGCCTGATCGTCGTAGCCAACATCGCGCGATTGCTGATAGTCGAGGATTCCGTAACGCGCCTTCTCGACCGCGGGGACCAGCTTCAGCGGAATATCGAGCTTGAGTCCAATGAATCCCAGCGGCGCTCCCCGTGATTGCGCATCGCCGTCTTCGATCTCCGGATAAAGCGTGTCCCAGAACTTTTCCACCAGACCATTGCAAAGGGCCAGCCCATCTTTCAGGCCTGCGAAACCTTTCTGCTTGAGCATCGCTTCCGTAAGCCATGCCGCTACTTGAAGGTCCTTTGTTTTATTGGTGAGCAGGTCAGTGGCAAGCTTAATGACCAGGGGATTGTCCGCAACTTTCCGGTCGCGCTCTGTCATTCCGGGAGGGGGCTGATCCTCTTCGCGGCGAGCTTCCTTGATCTTGTCAAAAACGGGGTCATAGCGGAGATTCGTGCCGCTGGGATTGGCGCCTTCGATAGGCTTCAGCAGTTCATCGGGAAAAGGCATGATAGATTACGCGGCCACAGAAGCTGCATTAAACTCGAGTGCGCGCAACTCGAGAAATGGAATCTCCTCTTCATCGACCAGCCACATCTTCTGGCCAAAGGGGACTTGGGCTTCGCTATGTTCGTCGTCACCCCAGACCGTCATCCGCCCCAGGCGCACCGCATCATCCGGGTATTGCGAGGAGAAGGGCGCCAGCACCGGCAGCAAAACTTCTCCCAGTTCTGCTCCCTTGAATGAAGGCGCGGTACGCACTGCGGCCGGGGTCCACAACAGATCTCGCAGCCGTTTGGGTGGCTGGATCTCAATCGAGGCCACATGCTCGAGCGGCAGCAATAGATAGTTTCCCGCCGCGAAAAGCTCGAGCCGGCCGCCAAGTCTTGGATCAGAATCGCGAAAAATTTGGAATGGCTTGCCGTTCACCGTCCCCCCACGCGCCCCGCCGGAATCTTCTTTCGCCGCCGGTAGTTCTCCCTTGGCGAATAACTCATGGCGCTGGCGTTCGGCATACAGCGCGCTCCGGTAAAGCAGGACTCCCATCTCACTGCTGGGGCCGGCTTGGGCCAGGACTTCCAATTGCTTGTCTGCTCGCGCGTATTCCCCGGCAAAACAAAGCAGTTCGAACAGGAATGTGCGGCGGCGAGCGTCGGTGGGGTCCTGCCGCAGCTCGGCGCTCACCGCATTGATTGCCTCATTCAGGCGCCCGGCTTTGTACAGCTCGTGAGGGTTCATAGCTCTGCCTGCAGATTATTTGGATCGATTGGTGACCCAGTCCGCGCTGGGAAAGAGAGAATTATGCAAGTGCATGGAGGCACCTTCGGTCCGGGCTCTTGTCCGTGCCGCAGATGCCCCCAAGTTCTCGATTCAGCATTGATCAGCCACTATGTCTGCTGCACTTGCCCAATGTTGTAGGTCGCGTTGCCCTTCTGCTTGGTCGCGCCAGAATCGGTATCCTGCGTGTAATACTCGAATTTGATCTGCTCGTACGCCAGGCTCACACTCTGCGTCGGCATGCCCGTGGCTCCGCCGCCCGTGCTGTGACTGGTGACGTAGCAATTGGTCATGGTGCAGATCAGATAGTTGTACGGAGTTCCGCTGCCGCCCGATTTGCGGCCGGTGAAGATGACCGACTTGACGTGTGTGCCAGCATAGAGATTCTTCAGAATCTGGTAGCTGGAGGAATCCAGCGGGCACGAGAAGCTGAAGTCGGACAGAGAGCATTTGCCGGCGGATAGACCGCCTCCGCCCACATCGGCGGGGTTAGTAGCACCAAACGAGAAGCTGTCGAGTTCGATGGTTTTTTCCATGCCCACGGCCACGGATTCACCTTCGACCCCGTCAATCTTCAGATAATAATCACTCGCCATATACATTCCTCCTCAAGTTCGTGCGGTTTAGTTGGGGGACCCGCAGAGATCCCGTATGCAGTGCCCGCCAGAAAGCACGCGGGTTATTGCTTGGCAGCAGCCGGCAGTTCTGCAACAAGCCGGAGCGATACATTCAGTTCATCGATCTGGAAATGGGGCCGAAGGTAAGTGATCGCCCGGTAGACGCCCGGCTTACCCTTTACTTCCTCCACGTCCACACGTGCTTCCCTCAAGGGGAACTTGGCTTTCGTGGTCTGATTGGCTTTGTCGTCTTGTGTCACGTATTGATTGATCCAGCGATTCAAGAACCGCCAACAATCATCACGCGACATAAATCCGCCAATCTTGTCACGCATCATGGCTTTCAGATAATGCGCAAACCGGCAGGTCGCCATCATGTAGGGCAGCTGGGCCGAAATGCGCGCATTGGCGGTAGCAGCGTCGCTGTCGTAGAGCTTGGGCTTATTGCAAGACTGCACGCTGAAAAAGGCGGCTTTGTCAGTGCCCTTGCAATGCACCAGCGGAACCAATCCCTGATCGGCGAGCTCTTTTTCGCGCCGGTCGGTGATGGCAATTTCGGTGGGGCATTTCAGCGCGACATCACCCTCATCGGTGCGGAATGTGTGAGAAGGAAGCCCGTCGACCAATCCTCCACCTTCCACGCCGCGGATGGCTACACACCAGCTATAGCTCGCGAAGGCTTGCGTCATCTTCGAGGCCAGAGCGTATGCCGCGTTGCCCCATAGATATCTGGAGTGGTCCGTGCCATCCACTCCTTCTTCGTAGTTGAAGCCTTCCACCGGGACCGTTTCTTTGCCGTAGGGCAGGCGCATCAGGATGCGCGGGCAGGTGAGGGCCACGTACTTGGAGTCTTCGCTCTCGCGGAAGCCTTTCCACTTCGCATACTCGGTGCTGTCGAAGATCTTGCCGATGTCTCGAGGCTGGTCGAGTGCGGTGTAACTCGGCATGTTCAGCAACTCGGAAGAAGCCGCCGAGATGAACGGGGCATGCGCTGCCGACGCTACTTGCGAGACTTTTTCCAGCAGCTCAAGATCTTCGGGCATTTTGCTGAACTCGTAGTCGCCTACGAGTGCGCCAAAAGGTTCGCCGCCGAAAATCCCATACTCCTCTTCGTAAACCTTCTTGAACATCGCGCTCTGATCGAACTCGGGAGCTCTCTGCAGATCGCGGAGCAGGTCTTTCTTGGAGGCATTCAGGATCCGGATCTTCAGCATCGTACCGGTCTCGGATTGATCCAGCAGGTACTTCAGGCCGCGCCAGGTTGCCTCCAACTTCTGAAACGCCGCGTTGTGCATGATCTCGTTGAGCTGGATCGAGATCAGATGGTCAATCTGGGCGACGCGAGCCGAAATCATCTGATCGGCGTCACGGCCAATGGTCATTGAGCCTTCGAGCACCTGGGCAACGAATTCTTTGATCAGGTTCTTGCCCCGCTCGCGGGCGCTCGAATCGGTAAACCGGCCTTGGTCTACAATCTGATCGAGCAGATTCGATTCCACTACCTGCTCTGCTACCGCCGGGCCAGCATTTTTCTGTGTCTCAGGCATTTGGCTCTCCCTTCTCACCCACCTCGGTCTTCAGCTTGGCCAGTTTGTCGGTTGCGCTCACCGCGTCGAGCAAAGCTTCGTCGAGCTTCTCGTTGGTTTGCAGAGTGCCCTTAAGGTCGTTCAGGCGAGTCCGCAAATCGAGCAATTCCTTCAGCGGCTTCACCTGGCGGGCAACTTGTTCCGGTTCGAAATCTTCCAGGCTCTTGAACTTCAGATCGACGCGGATTTGGCCCGCATTGGAATCTTCACTGAGCTTGTTCTCAACCGCAAAATTCAAGTGCGGGTTCATGCTCTCCAGAACGGAATCGAAATTGTCGGGCGTGACCTCGACAAAACGCCGTTCCTTCAGCTTGGGAAGGGGCTGTTCAGGCTGGCCGGTGAAATCACCAAGCACGCCTACTACGAAAGGCAATTCTTTAACTTCGATCGCCCCACCGGTCTCTACGTCATACGTGATCTGAACTCGGGGTGGGCGAATCCGGTCCAGTTTGTGCTGCGTGCTGGGTTTTGCCATATGGTCTCCCTTCCTCGCTGAGTTCGCGAGGGCATATATGGGTAGTCACCTACCCAGGATTTTCGATTTCAAGGGGGGAACGAGTCTGCGCAAGCTGACTCGAAAAGGAACCCCAGTCGGGCCTTTCTTTCAGTTTTCTCGCACAGGCTCGAATGTCGAGCAGTGCAATCGTTTATCACATGGCCGAATGGGAGTCAAGACAAAGCGTGGATTTTTTCAAGCGTCGCTCGTTTCATTTCCCGTTCACTAATCAGGACTCAAAAGGGCGGGCCTCAGGCCGGTGGGCGCGGGCTTGGATGGATGCACGTCGGATGCAGAAACACTTAAATGCTCCCTCGAGAGCCCCGTTTCGATGAATTGCGGACCCAGCCCGTCAGGCGTATTTTTTTGCTACTCTTCGTCACTCTTGATCAGACTGAGCTTGCGAAGTCCTTCCCGCGCTTCCACGTTGTTGGGTTCCATTCGCAGTACGTCTTCGTACTCTGTGCGCGCACGGTCGTAATTCCCAGCTCCGGCATCGGATCGCGCCATTTGCAACAACCGCGGAATGTCCTTCACGCTGAGCCCGCCAAAATCACCAGCAGGTGGGGCCATCTCGGGCCCTCCATCCCTTGCCTTGACTTTACTCTTGGCACGCTTTTCAGCCGATATTGGTGTAGCTGGCGGTGTGCCAATCGGCTGCTCCGTACTCACTGGCGTTGTGGGAACTCCCGGCGGAGTTGGGGTGGCTGGCTGTTCTTTGATCGTTCTCGGAGGCGCAGCAGTGTCCCCTGCAGCTGACACATCGGTAGCTGTTGCGGGTTGAACTCTTGCCGGCTTGGTTACACCGGGGGATTGGTGCAGCACACTGATGAGACCCACAACCAGCACCACTGCAACCGCACCGAGGATCAGCCTAAAACGCGTGATTAGAGGACTCGGCTCCTCGTCGAGCAGCAGGTTATCTGAAGGCCGCTGGGGCTGGAATACCGCCTCATCTACCCTGATCCGGTGGACTTCCGATCCCAGCTCAGTTCGATGATCCTCCGGGGCAGTCGCACTTGAAACGAAGGGAGCATCTACCATCACGGTGGCCCGGAATGAGGATGAGTCTTCCGGATTCGGCTGGTTGGAAAAATTGGCGAACAACGCCTGAGACGCCCTCTCCTGCTCCGCATCGGCCCACACAAATTCGCAAAGGGGAATATCCGCCTGTAAGCTCGAATTTGGTGAGAATACAACCGGCCGGAACTCCATTCCTCCAATGTCGCCCAAGCTCTGACGGATTTCGTCGGCAACCAGAATCTGCCCGCGCCGCGATTGTGTCAGTCCTCGCCGAAAGAGATCGATGGCCTGGGCTGCAGTACCGGCACGGACGGACCGAACCAGAATCGCCGCTCCGCAGCCTTTTTCCGGGCTGCAAGCGGCAAATTCCAACGCGGCCGTCTGGATCCGCCTAGCCGCCACCAGCGCCTGTTTTGGACTTTCGAACTGCGCCTGCATGACTCCCGAGGAATCATTGCTAAGTTGGCCGTGGCTGGCGGCAATCAGGTCCGCAATCATGTAGACGAACGCGCTTTCCGATGCCCATGTCAGCGCCCGCAGCGGCTGCTCTGGACCCATCCAAAGCCGAAAATCGATCTCTGTCGTTGCGATGGCTTTCGGCGCGGGATCTGGAGCTTCAAGTACTGATCGCTCAGGAACAGCGGCCGCGAATTCCGGGCCGCCGATTTTCCGCTGATACTGCCCCATCGTGATGCGCCTCCGGGCCGAGGACCGGTGTAGGTTCGGTCCTGTAGGTTACGTCAAAAGCCTGCATCGAGCAATGATTCCATCAGACCTTTGCGCGTTCGCGAGTCGCTCGCCACCACTAGCGCGGGCTTGACTTCCCGCAAGCCCCGAGTATGATACGGAACGCCTTCGCGTAGCGGAGATTGAATGCCTTTTTCCAGACTGCCGGGGAATTTATGCCACGACGTCCAGCTTCGCACGTCCCATCGTGTTCGTTTTTGAAGAGGGCCTGTCTCGCAGCCGTTTTAGTGCTCGTATCGTTTCCAGCGCACACCAAAGATACTCCTCTGCTGGCGATCGAGTTGTTCGACAGCCCTAACGGCGCATCGTATGCCCACATCAGTAATTTGCTTCTCAATGGCAAGGCGGAAGTGCGCTCCTGCGGCGGGGCGTCGCTGATCAGTCGATCTTCCTATGGAAAGCTGGAAAAGATTCCGCTGAATTCGGCTACTACGGCTTTAGAACGGGACGCAAAGGGTGTCATGCTTCTGACAAGGAGTTCCGGCTCCGAATGCGTCGTGCCCTCGAACCTGAAGTTCGATAAGGACGAACCTCTCAGCCCTGCCCAATTGGCTGACAAAGCTATCGTTCAAGGTCAGGTGGTGAACTCGTCCCCAGCTGGCATCACGGCTTTGCCTCCCTTTAAACCCGGGGTGAAATTCGTGTTCGTCGCTTCGCCGGACACCGAACTGGCGGAATATCTCCGCGCCGACCGAACCCATGCTACAGCCGCGTTGCAGGACTATCTTTCGCGCTATCCGAAAGCGGCCCACACCGACGCTGCGAAGCAAACCCTCGCGGCTTTGTTGACGAAAGAAGGCCAAGCCGGCTTCTCAGCTTATCGGCAATCGGCGGCCACCAACTCGCCTTCGTACTCGGATTTGAAAACCGCGCGATTGCGGGCAGATCAAATTCTCGCTCTGCTTCCTAACCACGAGCCTGCTTCCAAGCTGCGTGACGATGTCCGCCAGGAATTGACGAGCATCGCTCGCACCGGCAACTCGGAATTACAGGCCTACAAACAAGCCCTCGCCGCGCACGCAACTGGATACATTCACCTCGGAAACGCTCGTCGCCTCGATGATCACGGAATAGAAATCGACCCTCAATTCGAGCCGTTGCTCTCCCTGCAGGGCAGCATTGCGGCTGAGACCAGGAACCTCGAAAGCGCGTTGCACAACGCGGAATCATCGTTGATGGCCCAGCGTTATGACGAGGCTGTAGCTGCGATCGCCGATTACCGAGCCTTCAGCGGCGAAGAGCCGCGGATCGCCTCCATCATCGACAGTGCTTTCAAATTTCACTCCGAGCGGGGCAAATCTGACGCCAGCAGCCAGAATTGGAAGGATGCGGTACACGAGTACAAGAGAGCTGCCGAGCTTAAACCCGGAGCGGAAATTGACTCAGCGTTAAGGCAGGCGCAGTCCGAGCTCGAAACTGCTACGAACCGCGCGGCCGCCGACACGGCTCTGCGGCAGAGCGCAGACCTGCAGGAGGAGAAGAGATTTATCGACGCCTATGAAGTTCTCGCCGAGCTTCCCGATGCCCAGCGGGCGCTGGTGCAGGAACAGATGCATGCCTTGGAAACCGACTATGTAAAAAGCGCTTCCGACGAAGCAAAAAAACTTCGCGATGCTCATGTCCCCATCGCTGGCCGAGCCGACGAGATTGGCGTGCAAAAAGCATATGAATATCTGCGCCATGCCAGCACGCTGGAAAGCGAAGATCAAAATCTGAAACTCCGCCTCGATTTGATCTCGCAGACTCTCAGTGACTATTACGTTGTGCAAGCCAAAAAATATCTGGAAAAACCTCTGGGATCCGGCGTGGGCATCGCCTGGCTGTACCTCAACGAAGCACAGCTCTATCAGTCGAACCGCGATGACATCCGCGACGAGCGTACAAAAAATTCGGCCGTGCACAACGTCCGCTCCACTCTTTCGATCAAAGTCGGGTTCCGCGACCAAACTTCGCGTCGCGAAAGTTCCGGCTTCGCCGACCAACTTTCCGATGCCATCGCTACCGGGCTGGAAACAACATTGCTTCCGGTCAAGGTCATTCGCGCCTCCGACACAACACCTGTCGATCCCAACTTCCAGTTGATCGGTGACGTGATCGACCACCATAGCTCCAAGGCAGTAAGCGTCGATTCTCTGGAATCCGAATATCGTGCCGCCGAGAGAGAAGTTCCTAACGAAGAGTGGAACAAAGCCAATCGCGACTATGAGGGTGCCACCCTCGATCTGCAAAACGCTCAGAAGGTCCTGGAAGGCGCGCAGGCCCATGGCAAGAAGAAGGAAATTGCATCCGCCACAACGGCAGTTCAGGATGCCCAAAAAAAAGTGGAGGAGGCGCATCGCAAGCTGGATTCGATTCCCAGGACCACCTTGAACGACGTGATTAAGCCTTATAGCTATACCAAGCGGACGATCGATTTGACCGCTGTAGTCGAACTCGGGTTCCGCATCATCGATTCTGCGGGAAACACGATTGCCTCCACGGCGTCTATCAAACGTGAAATACACAAACCCTTCGTCATCCTGGAGAACGTGAAATCTGAAGATACCAGGAACGTGAAACAGAGCGGCGCTGCCCCGGACGAGGCGCAGTTTCTGAATGATGTGGAAGTTTCAGCGCGCGATGCTTTGATTGAAGACGTGAGAAACAAGGTGGAAACGCTTCCCAGGGAAATCCTGGCTCAGGCGCACAAGCATCTCAGCGATGGAGACACCGACGGAACTGCGGAATCTTACATTCTGTACCTGAATTCAACTCCGGACAAGCAAACCGCAGAACGTGACGAGGCCAAGAAGTTTCTGCGCGAGCATTTCAACATGGTCTGGCCAACAGGCTCGGCCTCGTAAAGTCCCGACTCGGAAACCGGGAGCGCAACAGGCCTCGGCTTGGAAAGGTCCAGCCGAAATCGAGGAAAATGATCTTTCCCCCGCGATTCTGAATCGCAGGTAAACAAACGTGAACACTCCCATCCCGAAGCGTATTGGCAAATACGAAGTGCTCGAACTGCTCGGCCGCGGCGGAATGGGAATGGTTTATCGCGCGTTCGATCGGCAACTGAATCGCGAAGTCGCCATAAAAACTGTGACCGAAGGTTTCAGTGGCGATCCCGAAATGCTGGAGCGCTTTTATCGCGAGGCGGCAAAGACCGGGGCGCTCAAGCATCCCAATATCGTCATTGTTTACGATCTCGGCGAGCAGGACGGGTTCCCCTACATCGTGATGGAGTATCTTTCCGGCGAGCCGCTGGACCGCATCATCCAAACTCGCCGCGAACTTCCCCTCGCTTCGAAACTGAAGATCATCGAACAGATCTGCTACGCCCTGGGTTATGCCCACCGCAACGATGTAATTCACCGCGATGTGAAACCGGCCAATGTCATCGTTCAGAGCGATGGCGTCGCCAAACTGCTGGATTTCGGAATTGCGCGGCAAGAGAAAAACGATGGACATCTGACACGCACCGGTCACGTGATTGGCACCATTCACTACATGGCTCCGGAACGTCTGAAGAATGAGGCTTTCGATGGGCGTTCCGACATTTTCTCGGTAGGAGTCATGCTCTTCCAATTGTTGACTGGCAGCCTCCCCTTCCCGGGCGAATACGCGATCGTGCAGAAGATCCTGGCAGAGAAGCAACCCCCGCTGAGTGAGTTCATTTCCGGTTACCCGCCGGCTTTGGACCCGATCCTTGATCGCGCGTTGGCGAAAAATCCCGATGACCGCTATACCACCGCGGATGACATGGCCGCGGATCTCGCGGTGCTTGTCGAAGAACTCAAGAAAGAACAAGTCGGCCAGTGGATGGTTGAAGCAAAACACCTGGTTCAAGCCGAGGACTACACCAAGGCACGCGAACTTCTGCTGCGCTTGATGAAACTTGACAGCCAGCACACCGCCGCACGGCAACTGATGACGCAGGTGCAGCAGACTCTGGCATTGCGGCAACGCATTGAACAAGTGCGGCAATTGAGAGATCAGGCGGACGCGGCCGTCAGTGATAAAAGATTCGAAGAGGCTCTCAACTGCTTGCAGGAAGCTTGCCGCCTCGATCCGGCCAACTCGGAGTTGAACGAGCTACTGGAAACAGTTCGGCAAAAAAAGCGCCGCCGCGAACTGGTAGACGGATATCTGCGCCAGGCGGACTCGTCGCGCGAACACGGTGACTTGGAATCAGCCCAATCGATCATCGCCAAGGCACTTGAGGTTGATCGCGACGACTCTCGCGTGCGAGCTGCCCATTTCGCTCTCGCCCGATTATTGGATGAAGAAGCGCGGCATAGAAGAACGAAGAAACTGCTGGAGGATGCGCGCAGGGAAATCAGCGTACGCCACTTCACAGCCGCAATTGACCTGCTGGCGGAAGTGGAACGCGTCGATCCATCGAATCCGGAATTGATCTCTTTGCAGGCCACAGCAAAATCCGGGCGCGAGCAAGAGCAGCGACGAAGAATTCTGGAGCAATTGCAAAACGAAATCTCGCTGGCGGCGACGCCCGAGGACTCCGTTCGCGTGGCAAAGCTAGTGGATGAGGCCCTGGAGCGCATGCCCGGTGAGCCATCGTTGCTGAAATTCAGAGCCCATCTGGCTCGTCAGATGCGCGAGGAAGCGATTCGGCGCCGCGTGGATGGGCTGGCCCTGCGCTGCCGTGAGTTGCTGGAGACTTCTCCGCAGGAAGCGCAACAATTGGTGCGCACCGCGCTGCAGGAGGTTCCTGGCAATGAGCGCCTGATGGCTCTGCTGACGAGCGTTGAAGCCCAAATTTCGGAGCAGAACCGGGAAAGGACGCGGGCGCACTATCTGACGCGCGCCCATGACGCCCTCACCAGCGGCAACTACCTTGAAGCTGCAGGACTTCTCGAAGCTTGCCAGAAGGAAGGCGATTTTTCTCCTGAGATCGCGGAATTGTTAGAGTTCGCACGCACGGAAGCCCAGCAGCATGAAAAGGATGCTCGCGTCCAGTTGCAAACACTCGAGCGGGACATCAATGCCGCCCTTCAGACCGCCGATAAGCTTAGGGCTTCCGAGCAATACGCCGAAGCCATTACATTCCTCGAAGCACAACCGGCGACGATCATGCAGTCCGAACTGGTTCAGCGGGCGCTGGAGATTTTGCGTGAAGCCAAGCGTCAGGAACTGCTTGTGCTGCAAACGATCGGCAGAACTTACGCAGCATTGGATCGTCTTGATCTCAGCAATAGCAGTCTTACCGAAGCTGGGACACCGGACCTGCCGCTTCGCCAGCGTGTAGTTCCTGTGTTCGCATCCAGGCGCCAATCCATCGCGGTGCGCCAGCTTTCTGCTGCCATTTCGCAATCGCAGATCGCCATGGAAGCAGGAAACAAGAAACACGCAGAAGAGATTCTTCGATCCGCGGCTACTTTCAGCGAATACGCAAACAGCGATTTGAAAAATGAATGGCAAGCTTTGCTCAACAAGAATAAGAAGGGCAAAGTTTTGGGATTCGTGCGGAAGTAGAGTTTGACTGTTCCGCGCGGGTGAAGGTCCCTGAAAAACCTGGCCTCGGGAAGGTCTTCATCTTGAGAACGGTTTACCGAAAGCTCCAACTGCGATAGGATTTACCGCCACACACCGCGATGACCCTCGCCGTTCACGCCGCCGGAAGGACCGATATTGGACTTGTGCGCAAGAACAACGAGGACAATTTCGGCTATGACGTGCGCGATGGAATCTTTGTCGTCTGCGACGGCATGGGAGGACAGCAAGCCGGCGAACTCGCCAGCCAGATCGGAGTGGACACCGTGCTCGAGTACTTTCGCCGGAAAGCCTCCAACACTGCCAATCCCGTCAATGGCACCAGCTTCGCAGGGGTGTCAGAACGAGCGGCGGATCTGGGCAATGCGATTCAATTGGCAAACTCTGCCATTCACGAGTCGGCCGCGAAAGATCCGCACCGTTCCGGAATGGGCTCAACCATCGTCGCGGTAGCTGTCGAAAACAATCAGTTTTCGATTGCCCATGTTGGCGATAGCAGAATTTATCTGATTCGCGGCGGTATGGTGGCCCAGCTCACCAACGATCATTCGCTGGTTATGGAGCAAGTTCGCCGAGGCTTGATGACGCTGGAGGAAGCGGAGAACTCTAAATTCCAGAATGTCATCGTACGTGCCCTGGGTACCGAGGACACCGTCGAACCCGATCTGGCCGATCACGAACTCAACTCCGCCGATGTCATTCTACTGTGCAGTGATGGGATGTCACGCTATGTGAAAGAAGAGAAGATGGCTCAGGTGGTGAATCAGGAGTCGCTCGAACAGGCCTGCACCGATCTGGTGGAAGCGGCCAAAGCCGGCGGCAGCGACGATAACATCACCTGCGTTGTTCTTCGCGCCGCCGATAGCTCCTGGCGCGATCGATTTTTTGGCAAGTTGCACGGGCCGGCAGCGCAGCGCAGCTCAACGTCGGACAATTAGATCCAGGGATCAATGCCCTACCGGCGGAGCGCACTTCAGTCCCGGCAAATCGAAAAAGGGATTCCCCGCCGGCACCTGCAACGCATAAACATAGGACTTGATTTTGCCATTCGGCAGGATCACAGGTGCTCCGTTATTTTCGCTGACCCACTCCAAGTTGCCGGACCCGATCTGCTTGGCACGTGAGAAGAAATGGAACACGGCCCACGGACCACTAGGAACAGAGTCCAATACGTCTCCGTTTTTCGTGGTGACCTGGATGTTCTCGGGTGCGCCCGTCCATACGAACGTCTTCTGTTCGCCGGCAGATTTCAAAGCTTCATTTCCGATCTGCAGGACTACGCCTTCCAGGTTGCTGGGCATTTGTTTCAGCGTATAAGAAAAATGCGGGGGCGGTGCGCCGCCGGGATAGAGGGCATCACTCACTCCAGCTGCGCGGTTGAAGAAAAATTGGAAGGTCAACGAGATCTTCACCGATCCTGCGGAACTGGCGACGTAGCGTGAGCCCTGTTTCGTCATAAAGTTTGCCAGCTTCGCGTCGTTGTAGAACTTCCATAGCTGCCCGGTCCCCGGGGCGAACATGGCATTGAGTTCGTCAATACTTAGATCTTGTGGCGAATCCGATCGCAGTGGAAATTTCTGTGTCAAGCCTGCGAACTGGGAGCAAAACGCCTTCCCCGAACCCGCCAACTGGTCTCCCGGAGCACGAGCCAGCAAGCTTTCCGCGCTAGTGATCGGCTCCTCCAGGAGCAGGCGCACCAGGTTCTCGTTATGAAATTTCTGGTCCACTCGCGTGCCCACCGCGGCGGTCGCGGCCACTTTCGCTGCGCCTGCCGTGGTCAATGCCTGATTGCTCAATGTGGGGTCGGCCGCTCCTGCCGCGCTGCGCGCGAGAGCATCGATATCGGATTGCAGCTTAGCCAATGCCTGTATGTATTCGTTGTTAGAGGGAAGCTTGTACGCGTCGGGAAACTTGTCCGGCGGGCCCGGAGGCTCAACCCCCTGCACCGGCAAGAACGGCTCGGATACTGCCGGGACATCCACCGCCGTGTTATGGGAAATAAACCAGAACAGCTCCAGCAGCGGAGAAGTCTGGCTGGTCAATTTTTCCAGCTTCTTGTTCGCATCGTTGAAATCGCGGTAACCCGCCACGGCGGACGTCTGCAGCACCGTTCGCCATTCCGCAACGAAGTCGCCGTTATAGCGATCGCTCAGTTTCTGGCGCAAGACCGTCGGATCGATCTCGGAAGCCATGGTTTTTCCCAGAACCCATTCTTCCCCCGATAAGTAAATCGATGGATTTTTCAGTGCCTCCTGTGCTTGCGCAAAACCGTTTCGTGTGAACGCCCCTTTCACTTTATGCGTGCTGACAATCACGCCCACTGACTCGGGAAACTGCTCGTTGAAACTGAGATCGCGATTGTTCTGCGCTGCCTTGGCCAGAAGTCCCAGGTAAAAACGGTCGATCCCGGCGAACTGCTGCAAATACGATCGCGCTTGCAGTACTGCGCCCGGAAAATTCGTCGGCGGGAAGGGATTCTCCCGCGCCAACTCCGTGCTGTAGTAATCGAACTGAGAATTGGCGAGGGTCTTCCGATCATTGTCAATGTCGCGCTTCGCTATCCAGTGATTCATCAGTACGGGGCTGAGAAATTCCTTGGTGCTCTTGTCGTGATTCGAAGTCGTGATCAGATATGCTTTGAGCTCGCTATAAGTTGTTTCGTAAACATCGTTCGGCCCGGGCTTGTCCGGTAATGATCGCAGATCCTCGATCAGACGGTTTTGAGTCTCTGCAAATAGCAACTGACGGAAGCGCTGGAAATAAAAACGTTTTGCATCGGGATAAACCTGGTCTCCAACGTAGAGTCCCCACCGCATGCTCCACGGAGCGCCGTTCTCGTCATAATCGCCGAGCGTTACCAGTTCGTCTCGCAGTCGATCAAGCCTTTGCAGATCAACCACGCTGGCGACCTGGTTGGTTGCGCTTTGCAAAGTCCGGAGATCTGCCACCGCGTCTCGCACACCCGCCTCCAGCGCACGGTTCCGCAGAAATGACACAGAAAAACCGACCAAACAGATCACGCCTGCCACAATCGCTGCTCCAAGCGCGATCCGGCGGAGCAGACTCACGTGGGAACTGGATCGACTCGCCGCCAGGGCAACGCGGTCCTTGAGCAACACGTCGTTAAAGAAGCCTGTAAGGAACACCCAATTAGGCATTCGGCGGGACCCTGCCGCTACAGCGGCCGGCGCGTGTGCGACCTGCGACCCAACTCCGCTGAAAATCCGCGTTGCTCCCGCATCGAATTCTGGTTCGCCCGCTTCGGCCGGAGCCGGAACCGCAACCATGACATCATCAACGACTACGGGCCGCACTCCGGTGAAGTAGAACCCGCGCAGAAAAGGATTCGTGCTCAGATGGCTGGGACGGGCCAGATCGACCAGGAACTGGACCAACAACGTGCGCAGTTTGCGTATCTCGCGCGGAAATTCGTAAATCGCAGGAAGTTTATTGCTCTCGCGTTCGCGAGGAAGGAGCTGAGTTCTGCGGTCCGCAAGCGAGTAAAAAATCTCATCGAACGCCTTGGTGAGCCGGCGCGTTTCCTCATCGGCATAGATCCCCACGCCAAGTGAGCGCAATGGCAGGGTCGCGCCCAGCACCTCCGCCGCTTCATCCTTGGTCATTTGGCGGGCAAATTCAGTGAAGAACGAGACCCGGTCGAGCTTGGTGAACAATACATAAACGGGAATGCTGATTCCCAGCACATGCGAGATTTCCTGGAGTCGCGACGACAATCTCCGCGCGGCAGAAACTGTGGTCTCACTCGCTCCCGGTCGCAGGAATGTTTCGCAATCAAAGCAAACCAGCGCCGCGCGTGGCGCTTGCGCTCGCCGCCCCACCGCCGCAGACAAGCGACCGGGCTGGACCAGCTTCACCAAACGCTTCCAGCGCGCACCCTGGCTCATCAGCGAACCCGCGGGGTCGACGAAAATCGCCTGCCGCGTATACCAAAGATTGGCTGATGAGGTGGGCAGGATCTCGGTATCCCGGTAGACTTGGCCCGCCAACAATTCCGGATCGAGCGCGGAATGTATCAGGACCGTCGTCTTAGTCGAAGCGCTATCGCCCAGAAGAAATATCAGCGGGAGGCTGGCGAGATTGGTGCCACGACCGAGAGTTGATTGCTTTAGACGGCGGGCAGCCTCTCGCACCAAAAGATCCAGATCGTCGCTGGCGGCCGAATCCGGCGATCCTTCCTCAGCGGCCCGCGCCCGCTTGATCTTGTGTTGATACCAGAACGCGACTCCCGCACCGACCAAACCCAAGAGGGCCAGAACTCCACGAAGAATCCAGACATCGCTCCCATGCAAGGGTAAGAATTTCCCCAGCAGCCACACCAGCACCAGGTAGATCACCAGTATGAGAGCTGTAACCCAATACATCGCCACTCCCCCAGGTCGGTCAGCGATGGCGCATGCACATACCTGAAGCTATCCAGGAAATGATGACGCACCCGACATCAGCGAGAACTTGAAAAGGATAAATAGCGCGACCGCGACGGCTGCCGTTATGAGCGCAAATCGGCCCAAAATGCGTGTCCAGCGGTCGGATTGTGCGAGGCGAACCGCCTCCGCGGGAATTGCACCTCGCGGAGACAATGGGCCAAATGGTCCGCGCACGCGCCGAACTTTCTCTTGTGTTGCAGCCATGAGCGATCGCAGGTCGCCGCCCGCGGCATAGCGACCCTTAAACCCGAGCAGCAGGCAGAGATAATACACTTCCAGCAAGTCCGCCGTTTCCTGCGAATCGTTGCGGCTGAGAGTTTTCTCCAGTTGCTGAAAGAAAATCTCACCCGCCAGTTGATTCCCAAAAAGCTCCGCCTGCAGCGGCAACCGCGCCCAGTTGGCAAAGACCGGATTCCCCGAGCTCAAGACCGATTCGTCCAGGAACGCCACCACCGCAAAGATCACCTGCTTCACGTCTTCGGGGCGGCACCCGTGGCTGCGTGCTTCCTGCTCCGCAACACGCAGCGCCTGCTTCATCTGAGCACGAAACGAGTCCGCATTCGACACCGCCTGCCGGTTGTAGCGGAGCCGCACCACGGCTGTGAAAACTTCCTGAAAGCACAATGCCAGGTTCCATCCGCGCCTCTCAAGGGCGGGACTCGATCCTCGATAAGTTCCCAATGGTGTGATTTGTGTGGAAGACATCTCAACTCTCGACCAGCACGATCAATTCCGTCTCCGGCACCGGCAACTCACCCGGTATATAGACCCCCACGTTGCGTGTTCGCATAATATGCTCCCAACACGGGCCATTCCGCGTGATCAGAAAATATTGGCTGTCGACTTTGGCAGAAATCGCAGCCGGCGGCACCGTCATATGCGTCAGGGTTAAACCGGGCAGCGCGCGCTTCACCAGCTCCGTCACGAACTGCGCCGAGCAGACCTTGACCAACTGCAAAGTCTTCGCGATCAGGTCGGCCTCGCCGATCGCGGAGCGCACTCCAAGAATCCAGCGCGACCTTCCCATGCAGCGCTGGTCGCGAATCTCTCCCTGATAGAAGTAGCGGGCAGCGGCCTTTAACGGAATCACAATCGCCTGAGAGGGGACAATGATCTCCAGATGACGCAGAATGTGCTCTTCGAGAATCGCGAATGCCGGCCCCGGGTCATAGTGGTCGTACGCCGGTAGGGATCGAGGATGCGTATCCAGGCCGAATGTACATAGCGCCCCGGCCAGTCGCGACATTTCGCGAAATAGTTCCTCAGGGTGTCCGTGTTTGGCCAACAGAATGTGCCGCAACGGTGTCAGGCTTGAGTTGATGGCATGCAGGAACCAAAACTGCGCCACCTGCCGCGCCGACATCCCGGCCTGGAAAGTGCTGCCCGAATGCTGCTCCTGACTCAAAACGGCGCTTTTTTCCTCGAGAATCTGCACCAGCCTTTGCAGCATCGACGTAAGCCGTTCGCTGGCGCTTAGGCGAACGCAAGTGGCCACGTGCGTGGGATCGTACACAAAATGTCCGGTTTGATCCCGCATCACGCGCGCGATCGGAATAGTCAGCAGGTTCGCATCTTCAATCGGTAATGCGACGATTCGAATATTCTTGCGTCCGATCTGTACCGGCTTCTCATCCGCGCCCGTGGTTTCGTCATACATCATTTCGACCACGCTCGTGTAGCGAACCTTGCCCGAAGCTATCGGGTCGATCTCGCAGTTCTGCTGCCCAGAAACCCAGCGGGGAACGGCCAGAGCTACAGTCACGCTCTCTGTGGCGGGTAAAAACTGCTCGGCAATATTGAAGGTTTCGGGTTGCAGATCGCTTTCCGGAATATCGAACGGCAGGCCGTCCTGAAACATTCCGCGCGCATTCAGCAGGCTGACGGTCCCATTGCGCAGGGCATCCTCATCGAGCTGGCACGAGGCCAGCCCGTAAGCGTGTTTCCAGAGGCTGGCCGTGGCGAAGTGGACAGCCTCTTCAAAAAAGCGGTTCTGCGCCTGAAAGTGTTGGGGCGCCAGGTACATGCCTTCTGCCCATACCACTCTCGAAAGCAACTTCATGCTACCCACCTGAACAAGGATCAGCCTTCGACGCGCACACTTCCACTTCTCGCGCGAGAGCGAGTGTCTAGGCCACGGATGCTAGGCGTATGCGCTTTCATTGTCAAGGAAGTAACTCGGAATCAGCGAGACGGCGAGGATGTGGCCACTCCACATTCCGGATCCGTAGCGCATTTGGCTTCTGCAGCGTAAACTTTTCCGTGAAGATGCCCACGGAAGTTCAGCCCACAATTCGTAGAGTAGTTTCCTCCAACCCAGCCACCGGCGAAATCCTCCAGGACCTCAACTGCGCCTCCCCGCAAGAAGTAATTGATGCCCTGACACGTGCCCGCTCCAGCCAGCCAACTTGGCAGGCGCTCGGAGTTAAGGCCCGCATTTCGGTGTTGAAGAAATTCCAGCAGCGGGTGAACGAAAGGAAATCCGAGATCGCTCGCCTCATCACGCGTGAAGCCGGCAAACCATATGTCGAGGCGCTCACCACCGAGCTGATCGTCGTGCTCGATTGTGCCCGTTTTTATATTGAGAATGCTTTCGCTCTCTTACGGGACGAACCGGTACGCCATGGCAACCTAGCCATGAAACAAAAAACCGGCCGAATTCTCCGCCAGCCCTATGGCGTGATCGGCATCATTTCGCCGTGGAACTACCCATTCTCGACACCAGCAACCGAGACGTTGGCTGCGCTCGTCGGCGGCAATGCGGTTGTTCTGAAACCATCTGAATTTACTCCCCTGGTCGCGCTGAAGCTGGCTGATCTCCTTCACGAAGCGGGAGTTCCCGAAGATATTTTTCAGGTCCTTGTCGGAGATGGAGCAGTCGGCGCGGCTTTGGTGACCTCCGACATTGACAAGCTTGTCTTCACCGGCAGCGTCGCGACCGGCGAGCGCATTGCTCAAACCGCGGCTGCCCGTCTGCTTCCTCTGGTGCTCGAGCTGGGCGGAAAAGATCCAATGATCGTGCTCAGAGATGCCGATATCGAGGTCGCCTCCAGCGGCGCGGTTTGGGGCGCGTTCGTGAATGCTGGACAAACCTGCCTCTCTGTCGAGCGATGCTATGTGCATCGGGATCTGTACGACCCTTTTGTCGCCGCCTGCGTCCGCAAAACCGAACAGCTTCGAGTTGGCGACGGTATGGATCCAAGTGTCGATCTTGGTCCGATCATCAATCAGCGGCAGCTTGAAATCGTCGAAAGACATGTGGACGATGCCCGCGCTCATGGCGCGCGCGTTCTGACCGGCGGACATCGAATGCCAGAGTTGGGTCCGAACTTCTACGCGCCTACCGTACTTGCCGATGTAGCCCAAGAAATGCTGATCATGCGTGAAGAAACGTTCGGGCCGGTGCTGCCCATTATGCCGTTTGATACCGAGGACGAGGCAGTCCGACTCGCCAATGACACTGAATTCGGGCTCGCGGCCAGCATCTGGACCAGCGATCGCGCACATGGCGAGGCTCTCGCTCGACGAATCAATGCCGGCACGGTCCTTATCAACGATGCCGTCTCTTGTTTCGGCATCAGCGAGGCCCCTCATGGAGGCATCAAATTGAGCGGCATCGGCCGGACCCACGGGCGCTTCGGCCTCGAAGAAATGGTTCGGCTGCAATATCTGGCATCGGATCGTCTGCCGGAAATGAAAAAGGTTTGGTGGTATGGCTACGGGGAAAGCTTCGCCAGCCAAGTGGAAGGTTTGTTGGACCTGCAGTTTGCACGTTCTCTGAATCGGCGAATCCGGGGCGCAATCCGATCTGCCGGATATCTATTTGACCGGCGAAAACTGTAGGAATGCTAAAACAGGGTTTTGGGAGCAGGCGCTGGCCAATACGCTAACGCAATCCAAACGTCTTCAGTGACTAAGCACCTTTTTTCGAAAAACTTGACTTCACCCTGGATTCGTATGCACTAGAATGTGGCGTTCGAGCTGGGACACACATGCCTGAAATCAGTTGGAGAACCCTGAAGGGTCGAACCATCGCCGGCAAATTTCCCTTGATCGATTCTCTGGGAAATTCCGACCATAGCGCCGTTTTCCTTACTGAATTCTCCGGTGCCAATGCTGGTAAAGCTGCGATTAAGTTCGTCGCGCAAGCTCCAGATCTCGAGGCGCAACTCTCAAAACTGAAGGCTGCGGCGGCACTTTCTCACCCACATCTTCTGCCGATCTTTGAAGTCGGGCACTGCGAAGTGGAAGGCGCCAAGCTCGTGTACGTCGTCATGGAATACGCTGAGGAAGATCTGTCCCAGGTTTTGCCGCAGCGGACATTGACGCAGGCGGAGACTCGCGACTTGCTCGAACCGATCCTGGATGTGCTCTCGCATATCCATTCCCAGGGGTTCGCACATACCCGCATTCGACCCTCGAACATCTCTGCCGTACAAGATCAGCTCAAACTCTCGGCGGATTCGATTTGTTCTGTCTCTGCGGCGCGCGACGCAAACTCGAAGCCGGACGCTTACGATGCACCCGAACTGACCCAGGGCAAGATCTCACGCGCCAGTGACATGTGGTCACTGGGCGCAATCCTTATCGCAGCTTTCACACAGCGGCCCCCAGACGCATCAGCAGCCGACGGTGAACCGAAAATTCCCAAGTCCGTTCCTGAGCCCTTTTACAGTATTGCGAGCGAATGTCTGCGGCGCGACCCGAACCAGCGCTGTACTCCGGCGAGCGTCAGTGTGCTGCTTGGAGCAACAGAATCCGTTTCAGCCCACTTCCCGGCGCGGGCGAAGACGCGAGCCAAGTCGCTCTATCTGATCCCAGCCGTCGCACTGGTCCTGCTGCTCGCACTGTTCGTCGGAGGAAGGTCGCTCCGCCACAGCGAAAATAGATCGACGAAAGCCGGCGTTCCCGCTGCAGAGCAGCCGGGAAAACCTTCGACGGTCCCTTTTGCCCCGCCAACAAAATCTGCGCCGAGTAAGACGACTAGCTCACAAGGCAAAGTCCTGCAGCAGATTCTGCCGAATGTTCCCCAGAGCGCCCGCAACACGATTCAAGGAAAGATTCGCGTCAGCGTGCAGGTCGCGGTGGACTCTTCCGGGAAAGTCATCTCCGCCAAGCTGACCTCTCCGGGGCCGAGTCAATATTTCGCCAGATTGGCTTTGCAGTCCGCGGAAAAATGGGAATTCAGCCCGCCGGAAGTCGATGGGAAAAATGTCGCCAGCACATGGATGCTGCGATTTCGTTTCGGTCGCGCCAATACCGAGGTTTCCCCTACACAAGAGACTCGCTGACTCAGTGCCTCCTAGCTCATAGCTTTCCCGTTTCCCGCCCTAGCTTCCACGAAATCTGCCGCATCATGCCGAGGAGGAGTTCGGCATCGGCGCTGGATAAATTGAGCCGCCGAAGCATTCGCCGGACCTTGTCCTCACTGGAATCGGCCGTGCGCGGATTCGTATAGCCACTCAGACGCAAAGCGTCGAGCAACGCCAGCGTAATCCGCTCTGTCGCCTCGGCGCTCGCGCGCTTGGCTATCTCGGCATGTTCCGGCGCTGAATCATTTCGGACGAGTTCATACAAACAGACCGCGACGGCTTGTCCCAGGTTCATAGAAACATGCGATTTTTCAGTCGGAACGTGCAGCAGCCAATGACAATGGCTCAGATCCTTTTTGGAAAGTCCCGCTTTTTCCGATCCAAACAGGAGCGCCATCGTTCCTGATTGCAACCCGGACCGGATTGCGTCTCGAGCTTCACTCAGCCGCCGGATGGGATGGAGCACCTGACGGTGCCTGACCGCCGTCGTCCCAACCACCACAGAACAGTCAGCCACCGCCGCTGGCACGGATTTGTACGCTGCCGCGTTGGCAAGGATCTCCGTTGCGCCTACCGCCGAGCGCGCCTCGCGAAATGCAAGTTCGTAGGGATTCACTACACGCAGATGCGAAAAACCGAAGTTGCTCATGGCGCGCGCTGCCGCGCCGATGTTCAACGGATTTCGCGGGTTCACCAGAACCACGCGAAGGCGATCTGATTCTGCCGGTGGAAGCAAGCGATCAATTTTATGATAGCTGCAATGATGAACTCATGGCGACGACTGTGAAGTGAAGGTTACGAATGCCGGATAAAGACGACGCCCGCACCCTCCTCGGTGCGGGCATCGTCTCTGGCGCGGGTTGCGGCTCAAATCAAATGTTTGCGGATGATTCCAAACACGCCGAGGAATCCGGTGACCAGCAAATACAAGCTCGAAGGTTCGGGAACCGAACCCACTGTTGAGTCTTCCTCTCCCGCTAGGGCCGCCTGGCTTTCAAGAGAAATACGGCCATGGCTGATGCTCAGTCGCACTGGCAGTGCATTGAGCGCGACACCCCGTAGCGAGTAGTTTCCATAGGCCGAACTGGTCAGAGTCCATGGAAGCGTCCCGTTGAAGGCTCCCCTAAAAATCCCACCCGTTCCGCCGTTCCAGGTCCCCAGGAATACAAAATGTTTCTTTTCAATACCGCGACTCCATGAGGCCCAAGCCTCGCGGGCAACGGCTCGATTCGAATTCAAGTCGACGAATCCCAAGCGATCATCGCGAATCTGAAAACCAGGCTCAGGCAAGGACCAACAAATCATAGCTGTCTTGCTCTGCGCCGCCAGACGTCCGAGATCATTGAGAGCGAATGCATTGCAAACAAAAAAGATGCATCCGACCGCGCAGGGTGCAATCCATCTAGCAGCACGCATACTTTCTTCCACCAGGGGTAGAAACTCGCCTCTTGCGCCAGCGGCCTTAGCGGCTTGCGAAGAAACTGTGCAAGTTTAGGTTGAACTAGGATTTGTCACCATCGGGAACTCTCTGTACGAGTAACCGGAACTCCTCAGGAGTGTCTCACTAGTAACGGATTTCGCGCTGGCTCGCGGGAGATGAAGCAATCGAGTTCCCTAACAGCTGGCGCGCTTGACGCCGCCTTCGGAACTGACGGACGGACAATGTAACGGAGCCTATGGCGCGAGCAAGCATTGGGCCGCACGCACGATTGCAATGCGTTCTAAAATGTAAAAAAAATGTTAAACGTGTAAAAGGATTGTTAAAGCCCGGCTGGAACTGCGGTTTTTTCCCCAGAAGCGGTGTAAGCTCCATCTAGTTGTCAAGCTGGCTTCCGGGCAAGTGACAAAGCTCGAGAAGCTTCCCTTCGAAACAGGATGGTTCCTATGGGTAATCTTGCTATGCCTACGGTATTCGCCAAGGCAGTAGACACGAGCGGTTCATCTCGGCCTGCAACCAGAATTCTCGTGGTGGAAGATGACCCAGTGGTGCAAAAGGCGCTGAAACGTCTTTTCGAGTCGGAGGGGTTCGTCGTAGAGGTTCGGGGCGATGGGCGCGCCGCTCTGGAAAGCTTCCAGGCAAGCCCGCCGTCCGCGATCGTACTTGATCTTCGCCTGCCGAAACTCACGGGCCGCGACCTTTGCAAGGAAATTAAAGCCCAATCCCCGACCCTGCCGATCGTCGTGCTCAGCGCGGCCAGTGACGTATCCGACAAAGTTCTGCTCCTCGAACTCGGGGCTGACGATTACGTAACTAAGCCCTTCAGTCCCCGGGAGCTGCTGGCTCGGGTCCGCGCGGCTCTTCGCCATAACACGCGTACAGAGACGGCGAATACGGTGAGCTTTGACGGCATCTCGGCCGACTTCAAGAAGATGGAAATCAAACGCGACGGTCAGCCGGTCGTGCTCACGGCCCAGGAATTCAAGACTTTTCAGTTTCTCGTGCAGAACGCTGATCGCGTGATCACGCGCGACGAACTGCTGAATGAAGTCTGGGGATACCAGAACTATCCCTCGACGCGCACTGTTGACAATCACATTCTCAAACTGCGCCAGAAGCTGGAAAAGGATCCCTCAAGTCCTGTCCATTTTCGCACTGTGCATGGTATGGGATACAAATTCGTTCGTTAAGTATTGTGACTCAATCCTTAGAATCCGCAACCAAGCCAATCTCATTTGGCTCGCCTGAGGCACTTTGGCCCCGCGTTCGCCTCCGCACGCGCTTTCTTCTCTCCATGCTGCTCATCACGACTGGCCTGACCAGCACCAGCCTGCTGCTGGTGCGGCGCAGCATTCGGACCAACGTACGCGAGCAGATCGGGGCGAGCCTTCGCAATTCGGTCAGCACGTTCCAGGATTTCCGCCACGAACGCGAAACCATGCTCACACGCGACGTGGAACTGCTGGCTGATCTTCCCTTGACGCGCGCCATCATGACCAGCACCGATCCGGTCACGATTCAGGACGCATCCCGGGACGTCTGGCAGCACGCCCGCAGCGATCTTTTTGTTCTGGTCGATCGATCCGGCAAGGTCGTGGCTCTGCACACCAAAACTCCGGGATTTACTCCCGAAGCGGCCGAAAAGTACTTCGTGCAATCGCTCAACGAAGACGAATCTGGCACCAGTCACTGGTGGTTTGGCGAGCACCATCTCTACCAGGCATTTGTGCAGCCCATCTATCGTGGCTCGCGTACCGAAGGCACGCTTTTGGGATTTCTGGTTATCGGATACGAGATCAATGAGCGCCTGGCCCAGGAAGTCAGCAAAGTCGCCGCCAGCCAGGTCGTGTTTTCCTATGGCAATCAGGTCGTATCCAGCACTCTCAGCCCCGCGTTGGAACAGACTGACAGCGTTCGCAATCTGATTTCTTCGTCGCTCGCGGAGCCGCGCGACGTCCACATTGGAAAAGAACGATTTCTGGCTACGGCATTGGAACTCTCCGGCCAGCAATCCGACCCGGTGCGGCTGACCGTCTTAGGGTCATACGATCAAGCCTCGCAATTCCTCGGCTATCTCAATCGCCTACTGCTTCTCCTCGGCCTCGCGGCCGTCATCATCGGCAGCGGACTTGTTTTCTTTATCTCGCACACTTTCACACGCCCGCTCTCGAATCTGGTGGGCGGCGTGCGCGCCCTGGGCCATGGGGACTTTCATCATCCCCTGGATTCTCGTGGAGACGATGAAGTCGCCGAACTCACCCGCGCCTTCGATGGCATGCGCTCCAGTCTGCTTAAGACCCAGCGCGATTTGATTGAAGCCGAACAACTGGCCACCATCGGCCGCATGGCCAGCTCGATCTCCCATGATTTGCGACATTCCCTCGCTGCTATTGTTGCGAATTCGGAGTTCCTCTGTGACAGTCACCTCACGCCCGAGCAGCGCGAAGAACTTTACCAGGAGGTCCGCACCGGTGTGAATCTCATGACGGACCTCATCGATTCCTTGCTGGAATTCGCGCGCACCCGCGAATCCCTGACGCCCTCCTTCGGCAACGTCTACGACAATGTGAAACGGGCGGTTCACGCCGTCCGCCTACATCCGCGTCATCATGACCGCACGATTGATGTTCAATGTTCAACTTCATGCTCGGCCTGGTTCGACCCCCGCAAGCTGGACCGTGCCCTCTACAATCTTTTGCTCAATGCTTGCGAAGCCGCTCCCGCTGTCGGAGGCAAGGTCCAAATCATTGTGACCGAAACTGCAGGAGCGCTCTCCATTGCGGTCGTGGATAATGGCCCTGGAGTCGCCGAGTCGATCCGCGAGCGCCTCTTTCACCCCTTCGTGAGCCATGGCAAAGAAAACGGCACTGGTTTGGGACTAGCGGTCGTGCAGAAGATCGTGCAAGATCATGGAGGCAAGATTTCTGTACGGCGTACCACGGATTCGAGAACTGTTTTCGAGATCACGCTGCCCGCACATAGCCAGGAAACAAGCGACAGCGATAATGGCTCGGGCGTCTCTATCGGTCCTCTCGTCGCCGCAAAGCGTGCAGCCGTTCCTGACAGTTCCATCTCACATCCGGAGATATAAGTTTTTCGCCCCGAACACGGATGATTGCAGAAGGAGGGTGTGAAAAGACCTATGTCGTCCCCCATCTCAAGATCTGGCGCCAGCGCGATCGCTGCTGCCTTTTTCCTCTCCAGTGTTTTGAGTTTTGCCCAAGGCGCGGCTATCTCATCCGCCTCCGACACGAACTCCGCGGCCATTCACGATCTCCAAACTCAAGTGCAGGAGATGCGTTCTCTACTCGAGCAGATGAGGTCCGAGAACGCCCAATCTCGCGCGGAAATGCAGGAATTACGCCAAGAGCTTCGCGCTACCCGCGATGCGCTGCAGCATTCCAACGAACCAATTCCCGCGCAAACTTCTACCGTCGCGACGCAACCGACTCAGGAGAGCAATCCACCAGCGACCAATTCCGCTGCGCCATCGTCTGCACCTCTCGAAAATCGCGTAGACAAGCTCGAGGAATCTGCTTCCCTTCTCGGTTCCAAGGTCGATGAGCAGTATCAAACTAAAGTTGAAACTGTCTCGAAGTACCACGCACGTTTGTCAGGCATCGTGCTCATGAACGCATTCGGCAATCGCGGAGTGTTTAACAATTTCGACTCCCCCGATTACGCACAGCCTGTGCCGCCGGGGACGCGTCAGTCGAGCCTGGGGGCCACTCTGCGACAATCAGAAATTGGTCTTGAAGTCTTTGGACCAACCGTGGCGGGCGCGAGGACCTCAGCCAATATTCAATTCGACTTTGCGGGTGGATTTCCTAATACCGGAAACGGTGTGAATTTCGGAATCGTGCGCTTGCAAACCAGCAGCCTGCGCCTCGACTGGAAGAATACTTCCCTCGTTGCCGGCCAAGACTCTTTGTTCGTCTCTCCACTGTCACCCACTTCGTTTGCTTCTTTGGCCACCCCGACATTCGCCTTTGGCGGAAATCTTTGGGGCTGGATTCCCCAAGTGCGATTGGAGCATCGTTTTTCTCTGTCGGATGAACAAAGCATCACAATCCAAGGCGGCATTGTCGACAACGTCGATTGGGAGTTTTCGGCTGATTCTTTTCTTCGCCAGCCGCAGGCCGGCGAGCAATCCGGACAGCCCGCTTACGCAGCCCGCACCGCCTGGTCTCGAACCATCTTTGGACACCCTGTCACCTTGGGCGCTGCCGGCTACTACGGCCGCCAAGACTGGAATTGGGGACGGTTCGTGGACGCCTGGGCCGGCATGACGGATTGGCAAATCCCTTTGTCTGGGCGTTTCATTCTTTCCGGCGAGTTCTACCGGGGCCGTGGGATCGGAGGCCTCGGCGCTGCCGAAGGCCGCTCCGTCCTCTTTAACGGAGATCCGACCATCCCGGGAAGCCATCCTCCTCTCCGCGGTCTCAACGACATCGGCGGATGGAGCCAGCTTAAGTTTCGACTAACGCCCAAGATCGAACTTAATGGCACCCTCGCCGAAGACAACGCCTTCGCCGGCGACGTGCGCGGCTTTGCCATCGACGCCAATAATTTCAGCACTATTCTTGGGCGTAACCGTGGAGCCTTAGGCAATGTCATCTACCGGCCGCGATCGGATCTGCTGTTCGCGGCTGAATTCCGCCACCTGCGCAGTTTCCCTGTTTTTAGCGGCAGTAGCGGAGCCAACCAGGTCAATCTCTCCATGGGTATACTGTTTTGAGGATGGGGCTGCCAGTTCGATTCCTGCTACTCTTTGCCGTTTTCATCCCGGCGATCACGGTCGCCCAGCCGACCACACTGAGCGCTCGGGTTGCCATCACGCGCAACGGCCGTGCCGTGAAGGACGCGTCTCAAGTTGTGGTCTGGCTTACGCCTTTGACCGGTATTACCACCGTACCTCACCAAAGCCCTTCCGATATCCCGAGGATGGTCCAGAAGAACAAGAAATTCGTTCCCTCTCTGGTTGTCGTCCCGGTCGGAGGGAAGGTCGAATTTCCCAATCACGACCCCTTCTTCCACAACGTTTTTTCGATGTTTGAAGGGAAACGCTTCGACCTTGGACTCTACGAGAGCGGCACAACCCAGTGGGTTAAGTTCGATAAGCCGGGAATCTCATACATTTTTTGCAATATTCACGCGCAAATGAGCGCCGTCGTTGTGGCGGTCAATACGCCCTACTATGCGATCTCGAACACCCGTGGCGAGGTCACGCTCGCCAACGTGCCTCCAGGCCGATATCGCGCCGAAATCTTCCATCCCGATGTAGCGCCAGAAACGCTGCACACGCTGACGCGCGAAATCACCGTGAACTCGCATGACAACTCGATCGGATTGTTCCAGTTGGCCGAGTCGGATATTGAAATCGCTCACCACAATAAGTATGGCCGCGACTACGATCGCCCTGAACCGCCCGATAGCCCCGCCTACGCGCGACCTTAGCCGCTAACGAACGGGATCGTACAATGCGCTTCCGAATTCCACGCTAAACCGGTTTTGAATTTCCGCGTACTCACACGGGTCATCCCGAACGCCCGCGTTTTTACCAGCGGGCGGAGGATCTCAGGTGGCACGACATTGGCCGGTGAGCCCTGCAGGCTCGAAATGAAAATTGTCATTCCGAGCCGTACACAGCCGCGCAGCAAGGCCGAGGCCGAGGCAACGTCCGCACCTTCTGCCGCTTTGCTTTCTTACGCTTAGCTGTCATGACATAATCGTATATCCATTGTCGTCATGACGCTACGTTCCTGCAGGAACATTGCGGCAGCAAGCCTTCGGCCATGCATCGGCACACAGAGACGAAGGGCGCGCCTCTCGGCACGCCCTTTATCTCGCCTTTGTCGTTCACTTCTTAAACAGCGACTTGCCAGTGAAACATCCGCCATGACACGACGGAACTTTTTAGTGGTGACCACCTCCGTGGGAGCCGCCACCACTAGAGTGACTACTGCCACCGCCGGAGGGATGACCGCCGCCTCCGGAATGTCCACCTCCGCCACCGGAGGGATGACCGCCACCCCCACCTCCAAATCCACCATGGCCGCCACCGCTGTAACCGCCGCGGCCGCCTCCATAACTTGGCGCCGAAGGCCGTCCGCCGCCGTAGCCGCCTCGATTGCCGGGATAACTCGGCACTCCATACGATCCGCGACCGTATCCTCCGGAGTTGCTGCGCGGCTGTACCACTCGCTGATGCATATCGAGTTGCGGACGATTGCCTCCGAAATTCCCCGCGTTCGCGCGCCCTTGCGACATACTTGGCGCTGTACGATTCCAGTAGCTATTGTTCCCGCCACGGCTCGATGCCGCCGGAGATTCGCTCCGCGAGGGTGGCGTAAACGGGCGGAAGCCGCCGGTGTTTCCACCCGCCGGACTCATCGTCCGCGGCTGCACGTTTGACGGGGTCGAGGAACGAACCCCGCTGTTGCTCGGCGGCGTGAATGGGCGGTAGCTATTGTTCCCAGCCGCCGGACTTGCCGTGTGCGGCTGCATCTCAGACCGGCCACTGTTGGGAGCATTGAATGGCCGCGATTCTCCGCGGTTCACGCTTTGTCCTGCGCCAGAATTGCCCGCCATCGACCGGCCACTCTCGGCGCCCCGATTCGCCGGCATGCCCGCGCTGGGTTTGCTCATATTGCCGGCTGCCGAGCCGCGCTCAGCCGTCCCGTTCATGCCGCGTCCACCTGCCATTACGGGCGAGATGTGGCTGTTGTGGAACGACTGCTGTAATCGCGAAGTCTCCTGCGTGAACGATTGCGGACGCGCTGCATTTCGCGAGTTGCCAAAGAAGCGCTGGGATCCAGTGTTGTGGATCGTCGAAGGCGCAGCCGCTCGCCCACTGGCCGACAAGCTTGCTCGCGTCGGCATGACCGGCAAGTTGCCCTGCATCATGCGTGCACCGCGAATCTGTGCTGACGTTGCGGCGATCGGGCGGCCGTTTCTGGCACCGAAGTGATTGGCACCCATAGTCGATAGCCCCCGAACAATGTGCGGATCGTTCATCCGCGCAATGTTCGAGAACCGCGTGCCGCTATGCAGCGGCGCAATTCCACCGTGGTTGAAGCGGCCGAAGCGGTCATGGCCGAAGCGACCAAAGTGGTCATGGTCGAACCATCCGAAGTGGCCACGATATCCACCCCACCACGGGAAGAAGAAGTCGCATGGACCAATCGGCAACCATCCGAATCCGCCCCAGCCAAAACCGACTCCAAACCCAAATCCGCCGCCCCACCCAAAGAACGAAACGTAGGCCGGCGCCCAGAACGGACGATAGAAGCCGACCCCGCCCCACAACGGCCCTGGCCACCACGCCCATGCATTGTCGTACCAGAACCAGCGACCGTAGTGATAAGGCGCCCATCCCCACGGCTCATAGCCAACCCACGTCCAGCCATAGTACGGCTCCCACACCCAGTTGCCGTCGCGATAAGGGGCCCAGCCCTCGGGCTCATTCGGCACCCAAACATCGCCGTAGTCGGGAACGTTTCGCCAGCTGCCGTTGGCATCTAAGTCCTGCGATCCCACGTAGTAGCGGTTGGTGTGATGCCACGATTGCGCGTTCGCGATGACGCGGTCGCGATCGCTGTTCCAGCGGTCCCAGTCATCACGGTCAGGAGCATCAGAAATTTTGTATTGCGCGTTGTCGGACGTGCCACGGATCGTGGCCATCTCTCCACTGCGCAGTTCCGTGCTTCCCTGCGGAGTCGAAATCTGCGCTTCGCCCTTGCGCACAATTACCAGCGTGTCGCCATCGGGCCGCACTTCAATGCGAAACACTCCGTCGTGGTGCGCAGGATGGACCGCCACGTTCGGAGTGTCGATCTCTGGCTCAGCCTCGCCGTCCTTGAAAACCGTGTAGGTCGCCATGCCTTGCGCCAGTTGAATTTGAATGCTGCGCTTCGTGAGCGTCGTGATGTTGGCTTGCGCATGCCCCGCCAGCCTTAGGATGTTGGCGTAGTCGAGCTGCACTTCGGTCCGGGCATTGTCTCCCGTCGAAACGTTGTCGCCGGTCAAAACCGGTTGATTCAGCGTCGCTGCCGACCAGTCGCCGGAGTCTCCGCGTTGCGTCGAGACGTCGCCGTGCATCATGCTGATGCGTCCGACTCCCTGATCCGTCTCCGCCGGCTTCTCGCCCGAAGGCATGTTGTTGTCGGGATGGTTCTGCGCGATCTGGTCGTTCGACTGATAATCGCTTGGCGACTGCGGCTGACCAGTCTCCATCGGAGCATCAGGCTGCTCGGTCGGGCCAGTGCCGTCGTCAGTCGTCTGTGCCCAAGCGCTCAAGCTGAACGCACTTGCTAGCATGAGGGCTAGAATTGCTACCTTGCTGATGAATGTCTTTTTCATACCCACCTTCATTCAATCAGTTCGCAAATGAATACACTTCAGATAAAGGCAACTACCGTGCCAAACTTCCTTCAGCGGTGATCGTGTAAGTGATTTATTTTCAAAGGAAAAGAGGGAGAGCTTTTCGTCCTAGGAGAGCAGCTCTGGCCAGAATGGCCGCGTTCAGCCAGAGTGGTGGTTTTCAGCCAATGGAGTGGTCTTCCTAGAGCGGGCGCCCTCGCCCGCTAAGCGCGAAAAATTAGTCCTATGTGTTTGCGATTGGGCTAAGCAGAAATAGGAAAGCCCGTCGCCGGGCTTATGAGAGATTGATTCTAGACGCCATTTGCCAAACAGCTCCGGTGTGATCGAGACCTCCGCCTCAATGGGTCTAGCAAACCGCGGATCATCACTGCAATCAGAAGAAGACCTGCGGCAATGAAGATGATGCCACCCATTCGTAACACGGGTGCCGAGCGGCTACCCTCGATCCAGATGCTTCGGAGAAGAGAGGGGTTCTTCAGATACTCGTCCCCCGCCACACGGCGGTAAAACTGAGAGAGTTTGTCGGCGTAAATCAGATGGGTTATCCCCGAGATCAGAAGTGCCAAAGCAAATAAGCTTGTAATTAATATGGGCTTCCACAATGGTTGCATCTTTGTAGACCTTCGGAGGAGCCCACAGAAAAGCCCCGGTAGCCAGCCGGGGCGACTTACGTGGGTACTAGACGATGTCTTTCAAATCCAGCATAGCTCTTCCAAAGCCCCTGTCAAGCAGTTTCCGGTTTGTTCGAGTGACGTTCGGAGAGTGAGGGAGTCGAACCCCAGTGGCTGGCCGCCACTCGAATGTGTGAAAGACATCGTCCAGTACCTACTGGCAACACTCTCCAGACGCTGCCTTCCACAATTGATTTTAGGGGCTCATGCTCTGGACGACTCTGCGAAAAATCACGACGTGCGACGCGGAGTCTCATTCCGGGAATGCTCAAGCTTCCCTCTCCCCCTCATCTGCGATCCCAATCTTCGACAGGCGATAGCGCAGCGCATTTCGCGATAAACCCAGCAGGCGCGCTGCCTGGCTCTTGTTTCCATTCGCGCGCTTCAGCGCTTCGCGGATCATCTCGTCTTCCCACTGCTCGAGCGTCATGCCTTCCGGCAAGAAATGATTTCCCGCATCGGCGGCCCGCGCCGGACGTGCGTCAATATGAATGTCAGACGCTTCGAGCACCGGACCACGCGCCAGCGCACACGCCCGCTCCATAATGTTCTGCAGTTCGCGCACATTTCCTGGCCAGTGGTAATTGACAAGCACTTGCATTGCTTCCCGGCTGATGCTTTCGATGGGCTTGTTCGAATCCGAACAAAATTGCGAGATGAATAGCCGGGCCAGTTCTGGAATGTCTTCTTTCCGCTCTCGCAGCGGAGCGATATCGATGGGCACCACGTTTAATCGATAGTACAAATCCTCACGAAACGTTCCTTCCTCGAGCGCCGCCCGCAGATCGCGGTTTGTCGCCGCGATCAGCCGCACATCGACTTTGATCGTCTTTGTTCCTCCCAGCCGCTCGAATTCGCGCTCCTGCAGCACGCGCAGCAATTTGACTTGCGTGGCCGGCGGAACGTCTCCGATTTCGTCAAGAAACAGCGTCCCCTTGTCCGCGAGTTCGAATTTGCCTGGCTTGCTCGCCGCCGCACCGGTAAACGCGCCCTTCTCATAGCCAAACAACTCGCTCTCCAGCAGGTTTTCTGGAATGGCTGTGCTATTAATTTTCACGAAGGGTCCCGAAGCCCGCCGCGACTTTTCGTGAATCGCGCGCGCAATTAAGTCTTTTCCCACGCCACTTTCACCACCCAGCAACACGGTCGAATTTGTCGGCGCGACCCGCTCGACAGTGGCCAGAACCTCCTGCATCTTGGCGCTGCGCGCGACGATGTTCGGATGCGAATACCGCTTTCCCAGCGCCTCGCGCAACGACCGGTTTTCCTCGCGCAGGTTGCGGACGTCCAGCTCTTTGCGGATTACCATCCGCATCTCGGCCAGCGAGAACGGCTTTAGAACGTAGTCGCTGGCCCCAGCCTTCATCGCATCCACGGCGGTTTCCACACTGCCAAAGGCGGTCATCACGATCACCGGCAGGGCCGCGTTCTGGCGCTTGATGGTTTGCAGGAATTCGAGTCCGTTCATGCCCGGCAGCTTCAGATCTGTGATCACGAGATCGACGGAATTTTGGCTAAGCAATTTCAGCCCTGTCTCCGCATCTTCAGCCGAGAGCGTAGTGAATCCGTCCTCGCCCAGATTCAGCTCGAGCAAGCGCCGCATCTTGGCTTCGTCTTCGACAATGAGAATGGTTGCCATGCCTCAGTGATCAGCTTACACGTGATCTGGTGAACAACGCTTAGGGAACTCTGAGTGAGTGAACTACGAAAGGCGCAAACCGCAGAGGCATCAGGACCCAATCGGTTTTTTTTCACGCATTGAGCTATAAGGCTGCTCCGCAGGGCGCTGCTCCGCCCCGATCGCCAGCGGAAAGAACATCACAAAGCATGCGCCTCCCCCGGAGGCACCATTGCCAATCGCTTCCACGCGGATGTAGCCGTTGTGCCCGTCCATAATCTTCGAAACGATCGAAAGTCCCAGACCCACGCCGGTCTTCTTCGTGGTCACAAAGGGATTGAAAATTTGTTCGCGCAGTTCAGGGGCAATCCCCGGGCCGCTGTCGCTGATTCTGACTACGATTCCCTCTCTGCCGTCCTTTGCTCTCGCAACATTGACCTGCAGTCTTCCGCCTTCATTGCCCATGGCATCGTACGCGTTTTGTACGATGTTAACGAATGCCTGTTCGGCCAGGCTCTCATCCAGCGGAACTGACGGAAGATCGTTTTCATACTGCTTATCCACCTTCACCGCGCTGTTTTTTCGCACCGCTTCAACATTGTGCAGGGCGCGATCCAGGACCGGGGTGAGATCCTGGCGCACCAGATCGGTGTGCAGCGGACGCGCGAAATCCAAGAACCGGGTTACCAGATCACTAAGCCGGTTGGTTTCGCTGGAAATGTATCCCGCGAGCTCCGCTGTCAGGGGATTCGATTTTTCGAGTTTCTGGTTGAGCATCTCTGCCGAACCCTTGATCACGCCCAGCGGATTGCGAATCTCATGTGCCAAGCCTGCGGAAAGCTGACCCAGTGCGGCCAGCCGCTCCGATCGTCGCGCTTCGGCCTGCGCCTGCTCGAGCTTCACGTTGGTTTCGGCGAGGGCCTCGGCAACCTGCTGGTGACGGTGGGTCTGATTTCGGATCTCGACGACGAAGCGATTCACCACCATCGCGGCCAAAAAGAAGAACAGAATGCGGATGGCCAACACTTCGTAGCTTTCGCGAGTGATCTCATACTCCTGCATCGCCGGATATAGATACGAGCAATAGGCCAGGGAAGTGACCGCAGTCCAGGCCAGTGTGGTCCAGGGACCGAAATACTCGGCCGCGGTCATGATCGGCAGAAAGTAAATCGGCCAGTAGCTGCTATTGATGCTGATTTCGCCGGTGTGATCGATCAGCAGGGTCGCGAGCGCAATCTTCAAGAGAACGACGTAGGCTCCGCCCCGGCGCGGAACCCGCGACACAAACCAGCCTTCTGCTAGCTGCACCAGGCCGAAGGCCAGCAGAATAAGCTGCTTGTGGATTTCCAGGACGGGCGGAAGCAGCGCCAGGCCGGCTAAGAACACCAGCCATAGCACATCCATCCAGTTGAACCTGGAGCGGATTTCTTTGCCCACGAAGTCCATCTACAAAAGACTACGCCGGGAGCGATTTAATTTCCCACTCCCGGCGCTGTCATCCGTGGTTCAAAACTACAAAGCTTACTTTTTCGGCCTCTCCTGTCTTGGCTCGGGACGCGGTTGCGGCCTCGCCTCCGGGCGCGGTGCCGGCGGCCGCTGCTGCTGCCAGTTCCGATTCTTCTCTTCCTGCTGCTGCTCATGTTGCGGACTAGTCTGTACCGGTGGCGCCGGCCGCACCAGCGGACGCGCCGATTCCGGCGTGGGCCTCGACTGCTGCGGCGGCTGGAATCCCCGGTTCGCGGGCTGCGCCGGACGGTTCGGCTCGGATTGCTCATTCCGATTTTCCGCCGGCGGTTGCGGCGTTCCCTGCTCTTCGTAAACACGCGGCTGCGGCTTCAGCATCGGTTTGGCCAGCGGATTTCCGCCGGCAGTTGCACCGCCGCTGGGCGCACCAAACGAGCGGAAGCCTTCCTGCGACCGTCCGCCCTGAATGGGAGGCTGCGCCGGAGCTGCTGGTTTTACCAGCGCCTGATTCAAATGTCCGCCGGCTTCCGTCTGCCTTTGCTCGATACTCCTCGCGGGCGATGCCGGTGTGCGTAAAGCAACCACCTGCCGATTCGCCACTGCTGTCGGCGGTCGCACGGCCGCGGGACGTCCCGCTCCCATTACGCTAGTGCGCACGGGTTCAGCTTGCACGGCATGAGTGATGGGCGCGCTCTCAAGGTCCTTCGCGTCGACCCTCACCACGTTCTGCGCCACCGGACGCGCATTCACGAACGTGTCACGCGAAACTACCGTAACGCCGCCATTCACGTGCTGATTCACATACGTGACTCGATTCACGTTGGTCGTATTGTTCACGATCGTCGTGTTGTACACGTTGGTGATCTTGGTGACATTCACCGATGTATTGGTGATATTGATATTGTTCACGTACGTGCGGCTCACGCGATAGGCCGGGACGAAAACTTCTCCCGGAGCCAGCGGGAACCACCCCACTCCAATACCGACTCCGACGTGAAAGCCGCCTCCTCCCACGAATGCCACCAGCGCCGGAGCCCACACGGGTCGCACCACTACTGGCCCTGGAACCCAGAACCATCCGCTGTTCACAAATGCCCAGCGACCATAGTGAAATGGCGCAAAGCCCCACGGCTCGTCTTCGACCCAAGTCCATCCCCAGGGTCCGATGAAAACCCAATGTCCGAAGCGATACGGCGCCCAGCCGACCACCACGGCCCTCGGCCGCCAGCATGGGCCATAGCCCGCGACGTAGCTCCAATCGCCATACTCGTCGAGATCTTCATAGCCAGTCATCTCGCGGGAGACGTAGTTCGCAGAATCGGCATGATCCTCGCGATCATCCCGCTCAAAAGCCCATTGATCGAAATCGTCTTGCCGCGGAACCTGGCCGAGATCGTAGTCCAGATGGTCGGTACCATTGAAAGTGGCTGACTGATGCGCCAGGACTGTGTACGTGAATCCGCCGCCGGTGACCCGCCCGCGGCCACTCCAAACAGTGATCACGGTTTGCGTGCCCTGCTCGTTCACGTCAAAACGATATTCGCCCGGCTGCAGCACCGTGAACGCCAGGTTCGGCGCATCGACTTCGTAGGTATCGTCGTCATCGACGTGCCGCACACGCAGAATCATCGATCCTTGCGCCAGACGAATCTGCGCGGTCTGATCGTCGAGCGTTAGAAATGTGATTCCGGTCTTTGAGTCCAGCTGGATCGCAGTTGATCCGATGTGCGCTTCGGCCCGCGAGTTATCGTCCGCCCACAAATCATCCCCCGAGACCAGGGGACGATTCGGCACCCCCGTTACCCAATCGTTCTCGCCCGCTGGACGGAACGAGATCGATCCTTGTGAGTAGTTCAACCGCGCCACGCGTCCGGGAGGATCCTGATCGCTCCCGTTATCGTTCTGAGCATTGTCCTGAGAATTGTCGGGTGGGCCAGAGTTTTGATCATCCTGGGCCACCGCTGCCCGCGACACTTGCAGGAAAAATACGAATGCCGCTAGAAGTACTATCCAGGACCACAGCTGCTTGCGCGTTTTCATGGCCTGCCTCATGGAAATAATAGAGTCGTTCCCCGACAATCTTAGTCTCACACGTATAAACACGATAGGGGCCGTCGAGTTGCGACTCTAGTGGAACCGCTTGCAGCAGCGGATTTTGCAGTTGAGAAAGAGAAAAAAAAAGAGGAAGCGAGGTATCGCTTCCCCTTCCGCGAACAGCGCTGTTCAATTCTTCAGTTTCGGGCGCTGGCAGGCGTCCACAATCTTCTTCGGATCGATGGCCGCGTTGTCGACTTGCTCTTCCAGGATCTTCCCATCTTTCCCGATCAGGAAGTTGACGCGCCGCGGCGCCTGATATTCATCTTTGTAGATTCCGTATTCGTGGGTGATTTTGCCGCCCCAATCGCTCAGCAAGGGAAAGGTAACTCCAATTTGGTCGGCGAAGGCTTTGTTCGAGAAGGCACTGTCCATGCTCACACCCAGGACCTGGGTGTCGGCTGCTTCCAGGGCTTTCAGATTCGCCTGGAAGTTCTTCATCTGCTGCGTTCAACCACCGGTGAAGGCGAAAATATAAAACGCCAGCACGACGTTTTTCTTTCCGCGATATTGGCTGAGCGAAACGTCTTTCAGATCGTTGCCATCGAAATACGACAGCTTGAAATCGGGCGCCATATCCCCAACTTTCGGCATGGTTGCGGACGCTCCCTTCTTGCTCGCGGCTGCATTATCTTGCGCTGAAAGCGGAGTCACGACGCCCACCAACGTCGCACCCGCCAACAGTCCAGCCGCGAACATCCTGCCAAACTTGTTTTGCATTCCTTCCTCCCTGCTGCGTATCAGTGAATAGCTACGACAGATTAACGCACTAAGATCGCTCTCGCAAACTCGGAAGCCTGGATGTAAACTGTACTGTAATTAAGCATTGCCGAGGCCGCAAACAAAACAGTACATTGCTGTTGCATAGTGTTTGCGCAAACTCCCGGGCCACGCCTCCCATGAGCCTCGCCACTCTGAACGACATCTTCTTCACCGCCGTCGAACGTAATCTCGATTCTTTGGTCCTTCATCGCGAAGCAGGAAAATGGCTGCCCATCTCCTCGCAGCAGTTTGGTGGCATGGTCGCGAGCACCGCCCTGGCCTTGCGCAGTTGGGGAATTCGCCAAGGCGATCGCGTCGCCATTCTTAGCGAGAACCGCCCGGAGTGGCCGATCGCAGACATGGCCAGCCTGTTGCTGGGCGCAGTTACTGTGCCGCTCTACACCACGCTTACGGCCGAGCAGAGCGCCTTCATCCTGCAGGATTCGGGTGTGCGCGTGATCTTTCTCTCCTCGGACCACCAGCTCAAGAAAATACTTTCGATTCTCCCCATGACTTCGATCGAAAAAATCGTCGCCATGGACCGCCTGGAGTTCACGGGTGAACTCTCGACTTGTGCGGGCCGCTGCCTACGCATGGAAGACATCTTGCGTCAGGTCCCCTCAGAGATCGATCCGGCTCTCGAATCCCAGGCGCGCGCCATCCGGAGCGATGATCTCGCCACCATCGTGTACACCTCGGGCACAACGGGAAACTCCAAAGGCGCCATGCTGACCCATGGCAACATCGCGTCGAATATTACCTGTTCGCTTCTGGGATTCAACATGCGCCCCGGTCTGACCAGCATTTCGTTCCTGCCGTTGTGCCACATCACCGCGCGCCATGTCGATTTCTCGATGTTCTATCACGGCGTCACGCTGGCCTATTGTCCCTTCATCGAGCAGTTGCCTGCGGCTCTGCAAGAAGTTCGCCCCGAGATTTTCGTGGCCGTGCCTCGCGTTTACGAAAAAATTTATGCACAGGCCAAGGCCAAGTCGAACGGATTTCCCAAGCACGCAATCTTCGACTGGGCCCTCCACGTGGGCGAACGTCACAAACCCGAGATCCTTGAGGGAAACACTCCCAGCTCACTCTCTTGGAAAATTGCCGACCAACTCGTCTTTTCCAAGATTCGTGAAGGTGTCGGCGGCAACGTCGGTACTTTTATCTCGGGGGGTGCACCGCTGGGACGCGAACTCGCCGAGTGGTATGCCAGCGTGGGCATTCGCATTCACGAAGGCTATGGCTTGACGGAAACTTCCCCAGTCATCGCTGTGAACACGCCCGCGAATCATCGCATCGGCACGGTCGGCAAAATCCTGGCCAATATCGAAGTTCGCATCGCCGAAGACGGCGAAATCCTGGTTCGCGGTCCTTCTGTTTTCAAGGGATACTGGAACCGCCCCGACGAAACCCGCAATGCCTTCGTCGATGGAGTGGTTGACAACGGCTGGTTCAAAACCGGCGACATCGGCCACGTCGATGCCGATGGCTACCTCTCGGTCACCGATCGAAAAAAAGATTTGATCAAAACGTCCGGCGGAAAATTCATAGCGCCTCAACCGATCGAGAACGCGCTCAAGCTGAATTCCATGATCGGCACTGCCGCTGTGCTGGGCGATCGGCGGAAATTTCCCGCCGTGCTGGTTTCGCCCAACTTTGTCCAGCTCGAGAGTTGGGCCCGCAGCAACGAAATATCCTTTACTTCCCGTGAAGAACTTGTCTCCCACCCTAAAGTGCAAGCGCTATACGAACAGATCGTGGAGGAACTCAATCAGAATCTAGCGCGCTTCGAGAAGCTGAAGCGCGTTCTGCTGGTAGCCGATGAATTCTCGACCGCGGATGGAGCGCTTACACCCACATTAAAGCTAAAGCGCCGCGTCATCGAAGAGCGCTACCGGCAAAAGATCGACGAACTCTACGCCGAAGCCGAAGCGACGATAGCGCAGTAGCCGCCAAACCACCAAAGCGCAACTACCTATATTTAGGCATTAGTCTTCCCTTTCTATTGACATACATTAGACATATGTCTTATCATCCTTTTAGGATGCCACTTGATTACATGCGCTTGCTTCGAGAACTGGTCGAGGAGCGCGAATCCTGGGTTCGCAAGCGCGACGATGTTGAACGCGAACTCTCGCGCCTTTCCGAGCTGATCCGCTCCACCATAAAAATGCTCCCAGCGGACCGCCGACTGCAGTGCGAGTACGACGAACTTGTGGAACGAGTCGACAATCGCCCTCGCGGGCTGACTTTTCTGATCCGCAGCGCGTTCACGGCAGGCAAGGAATGGCTCACCCCAATCGAGATCCGAGACTACCTCAAGGGCAACGGATTCAATTTTGAAAAATACAAAGCCAATCCTCTGGCTTCGATCCATACCACGCTGAAGCGCATGGTGCCGCACGAAGTCGAGTGCAAAACGGTCGATGGTCAGAAAATATACCGCTTGAAAACTGCCGGGCAGTGGATGTCATCGTTTACGGAGGCACGTGAATGGGTGAACGAGCTCAGGAAAACCCATCCAGATAAGAAATTCATTGCGTTGTCGGCAACTGCCAACCGGCCGCCCGCCGCGTTGCCGTTAGACAACAGCACTGCGAAATCCACGCGCCCGCGGCGGAAGCATTCCTCTCTTGGCAAACAAATAGACAAAGAACAACGGTGAACACGATGGACCGGACCGAGCCATTTCGCAAATTCTACGCAGAACTGATTGCCGCGAATGCGGGGGCGCTTAGAAACCAGAGTCTGGTTGCGGCGTTCGCATCCACACCTCGGGAACACTTCGTCGGCGCCGGTCCCTGGAAAGTTTTCACGCGCTCCGGTTATCTCACTACGCCGGGCGACGATCCCGCTTTCCTCTATCAGGATTTTGCGGTCGCCCTCACCGAAAATCGCCAGATCAATAATGGACAGCCCTTGCTGCACGCGGCTTGCCTTTCCGCGCTGCAGCCGAAAGAGGGCGAGGCCGCGCTCCACATCGGCGCTGGATCCGGCTACTACACGGCCCTGCTGGCAGAACTCGTCGGTCCGCACGGATCAGTCGCTGCGTATGAGAACGAAACTGACTTGGCGCAGCGGGCGAAAGACAACCTGGCGGCCGGCCGAACGTGACCGTGCACGCTCGCTCCGGAGCCGAAGCGCCCCTGCCCGAATGTGACTTGATTTATGTCAATGCCGGCGCGACTGCTCCGCTCCGTGTTTGGCTCGATTCGCTGTGTCCTGGCGGACGTTTGCTCTTCCCGCTGACTCCGGTCGAGGTCGACGGCCGTCCCGCGCCGGGTGGCATGCTGCTGGTTACAAAATCAAAGGACCATCAGTTTGATGCGCGGTTCATCTGCCCTGCCGCTTTCATCCCGTGTGCCGGGGCGCGCGACGACAAAACTGCTGCAAAGCTGTCGGCTGCCTTCGCCCGCGGAGATTTGGGGAAAGTCCAGTCTTTGCGCCTCGATGATGCCTATGACGACACTTGCTGGTGCGCCGGAAACGGTTGGTGGCTTTCGACGTCGCCCCTTGCCAAGCCCAGTTGAAACAATCGCTGGCGGCCAAACCAGCCCATGCCGCTCGCGATTTGGAGATCACATAGTCAGGACGCCCGCCGCTTTCATTACAATAGAGTCATGTCAGACTCTCTGGTTATTGCCGGCCGCTCCTTCCGCTCCCGCCTGATTGTCGGCACGGGAAAGTACAAATCTTTTCAGGAAACCGCTCGTGCACTGGACGCCAGCGGCGCCGAAATGGTCACGGTCGCAGTGCGCCGCGTCAACCTGGATCGCAGCAAGGAGTCGCTGCTCGACTACATCGATCCGAAAAAATATTTTCTGCTGCCCAACACTGCCGGCTGCTACACCGCCGACGAGGCGATCCGCGCTGCCCGCCTTGGCCGCGAGGTCGGGCTGTCCGACTGGGTCAAGATCGAAGTCATCGGTGACCAGGCCACTCTTTATCCAGATGTGCAAGCCACCCTCGAAGCCACTCGCACTCTCGTCAGCGAAGGCTTCACCGTTCTTCCCTATACTTCTGATGACATCGTTTTTGCCAAGAGATTGATCGATGCTGGCGCCTCGGCGGTGATGCCGCTCGGTGCGCCGATCGGAAGCGGTATGGGGATTCAGAATCAGGCAAACATCCGCATTCTGCGCGAGATGATTACGGACGTGCCGCTGATCATCGATGCAGGTGTAGGCACCGCATCCGATGCCACCCTTGCAATGGAATTGGGCGCTGACGCCGTCCTGATGAACACGGGCATCGCCAGCGCGCAAGATCCGGTGCTCATGGCCGAGGCCATGCAGCACGCCGTCATCGCCGGACGGCAGGCATACATCGCTGGAAGAATGCAAAAGAAGCTTTACGCAACAGCTAGTTCTCCGCTCGAAGGCGTGGTGCGATAGATCGGCACTCTTAATCCTTACAGAATGATTCGACCTACCTGGATCCGTAACGCCGAAATCATCTCCATTTTGCCGGCAACCATCCTATTGCTGCCAATGGCTGGCTTTGCCGCGCTTGGGATGATTTTTGCTATTGCGCAAGATTCATCCACCAGTTGGTTCACCCTCGATGCGCTTCTGCAGATGCTTAAAGTCTTGGGACTATTTTTGTGCGGCTTCATAGGTATCATTTCGCTTTGGCTCGCCCTCATCCTTCCATCCCGGATCGTTATAAGCCGCACCATACCGCGGCTCTCAATATTTGTGGGAGTTTTGATCGGCGTTGCGGATGCACTCTACTGGTTATGGACGATGGCTCATGATCGATCGGTTGGACGGTCACTGGGAAGTTCTGGCTGGGCCGTCTGGCTCACGTTATTGATCGGCCCCCTGGTCGTATCCATTCACCAGATAATGCGGCTGACTAGGACCGTAAACCGCGCCGGTACCAAGTTAAGTGCGGCTAATTGAAACTTCGGAACACCTGCGCATGCGAAAAGGGGCGGCCCTAAAGCCGCCCCGAAGTCTATAAACCGAAATCACATCACAACATCTTCATGCTATCTACGTGGATGGAGTCACCCTTGACCGAGCCGGTGGCCGCGATGTGATGTCCCTCATGCCCCTTCAGAGCATCCGGATTGTCGACGGTCAAGACCTTCTGGTCCTTATCGGTAACGATCACCATTTTCGCACCCGCATCCAAGCATTTCTTGGTGCAGGCTTCGGCTCCCGGGTGCGCGGCCTTTACACCGCATTTGTCGTCTACCACCCAGCCATTCACCGTCGAGCTCTTACCCATGTCGTCAAAGGCCAGCGCGGAAACCGCAAGCACGAATAGACAGGCGAGACAGATCAGCAGCACTTTTTTCATGACCAATTCCTTCTCCTTCGAGAGTTTGAAGCCGCGGACCCACACCGCGGACGTTCTTCTTTCCCGCACTGGACGGCGGGAAAATCGCCGAAGCGGCAGCTAATATTGCGCCGCCCTTCCGCACGAGGCGGCACTATACCATAAGTGAAATTCGCCAGTTGTCACGCACGGGAGTGAGTATGCGACTTATCCTGAGCAACCTATCACGGCCTGGCTGATGTTGAGCTATTTTCTGGCGGAATGATTGCTTGGCGGCGCTGGCTTGGGCAGTGTGGGAGGAACATACACGTATTCGCCGGGCCTGGCGTATCCCAATTGTTCGCGCGCTTCTTTCTCGATCGCGCTCTGATTGTTTTTCAGTGCTTGCACTTGCTGAATGGAGCGCTCGTTTTCCAGCTGCAGTTGCTGGACGCTCTTCTGCAGGGCTTGATACTCCGCCTTCTTTTGCTTGTAGACCACCATCCCATTCGCGCCGAATACCACGTGGACGAATAACAAAACGGTAGCGGCAGCGATCGCCACAGTGGCAATCCTTCTCCGTAGGCGATAAATGCCCAGTAGCGTCGGACGTGCTGGTTCCATCCATGAGATGGCAAGCTCCCCAGCCTGCGGTGCATGTTGCGCCACGGCGCGCAATCCATCTCCTGCGCGCGGAAGCCTCAATTTCTGCACCTTCGGGATTATCTTCAATCCTTTCATTCAAAAATCCACTGCTTCGCTGCCGCGCTCAGCTTCTCCAGCCCCTTCTCGTCGCGCGCTTCCGAGTACGCGCGCACAACTGGTTCCGTACCGGAAAGGCGGTAGCACACCCAGGCGCCGTCATCGAACACCAATTTCAAGCCGTCGGTGCGCACAACTTCGCTTACCGTGCGCCCGAAGAACTCCTTCGGATCAGTGCGCAACTTTTCAGTGAACTTCTGCTGTACCTCGGGTGTCAATCGGAAGTTCTCCCGCCTGGGACAATACGAACCAACCTGGTTACTCAGGGCCTTCAGCCTTTCACCTAGAGATTGGCCCCCGCTCGCCACCATTTCGCAGCACAGCAGGCCAGCCAACACGCCGTCTTTCTCCGGCACATGATGCCGGATCGACAGCCCAGCGCTCTCTTCTCCACCGATGGCAATCTTGTCCTGCATAATCAGCTCGCCGATGTATTTGAATCCCACTGGTGTTTCGTAGAGTGGAACTCCATGCTTGCGGGCCAGCGCATTGATCAGGTTCGTGGTCGCGACCGACTTGGCCACTCCGTTTTTCCAGCCCCGGCTCTCGACCAGATAATCAAACAGCAGCGCAATGACGTAGTTGGGTTGCACGAACGTCCCGTCTGCGTCGACAATGCCGAAGCGATCGGCATCGCCGTCGGTCGCAATGCCAATCTGCGCTCCCGTCTCCCGCATTTTCGCGCGCAAGTCTTTGAGTAGATGATCGTCTGGCTCCGGCGCATGACCGCCGAACAAGACGTCGCGATAATCATGCACACTCGCGACCTGCACACCCGCCTCGCGTAAAAAGTCATCGGAATATCCGCGCGCCGCGCCCCACATCGGATCGAAGACCACCGTCAATCCCGCTTTGCGAATGACGCTGGCATCGACAATTTCCTGGAGACGCTTCAAGTACATCGGCTTGGGATCGAGGGCTTCACTCTTGATCGTGCCAGGCGAATTTCGCGCTGTACTCGGCTCCTTATCTGCGGCGGCAATTTCCGCCTCGATCTGCTTGGTCACTTCCGGCAGTGCGGGACACCCGTCCGACGTGGAAAACTTAATCCCGTTGTACTCCGGCGGATTGTGCGAAGCGGTGAAGTTGATCGCTCCGTCCGCTTTACTTTGAATCACGGCATAGGCAATCGCCGGCGTCGGAGCCGGCTCGGCGATCAAAACCGGGGTAATCCCATGCGCCGACAGAATCTCTGCTGCGAGCGCACAGAACGTCTCACCCAGGAAGCGCGGATCACGCCCAACGATAACCCTTGCTCCTTGCGGCTTGTGTCTCGCCACATAACGTGCGATTCCCATCACCGCTCGCCGGACGTTGGCAAGAGTGAAATCCTCCGCCATAACCGCCCGCCATCCCGATGTGCCGAACTTAATTTGCGTGCTCATATTCTTCCAGCACCGGAGTAAGCTTGTAAGCTTCTATGCCGAATCCTAAAACTGACGCTTGATTCTATATGACGAACAAACGGATCGTACTCACAACTGCGGGATCGGAAGACGAAGCTCGCAAGATCGCTCACGCTCTCGTCGAAAATCGGGTCGCCGCCTGCGTAAATATCGTGCCCAGAATTCAATCGATTTACCGATGGCACGATAAGGTGGAATCCGAGCAGGAATGGTTGCTGCTGATCAAAACCACCGCCGACAATTTCGCGGCTGTCCGCGACCACCTCCGCAAGCTTCATTCTTACGAAGTTCCCGAGTGCATCGCGATCTCCATCGAACAGGGCAGCGCGGAATACTTGAGCTGGTTCGATGATGTTGTTTCAGAAGAAGGCTGAAGTCTCCGTGACTCTGGTTCAGGATTCTTGCGCCTCTGTGCTGCTCTGGGTCCTCGGTGGTTAAGGGTTCTTCCCGCGCAGATTGAGTCGCCAGTAATCCAGCAGAAATGGTGGATCGTCGCGCGCGGCCTGGTCTGACAAATTCTCGAGCAATTCCATTTGCAGCCGTTCGTCGGGAATGCACATCAGGTGCTGCCGCAGGATCATCGTGCGAACAAAATCGATGTACTGCTGCTTCCCTTCTAACACCGTGGGCGCCGCTTCGATCGACGTCTCGACGCCGATGAAACCTGCGCCGCGTAAGGCCTGCGCCGCTTCGTCCGCACCCTGGAACAGCCACGGCTCGCTAAATCCGGAAAAGAACCGGGCAAATTTCGGGGTCGCCATCAACTCGTTGGCCCGGGCCCGCAGCCGTTTTATATTTGATCCGCCGCCGCACTGTGCCTCCAGCCATCCTCCTGGCCGGAGGACCCGCCGCAAGTTTAGAAACAGACGATCATGATCCAGAACCCAGTGGAATGCCGCCGTGCTCACGATGCCGTCGAAAGCCCGCTCAAACGGCAAGTGCAGGAAATCCACTGCCAGCAGATGCACCCGCACGCCGAACTCCGCCAACAGATGTTGCCGTGCCAGTTCGACCATGTTTTGCGAAAGGTCGATGCCGACCACGCGTCCTCGCGGCAGGGACTCCGCCAATTCCGCTGTCAGTCGTCCCGTGCCGCAACCTGCGTCCAGCACGGTCTCATCGCCCCGCAGATGCAAGCGCGAAAGTACTTTTTTACCCCAACTCACCTGCGGCTGCGACAGCCGATGATAGTCGGACGAATTCCACTCGCGGGTTGAGGAAATCTGCTGCATCAACGGTTGCTTTAAGATTCAGAACGCACCTTAGTCGCAAGTCGCGCGGCCAAACAGGAAAACCTACATCCCTGCCAGCGCCTGATCCAAATCTTCCAGGATGTCGTCCACATCCTCGACACCGACCGAAATGCGCACCAGCCCGTCGGTCACTCCGATCGCCTTGCGTCCTTTTTCACCCAATGCCGCGTGGGTCATCGTCGCCGGATGCGAGATCAGCGTCTCCACTCCACCCAGCGATTCGCCTAACGAGCAAATCCGTAGTTTCTTCAGAAACTTGTTTGCATTCTTGAACGAACCCGTTTCAAACGAGATCATGGCGCCGAATCCGCTCATCTGCCTTTTCGCCAACTCATGTTGCGGATGGTTCGTCAGCCCAGGATAAAACACCTTCTCCACTTTCTTGTGAGACTCGAGGAACTCCGCGATGATGCGCCCGCTCCGGTCGTGGACCTCCATGCGCGCGGCGAGCGTCTTCACGCCCCGCAGCACCAGCCAGCATTCAAACGGCGACAGAATCGCTCCCGCCGCCTTCTGCAGGAACGCAAGTTGCTCTGCCTGTTCCGGCTTCGTGCAAACTACGACTCCACCCAGTCCGTCGCTGTGGCCGTTCAAAAATTTGGTCGTCGAATGCACCACCATGTCCGCGCCAAACCGAATCGGCTGCTGAAAATATGGAGACATAAAGGTGTTGTCCACCACCAGTTCGATTTTCTTTCGGCGGCAAATCGCGCTGATCTCGGCCAAATCGCTCAACCACATCAGCGGATTCGTAGGCGTCTCGACATAAACCATGCGCGTATTCTTCCGAATCGCGCGCTCCACATTGTTCGCGTCCGACGTATTGATGTAGCTGAATTCCAGACCGAAATTCGTCCATACCTGATTGAACAACCGCGGCGTGCCGCCATACAGATCGTTTCCGCACAAGACATGATCGCCGGACTTCAGCGTGGTCGCGATCGCATTGATGGCTGACATGCCGCTGGCAAAAACCCTCGACGCCAGCCCGCCCTCAAGCGATGCCAAATTCTCCTCGAGCCGGGCGCGCGTGGGATTCGATACACGCGAATATTCGTAACCCTTGTGCTCGCCGATTCCCTGCTGCACATAAGTTGAGGTCGGATAGATTGGCACGGTCACTGCACCGGTCAGAGGATCTGGCTCCTGCCCGATGTGGATCGCGCGCGTGGCAAATCCCAAGTCTTTTTTCTTGTTCATGAAATTTCTTGAATAGAGAGTAAATGGGAAATCAATCTCTGTGTGTTCGGCTTTTCTTTGCGTTCTCTGCGAATCCTCTGCGGACTCTGCGAGAAGCTCTTAGATTCCACCCTCGAAAATCTTCTTCGAGAGATATCGCTCCGCCGAATCCGGAACAATCGTCACCACCCGCTTGCCGGGTCCTAAACGCCTCGCCATCTCAAGTGCACCGTAGACTGCCGCACCCCCGCTCGATCCCGCGAGCACGCCTTCTGTTGCGGCTAGCTGCTTCACCATTCCGAACGCCTGGTCGTCAGTGACGGCGAGGACCTCATCGCAAACCGACCGATCAAACGTCTGCGGGATGAAGCTCGCGCCAATGCCTTCCACTTTGTGCGGCCCCGCTGGCCCGCCTCCCAAAACCGACCCTTGAGTTTCAATCGCCATCGTCCGCACGCGCGGTATATTTTTCTTCATGAATCGCGCCACACCCGTAAATGTCCCGCAAGTTCCACAACCGATCACGATGGCATCCAGCTTGCCTTCCATCTGCTCGAAAATTTCCCGCGCTGTGGTTTCGTAGTGAAAATCCGGATTGGCCTGGTTCTCAAACTGCCCCGCCATAAATGCGGTAGGATCGCTGGCCACAACCTTTAACGCTTGATTGATTGCCTCTTTCATGCCCTCGGCCTCCGGCGTGCGTGTCACCTGGGCGCCGAGGGCGCGCATGATCATGATCTTTTCCTCCGAAAAGCCTTCTGGCACAAAAAGCTTCACCTTATATCCGCGATTCACCCCGATCAGCGCCAACCCGATTCCCGTGTTGCCGGCGGTGGCCTCGACAATCGTTCCGCCCGCGCGCAATTTTCCTTCCTGCTCGGCTCGTCGGATGATCCCAATCGCCGCGCGGTCTTTGACGCTTCCACCGGGATTCAGGTATTCGAGCTTGGCATACACATCAGCCGATCCCGCCGGAACCAGCCGCTTCAATTGCAGAATAGGGGTCGCGCCGACTAACTCTGTGATGTCGTCGGTGACGCGCAGGCACGACACGTCAGGCGTTCTGGAAGGCACGTTACAGGGTAAGAGGAGTGAGTCGAATCGTCAATCCGGGACGTACGGGATTATCCTTCGCCCCTGCCACCAAGGTGGCGAGTCTTCCCGCAGGTGAGGCCGTGTTCCTACTCATTCCGCAGGGCGATCACCGGATCCACCAATGATGCCCGCCGCGCCGGCAACGCCGCAGCCAACACGATGACCGGCAGCACAATCGCAGTTACAGCCGCATAGGTTGCAAGATCAGTGTTTTTTAGCCCGAACAGCACCGAGCTCAGTAAACGGCTCGTCGCAATCGACAACAGCACGCCCAGGACCACACCTATCGCACCCAGTCTGGCAGCGCTACCCAGAACCAGCCAGATGATATTGCCCGGCAATGCGCCTAACGCCGAACGTAAGCCAAATTCTGATGTGCGCCGCAGCGTCAAATAACTCATTACGGCATACATGCCCGAAAGCGCCAGCAGAAGTGACAGGACGGCGAAACTCGACGCGAGCACCGCGCGGAAGCGCTGTGCTCTGATGGAATCGTTCACCGTCTCTGTCATGGTGGTGAACTTTGTCGCGACCTCGGGCCGCATCTCGCGAATCGTCTTCTGTACGGCAGGTACGAAAGCTTCCGGATTCCCTGCTGTCCGCACCACCACTTGCGCCTCATTTGCCATATACGGATGCTGCCGCAGCGGCATGTACAATTCTGGTCCAGGCCGCGCCGCCGGTGAATCTTGCCGTACGTCTCCCACGACTCCGACGATCGTCATCCCTTTCATCGATGCGTCATCGAATCCGCAGGTCACACGATGCCCGACTGGATCCTCGTTCGGAAAAATCTGCCGGGCCAGAGTTTCGCTGATCATCGCAACCTGCGGCCGGTCGTACAAATCTTCGCCGCTGAAATCGCGCCCGCTCAGCAGAGGGATCCCCATCGTCGAAAAATATCCCGGACTGGCGAGTCGGAATCCCGCGTAAGGCAGCTTGCGGTAGTCTCCGCCGAAAGTGTGTTTGCCTTCGACCGCGAAGTAACCGTCGGACCCATATTGCCCCGAGGGCAAGCCCATTGCGCCCACGGCCGAAACGACACCCGGCAGCCGACGGAGCCGTGCGAAAAGATCATCAAAGAATTGCCCCGCCTGCAGCGCCTCTGGCAAATTGTGCGCTGGAGCATGAGCGTAGGCCACCAAGATGCCTTCCGTGCGATAACCAAGTTCCGCGCTGTGCAGCGCAAGCATGGTGCGGAATAGAAGTCCAGCGCCAATCGCCAGCATTAACGAAAGCGCAATCTGCGCCACTACCAGCGAATTGCGAAGATAAGACGGGCCCCCACCCAGCAATCCGCGCGTTCCGCCCTGCTTCAGTGCGTCCTGCAGATCGACACGCGTTGCATGCCATACGGGCGCGACGCCAAACAAAATGCTAGTGAGAAGCGATGCGGTCAATGCAAACGCCAGCACTCGCCAGTCCAACGTAATATCGCCCAGCAGCGCCGCCGGAATGAAGTGCGCTCCAACCGCCAGCAGCGCTTTCGTCCCCCAGGCCGCCAGGCCGACGCCGATGCCCCCTGCCACAATCGCAAGCACGCTACTTTCAGTCAGCAGCTGCGATATTATCCGGCGCCTCCCCGCGCCCAGCGCGGCACGAACAGCCAATTCGCGGGATCGAGCCGTCGCCCGGGCCAGCATCAGGTTCGCGACGTTCGCGCATGCGATCAGCAGCACCAACCCTACCGCTCCCAGCAGCAGGAAAACCGTCGATCGTACCGGGGCTGCAAGTTGCTCCCGGAGCGGCCGCAGTTCGAATGTCTTGTCGTGGTTTTCCTGTGGGAATGCGGCAGACAGGCGCCCTCCGAGCGCTTGCATGCGCGCATTAGCCGCCGCCAAAGATACGCCCGCTCTTAGCTTCGCGACCGCATGATAGTTGTAGGCGCTCCGGTTGCGGATTTCCGGAATCGGCGATACTGCCAGCCACACCTGCGTCTTTTGTGGATAATCGAACATCGCCGGCATCACCCCGACGATTTCATAGCGTTTGCCATCGAGGCCCACCGTCTGACCCAGCGCAGACGAAGCCGAGCCGAAGTTGCGCTGCGCGAATCCCAATCCGACAATCGCGGTACGGCCGGCATCATCCCCTGCAAACGTTCGTCCCGCGACCGGCGGGATCGAGAAAACGCGAAAGAATTCCGGATCCACCAGGTAGGCCGAAACGAACTCTGCGGCGCTTGCGAGCTGGACTCCCATTTCCCCACCATTGGAAAACGTAAAAGCTTCAAACGAATCCTGGTCGGCACGCAGGTCCTCCATGTCACCGCCCGTCACCCGCCAAATCGCCCTGCCTTCGTCGGTGAACTTCGTGTCCACGGCGACAATCCGGTCCGCGTCCGGATAGCGAAGCGATTTCAGCACCACTCCGTTCACCACCGTGAACATGGCTGTGGTTGCGCCGATTCCAAGCGCGAGCGTGAAGATTGCGACCGCCGCAAACCCCGGATTCACCCGCAGCATACGAATGGCATGACGAAGATCCGTTGTAAAGCTCATTCGTTTCTCCCCAGCGCAAGAATAGACGGTGGAGCTATGAAGGACATTATCGCCATGACTCTATTACGAAATGGTGTCCTATCTGGTTCCGATAGCGACCAGCAGCAACTGATCGGATCCCTGACCTCTGACTACTAACTCCTGACTCCCTTGTCTTTTCTGTGCTAACTTTCAGCGAGGCTCCCAGCTGATTGCCAGACAACAAAAGCAACTGCTCCGGATTCACGTCCGCCGAACTGCGCAAGTTGCGTAGGATGAAAACCCCATTCGGCATCCAGAAGTTTCTCGACGGAATTCCCTACCATCTCGAAGACACAGCCTGGTCTCCGCGTCGCGTGCTCGCGGCTGAAACCGCACATTGCCTCGAAGGGGCTATCTTCGCTGCCGCTGCGCTACGGGCCAATGGATATCCTCCGCTGCTGCTGGACCTCGAAGCGGACCGCGATACCGACCACGTGATTGCCGTCTTCCGCGAACGCGACGGCTGGGGCGCAATCGCAAAGTCCAACTACACAGGATGCCGCTGGCGCGAACCCATCTATCGCACCCTGCGCGAACTAGCCGTTAGCTACTTCAACATTTATTGCAACATGCGGCGCGAGCGCACGCTGCGCCGCTATTCGCGTCCTGTAAACCTGAAACGCTTCGATAAGCAAAGCTGGATGACCACCGACAAACCGGTGTGGTTCATCGTCTACCACTTGTTCGACATCAAGCACTATCCCCTGATGACGCCTGCACAGCAGCGGTCCCTGCATCGCGTCGACGATCGCTTGTTTCGGGCAGAATGCCTGGGCAAAGCAATCAAGCTCCCGAAATAGCGATCTATCTCGCTGTCCAGCCGCCGTCGATCAAGATCGTCGTGCCGGTGATCAACGACGCCGCGCTCGATGCCAGAAACACCACCGCTCCAGCCACGTCCATCGGTTCGCCAATTCGATGTAGCGCCGCGATCCGCTCGACCACATCGTCGTGAAACTTAGGATCCGCCAGCGCGCGCTCGGTTCCCGGCGTGCGAATAAAGGTCGGCGCCACCGCATTCACCGTGATATTGTGCTTCCCCCATTCCACCGCCAGGCACTTCGTCAGATGCGCGATCGCAGCCTTCGTCATGCAGTAGATCGACTCGGTCGGCAGAGCGACAAATCCCGCCTGGGAGCTCATGTTGATAATGCGTCCGCTTTTTTGGCGGATCATCACTCGCCCCGCCGCCTGACACGCAAAGAACGTCCCTTTCAAATTCACCGCCAGCGTGTCATCAAAATCCTGCTCGCGCACGTCTTCCGCTGGATTCTCCGGCGCAATCCCAGCATTGTTGACCAGGATGTCGAGCCTTCCGAAATGGCAGACTGTGTCATCGACTGCCTTGAAGACTTGATCGAGATGCTGGACATCCATCTGCAGTGGCAGCACTCGCCGTCCCAGTGCCTGAATCTGTTCTGCCACGTCTCCCGGCATGTTCAGATCTCGCAACCCCAATGCCACATCCGCACCGGCATGTGCCAGCGCCAGCGAAATTGACCGGCCGAGACCGCGCGCGGCACCGGTCACCACAGCAACTTGTCCCGTGAGATCAAATTTTGGAAATTCCATCCAGCTTGACTCCGATTGCGTCATTTTGCGCAACTGTGGAGTATATCCGGTCGATGTCGAGCGCTCCGAGCCGCCGCCACGTTTTGACACTAAAATTGAGCGGCTGCTACTATCGATTGCAGGTTTTCCTGTCTTCCTCGTCCCCGTCGTCTAGCCCGGCCTAGGACATCGCCCTTTCACGGCGGTAACACGGGTTCAAATCCCGTCGGGGACGCCAACCTTATCAACCACTTGCGGAATTGACGGTTTTGGCGCACTACGGGTTACGCTACGATTCAACTGCTGGATCACTCCTCGATGGGCGTTACGCTTCTCTTCGGACATCGCTTCGTCGTAAACATTCATCGTGATTGAGTACGAGGCATGCCGCAACAGGCCTTGCACTACTTTGGGGTTGTTGTTGTTCTGCCGCAGCAGGGTCGTATAGGAGTGGCGTAATGTGTGCCATCCCTTAATTTCGATCCCGGTTTTCGCGGCGACTGGCTTGATGTGATGCTGCATGATCCGACTCATCCAATACGGCTGCTTACCTCTCATCTTCGTGCTGGCGAACAGATAGTCGCTGTCTTGAGCATAAGGAGTCTCCCGACGCCAAGCTAGCAACTCTTCGATCAGCACATCATCCAGGGGGATGCTCTTTTTCGAAGCTTCCGTTTTGACCTTGCCGATGCGCTGTTTCACGATTGAGCGCTTTGGGATCAAAACCTTGTCGTCGAAAGAGATGTCTTCCCAGCGGACGCCACTCAGTTCGCCCCTCCGGAGTCCGGTTCCGAAATCCAGCAACACCATCACTCGTTCTCGTTGTTTCAGCTCACCGTAGATAAGTTGGGAGAGCTGGTCAACGCTGAGGCGGATGGGTGTTGCCTTGCGCACGCCGCTTTGCCGAACAGACGTAATCGGATTACGATCTGTCCATTCATAACGGATTGCGTGCTCGTATAGAAGATGCATCAGGTCCCTGATCTTCTTTTTCGAACCATCGGCGAGAGCCGTACCATCGTCTTTCTTCAAACTCGACAGCCAACTCTCTACGGCCACGGCTTTCACTTCGTCCAAGGCTTGGTCGCCCCATCTCGGTTTTACCCACTTCCGGATATATCCGCGGTAATTGTCCCGAGTGGAGAAGGCCCGACGTTCGTTCGGATCCTCGTCCGTCGCTGGGCATTCCGTATCCTGCCAGTGATCGACGAGCTCCTTCAGAGAACGTGGCCCCTCTTCGAGCGGTCGGCCTAGGCCGAGGCGTTCTGCTTCTTGCTGTGCCGCAGCATCAGACTTGAACCGACTCGCCAAACCAAGCGTTTTCCAGCGCTCGCGAGACTTGCCGTCCTGGCCCTTCTCGTACCATCGCCAGATGACCACTTTCTTTCCGTTCTTGCGTTTAACTACACTTGGAAATCCTCTACTAGTGTGCCTCTTTCTCACGTCTTACCGTCCTTTCCGAAAGAGGCGGACGACGAACGGAGTTTATCCTCCCCTGCATCCACTCGTCCAGTTCGCTGAGCTTGAAGCGCCAGGTCTTCCTGCTGCCGTCCCCCCACGGGTAGGCGGGGATTTTCTCAAGGCGAGCCCATTCATTGAGCGTCTTGATGGCCACTGACAAATAGGAAGCTGCTCGCTTTACGTCTACGTACGGCTCTGGTGCCGTTGAAAAAGAAATGGCCGGATTGGCCGGACCGGGCTGGGTCGACATTGGGTCCTCATCCTGGCAGAGTTTCGTGCTGCACTCGGCAACGCGATCAGAAATGCCACCGATAGCAACACACTGATCGTCGAGTTCTATTTAAGCGCAAAGTGGATATTGGTCAAACGGGCTTGGCTAGTGGCGTTCTCCTGATTTTTCAAAGCGTATGACTCGCGTTGAATAACCTCTTGCCGCGCTATCGTTTAGCGCTTTGTGCCAACCGTCGCCGCTGGCACCGTGATTGCGCCACACTCCGGTCAGCTAAACAGAGAGTGGAAGGTTCATACATCCACTCGGTGCTACTCGTAACCACTTTGAACCGCGCTGGTTGCGGGAACTACTCGGGCTAAAGCTGGAGGGTGCTATTGCCGAGGCCGATCGAGTCACCACCCGTACCGTTCTCAGTTGAAAACTCCCGTGGACTTCGACAGACGATCAACTCCATTTGACGGATTCTGAACATTACGGTAAACAGCGGCATGAGGTGTGACATGAAAATCGAAAAAGAAGCCCCCGTTTCGCAGAAGACGGACGAAACGAAGACGAACATCGTTGCAAGCATCGAGTTCGCTGTGCGCGCCTCGTTGCGCGAAGAATACGTTGATGCAGACTTTGTCCATTCGATTTTGGGCAGGGTTTTCGCCAAGTCTGAGGATCTGGGAGACGAGGAGGACGCTGGTTACATAAAGGCGTCCTTGGTGCAATTCGGTGAATGCATGGACCATGGCATTAGCACCGAGAGGCTAGGAGATGGCATCGACGGGAGCATTGCGGAATACTGGGAACTCCTGTTCGACTTGGAAACCGGTTACTGGAGAGAAGAAATACAAGATCAATACGAGGCTTCCGCATCTGACCTGCTAATCATCGATGGCATGGAGATCCGTCCGAAATGGCGGGGAATGGGAGTCGGTCCAGCTGCCGTCGACAGGACTATCGACATTTTCGGTGCTGGTTGCGGGTTAGTAGCGTGCAAACCTTGGCCGCTGCAATTTACTCCTGCCTTCGCCCGTGATCGGAAGGCATCGAAAAGATTAAAAGCACCCGGAGTTGGACGGGATGAGGCCGTGCGCAAGCTGAGGGCGTACTGGTCTCGGCTTGGCTTCTGGCCGCACGGTGAGACAGGAATTCATCTCCTGGGTATGGCCCAAAGAGGATCAAATGGACCACGGAAGGAATCCGAACCGCTCGCTGGCGCAGCCTCTGACTTGGCCGATAGACGAGTCTGTTAGAACGCTGCCCTGTCACCGGACTTCCTGGACACAATCGATCATTATCCGCTGTATTCCCTCGCAGAGCACGCTCTTAGCCGCAAAGTTCCGCCTACATTCGTCGCGGCTTCTTCACTCAGATTAGAACGCCTGCCTGTCACGCAGGAGGCCGCGGGCGCAGGAGGCCGCGGGTTCGAGTCCCGTCGCTCCCGCCAATTCTTCGAATCGGCGCCGCATTTGTTTCTCAAAACGTCACAGGCCAAGTTACTTCGCGTTTTCTGTTAACCACCGCGCTCTTAGAAAAGCTTCCCACTAGCCGACTTATCGGTAGTTATCGTGTCTCAGTGAGTGCGTTGGCGAGAATGCACTCACCGGGATCCGCCAATTTCAGATGGGCTAAACCTTGAGACTCGCGGGCATCTCCGAGGCTCGCGCCAATGCTTGGGTGTCGATATACTCCCTGAAGTTCTTCACTTTGCCATCTCGAACGGTGATGGCGAAGACCCAGTCGTCCTTGAACGCCCTGTTCGTGGCTTTGATTTTCCCTGTAGCGACGCCGACGACCAGAACCCGGTCTCCCTGCGCCACGAATTCGGGAGGCTCTGGGAACGAAGTTTCCAACGTTTCGTTAGCCCTCTGAAGTAAATTCTCCAATCCTGCGTGCCCTCGGTGCGTGCCGGCCAGCGGCCAGTCCTCGCCCGGAATGATCCACTCGATATCATCGGCAGACAACGCCAGCAAGCCTTGCTTATCGCGACCGCCAAGTGCCGCAAGGAACGTTTTCACAATCTGAACATTCTCTTGTGTGCTCATCGTAATCTCTCCCTTTTTCCCTTACATCAGATGTGTCCGACCTAATCGGGCTTTTCGGACCCTTTCTTCTCTGCCCAAATCACACGGTGTACGATCGATTACTGCTCCTTCTTGGACAAATCCTGGAAAATGAGCCGACCCCAAGTTTTGCCGCGTGCGTGCACCAGCGCGCCACCCTCGTTGAATTTTCCCAGCCTGACAGGGGCGAATCCGAGTTGTTTGGCCAAATCCGCCACGGGAGCGATCGCGTCCTCGTGATCGCTAGACAGAAAGACAACGCGGTGGCCGCCCTCGACGATCGGGTTGGTAGCAAGGGTGGCCGCAACCAGGTGGTTAAAACCTTTCACGACCTTAGCGCCGGTGAAGGACTTCGCAACGAAGGCGGAGGACGGGAGGTCGTCCAGCTCCTCAGGTGGGACTGTGTACGAGTTCATCGCGTCGATGACCGTCTTGCCATCCCAGCTCGGCAGGGCTTTCGCAACCTCGCGATGCTCCCCGAACGGGACTGCCAAGAGGATTGTGTCGGCCTCAAGTGCATCCCGCAGCGACTTGGCGACGACCGTGGGTCCAATCGCCCGAGCCTCCGGTGCCAACTCCTCGGGCGGCCGGCGGCTCGCGACGGTCACGTTGATGTTCCTACGGGCGAAGGCGTGGGCGAGGGCCTGGCCGATCTTACCGAATCCTACAATTGCATAGCTCACGTTGTTTCTCCGATATGGTGTCAGAATTAAATGTTTGAGAAGCGTGGTGCCGAGCGTGGTCCCAGGACTGACGGACGGGCCAGCCACGGAACCGCGCCGAGGTCAGACCTGCGCCATGCCTCCATCGACGGCGAGATCCACGCCGGTGACGTAAGAGCTTTCATCAGATGCGAGAAACAAGACTGCAGCCGCGATTTCCTCGGGCTTGCCCCTGCGACCGAGTGGAACTTGTGAGACGAACCCCGCTGCCGCCTGTTCTGCCTGTTCCGCGGTGAGGCCCGCCTTCTCCAAAGCCGGAGTTTCGATTGGCCCAGGACTCATCGAATTCACACGAATCTTTCGATCCTTTAGCTCCATCGTCCAGCCGCGAGCGAAGCTGCGCACGGCCGCCTTGCTGGCCGCATAGGCGGTGAAGGCTGGCACACCCAGTACGTTCGAGACCGAAGAGTTCAGGATGATGGAGCCCCCATCTTTGAAGAGGGGAAGGGCCTTCTGCGTCGTAAAGAACAGCCCCTTCACGTTTAAGTCGAAGGTCTTGTCGAGATGCGCTTCGGTAGCCGCTTCCAGCGGTGCGACCTCGCCCCATCCGGCATTTGCAAAGAGTACGTCGATATGACCGTGTTTCTCTTTCACGATGGCATAGAGCCGGTCCAAATCTTCCAGGTGCGTGACGTCGCCCGTGACCGTCGTGACGTTTTTTCCGATGAAGGCTGCGGCCTGTTTCAGCTCTTTCTCGCGTCGGCCGGTGATTACCACGTGCGCGCCTTCTTCCACGAAGCGCTTGGCTGTGGCCAAGCCAATCCCGCTGTTACCGCCTGTGATTACTGCAACTTTCCCTTCAAGCTTTCCCATACTTGCTCCTTCGATGGATGCATAGCGATTAGAGTGCTTTAGCGATGGACGAGAATTGCTTAGAAGTCCAATATTTTTGTCTATTCGTCCAGAGAAGGAGGGAAAGTTGGACCCGATAACAGACATCTTCAGAACCCTGCATGTAACCGCTTCCGGTTTGCACAGGCTCGAAGCCACAGCCCCGTGGGGTGTAAGACAGGAAAATCAGGCCAAAGAAAAAGTGACGCTTTCCGACCAGACGAAGTTACCCACAGATTTGGCACACTTCGCCATGCTTTCGCGCGGCAACTGCTGGCTGAGTGTCGAAGGCGTTCCCGAGCCGATTCCCCTCACGGGTGGAGATTGCTTTTTGCTGGCTAAGGGGACTTCGATCGTTTTGCGGGACAGCCTACGAACACGTCCGAGGTGGACTTTCGGCGAGATCGGGGCTAAGGCCAACGGTAACGTGGCTCTTTATGGGGGTGGCGGCGCACCGACAACTATCGTCTGTGGGTCTTTGAGCTTCGATCACGCCAGCCTGAAGCCGATCACTCAGTTGTTGCCGAGCTTTATTCTGATGAAGGCCGATCAGGCACGCACGCTGGCTCTCAACAACACAGTGCAGGCGCTGGCGTCGGAAATGGCAGAACAGGCGCCGGGATCTGAAGTAGTTGCGAATCGGCTGGCCGAGGTTCTGTTTATCCAAGTACTCCGGGCTCATATTGCGTCGCGACCGGATCATAATAAAGGATGGCTACGTGCTGTTTTCGATCCCCAGGTTGGCGCTGCCCTGAATGCTATTCACGATAGTGTGGATACACCCTGGACGGTCGAATCCTTGGCTGAAGCAGCGGGCATGTCTCGCTCCGCATTCGCAGTACGATTTAAGGAACTGCTCGGGCAGACGCCGCTGGAATATGTGACCGAATGGCGAATGCAGAAGGCGATGCAGTTTCTGCAACAGCGTGACAAGAAGCTCACAGACGTCGCTCGGTCGGTCGGTTATGAATCCGACGCTTCGTTTAGTAAGGCGTTCAAGCGAGTTGTTGGGGCTAACCCTGGTGAATACCTCAAGCGTGGTTATCAAAACAGAGGCCATGTCTGAATGGCGGGGTGCTTGAGGTGGAGGAATTCTGACTTTGGCGGCGGGTCTGGGCAAGTCTCTGGAGTACTTTATCTAACGAGAAATACGGTCGGGGCGACGTCATATTGTTCGCGATCGGGTGCCCCAAGCTCGTTAGCCAGAGCTTATTGAATGTGTTATGGCAGCAGATTGATGGAGTATCGCGGTCATTTTCACCAACTCTGCTACGGAGTTGGCCTTCATCTTCTGAATCACTTGGCCGCAATGTGCCTTCACTGTGCTCTCGGTGATGCCCGAGCTCGCCAGCGACCTGTTTATTCAAAAAGACCGGAGACGACCAACCCCATGACATCCCGTTCGCGAGGAGTGAGAGACGCGTAGCGCTCTCGAAGTTCCTATGCCGCGGGTGGATTCTCCCTTCGGCATAGTTGTCTTTCCCGCAGCCACGTGAAGATCACGGGAGTCACAATCAGCACATGCAGCAGAGAGCTGACCATGCCTCCGAGCACAGGAGTGGCGAGTGGTTTCATCACTTCTGCCCCGGTGCGCGTAGACCACATGATGGGTAACAGCCCCGCCACAACTGTGGATACGGTCATAATTTTAGGACGCAGACGCAACAGGGCACCTTCCATCACCGCTTCACGCAATCCCTGTACGGTAAGCGTGCCAGTAGCAACTTTCTTCCGTTCGACGGCTTCTTCCAGGTAGATCACCATCACTACACCGGTCTGCACAGCGGTGCCGAACAGGGCGATGAAGCCCACCCACACGGCAACCGAGAAGTTGTACCCTAACAGTTTCAGAAGAAACACTCCGCCGCTCAACGCAAAGGGCACGGCGAGGATCACGTGCGAGGCTTCTTTGAACGAGCTGTAGGTTTTGTAGAGCAACAGAAAGATGATCAGGAACACGACTGGGATGACGAGTTCGAGCCGCTTCTTCGCACTGATCTGATTTTCGTATTGCCCGCTCCACTCGATGTAGTAGCCGGGCGGCATTTTCACCGCCCGGGCGACGGCGTGCTGCGCCTCGTCTACGAACCCGCCAACGTCGCGGCCGCGCACGTTCATCAGCACGCTGCCGCGCAGCAGCCCGTTTTCGCTGCTGATCATGGAGGGTCCGATCACCACACCAAGATCGGCCACCTGTCCCAGCGGAATCTGCGCGCCGTTGCTGGCTGTGACCAGCACGTTGTTCCGCAGCTCTCCCGGATCTTGACGGAAATCAGCGGCGTAGCGCACCCGCACGGGTAGACGTAGACGGCCGTCAATGGCGGTGGTGAGGTTCTTGCCGCCAATCGCAGTCTCGATCACGTCCTGCACGTCGCCAACATTGATGCCGTAGCGGGCGGCGGCCTCGCGGTTCACCTTGATCTCAAGGTACGGTGCTCCAGTGATGCGTTCGGAGTAGAGGTCCGCGACACCAGGAACTGGGCGCAGAGCGCGCTCGATTTCCGTTTCCTTCTGCTCGATCGTCGCAAGATCGTTTCCAAAGACCTTCACTCCAACCTGAGTCCGGATGCCGGTCGAAAGCATGTCGATGCGGTTGCGGATCGGCTGGGTCCAGATGTTGGTCACGCCTGGCATTCGGAGCTTCTCATCCAGCCTTTGCAGGATCGTTTCCTTAGTCGTCCCAGAGGGCCATTGATTCTTAGGTTTGAAATTGATGACCGTCTCAGTCATGTTCACGGGCGCGGGATCAATTGCGCTTTCCGCGCGGCCGATCTTGCCGACGACACTCTCAACGAGCGGATCTTGGGCAATGATTTTGTCCTGCCAACGAAGAATCTCGCTTGCCTTAGTAAGCGAAATACTGGGGTCGGTGATAGGCATGAACAGGGCAGTCTCTTCATCGAGCGGCGGCATGAACTCGGAACCAATCGTGGTCGCCAGCCAGAGCGCCGATGCGAAGACCACCAGCGCCGCGCTCAGCGTCATGATCCTGTGCCTCAAAGCCCAGCCGAGTACGGGTTTGTAAATCAATCCCAGGCCGTGCATCACCGGATTGGCGTCTTCGCGGTGCAGTTTTCCGCGGATCAGGAAGGTGCACAGCACCGGCACGAGCGTGACCGCGATGAGAGTGGAGCACACCATGGCGAAAGTTTTGGTGAAGGCCAGCGGGTGAAACATCTTGCCTTCCATTCCCGTGAGGGAGAACACTGGGACGAACGCCAGAATGATGATGGTCATTGCAAAGAAAATCGGCCGGCCTACGAGCTTGGCCGCTTCTAGAGTGATCTGGCCAATCGCTGACTGGTACTCGCCATGTTGTTCGTAGTACTGCTCTGCGTGCCGCAGCACGTTCTCGGTCATCACAATCCCGGCGTCGACCAATACGCCAATCGCAATTGCGATCCCGCCCAGCGACATGATGTTCGAAGAGATGTCCGCATAGTGCATGAACAAGAACGATCCCGCGACCGCCAGCGGCAATGGCAGCGTGACGATAAGGATGCTGCGGAAGTGCCACAGAAAAATCACATGCGCAAGGGTGACCAGAACAATCTCTTCGAGGAGTGCCGACTTCAGAGTGTTCACCGCGTGAAGGATCAAAGTGCTGCGGTCGTAGAAAGGAACGACGTGAACGCCCTTGGGTAACCCTGGCTCCAGAGCTGCGAGTTTCGCTTTGACACCGCTGATGACTTCTTGTGCGTTCGCGCCGTTGCGAATGACGACGACGCCGCCCACGACATCCTTGCCGTCCTTGTCGAGAACGCCGCGGCGAAATTCCGGTCCCAAGTGGACATTCGCGATAGTGCGGACGTAGACGGGTGTTCCTGCCGTGGCGGTGAGGACGATGTTCTCAAGGTCCGCCGTCGAGCGAATCAAGCCAATTCCGCGGACTGGCATCTCCTGGTCGCTCGCTTCTATGACCTTCGCGCCGACGTTGGTGTTGCTGCGCTGAACACCTTCAATTACCGTGCGCAGAGAGATACCGTAGGCTCGCAGCTTGATGGGGTCAACGTCGATCTGGTATTGGCGTACCCAACCGCCGATGCTCGCCACTTCTGCCACGCCGGAGACTGAGTTCAGTTGGTACTTGATGAACCAGTCCTGCAGAGAATGCAAAGTCCCGCCGTCGTAAGGTCCCTCCACTGTGTACCAGAAGACCTGTCCTACGCCGGTTGCATCCGGACCCAATACAGGCACGACGCCCTCGGGGAGGAAACCCGATGCCAGGTTCAATCGTTCCAAGACCCGTGTGCGGGCAAAATAGGGGTCAATGTTGTCCTGGAAGATGATGTTGATCATCGAGAACCCCAATGCCGATGACGAACGCACGTCCCTTACTCCTGCCAGCCCTTGCAAGTTGACGGTCAGGGGATACGTGATCTGGTCTTCGACTTCCTGCGGGCTTCGGCCCGCCCAATCCGTGTAAACGATCACTTGGTTCTCGCTGAGATCAGGAATGGCGTCGATCGGCGTCCTTAGCAGCGCCCAGTAGCCCCATACAGCCAGCAGCCCGTAAACCAACAGAATGAGGAAGCGGTTCTTCAACGAAAATTCAATGAGCCGGTTAATCATTGTTTCTCCTCTTCACTGCGCATTCAGCCGGGAGTGATAGCTACCCAGAAGTTGCCCGTTGCGGCTGGCATTCACCTCGACATTCCAGGAACCCGCTGTCGGGACCTTGATCGTGCCCACGTAATCAGAACCCTTCCATGTGAGGTCGCTCGTCGCGCGCATCTCGCCCATGCCCATGGCGGGCATCGCCGGCATGATGAGCGTGACCTTGACTTGCCCATCAGTCAGCGGCTTCCCGGAAGCGTCGAGCACGGTCACGTGGAACGTCGCATCGGAGTTGCTGCGAGGCGTGTCCGGGTCGGATCGGAAAGTGAACCTAATCTGAGGAACGGCGGGCGCTTGTGCCTGACCTTGGTCGGCCTGACCATAATCGAATTCCTTCGATCCGCCAAACATCCCGGTCATACCACCAGTGATCCGAGTCTGGGAATCGATCAGGAAACTGCCTTGGCTCACGATGCGTTCGCCTTCTCTGAGGCCGGCGAGTACTGGGTAATAATCCGTGCCTGCTGGGCCAAGCTGCACTTGCCGTCCTTCGAATTCACCATTGCCCTTGGCCACGTAAACGATCTTGCGCATCCCCGTGTCGAGAACGGCAGAGCGCGGGATGGCTAGAACGTCGTTGCCTGCGGGTGCAGCAAATTTGACTTGCACGAACATGCCCGGGCGTAATCGCATGCTGGGGTTCGGAACCTCGATGCGAGCTGAGGCAGTGCGGGTCTGAGGGTTAATGGAAGTATCGAGAAATCCGACTCGGCCGTGCAGGGTACTGCCAGGCAATGAATCGGAAGTGATCTCAACGGACTGGCCGGGGTGCACCGAAGGCAGGTCAGGCTGGTACACATCTGCTTTTATCCAAATGGTGCTCAGGTCGGTGACGGTGAACAGGGCTTCTCCTGCGTTTACGTATTGCCCTTGCGTGACTTTGCGCTCGGTCACAATGCCGCTGACGGTCGAGTAAATGGGAAGCTCGATCTGAGATTTTGCCGACGATGCGATCTCATCAAGCTGTTGTGTTGTCAGTCCCCAGAGTTCCAGCCGGCGGCGGCTGGCGTTTACGAGGTCTTCGGCGCCCGTTACTGCTAAGGGTTCGGCACCCGTGCCGAGCCGCTTTCGGTTTTCGAGAGCCAGCCTGTATTCCTCGGCAGTGGAAAAGACTTCAGGGCTGTAAAGCGAAGCAATGGTCTGACCCCGGCGCACTTGCTGGCCCGTGAAATCGAGGTAGAGCTTGTCGATACGGCCACTGATGCGCGCACTGATCGAAGCCAGTTCCGTTTCCGGCTCGTCCACCTTGGCGACGGCGATCAGAGAGCGTTGAAGGTTACGCCGCCTGACTTCGACCGTTTCGACACCAATGTCCCCCTGTTCCTTCTTGTCGAGTTGAATGCTGGAAACAGAAGCGTCCGCCTGCGCTGGTTCATGTTCTGCGGTTTGAGACATGTTTGGGTCCGACGTGGTCTCGTACTTGGGAATGGGGGTTTCTTGAGTCTGGGCAGCGCTACGCTCGGGATGCCAAAGGCGAGTTGCGGCGTAGGCGACGAAGGCCAGCACAAGCCCGAGAGCGAGTCCTGTGCCGAGGAGTTTCTTTTCACGGTGTGTCATTAGCGCACCTCCGGAGTGATCTGAGGAAGAGAAGTTTGAGGGCCGGTTGTGTTTGATTCGTGTCCGTCCCGCGTCAAGGTAGTTCCCACCGCGCGTTCGAGCTCGGCAATCCGCGATTCCAGTTCGGACGCGGCGCGGTAGTAATCGAGTTCAACTTCGAGAGTCGTGTTCTGACTGTCGAGCAGGTTGAGGAAGTCGGTGCGGTCGGCCTGGTAACCAGCCACAGTTGATTTCAATGTCGCCTGTGCTTGGGGACGAAGCGTCTGGTCATAAAGATCAACGAGGTGTTTGGTCGATTGCGCGCGAATCAGAGCATCTTGGATTTCCTCGAACACGCGTGCACGCTGGTTGTCGAACTCCGCTCTCTCAGCCGAGACATCCGCTTGCGCCTCGGCGATCTCTGCGTCGTGGCGCCCGCGGTTCAGCCAGGGCAGCGTCACTGCGAGCTCGGCCATGTAGGTGTTGCGATAGCGGGCGCCGTCGGGCATGAGCATGTAGCCTGCGCTGAGGTTGTAATCCGGTGTGTATGACTTTTGAGCAAGCTTGGTGCGAGTCTCGCCCTGCCGTACATCGGAAGATGCCATCGCCAGTTCGGGCCGATTCTCTAAGGCGCTTTTTTCCAGATCCAAGAGTGCCGGGAGCTTCTGCGGCGGCGAGTATTGCCCCTGAACTTCGAGTAGAGATCCGGGGTCCCGTCCGAGCAGCGTGTTCAGTCGGGCTCGCGCGAGACCGCCGTCCTGTTCGAGCATCACGAGATGCTCGACCAGTTTGGTGAGTGCGATCTGCGCTTTCAGTACATCTTGCTGCGGGACACGCCCTACAACATACTTGATGCGAGCCGACTCCGACGACTGGCGAGCGAGCGCAGCCTGCTCGTCGTGCAGCAGGAGTTCGTCCTGATTGCGGAGTAAGTCATAGAACGCCTTCCGGACCTGAGCCGTCACGTCGCGCTTTTTGGCCTCCAGTTCCGCTTTGACCTGCTCCACTCCCTCCGAAGCGAGTTGTGTACGCAGCGCCCGCTTGCCCGGACCCGGGAGCGACTGGTTGAACATGAACATGTGCTGCGTCTGGTTCAGATCCCACGGCTTGGCGAGTGGTGTGCCCCAGCCGCGATACATGAACTCGGGGTCGCTCAACGACCCCGCGCTTCGAACTCGTGTCTCGGCGATGGCGATGCGACGCATAGCCACCCGGATTTCGGGATTGTTGGCCAATGCCGCCGCTTCAAGTTCGGCAAGGCTCATCGGCGGTGTGGACGGTCGAGAGTGTTGATGCTCCTGTGCCAGAAGGCCAGTAAGACCAGACAAAGGATCAGAATCGGCGGCTGGCCCGCCGGCAAAACCACGCGCTCCGCTGAAGGCGATCAGCAGGCAGACACCTAAACGTAGAGCTTTCATTGCTCCTCCGTAAACAATTCACAAGTAGGGGGATATGAGGCGGCCCGCATCGGGCGCACTAAGGTCGCAGCAAGGCAGAACTCGGCCTCATCTGGGCAATGAAGGCTGTTTAGATTCTCAGAATGGAATTAGAACCGGGAGATGGTTCTGGAGGTGGAGCATGAAGAAACGAAAGATGGCAGTGCACCGTTATCGCGGGCAATGACGCTAGCGAAGCGACCGGCGGCACCACAGCAATTGTGAGCGGACGAACCGGCCCGGCAACCTGCGCCTGGGGAAGAACGGTGTTCGTTGGTCCTTGAGCTTTGCAGCAGGAATGACTGTCCGGCATCATGGAGTTTCCGCACTGCTCCGCCATGTGGTGACAGCACTCCCGCTCTGCGGGAGTCATTGTCACACCCGGAAGAACACAAGCCATGGCTGGTGTGATCGCCCATAAGAAGGCGATAGTCAGCAGCGCGAATGCTCGGGTCCGTGTCACTCTCATCAGTGTACCGCGTTTTGCCGACACCATCAGAACCAAAGTCTTACTTCCAACAGCGAGTCTGGACCACGTTCTACTCGTCTGCAGTGATCCTCGTCACACCTTCTCGTCGACTGTTATGACAATGCCTTCACTTTCTCCGGTGTACAACACCAGCAACATAACTCTTGAACGCGCTCGTTCCCGGCGGCGCGATCTCAAAATTGACCTTTAATGCGTCAGGCTCGGTGCTCACGTAGGTGAGTCGCAATGTGGGGCGATTCTTTGCCAGCCGCGATTCCACCACGATGAACATTCAGCGGCAGCTTTCCTCCGGTGGGCGAACCTGTCGGAAAGAGAAATAGAGAAGCAGGTCATAGATGACTTTTAGTGTGCCGGCAATGTAGAACGGCAGGTTGATGAGGCCCGGACGAGCGAAGAGAAAACCAGTCAATAACGGACTGATCGCCGCACCTGCGGTGCGCGCCACTCCTGTGAATCCTCCGGCGGCAGATCGCTCTCTCGCTTCCACCATGGCCATCGTATAGGACTGCCTCGTCGGAACGTCCATCTGGCTGATGCTGAACCGTAGGAGCAGGACGAAGACAGCGAGCGAGAGCGTGGGCATCAAAGGGACGGCGATCAACAGAAGATTGGAAGGCAAGTGAGTGACGATCATGGTCCGCACCAGGCCAATGCGATTCGCAAGACGCGAAGCGAGCAATGCTGAGGTGCCTGCAAATGCGTTGGCCCAGAAGAAAATCCCGCCTAATGTCTTTGGTTCCGCTCCGAACCTCAGGTAGAACCAATAGGCCGCAAAGCTTTGGACTACGAAGCCGCCGGCGAATGAATCAAGCGCGAAGAGTGCAGACAGCTTCAACACGACACTCCGAGATTTGCCGAGTCCCATGAAACCACCAGTCGGCGAAGCGTCTGATTGGTTGGTCACCTCGACAAGCGAGGAGAGTCTCATGAACAAGCAGGCCAGAGCGATACCGAGAATCGCATATAAGAGGACGATCGACCGATAGCTCGTAATTGCTGACATCGAGTGCCGCAGAGCCTGACTGACCACCCCACCGAATAGAGCGCCAAGCGCGGTGGCGAGCGATCCGGTCAGGGTGTACCAGGCAAAGACTTCTGTCCGCAATTGGGCAGGAATCAGATGGGACAAGGAAGCTTGCTCAATCGAAAGAAACGGCCCTACTTCATGTCCGCTGGGGCTGATGACCCCGATTGTCCCCGCAATGATGAGGTAGATCAGGTTGCTCGTGAATGCGAATGCTAGGCCTGCGAGCGTCATCAAGACGGCGCCCACAACAAGCATCCGTCGGCGGCCTATTCGGTCTGCCCGTGTTGTGAGGTACAGCGAAACGGCCAGGTCTCCAGCCAGCGTTAGCGTGAGGACCAAACCGGTTTGGGGCTCGGATAAGCCCAAGCTAACCAGGTAGAAGACGAGAATGACCGAAAGCGATCCGTATGCGAACAGACGGGTGAAACGTGTCACAAAGAGCAGCCATCCATCTGTGGTCAGTGTGCGGAGGGCTGTCGGAAATAGGGTTGCGGTGGACATCGTAGGTCAGAGTTCCCACCCTCAGGACTGTCGCTTCAGTGACTAATCGCTTCAAAGACAACCATGCGGGCAACGGCCTTCCCGTCTTCTTCCGGTTCGAGAGCATAAACGCGGTGTGTTGCCGGATCGATCGCTAGGCTATGGACTGCGTGCTGCACATGAAAGTCCTCAAGCTTTCTGTAATGATCGGGATCGTCTTGACGGAAGACGGCGATCGCTCCGCTGTAGCAAGCTACGTAGATTCTCCCCCAACCAGGGTCGAACTTGATAACGTCGGGACCGCCCGGCATCGGCAACGACACAATTACAGCGTGCTTGTCCAGATCGAAAACGGTCATCAACTCATTCTCTTCACATGACAAGGAAGCGCGATGATGCGCTGCGTCGAGCGCCATCCCGTGATTTCCCTTGCACCGTCCAACAGAATAGCGACCCACCACTTCGTCAGTGGCAGGGTCGACTACAGCAAAAATGTTTTGATCCTGAAGATTGACGTAGACCTTCCGGGCGACGGGATCGTACTGAGGCATTCCAGTTTCGCTGTCAAAGTGCAGCGTGTGCACAATCTCATCTTTCTGCACATCGACAATGGCTTCCGCTTTCCCGCGTTCATCGGAGACATAAAACTTGTGGAATGGCGCGGCATACGCACTTCCGTCAGGCTTCGCTTCGGTCTTCAATTTCTTGATGACCTTCATCTGTTTCAGATCAACAACGCCGATGGTGTTGTCGTGCGCGTTTGATGTGTAGAACTTCTTGAGTTCTGGAACGTACTCGACTCCCTCGGCGCCTGGGGTGTCTTTTACAGACGAACAAGGTCGTTGCGACTGCAGATCGATGACGTAGGTCTGGTCCGCCGCAAGGTGTGCCGAGATGAGGTAGTGGTCGTCAGGGTCGATCGTTAAATAGTCAAAACGCTTCCCGCTCGGTCCGGGCAAGTCGAATTTTGCGACTTCCTTAAGGGTTTGGCCGAACCCAATTGACCCGCCCAATGACACAAGCAACAGACATCGCCACGTGGCTGATGCAAAAGGCAAGATTTTTGAGTTCATGACGTCCTCGTGCTTCACGATCCATGGTGGAGCAACACCCCGACAGCGCCCGCAATAATAATCAAGACCGGCTCCGGCACTTTCTTTGCGAAGATCAGCGCGGCGAGTGTCGTTATCGCAATCAGAATCGTCGGAACATCGACCAAAGCTCGTCGGCTCAAAATGACGGCAGCTCCAGCAATCGCACCGACGGCAGCGGCGGTCACTCCTTGGACAAATGCCTTCACCTGGCGGTTCTGAGCGAAGCGCCGATAGTAAGGCGCTACAAAAATGACCAACAAGTATGGAGGCAAGAACACCGCGAGGGCCGCGGCGCATGCACCGAACGGGCCGGCGACGAGGTATCCAATGAAACCGGAGGTAATGACGATCGGCCCTGGCGTGATCATGGCCACAGCAACTGCGTCGAGGAATTGACGCTCCGTGAGCCAGTGGAACTTTCCTACGACGCCTCCATAGAGAAATGGAACGATCGCCAAGCCGCTACCGAATACAAATGCACCAGCCTTTAAGAAGTAAAGAAAGATGGAAGCAACCGTTTTAAGGGAGAAGGATTTAACAACTCCTCCCAGAAATGGCGTTAGTGAGAGTGCTTGGGCGCTCTTCTCTTGCAGCCTCGGTGGTGCCTTCACAACAACCGAGATGATTCCGGAGAGAATGAACAGCCACACGATTTCGGATTCAGTCCATACTGTCGTGACGGCCAGCACGATAAAGAGCGCACAGAGCAGGTAGTCTCGTCCAATGGTCTTGACGATCAACTTCCATGCGCTTCGCACGATGATCGCGCTTACTGCGGCGGCGATGCCGTAGAACAGCCCTTGAATCCACGCAAGCTGGCCGAAGTGTACGTACGCCGCCGCTAAGGCTAGGACCATCAGGAATGAAGGAAAGATAAAAGCTAGTCCCGCGAGAGTGGCTCCCCAGACGCCGCCATGGAGCCAACCGATGTACTTTGCCAACTGTGCAGCAAGGGGGCCGGGACAAAGCTGAGAGAATGCCAGTCCTTCTAGATAATCTTCCTTCGATACCCATCTCCTCTCGTCGACGAGATCTCGCTGCATGTATGCGACCAGCGCGATCGGACCACCGAATCCCAAAGTGCCGAGACGAAGAAAGTACACCAGTAAAGCACCTGTGGTAGGTGACGCGGAGCCTCTCTTTGACGAATCGGCCTGTGCGACGGTCATAGCCAAGAACGTATTCCTATCTTCTTTTGCATCATGCACCTTAGCGCTGCATTCGTTACTTCACTGCCACATGGCTCAATGCCGCTTTGATTCCTGCGGCGATCGATTCTGTGCCACCCACGGCCCAGAAGTGCATGAAGAACAAGCGAGGCTGTTCCGTAAGCATGTGGCTGTGCAGAGCCGTGACCGCAATGTCGTGTTCTTCGAGCGCTGAGATCACAGGATTAACTTCCTCTGCCGTCAACACAAAATCTCCTGTTGTCGCAACTTTGTCCGTACCGGCTTCCTGAAAATTGATCGCCTCGGCTACGCCCTGCGGGGTAGTCAGTGTCACTTCGTGATCACTGATTGCACTTCCGCGAGGAATCCCAAAGGAGAGCACACCTCCGGCGAAGCGGCCTTTCGTGCCCAACGTATTCTCGATTGTTTTTACAAACGACGGAGGCTCCGCAGTTGGTGCGGGCGGTGCTGGCTTATCGAGCGGCGTCTTTGACTCTGCGAGCGCAGCGTTCAGGGATTTCGCCAGTTCAACGGATTTTCCGTGTCCCATGTAATGCATGTAAATGACACGCGGGGTTTCATTCAGCACATGATTGTGAACGGCAGTGATGTCGAATCCTGCGGCTCGCAACTTCTTCATGACTGGCGTGAGTTCGTTCTCTAAAAGAACCAGATCGCCCATGACCATGGCGGAATTGTCGTTGCCGGTGAACGCCGCCCACGAGCCGAGTGCGAGTCCTGGCTTTATCTCCACGCCTCCGACCGAGACGTGGAGATCGGTTCGGGGAAAACCGAGCCTGTACACATCGCCAGTCTTTTGTCCAGAGCGGCCAATTGCGTCATCAATTTTGGCCGTGTCCAAACCTTGGGCCGCCACGATCGCGGGAAGGGATAGGGCCGCCGAGAGAATTAGCAGTCGTAGTTTCATGAAAGTACTCCTTTTCGTACCTTGATTGCGCCGGGTCGAAAGCCCATTCACAGTTCTTGTGAGTCAGCCGAGAGACTTGTAGAGCCCGTCAGCCAGTTGTATTCCTCGCCTCAGAAGTTCTTGATCGTCGAGGCCCTCGCGGGCCCACCCCTTCATCACCTCGTCGATCCCAAAGCCTTCCTTCCGGCCAAACTTCTCATCAAAGAGGTCTGCGTCGTGAACCACCTCCGCCATGACAAGTACTTTCTTGTCGCGAATCTGAAAGGCCTTTAGCAGGGTTTCAAACGTGCAGTCTTCGCCACGGTGCCCGAAGCCACCTTCGTACATGTCGAACGGGACAGCTTTCGCTGGTTTCTTGTCCTCAGGTGCAAAAGCGAATTTGGCCTTAGGATCTATGAACTTGCGGATCAGCCAGGCGGAGGTGACTCGATCGACGCCTGGGCGCGGCCGAGTGACCCATACTCGGTTTCGGTATTCGACCGGAGAAACGATGGCCATCTCTGTTGCGACTGATTTTGTCCTCGATGCTTGAAGGGAGCTCAATGCCTGCTCGACCTGTTTGCGAAGGGGGTTGCCGAAGAAGTCGATGGAGACGACGTCTTGGAATCGCTTGCGGAGACGCGTGATCCGCGATGATTGCCTGGGGGAAGCTGGATTTCGAAGGTCCTTGAGCAACTCCCGATAGTCCTCTGCCCGGGCATCGGAAAACTGTTGCTTCATCTGCGCGAAGGAACAATTGTCAATCGACTGCACTTCAAGAACGGAAGCCTCGCCACCCTCGGTACGGACCGTCGTGGCCAGCCATTCAAAGCGTTCACGGTTCTCCTCAGTGTTCGGAAGAAAGTAGCCAGAGTTGCCAAGCGGCAATGCTCCATACCGCTGCAGTTTCCGCCAAACGGTCACTCTGAGACTAGCTCCTCTTTTCGCTAAACTAAACACCAAGAGAATCCAGGGAGGCGCGTTCTGTTTAGTAACGCTCATTGCTGCACGTTATATTCATAACAGATCTCCAAGTGCCTGTTCAAACCGGATGGGAGATCCGATAACAATGAAGACAGCTCGGTTGTTTCTTTGCGGAGACACCCAGAGGTACAGAAATAGACGGGGACTTGGTGAAAGTCGCGACGTTCAACATTAACAACATCAATAAGCGGCTCGACAACCTCCTGGCTTGGTTAGCGAAAGCTGAACCGGACGTGGTGAGTCTCCAAGAGCTCAAGGCAGAGCAGCAAGCCTTTCCTGTGAAGGCCCTTCGGACTCTTGGGTATGAAGCCGTCTGGCAAGGGGAGCGGTCATGGAACGGCGTGGCCATTCTTTCGCGACACCACGCTCCGGTGCTGACCTGCACGAGTCTGCCGGGAAATCCTGAAGATCATCAAGCTCGCTACATCGAAGCGGCTGTTCAGGGAGTCCTGATCACTTCCATCTACCTTCCTAATGGGAATCCGCAGCCTGGCCCGAAATTCAATTACAAGCTGGCCTGGTTTGATCGCCTCATTGCCCACGCCGCGGGACTCATGGCGAGCGGAGCACCTGTGGTGTTAGCTGGTGACTACAACGTTGTGCCTACTCCGCAAGACATCTATCCGACTCGCTATTTGGATAACAACGCGTTAATCCAACCCGAGAGCCGACAGGCCTTCGCGCGTTTGCTGGCTCAAGGCTGGACTGATGCCATGCGGAAACTACATCCGGACGGGCCGCTGTGGACATTCTGGGACTACAAATTTGAACGGTGGCAGAAGGACAAAGGCATGCGACTCGATCATTTTCTGCTTTCACCGAACTTGTCGGTACGGCTCGTGGACGGCGGTATCGACCGGTGGGCACGTGGGCAGGAAAACGCCAGCGACCATGCACCAACATGGATAATGTTCGATCTTTAGACCAGAGCTGGATAGATCACGAATTCATTAAATCTGGGTCCGATTTGGGTCCGATTAGCTGGGTCAAAGAGTTCGTTAGAGGATCAAGAACGGGCTGTCAGTACCGTTGAAATCCAATAAGTTGCACGTCGTTGTTGCCCTGTCACGGCAGAATTTTCTTCAAATCTGCGATCCTTCTGTCTGCGTCGGTTAGTTTTGGAAGTCAATTCATGACTCAGCGCGATCGTTTTCTGAGCTCGCACATACGGCCGCTGCAATCAGCATGGCTTGGGCGAGGACATCTTGCGGCAGGACCGCTGCCAGTGAACGAGCATTCCTAATTTCCTCACCGGTGGGCGGCGTAAGCTCACTGATGTAGTCGTTCCCCATGTCCTCGTTTGAACGGACGAGGTTCAGGAACTCTTTCTTCTCTGCAGGAGACGAAAAGGAAAAAAGGAGCTCGTAAGCGCTGGCACCAGGATCACCGACCAGTGCCAGAACACGTGTGTTCGTGAGTTGCGCGTAGCCAAAGAGATAACCAACGATGTCTGCGCTAAACAGTCGGCCTTCCGGATTATCTCCAGGCAAGAATTCGATCACGCAGAGCCAGTCATCTTCATTTTGCCAGTGGTTCACGCTCATCTTGCCCGTTCATACGAAGATCGCTTAATTTCTTCATAAGATTTCTCGCCGAAACTCGTGAAACGACAACTCTCGAGGTGCCTCGATCGAGTTCTTATGTCAGCGGCACGCACTACGGATTACGCTACGGTTCTGTTCCCGCTACTGGGAATTTCCAACGACTTAGAGGTCGTCCGCCTCTTGTAAGTCCTTTAAAGTCATGTATGCGCCGTTCTTTCACGGCGTAAACACGGGTTCAAATCCCGTCGGGGACGCCAACTCTTTCAACAACTTGCGAGCGCTTCGATTTTCCCGTGCTACGGTGATCCACCGCCAAAAGCACGATTGGTGGGTGAATCCACGGCTGTAACGACACAAAAGATGGTGAATCTAAAGGGGTATAAATAAGGACCGAAAACCAACGGTGCCATGTTACCGCCCCGATTGGATGAGAACATGGAGACGGGTTTGTTGCGCTGAATGTCATCACTAACCTTTCCTGCTCGTTCATCACGTCCAAGTCAAAAGCGATATGTTATCCACGGCGATATGTAGCTCATGCTGGTTGTCGCGTGGATGGACTGTTCTTCAAACGACGCATTGAAAACGTAGATGTAATTGACGTGAGTCGATAGATGACGCGTCATCTGCCAATCCAGTTGCGCAATGGCCCGGCTGCCTTCGTATCGCGACTTTATACCGTTGCTGGGCACGATGAGGTTGCCAGGGATTCCATACAGTCCGTCGTTCGAACTTTCACGCCAAAAGAATCCCCAACCAGCCGAGAGCGTCAGACGTTCAGAAAAGAAGAGACCAAGTGTCGGTTCCAGACGGATTGCATTGTCCGGCCCTAAGACGTTCGCGCGTCCAGAATATGTGCCGCTCTGGAACAATGAATTGAAAGTCTGCAGATCTGGGTTTGCCGGATTCTTGTCCCCGCTCGCGACATCGGTCGCCAATCCGATTCGCGGACGCCAGCGCACGGATTTGAGAGAGTACGAATTATTCACAGCTACACGCCACGCGCTGATTCTGCCGACGCCAAAACTTCCGAACTGATATATCGCTTCGGCGTCGTAAGCCCACGGTCCACGCTGGCCCCAAATACGCGCGCCCAGAGTGTGCCGCTTCTCATGTCCTGACCCTTGGTTAAATACCGCATGCTTTAGATCCGAACCCAGATAATAGAGGTCGAGCGTTGTTCGTTGCGTTTGATCTAAAGGATGAGTTGCATATAGGCCCCAAAAAGCGAAGTCGTGCTGCGGAGGATCGTCGAAGACTTCAGGCTTGATTTGAACCGGCCGAGTTGCGAATCCGTCAACCTGCCACACTGGGGATTTCCAAGCCAGCCGAAAGCCGTCGAAACTGAGAGGTACATTAGGCCCTTCCACCAGGTCGATCATTCGACCGGAGCCGAAGGCCAGCTCTTGGCGCCCAACGCGCAGGGTCAGCGAGGAATTTTCCTTTGGCTTGAATACCAAGAATTCAAGGAACCCCTGATGCACGTCGACTTTGTCTTCGTCTAAAGGCCGCGGACCCCCAATTCGTCCACTTTCGAGTGAGCTGTCCAGTTCTCCAAAAAATCGAAATCGCTGTCCCGCGTGGAGGTCGACGTGAAACAGGTAGCGCTGGAGAAGATAGCCGTCCGGGTCATCGGGGCTAAGCCCAAAATTCGTATTGTGAAAGCGCTCGTAGGTCTCGCGGATCTCCGCGCCGAGCGACAGGAAGATGTTTTTATCCTCATTAAGGGGGATGAATTTGATCGGATCCCAAAAATCGTCGCGTTTCGCCGGATCGGATAGAAGGCTCCAATCCTCTTCATAACGAGGAAGCGGATACAATCGGCGCGGCAGCGAAGCCGGTCTTTCTTGTCCTGTCATTTGATTCGCCCCTGCAATGACCACAAGCAATACCAGCGTCTGCGAGATCCTAAACACTGTTTGCACTCGGCTCTCACCCGTCCCTCAGAATGGTTCGCATTTTTCGCCGTTACACGTTTAGCGCTTCAATCACGAGTCGAGCGCCAGCACCGCGGAGTATTGCTGCTGCCCGGTAGGTTCAGCAAAGGCACGGTGGGTCAGAACGCAATTGCCGCTCCAATGGAAAGCGACTGAATCTGAAGGATGTCGGTTCATGCCAGACGGACGAGATCTCGACAATGGTGAAAAACTGAACAGCGGCAACGTTACGAAATGTTCGCTAGCGCGCGAAAATGCCTCTTGTCAATCTTTAGCGCGCGAATCCTCGATTCAAGCGTCGAACGCGGAATTCCTAGTCGCGCCGCAGCTCCTGAGGGCCCGAATACGCGCCCGCGGCTTGCGCGCAGCGCATCCTCGACGATCGCCTTCTCGTGCGCGGCGAGCGAACTGGACAACCCGACCCCGGCTCCTAATCGCCGATCCCGCTGGGACAACCAGCTCTCGTCGACCGTGAATTCGTCGGTTTCCGAGACGATCACGGACCGCTCGATGACGTTTTGCAACTCGCGAACGTTTCCGGGCCAGGGATAGGACTGCAGACAGTCGAGCGCCCTCTTGTTTATCCGTCGGAATGTTTTCCCGGCCCTGCGCGCGTAGCAACCGATGAAGTACTCCACTAGCATGGGAACGTCTTCTCGCCGCTCCCGCAACGAAGGCATTTCGAGCGGGAACACGTTGAGCCGATAAAACAGGTCCTGACGGAACGTTCCATCCGCGACCGCAGCTGGCAAGTCTCGATTCGTTGCGGCGATGACGCGAACATCGACCTGGATCCGTTCTCGCCCTCCCACGCGCTCGAATTCCCGCTCCTGGAGGACACGCAGCAACGCCACCTGTGTCTCGGACGACAGTTCGCCCACCTCGTCCAGGAAGATCGTGCCGCCGTTCGCCAGCTCGAATCGACCAAGTCGCCGCTGAACGGCCCCGGTGAACGCGCCTTTCTCATGACCGAACAGCTCCGAGGAAATTAAGTCACTGGGAATGGCGGCGCAGTTGACGGCGACGAACGCTCGTGAGGCACGGCGGGACCGCCGGTGAATCGCTCGCGCGACGAGTTCCTTCCCTGTGCCGGTCTCGCCGGTGATGAGCACCGTCGACTCGCTGACGGCGACCTTGCACGCACGAGAGAGCGCCGCCATCAACGTTGGCGAGGCGCCAACGAT
>DASTCY010000063.1:0-25655 GCA_035710725.1 Candidatus Sulfotelmatobacter sp. | reverse complement strand
ATGCAGACCAGATAGGCGCTGCCGTTAAGGCCGTCAGGGTATCCGCCGGAGGCGAAGAGCGAAACGTCAGGAAGGTCGCGCTTGCCGTCGGCGGGCACGCCGGTTCCAGTCTGCCAGGAAGGCTTGGCGTATCCTCCAGCGCAGGTCGAGGGCGTGCTGCCACTGGGCGTAGTGCAAGCGCTCTTACCGCCGCTCCCTGCCGTAATCGTTACCAGGTCAATGGGGTCGGGGGACAAAGTGCCGGCAAGAATGTCATTGCAGAAAGCCTCGGGCGTTCCGGTGCCAAATGCCTGAACCAAAAAGAGACTGGCACAGGTGGAATTCCAGGGCATCTCCGGGATGTATCCCTTGGCTGTGGCCCCATCCGCGTTATTGGTCGCGTTCCAGTACGTCGAGAGGGGGCTGGCTTGCCAGGTGAAATCGGTTCCTCCGACAGCCGTAACGTACGGACTGGATGCCATACCGTTCACCTGCAGGCCGTTTACTGCGGCGTCCGGGGGAGTGGCATGGGAACTGTCGCAACCGGTCGAACCCTGATCTCCCGAGGATTCGAAGATGCTGATGCCCTCCGCCGCGCCCTGCTGCCAGATCGCATTGAAGGCTGAGTTGCCGGCAGATCCCAGAGCCAGCTCACACTGTCCGTAGCTCGCGCTCATGATCGGCGCAACTTCGTTGTCGACGATGTATTGATCGGACAGCTGCAGTCCCAGCGTGGTCTGCGTGTCGCCACTCACAACCAGATCAATGGTCGCGCCGGGAGCCGTCGCACCAGACCATTCGACGTCCAGCGTGTTTTCCTGCTGGTAGCCATTCACCAGGCCAGGGTCAGTGCCATTGTGAATCACCGTGAGCGGGTTAGCCGGTAGCCCAAAAACCGAACGAAAGGTGGAAACGTCGGTCAAATCCACATCGCTGCCTGCCGAAATGGCGATCGTGACCCCTTTCCCGGTTGTTCCCGCATTCCAGGTGGGAAGCAAGTTATAGATCGTGGCGAAATCGAACGGGGTGATATCTTCGTGCGCCGGGCCGCCATTAGTCCATGTGAGCTGCGGGACAGAGGAAGGCTCCTCCAGCGGCGTGATCTTCCCTGTCTTCTTATCCCGCTTCACGCTCTTGCCCAGCACATATAGGGGCTTGGGAAAGAAATTGTTCAGCGAGGCGATGCCGGTCACGACCGGCGCCAGCGCTTGAGGAATGGCTGGGTCCTGGCTATTAGCGATGTGTTCGACCCCGTTCCCCCGATAGCGGTGCATCTCCGTATGAAATGCTTGTTCAATTTGCGCGGCGGTGCCGGAAAATTCCATCGTGGTCCGGCCCTTGCTGACGTTGTCGACGTGGAGGCCAAACTTCTGCAGCCAACCGGTGATCATCGAGATGTCTGAATCTGCCGGACCGTACAGCTCGCCAAATTCCTGGGCGTGCAGCCAGTGATGGTAATTAGGAGAGTTTTGGTTGTACTGCTGGGCCATGAACTTCTCTAACGCGGCCTCCTGCTGCGGACTGCGCTTCAGCACAAGCACAACGCGATCCATCGGCAGCGAGCGATCCACCAGGCCCAAGTCAGACTTCGGCTGCGCCATCGGATGTGTGTTACCGGCCAGGCGCACGATCTTGGTATCGTCAATGGGTTCGAGAATGCGAGAGGCCGTGGACGCTGCGGCGCCCGTCTGGGCGGATGCAAACGTCGCCGCGAGGCCTAAAGCCAAAAATGAGCAGGCTGCTGCCTTCCAGAAAGTACTCACCTGGTTGTCCTCCGATCTGTGCTGGGTCCAATTGCGACTGGGAAAAGACCCATAAAGGCGCGTGACGACGCGTGAAATCCAGACGGTCGCGTCCGTCTCAAATTTTTCGGATCTATGAACGGGGGAGTTGGGGGAGTCCAGTCCGGTTTGACTGGAAATCGCAGAATCCTCTCGCGATGCGAGAATCTTGTCAAGCAGATAGTTGACCGCCTTCCAACCACGCCGGAACAGCCGTTGACTCCGACGATCCTTCCCATTCCCGGCTTTAGCAGATGTGGAAGGATCGTTACCATCAGTGCCTCGCTCTTGAAAGTTTTTCATTGGGTGCCTGCCTTGTCTTTCAAATGTTTTTGCTTATGTCTGGCTATCGTTACCGAAACAGCAACTTGCCCAGCCGATCGATACCGGCCGTGCCGTGCTTCCAAAAGAAATGCTCGATGTCGGGCAAGAACTCGCGAGAGAGGTTCCCTTGCAGATTCCCCAGCAGGGAGCCCTCGAAACGGCTGGCCGTGGCGGCAAATCCGCGCTGACTCGGGGCGCTGTACAGATTGGCCATCGCGCTGGAAGCGGCCGCGCTCAGCAGCAGCGAACCATTGAACGCCGGATTGCCATCGTCGCCGTGCGTGATCGCCACGCGGGTGACGGCATATCCGAGCCGCTGCCATACCGAAGATCCCGATCCCATGCGCGACGACCGCGGATTCTGGTGCAGGGTGGACGGAAACAGATACGTCCCGAAGAAGTTGCTCGAGGCATGGGCGGCCACAATCGTGAAGTAGCGCTTCTGGAAGCCGGCTGAAACGCGCGCCGACTGTCCCAACCCGTGTTGGAATTCGCCCTGCGCGGCATCCATCAGATCTCCGCGGATCGCCTCAGGCGAGAAACTGTTGTGCAGGAAGAGGTGAAGTCTCTCATCTGCAGTCACAGGGATTCCAGATAAATGATTGTGGGAGTGGATGCTGCGCTCTGCGCCCTGCGCCTGCCGGAGCCTGAGACCATTTCCTTCCCAGGACAAGGTTGCGAATCGCGAACCTGTGGCGACGGCTGAGGGAGCGTCGGGGAAGCTCTCGCGGCGGCTGTGCGCCTCGCCCGCTCCGGCTTGAGCCAGCATGGTGACTTGGCCGGCCGCCAGGAAAACCATCAGGATCGTTGCTTGGATCGTCTGCCGCATACCGCCCTCCCCGTGAGAGCGGATGTTTCGGCTCAATCTCGTCCGCTCTATCCCTTAACGCGGCAAAGCGAGGAAAAACGGCTCACGAAAAATTGGGTTGGGCGAAAAAAACTTGAGATTCCAGGTGGGGCGACTACACGGCAGGAGCGGGCAGAACGATGAGTGGACCTTTCTGCCATGTCCTCCGGACGAGAAGTCAGCGAGTACCTAGATTTTTTGGGCGATATCGTGGGACGAGAACGCGGACCAAGCAGGTGTACTTTTTTGAGGAAGTCATCCCGTCGACAACGACGACGGCGTTGTCAAGGGACACGCGGGCTGGGGGTTTTGACCTAGCGCCATTTCGCTCTCGCAGGAAATTCAGAGGATGGCAGCCGACCAAGGCTCGTGCTCCTCTGGTCTCTCGATGGAAGCTCCGCTCCATCACCCATCGATGCGATCGCCCGCGCAGACTGGCGATCACGATTCTTGCTTCGAACTCCCTGCTCAGCAGGGCGGCGCCCATTCAACAGCTCGAGCTGCCTAGGCGGCGCTCACGGAATGACTCGGGCTGCCTATGATAACCGCCTAACGGCGGGAGAATCAACAAACTCGAAATAACTGCCGTCAGCATTGGCAACGGGCTCGATTTTCATCTTCTATAATGCGGGGTTCAATCGCCATGGCGACTGTTCCACCAAATTCGCAGGCCGCGGAAACACGACCGCCGTTCAAGGCGCGGCTGCAGCAATTCTGGCAGCGCGTCACGGAAGGGCTGGCGATCAGCCAACTCTGGTCGCAGTTCGAGACCGAAGCTCGGGCCAGCTACCGGCTGTATTCGGCGGACGTGAAGGCAAAGACGCCGGAGGGGCTGACCGCGCGTGGTCGGCGGCTGCATGTCGTGCAGGAATTCTTCTGGGCCATTCTGGAGAAGTTGTCGCCAGCGCGCCGCGTCTTGCTGTTGGCAGCGCTGATCATGCTGATTCTGCCCTCGGGTGGATTCAGCTACAACGATTCTGCGGGCGAGGCTCATTTCGTCGAATTTGAGTTCCACTTCTGGGCGGCTCTGCTGCTTTTCCTACTGCTCATGCTGGAGATCGCCGACCGCGTGGTAATGAAACGCGATTTGCAGATTGCGAAGGAAATTCAGAGCTGGCTATTGCCCGGCGCGCCGCCGCAAATTCCAGGACTCTCGGTCGCATACATTACGCGTCCGGCAAACACGGTCGCGGGAGATTACTACGACGTATTTCCGCGGCCCGGGCCGAGCAACGAGCAGAACCGCGTGGTCTTTGCCGTGGCCGACGTCGCCGGCAAAAGCATACCTGCGGCCATGCTTATGGCGACGTTTCAGGCTAGCCTCAAGACCTTGTCGAGCGCGCAGCTGGCGCTTCCCGATCTGGCAGCCAACATGAACAAATATGCCTGCACCAACAGCCAGGGCGGATTGCGCTTCACGACGGCATTTCTGGCGGAGTACGACACGGCCCATCGCACGTTCACCTATGTCAATGCCGGCCACAATAATCCCATTGTGCGCCGGGTGAATGGCGCCATCGAACGCCTTGACGTCGGAGGCTTACCGCTAGGCATCTCCACCGACGCAGCCTTTCAATCGGCAACCGTCGAGTTGGCTCCCGGTGACTGGCTCGTCATCTTCACCGATGGGCTGGTCGAAGCCGTAAATGCAAGAGACGAGGAGTACGGCGAGAGCCGTCTGTTGGGAGCGATCGCCAATCCCACGAGTGCGACTCCGGCGGAGTTGCTGCGGCGGCTGCTTGCAGACCTGGATCTTTTTGTGGGCGACACTCCGCAACACGACGATGTGACCTGCCTGCTGGTAAAAGCGGAAAACTGACTTCCGTTCAGGTAACTCCGGCTCTTTCCATTCTTTCTCTGATGGCGGGCCCTATGCAGGCGCCAGACCTAAGCATCGCCAAGTTGCATCGTCCTTTGCCGCAAGGAGTGCAGCTCGGGAAACTCATTGGCGTTCGTCCCTGAGCGATCTCCGCGCCGCGGTTAAGTGTGCGGTACCGCAACTAATCGTCTGAAAAAGACGCAAGATGTGCGTGCGCAGTCCGTTCTCAAAGCGGGCATCACATCGTCCCAAAGTGACACGAATTGTCAGTACGGCGACGGAATTTGGCAGGTTGGGCCGAAGGTGAAGCCTTACAATGAGTATGAAAGTTGACCCTCTTACTGAAAATAAAGGTTTTGTTCGAAGGTTGGACTAGAACTAAGGTAATTAACGGCTTTGGCCCGGCAGGTGCGAGTATCACACTCGACTGCGTCATCCATGAGCAGAAAGATTTCAACAACTACAAACACACGAGGGAAAATCGAGATGCGGAAACAGAAGGGTTTCTCACTGATCGAGCTGCTGATCGTGGTGGCCATCATCCTGATCATTGCAGCTATCGCCATTCCGAACTTGCTGCGGGCGCGCATTGCGGCCAACGAATCGGCTGCGGCTAGCCAGCTGCGTACTCTCAACACAGCGCAAGTCAGCTATGCCAGCAACTATCCGGCCCAGGGCTATGGCACACTGGCCCAGTTGGGTGGCGCGATTCCGTGCACCCCAACTTCTACCACGGCTTGCCTGATTGACAACTCGCTGGCCACTAACTACAACGCCAAAGGCAAGAGCGGGTACAACTTCGCGATTGCCAATCCGAATCCCGGGCAGTACGTCGCCAGTGCGACTCCGATCACGGTGGGCAGCACTGGACAGAACAGTTTTTGCTCGGTCGAGGATGCGGTAGTACGCAAAGACACGACCGGCACTGCAGACAACAGCGAAGCTCTTTGCGGCGCTCAAGTCGCACTCGGCAACTAGTATCAGCAGGAACCAGAGGCCGAAGGGAAGGGGGCAGGGGAGAAATTCCCTGCTCTCGTTCTTAGCAGAAATCGCCAAGTATTGGCACTGCGGAAGAGCCCAAAGTAACTAGCGTGATCGACTCGCGGGTACGAAGATCGTAATAGACCTGAGTCATTTGTGACCAGGTAACTTTCAGCGCGAAACATATCGGGGGATTGAAGATGCGGAAACATAAGGGTTTTTCACTGATTGAGCTGCTGATCGTAGTGGCCATCATCCTGATCATTGCAGCTATCGCCATTCCGAACTTGCTGCGGGCGCGCATTGCGGCCAACGAATCGGCTGCGGCTAGCCAGCTGCGTACACTCAACACAGCGCAAGTCAGCTATGCCAGCAACTATCCGGCCCAGGGCTATGGCACATTGGCCCAGTTGGGTGGCGCGATTCCGTGCACCCCAAGTTCTACCACGGCTTGCCTGATTGACAACTCGCTGGCCACCAACTACAACGCCAAAGGCAAGAGCGGGTACAACTTCGAGATTGCCAATCCGAATCCTGGTCAGTACGTCGCCGCCGCGACTCCGATCACGGTGGGCAGTACCGGACAGAACAGCTTCTGCGCAGTCGAAGATGGAGTTGTGCGCAAAGACACGACCGGCACTGATGACAACAGCGAAGCCCTTTGCGGCGCTCAAGTCGCACTCGGCAACTAAATCTCCGCTCGTCTGAGCAAAGTGGATACGCCGGAATCGGCTCCCGCAAGAGATCTGGGAGCTAGTTCCGGCGTATTACTTTAGTGACAACACCAGAGTACTTGCGTCTGCCTAGCCGAACCGACCATGTTTAAACTCTAAGCATGGCTACGCCTGCTCTGAAGCTGCAGACCCGGACCAAGCTCGAAACCGGACTGTTCCAATCTCCGGAAAAGCGCCGGATCGTGCTCGCTTTGCTGCTGGGGCTGCTGACCCTCGCCATCTACAATCCCATCGCACAGAATGGTTTTGTCAGTTTCGATGATCCCGGCTACGTTACGGGCAATCGCCACATCCAAGCGGGATTGAGCTGGCAGACACTGCGATGGGCTATGGGAAGCGAGCAACAGGCGAACTGGCATCCGCTGACCTGGGTATCGCATGCGCTGGACTATCAACTGTTTCACCTGAAACCTGCCGGACACCACTACATCAGTCTTCTGCTGCACGCGGTCACCGCAATTCTGCTCTTCCTGTTTCTCGAGTCCGCGACTGGAATGGCATTCCGCAGCGCGACTGTAGCGGCGCTGTTCGCGGTGCATCCCATGAATGTTGAATCGGTGGCCTGGGTATCGGAGCGGAAGAACGTTCTGTGCATGCTGTTTTTCGTGCTTGGGATGTGGGCCTATCGATGGTATGTACAGCACCCGAGCGTCAAACGGTATTCCCTGGTGGGACTGATGCTCCTGCTGGCGTTGCTGTCGAAGCCAATGGCGATCACGTTTCCCTTCGTGCTCCTGCTGCTGGACTATTGGCCGCTGCAAAGGATGAGGCTTGGCAATCCGAAAATCTGCGGGTCCGAGGAAAAGTTGCACGGCTTGGGCCGGTTGGTGCTCGAAAAAGTGCCGTTACTGATTCTGTCAGCAGGGAGCGCGGTAATCACGGTGATCGCGCAGAAAGGCGGCGGAGCGCTGCGCACCGAATATGCATTTCCCGCGCGGCTGGCGAACGCCATTGTTTCGTATGCGCGTTATGTGGGGAAAGCAGTGTGGCCGGCGCATCTCGCGGTCTTGTATCCGTTCCCGCAGAAAGGGCTCCCGGCATGGGAGGTTGCCGCTTCAGCCGTGCTGATCATTGCGATTTCGGCAGGGATAATCGCGCTTGAGAGACGACGTTACCTTGCCTTCGGCTGGTTCTGGTTTCTTGGAACCCTGGTCCCGATGATCGGGCTGGTACAGGTGGGCGAGCAAGCAATGGCAGACCGCTACGCGTATCTTCCGTTCGTCGGATTGTTCATTGCAGTCGTGTGGGGACTCTCAGATTGGTTTGGAGCAAAGCCGAATGGTGGTCTTTACCTGGGCGCGACCGCGCTGGCCGCAGTGATCGGATTCTCGGCGGTCACTCGCCAACAGACGGCATACTGGCAAAACAGCATTGTCCTGTGGTCGCATACGCTGGCGGTGACCCACGACAACTTTGTCGCAGAAGACAGCCTGGGTGCGGAACTGATCAAATTCGGCCGCTTGCAAGAGGCGCGTGGCCACTTTCAGGCTGCCATCGCGATCAATCCGAACGACCCGTTTAGCCAACTGGATATTGGAGTCTGCGACAAGAAGTTAGGAAACACGCAAGCGGCCATCGAACACTATCAATCCGCCCTTCGGCTCGCCTCTGATCCGACGCTGCGCGCGACCGCGTTCTCCAATCTGGGTGCGTTATATCGCATGTCGGGCGATTACGCGTCAGCCGAGCAAGAGTATGCATCGTCACTCGCTATTCAGCCCGAGAATGCTTTGGGACTCTACGGCATGGGCTTCGTCGCGCAGAAGGCTGGGCATCTCGATCGGGCGATAGAGTTTTATGCTCATGCCGTGCGGACCGAACCGTCGGATGTGGGATACATTCTCTTGGCGCAGGCGCTCGAAAAAGACCACCGCGAACAGGAAGCGCAAGCCGCGATGGAGAAAGCGAAAAAGCTTAGTCCTGACATTCAGTCAGCGCAGCAGGCGGTAGATCGATTGCTGAGCGAATAGCGGAAGATCAGCGTTTTAAGCTGCCGTGCAAAACATCAGGCTGCATATAATATTTTCGAAAGACAATCGGACAACGTCCCATTCGCAATGTCGGCGATAGAAATTCAAGGATTGGAGAAAGTCTACTCGGTCGGCTTCTGGCGCACACGGCCGAAGCGGGCCCTATACCCGTTGCAGCTTGCAGTCGAAGACGGAGAGATCTTCGGTTTTCTTGGTCCCAATGGGGCGGGTAAGACGACCACGCTCAAGCTGCTGATGGGCCTGGTATTTCCCACCGCCGGCTCGGCGCGCATTCTGGGACAACATTGGACCGATCCGGCAGTCAAAGCGCAAATCGGATTTCTTCCCGAGCAGCCGTATTTCTATGACTACCTGACCGCGCATGAACTCCTGAATTATTACGCGCAACTCTCGGGGGTCCCTGCGAAACAACGCACGCGAAAAGTTGAGGATGTGCTGCAACGAGTTGGGCTGAAGGATGTCAAAGGCGTGCAGTTGCGAAAATTTTCGAAGGGAATGCTGCAGCGCGCCGGGATTGCTCAGGCCATCCTGCACGATCCCAAACTGATCTTCCTGGATGAACCGATGTCGGGACTGGACCCCATCGGCCGGCGCGAAGTCCGCGATCTGATGGAGGAATTGAAAGCGCGTGGCAAGACGGTATTCTTCTCGACTCACATCCTGTCTGATGCTGAAGCGCTATGCGACCGTGTGGCCATCATTCACCAGGGCAAACTGCGCGGCGAGGGTGCGGTCGAGGAACTGACATCGAGCGTACAGGGGCAGGTCGAGGTCGTCTGGCAGGGGACGCAGGTCCCCGCTTCGGTCAAAGCTTTGGGCGGCGAGTGTCATGTGACCGGCGAGACGACTCGGGCGGTGCTGCCTGAAACCAAGCAGGACGCGGCCATCGACGCACTACGCCGCGAACGCCTGCGCCTGGTCTCGATCATTCCGCTGCGTACGTCCCTGGAAGCGTATTTCGTGGAAAAAGTACAGCACGTGGAAACCTCGGCGGGAGGAAAAGTGTGAGCGCGCGCCTTTATTACATTGCGTCGAACACGTTTCGCGAGGCCGTCCGCGATCGCGTTCTCTACAACCTGATCGCGTTCGCGCTGCTCCTCTCGGCTGCGGCCATTCTTGTGGGACAAATTTCGATGTCTATCGAGAAGCTGGTAGTCATCAATCTCGGACTCACAGCTGTGTCGCTGTTTGGCGTCGTGATTGCGATTTTTGTCGGTATCAGCCTCGTGTCCAAAGAAATTGAGAAGCGAACCTTGTACACCGTGCTATCGCGCCCCGTGCGGCGATGGGAGTTCATCATAGGAAAGTTCTTCGGGCTGGCGGGAACGCTGGTCGTCAATACGTTCTTCATGGCCATCGGAGTTTTTGCTGCCCTGCTCTACGTGGCGCATCACTTCACGCGTCCGGATGCCCTGATGCTGGTGGCGTTTTATTTCATCATTCTCGAGTTTTCGATCATCTGCGCGCTGGCGCTGCTGTTTTCGTCGTTCTCGACGCCCTTGCTCTCGGCCATCTTCGCGTTTTCGCTGTTCGTGATTGGCAGCTACTCCGACGACCTGCGCAGTTTCGCGGCTGCGGCAACAGGCCCAACCCATTGGCTGACCACGGCGGTCTCATATCTGGTTCCTAACTTTTCTGCACTGAACGTAATCTCCGCCGTAGCCCACGGCCAGTCTCTATCGGGACAGCTCATACTGCACAACACGCTGTATGCGTTGTCCTATACGGCTTTAGCCCTCAGTGGTGCGGTGCTGATTTTCGAGCGCAGAAATTTAAAGTGAATCGTGTTTGAAGTGAATCCTGAACGAGGCGTCGCACAGTTGCATCGATGAACGAGAGAACCAACACGACAGTCATTGCCAGCTTGTGCCTGGTGTTCTTTCTGGGAACCACTGTGGTCGTGGGGCGCAGTCTCGACCACTTACGCCCACAAGGTCCAGCGGAAGATGTGCTTTACCTGGACTCACCGAAGCTGGCGAAACGCGCCAGCCTGGGCTATGACGGGCTGATGGCATGCCTGTACTGGACGCGGGCCGTGCAATACTTCGGGCATCGCCATCACGAACACGCGCCCACTTTCAACCAGCTCGCGCCATTGCTGGAGATCACCACGCAGCTTGATCCCCACATGCTGGTGGCCTACGAGTTTGGCGCAAACTTTTTGGCGCCTGCTCCACCGAATGGAGCGGGAGAGCCGGCCCGGGCCATCCAGCTCATTGAGTATGGCATCCAGCACAATCCCCCCGACTGGCACCTTTACTACAATCTTGGATTTATCTACTACCTTGACCTGAAGGATTACACGAAAGCCGCCCAAGCCTTCGCACAGGGTGCGCAGGTCCCGGATGCGCATCCGTTTCTAAAGACAATGGCGGCGCAGATGGCGCAACATGCCGGCGAGTTCAGCACGGCGCGCATGCTATGGACCACTACTTACGACACGTCCAATGACGAGTTGATCCGACAGAGCGCCTTCGATCATTTGCGTGCTTTGAAGGTTGACGAAGATGTCACTCACCTGCAGGAAGCAGTTACCCAGTTTGGCGAGCAAACTGGACGGCTGCCTGCCAGTATGGCCGAACTGCTTGCGTCTATGCATGTGCCGGGCGTGCCTGTCGACCCTGAAAACATGCCATACCGCCTGGACAAAACCGGCCGAGTCCTGGTCGCCAATCCGGACGATTTTCCATATCTGACGCGTGGGCTGCCTCCCGGCTACAAGCCCTTGCCGCCTTACGCGCGCGCTCATCAGTAGCGCGCTCTTCTATCATTTCAGAGATGAATCCCTCTGTACCGCCAAGACCGCCCGTGACCCGCGCCATGCGGCAGTGGTGGAACGAAGTTGCCGGGCATAGAGGTCGTTGGCAGGCGAGCCGCGAACTGCTTAGAGTTCTCTTGGAATTCCTGCGTGATTCTACGCCGGAGCGCCGGCGGCAGCGTTACGGCGACGCCGACTATGATTGGGACTTCCGCGTCAACACGACCAGTGGCACGGTTGGTTGGCGCGATCGACTGCTGGGCTCGTTTCACTCGGCCTATCAGCCGACGGAACCGGCAGCTTTTCATGCCATGCTCGCGGAGTTGCAGCAACAAACGTATCTGGATTTTCGGGAGTTTTTCTTTCTGGATCTCGGCTCGGGCAAGGGACGAACGCTGCTGATGGCCGCCGACTATCCTTTCCGGCGAATTGCGGGGGTGGAACTGTTACCCGCGCTGCATCAGATCGCGCTCGAGAACATCGCGAACTATCACAGCGATTCACAACGCTGCTTCGCGATCGAGTCAGTCTGTGCGGACGCGACGACATACGCCTTTCCACCCGAGCCGACCATCCTTTATCTTTTCAATCCTTTTCCAGTAGCCGCGTTGCGGCGTGTCTTGACGAATCTTGAGCAGAGCCTGCGAATGCATCCGCGCCAGGTTTACGTTCTGTATCACAATCCGCTGCTCGCGGATGTTTTCGAAGAATTTCCGGCGATGAGAAGAATTGGCGGCTCTCACCACTATGCAATGTACTCGGCTGGGGTCAGGCCAGAATAGTTGGCGGGGGGACTTTTCCCTTCAGCGATTCCAGCGCTTGGAATCGTATTCAAAATCGACCAGCGCGTCGCGATAGTCAATTTTGATGTCGAGAAAGCGTAGCGTAGTGAAACCGAGAAAACCCGAAACTTCGGTTCCGACACTGTCACTGATGGGTTTCGTGTCGAAAGCGGTCAAATCCTGATTTTCCTGGCGCAGGTGCCCGAACTGCAGCACGGCTTTGTTCGCGGTATAAACTTTGTCCACTCTGCCGCTGAGGCCCTCAACAATCGTGTCGTAATCCCCATGCACTTTGGTGACCTCGCGGGCGGCCGCCGGCGAGATGAAGTTGGTAAGCGAACCGGTGTCGATGAGGAACAGTTTGTACGGCACGTTTCCGATTACAGTTGGCACCAACAGGTTGTGACCGAAACGGTAGGCTCGGGTGTAATTCTGCATCTCGGCCGCGATGTAGCGATCCTGCGGCCCAGCATTCGGCAGCTTGTTTTGTGGCCCGCTCGATTGGCCGGCATTCTCGCCGTTCACGTCGGGCACCGAGTCAGAGTCTGCCGAGTCATCACCATCTTCGCTCTTGAGAGCGGCTCTTGCCCGGGTCTCGCCGGGACGCTGGGGCAACTGGCTCAGCTTCAGCTTTTCATTGGGAAGATCGAGATCGATCAAGAAATCTTCGAAAACGTCGGCGCCAATCAACCCGTCTTCACCGGCAACCGAGCGGCTTTCCATTACTTCAATGCGGCAATTCCGGAATTCGAGATCGCCGATCTTGATCGAATCAGCCACGCCGACAAAAGCTTCACGACGCCCTTTCTTCCCAATTCCCTCAACCTTGGTGGCAGCAATCCTGGAAATTCCAGCGCGCTCAGCGATTCCGCGGCGGACCAGGATCCCGCTTGCTCCCGTATCGAGCATCAAAGAACTCTTGTGGCCATTGAGAACGACAGCGAGTCCATAGCCCCGCAGATGTGTTGGATCTTCCAGCAACGCGACCAATGGCGTCTGTGTCGCCGTCACGTGGCTGACGAGTTGGCATGAATCATTGCCCTGCTTGGCACGCTCCCTCAAATATTCGAGATGGTCCTTGGCGTCTTCGCGTTCCTCAGGGGTCCAGTTGTTCTCTCGATTCAGCGAATCCTGCAAATACTGGATGCGCTCGGCCCGGGATAGCGTTCCCACCCATTCGTCTTCGATATCGGAATCGTTGGGATCGAGCAGGTGCGCCTTGTCGATCATGGCCTTAGCACTCTTGTACATGGCGATCGAGTTGCGCACGCGTGCCAGGCCGAGATAAGCCCGAGCTTCCGAATGACCGCTATTGAGGACGTTCACCCACTCTTTTTCCGCTTCCGCTATCTTGCCTTGGCGAAAAAGAACCTCGCCCAGCGCAACATGCAGACGGGGAGCATCGGATTGCTTCATCGCGTTACCGATGGTCTCGGCGGCGCGTTCGACATTCCTCTGCTTCAAATAAACACGCGCCATACCAGCGTAGGCGTCAGGAGAGCTCGGGCGAAGGCGGAGCAGTTCCTGATATTTCTGGATCGCAGCCTCGAAGTCGCCCTTGCGGTAGAGGACGTTGGCTTCATGGATCGGATCGTATTCCGGCGTCGCAGCTATGGAGGTGGAGGCTGGCGATGGCCCTGGCTCCGCTGCTTTGGTGACAGCGACCGGAGCGGCGGCCTGCGTAGAGGTTGAGCCGCTTGCGCTAGTGGTTGTCTGGGAGGCGCAGATGTTCGCGCAAGTTTCCAGCAATAGGAGCAACAGGCAACGGGAACGCAGACGTGAAGGCAAGCGCATCCCTCTGAGGCCGGGTGGGGAATGCAGGGAAGTCCGACGCGGCGCCCGAAAAGTCTGGCACAAAACACCGTCTTCCCACAAGACAAAGTATTTTCCGGAGGCTCATGCAAGCAAGCGGACCAGCAAGGCAATCGGCGACTTTTCCGCAAACCCTCTCGCCTGGGGTGATTGTTTACAATAAAGGCAAGCTCGCGGCTGTGGTGCAATTGTTCCGACCAAGCCCGGGATTTGATTGCGCGGATGCGGATTCATCGTTGAGAAACACTCTCAAAATACAATTCAGCAAGGCAGCGATTTGCATCGCATTGATGGGTCTCACCGCTCGCGCCCAGACGGTCAACATCGGTTCGGAGGCGCGAGCCATCGACGAGCATTACAACCGGCTGCACAGCCTTCAGGCGGAATTCGTGGAAATCTACCGCGGATCGGGAATCGAGCGTACCGAGTCGGGAACGCTTTGGCTGAAAAAACCGGGCAAGATGCGCTGGGAGTATCGTTCTCCAAGAGAGAAGCTGTTTGTAAGCGATGGCAAGAACGCCTGGTTCTACGTTCCGGCGGACCAGCAGGCGCGCAAGACGCCAGTGAGCCAGCTCGACGACATTCGCTCACCACTTGCATTCTTGTTAGGTAAGACGAAGCTAGAAAAGGAGTTACATGGGCTGTCGTTTGCCCCCGATCTCACGCCTGTCGACTCGGGCGACGTCATCTTGAGGGGCCAGCCGAAAGGAATGGAGGAGCGGGTAAGCAGCGTATTGCTGGAAGTCACGCCGGAGCACCAGATTCGCCGCATCATAATCAATGACGTGGATGGGTCGAGTACCGAATACCGATTCAGCCAGATGCGGGAAAACCGGCCGGCAGCCGATGGCCAATTCCAGTTCAGGCCGCCCTCAGGGACAGAAACGATTGACGGCAATTTGGGACCATAAGGATTCGCGAGCTGCGGGGCGAAACAGGGGGTTACTCCCGCGCGGCCATCGGCAGTTCGCTCGAAAGCCGAGGATCGTTGGAATGTTAAACTGAGCCCATAGGCGGGCGCTGAACCGGCAGGAAAAACCTGCAAATGGCGGAATTTGTAATCAAAATTGCGGACGATCGCGGCCACCTGCATCAGCAGGTGGAGCACGGCTATTCCGAAGCCGAAGTCCGCGACCGGTTTGTCCAGCAGGGATACCTGGTCTACTGGGTCAAGCCACAGGGTTTGCTTTCCGGTGGATTCCGGCGCAAGCGGCGGCTGAAACCGAGTTCGTTCCTGGTCTTCAACCAGCAGTTTTTGACTCTGATCCGGGCCGGGCTGCCGATTTTGAACTCGCTCGACCTGCTGATCAAACGCCAGCGCGACCCCGGTTTGCGGCAGATTCTCGAAAACGTTCGCGACCGCGTCAGGGGCGGAGAACTGCTCTCAGATGCGTTTGCAGCTCAAGGCATCGTCCCCAAGATCTACACCACGACGCTGATGGCAGGCGAGAAAAGCGGCAATATCGACGAGGTGCTGACGCGCTACATCAACTTTCAGCGTCTGGCGATGACGTTCCGCAAGAAGCTGTTCGTCTCGCTGATTTACCCCACGCTGCTCGTGACTGTGGTTCTGATCATGGTGACGTTCCTGTTCACGTACGTGATTCCGCGATTCGCCGACCTGTTCAACAGTCTCGACGCACAACTGCCCGCGATCACCGTTTTTATGCTGGCGATCGGGCAGCACGCCCAGCAGTACGCGCCATTTGTTTTTGGCGGATTGGCCCTCGCCGGTGTCATATTGTGGCAGTGGAAGAATACGGACCGGGGCGGCGATCGTATCGACCGCTTCCTGCTCAGGATGCCCGTGCTGGGTGACATTCGATTGAAGCACCAGGTGGCCAGTTTCTCGCGCATGCTGGCGACGTTGCTGCAGGGAGGTCTTCCGCTGGTACCAGCACTGGAAACCGCAGGATCATCAATGAGCAGCCGGCGCGTGCTGAAAGGCGTGATGCGCGCTGGCATACGGGTGCGCGAAGGCCAGGGCCTGGCAGCGAGTCTGGAAGAGCAGAGCATATTTCCCGACCTGTCGGTCGAGATGATTGAAGTGGGCGAGTCGACGGGCGCGTTGCCGGCGATGCTAAACTCCGTCGCCGAATTCTACGAAGAAGATGTGCAAACGGCGCTGGGCGCGGCCATGGCGTTGATTGAACCGCTGATGCTGATCATCATGGCCGTCTTCGTGGGCGGAGTGTTGATTTCGCTATATTTGCCGATCTTTACATTGGGAGTGAAGTGAAACACCGTAAGTAAATAGCAATGGCTGAGAAGAAATCACTTTTCGTGAATGGCGGCAATGGTCAGACGATGACCACGACCGGCAATCCTGTAACGGACCTGGAACGCGCCCAGGACGTGGCCCGGCGCTATCGCTGCGAGTTCGTCGACCTCACTGATTTTCAGCTCCATCACGATTTGTTCAAGAAGATTCCCGTCGACCTGATGTTCCGCTATAACTTCGTCCCATTGGAAGAAACGCAGGATGGCCGGCTTGCGATTGCCATTGCCGATCCCAGTCAGCTGATGATGATCGACGAGATCAGCCTGCTGCTAGGCAAGCGCATCGTCACCAAGGTTTCCACGCTGAAGCAGATCTCGGACATCCTTAAGAAGACCGAGCAATCCCAGCGCGTGCTCGAAGAAGCCAGCGAAGGCTTCACCATCATCCGCGAAGACGACGCGACGGGCGCGGAAGAAACGCTCACCATCGACAAGCTGACCGCGACGGGCGATACCAGCCCGATCATCCGCCTGGTCGACACGACGATCTTCACAGCCTTGCAGCGGCGCGCTTCCGACATTCACATCGAAACGCGCGACGATTCCGTCGTCATCAAGTTCCGCATCGACGGCGTGCTCACGCAGGCCATGCCGCCGATCGGCAAAGAACATCATTCGACTGTGATCTCGCGTATCAAAGTCATGAGCGAGCTCGACATCTCCGAACGCCGCGTGCCGCAAGACGGACGCTTCCGCGTGAAGTACAACGGACGTGCCATCGACTTCCGTGTCTCGATCATGCCATCGATTCACGGGGAAGACGCCGTGCTACGCGTACTCGACAAAGAGTCGATGAGCGAGAAGTTCCGCACGCTGACTCTGGATGTCGTAGGCTTTGACGAAGAAGATCTGAAACGATTCCGCCGCTATATCAAAGAACCCTACGGCATGGTGCTGGTCACCGGGCCGACCGGTAGCGGCAAGACAACTACGCTTTACGCCGCAGTCAACGAGATCAAGACCGACGAAGATAAGATCATCACGATCGAAGATCCGGTCGAATATCAGTTGCGCGGCATCACGCAGATTCCCGTCAACGAAAAGAAGGGGCTCACTTTCGCTCGCGGACTGCGGTCCATCTTGCGTCACGATCCGGACAAGATCATGGTCGGCGAAATCCGCGACGCCGAGACCGCGCAGATTGCGATCCAGTCGGCGCTCACCGGCCACCTCGTGTTCACCACCGTTCACGCCAACAACGTGGTCGATGTGATTGGGCGCTTTCTGAACATGGGAGTTGAGCCTTATAACTTCGTCTCGGCGTTGAACTGTATTCTGGCGCAGCGGCTGGTGCGACTGATTTGCGAGTCTTGCCGAATCGCGGTGCACTATCCGCCGGAAGTTTTGGAGGCGAGCGGCCTCGATCCCGCGCAGTGGTCGAATGTGCCGCTCTATGAAGGGCCGGGTTGCATCGAGTGTGCGGGCACGGGATTCCGCGGACGAAGCGCCATTCACGAACTGCTCGATCTGAGCGACCGCATTCGCGAGATGATTCTGGCCAAGAAACCGACCTCGGAAATCCGGCGGGCGGCGCGCGATGAAGGCATGCGGTTCCTGCGCGAATCGGCGCTCGACAAAGTTCGCTTGGGGCTAACCACGCTGAAAGAGATCAACAAGGTGACCTTCATCGAGGCGATGCGATAGATCTGAGATCCCATTTTTGCCGCAAAAAGCGCGGTAAAGATGGGACACCACACGTCTTGCTCAGGACGGCAATCGGGTGATCGGGCGGCGTTCCCTCTCAGCTATTGCATTGTTTCGCCCCAAGATTTTTCATAGGAGATAGGGCTCCCCTGATTTTCGGGTTAGTTTGGATTATTTAACGATGGCTTCCAATTCCAGAGCGCGACCCAGACTGGCCTGCGAGATAGCATCCGACCGCATTCTCGCCGGGCGCCTGTCCGATTCCGGCATAACGCTTGAGCTGTGCGCCGCGCGAGAACTCGCTCCCGGCAGCGTCGTGCCCGATCTGGTCGAGAACAATCTGCGCCAGGCCGATGCAGTGCGGGACGGAATCGAAGAGGTTTTGGGACGCGTTGCCGGACGGACGCGTGACGTGATCGCGATCGTTCCCGATGCGGCGGTGCGTGTGGTCCTGCTGGATTTTGATACGCTGCCGTCGGACGCGGAAGAAGCCTCGAGCGTGGTCCGGTTTCGCCTGAAGAAAGCGCTGCCGTTTGACGTCGACAAAGCGAAGATTTCTTATCACGCGCAGAAGACCGGGGAAGGCGTACGGGTCGTGGCCGCCGTGGCCTTGAGCAGCGTGATTGACGACTATGAAGCGGCGTTTCGCGCAGCGGGATTCAATCCCGGCGTGGTGCTGCCTTCGATGCTGGCTGCGCTGGGAGCGGCGGTGGGCAAGAAGCCGACACTCGTGGTGAAGGTGGACGCGCGCACAACCAGCATTGCGATACTGAATGAAGACCAGCTGCAGCTGTTCCGCACGCTCGAAAATACGCGCGGCGTGACCATCACGGGCGAGCAACTTGCGGAAGAAGTTTATCCGTCGGTAGTTTTTTTTCAGGACACGTATCATTTAAATATCGAACAGATTTATGTGGCAGGACTGTCGGAGACGGGCGGCGCGGTGCCTGCGTTGCGTGCGCAAACCGGCGCAGAGGTCAGCGAGCTTGTGGTTTCGTCCCAGTTGGGAGCGAGTGCCAGCGGCGGCTCGGTTCCGCGCTGGCGCATGGCCGGAGTGGTAGGAGCGTTGATTTCGTAACTGCAGTTGCCAGTAGTCAGTAGCCAGCAAAAACGAGGGCAACGGCAGGGGCGAACCTACGGCAGCGACCACACCCGCGTTGTGATCGGGACTGCTGGCAACTGACAACTGGGTACTGACAACTGGTTTTATGCGTTTAGACATCAATCTCGCGAGCCAGCCTTACCAGGACGCGCGCCAATTTTGGATGCGCTGGGGCAGCGCCCTCGTATTGCTCGGCTTGTTCACCCTGATCTTGCTGGGCATGACCGTGGCTGGATATTTGAACGCCCGCCGCGATCACTCCGAAATGTCGCAGCTCCGCGGCCAAATTGCTCGCTGCGATCAGAAGCGACACAGTGCCGAGGAATTCCTGAACCGGAACGAAAACCGCACCACCCGCGACGAATCGCAGTTTCTGAACGAACTTATCCAGCGCAAATCGTTTTCCTGGACGCGCGTGCTCGAAGATCTGGAAAAAGTGATGCCGCCACGTCTGCACCTGGTTTCGATTCATCCGGCGCTAGACACAGACAATCAGCTCTCGTTAAAGATGGTGGTCGCAGGAGATTCGCGCGATCACGGCATCGAGCTGACGCGCCGCATGGAAGAATCACAACGGTTCGCACAGTCTCATGTGAGTCAGGAACGTATCAACGCCAGTCCGGTCAACGGAGACAACATCGTTTTCGACATTGATGCACTTTACGTCCCCGCTTCGGTCAAGAATCCGGCCGCTTCCGCCAAGCCAAGAGATGCGTCCGATCCCGAAACGACAACTGAGGTCTCGAAGAGGAATACTCCGTAATGCCAGATTTGCGACAAACTCGAAAAAAAATCCAGAGAGCGCTTGCCGTCATGGTTGGGCTGGACGTGCTGGCCGTGGCCATCCTGATTTCACCGCTGATTGGCTCGGCCGATTCGCGCCGTCAGGAACTGAATCGCCTCTGGAGTGAACTGCGTCTGAAAACGCGCCAGGTCGAGCCTCTCAACAATCTGGACAAGAAAGTGGTGCTGGCGAACCAGCAGATCGCGGACTTTTATAAGCAGCGCTTCCCCTCCGAGTACTCCCAGATTCTGGTCGAATTCGGCAAGATGGCCGCCTCCAACGGAGTTACGATTGAACAGGTGAAGTACACGCCGAAAGATGCCGACTTGTCGAATCTCCAAACGGTGGAAATGGAAGCCAATCTGGCCGGAAGCTATCGGTCGGTGGCGCAGTTCATCAATGCATTGGAACGCAGTCAGATGTTTTTCATCATCGACAGCATCGGCCTCGGCGGCGAACAACAAGGCCCGGTGAAGCTGAGTATCAAAGTTGAAACGTATTTGAAGACGAGCGCATCGTGAAGCTAGGAACCGAAAGCCGGAACAAGACGATATGGGCAGCAGTGCTGGGGACGCTGGCGGTCCTCGCGTTTTTTTACGAGATCGTGCCCATGCTTTCCGGTCCAACGGTGACTACGTCCGCAAACTCGCCCGTAATCGCGCCCACCACGCGCGGCAAGAACCAAAAGCACATATCGGCTGCGTCTGGCGCTCAGACCAAAAAAGCTCCGGCCAGCGAGAACCTTGATCCGACGCTGCAGTTGCAGCTGTTGGCGGCGAGCGAACAGATCAAGTACGAAGGTTCAGGACGGAACATTTTTGTGGCGCAGGCGGAAGTGGTCCAAATCCCTAAGCCAAAAGCTCCCGGTGTTACCGATGCCGCTAATGAGAGCTCGAAGTGGAAACTTCCGATCATCCCGACGCCCCCTCCCATTCCGCTGAAGTTCTTCGGCTTCGCCAACCAGCCGGGTGAGCCGAGAAGAATTTTTCTTTCGAAAGATGGCGACGTATTTATTGCCGGCGAGGGCGAGATTGTGGACCGGCGCTATAAGGTCTTGCGCATCACCTCGAGCTCAGTCGAGATTCAGGATGTTGTGAACAGCGGTCCACCACAGAATATCCCGCTCACGCAGGGATGAAGAGATTGAGTCAATGAGCCATTGAGTGATCGGGCGATTGGGTAATTAAGTAGTCCAGAAATTGAACGCATCGCGAGTCGGTTTCAAATTCCCCAATTACTCAATCTCTCAATCGCTTAATCACTCAATCGCTCAATTACTCAATGGTTTCGTGTCGCTCAATTCGCAGTTGCCGTCGCGGTGAGCGCGGCTACGTGCTGCTCACGCTGTTGCTGATGGTCTCGCTCCTGATCATCGCGGCGGCCGCCGTGGTTTCTTCCGTCTCCTTCGACATCAAGCGCGATCGGGAAGAAGAATTGATCCATCGCGGCGTGCAGTATTCGCGCGCCATCCGCACCTACTATAAGAAATTTGGTCGTTACCCAGTGCGCATCGAGGACCTGGAGAGCACAAACAATCTGCGCTTTCTGCGCAAGCGTTATAAAGATCCGATGAATTGCCAGGCAGGCAAGTGCCAGGATTTCAAGCTGCTGCATTTCGGAGAAGTGAAACTGATGTTCAGTGGAGGCATCGGGGGCGGCACAATTCCCGGCGCAAACGCGATCGGAGCTCCCAACGGCCTCAACGGCCAGGGCGCATTCGGACAGCAGAATGCGTTTGGGCAGCAAGGTAGCTTTGGGCAGCAGAGCACACTCGGCGGAACAACACCCACCACCACCAACGGCAGTAACACGAACCCTGAAGACACAGCCCAAGGGGCCAACGAACAAAATCAACCAAATGCACCAGCGCCGGACCAACCGGCGGGTGCAAACTTACCCCCGCAAGCCCAGATTGCGGCTAAAGGCGCGACTGATCTGACTTCCGGCAACCAGACGGTCTTTGGGGGCGGGCCGATCGTCGGAGTGGTAAGCGCAAGCAAGAAGCAAACGATTCGAGAGTTCAATCACAAGAGAAAGTACAACGAATGGCAGTTCATTTACGATGGGATCGAACGTGGAGGCCTGCTCAGCACGCCCAATCAGCCACCCCCGATACAGGCATCGGGTAACCAGCAGGGGAATACTCCTGGACAGCCCAACAATTCCTCACCCTTCGGCAACTCCTCTCCTTTCGGCAACCAGCCAATCGGCACGCCTCCCAATCCGAACGGACCCGGGATGCCGACCAATCCGCCACCGCCCACCGAAAACCCACCTCAGCAGCCGCAGCCGCCGCAATAAAGGCTCTGGGTGATCTCAAGAGTAGTTCTTTGCGAGCCGAAGCAGATTTTTTTTGCTGGGGATAGAAAAGCGCAAAGAAAACTCGTTCCGCGATCTCTGCGGATTGTCTTCGCGTCCTCTGCGATGAGGCTCCTGAAAATCGCAGAGAGCGCAGAGAACAGCCACAGAGCACCGCAGGAGAGAAATTCCGCAAAAGGAGGGAGAACGACATTTCAATAAACACGAAGGCCTCAGGCAGTGCCTGAGGCCGTGAGAGATTGCAGATCCAAACTGGCTTACACGTTGAACGAAGACCCGCAGCCGCACGTGCTCTTTACGTTCGGATTCTCGAATTTGAAGCCGGCGCCTTCCAGGGTCTCAACGTAGTCGACGTTGCAACCGTTGAGATACATGATCGAAGTGGCGTCGACAAAGACCTTGAGCCCGTCCATTTCGAAGGTCTTATCCATCATTCCGGCACCATTTTCAAATTGCATCGAATAGGAGAAGCCGGAGCACCCTCCGCCGACCACACCGATGCGAAGGCCCGCCGGTACTGGGTTTTGCTGGCTCATGATCTCTTTTACTTTCTTGACGGCATTGGCGGTCAGCGTAACCGGGGCTGCCTTTTTGGTCACTTCCGGGATGGTCGTCGTAGCCATTCGTATCTCCTTGGCTTTAAAGGTTCTTTGATTATATCAGATTCGGTTTCGCTCACATCGGAGGGCGAGCTAAATCAGCACTACTATATACGGATTGGATGAAACAGCAAGGCCGAAGGTCGCTTTTGTCCGTTTATGGAACCCTGTGATTAAAGTCACCGCAGCGGTTGCAACTCAGGCTATAATCGTTCGCGTTAGGGCCCTTCCCCCGGAGTGGGCCGGGAAGCACGAGCCCACGTTCCACGCGGGAAGCCGCTGCACAGGCTGAAATTTGCCGAGGTGGCTTATGACGACTCTGGATCTGGTCGCAATTGTTTGCGGCATCTTCGCGGTTGGCCTGATTGTCCTCCTCATCTATCGCAGCACGCTCACGATTCACGAGGACGATCAGCTTTTTCTGAGCGATGCCAATTCGCAAATGCAAGAGGAACAGACGGAGCTGCTCGTGCGCGTCAACAAGCTGCGCATCCCCATCTGGGTCTTCGGCGGCGGAACGGGCGTGTTCGCGCTGATCCTGCTGGGAATGTGGATCTCGCAAAAATTGGCCGAAGCGGCACAATAAACGCCTTTCGCGAATTTCATACGCCTAGTTTGCTCCCGCGGCCCGACTTACAAGCCCGCGAATCGAAGCGCGTCTCTCCTACATAACCTACGCTGCATTCAGCCTGCGGCGCGAACGCGGGCGCGTGCGCGCTTCGAAATCGGTGAGAGCAATCACCACCGCCTCGTTCATAGCCTGGCCGCGGAAAAACACCGACGCTTTGTCCTCTGAGAAGCCGAATATCTTTGGCGCGACTTCCGCCATCGAAGCCTGCACGGCATCGAGACGACCGTGATTCTTGAAGCTGATCGGCTTGCTTCCGTCGCCTTCGTAGTCGGTCAGCGCGGAAAATCCCGCAACGAACAAACCGTTGGCGAGGGCCGCAATCGACGCTCCCCGTTTGCTGCGCCACCAGATTCCCCCCATCGCCAAGAACGCGCCCACGGTGAGAATGTCAAGTACAACGTGGGCTTTGGGTGTAATGACTTTAGGCATGATGCGATTCAACATTTTGGACATAAGTACTCCAGTTACATCTGTGCTCCAGCATGGCGCGCTACACATGGATTGTGCATTACAGATTGCATTACGCCGATCGCCTCAGTTCACTTCGAATGCGTGTAATGACCCGCTGCGCTTCGCGCTCGGCCTCCTCGCGGGTGGGCGCTTCTCCAGTTTGCAATATCTGCTCCGTGGGAAACACCGCGTAGACCGTGAATTTCCACTCCTGACGGACCTGTGTCAGAGGATCGATCTTCTGTTCCAGGTCGTAAGCATAATCCCCTTCTCGTATACGCAAGACCAACCTCGTCCGTTTTCAACTGCTTGTTAGAATTCCGTTCGCGGTCCAAAGGTTTAATGCTTCTTCAGGCAATTGGTACTCTTTTCCTGGTGCTGGTTTCTTTAGGATTCGCTGCCCCACTTTGCGGGCCCCGCCCCAGCGGGCCCCGGCGCGACGCGAACCGCCGCCTGCGCCTGACTCGGCTCCACTCCACTTCGGCATACGCAACTCTCTTCCCCGCGCGTTTTTCCCGAAGGTACGGGCAGAGGAAGCGCATCGCCATACCCACAAGTATTCAGGATGCCATCGGCATAGCCTTAGTACGCGCCCAGGGATTCGTTTGCCAACCGTAGGACGGCATTGAGGAGCTTTCTCGAAACCGCTACAATCGAATTACTTTCAAACGGCGATCACATCTTCTGTGGTCGCCGTTATTGCGAAAGTGGCGGAATTGGCAGACGCACCAGACTTAGGATCTGGCGGGGAAACCCATGAGGGTTCGAGTCCCTCCTTTCGCACCAACAACTTCCGAGGCTTACGAATCTTGGACATTTTCGACTGTGCCCAATTTTGTGCCCACCCGCTTCTGGCGCAGAGCAGTTCGGGAGATTGGCATATGAGTGATCCTCTTCGCACTGACCGTAACGAAAGGCTATCCGTAGCGAATGCTTCATGAACTCCTCAGTCGAGGCTACTTTCCGAGCGAACTCCCACCTTCATTCGGAACGACGAGCTACGCTAAGGCGCTAGTGCCCCCGAGCGGTCATGGTCCCCCAGCAGGTTTCGCAAGCGCAACGAGCGGCAAGCTCTCTCCTTTCAGTTTGGCAAGAGGCGGGAACTTTAGATCCGTTCCAGGATACCGACCTAGAGAAGCTCTACACGTTCATCCGGCTGCTGATTCCGCGATTGCCGAAACGATCCATCGGGCCTGGGCTGGTGTTCGATGACGAGGTCAACCTGAAGTACTACCGTCTGCAGAAAACGAGCGAAGGTTCGATCTCGCTGGCGCCGGGGGATCGCGGCGCCGTGAAAGCTCCGACGGCGGTCGGCATGGGCGAGGATCATCACGAGCAGATCGAGCTGTCACGGCTCATCGACATCGTGAACGAAAGATTCGGGACCGAGTTCAAGCCCGCCGATCAGCTTTTCTTTGACCAGATTCGCGAGGAGGCTGTCGCCGACACGCACATCCAGCAGGCCGCCATGGTCAACTCGTTGGAGAACTTCAAGTACGTGTTTGACAAGGCGCTCGAAGGCAAGTTCATCGACCGCATGGATCAGAACCAGGACATATTCGCCCGCTACATGAACGATCCGGCATTTGCCAAGGTCGTGGCCGAGTTTCTAAGGAAACAGGTCTACGAGCAGATCAGGGCAGGGGCGAAAGCGGGCGCGGTACAACCAGGATAGGGTCCGGTGCAGGCACTGGAATCTAGCGCCGATCTGCTTGACGTTTGTTGGCGCACCTTACGTCGCGACTTGCAGCAGCAAAAAGGTACCGGCATCCAATTGGCTGGCGGTGGGTGGATCACCCCCTGGCGGTATATGTTCGGTGCGCGGACCTCGCAAGCTCACACATCAAGAAAATCGCAGGCTTTTCATCGTAAGCGACGGAAATAAAGAACTTGGTCGTGAAGTGCCCCCGTTTGCTGTGCCAAATCGCAATGTGAGTTCTCGGTTGATTTTCGGTCTCAGCGGGGATGAGGTCCGGAGCAGGGGACGGCGTTTGAGTCCCCTGCTCTGGCATCCGTGTACTAGCTTTCCTCATGCCGT
>DASTCY010000062.1:0-24841 GCA_035710725.1 Candidatus Sulfotelmatobacter sp. | reverse complement strand
GCGCCATTTCGCTCTCTCAGAAAGCCTTTGACTTTGCAGACCAAAGCTCGTAATTCGACTACAATCTGGCAGCGGGACCTCAGGTCCCACCATCCATCTCTTCGGGACTGGCACCCACGATTGCTCACTTCGATCTCCCCGACTTTTCAGGGAGGCAGGCTGCCCACTCAAACGCTCGGCTCGCTTACTCGCCGGCCACAGGATGACTCGGGCTCACCTGCAGAACGACCTGACTCAGTTGCGTGTACGTCCAGTTCTCGCGCAACATCAGGTACAACCGGGTGGCCAACTTTCTGGCCACTGCCACCTTGGCTAGGCTGCGATTTTTGCGCGCTGCCAGGCGACGATAGAAGCGCTTCAGCTGCGGATCCAGCCGCGCCGCCGTCTGTCCCGCTTCCACCAGCAAAAAGCGCAGAAACGAACTGCCCGGTTTGCTGATCTTGCCCAGCCGCTGTTTTCCGCCGCTGGATTGTTCGCTCGGAATCAGGCCGAAGTAACTGCCCACTTGCTTCGCCGAAGCGAATCTCTCCGTCGGTCCCAGCGTCAGCACCAGGGCCAGCGCCGTCACCGGCCCCACTCCCGGATGCGTCATCAACCGCACCGCCTCCGGCCGCTGCCGCACTTGTTCCGCCACCCGCCGGTCCAGTTCGCCGATGTCCGCTTCCAGTTTGTCGAGCGCTTCCAGCAAGCACTTCCGCCGCGCACTAGCGTAGGTCAGCAAGGGCAACTGTTCCAACTCTTCGCGCCCCGCTGGGCTCCACAGCTTGCGCTTCTTTTGCACTCCGCTGCTCAGCGCCATCGCCTGCAGCTGATTTTTCGTGCGCGTTCGCTGTTGCACCTGCTTGTGCCGATGGATCAGCAACTGCCGCACATCCCGCTCCTCCAGCGTCGGCACCCAGATCCGCGGAAACCGGTTCTCTCGCAGCAGATCCATCAGATGCTCCGCGTCCCGCCGGTCCGTCTTCTGCCGGCGCACCACCGAGGCCCGAATCTTGGCGGCATCGCCCAACCACAGCTCGATGCCCATAGCGTCCAGCAGCCGCTCGAACCACGGATAGTGTCCGCAAGCCTCCATGCCCACCCGCACTGGCTGGGCCCCCAGACCCCGATAAAACTGCTCCGCTTCCTCGCGGTGCTGCAACCGCCTCTGCTGGATCTCTCCCGTTCCTTTGTCAAAGATCGCGACTTGCTGAAACCCGGGATGAAAATCACACCCTATAATCAGCATGACGTTGGCTCCTCTCAGTGAGCCTTGGTCTGTTTCGTCGCAACCAATCTACTCGCTGCGACGGGTCAACGTCGTTATGCAATCAAGCGCAGCCGCTTTTCAGGCGGAGCGAAGGATCTCGCGCGCACTACCAGCTACTGTCCACACGGGATCCCTTCGCTTGGAAGCGGCTCCGCTCTGATGATGTGCTCAAAGTGTAGAATTGATCGATTCGATGCGGTCAGATCGCGCTACGAAGCCGCCGCTTTGCTCTCCGCTGCCCGCTGCCGCAGCATCTCCACGCGCTTGATCATGAACTGCAGCCGGTTCTTTCCCCACTTCGTGCGCGTGACAGCCTTTTCGATCCCGGCGAAAAATTCCGGATCCTCAAGCTTCTGACGAAGCTCTTTCAAGAAAGGATAGATCTTCGCGAACATCACAAACAGTTCGCCGCTGAACCCGGGCTGCAAGAACAATTCTTCGTTCAGCACGCCACTCACAACGAACGAACACACCATGCCCCAGTAGCCGCTCACCTGCCGCAGCCATGCGTTTTCTTTGGTGCCAAATGCTCGCACCACCTTGAGAAAATCATCGGCGCTTTGCGGGAAGAACTCCACCGTCCACCAATTGCGGGCTTTACGCATCTCGGCTTCGCGGCGAAGATCGTAAAGTTGAATGATCAGTTGAGCATCGGCAGCTGTCGGCTTCTTGGGCATTGAATTTTCCTCATTTGATTTCGGCAATTGCGATTTGAAAACCTGGAAATCCGCCATCGGGAGCGGAAGGAGCTCGTGGGCAATTCCTCAATCGCTCAATGGCTCAATCTTCTTACGCTCCCGTTGCAGCCGCCTCCGGTGGCGGGGGCGCCGCTCGCTCGTAATCACATTCCTTATTTGGACACGCGATCACCGGCCCTGCCTTCAAATTCTTCTCCACCAGATACTCGCTGCCACACTTCGCGCACTTTTCCGCGATCGGTTTATTCGCCGAGGTGAACTTGCATTTCGGATAATTCGAGCACCCGTAGAACGTATTGCCCTTGCGCGCCCGCTTCTCGACCAGTTCACCGTCTTTGCACTCCGGACACTTCACGCCGATGAAATTCTGCTTCACGTACTTGCAATCCGGATAGCCGCTGCACGCCGTAAACTCGCCAAAGCGCCCGTGACGGATCATCATGTTCCGCCCGCACTTCGGACAAAGTTCGTCGAGCGGGATGTCGGGAACCTTCTTGCCTTGATCCAAGCGCCGTGTCGTCTTGCAATCCGGATATCCCGTACACGCCATGAACTGCCCGAAGCGGCCTCGCTTCAGCACCATCACACGCCCACAATTTTCGCAGTATTCCTCCTGGGTCGTTTCCTGGATGTCGGCCGAATCCAAGTCAGGCAGATTGATGGGATTTTCTTTTGTAAACGTGCACGTATTAGGGTCCTCTTTATCGTACGTGCTGCACGCGTAAAACGATCCGTGCTTGCCCCACTTGATCACCAGCGGCGCGCCACAGCGCTCGCACTTCTCGTCTGTGGGCTTCTCCATCCGCTTGATGTTCTCCATATGCTTTTCGGCATATTTGAGGTCTTTCTGGAATTTCTTGTAAAACTCGGCCAGCGCGTCGGTCCACTTCTCCTTCCCTTCTTCGATCTCGTCGAGTTCTTCTTCCAGTCGCGCCGTGTATTGCACGTCGAAAATGTCGCGGAAGTTTTCCACCAGCAAGTCTGTGACGACCAGCCCGATTTCCGTCGGCACAAACTTGCCGCCGGTCTTCTGCACGTACTGTCGCTCCTGGATCGTGGAAAGAATCGCCGCATATGTCGAAGGCCTGCCAATGCCGCGCTCTTCTAGTTCCTTGACCAGCGACGCTTCGTTGTACCGCGGCGGAGGCTCGGTGAAATGCTGCTCCGGCTTCAACTCGCGCAACGTCACCTTCTGTCCTGCTTCCAGCGCAGGCAGCTTGTGCTTGAGTTCCTCGTCCTCTTCGTCCTTGCCTTCTTTCGACTCTTCGTAAACTTTGAGGAAGCCGTCGAACTTCAGCACCGATCCCGTCACGCGGAACCAGAACGCCTCGTTGCCGCTCTTCGCATCGATATCGACCGTAGTCTGATCGAAGACTGCCGGCATAATCTGCGACGCGACGAAGCGCTGCCAGATCAGTTTGTAAACCTTGAACTCATCTTCTTTTAGGTACTGCTTGATCTGGTCGGGATGACGCATCACCGAGGTCGGACGAATCGCCTCGTGCGCCCCCTGCGCTTCCTTCTTCTCTTTGAATGTGTTCGGCTGCTCGGGTAGATATCCCTGGCCGTATTCCGTGCCGATGTATTCGCGAACTTCCGTGATCGCTTCCGGCGCGACCCGCGTCGAATCGGTACGCATGTACGTGACGAGACCAATTGACCCTTCTTCACCGATCTCCACACCTTCATACAACCGCTGCGCGATCATCATCGTGCGCTTCACGCTGAAGCGCAGTTTGCGCGAAGAATCCTGCTGCAGTTTGCTGGTCGTGAATGGAGGCGCCGCATTGCGCCGGCGCTCTTTCTTGTCCACCGAGCGGACCAGCCAGTCGGCTTTTTCCAGCGCCGTGCGGATCTTCTCCGCTTCCTCGCCGTTCGGGATCTCAACCTTTTCCTCGCCACGGCCGAGAAAACGCGCGTCGAATGCCGGAGGCTTGTTGGCAGCGAGGTGCGCGTCGATGGTCCAGTATTCTTTCTTCTCGAACGCTTTGATCTCGCGCTCGCGTTCGACAATCAGCCGCAACGCCACCGTCTGCACACGTCCGGCAGAAAGCCCGCGGCGCACTTTGTCCCACAGCAACGGAGAAACCTGATACCCCACCAGTCGGTCGAGCACGCGCCGCGCCTGCTGCGCGTCCACCAGGTTCTGATCGATCTCGCGCGGATGCTCAAACGCCGCCTGCACCGCACGCTTGGTAATTTCGTTAAAGGTAACGCGTTGGATGGAAATACTCGACTTCTTCTTTTTCTTCTTGCCGCCGCCATTGCCTCCGAGTTCGTCCGCCAGATGTGCGGCAATGGCTTCGCCTTCTCGGTCCGGGTCAGGAGCCAGATAGATGGATTCTGCCGACTCCGCCAGCTTCTTCAGCTTGGCGACCACCTTTTCTTTTCCAGGGATAACGATGTAATCCGTCTCGAAGTCGTTGTTGGTGTCGACTCCTAGCGTGCTCTTGGGCAGGTCTTTGACATGGCCGAATGAGGCTTCGACCTTGTAGCCCTTTCCCAGATATTTCTCGATCGTCTTCGCCTTGGTCGGCGACTCGACTATGACTAAACCCTTAGACAATTTTCCCTCTATTCTCCTTGCGATGTTTTTGAACCTAGCACGAATGTCGAGTGGACAACAAGTTACCGGTCCTAACGCGACGCGCCTGCCATGCTCCGTGTGGCCTTCAATGCCGCACCGGTTTCTGCCGTATACTATGCGGAACTAGGGCGCGCAGAGCGGGCCATACCATACAAGTTGATGATATTTGTTCATCTCAAATTCATTCCTGCCAACGGGACGCATCCCCATTGACGGCCCGACGGATTCCATCCCTCGACGGCCTGCGCGCCATTTCCATCACTCTCGTCATTCTCAGCCACTTGGTGAAGTGGAAGCATGTGTCGCTCGATCGCCTCGGGAGCTACGGTGCGCTCGGCGTGTTTGTGTTCTTCGTCCTCTCCGGCTACCTGATCACCAGTCTCTTGCTCCGCGAGCACGAGCGCACCTCCACCGTGAGCTTGCGCGACTTCTATGTTCGCCGCGCATTCCGCATCTTTCCCGCTGCCCTGGTCTTTCTGGCCATCGTCATCGCCCTCTATTGGCGGCAGATGACCTGGTATCACATCGCCGCCGCGTTACTTTATGTCGCCAACATGGATCCTTCACGGCCTTGGATTTTCGGGCACCTTTGGTCGTTGAGCATTGAAGAGCAGTTCTATTTGCTCTGGCCCTTTGCGTTGCGCAACTGGTATCGGAAGAGAGTCGCTATGCTTGTGGGCGTGCTCCTTTTCCAGCCTCTCTTCCTTGTCGCGCTCCATGCCTTCAAGGTGCAGAATGGGCTGCTCGCAAGTCTGCCCGTGTATGCGGGCCAGCTCGGCATCGGCTGTCTGTTGGCAATCCTCGCGCCGCGCCTACCCAAGATCAGCGGCTCTCTCGCCTTGATCATGCTCGTCGCGGTCGTTTTCATCCCGTGGTTTGCTGCGACCAATCGACTGCGCACACTGTTTTCTCTCTTTGTCCTGAGCCCCTTGCTCCATGTCTCAATCGCCGGTCTGGTTCTGCACGTCATCCAGGTTCCTTATCGGTTTTTGAATTGGGCCCCCATTGTTTGGTTGGGAAGAATCAGCTACAGCCTCTACCTCTGGCAGGAGCTGTTTTGCTCCAATGCGTCGTTGCATTCCGGATATCTTCTAGTGCTGCCATCCCTGGCCTGTGCTGCCGTTTCGTACTATCTCGTTGAACAGCCCATGTTGCACCTGCGCGATTTGTGGTCACGAAAGTCAGCGCACCCAATACTGTCCTTTGCCCCACTGCAAGACCCACTTATCACGACCCAGCAAATCGCAGATCAGGAGTCCGAGGGGCTCGCCTCCTCGGCCTAGAAGCTCCTCACAAAGTTCTTGCCGGGCATTTGCCTTACCTTCCCAGCTAGCTCCAGCTCAAATAGTGCGGCGAATATCTCAGACGATGAGAGCTCACTCTCCAGCTTCTCCACGATTTCGTCGATGTGCGTGGCTTCGTCGGCCTTGAGCAGCCGCAGGATTCGCTTTTCGTGAGGAGGAAGTCCTTCGTCAGGAAATAGAGATGCAGAGGCGCCCTCGTCGGATTCAACGGAGGGCGGCGGGGTCAGCTTAAGTCGTACATCTGCGGGCAAATCTTCCCATACATCTTCCCAGGTCGCCACCAGCTTCGCTCCCTGCTTGATGAGTGTATTTGGCCCCCAGGAATTCTTATTCATCACGTTTCCCGGCACGGCAAAAACTTCTCGGTTCTGCTCCAACGCGCAGCGCGCGGTGATGCGCGTCCCTGAATATTCGGCCGCTTCCACCACCAGCACGCCTACCGACATTCCGCTGATGATGCGGTTGCGGATAGGAAAATTCTGCGGCGCCGCAAAAGTACCGAGTGGGAATTCGGAAATAATCGCTCCCCCCAGCGCCAGAATCTGCTCGGCCAGCCGCGAATTCTCCTTGGGATAGATCACGTCGACGCCTGTCCCAAACACCCCGATGGTCTTGCCTTTGGCCGCGATTGCACCGCGATGGCTCGCCGTGTCCACGCCACGCGCCATCCCGCTGATGATCACCAGTCCTTGCGCAGCCAGGTCGCACGCCAGCCGCTCCGCCATCCCGCTTCCATACGGCGTTGGATGCCGCGTTCCTACCATCGCGATCCCCGGCTGTGCCAGCACATCCACATTTCCCCGCACATAAATAAGGAGAGGCGGATCGTAAATCTCCTTGAGCCGCACGGGATACGCAGGATCGTCCAGCGACACCAGCGCGACGCCCGCCGTTCCAGCACGCGCCATCTCTTCCTGCGCCAATTCCACTGATTTCCCTGTGGCAATCGACTGCGCCGTGACCGCCTGAATCCCGGTCGCTTCCAGTTCCGTAAGCGATGCGTGAAAAACCGCCTCGGGACCCCCAAAATGCTCGACCAGCTTTCGAGTTCGAGTGGGACCCAGACCGGGTGTCAGGGCTAGTCCAAGCCATTCGAGGACGTGCGATGCGGTTTGTTGCGCCGCAACGTTAGACAAGATAGATCACTCCAGCGCCAAGCCGCATTCGGAACTCGAATGCGGCATCCGAGCGCGTTTTCAAGTGACCGCGCCGAAATCGGCGCCGCCACTATTCACGGCGGAAAGTAAAGCCTCGCTCATTGCGTCGTCAAGGCCAGCCGTCACAAACCGCGCCGAAATCGTGCCAAGTCATTCCCGCTTTGGCCCGTTTAGGTTGTCATCCTGAGCGAAGTAGCACGACTCGGTCGCCCCGCTGCTAAAATCAAAGCAGCCCATGCCGCCCCTGCGCATTTCCGCGATTTCCTACCTCAACACCGCGCCTCTCATGTGGGATTTCGAGCACGGTCAAGTTCCCGATCACTTCGAAATCTCGTACACATTGCCATCGGCTTGCGCTCAGGACTTGGCCACGGGCGCCGCCGATATTGGCATCATCCCGGCGGCCGCTTACGCTTCGATTCCAGGCCTGAGCATTCTTCCCGATGTCGCCATCGCTTCGTGCCACCCAGTTCGTTCGATTCTGCTGGTCAGTCGCCTGCCTTTGGAAAAGATTCGCAGCGTGGCCCTCGACACGTCCTCCATGACCTCAGTCGCACTCCTCGAAATACTGTTCGCGAAATGGCTGGGCGGCGCGCGCTCCTACACCTCCATGCCCCCGCACGTTGACAGCATGCTCGCGCAGCACGATGCCGGCCTGCTGATCGGCGATGCCGCGCTGCAAGTCGACCGCTCCCGCTATTTCACGCTCGATCTGGCGGAAGAGTGGATTCGGCTTACCGGCAAGCCTTTCGTCTTTGCTTTTTGGGCTGTTCGCGAACGCGCCCTGCAAGACGTCCCGCCGGAACTGGATCTGGCGCGCATCTTCCGCGAATCCCGCGACCACGGTCTTCTTCCCGACAACGTACGTGCCATCGCACAGAAGTGGGCGCCCCGCCTGGGTATGCGCGAGGAAGAGGTCCACACCTACCTGACCCACAACATTCACTACCAGCTCGATGACGAATGTCTCGCGGGATTACAGCTGTTCTACCGCTATGCCGCCGAAATCGGCGCCCTGCCTGCCGCTCCGCCACTGCAGTTCCTCGAACGCCAGGGGGCGTCCGTGACGTCAAATGGGGCAAACAAAGTCTTCGCCGTTTGAAGTTTCACCCCGAACCTCGCCGCTCCAACCCGCATCCAATCCAGACTGCGGGAGGCTCTCCTGACTAATCTGCTGCCATTTCGCATTTCCCTTGCTGCCGGCGTTCTCGCTTGGCTCGTCCGTTTGGGGGGGCCCAGTCTGATTCTGCTGGGCATTGCCGACAACTCCATCATTCCGCTGACCGGCAGCATGGACGTGCTCACCATCTGGCTCGCTGCCAGCCATCGCAATATCTGGTGGCTATACGCAGTCCTCGCCACCATTGGAGCCGTTCTAGGCGGCTATCTAACTTACTTCCTGGCGCGTAAGGGAGGGAAACAAAGTCTGGAGCGCAAATTTACCAAAAAGAAAATCACAAAAGTTTATGCTCGTTTCGAGCGCTGGGGATTCGGCGCCGTCGCCGTTCCCGCGATACTGCCGCCGCCCTTTCCCATGGTCCCGTTTCTATTGGCCGCAGGAGCGCTACAGTATCCTCGCAAGAAATTCCTTGCCGCCCTGGCCCTCGGACGGGGCCTCCGCTTTGCAATTATTGCGGGCCTCGGGGCCATCTACGGAAAGCACGTCGTCCGGTTCTTCCACCAATACTACGCGCCCGCACTTGCCATTCTTATTGGACTCGCCGTTGTCGGTTCGGTCTTATCCTTAATCGGCTACTGGCGGCATCGGCACAACAAAGAGCGATCGTCCCCGCCATCCCGCGCCAAGGCGGCTTGATTCCCGTGTCACCAATCTCGCTCTCTTCAGTTGCTTGCCAGCGCCGGCTCCAGTGTCTCAGTCCCACTCGTGCTAGCAAGCTCCTTACGCCGCATCCAAAAATAAATCGCGACCAGCACGGTGACCAGCGGCAGTACGCAGCCGAATTCATCGATGTACCACGCCGTTTTTCCTGTGTCGCGTGTCAGTGGCGTGAAGATGGCCTGAACATACAAATTATGGCTCGCGTGCAGAAGCGCCCCCGTCCACAGACTCCCTGATTTCAGCCGCAGCCAGGCAAAGAAAAACGACGCAGCAAACACCATGACTGTGAAGCAGGTCAGCCCGTACCAGGTTGTCGTCCCCGCGTTGTAGTCCCCCCAGATCAGCACGGGATAGTGCCACATTGCCCACACCGCCCCGCTGATCAGCGCCGTCCCAGTGAATCCAACATTCTTTGACAGCTCGGGGACCAGAAAGCCGCGCCATCCTATCTCTTCACCCAGCGCGTGCGCCAGGCTGCCCACCATCCCAAAGCTTCCCACCAGCAGGATGTACAACATTGTCGAGACCGCCGGCGACGCGTGCTGTCCCATCCGCTCCTGCGCGCTCTGGATGAACTCAGGATTCGGAACTCCACCGAATCCGAGCGCCCACACAATGGCGTAGGCCACGAGAGCATAAATGAGTGGCACGTACCAACTCATCGTCGCGTATTTGCGCTCCGGCCACCGCCAGCCTAGCTCGCTAAGCTTCCGCCCATTAAGTTTGAGTGTCAGCATCGCGGCCAGCGCCGGACACCACATCAGTCCCGTAACATACAAACCGCCTCCCCCGCCCAGCCTATGCCCGCGGAGAATCAGGAAGTAGAACAAGGAACTGAACAGGAAGACAAAACCCAAATAGGCGCCGACCTGTGATTTGGAATTGCTCGTAGTGGACATGTCAGCCTCGCAAGCGACTCGTCGGTCCGAATTCCCGGGGAACTATACACCAGGAAATGCCACTTCCAACGGTTGTCGTCCCGAAAGTGGGGCAAAGATTTTCTTTTCAGCGCGGCATGCGAACAGAGGGCTACCCTTCGCGCTCCGTCTCAGGCCAAGCTCGTGTCATCCCGAGCCCGAGCGTAGCTCGGCGAGGGACCCTACGACATCATCACAATGAATGCCGCCGACATGAACATCCCACTATGTCCCGTGGGGACATCCGGAAGTAGCCCGGCGTTTCAACGCCGGGGGTCAGCCATGAAAATAATCAGCCGCGTCCCGTAGGGACGCCTGAAACCCGGCAGTGGTACGACACCTACTTGGTCTTCTTATACACCGAACTCGACCCTGCCTGGTTGATCGACATCTCGGTAACCTGTCCCGCCGGATCGCGCTTGAAATCCAGCGTCAACCCATTTTCGCTCTTCACGGCAAACGTATTGCCACGCACCGGTTCGAGCTCCCACACCCGCTGATTGGGCGTGGTCACCGTGAGCACATTGTCCGAGCGCAGTGTCACTACAAATTTGTAGTCGGCGACCTGATACACGCCGGCGATCGGCTCCAGAAAAGCGCGCTCACGCATGCGGCGATCGGGCATGCGGGTGAAGACGATCTCTTTGGCATTCGGCTCAAGCGGGCAAGAAAGGCTGGCGATATTTCCCTCCCAGTCGGTCTGGAACATCACTTCGGTTTCCTGCAACAGATCGAGCGGGTCGTGCGGCACGCGCCACACGTCGTAATGCCAGTGCTGCGCCGTCGATTCCATCGTGTGATAGCTGATCTTCAGATCGCGCTCGTTGCCCGCACGCGAGATCTCAATCGTTCCATACGCCGGATTGGAATACTCTCCGACATACTCCTCGATGGGATGTGAAAATTGCGTGTTCTCGCGCCGGGGCACGTAATTCCTCTCGCGCGCCTCTTTTTCAGATTGTTTGGAGGCAAAATAACGGTCCAGTTCACGCTTGTTCCAATCGACCTGGTTCATTCCCAACAAGCGGTCGGCAATGTTGTGCGCGAGCACCTCGCGCAGGCTGCTGCCGTCCATGTTGAGCAAGATGACGCTGCCGATATTGTCGTCGGGCAGGAACGTGATCAGCAGCGAGAAGCCATCGAGGTTCCCCCCATGCTCCACGTATTTGTGCCCGCGGTACGTGCTGACGAACAGGCCCATGCCGTAGTTCAGGTAGCCGATCTCAGGATCGACTTCCGCGCTGCGGATAATCATCTGCGGACTGATCATCTGCCGGATATTCGCTTCTGAAATGATCTGCCGGTCGCCATGCTTGCCCCGGTTGAGATACATCAGCAGGTACTGCGTCATGTCCGAGAGATTGGAGACGATCGCGCCGGCTGGTCCCAGTGCCACATCGCCGGGATAAATGGGCGCCTCATGCGCCACCTCGTTGTCGTCTTTGCGGTAAGGATGGGCAACGTCGGAAGCCGTCTTGAATGTCTGTCCGAAATCGAAATTGGAGCTGCGCATGCCGAGCGGCTGGAAAATCCGCTGCGTGACCGCGTCTTCCCACGTGCTGCCCGCGAGTTTGCCGGCCAGATATCCCGCTGTCATGAACATCAGGTTGTTGTACTGAAATTCCCGGCGCAGGTCGCGGTTGGGTTCCAGATAGCGCAGGCGGGCGTACATCTCTTCCCGCGTAAGTCCTGAGCGGTACCAGGCCGCATCGTGGCGCGGCAGCCCGGTACGGTGCGTGACCAGGTCGCGCGGCGTCACACGGTCGGTGAGCACGTCGTCCGAAAGCCGAAAGTCCGGCAAATACTCTCGCACCGGCTTGTCCCAGTCCAGCTTGCCTTCGCTGGCCAGCGTGCCCAGCGTCGCCACCGTGAACGACTTGCTGATCGAGGCGATGGGAAACAGCGTCTGCTCGGTCACAGGCAGCTTTGCGTTCATGTCACGCAGCCCGTAGCCTTTGCTCACGATGACTTTGCCATCTTTCACGATGGCGATGGCAGCTCCCGGCACTTTCCAGTCGCTCATGGTGCGCTGCACGAACGCGTCGAAATCCTGGAGATTGGCCGCGCCATTAGCTGTGTTCTTCTCCGACGCGGCAGCGATGGCGAAGCTCTGATGCGTGAAAGGAACAGTGGTTCCTGTTTGTCCAGCCGCCAAACTGGAGACCAAGCTCACAACCATAAATGTCATCCCGAGCAAAGCGAGGGATCTGGGTCTTGCTGTTGCGAGCACAACTCCAGATTCCTCGCTCCGCTCGGACTGACAAGCGGTCACCAGCGCGACGAACGAACGAATGCCTTGGCTCATCGAAACCTCCAATAAGAATGTGAGGAAGCCGGAAAATTGTGCCACGCGCGCGGATGCATAAGCAAACGAAACCCGCGACAGATTAGACGATATGCGCGAAAACCTAGGGCCTATGGCAGCTATTCAGTCGAAAATCCCAGCCCCTGCAGAAGCGCAAGGCTGGGTCGCCGTCCAGCCCACTCAAGGCCTGTTTTGGCTTGAGTGGGCCAGTTTCACGGAGAAAATTCAGAGTCAATCTTCGTTTTCTTCGCCCTCGTGGACCACGACAATCATGCGCATCCAGGGGTGAACGCAGCACTGCCACCGAGATGCGCCCTTTGGCAGCGCTGAGCTGCCTGCGGTTGGTCCGGCTTCGGTGTTTCCGGCCTCAACAAACTGGTTCGTTGCAGTTTCTGGTTGCGGAACTAATGTCCCATCGGGCAATACCTGAGCGCATTCCGGAGCGGGGTTGGGATTGCCTGACAACCCATTGAGCGGAGCAACAAACCCGCCACCGAAGTGCTTGACTCGGGTAAATGTGTGGGTCTCGCCGCCTTTGTTCAGAATCGTCGTCTGGTCTCCAGACTTGAGATCCAGGTGGACCAAATTGAAGTGTCCTTCGGTCGCATTGAGCAGGGGATTGAACCGCCATGCTCCAGCAATCTGGTCGGTGAGCAGTTCGTCGATGAAGTCCGAGAACAAAGTCTCTCCATGGTGACCGGCTACACAGGTTCCAGGCCCAGCAGCGGCATTGAAACTATCGGGATCGCAGGCATCCCGCATCGTAATAGTTTTTGTTGTTTGCGCTGTCGCAAGCGTCCCAAGCAAGAGCGCTACGCTGAATCCCCAAGCAATCCACCGCATAAAACCTCCTTTTTTTTGTTTTTATTTGCAGCAGGGCCGGATTGCAAGAAAGCAGAACCCCAAGAGTTCCGTATTTTGGCCGTGTCAAAGTGCTGTGTCAAGAGCTAATAATTCGGGATCAAGCGGCGCTTCAGCGCTGCGTCAGCTCTGCAGCTCTTGCCATCTCGAACCCGAGCGCAGCTAGGGGGACCTTAAATCCGCAGGGTAACTCTGGTAATCGCGACCGTGTAGCCGACTAGCGGCGCGGCAAGGCTCTCATGTGACAATCAGATCGGAAGCAAGAGGAGCAACCGTTGTCCACCGGCACAGCAGCGGCATTGCAACCTGTCGAGCCGCAGACTCGGGCAAGCCGAGGCAGCGGAGCTGACTGGCACGCGCTTAGTCTTTTTGCTCCGATCACCCTGATCAGCGCCTTCCTCTTATTTCAAACGGAACTCATCGTGGCCAAGTACATCCTGCCATGGTTCGGCGGGACACCCGGTGTGTGGAACACCTGCATGATGTTTTATCAGTCGCTGCTGCTGGCCGGCTATGTTTACAGCCACTCGCTCACCGCGCGACTCAGTCTGAAGCAACAGGCGCGGTTTCATCTGCGGACGCTTGGCATCACACTTGTCGCCTTATTGATCGCGGTGCTGCGATGGGGGTCTCCACTCACCCCGAGCGGGAGCTGGAAATTCGTGCTGGGCAGCTCTCCCGTGCTGCACATTTTGCTGCTGCTGTCGTTCGCCATCGGACTTCCCTTCTTTCTACTCTCCACGACAGGCCCTCTGATGCAGCACTGGTTCAGCCGTGCGCGCCCCGGCACTTCGCCCTATCGTCTGTACGCGCTATCGAATATGGGATCGCTTCTCGGGCTCCTGGGATATCCGTTCTTGCTCGAGTGGCTTCTCCCCATACGAATGCAGGCCAGGCTGTGGACTTCGCTCTTTGCGATTTTTCTTTTTTTGTGCGCGTTGCAGGCCCGAGCCCTGATCCGGCTCGGAGATAAAGTTTCTGAGAGAACTCCCCGGCCAGATACTGTTCCAATTCCGCCGCAAAGATTTGCTTTGTGGTGCGGACTGGCCGCGTGCGGCTCCGTGATGCTGCTGGCAACCACCAATCTGATTTGCCAAAAAATCTCTGCCAATCCTTTCCTCTGGGTGATGCCGCTTTGCATCTACCTGCTGACATTCACGATCTGTTTCGAGAACAGCCGCTGGTATAAGAGGCGGGTTTTCTTTGCGCTGTACTTCGTCGCAATTGGACTCCTTGCCTGGACCAACAGGCATCCCGAAGCCGACGTCGATGCTATTCGGCAAATGAGCCTTTACTGTTTGATCTTGTTTGCCGTGTGCATGGTGTGCAATGGCGAACTCGAGCGGGTCAAACCCGCGCCGCACAAGGCAACACCGTTCTACTTAGGCATCGCATTGGGGGGAGCCTTGGGCGGAGCGTTCGTTGTGCTGGTTGCGCCGCTAGTCTTCCCTTCCTTTTACGAATTTCACGCTGGGCTGCTGGGCGCAGGGGTGGTGATCCTTGGTGCCCTGCTGACTTCTTCGACGGGCCACATCCGCGGACAACGCCTTGGTTGGGCTCGCGGCGGAGCCGTCGTCGCGGCGATCGCTGCGATGTGCGCCATCGCTTTTGCTCTCTGCATGGAGGTCAAACACGGCTCACGGGATGTGGCCCGGCTTCGGAACTTTTTTGGCACAAAGCGCGTGTATGACAAGGATGGCATACGGTATATGCAACATGGCGCCATCGCACATGGAGCACAACTTCTCGCCGCCCCCTCGCAAATGGAGCCGCTGCTCTATTACAACCGCCATACCGGCATCGGCATGCTGCTCACCAACTATCGCCGGATGCTCGGTGCTCGCGAATCGGGACCCTTGCGAATGGGTGTCCTCGGACTCGGTGCAGGAGATTTGGCGGCTTACGCCAAACCAGGCGACTCTCTGCGCTTCTATGAAATTGATCCGCAGGTTGTGCAGCTGTCGATGGCTGAGCAGCCGGCCTTTACTTTCCTGCGCCATAGCCGCGGAACGATTGAGGTCGTCGTCGGTGATGCGCGCCTGAGTCTCGAAACAGAGGCAGCGCGAGGCGATCTGCAAAAATTTGACGTATTGATCATGGACGCATTCCAGGGCGATGCCCCGCCGATCCACCTGCTGACCAGCGAGGCCATCGAGCTTTATCTGCGCCACCTCAAGGGCCCGGAGTCGGTGATTGCGGTTAACATCTCGAATCGCGTGCTCGACCTGACGCCGGTGCTGCGAGCTCTGAGCGCGAAATGGCGCCTCACATTCGATCTGATCGGAAACTTGGATGGCACCGTGTGGGTGCTGTTGAGTCGCAGCGACAAGATACTCAAAGACCCGGCAATCTCTCGTCCCTTCGAATTCAAAGATCGGCCGGTGTTGTGGACGGACGATTACAGCAATCTGCTGGACGTGCTGAAACGCTGAACCCTCCGAGTTTCGAGATAGAACATCCCGCCGCCGATCAAGAAAACCACGGCCCATTCCATCGCGGCGGGAATCTCAAAGCAGTGCTGCCGCACCAGAAATTTGCGGATGCATCCCGAACGCCCCGAGAGTCAACTCGGGGCCTCTAGATACATTCATTGTCTTTGTGCTTCTTGGTGGAAGCTGGATGGCTGAGGCGGCCACCCTCGCAGAGCCGGCAGGCTCTTAAACGATGCGCTTGTGTCACATGCTCGCAACTGGAAGTCGAAACACGTTCATGCGAGATGAAGGTGGAACGAGAGGGTGAGCAGGAGGACCACGACAACCCAGGTCAATCCTTCAATCAGCAAGGCGTAATTCGTAAGCCGTTTGGCTTTGGGAAAGCGCGCAAACAGGCGGCTGATCCCCAATCCCAGCAGCACAATCGGAGCGGCAAACACACGAAACAGGCACGTCCAGCCCAGCAGAGAAATTCCTTCGCTCACAGCCGGAATCGCAATTAGGCCAACCGAAACGGGGGCAGTCACGCTCAGGGCGAGCATAACCTTCGCATACGTTGTGTAAGCGGCTTCGTGCTTGTAGATCACGAGCACGAGGACGAAGGTCATCGCCAGCAACATGCCGCAGATGAAAAGTTCGAGCATCAGATCGCCGCCGGCCCACATTCCGCCGTACTGCGCGGCATCGGCAGGATGCTCCACGTATTGCAACTGGCGCCAAAAGATCAGAGCCGTGGCGATCGCCAACACCATTCCGTACCCACCTGCGACCAGCCCGATCTGAACTTTCCACGGGACCCGTAACATGGTTCAAGGCTATCGGTCGGTCGGTGGACATTTCCTGTGACCGAGGTAACGTTGGCGTTCTCGAACTACCCACGCAAAAAAGTGAAAGCCCCGAGAGTCACTCGGGGCTTTCGCTTACTGAACGGCATTCGCCAAATGCTTGGTGGTAGTGGATGCCGCCTGCCGGCTTCAATCTTATCCAACCCCGACGAACAGTCGAGTTAAGAAGTTCTAAGGAAGTTCTGATTCACTCTGCGGATCAAAACGGAGGCGGAGGCAGTGGAAAGAATTCCTCGCGAAGGCGCTGCTGGAGCCGATTGGCATGGGGTCCTTCGCTACGCTCAGGATGACAAAACGTAAGGAGGGAACTTAATCAGAGCTTCCCTAAGAAACGCAAAAAAGGCACGGCCGAAGGCTTGCCTTGGCATTCGTTCAGTTTTTCTCTGTGGCTCTGTGGTGAAAATCGGACAGCCGAGGGCGGCTGTCCCTACATAGACAGGGCGGACGAGGGCGTCCGCCCTACACTAGCATTTGCCGGGTGCCAGGCCCTTGCGTTCTTTGCCAGGGTGCGATTCCATGGATGCATCCCGCGGGGGGATTTTGCTTTTGCGTTCTCCTTCTTCTGTCACCCCAAGGGGAGGCGGAGGGTTCGCGGGTGATGTGCTCGGCTCTTTTCCTCCGAGCCCTGGTTGCTTGAGCGCACCAAGTTTACTCGGCGGCCTGGAGCCGATACGGTTATCTAATCAGCCATAAACGCATTCCGATGGAGCTTAATGAATGGTCGCAAAGGTGAGAGAACTGGCTATGATTTCGCTGTTGTTATGCTGCATTGGGCCTATCAAACTTGCTCTGGCTCAGCAAACTGCTTCTCCTCAAGGCCAGGACCAGGAAGATCACGACAAGGAAGTTACCGCTCCTGGAGAGCTCGTCGCCGAGGAAATTGCCGACCAATTGCTGGATGCGAACTTTGCCTCGCTGACCCTCCGCTTTATCAACCATGCAGGCGCTGTGCGGATTGCTTCTATCGACTCCATCGATCTTTTGAACAAGGAGGGTGCGCCAGTCAGCCGGCTGGAATCCGATTTCTCTCTGGATGCTCAAGGCGTGATCCACGCTTCCAACATCACGGCATTGAGATCGTCTTTTCTGGGGCAACAGCCGGGTATGACGCTGCGGGTGATGGCGTCGGACGCCGCTGGCGCTGTGTATGAGAACGATGTGAGCTTCTTTCTCTCGCACTTCAAGATTTCCGGCACGCTGGTTGCGCCGCCGTCCTGCCCGAGTCTGAACGTCTCTGGGATCCAGATCAAGTTGACTCTCATGGGAACCTCGCTCACGGTCACTACCACGTCCGGCCCCGGAGGAGTCTTTACCTTTCGGCGCATGCCCATCGGGCTGGTGGGCTTCGACTCGTCCATCCAGCAAAAAGGTAAATATTATTACGGTCAAGGTCAGCTTCTCCTGAATCGCGACGTCTCGGTATCGTTGGTCATGCGCAATCAGGACGACATCAAGAACGGAATCCTGCCTCTTACCGTGGCGCATGCCACGGCACCCCTTTCTTCCTCGGGCCAACCGTAAATTGGACCCGACGGCGGGGTGTCGAACCTCCTCGAGAATTTGCAGAAACCAATCGCGGCGGCGCGTGCTGGCCGGCGACGGCTGGCGATGGCTATCCGACCCCGACGGACAGTCGAGTTGAGAAGTTCTAAGGAAGTTCTGATTCACTCTGCGAATCAAAACGGAGGCAGTGGAAGGAATTCCTCGCGAAGGCGCTGCTGGAGCCGATTGGCATGGGGTCCTTCGCTACGCCCAGGATGACAAAACGAAGGAGGGGACTGAATCAGAGCTTCCCTAAGAAACGCAAAAAAGGCAGGGCCGAAGGCTTGCGTTGGCATTCGTTCAGTTTTTCTCTGTGACTCTGTGGCTCGGTGGTGAAAATCGGACAGCCGAGGGCGGCTGTCCCTACATAGACCAGGGCGGACGAGGGCGTCCGCCCTACACGAGCATTGCTAGTCCCTCACGCCGTCCATAAACGCTCGCAGCTTGCGCGAGCGCGATGGATGACGGAGTTTGCGCAATGCCTTGGCTTCGATTTGGCGGATGCGTTCGCGCGTTACCGCGAAGCTCTGCCCGACTTCTTCGAGCGTGTGCTCGCTGCCGTCTTCGAGTCCGAAGCGCATCTTGATGACTTTCTCTTCGCGCGGAGTCAGCGTGCGCAGGACCTGTCCGGTCTGGTCCTTCAGGTTCACGTTGATCACCGCTTCCGCCGGAGAAACCACCGCGCGGTCTTCGATGAAGTCGCCGAGATGCGAATCTTCCTCTTCGCCGATCGGAGTTTCGAGCGAGATCGGCTCCTGCGCGATCTTCAGGACTTTCCGGACTTTTGCGACTGGAATGTCCATGCGCTTGGCGATCTCTTCCGAGGTCGGCTCGCGTCCGAGTTCCTGCACCAGCTGCCGCGAAGTGCGGATCAGCTTGTTGATGGTTTCGATCATGTGCACCGGAATGCGGATGGTGCGGGCCTGATCGGCGATGGCGCGAGTGATGGCCTGTCGAATCCACCACGTGGCGTACGTTGAAAATTTGTAGCCGCGGCGGTATTCGAATTTGTCGACGGCCTTCATCAGTCCGATGTTGCCTTCCTGAATCAGGTCGAGGAATTGCAGGCCGCGGTTGGTATATTTTTTTGCGATGGAGACGACCAGCCGCAGGTTGGCCTCGATCAGCTCGCGCTTGGCATGCTCCGCGTCCATGTCGCCCTGGATAATCTCGCGCTGCGTGCGCTTGAGCTCCTGGAACAGGACACCGGCTTCGGCCTCGAGTTTTTCGATCTCGCTGCGGACCGCGCGCGCCTGCTTGCGATACTCCTTTTTCTGCTCTTCGCTGCGGGTTGCATCGGCTTTGCGATCGAGGTTCTGCGACTGGCGATCGAGCGAGCGCATGCCTTCGACCGTCTTGTTCAGGCGGTCGATCAGGCGCTTGCGTTCGGCATTGGTGAATCCCAGGTTGCGCACAGCCTGGGAAACGCGAATCACGGCGCGGGCCAGGTTCTTACGGGCGCGGCGAAAATCCCGCGGCCGCTTTTTGGCGTGCTCCGAAACAGCTTTGTATTTTTCCTCGAGCGCGTTGGCCTTTTTGTAAAGCTTGGCCATGTCATCGATCTTGCCCGTGAATTCGTTCAGGCGGTTCTGCACGATATCGTCGGTGATTTCTTCTTCGTCGAAGGTGACGACTTCCTTGATCGAGCGAACGCCTTTTTTGAGGTCCTCGCCCATGGCGAGAAGCTCGTGAATCACGATGGGAGAGCGCGACAGCGCCTTCAATACGCGGATTTGCCCGCGCTCAATGCGCTTGGCGATTTCGACTTCGCCTTCGCGCGTGAGCAACGGGACGGTGCCCATCTCGCGCAGATACATGCGGACGGGATCGTTGGTTTTTTCCAGAGCGCCGGGCGTGAGATCGAGCTCGACGTCCTCAGAGACTTCTTCATCTTCCTTATCGAGTGCGGAAGAGGGCAGCTTCGGCCCCTCCAGCACATCGATGCCTTGCGTACCGATGGTGGTCAGCAGATCGTCAAGGTCTTCGGGACTGTGCACGTCATGCGGTATGAGGTCATTGACCTGGTCATACGTGAGATATCCCTTCTCTTTGCCTGTGTCGATCAGCTTTTTGATGTCCTCAAATTTGTCTTCTAGAGCCAAGACGTGTCCTCAAACTGCTTAATTACGCTCTCGCGAGCGTTGTGGTAATGTCCGATATAGGTGGGATTCTGGGGTATTGCAGGATTGTGCACGAGGCACAAACTTATCGATCGTAGCACATAAGTGCTTCGCCGTCTATCACTTGCCTGCCGCAAGCTCCCCGCTCCGCCGCTAACCTATACTGCCTTAAATAGTTAGATGGTTTTCAAGCTGCATTTGTTTCATGTCTTTTGCGAACAAACGCGGGGCTAAAGCCCCTGTATCTTTGCTGCAAATGACGCGGCGCTAAAGCGCCGCTCTTCCACGATCTCACCCCATCAGATCTCACCCATTCAGATCCACCCATGAGAGAGCGGCGCTGATGGGCCGGTGTTCGGACATCTGATCGGCCTGCTTTTGGGCTGGGATCAACTCGCTTTTTTTGCTGCATCGTCAGCGAGGCCGGGATCCATTAACATGCGCTTCAGCCGCATTTTTTCCTGCAACAGCGCCTGAAGCTGTTGCGAATCGCTGGCGCGCGAGGATTGCAACTCGCGCTGCACATCTTCCAATCGCCGCCGGATCTTGATCTTCTTGAGTGCGCGCACGGCGCCCTCGAGGCACTCGGCGGTGAGTTCTTCTTCCTCCTTCATCAGGATTGCAGCCAGCAGGCGACGATCGCTCTCCGAGCCGGCCACATCCAACACATCGGCAATATCGGGGCTGGCATTGAGCAACGCGTCGATGAGCGATTCGGTGGCGAGCCCGCGGTGAAGCTCGTCGCTCTCGAAGGCAAAACGCGCCTGGCGCGCGGGATCGAATTCTTCTTCCGCCCCGTCGCGGGCAGAAAGGTGTTCTTCTCCGGATTGAATCTGGCGAGACGATGCGAGAGCGCGAATCAGAATGCGTTCGGAGTCGGTGACCTGCGCTTCGGCCTGGGCTTTGACCTGACCGGAGGAACGGGTGGCCGCCGCGTGGCGAAGTTCCTGCCGTAGGACGGCGGAGTCGATCTGCAGCTTTTGCGCAATTTCGTGGGCCAGTTCGTCGCGGGCGATGCGGTTCGGCACGCGCTGGATGTGCGGGAGGAGATAGTTCACGGCCTTCACTTTGCCTTCCGCGCTGCGCACGGGAAATTGCGTTCGCGCGCGTTCGATCAGGTACGCGAAATAGGGCTGCGAGTGGCGCAGAGCGTCTTCGTATGCGTCTTTGCCCTTGCGCCGGATGAAGAGATCGGGATCGAATCCCTGCTCGAGGGTGAGCACTTTGATATTGAAATCTTCTTGCACCAACAAGCCCAGTGTGCGCTCCGTGGCTTTGGCGCCGGCGGTATCGGGATCGAAATTTACCACCACATTCTTGCTGAAACGCGCGAGCAGCTTGGCTTGGAGCTCGGTGAAGGCGGTACCGGAGCTGGCGATGACGTTGTGAAATCCGGCGGCGAAAACGGAGATGCAGTCCATCTGACCTTCGACCAGGATGGCGTATTCGAATTTGCGGATCCATTCTTTGGCGAGATCGAGATTGAACAGAACGCGGGATTTCGAGTAGATCGGCGTCTCAGGGGAGTTGAGATATTTCGGTCCGGCTTTTTCGTCGGTGGAGAGCGTGCGTCCGGTAAAGGCGATGACCTTGCCCAGTTCATTCGCAATGGGAAACATGATGCGATTGCGAAATTTGGAATAGATTGCGAGCGCTGAGCCGTGAGTTGCGAGCTGTGAGCGATCCCCTTGCTCCCCATTCTCACTTTGATTGCTCATGGCTCGCTGCTCATCGCTCGTGGCTTCTTTCCAGGAAAACAATCCGCTTTCGCGCAGGACTTCTTCGCTGAATTCATTTTTCAGTCGGTCGCGAATGAGGAATCCGGAATCTGGCGCGTAGCCGATGCGGAAGCGAGCGATCATTTCCTCGTTCAGCCCGCGGCCTTTCAGATATTCGCGAGCCCGCGCACCTTCGGATCGCCGCAGGCACTCCTGGAAAAATGCTACGGCGCGCTCATGCACATCGAGCAATTGGGCGCGGAGCTTTCCCTGCTGCGCTTCAGCTTCGCTGGAGTAGGAAATCTTGGGCAGCGGGATTTCGAGTTTCTGCGCGATCAGGCGGACGGCTTCGGGGAAGCTGATGTTTTCGACTTTCTGGATGAACTTGAACACGTCGCCGGATTCATGGCAGCCAAAGCAATGAAAGAATTGCCGCGTGGCGTGGACGGAAAACGATGGCGTCTTTTCGCTATGAAAGGGACAAAGCCCGGAGTAATTTTGCGCGCCGGCTTTCTTCAGTTTGACGTAGTCGCCGACGATGCGGACGATGTCCGCCTGCTGTTTGACGGTGTACGCGAAGTCGCCAGGGTTAGCCATTCAAAAGCAATTGTCAATCAGAAAGCTGCTGTAGGGAATGTAGTAGTTTCGCACCGCTGCGGAAAAGCTGTGGAATTTGCCGGGTTGCGGTTGAGGGACGTGGAAAAGCAGTTCAGCACAGAGTCGCAGGGGAAGCTCTTAGCAGCACATTGACGCCGACGGTGCGGACTGATTCGGGTGTTGCAGGGGATTAGTGGTAGCCATCCTTGCAAAGAATACAAGGTTGAGGCACCCTCAGTTCGTGGTGAATTCGCCAGAATAAAGGCGGCAGGCATCGATGAGGGACATCACCGAACTAATGAATACGTATCGAGAGTGTTCGCGAAACCTCTGGAACTTGTATTTCTCGAGGCAAAGCGACACTGGTGCCGCTCTGGATGCTTTCCGTGAGATACGAAACCTGCTGTTCGACTCAATTGTTGTGAGCGAATTGTTCTACGAGGGGGAGCCGGACAGCGAGAGCATCCCTCCGCCTGTTCTGAAAGTGGTTCCTGACCCAAGCTCAGCCATTCTCGTCGCGCAGCCGACTGAGCCGGGGCAGGCCACATATTGGGATCGGGAGAAAGACATGGTTGTAGGTCCGAACGACGTACAACTTCAATTCCTTGATTATTTCGATTTCCGTCAAACCGGGATAGTGGATTTCCGTTTCTACCGCTGCAAGATTCTCAGATTTCCAAGTCGACCCGATTATGAGGGAAGAGAGGCATTGATCGAAGCATTGGGTGGGAAGGTGTTTCATGATGAGGATGCGGGGTGACCGTATCGGGTTCGGCCGCGTGTGTGCGAAAGAAATCATTTCCCATGCTGTCGGTAGGGCCGAGCAACGGGTCCTGGCACACGATCCTTCTGACCGAGGTTCGTGCAGAGAACCCCTTTTCGGGCCTCTGGCAATTCCATGCGGGCATGAGGTCCCTCGACTGCGCAGGATCGTTCCCATCGGAACGATCCTGCTTCGCTCGGGATGACAAAGTCGGGAGGCGTTACGCGGCCCTGAAGGGCCGCTCTTCCACCGCTTCCACCGGTTTGTCGGACAAGTTGTCAACCCGCACATTGTCGGACAGGAGTGTCAGCGGCGCACAGGCAAAAGCCAAGGCAAAAGTTCGCGGGCGAGGGCGCCCGCGCCACACAGTCTAGTTCACCCAGCCGGATTTGGAGCCGCCGTTTTCTTTATTTTTGCGGTCCTCGTCGGGGACGTAGTTGCCGTGTTCGTCGAAATGGACGTCGCGGTCATGGTCGCGCATATAGACTTCGAACTTCTTCGCCGCGCGGCGGCGCCTCCAGCGATAGTAGGCGTTGCGGAAGCTGAAATACTTTTCGGAGGAGGCGAACATGAGGCCGCGGCGAGGCAGGAATTTCAAGTAGAGGTAGCCAAACAAGAATCCGCCGAGGTGGGCGACATATGAGATGCCGCCAGTTTCCTGGATGGCGCCCATCAGAGCTATGAAAACGTATCCCCAAGCCAGGTACTTCGCCTTGATGAAAAATGGAAGCGGCAGCATCATGAACTGCATTTCACCGTACAGCACGGCATATGCGGCGAGCAGGCCAAATAAGCCGCCTGAGGCGCCGATCGTAGGTGTGCTCTGAGAGAGTCCGAGGATGTGAGAGTAACCCATAGCCACTGTTGTTACTGCTGCCGCGATCGTGCAAAAGAAGTAAAACTCAAGAAACCGTCGGGATCCCCAGTCACTTTCAATGAAGGCACCAAACATCCACAGCCCCAGGGCATTAGACAGCAAGTGGCCGAGCTGAAAATGCAGGAAGGAGTAGGTAATCACTTGCCAAACGTAGCCGTGCATCACCTGCTGCGGGATCAGTCCGAGGTAAACCAAGGTCCATTCGCGAGCATACGGAGACACTAGCTTGAGCAGTGCCATGAACAGGCAGATTCCCGCATAGATCAAAATCAGGCGTTTCACCCAGCGCGTGAAGGGAGGCAGGTTCAGCGTCATGGAGCGTCCACGGTACATGGGGTCGGTAAGGGTTCGATCCTTTTTGGCTAATCCTATCAGGTTGGCGTTGGCAGGGACTCCCGAACGTGCTTGGCGCGAAGCGGGGGCTAAAGCCCAAAGGCTTCACAGCCACTCGACGCGGCCCTAAAGGGCCGCTCTTCCACGGCGGCTCGAGACCTTCCTACGGGCTATCGTTGTGGAGTGGGGACAACGGCGAGGCTGGCGTGGCCTTGGGCATCGAGCGCGCGCACGGCGAAGATCACGTTGTCTTTCGAAAGCTTCATCGTGGTGCGGGTGACGTTGCCGACGTTCTGCGCGTGCTCCCATTCAGGATTCGTGGTCGCACGCCAGAGAACTTCGTAGGCAGAGGCCAGGCCGCCAGGGGAGGCGTCCCAAGTCAAGGTGGAATCATTTTCCAGATCCTTGGTCATCAGATGCACGTTGGCCGGCGGCGCGGGCGCGGCGGCCAATGACGCGAGGGTCGCGGCATTCAGGCGAGCGACATGCGCGACGTAGTCGAAATCGACGAACTTCACGACATCGCCATACTCGATGCCGTTTTCCATGCGTACATTTTGGTGCTGGTGATGGAAGTCCTCCCGGAATTCGGTGAAGCGAACGGCCGCGAATCCTTTTTGGTTGAAGGAATAGTGGTCGCCGCCGCGTAGATAACGGTCGACGCGGAAAATCATCATGGGCTTGACGCCGGCATCG
>DASTCY010000061.1:0-45099 GCA_035710725.1 Candidatus Sulfotelmatobacter sp. | reverse complement strand
TGAGTCGGGCATTCTGGTGAAGGTCCATTCGATCTTCTCCGGGAAGCGGATTGGTCTGCAACCATCAGCTTCTCCGGTTTTGCTCGAATGGACTATTCACTTGTTGGGAACAACGTGTTGAAAGATCACATTTAGCCCCTATGGGAACGCGCAGACATGAGACCAGCTTGTGAAATGAGCGCGAGCCGCGCCAGCGCGCGCATCTCCGCTTTACCCCAGCCCCGACTATAATCGGCCCGATGTCCTCACCCGAAAAAGACGCAAGAAAACGGATCGATGCTCTCCGCGACGAAATCCGCCACCACGAGCACCTCTACTACGTACTCGACCAACCGGAAATCACCGACCAGGAATTCGACAAGCTGATGCAGGAACTGCAACAACTAGAATCTGAGCATCCCAACCTGATCACGCCCGACTCGCCCACCCAGCGCGTCGGAGGCAAGCCGCGCGAAGGCTTCGTCAAAGTGCGGCACTCCTCTCCCATGCTTTCGCTCGATAACACGTACAACGAAGAAGAGCTGCGCGCGTGGGAGCGCCGCGTTCACGAACTCAGCGGACGCAAAGATGTCGACTATGTCTGCGAACTCAAGCTCGACGGCATGTCTCTTTCGCTCGGCTACGATGATGGCCACCTGGCCCGCGGCATCACTCGCGGCGATGGCACGGTCGGAGAAGACGTGACCTTGAACGTCCGCACTGTACGCTCCGTCCCGCTTTCCATCCCAAAAGACAGATTAAAGAAGGCCGGCATTCCTTCGAATTTCGAAGTTCGTGGGGAGCTCCTCATGCCCACCGCAGCCTTCAAAAAGTTGAACGAAGAGCGCGAGCGCCAGGGCCTAGCCACTTTCGCCAATCCGCGCAATTTCACTGCGGGAACCGTGCGCCAGCTTGACGCCACCGTTACAGCCCGACGGCCACTCGACTACTTCGCTTACATGCTGCTCGAAAACGGCCATACTTATTTCGACCGTCATTCCAAAACTCTCGACGCCCTCGAAACCGTCGGCTTCAAAGTGAATCCGCATCGCAAGCTGGTTCACAGCATGGGTCAAGTCTGGGACTTCATTCAGCAGTGGGAGGGAAAGCGCGACTCGCTCCCTTACGAAATCGACGGCATCGTCGTCAAAGTCGATCGCACCGCGCTACAGGACGACCTCGGCTTCACCGGCAAGGCTCCGCGTTGGGCCATCGCCTACAAATACGCTGCCCGCGCCGGAATCACCAAGCTCGAAGACATCCGCGTGCAAGTCGGGCGCACCGGCAAGCTCACTCCCGTGGCTATGCTCGCACCGGTTTCCATCGGCGGCACGACCGTACGCAACGCCACCCTCCATAACATGGACGAGATCGAGCGCCTCGGCGTGAAGATCGGCGACTGGGTGCAGGTCGAGCGCGGCGGCGATGTCATTCCCAAAGTCGCCAAGGTCATCGATGACAAAGATCATCCTCGCGGAACACGCGAATTCCAGATGCCCGACAAATGCCCCGAGTGCGGGACCAAAGTCGTCCGCACCGAAGGCGAAGTCGACTACCGCTGCGTCAACGCCAATTGCCCCGCCAAGCTGCGTGAGACCATCCTTCATTTCGCCTCCCGCGGCGTTATGAATATCGACGGAATGGGAGAGTCGCTCGTCAATCAGCTCACCGACCGCGGATTGGTCAAAGATGTCGCCGATATCTACAAGCTCACAAAAAAAGATCTCCTCAGCCTGGAGCGCTTTGCCGACAGGTCGGCGCAAAACATTCTCGACGAAATCGAAAACTCGAAAACACTGCCTCTCGAACGCGTCATCTACGGACTCGGGATCCGCTTCGTCGGCGAACGCACGGCGCAATTCCTCGCCGAACATTTCGGATCAATGGACGCACTCGAAAAAGCCGGTGTAGAGGAACTACAGAACGTGAATGAAGTCGGCCCGCGCATCGCCGAAAGCATCGCCGAATTCTTCAGCATCCCCGCCAATCGCAAACTCGTCGACCGCCTCCGCGATGCCGGCCTAACCCTGCGCGGCCAAAAGAAAGAAAGAGGCACAAAGCTCGCCGGGAAGACATTTGTGCTCACCGGGACGTTAGCCAAGTACACGCGAGACGAAGCCAAGAAGTTGATCGAGGACGCCGGCGGAAAAGTCACCGGCTCGGTCAGCAAGAAAACAGATTACGTCGTGGCGGGTGCCGACGCCGGTTCGAAACTCGACAAAGCGAAGGAACTCGGCGTGGCAGTGATCGACGAAAAAGACATGGAGGGGTTCCTCAGCTAGAGGTCACACCAAATGGTTTTGAGTAGGGCACGGCTTCAGCCGTGCCGCCAAAGGGCGCAAGAATACAGGGCTTTAGCCCCTGAGGGCATGTACAATTTGCTGGATTGACCTAGTGCGGACTTGCTGGAGAACGAATGAAAAATTCACGCAAGCAGTTGCGGATCATTTGCTTCACAATGGCGGCTAGCATCGTCATGTATGCAGGACTAGCGTGGTGGCTGCCCTCATCGGCCCGGCTAAATCCAGTTCTGTTTAAAGCAATTTCTTTGGTGGCTGTGTCATTAGTCGTAGCGATTGCGGTGATTCGGCGAATCCTGGTTGCACCTGCAGACGCCAGACTCGCAAGTCAACCCGGTGACCCAATCGCGCTGGCCCGGTGGCGGCAAGGACATGTCACAATCTTTGCTCTCTGCGAGGCAGTGGCCCTTTACGGATTGGTGTTGCATTTCCTGGGTGGCTCACTATTCCAGATTTTGCCCTTCTTCGCTTGTGGACTAACGTTGATGCTGTTCTTTGCTCCCAAAGCTCCCACACGACCTGAATTTCCGGCCGATCGCCATCCCAGTACTTAGAAGCTATCTCATAAATGGTTTTGGGAAGGGCACGGCTTCAGCCGTGCCGCCAAGAGTCCACAAAAGTTGGGGGCTTTAGCCCCTGAGGGAAGCGGGGTTTACTCTCCGGCTTCATTTGTGAGACAGCTTCTTAATCCTGCTGGATCGCCCCCCGCATCCTCTTCCACGTCTCCTCCAGCGTCTCCGGCAGCACCCGCGTCTCCCCAATCACCGACACAAAATTCGCGTCCGCCACCCACCGCGGCAGCACATGCATGTGAATGTGCCCGGCAATGCCGGCTCCGGCAGCCTTGCCAATATTCATCCCCAAATTCACGCCATCAGGACGGTATAGCTCCCGCAGCACGTCTTCCATCCGCTGCGAGAGTGCCATCAGTTCATTCGCAGCATCGGCAGGCAGCTTGCGCAGCTCATCCAGATGCGCGTAAGGAACGATCATCACGTGCCCCGGTGTGTACGGATACGTATTCAGAATCACGAAACACCGCTTGCCGCGATACACAATCCGCGTCTTCTCGTCGTCAGTGGATTTTGCGGCCTCGCAAAACACGCATCCCGCAACCTTCTCCGCGTTCGACACGTAGGCATAGCGCCACGGCGTCCAGAGATAATCCATAGCAATGCGAGGTTAGCAGATGGAGGTGATGAGGGGAATCTCGGATCGATGATCACTAACCGAGCGGGGTCATCCTGAGCGTAGGCGTTCTTCAGCCGGAGCGAAGGATCTCGCGTGCACTACCTATGCTCGAGCCTTGATGCCTCGAGGACTGCGCCTTCGCACGCTACTCTTTCGGCCTCGTACACCCCTTGTCCAGCTCCGGATCGCACCGGGTGTGAAACACATGCGACCCGATGAAATACCCCAGCGCCGCCCCGGCAAACGTATCCCCTGCCCAGTGATCGCGCCCCACAAACCGCGATGTCGTCACCGTCAAAGCCGCCCCGTACGCCAACAGCTTTACCCAGGTCTTCGGATATTCATGCGCCGCCACACTTGCCATGTTCCAGGTGAACATGGCGTGTCCCGCGGGAAACGACGTGTTCAGGCTGTGATGCCGCCAGAAATCGCCATTGCCGTTGCCTTCCCCCGGGCGCTGGCGTCCCAAGGTGAACTGCATCGGCGCATAGACAAAAAGGGTGTCGATCAGCGACTCGATTTCCATGTAGCCCAGCTCCGCGGCGTGCGAGTCACCGGATTTGAGTCCATACAGCCAAGTGGCGGCGAGTCCGCCCGCGGTCGAACCAATCACAATATTGGATATCGTTGAATACTTCCCCAAGTTTCCCGTTGGAAGCTGCCGCTCGATGTGCCGGTCTTCGGCAATCAAGATCCCCGTCGGTATCAGCACCAGCGCATCCCACTTCAGGTTCGCCGGCTTGAAGGGCGCCGCATACAGGCTCTTCTGATCGTGCAAAATCCGCAGCGCGTATCCGCCCGGAGTTGGATTTCCTTTATCGCTCGGATATGTCTCGCTGCCGCCCGCCGGCGCCTCGGGGAGCGCCACGCTCGACGCTGCGGTGAACTTAAGGCCGCTTACATCAAACGCGGGCAGCCCGGAATGCATTCCGCGGGCCCCAGCCCAAGCCACATTCAGGCTGGACGCACTTGCTGAAAAGTCTGCGTCGGTGAGCCTCCGTCCTGTGAGGCTCTGCCCCTCCATCGCGGCAGAACAGCTCAAAACCAGAATCACAAGCCGCAAGCGGCTCTTTGGCACGCGGAACTCCTCTTCAAAGCACAGGAATGTTACAGACGCGTAAAAAACGCGCTAACCTTAGAGTCACGGAACGCAAAAAAGGTGGCTGTCCCATTTGTGGGTTACGCATCTTTTTCTCCTGTATGCAGGATCTATGCAGCATCGTTTTCCGCATGCCGGTGCACTCGTTTCGCATCGAATTGTTAAATTCTTCCCGGCTCTGGATTGCGTTTGACACTGTTTGTGAGCGGTTGCTATAGTCGAAGAGTTCCCTTTGGACGCGGGTTCTCTGTAATACGTCCGACAGCTGGGATTGTTCAAGCTCGCTCGCCAGAGTGAGCCCACCACAACCAAAACGACTCACGCCAGCAGTCCGCCAGTAAGATCCCGCTTCCCGCGCACTCGCGCGAGCTACACCTGAGAGGCAATGACCTTGTTCGACGACACCAACGCCCACAACTCCGATTCCACCGGCACGGCTGTTTCAGAAGCTGAGCCCACTACAACCGAGCATCAAAGCGTGCCGGAAGCTCACGCGAGCGCCCACGAGGCGCCGCCGCCCCATCCAACATCTTCTCCAGACGAGAAGCCGGCTCTTGCCGGCGAAGACTTCGCCTCGGCCCTGGAGACCTTTACCACCGAGACCGAGGAGGCTGAGGGTGACGACCGCGTCATTAAGGGTACGGTGCTTAAGCTCACGCCCACACACGTCGTCGTGGATATCGGGGCAAAATCGGAAGGCATGCTGCCGATCGCGGAAGTGCTGGATCACGCCGGTAACTCGCGCTTCCAGCCCGGAGATCCCATCGATGTGATGCGCGAGAAAGGCGAAACCGAGGAAGGCTACATCAACCTTTCTCATCAGAAAGCTCAGCGCATTCACGCCTGGGACGAGATCGAAAAGGCCCACAATGAGAAAAAGCCGATCAAGGCGATCGTGATCGATCGCATCAAAGGCGGCCTCACCGTCGATATTCTCGGCGCCCGCGCCTTCTTGCCCGGTTCGCAAGTCGACCTGCGCCCTATCCGCAACCTCGATGGCATGAAAGGCCAGACTCTCGAAGTCGCCATCATCAAACTGAATAAGAAGCGGGGCAACATCGTCGTCTCCCGCAAGGAATTGCTTGAAGCCGAGCAGAGCGACAAGCGCTCTAAGACCCTCGAGCACCTGGAAGAAGGCTCCGTCCTCACCGGCGTCGTCAAAAACCTCACCGAATACGGCGCTTTCGTCGATCTCGGCGGCCTCGATGGCCTCCTGCACATTACCGACATGTCTTGGGGACGTCTCACCCATCCTCGCGACCTGGTCAACGTCGGCGATCAGATCCAGGTCAAAGTCCTGAAGTACGACAAAGACAAACAGCGCGTCTCGCTGGGCTTCAAACAACTCACGCCCGATCCCTGGCTCGATGCCGAACACCGTTATCCCGTCAGCGCCCACGTCTCCGGACGCGTCATCAGCGTGACCGACTATGGCGCTTTCGTCGAACTCGAGCAAGGGATCGAGGGCCTGGTTCATGTCAGCGAAATGACGTGGTCCAAGCGCATGAAGCACCCGTCCAAACTAGTTAACGTAGGCGATCAAGTCGAGTGCGTCGTTCTCAGCGTCAATCCCGCCGAGCGCCGCATTTCACTCGGAATGCGGCAGCTGGCAGCGAATCCATGGGATTCTCTGCACGAGAAATTCCCTGTCGGCATGACTGTTGAAGGGCGCGTCCGCAACCTCACCGACTTCGGCGCCTTCATCGAAATCGAAGACGGAATCGATGGCCTCGTCCACGTCAGCAATCTCAGCTGGACCAAGCGCGTCAAGCATCCGTCGGAAGTCTTGAAAAAAGGCGATCGCGTCAAGGCCATCGTCCTCGCTATCGAGCCCGACAAACGCCGCCTATCTCTCGGTATGAAGCAGCTCCAGCCAGATGTTTGGGAAACCTTCTTCGCGTCGCATCACATCGGCGACGTAGTCCACGGAAAAATCCTGCGGGTCGCGGCATTTGGCGCGTTCGTCGAGATCGCCGAAGGCGTAGAAGGTTTGTGCCACAAATCGGAAGCTGTCGATGGCAACGGCCAGCCCATGCATCTCGAGCCCGGGCTGGAGCACGATTTCAAGATCATCAAGATGAGTCCAGAAGAAAAGAAAGTCGGACTCAGCATTCGGGCCGTCGGCGAAGAAGCCTCGCGCTCCGAAGTCGAAGCCTACAAGCAGCCGGTCTCGAGCACCAGTTCGACCATCGGCGAACTGATCTCCTGGAAGCGCGCCTCCAACGAAGGCAACTGACGGCCCAGGCTTAGGCAGAGCCGCAACCCATCTGACATTGTCATCCTGAGCGAGGATTGATCTCTGCGCGTCAGCGCAGAGATCAACCGGAGTCGAAGGACCCCGTGCCTCTCTGCACCACCCGCGGCGAGTCTAGGAGTTCTCATCAGAGATGGCGCATCTTGACCGTGGGCGTTCTTCCGCCGGAGCGAAGAGTGCCGTGAGCGAAGTCGAAGGGATCTCCTGCACCACGCCTGACCCACTCCTCTGGCGGCCGTGCGACGGGCAGTCATCCCCGAGCTGAATGCTGACCACTGAATGCTGAATGCTTTTTCCCTCGCCCCTGTTCTAGAATCCTTAGTTCGTATTCACTCATCTGACACTAAGGAAGATCCCCTTGCCAGACACAATCTACGACGTCGCCATCATCGGCAGCGGTCCGGCCGGATACACCGCCGCGATCCGCGCCGGCCAATGGGGCCTGAAAACTGCGCTCATCGAAAAAGACGGATTCCTCGGCGGCACCTGCCTGCACGTCGGTTGCATCCCAACCAAAGCTCTCTTATTTAACGCCGAACTTTGGGACCATCTCAAAGAAGCCAAAGAATTCGGAATCGAAGGCGTCGATGCCCGTAAGCTGAACTGGGCCGCGGTGCAGGAGCGCAAAAGTAAAATCGTCACCAAGCACGCCAAGGGCCTCGAATTCCTGATGAAGAAAAATAAGGTCGACACCATCAAGGGCTACGGAAAGCTCACCGGCCCGCAGCAAAACGGAATCCTGACAGTCGAAATCAGCAGCGACGGCAAAACGAACCACATAAAAACCAAAAACGTGTTACTCGCCACCGGCTCCGAAGCCCGCATGTTGCCCGGTCTGGAAGCGAACGACCGCATCCTGACTAACATTGAAATTCTCAGCTTGAAAGAGATTCCCAAATCGCTGGTCATCGTCGGTGCGGGCGCGGTGGGAGTCGAGTTCGCCTCGATCTATCGTTCTTTCGACGCCGAAGTCACCATCGTCGAAATGCTGCCTCGCCTAGTCCCCGTCGAAGACGAAGAAGTATCCAAAGAACTCGCCCGCGCCTTCCGCAAGCGCGGCATCAACTTCCATACCAGCGCGAAGGTCGACAAAATCGACAAGACCAAGAACGGTGTCGCGGTAACCATCACCGCGGATGGCAAGCAACAAAAGATTGAAGCCGAAAAAATTCTTATCGCCGTTGGTCGCAAGCCACGCACCCAGAACATCGGCCTCGAAAAGACGAAGATCAAACCGGATCGCGAATTCATCAAAACCGATTCTTGGATGCAGACCGCCGAACCCGGTATCTACGCCGTCGGCGATATCGTCCTCGGCACCCCGCAACTCGCGCATGTCGGCGCCATGGAAGCGATCTGCGCCGTCGCCAAAATCGCCGGCAAGCCGGGCAAGCCGATCAACCCCGAGCACATTCCCGGCGCGACCTATTGCCATCCCGAAATCGGCAGCGTAGGCCTGACCGAAACCAAAGCCCGCGAGGCCGGATACAACGTAAAAATCGGCAAATTCCCATTCACCGCCAATTCACGCGCCTCCATCGTCGGCCAGCACGAGGGCTTCATCAAGATTGTTTCCGATGCCGACTACGGCGAAATTCTAGGCGTGCACATCATCGGCCCGCAGGCGACTGAATTAATCGCCGAAGCCGTCGCCGCCATGGAGCTCGAAGCCACCGTCGAAGACCTGATGTGGACCATCCACGCGCACCCGACCTTGGCCGAAGCCATGCTCGACGCCTCCAACAGCGTCTACGGCATCGCCATCAATGCGTAAGACCTATTTTGCTTGCTTTGGGGGAAGGACACGGCTTCAGCCGTGCCGTACGAGTTGCAAAAGATGTGGGCTTTAGCCCCTGAGGGACTCGATAGGACGATCCTATCTGTGATTTAAGACGCGCTTCAAGGAACTTCAACGAATCGAAACAGAGATCAAACACAGGAATCAATCCGAGTTCAAATGGGCACTCGGATATTGCAAGATGATTGAGCATCGCGTCCCGCAAACATCACCAGAAACACTAGCATAAACTTGAGAGCATGGTTAGAGCCGCGCTCAGAGAAACGCCTCAAGAACGAACTGACGAATCCGTACGGGAATGATTTTGATCTCCATCGTCCAACTCGGCAGCATTGACTACGCCACAGGTCTCCGCCTGCAACAACAACTCGTCGCCTTGCGCAAAGAAGAAAAGATCGGCGACATCCTCCTCCTGCTCGAGCACTCCCCCGTCATCACGCTCGGACGCAACGCCAAAGCCGCCAACGTCGTCGCCTCGCGTGAAGTCCTTGCCCAGCGCGGCGTCGAGCTCTGCGAATGCGATCGTGGCGGCGACGTCACCTTCCACGGCCCCGGCCAAATCGTCGGCTATCCCATCTTCGATCTTCGCGGCTATACCACAACTCCGTCATCCCGAGCGAAAGAGAACGACCCGCTTGCGGATCGTTCTCTGCAGTCGAGGGACCTCGGTGTTTTTGTGCGCAAATACCTCGGTGCGGTCGACTTCGTCCGCCAACTCGAAGAGGTCCTGATCCGCACCTGCGCCGACTTTGCCATCCCCACCAAGCGCATTTGTGGCCTCACCGGTGTTTGGACCGATTCTGAAGCCGCCACCACAAACCATGTGGGGACAGCCGCTCTCGGCGGTCCGGTCGAAGGAAGCTCGACCGCACAAACTACAAGCGGCACTCAATTTAGGGAAGAGCACAGCCGGGCAGGACACGACTTTAGTCGTGCCACAAAGCAACCCGAAAACAAAGCGGCTTTAGCCGCTGAGGACAAAAACAACGAGGCCAAGCTCGCCGCCATCGGCGTTCACATCTCCCGCTCCGTCACCTCCCACGGATTCGCCCTCAACGTCAACACCGACCTCAGCTACTTCGACCTGATCATCCCTTGTGGCATCACAAGCAAACCCGTGACCTCGATGGAGCGCGAACTCGGCAAGAAACTCGATCTGAACGCCGTCGCCGAATCCATCGCCCGCAACTCCGGCGTCGTCTTCCAATCCCAGATCCTCTGGGTCGACACCATCGACGCCCTCCTCGGGCGATCCGTCGGTGTCCCCATGAAGCCACCTGCCGAACTGCGGCAACTCCACAAAGAAGACGATACCGCTTGGGGCTAGGCTATTCCATTTGGCTGGACGATCTGCTTTCCTTGTAGGATCATTCTTTTGATGCTGAAGAAGCTTTCGGCAATGTGGAGGCGGACTTGGAGCCTCGCACTCGTCTGCGCAATTCTTGTCAGCGTATTTGGTCCGTTGCGTTCGGAGGCCGGTCGCGCAATTGCGTCCGTTCTTTGTATCTCACTGTTGGTTCATTGCTGGTATGCGCAAAAGAAGCGTGTTCGTCGGCGGCAGATGGTGCTCATAAGCTTCGCCCTGCTGATGCCCACGATGGCGGCAATCTGGCTAGGATTAAACGTCGTGCGGTTCTACTCCTACGACGGCGAGGCCGGAAACTTGATCTACTTGACCGTCATCGGATTGCAGTCCGCGATTGAGTTCTCAGTTGTCGTTGTGGCCTGTCTGGTCGTCCTTTGGTCAGCCATCGAACTCGTTGGTTTGCTGGCAAAACGAGCGTCGCACACTTAGGTTCGTTATGCCCCTGCCCTAGCCCTTCTCCCCGGTTCCGCGATACCATCAATACATCGCGCTCTCCGCGCCGCCTTACATGGGGAACAACAGAAAGAAGTCCAAAACTAGCTCGAACGGCAGTCATCGGCGCAACGGCTCACGTGCAGGCAAGGTCCGTGTAGAGGCGGACCCATTGGTCCGCCCCGTCGAGCAAAGCTCGACAAAGAAAAATGGACGGGGAGAAGCGGCCACCCCTGGCAATGACCGTGTGGCGACGGCCGCCCTCGGCCGTCGGGGCGAGTCGAAGACTCGCCTGAACTCCGATCTTCGCACCTACTCCATCCCCGACCTTCGCCTCGAGCATCCCAACTTCACGGTCCGCCAAGCCGCCGATAAAGACGGCCATATTCGCTACGAAGTCGAAGGCGCCCTCGACGCGCCCATCCCGCCCATCCGCGACTCCAAGTACCTCACCCGGCAGCAGGCCATCGAGATCTACCGCTACATGCTGCTCAACCGCAAAATGGAGATCGCTCTCGAAAACCTCTACAAGCAAGGCAAAGTCGTCGGCGGCGTCTACTTCGGACTCGGCCAGGAAGCCTGCTCCTGCGCCTCCGCCTATGCGCTCGGCAAAGACGACTGGTTCGCGCCCATGATCCGAAATCAAGGATCGCTCCTCGTCCGCGGCTTCGGCGCCTCCGACACCATGATGCAATACATGGCCAAGGCCGATTCGCCCACGAAAGGCCGCGACGGTACCTCGCACTTCGGCGACATCGAAAAACGCAACATGGTCTCGCCCATCTCCATGCTCGGCGATCTCATCCCCGTGATGTCGGGTGTCGCCCTGGGCGCGCGCCTTCAGGGACGCAACCTCGCCGTCATGACCTACATCGGCGACGGCGGCCAATCCACCGGCGTCACCTACGAAGGGATCAACTTCGCCGCCGTGCAAAATCTCGGCCTCGTTCTCCTCGTCGAATCGAATCTCTGGGCCTACTCCACGCCGTCAGAAATGCAATATCGTTGCAAAGATCTCGCCGAACGCGCCATCGGATACGGCATCCCCGCCGTGATCGTCGACGGAACCGACGCCTGCCAGGTCTACGACGCTTCCCACGAAGCCGTCGAGCGCGCCCATCGCGGCGAAGGCCCCACCATGATCGAAGCCAAGATGATGCGCATGAAAGGACATGCGATCCACGACGCCGCGAGTTACGTGCCGAAGGCGATGTTCGAGTTCTGGAAGCGACGCGACCCGATCGCACGTTTTGAGAATTATCTGGTGAAAGACAAAAAGTGGCTGACCGCCAAAGAGAACGCCGACCTGATCGCAGAGGTTGAGCGGGTGATAGAAGAAGAACGGGAGATCGCGGTGAACTCCCCGATGCCCACGCCCGAATCCGCCGAAGGCGGCGTCTTCTGCAAGGATGGATGTCACGAGATCAAACCAAAATACGGCATGCCCAAAGTGAGGAAGGGAGGCGCCGGCTACAAAGAAACCGAAGCCGCCGCACATTTCAAATAGATGTGAAGATGCTCGGCATGAGGGCGTGAAGGCGTGACAAATGTGAGCGCGGCAGATTTAATTTCGCGCTGCCGGATCCTCATCGTTGACTGCACTGCAGCCCCGAAGAAGCGGAATAGGTTAGCCCAGGGCGTCAGCCCTGGGTGAGCCAAACAAAACGGCAACAAGCCCCATAGGGGCGACAGAAGAGTTACTCATTAGTTTGATCGGTGTCCATCCGCGTAAATCCGCGGCGACGAATCATATACCTATGCAACTTACTTATCTCGAAGCCATCCGCCAGGGAATCTGGGAAGAAATGGAGCGCGACCCCACTGTCTTCTGCCTCGGCGAGGACATCGGCATCTACGGCGGCGCCTTCAAAGTCACCGACGGATTCATCGACCGCTTCGGCTCCGAGCGCGTCATCGACACGCCCATCGCCGAGTCCGCCATTGTCGGCGCGGCCTTCGGAGCCTCGCTCACCGGCATGCGTCCTGTCGCCGAATTCCAGTTCATGGATTTTATCGGCTGCGCCTTCAACCAGATCTCCAACATGGTCGCCAAAACGCACTACCTCTGGGGAGCGCCCGCCCCACTCGTCCTGCGCGGCCCCAGCGGCGGATACGTCCATGGCGGCCCCTTCCACTCCCAGAATCCCGAGATGTGGTTCGTCCACAATCCCGGACTGAAAGTCATCTGCCCCGCCACGCCTTACGACGCCAAAGGCCTGATCAAGGCCGCCATCCGCGACAACAACCCCTGCATCTTCTTCGAGCACAAATATCTCTACCGCCGGATCAAAGAAGAAGTCCCCGCGGACGACTACATCGTTCCCATCGGGAAGGCCCGCCTGGCGCGGGAAGGCCGAGATCTGAGCGTGATCACCTACGCAGCCATGGTTCACACCGCGCTCGAAGCTGCCGAGATCCTAAAGAAAGATGACATCGATCTTGAGATCCTCGATCTGCGCTCGCTCGTTCCCATCGATCGCGAAGCCATAGCGCAAACCGTGAAGAAGACAAACAAGGTCATCATCCTCCACGAGCACTCGCGCACCGGAGGCCTGGCCGGCGAAATCGCCGCCATCATCAACGAAGAAGCCTTCGACTCGCTCGACGGCCCCATCGTCCGCATTGCCGGCCTCGACTCCGCAATCCCGTTCTCGCCGCCGCAGGAGCATCACTACCTGCCGAAACTCGAAGACGTCGTCCGCGAAGCCCGCCGCCTAAAAGCCTACTAGAATGTGCAGCGGCGACTTTGCTTTCCGCCGTTGTTAACGGCGGACGCGTTCTCATGTGGTGTCATCCTGAGCGAAGGCGCTCTTCAGCCGTAGCGAAGGATCTCCCCTGCCACTGCCCCCCGCGCGCAAGCCCTGGGTTCGTCATGGCCGAAGCCTCGTCCGCCCGGGACGCAGCCAATCCCAATCGATCTCCCAATATCATCCTGAGCGCCGCGAAGAATCCATGCATTTTGCCTGAACGCAACGCCGCTCTCTTCGAATACCTGTAACTGGCGTCTCACTTCCACATCTGACACAATAGAACCTTTCCGGAGGCCTCATGGGTAAATTTCTTCTCGGTGTCATCGTCACTCTGCTGATCCTCGTCCTCGTCGGTCTCGGCTTCGCCATGCTTGGCTTCTTCCCCACCCGTGCCAATGTCGAGCCGCCGAGCCTCGAACATCGCTTCGCTATGGGAGCACTCGACGCCTCCATGGAGCGGTATGCACCCCGCGTCACCAATCCGCTGACGCCCACCGACCAGAATCTCGAAGATGGCATGAAGCTCTACACCATGAACTGCGCTCTCTGCCACGGAGGCCTTGATCGCAAACCCTCCACACTCGCCACCTCTTTCTATCCTCCTCCGCCCAACCTCATCTCCGATCCGCCCGATGATCCCGAGTGGCACATCTTCTACGCCATTCGCACCGGCGTTCGTTACACCGGCATGCCCTCATGGGAAAAAACTCTGAGCACCGACGACATGTGGAAGATCACCCTCCTGCTCTCTCACTTCGACAAGCTCCCGCCCGCCGTCCAGGATTTCTATCAGAAGAATTTCGGCGGCACCGCTCCCGCCGAGGATGAGAAGAAGAACGAAAAAGAAAGCAAAGAGAAACACGAGCATCACTAGCGAGCGATTCGTACGCTGGATGCAGGCGGAGAAGCCTCAAGTCTTTTGGGTGGCGCAGCGCTTTAGCGCTGCGATTCCAGACTTTCTAGAGAAATGCGGCCTCGGCCGTCGATAGGAAAATGCGGGCCTACTTTGTCTCCCGCTATAATATCCCCTTGTGCCTGCCACTCTGCCCGGGCCGTGCGCCCATGGAAGGAAATCATGCCCACTGACATCATCATGCCCCAGATGGGAGAGTCCATCGTCGAGGGCACCATCACCAAATGGCTGAAAAAGCCCGGCGACAAAGTTCAGCGCGACGAACCACTGTTCGAGATCTCCACCGACAAGGTCGACGCCGAAATTCCCTCGCCCGCTTCCGGCGTTCTGCAGGAGATCAAAGTCGAGGAAGGCACGACAGTCGGCGTGAACACGGTCGTTGGCACAATTTCTGCCGATGGAGATCGAGCCGCGCCCGCAAAATCCGCTCCTGCTCCCGCGCCCAAAAAAGAAGAGCCGAAGAAAGAAGAAAAGGCAGTCGCGCCCGCTCCGCTGCCTGCCCCACCAGCCGCTCCTGCGCACGAACAAGCCAGTGAAGACGAAGTCCGTTCCTCGCCGCTAGTCCGCAAAATTGCTCGCGAGCACGGAGTGAATCTCGCCCAACTCCAAGGCACAGGCCTCGGCGGCCGCGTTACCAAACAAGACATCATGGCCTTCATCGAAGGCCGAGGAACCCAGACCGCCCGTGTAGGGACGGACGCATTCGTCCGTCCCGCCGAGCGCAGCGAGGCGTCTCAGGCGCCCGCGCCGACTCCTACGCGCCCCGCAACTCCCGCTCCCTATCCCGGCGATCTCGTCCCTATGACGAACATGCGTAAGCTGATCGCCAAGCACATGATCGAGTCGCGCCGCACCAGCGCTCATGTCCACTGCATGTACGAAGTGGATCTCACTCGCATCGTCAATCTGCGCAACAAACTCAAAGCCGGATTCGAGCAGCGCCACGGCGCCCGCCTCACTTTCATGCCATTTTTCGTGCGCGCCGCTGTCATGGCCATTCAGCAATGGCCCATCGTCAACGCCAACATCGAAGGCGACAACATCCGCTATCACCGCAACATCAACATGGGCATCGCCGTCGCCCTCGACTGGGGGCTCATCGTTCCCGTTCTCAAGAACGCCGGCGATCTCAACTTCCTCGGCCTGCAGCGCAGCATCACCGATCTCGGCGAGCGTGCCCGCACCAAGAAGCTCAAGCCAGAAGACGTCGAAGGTTCGACCTTCACCATCACCAACCCCGGCCAATTTGGCGCCGTCTTCGGACTGCCCATCATCAACCAGCCCAACTCCGCCATCATGGGTGTCGGCGGAATCATGAAGCAGCCCATGGTCGTCACCGACCAAGATGGCAACGACTCCATCGCCATCCGCTCCGTCGTTCACTTGACGCTAGGCTACGACCACCGCCTCATCGACGGCGCCGTTGCCGACCAGTTCATGGCCCAAGTAAGAAAAAATCTGGAGCAGTGGAGCGAAGACGTCGGCTAACTAGGTGTGGCCTGCTGAGGCGGCCCACCAAGGCCTGTCCCTGTATGAGCGGCGGCTGGTGAGGTGCGACTGTGGTAGGCCTCTCTGGTGCTGCACCCTCCGCCAAAGCACATAGCAGGCGGCCCGTGGACTCTGTTCCCTTCGCGAAGGCAAATAGCTCGGCAGCCCGTGGTAGAGCGGCCCTTTTAGGGCCGCGTTCCGCTCGCCAAATCACCGCTGGGCTTTAGCCCCTGTGGACGCCGTTTTACACTGTAGGGACGGTATTCGTCTTCCTTGCCTTGTGGCGCGGACAACCTTCCCCAAGACTATTGCTGCTCCTCAGCACCGAGCGGTCATTTAAAGGCGGTGTCATCCTGAGCGAGGATTCTTCTTTGCGCTGCGACGCAAAGAAGAACCGCAGTCGAAGGACCCCGTATCTTCCATCGCAGCAATGGCTAATCCGGGAGTTCGCAGGGCTGGCCCCATCCTGAGCGCCGCGAAGGATCTATGAATTTGTTTGCGGCATTGCAGGGAGCTGTACCGGAGCCTTCGACCAAGCCGAAGCGTTGAGGCACTCCACCACGCCATTGATCACGAGTCCGATTCCTTCTCTGAATTTCTGCGGGTCCGTGATTTCCCGGCTCGCGACGCACTCTGTCACGGCCAGCGCGTTCTCCAGAAAGCTCATCGCTGCATCCTTTTTTTCCGCTCCCGATTTCTCCGCGAACATCGCCTCAATTCCATTCACCAATGCCGGAACAAACGAAATCGCCCGCAACAACTGCGACACAAAATTCATAACTCCTCCCTACTCTAACGCGAAACTCAAAAACTCATAGCTCATGACTCGTAGCCCACAGCTCATTTCAGCCAATACCGGTGCAGCGCCACCGCAACGCTGATCCCTGCGCTGATGGCTGCATTCACTAGCCGGTTGTAAGCGCTGCGGCGCACGTCATTCCGTTGCAACTCGGCGATCTTGTCTTCCGCCTCTTTCATCCGCCCCGGTTGCGCGCCGCCGACCAGAGCTTCCATCATCGTTTCCAGGCGCACTAACTTATCCAGGACCTCACGCTGAAAATCGTAATCGATCGTTCTCTCGCCAAGTACCATAACTTGTCTCCCATTCACAATGGATAGCTAACGTGCAGAGCCGCAGCATAGCGCGAGTATTTCGGCGGCGACGAACTGTCATACAAGCGCAGAAAATAGTTCTGTGCGCGCGCCAATCGCGGCAAGCTGAACGTCTGTGTGTTGAATCGGCCCAGCAGGTTTCGATCGTTCGACGAGCTCCAACCATAGTCATGGGCTCTGACTTCTACTCCCTGGCCCGCAGCTGGCACGAATCCCACGTCCACCTGCACTGTCGTCGAAGTCACCTGCACAATCTGCGCTTCCGTGATGTCCGCTATGTAATACGATCCCACTTGACTTAGCGTCAGCTGTGGCGGCATATCCTGCAGAGGGACCGTAACTGTTGACGCATCGTACTGAATCGCCAGGGGCGCTGCCACATCATTCGCGAATATGATTGTGTATACCCCGCGGTCGTGGCTCGGGTCCTCGAACTCGATCTCGACTTTTCTCACGGTCGCGGAAAACTCCGCGTTGCGCGATGGAACATTCACCTGCAACGCATCCCCGGGAAAAATATCCCTCGCACTTCCCGGCAGAAAATCGCCCCACGTCAGATAGCTTCCGCTCCACGCTGCCGCTTCTGCGTCCTGAAGAATCGCCAAGGCCGCGTTCTCGCAATCTCCTCCCGTGCGCGCGCTCGGACTCTTCACCATCCGCGTCTCCCCGCGCACGCCGTTGTCCCAGCCACTTTCCAGCTGCGCGACGCTGCTGGGATTACTCACCTCCGCCACCGCTCGCCCATATCCGCGATAACTCACCACGATCAATTCATTCAGCGCCGGCACGTACTGCGGATAAAATTCCAGCGCCGGAGAACTCGTGACTACACAACTTGCGCCATCCGACAGCGACCCTGTTAATTGCGTTGCATAACTCTGTCCAGGCTGCGCACTTCGCACTTCTGCCAATGCGATGTGTCTCGCATACGTGTATGCAATATTGCAGTGCAGGTTCACTGCATCGACCAGTGCATACGTGCAGAATCCCGGAGCGTTCGAAATTACGTCGTCGAACAAGACCGTGCCCGGAGAAACCAAACTCGCCGGATTCGATGGATCGATGTCCTGCAACTCGAGCACAAATCGGACATCGGCGCCAATCGCCGTACCACCCACCCCTTGTCCCGCTGGATGCGACGACGAGTGATAAATCTCCTGGCTTCGATAAATCTGCATCGAGTAGATGTATGTCGTCAGCACATAACGATGACCCAACTGCGTCCCGACCACCGGCCCTGTCGGCGATCCCGTGATCAAGGCCCGAATACTCGATCCGGCCTCACTAGGCGTGATCTGAAAGCCAGCCAGACATGACGCCGCACAGATTGTCCCTGCGTACAACCCTCCCAGAATTCCTTGCGAGCTGCTTGAAAAACTCACGTCCCCATGCTGCAACTCCTGCGCCCCCCCCAGTTCAATCTGCTCAATGAAGCTGATCGTCGTCTGCCCGTCCTGTCCCGTGCCGCCCGCAATTTGCAGTGTCTGCGCCTGCAACGAAACCACAGCTGCCGGATCGCTCACCTTCCACGTCGCCGCATCCAGTATCGTCTGCGTGTACTCCTCGTCGATCAATGCTGGCCTGCTTTGCGGAAACGGCTTCTGCGACATGTAAAACTTGAGGCTGAGTCCGTCACCGACGAAATAGTCACGAACGTAGGCCTTCGGTTCATTCAGTCCAATAATCGTTACATCATTCACAATCGGGCACGCACAGTTCAGCTGCAGTCCCAAAGCAGAAAAATTCATATCGCTCTCATTCAATCTGTAGGAATTCGCCCCGATCGGGGCGACAATAAGCGCTTGCCCCATCGAGCGATAGCTCGCCCGCGCTGCCAGGCAGATCTCCGCCGCCTGTTCCGAAAATTTCTTCTGCGGATTTACTACGTATGCGGCCAGAATATCCACATCCTGTACCTGGCTCGTGTCGAACCACGCCGGGAGCCCATCCTGCGCCAGTTGTCTGATTGCGCTCCCCGCACTCCGGTTAACGAAAGGGGCTCGGTTCGGCAGCGCTTTCTGGTCCAACAGCACCTCATCGCTTTGCGCTACAAGGTGGTAACGATACACAGGACCCGACTGTCCCCATCCCAGATATTCATATTGCGGAGCCTGCGTTAGATACCCCGTAAAAACGTCGCTGCCGTTCGCCCGGCCCAGCATCACCCGCGCTCCCGCAACCGGCACGACAAAGTCCGCCGAAAGGGCCAGCAAACTGAAGCGCAATTCTGCTGGTTTGTTTAGCACGCGTTCTATCTTTGGCGCAATTGTTCCATCCAGAGCGGCGGTGTAGTCCTGCGGCCCATTCCCCTGCAGATTGTCAATCGTCAGCTTCATGTTCTTCTTCTTTCTTGCCCTCGTTCATTTAGCACGATCGGGGTGAGCCGTCATCATTACCTGTAGGAGACCAACTCTCGCGGGACACTTCAATCGAAGGGTTGGGAGTCTGAATTGGTGTCGAAGCACGAATCACTCGGCCGCAATAAATGGTTCTTGGGAAAGCGCAACTTTATAGGCTGCGAAAGAACAACTAGTTTCGCAGCTTGGGGAAGGGCACGAGTTCACTCGTGCCATCGTTTGAGAAAATGCGCTGCGCTTCAGCGCCTGAGGTGTGCCCCGGTTGTCCCTGCGCGACTGTCGAGGCTCGATATTCCCGTCCGCCAAAAAACGCCACCTGAGCGACTTCTTCCCTGCGATCTCTGCGGCCTTTCTCAGCGACCTCTGCGATCAAGATCTGTTCTTCGGAAGAACCAAGATCTCAATAGACCGCCGCCATCGTCGCCGGAAAATAACTCCGATAGCAAAACACTGTCTGCCCGTCATTCGGATCCGTGTACGGCAAAGCCAAAAACGACGCTTGCAACGACATCATCGCCAGCGGCTTGGCGATTTCTGCAAAGTTTTCTCGTGCCCGTTTCGTCCCTGTCCCGCTCGCCTTGTCCGATCCATTCCATGGATCCGCACTGAGCCGCGGATAATAAAAGCACACTCGCCCGCCAGACTCTTCCTCCGCCACAAATAGCGCCGACCACTCCTGAAAGAACGACCCCCCTTCGCGGTCCACAAATGCCACGACCGTCTGCACCGACGCTCCACTCGGTACTCCCGCCAGAAGCGGCTGCGCCAGCATGAGCGAGTCTGTCGTCACCTCCGCCACCCTCGCCACGTTGAACGTCACCCGTCTCACATAGTTCACATCCCGGTTCACCATTACAGGATCGCTCACATATGCCGCCGCGATCCCCGAGCCCACATAGCCTAACTGCTGTTGATAGTCGACATCAACCGCAACCACGCTGCCCGCAGCAAAACCACTCGCCACCCCCGCTCCCAACGTCAGTTGAGTCGCCGTCGATCCCGCCAGCACCGCCACTCCCGGCACCGGTGTTCCACCTGAAGCGGTTGGCGTCGTTCCTGCTGGTGTCGCCAATACATTCATGTGCTCCGACCCGCCGGCCAGCGCCATCTGCAGTTTGCCCCACTGCCGGAATTCAAATTCAATCCGCACATCCAGTGGACCCCGGAACTGCCCGACTGGCAGCGCCTTTGGACCGCTCCGCACGATGTTTGTCGGAGTACTTTGAAAGCGTTGAAAATTCTCGATCCATCCCAAATCCGCCCACGGTGCAGGCGGCGAATCGAGCCCAAACAGACCGCATGCCGCTGGATCAAACACCACCGGACTTTCGCTGCTTCTGTTCACCGGCGCAAAATACGCCCGCATCTGCCGTGTGACTGGCACCATCGCTGCCCGCAAAGGTAAAGATGACGTGCTCATCGCAGAGTCACCTCCGAGAAAAAGAAAACGCTGATTTGCGCCCGCCGCTGTACTCGTGCATCCGGCTTCCTTCCCGCGTTGTCAACCGGCGCGCTCTTGTTCGCCTCCTCAAACATCGGTTGAGTCCAAAATACGTTTGTGCCCAGGTCCGCGCTGGGAGCGTGCGTGTAGTCCCGCTTTCTCGCGTTCGCAGGTTGGCAGATCGAAAGCAATTCGCTGTCGAGTTCTCCCAGGCTCCGCCCGCGATCTACCATGCTCTGCGTCGACCCAAACGTGTAGTACGACACCAAACATTCCACGCTCATCAACGCTCCGTTTCCCGCATTTCCCGAAACTACCGCCGCCTTTCCCCACTCCAGGTAAAACGTGTTCGGCTGGGGCTCGGCCGACGTCGGCGGTAGGTTCTCCATCACCACAATCGCGGGTACGTTCGCGCCGCTGATCACCGCTGTCCGTGCCGGATTCAGTGCCGCCAACCTCTGCTGTAGTGCAAGAAAAAAACTGTCTTTGGCAAATTGCATATAAACGCGATTCCTATGTTTTCCCACGTTGCTGGGGTGCCTCACTCCTCTCTGCCTTTGCGAGAAGTGGGATTTTCGAGTTGCGGTTTCCTCAGTGCCCTCTGTGTTGAATAGTGTGAAGAAAAGCAAAAAGGGGCGAGGCATCTCGCGTTGCCGTTCGCGCACTCTGTCTTCGTGGACGACATGCTTTCTGTCGCCGAAGGACGTGAGCGCTGCGCCAAGCCGTCCCGATTCTTGCGACGCAGTATCGCGCGTTCGACGCACATCCTAACCTTGTGAACCGCTTCCTCACTCCACCGCGGTCACCACGTAGAAATAAATTGTCCCCGCAAAGTTCTCCGGACTGACGCTCTCAATGCAAAACATGTCGCTCCCATACTTGAGCCCGAGCGCCGCTTTGAACAGATCGTCCGCCGTTCCCATTCCCAGCGACGATAATTGCGCCGCGATCGCTGATGCTGGCAGCGTGAACTCGATTCTCCTCCGCGGCCCCAGGTTTCCCGTCTGCAAGGCACGCGTCACTACCGGAGAAATCATCACTTCCTGCACTCCCGGATCGACCAGCCCCAATTGTCCCGCTGCATCCGCTGCCATCGCCGTCGCCGGCAACACTAGTGTTACCGTGTCTCCCCCCAGCGCCGTCAACATCGCATTCGCCGCTCTGATCAATGCCATTCCGCTAATCCCTGTTCCCATAACGCCTCCCACCTACGCTCCGTTGCGCGCCACATACGGGGCTAGCAAACTGCGCACGCTCTCGTCTACCAGCGTGTCCCCGAAATATTCCAGCCGCATGCGATCGATCTTTCCCGACTTCACATTCAGCGCTGGAGTTGCCTGCGCGTTCTTGACCAGTTGTGCGCACGCCACCTTCACCCGATTCGCTATCGGATCCAGCCCCGCCGTGTACACCACGTCCACTTCGTTGAACGCCAGCCCGAGCGCGTTCACCGGAAAGGTCAACTCTCCGAGTGCTGTCGCAACGTCCACTGCGGTCGGATCGATGCTCGTCCACGATCCCGGCAGCGCAAACACCAGCGCAAATTCCACGCTCACATCCGGAGTCGGCCACTCTCCCCGTCTCGGCAGCCCATAGCGCCCTTGCACCGAAACAATCGCCGTGGTTGCCGGAGCCACTGCAGCCAGCGGCAGATAACTCAGCCGCACCCGATTCAAATCCGCTGGCAATTTCAGCCGTTCTTCGTATTGCGTCACTCCCAGCGTTGTTCGCCTGCAGTAAGCGTCCATCACTGCCGATGCCGCCGTGACCCACGACGGGTCTGTCGCCGCGTCCAGCCCATATGTCAGGTATTCCGTTGTGTCCAAATAATTCATGACATTTCTCTTTGTACGTTCGACGATGAGGGTGTCCCACTTCTCGCTGCTGTTGCGAGAAGTGGGAATTCAAAAGCCGGAAGCCGGAAGCCAGAAGCCGGAAAAGGCTGCCCCATCCTAGCCGCGCCTTTTTTGCGGCTAGGGTGGGAACTCCAGGTCCACTAAGAAGTGAGAAGCGATCCGATAAATGGTTTTGGGAAGGGCACGGCTTCAGCCGTGCCGCCAAGAGCCCACAAAACTTGCGGGCTTTAGCCCCTGAGGGAAACTGGATTTACCCTCCGGCTTCATTTATGTGAGATAGCTTCTGAGGAACGTTCTCTAATCCGTCACCTTTACTTCGTAGTGCGCGATATTCGGCAACTTCACAACCGGCGCTCCAAACTTCACCACTACCTGCTGCTGTTGCAGCGAGCCCGGCAGCCCCAGCCGGAACACTCGCGGATTCGGGTCCGTCAGCCAGTGATACTCGATCAGATCCTCACTTACGATGTACGCCGGCAGTACCGCTCCCGAACCCAGCGTGCCCGTGTATCCCAGACCCCATTCCGGAATCAGCGGCAGTTCTCCTGCTTGTGTCGACAGCGCCTTCACCGTGAACCCGCCTGTGATCTCCACGGTGTTGAGCACCTGGTTGAACGAACTCTTCATCTCCTGGTCAATCAGGTCGAGCAACATCGGATTGGCATAGATGGCGGTGGGCCTGATCTGGTACTGCGCGCTCGACACCATCTGGGCAACTGCCGTTTTGATCGTTTGCACAATCGCGTTGCTGCTCTTGGCAACCGTGACCGTTTGCGGATTCGCCGCGCTTTCAATCTGCCCAATGACGCCGAAATATTGTGAAGTCGTCGGAGCGCTTAACGACGTGTCATTTCCATTCCACAGAGCGACATCGTGCGTTCGCATCAGCCCATCGATCGCATCCGCCAGGTCCTTCGCCTGCAAGTATGCAAACTGGCTCTGTTGCGCCGTCACTTCCATATCGAACAGGTTGTAGTTGAGCTGCGAAACCAGCGCCTTCAGCGGCACAGATAGCTCGGTCCGCGCCGGTTGCACTGTTGTCGGAGCGATGTTTCTCGGATCGACAAACGACTGCGCCGCCGTCGGAGCGGGAATCGCCGTCTCTTCGAAAAATCTTGACGGATGCCCCGTCGCCGGCACCTGCTTGATCCGCTGTCCGAACACCCCTCGCCGCCGAACAATGTCAAAAATTTCCGTCTGGTATCGGTCAATTTCGACCGCGCCAGGCCCAAGAAAATCCGCCGCCGCCATCAAATCCAAAAATTGTCCTCTCATGTCCTCTCCTTTTCTTCTGAAATGCACCTTCCTGCTTGTCATCCTGAGCGCAGCGAAGGACCCCATATCCAATTGAACCGCCTCAATCACGTATGGAATTTCCGCCTCGACCAAGCCTTCCTCGTTTAACACTCTTTCCCGAGTGCAGGAGTCGAACGATCTCGTGTCACCGAAATTGCTTCCGAATCAGAACAGAGTGCCCATCGAAACCCCTATTACCCTCTCTCTGCTCTCTGCGGTTTTTCTTTCTCCCAAAAACAAAAAGCACAACCGAAGTTGTGTTTTTTGTGCACGTCGGAAGTGGGACGTGCCCCACCCTTCTCGCGCGGGCGCCCCATCCCGGCCGCGTTTCTTGCGGCTAGGTGGGAGAACTATTCGATCATTCCCGCCCGCGCCAACTCCGCTTTCACGGCGATCCTCTGTTCCACGCTTAAGCTCTGCAACGACTTGTTCAGAACTTCTTTGTCCACCTTCCCATCCGCCTCGCCACTCTTCGCCAAAATTGCCGAAACCATCGGAGGCAGCGTCTTCCGCGTCAGCCGAGCCGCCTGCGCCTTCAAATCAACATTCGACTTCTCCAGTTCCGCCACCCGCTCCTGTAGCCGCATCGCATCGCCTGACTCCGGAACGTACGCGTGCTCATCCACGGCCGCGACAATCCGATCTACCTTTGCATTCAGCGCCTCCTGCTGCGCATCCATCCGATCCAACACGCGGTCCAGCGATTCGGCCGCATTTGCCAGCCGTTCCGCCGTCGCCATCAACTGCTGCACCGTCTCTTCATTCATGCTGCTTCCTCCATGTGAAATCAAACGCTTGTCCGCGTCCTCTGCGGCAGTTCTCTGCGTTTTCTGCGATAGTCTTTCTTATCCCAACTCGATCCACGTATTCGAATACGCGGCCTTGTCCCTCCGCAAAACGGCAGCACCGGTAAACGTCACTCGACTTAAAATCCAGATCCGTGCTGTCGTGTCATTCACCCGCACATCGGTGACCTCGTACGACATGCCCAGCCCCTCATACGCATTTGCATGAATGCGCTTCGACCCCCTGGCCCACCTCGCGGACGTACGCTGAGCAGATCCACTGAATCCAAACATTCGTCCCATCAAACCGGTCGACGAAACCCCACTCGCTCGTTTTTGCCCCGATTTAAATGCACCACGGTTCTCGTGGCGGCCTGACTCCCCAATCTCCTCCACAATGTCCGGAAAGTCCCTGGCAAACAGATATCCGCCTACCTCGATACTTCTTCCCACAATCTCCGCTCGCGTGATCACGCCAATTTTCCGCTGCACATCATGTCGATCGAGTGACGGAGCATAGTCCAGGGCCATACCCAGGAGCGAAGGCAGCGCCGCCTCTGCCGCAGCCCGTGTCAGCAGGACCAAATGCCCCTTCGCTCCTGACGGCGCCCGCTGCGATGCCGCATCCACCGTCGCCAGCACGCCACGAAATTCCGCCCGATTCGGATGCCCCGCCACTTCCGGTATCTCCACCGCCATACTCTCCAATGCAATCGTCATGTTCTCCGCTCTCATTTCTTAGTCTTGTCATCCTGAGCGAGGATTGTGCTTCGCTGAAAGCGAAGCAAAACCGCAGTCGAAGGACCCCGCGTTCTCTACTCGCACCGCAGACCTCGCGAGGAATTCTCAACTGGTGAGGGGTGCCCCACTTCTCGCCGTCTTTGCGAGAAGTAGGAATCCAACGACGAACGCTCCTCGGTGTTCGCGTCTGTCGACTCTGTGGTGGCAAGGTTTCAGGAACTCGCTTTCAACTCCCCCAGCCCCCGCATCCGTCTCACCTCATTTACCGTGAGCACGCCGTTCTGCAACAGGATCTGCTGGATCTGCGCCTCCTCCATCGGATCGGCCACGTCCACATCCGCAAAGACAAACTCCAGATCGTTCCAACCCAGCTTCTTCCCAATCGCGTCACGCGTCAGATACTCCGCCAGCAATCGCGCCGTCGGAACAATCGCCTGCCGAAACGCCAGTTCATTCAGTTCCTCCGCCGTGGAGCGGTTCACATCCCGCTCCACGCCCAGATAGAACGGAGGAAGGTCGAAAGCATCGGCGACGACCCGTAGCAAAAATTCCTGCCACTGCAGTCGCAAGTCTGCATCGGTGCCTCCACCGAACCTCAGCACCTCCGGTTTGCTCTCGACCGATAAGATTGGCACCTTGCCCGTGCCCTCGATCTCGTCCTGCCACCAACGGATCAGCCGCTCGTGATGTTCCGGCGTCAAATCCTGCAGCCACAGTGCATACTGCACCACCGAGTTCGAAGCCAGCCGCCCCGCATAGCGATGCGCTCCCAAAAATGCGTTGATCGTCTCAAACGCCACTTCCAGTCGGCCCAGCCCAAATGGCGTGTGCGTCCGCGGATTCAGCCGCACGTAAATCAGCTCATCATCATCCAGCTTGACCTGCGCGCTCGGCCCCGCCTGATCGTTCACCTGCACATACCGCGTTGAATGCGCCGATCCGTCCCATTCCGCATTGATGCGGATCGATGCACCATCCACCGGCCACATCAGCAGCGGTATGGCTTGTATAGGGGCGGACGCCCCCGTCCACCCAGCCGAGCGCAGGTCGGCAGCTGATCGTGAAACGTGAGAACTGTTACTCCACTCCGGATTCAACTGCACCTCAATCGCGCCATATCCACCAACGATGACGTCTTCGAGTACCTGCTCCGCAAACGACCGAAACGAATCATCCGGGTTCGGCGTCTCAAAATTGTTCGTCAGAGCCCGAACTCTCTCCGCCCCACCCTGGATCGCCTCCAGCGCATATCCCTGCCGCGGCTGAATTCTCCATCTCATCCCCGCGATCCGGTCCTTAATGCAGTTGATCGCCCGCCGCGCCACCGGCGTCTCCGAAAATTTTCGCAAGTTATAGGAGGTCAGCTTCGGCAACGCTTCTGCCATCGTCCCGTAGGTATTGAAGATCGATGGCAGCGCCGATGTCCGCCGCACCTTCTCGAGCGCTCGCACCGAAGACACTCCTGCCATCCGGCGCAGTGCGCCGCGTAAAGTCTCTGCAATTTTCATGATTTCTTTTTCCTGAACTCAGACTGTGTGACGACAGCCGCCGATCTTAAGCCCGCCCTCAGCAAGTGCGCTTAGCGAACGCGTCGAAGGGGCTGCCCGCCGTGGCGCGGACGCCCTCGTCCGCGAAAAACTCATGCTCAAGAACAACATTGGCCGTGAGAACTGCCGGCGCCTCGGCCAGGAGTCGCGGAAGAAAGCGATCCGCTTGCGGATCACCTTCTGTAGTCGAGGGATCTCCTGCTCCTCTGCGTCCCTCCATGTCGCTCTGTGGTTAAAGTTCACCCAATTCCGGCAAGCCGCTTCGTTCACGCCCTCAACTCCACTCTCGCCGCCGCCGCGATCGCCGGCATCTCCGCCACCGGACGTACTATGACTCCCTGCTCCAACATCGTGTCCACGGCGAATACAACTTGCGCCTTCGTTCGATCTACCTGGTCTTCCACCACCGCCGTCAAAGTTGGATTCCAGCGTTCTTTTGCACTCCGCATCGCATCTGCAATACCCGGATACCGTGACGCCAACATTACCGCCGGATCCACGCTCGAATGCAACGACACCGCTTGGAACAATTTGAACTGGCGGTCCACTCGATATCCGAAATCGAATTTGAAGGGATCCCCTGGCTTCGTAAATTCCGCTGCCGCAACCGGATTCACCACTTTAGAAACGCCTGCGGTGTCCCATGCCTCTTGCATTTGCGCCACTAGTCTTGAGCGCGCCGTCAGGACCTGTTCCGCTTTGACTTGCGGCCCTTCCAGGTAAATACTCGCCATCACATCCAGCTCTTTGGATGGATTTTCACTTAGACATCCCTTTACGCCCGAGAGTTGAATCAGATTCGAATACGACTCGTTCAACGCTATCATTACAGCTTCGCAGTTCCGCGCCTCAACAACGCGCCTCCTGATATCTGATTCGAACGCCTGGAGAATTTCCAAGTCGGCTTGCGGATCGAGACGCAGTAGTTTCCGCCAATCTCGCGTGAATCGTACATCGGCAAATCCGCTACCCCCCGCGGAACTCTCAATCATCACCAAGCCAAAATTGACGAACTCATCCCTGACTGCGACCGGTGCATATCGCAGGAAAAAATAGTCAAGCTGTCGCCATTTCGGCATAACTACATGGGGTGCCCCACTTCTCGCCGTCTTTGCGAGAAGTGGGAGAACTGCGTTCTGCTTTCTTCGTTACTCTCTGAAGTGAGCCCTATGCCTGCTCCCTCCACCCCGGAAACGGCCTTCGCGGCGAGATCCGAAATGCCTCAATCAACTCCCGCACCCGTTCCCGTCGGTCCAGCAACTCCTCCACAAGTTTTTGCAGCTGGTCCCACTCTCCTCCATACCACTCCGGAGGAATCTCCCCCGCGACTCTCCACACCGCATCATCTTCGATCTTTTCTATATGCGACATCCACGGCTCAAACGACTCCCACCCCGTCACGTGCGCATACACTTCGTTGTTCGCATATACGCCTCGCAGCGGATAATCCGGGAACGTCCACTCCCCCGCATTGAAGCAGTAGCCTTGGTCAATGAACGCAGCCGTGTACTTCTTCTCGCGCAGCTTTCTCCAGAATGCCGCTTGCCGCCCGTTCGCGTTGCCCGTCCACTTGTCCAGGGCCAGCATTCCCGCAAACGTGTCCAGGTTCCGCACTCGCTCCAACATTTCCACCGGAAGATAGTCGAACACCTGCCCTTCCAGCGGACTCACCACATACCGTGATCCGAATTGTAGCCCCGCCTGGCATCGGATCGTGCCCTGCGCTAGTTGAATGCTCAACTCCGGTGTGTGCTGCACCAGCCAGTCTTCCACTTCCACAACTTCTGTGATCGGAACCGGCAGCCCCACTCTCTCCGCCAAGCGCGTCGCCAGCAACTCATTCGCCAGCACCCGCGTGTGCTGCGGATTGTTACGGAACTTCACGACGTAGAAGTGCCCATCGGAGCAGCGCATCAAATGCCCCTGCGCCCCTCCGCGCATCCTTCTCACGTGTTGGACTGCCTCCACCGCCACTCTTCTTCTTATGTGTCGCGGACGCGCCGCCCGCGAAGCTTATTATCGCCAACCGCGATTCATTCAGACATCCCCAACGAACACCGCGCCTGCTGCTAGTTTGTCACCCCGAGCCAAGTGAAAAGGATTCGCGTCGCGAATCATTTCCCGCAGGGACCTCGTTTTTTTCGTTCGTCCCCGTGCGCTCTGTAGCTGAGAAATTTCTTCACCGCCGACCTTCCAGGGTGCGACATCTTACCTCAAGCGGCATCGCCCTGGCTGTGACGAATAAACATTGTTCGGAAATCATCCCGGACTGGGTTATCCCGACTTTGTCGCGTTCTTTGCGACCAGAGTGGGAAACTTCACACTGTGTTCCTCCGTGTCCTCTGTGGTTAACGATCCTACCCGGATTGAACCCACCCGGCTCACACCTTCAAACTCGCCACTCCCACCGGACCTCGTCGCACTCGTCCCGCGTCTTCCCGTCTTACCGCCAGCGCGATGGCCATCGCCATTACACAATCGTCATGCGATCCCTCGGCCGCCTCTGCATGCCCATCGCCATGCCGGACAAACGTCTTCAGCTCCGCGAATAACTGATCGCTGTGGAACAAGTCCGGCTGCTCCTTCACAATCATCGCCAGGTTCTCAATCATCGCCGGACGTGTCGCCGCCGTTGTCAACCATCCCGGCTGTCCTGCCTGCACATATAAATTGTCGTATTGCAATTCGCTCAAGTGCGCCAGCACTCCATAACCATGATTGTTTCGCTCCACCGCAATCAGCGCCCTCTCGTAAAGCGCTCCCAAGGCCGCTACTCGCTGCGCCAGTTCAAATGGAGGAAAATGCCCGTGCAATTCCGCGCACTGCAATCCCAGCGTCCGCTCGATCACCTGCGCGCAAGCGTAATCTCCCTCCGACCCTCCGCCCGCTGGATCAACCCCAATCACATACTGCCTTCCCCGGCTGGGCGGGAACCAGATACGCAGACGCCCGTTGTCTTGCGTTTCCAGTGCCCGCCCTGCGATGGCGGCCGCCCGCTCGACCGCCTCCATGTCAAATACGCACTCGCCCGACGCCAGGAAGCACGTCAGCGCATCTTCCGCATACTCCTGCTTCGCCAGTTCGCGGAGATTTCTCCAACGCGCGCGCCGCCACGCGATTTGCTCTTCAGTCAGCCCGTGCTGCGTCATCAACTGCTGCTCTTCTTCCTTAAATGGCAGCACGCTCGGCTGGCCTTCCAGGTCCTCGCAATACGACGCTTCAAACCACCACGGGAAGAAGTGCCGTGTATATCCCGTCTCTGGTGCCTTCTGCCACTCCTCGTAGAAAACTCCCCACGAACCGTTCGCCGTCGACTCCAGCACGATCTCGCCCTCAGGCACCACCGCCGCTCGCAAGGAAGCCAGCGTCTCTCCCGCATCGCGAGGCCACCGCGAAACCTCCGAACAATGCAGATTGTGGATCGTCATTCCACGGCCCGCATTTTCGTCCGCCGCCTCTACCCGGTATTCGCTGTCCAATTTCGGAAATACCAGCTGGTGAACATTGGCACGCGAATGCGCCAGCGCGCCCCGCCGGAGCGGTTCGGGCAGTTTCTCCCAAAACCGCCGCACAATATTAAAGATGGCCTCCGCCGACTCCTGCGTGTGCGCCACCTGCACCGTCAGCGTTCCCGGACGCGTGATCGTCTGCACAAAAAATCGCGCCGCCACATACGTTGTAATGCCCAGCTGTCGCGCCTTCAGCACAATATTGCGTGTCGTGCAATCGTGCGAATACTGCTGTTGTGCGCGATTCAACCGAAACCGCCGAATCCCGCCGCGCTTCGGCCGGATCCTCAGCAGCCCAGTGATCAGCAGGTCCCGGATGCTGCTCTCGCCCACCCGGTGCTCCAGGCATTTCCCGAATTGTTCCAGCAAATACAGATCGCTCATTCTTGTGTGGCGCGGGCGCCCTCGCCCGCGAATCCCTCGCGTTCTTTGCGGGATGGACCGGCAATAACCATGTTGGGACAGCGGCCCTCGGCTGTCCGGCGGCCCGGATTTGTCGGACCACTTACTTGCTACTTCAGCATCCCCGCCGTCTCCCAACGCGCCAGCTTACTGTGCCGATGAATCCGCAGCCCGCCCGTTGCCTGGTCCAAATCTGCGTTCCCCGTTTTCGCCGACAACGTCGCGTTGTACGACTTCACAAACTCACTGGCACTCAGCGGAACCCGAGGCTGCCGCACATCGGTCGTGGGATGCCCCGTACCAGCTGCGCTCCGTGCGCCCACCACGGGCGAACCGCTCACCACCGGCAAGATCGCCGCTAACGATTGCACCTCCGACAGGACCAGCCCCACCACAGCCGTCACTTTCGCCTGTGTCGCCGAATCTTTGATATGCAGGCTCGCCAGCAGCCCATTTAAGTTTCCCTGCACTGCGCTAATCGTGCTCTGAATCTGATTTAGAACTCCTGGCTTCGCCGGAGCATCCGCATTCTGATATTCGGCAATCAGCGACTGGATCAGTTGCAGGTCCGCCGTCGCCTGTGTTCCCGCGCTCTGAATCGCTTGCAAATCCTGCGCCGACGCAGTTTTGCCCTGCAGCGCCGCCACCAGTGCAATCACATTCGCCGCCGCCGGAATCAGCGCCGCCACAATCTCCTCCGCCTGGCCAATCCATGCCGTCGAGCAACCCGTACACACCAACGCTGCCATCAATGCCAATACCGCCAAGCCCTTCCGCCAACTACTCCTTAGCTTCATGACTCCTCCACTTCGCCCTAAAAACGTCGGCTTCGTCAGCCAACCTTCCGTTAATCGCTTCCGCGTTCTTGACGCTCGTCGCGCATCCCTGACGATCTTTGCTGTGAGAATCAAGTTCGGTCCGCGCCGCTTCGCGCTCTCTGCGGCTGTTCTCGGCGCTCCCTGCGATTATGTGTTCGAGCTTTTCTTCACTGCAGCTTCCACAAAAACACGTCCGCCCCGCACTGATTTGTGCTCGGCTGCCCGATATTTGTCCACGTAACCGTGCCATCGCCGCACGTCTGCCCGTAACTACCACAGGACGTGCTCCATGTTGGTTCCGTCGTTCCTGAACTTCCGGCCACCATCGCCTTAAACGAATACCTATTAGGATTGTTTGTCGTTCCCGGTGTCAGAATGTAGTTCAGCGCCCGCGCCCGCGATGCCTGCCACTTCGGCCCGTTTGGAATGCACGAGCTCGAGGTTCCCGTCGCATTTCGCAGCGTGTTGAACCAATCGCTGCCCACCGCCACAAACTGGCCGTCCTGCGACCAGATGGCGATGTCGTTATTTACGTTGAACGAGGAATGGTAGGAGCTATTAAAGGTCAGCGCCTCGCGATGCACCAGGCCGTCGCCGTTCATGTCCACCAGATCCAGCTCGCCCCACCACGGACAATTCGCCGGCGGTTGATCGAAGGGAAACAGGCCCCAGGTCTGCAGACTGATCGTGGTAATTTCCAGGCCAAACGGCATGGTGTCGGTGGCGTTGTCCATCTGCCAGCCGGTGTGCTCATCGGTGCCGTTGTAGGCGCAGTTGGGCGAAGGCACGTTATTGACCACCGAGTACGTGCCCGGTGCGCCCGTCGCCGAAGTCAGCCAGTAGTTAAATTGGCCGGTGATGGCACCCGGATCGTTCACGAAACCCAGCGATCCCGCCGACCAGTGTCCGCTGCGATGCCCGGCGACGGTTTCCGAAACGTAGACCACATTCGATCCGTTGCCGCCGGCATCCGCAAACGCCCAGATAAACGGAGTGCTGCTGTAGCACGTTCCGGTGATGCAGCCGCCCCACTGAATGACCAGCCGGTTTCCGGCCCGGTTCAATTTGACGTTGTGGATGGCAAACCCAGCGGCCGCCGTCGAGGTTCCGCTGCACTGCGTGCTGGAGCAGGTCAGCCCCGCCCCGCCGCCCCAGCCCAGGTCGGCATGAATCACGCCGGTTTGCGTGTTCATCATCATGCAGCCCTTGGTCGGGGAGTACACGCCTACATAGATCGCGTCATTCTGGCCGGTCCCGCCGTAGTTATAGGCTGAACTGGCAAAGGTTCGCGCAAACACCGCATCCCCGGCGCCGACTCCGCCATCACTTACCCAGGTCGGCGTGCCAAAGTTGGCCGGCAGGCAGTTACAAGCCGTTCCCGCGCAACCCGCGGGCGCATCTTCCTGAAAGTCTCCGACTTTCACCATCGGCGGAGGAAGTGAGTACGATGGCCCATCAAATGTGTAGGAATCAATCTCTGTGCTGGAGGTTTGCGAAACGTACAGCGTGTAGGGATTCGCCACCGAAAAGACTAACGCGCCTGCATCCGCCCACCCGCCGCGCACCGAGCAATTCCCGCCATTCAGCGGACAATTGCCCGTCGTCACCCCGGCATAGAGCCGCGAGACCTGCAAGGTGGCCGGATTCAGTTTCACCACATACCGGATCCCGCCATCGTTGGTCACAAAGAACAGCGTGGAGTTCGTGTTGAACCCACTATCGTCCCCGCTGCCGCCGTTGCTGACCGAATAATTGTTATTGGCGTTCCCGGTCATGGACGGATCGAAGATCGCGTCCGTCACCCGCACCCCCTGCGTCCCAAAGACGGGATCGGTGAAGGTATCGCCGGCGCCGGTGATCCCGCCCACGCTCGGCGGCGTCGCAGGATAAGTGATCGCAGTTAGATAAGTAGGAGATCCTGAGTAACTCGGTAACCCCCCGCTTACAATCGACATTGATCCGGTTGAGCTGAATTGCCCGCTGGCTTTGAACGATTGCGCACACATCGGTGCCCAGATGAGCAAGCTCATCCCAAAACAAATGCAAGCTTTCATTTGGCTGATTCCTTACTGGACTTTCCACTGCCCGCTGCCCCCGGGCGTCCCATATCTCTGCGATACGTATGCGCTCGCACCAATGTCCCACGTGCCCAGCACCGTGCGATTCACTCCGTTCAGATCAATCGGATATGCGGTTGGCGTTCCCGTTCCTACCGTAGGTGATCCCGCCGACGCCACCGCCAGGTGTACCGCTACCCCCGTCGGATTCTGAACCCATCGTGTCGTCCCACTGACGTTCGCTCCCGAAGTCGAGGTGACCGCATTTGCCATCGCCATATTCGTCATCACGCTCCCGCCGGCATTCGTGATCCCATCCAGAACGTTCGCAAGCTCCGTGTTGCTAATGTCGGGTGTGTCGTTCCCTGCGGAATTCCAGTGCCAAAACAACCCGTACGGCACGCCCCACGCCGAGGCGCGGAACACGAGATTCCCGGCCAATGCATAAATCGCACTTTGTGACAGCCCATGAAACCCTATGGCTCCCAGGCTCGTGATGTCCTGTATGTTCACGCCATTCGAGTACAGCGAATTCGCGCCCTGCGTCTGGTTGGTCTGGTCCTTCATCGCCAGGCTTCCGCGCGCGGCCGTGTAGCCGGCGGCAATTGCATCCGCTTCAACCGTCGGATCTTCAATGCCATCCGGATAGACGTAGAACGATTCCGTCAGCCCCGGGACATTCGTTTGGATCGCATTCTTCGAGGAAAGCATCTCGTCCGGCTCGAGCAGCGTTTGGTCGTAAACAATCGTATATGGAGCGGTCTTGATGTCGGCGTTTGAAACCGCTAGAAAGTCCTGAGCGCTTGTATTCGGTCGCGATAGCGGCCAGCTATTTGTTGTCCACAGCGCAGAGTTCTGCTGTACTGAATAGTGCGGCTGGGATTGTAAATACTCATACAAGGTTAGGGCGCTGTACGACGCCAAACTAATTGGACCAAGATTGTCCCCCATTGCACCCGTCACGTTCGTGCTGAAAGTCCCCGATGATCCATTTGAGATAGTCATCGTGGCCGCTGTCCCGCTCCCCGTGTACTGAATCACTATCGCGGGCGCATTCGGATACGGTGGGGTGCAGCTCGCGGCGCACGGACTTGTATTGGTCGTGTAATACTGATGTGACCACGAGTGGGAGTCAATTTCATTCCCTGCTGCCTGCCAGTTATTCACGTCAGGCCAACTCACCGCATAACTAGGTACAACGGCCGCATTAAACTTCAGTCCGCGCGAACCGAATGTAGACACTATTCCGTCGATATAAGCTTCAGTTCCAGACGACGAACCGACATCATCCACCGTCAGGGAAATCCGGGCCGGATAGAGAGTAAAATTCGCCACTACGGGTGCGATCGTGCTCGCGACGTTCCCTGCCCCTGACGTCAGCTGCGCCGACGACCCAGCAAGGTCCCTTGGTGTCAGCTGCGCAATATTGTTTCCATAAAAATGTGAATAGGAATATGTCACCGTACCCGCATTGTCCTTGAGTCCTGCATCCCGATTAGCGTATCCACGGCAATTCGTGATCATCACCGACGAGGCTCCGTCAACCCGAAACCCATCGTAGTTAAGGAAAGCATCGTCATTTAAGAATTGAATGCTGGTGCCGTATCCGCTGCTTACGTCCACATAGAACCCATGCGGCGTGGTTCCGTAAGGCACCATCCCATCCGACTCCATATTTGCAAACACCAGATGGTCAGAATTCCCTGTGACCGCCACGCCCATGTAGTCGAAGTTCTGCACCTTGATATGTTGAAATACCAGCCAGTTTGCGTTCACCACCGAAATCACCGCCAGCCCCGAAGGCTGCCCAACTACCGCCGTGATCGCACCGTAGTAGGCCGATGGCGACGTCCCACTTTGTGAATAGACATATAAGGTCGGATACACCACGCAGAAATCTCGTGGACCTAGAATCACTCCTGCCGACGTGCATCCCGGATTTGCATTCCTCTTTCGCCCCCACAAGCTCCCGAACTGCACGTTATTGATCTGCGGCGAGGCAATCGCGGTCGTCAGCGTCGTCGTGTAAATATTCCCGGAGTTATGTATCCAGGTCGCGCCTGCCAGGCCGATGAGCGGCGTCAGCACCGGCGCCGCTCCTGTCCCATACGCATCGAAGCTAATCGGACTCCCCGCCGTCCCCGAGGACGACGCAATCAGTTGCTCATTCCACGTGTCTCCCCGCTTCAACAACACGCTGTCCCCTGCCGCCAGCGAGAGTCCATTCACCTTCGCTATCGTCTGGAACGGCTGCGTCTGCGTTCCCGGATTCGCATCGTTCCCGCTGCTCGAGCTCACATAGTAAGTCGCCGCCCACATTGGACTCGCCAACATAGACAACGCTATATATAGCTTCCATTTCATTGGTGTGCTACCCCGCTGTGACCGACTCTCGCGTGATGAACTACTCAAATATCACCGACAACGCTTGACCTGAAAAGCTCTCGTAACCAGTGCCTGGAGCTGTAATGGAGGAGTTCAATACGCCGCTCGATGCTACGCCAGACGCCGCTGCTTGATAATAGTATGCAGCTACATTGGTTCCCGTTGCATTGAAGGTTGCGCATGACGACGTGCAACTGCTACTAAGTACGAGATAATACTTCCCAGGAGTTAGCGTCGTTGACCCCTGTGACCACGACTGGCGGTAAATCGTATTTACGGTAGGCGCAAAGGATGTTCCCGCGGACTGATACGAGAGCACCAAGCTTCCGTTAGAAGCATATATCCCAATCTCGTAAGTGTTGCTTGTGTTGTCGGCCGTGGAGCCGACCCGGTACGCAACTTTAGAGGTCGTGATCTCATAGGGCAGCGTGAATGAAATGATAAGTGCGGAACTTCCAGATGTTGGGAAAATGCCCTGATTTATCGTGTTGTAGTCGTTGAATGGGATAAACGGCAGGGTCGCTGCCGGCACTTCTCCATCCGCATACTCGGTTGTCGCCAATTTCAGCGAGTTGTCCTTCGCGGTCTGTGTCGCTGCCGTAGTCCCATTCGGCAGCGTCGGCGTACCGCTCAGATTTGCCGCGTTCCCCGTCGTGTTGTTGCTCAATGTGACCGAGCTCGCATCCACCAGATGCCCATTCGCGTCGGTTCCCACAATCGTCTTTCCTGCCGGTGCCGTCGCCCCAGAAAACTTTGCGACCGCCTCCACCGACCCGCCATTCTCAGAAGTCACCAAGAATCCGTTTGTGTCGAATGCCAGCTCTGACTGACTGGCCGCGGGCGTTATACTCAGCCCTGGCACGGGCCCAACCGCCGCCCACGGTCCCGTACCAATGATCTGCCCACCTACGGTCAAGTTACCCGTAAAGTTCGCGCTTGTCCCGTTCAGCGCACCTGTTAGGGTCTTATTACCCCCGATAGTCTCGTTTCCACTCGCGTGGACAAGTGCAGAATCCACTTCCGTACAACTAACCTGTCCCACCGGCGAAACCGCACACAGCTGACCGTCATAAGAGTAGTAGCTTGTCGACTGATTTGGCGGAAGGCTCGCCGGTGTAGTCGTTTGATCAACGGTTGTTTCCAGAAATGCACCGGATCCGGTCCCTTGAAATGTCGATGCCGAGATTCCTCCCGCCCCCGAGTAACTCAGCAGGGTCCCACTATCAGTAAGTGAGCTATCCCCGCTGACCACAGTGCCGTTGGCCGAATACATCGCGACCTGCGACGCCGAAGCGTTTGCCACCGTCCCTGATCCGCCTCCCGATCCAGCACCGCAATCGGATCCCGTTCCGTTCACGTTCCCATTCGTGTCAACATGAAGGCACTGCGTCGACCCTGTGATCCCCGCAATTTTCAAAGACTGCGCCGTAAACAGGCCGTCCCCACGCAAACTGGAAACAATGGATCCGGACCCACAGCCTGTGTCCGATCCCGTCGCACCCGCGCATGCTTTCCAGAAACTGAAACCAGTGCCAGCTACCGTCGCATTGTTCCATTCCATCATCGTTCCCGCGGCGGACGTGCTCCCTTGATATAGCCGCTGTACTGTATGCGTGCCCGTTCCACTGATGACAACCGATTTTGCAAATGGAGACTGATTAATACCCGCGCACGGCACGGCCGACCCGATAACCGTCTCTCCTTGCGGACCCGGCTGCCAGCAGATTTGAAATTGATTGACGCCATTCAGTTGCGCCGCAAATGAGTTATGCCGTGATGACGCCCCTGTTCCTACTAGAAGGTTCGTCGATGTGTCACTCGAACTCGTCGCCGTGTCCGTTACGGTGAACGCTCCAGCCGATGGCGTCGCTCCAAAGTCTCCGATGCTCAGTCCAGTTACATATGTCCCCAGATTCATGTTCAAATTCGATGTCGGAGACGTCAGCCCGCTCCACGAGCTGCTACCGCCGCTGCCGCATCCGGTACAAGTCCCAGTCACTGTCAGATTCCCGTTTACAATCACCGGCACCTTAAACGTATGTCCCGTTCCCGACAGCTCTTCACTCCAGTTACTGCTCGTCCCACCCGCGTTATTTGGCAACGCCCCTAGATACCAGTCAAACACTCCATTCGCTGAAACCCTCTGATACAGCCCTGTTCCGTTGTTTTCCACTCCTGTGGCGATATCCGCTGCATCCCACTGCGGACGATTTGCTGTTCCAAACGAAGTTCCCGCTACGCCGGATCCATATTCTTGTTTATTCGACAACGTTTTTGCTGGGTTCGAATCAAACCACGTCGCAATGTCCCGCGGATAAGTTCCGCCGCCAAGGAAGTTCAGTCTTCCCTTGATCCCCGTCCATCGTCCTGCATCATTAACCTTATTTCTATCCGGCAACAACAGGCCCCACTGCGCAATCGAACCTCCGTTGTTCGGAAATGAGCTTAGTCCTGAGTTATACGAGCCTCCGCCAGGTATACAAGTCGAGCTAGGCGGATAGCTATTCTCAGTTACTGTAGCTGTCACATTCAGCCACGATGCGCCGGAGGTAATAATGCACGCCGGCTCGCCTTGATAAGTTGCTCCCGCACTCAGCACGATCCCGCCCGGACTGAAGCTATAGAACGGAAAGTATCCTCCAATCCCAGTCCCATCACTGCCAGTAAACGGGATCACCGCCGTCGGAGTCGCAATATTGTCCGTAAACGTACATGCTCCGTGGATATCGCACACGCTCGCCGGATTAATATTCGTCGCCACGAGGCACGTCCCATCTCCATTCACGCCATCGCACACCCCGGGATATGGCACTTGCCCTGGCACTCCCGCGCTCGGAGACAAGCGATAAAGCTCGAAATTGATGGTTTTACCGGCCAGGACGTCTGCCGTCACCCACTTCACGGTCACGTTGTTGGTCGCCGGATTGTTTACATTCACCTGCCCGATCGGAATGGGTACTGTCTTCGTTCCATCGGTTACGTCCATGATGGCCATGTAGTAAAGCTGTAACTGCCCCCCAGGATTTCCCGCGGCCGTAAATGCCGGAAACGTATTCGCGCCCTGCCCGTTGCCATCTGCCGTGATGCTATAGCCCTGCACCACCAGGTCTGCTGCACCTAAATTCTGGCCCAGCGAATTCGACACTCCTCCGCGCTCGCGATGCACCGAGTGGATCGACGCCCGCTCCAGACTTCCTCCTCGCCTCGTCGAAAGGAACGCCGCGAAGTTCTGATATCCCTGGCATACAGTCGGTCCCAGCTGGAAGTCATTGCCGTCGTACCATTCCGCGCACGTTGCGTTCGTCCCTCCGTACATGTGCGTGATGCCGGCGTTGAACCCGTACGGCCCCGGGCCAAACAACGTCGCACCGCAAAAATCCGCATCGCAGCGCTGCCCGCCATTCATGTTCACATTGCGGACTTCCTCGCCTTGATTGTTATCGTTCTGGATCAGAAATCCATAGCCAACGTTCCCTGTCCAACCATTGCTCTGCAGGTTCTCGAGGATCGTTCCCTGCGAGTTGTCCTCAATCAGTGCGGTCGCTCCGTTCGATAAAGTGAATCCCGCATCATGCGCATACAACGTAGAAATTCCCGGAGTCGCCGGAACAATCGTGATCGTTCCGTTCGTCATTCCCGGCGTGCACGTCCCGCCTGTCACTTTCACGAATTCGCCCGGCCCCGGCGCTGTTGCCTCATAGGCCGTCGAGACCAAACCTCCACTCGTTCCGTTCAGCCACAAGATCTGATTTGGAATCAGCGGCCAGAATCCTGCAGGACACGTCGCGATCGTCAGCGTCGCGCTCGTGCCTCCTGCCGTTATCGACGCTGGACTCGTCGGCGTTACGTCCCAAAATGCCATCGACTGGTCTGGCCGGATCCACAGGCCTTCGACCACGTTATCCATGTACGTGGTCGAGTTGCCTTTGGCGAAACCGCCTGAATTCGTGTCTCCGATGTTCACGCACGACATGTTCACCGAGCACTCCAGCAGGCTCATTCCTCCATCCAGCCGCCCCATCGTCGTTTGCCAATACAAAGGCGCCTTCATCTTCGTCGTTGCATTGGGCGTGACTTCTATCCACGTATCGGCGCCCAGCCGCACTTGGTTCGCGTCGATCGATGCTTCTTTGATTCCGCCCGTACCTGATTCCAGTGCGTATCCTGCGCCGTGCGCATATGCCACCGAAAACGTGATCGTCCCCGAATTCGCTCCTGCCGGACAGTTCTCCGCGGTGATCTGTACCGGCTCTCCCGGCTGCTGCGCATCGCCCACTGCCGAATCCACGTAGATCCAGTGATTGGAATTGGAGTTGTTGATCGTATTCAGAAATCCCGCCGGACATGGCGCCAGTGTCACCGTCACCGGCCCCGGCGCAAGAGACAAGGGCGATGTTGGATTCTGCTTCCAGTTGAACTGGTCTGCCATGCGCTTCTGGCCCAATCGGTTTGCAGTGAACACCGCCCCCGCCGGCTCAACGATCGCCTGCGTCGCTGCGGGTATGGTTGACACATTCCCGCTGCCGCTTCCGCAGGCGCCCCAGGTACCGTTGCCCAGCAAACAACTTCCACCATTCGCCGTCCCTGTCCCCAGCTCCGATGCAGGCACGGTCCCATTCACCAAATCCGCTTTCGATGCCGCACCCAAATCCACGTAGCCCTTCGTCGCCGCCTGCATCGGCGCGGTTGGATTGTTGCTCAACGTGATTGGCCCCGACATGGTGCCGCCCGTGGTCGGCAGATAACTTCCGGCGCCAACGTTGGCCAGCGCCGAATCGACATATCCCTTCGTCGCCACGCTGCCCGCAGTGGTCGGCGTCGGCACGATCGGTGCGCTCGAAAATGTTTTCGTGCCCGTGATCGTCTCCGACCCGTTCACATGGACAACTGAACTGTCATCCGCCTTCGATGCCAGTGCCGTGTTCACGTACTGCATCGAAACTGGCTGCCCCGCCAATCCCCCACCGGGCGCCGTCCGCACCGTCGCCAGGTTCGCTGGCGAACTCGTCGGCACGACCCAATATTCCGTCTTCACTTCGCCGGGGCCCAATTGGAAGATCACGCTGTAATACACACCTGCAGGATTCGCGCCCGCATTCGGAACCAGCTGTACATTGAGCGCTCCATTCGCTCCCAGCGTTACGTTCTTCGATCCCGCCGCAATGGCCGTCCCGCTTGCGGTCACAAACGCCGGCCACGTAATCACGAGCGTGCCTCGCGCTGCGGTTCCATCTGCGTTGTAAACGGTATCTTGAACCGCGGTTGTCGCGGGTGAACTCTGCGGGGTCGCCGCCATCCGCAGTGCACTCCCCAACCACAACGCGCAAAACACCGGCACAAATCCCAGCCAATAAAAAAACCGCCGTTGCCGGCGGCATTCCGCGTCCAACATCACATCCTCCATGTGGAAGAGCGGCGCTTTAAGCCGCGTTATTAGATCGATTGGGGGTGAGTCATCCTGAGCGGAGCCGTTTTTGCCAGGCGAAGCGAAGGATCTCCTTCGTCACGAACCTATCGCGGGAGCCCGGTCAGTTGAAGGGGGCTGTTCAGCCGAGCACACCTCGTCTCAGAATCCTCCGAAGCCCTTTACGACCACCTGCTTTCATCCAGGCCCCTGTGTTCCTCTTTGTCCTCTGGGGTTGCGTTCTTCAAAAACTCTTCCACGCTTTTCACATACACATCCGCAAAATCCACTAACGGTCGCCGCGCCTGCACTAGCTCCATCGCGGCACCCAATTGCCATCCCATCGACCCCAGGACGGCCAGCGCCATCATCGGTGCGCGATGCACGCCCGCCGCGCAATGGATATATAACTTCGCCCCAGGACAATCCAGCGCCCGCTCCGCGAATTCCACTCCGCGCTGAAACAGCTCCGCCGGTTTCGGCTGAAAATTGTCGTCCGTTGGATTCCATAGCACCTGGATCCCGTGCTCTTTGCCGAGTTCCGTGTCGTCAAATTCGATCTGCATGTCGATGATGTGCGTCACCCCAGCCCGCTTCACCGCCGCCATGTTCTCCGAGTTCCAGATGCCGCCGCCCACCGCGATGCGGTCGGTCAGCCACGTCATGTCCATTCTCGTCCTGAGTCCAATGCCAGTCGGGTTGCCCCAACCTGCTCGCGTTCTTTGCGGCTAGAGTGGGATGCAATGCACCAAATCGTGTTGCCCCTTCGATGTTAGCAGGATCGCCGATTCACCACCCGTGTTCCTCTGCCGTGATGCTTACTCGGCGATCTCGGCGCCCTCTGCGATTCAATCTTCTTTCGCGAGTAGCGCAGCGGCGCGAACCCTGAAAAGATTTCCAGGAATTTCCTCGCGCCATGCCCCGCTTTATTGCCATCACGAAATCGCCAACGCGACTTCCTCCGTGTTTACTTCAGGCTTTTCCTCACCCGCTGTTTCCGATTTGCCAATTCCCAACTGCAAGCCAAGCGGTTCTTGATCTTGCTCCTCCTTCGATGGTTCGGTCGGGAGCCCAAGTTCCCTTAGCAGCAGCCTCGCCAGCGAGTCTTCCTCCGGCCTTTCTTCCTCATCCGCGCTGTGTTCGAATCCCAAGAGTTCAAACAGAAATTTCGCCGTCGGCAACTGTCCGTCCTTCGCCTTGGCCACCATGACCTTGGTCAGCGCCGGTGCATTGGCGCCGATGATCACCCGAATTTTTTTTCGTACCTCTTCCAACGTCGCTGGTTTCGCTCCACTTTTCTCTGAATTCTCTTCTGCCGCTTTCTTTCTGGTCCCCGCCTTGCTTTTCGTCTTCCTCATGACCCATCCCGGATGATGAACTGAAGTGGCGATGTTGAAGTCTGGTGTCAGAGTGGAGCATCATGAATTGATTCATGATTGGCGTCATCCTGAGCGAAGCCGCTTTTCAGGCGAAGCGAAGAGCCTGCCCTGAGCGAAGTCGAAGGGATCTTGCGTGTACTGTTCCCCAGCTTGCGCCAACTACTCGTTCCAACTCCAAAGCCGAACGTGCTCCAGATGCCGGCGCCACCGGGCGCACACCCTGCTTCGGCCAGACCGCTTCATCAGTTAAAAACGTGAAGGCGCGCGTTGCAGCGCGCCTTCGGTATGATTTCTGAAGGTTTTATTATTTCTTACTGTCTAAATTCAGGATAGCAAATTGAACAGGGCAAAGCGGACACGACTCGCAAGTTTTTATTTGTCGAGTTCACAATCACTTGCAAGAATTTCGTCGTGTCCCCCCTCTTGACAGGTTTCTTTCTCCATCGTGCTCAACGCATCCAGCAGACCCACAGAAAGCAGTATCTCGCTGAATTGATCGAGCGCCAGCGGAATGCTGCGTCGGATTGTTCTTTCCGCACAGTGCAGCAGGCGCGCCGTTTCCCGGCACGTATGCTCCTGCAGAACATAGCGCGCGATGACCTGCCGCGACAGTTCGCCCAGCTTGTCAAGGCAGATCTCCATGTCATGCACGAAGATCACGCGATCCTCAAACGTTGTCATGCCATAAGACGTGACCCCGCTGCGGAAATATTGGCCGCCCAATATGGAAGGCACGCGCCCGGTATCGAGCGAATAGCGCAGGTAGCGGCGCAACATGGCCACCGTACGCGCACGATACGCCCGCAGTTCCGGCCTTCGATCCAGCGGATCGTCTTCCGTCACTGTGGGATGCGAGGCACGAACGCGTTCCCGCATCTGTGGCTTGCCGGGAAATTGATGCGCTGGGAGTATTTCGGTCACCGGCCCGTTCGCGGCGCGAGTTCGTGCCGCTCCCGAATTTCCTTCCACGATTGGCCCGCACCATCCTTCCTGCCCTTCTGGCACGTAATCGGGGACATCTACAGCATGGCTAACAACGCTTGCTTCTCCCACCGCATGCGACGAAGTGGCTTCGCTCATGCCGCACCTCCCGCCGACTGCAATTTCTGCTCACACTTACCTGTGCTGCACGCATCTGCGTTGTCGCGCTTCGCGGCCTCCAAGCGCACCGACTGCATGGGCTTACGGACCGGCAGTTCCGCGATTGCCGGCTGGCATGCATCGCAGTAGACCTGCATATCACCCATTGTTCTCAGCCACATCCGTCCGCAGCGTTCGCAATACTTCAGCTCCACGCGGACTATCTCTTTGCTGCTGATATCACGACTCATGGCGCCTCCTTCGATCGGTTGATCAGTTGACGAAAAAGCCCTGCGTCGCGGCTTCGCCATCCAGCGCAGAACCGGGACGCAGGGCTCGTTTTTCTTACGATGACCTGCTTGAGCTATTTAGTTTGTTTGCTGTTCCTGTTGTGTACTCGCACCCTACGATCAGCTTGCCACGATTCAGCGTCCTTCGCCTTCAGTTATTTCGCCCTGCTGCCGGAAGTAGCCCTCTTCGTATCCCGATTTGAGCACGCGGCCGTTTTTCACCACCACGGTGACGCGTCCGCTGAAGCGCAGCTCCAGCAGCAATCGTTCAGTGGCGGCAGAGAGTACCTCGGCCGCCCGGACCTTGCGACGAAATTCTACGAAGTTACTCTCTTCTTTGGTCTTATCCTGATGGCTAATCATGACTTGATCCACGATTATGCACTTGACACATCACGCGATTTCTGCCATAATGCCTTCTAGTTGGAGGCCGCCATGAACCTGTTAGACGTGCATCAGGAACTCAACACCGAAGAAAAGTGCCTCACGTTCCTAGAGCATATGCGCTGGCCCGAGGGAGTCAAGTGTTTGGCCTGTGAATCGCTGAGGATTTCTCGGATTACCGCCAAGGGCAAACTCAACCGGAAAACCAAGAAGCGCGGGCCGGATCGGGAACTCTATCAGTGCAACGAATGCCGCTTCCAATTCACGGCCACGACGGGCACCGTCTACCACGACACTCATCTGCCCCTGACGAAATGGTTCCTCGCGATTGCGCTCATTGCCGAATCAAAGAAAGGCATCTCTGCCAATCAACTCGCGCGTTCGCTCAAAGTGCAGTACCGCACGGCGTGGTATCTGGCGCACCGCATCCGCAAAGCGATGGTGAACCCGAACGCCCCCAAGCTGCGCGGAGTGGTAGAGGTGGACGAAACCTACGTAGGCGGAAAGCAGCGGGGCAATCGCGGCAAGCTCAAGAACAAAGACGTAGTGGTCGGTGTTCGCGAGCGTGGCGGTGATCTTCGGCTCGTCCAAACGCCGGACAACAAAGCGGACACGCTCTACACGGTCATTGCGGCCAACGTCGCAAAAGACGCGCAAGCGATCATGACCGACGAAAATCCCGCGT
>DASTCY010000060.1:0-75256 GCA_035710725.1 Candidatus Sulfotelmatobacter sp. | reverse complement strand
GCTATGGCTGTGCCATCCTCGCCGCGTTCCTTGCGGTTCGGGCAGATGGCCAAGCAAGCGCAAGCATCCGTGTGTCAACCGAACGTTTATCTCCTGAGCATCTGAGGACAACCCAATGAAATCAGCCATTCGCCTTTTTGCCGCCCTGTTGCTTCCCGTCTTTACTTTTGCATTCTTCATGACGCTCAGCGTCCCCGCCCACGCCCAGGACGTCGCCTCGCTGACCGGCGTCGTCACCGACGCCAGCGGCGCCGTCGTGCCCGATGTTGACGTCAAACTCGTCGACACCAAGACCGGTGCCAGCTTTGCGACCAAGACCAGTTCCATCGGGGCCTATACGTTCAGTAACGTCCCGGCCGGTCCCAACTATAGGCTTACGCTGACGAAGCAGGGATTCAGCACCGTGACTGTGCCCAACCTCTACTTAGCTGTCTCGACGATTCACACCGAGAACTTGAAGATGGAGGTAGGTGAAGTTTCCGTGACTGTCGAGGTTAAGGGAGAGGGATCGACGGTTTCGTTGGACACGACCGACGCAAGCGTGGGCAACAGCGTCGACATGAAGATGGTTCATGAACTACCCATTCAGTTTCGTGACACGCCACTGGCTTTGGCGGCGCTGCAGCCGGGCACTGCTTCAGTTGGTGCGGGCAGTCACGACGACCCTAATGGTAGCCGCGACGGTGCTGTCACAGGCTCCCGCACAGACCAAGGAAATGTCACGCTGGATGGACTTGATGTCAATGACTTCGGCACAGGCCAGGCCTTCATCGCGGTGGGGAATGCGCCGGTCGACTCCATTCAGGAGTTCCACGTTGAAACCGCCAACCCGCTTTCCGCGGAAGGTCGAGGTAGTGGTGCCCAGATCAATCTAGTGACTAAGAGCGGCACTAACCTCTGGCATGGATCAGCGTACGACTACAACCGCAACACTTCGTTTGAAGCCAATAACTTTTTCAACAACCGCACGACTCCTGTTACTCCCCGCACGCAACTGATCCGCAATCAGTTCGGAGCGGATTTAGGTGGCCCGATCAAGAAGGATAAGCTTTTCTTCTTCTTTAATTACCAAGGCCGGCGCGACCACACGCAGGATACAGTTGAGCGGACTGTCCCTCTGGACACCTGGCGCAACGGCCAGATTGGGTACATCAACAGCGGCGGTACGCTCACCTTTATCTCTAATACTCAATCCAATTCGGCTAATGAGAATTTGAAAACCTTGGATCCCGCTGGGATCGGCCTCAACCAGCCTCTTTTAACCTTCATGAATGGCCGTTACCCAAAAGCGAATGATCTAAGCGGGAGCGTGGGCGATGGGATCAATACAGGCGGGTTCCGCTTCAACGCCAAGGCTGGTCTCACCGAGAACGACTATGTCGGGCGCGTTGACTACAACCTGAACAGCAAGATGAAAGTTTTCGGGAGGTTTAGCATTCTGCGAGAGTTGGTTCCTGATGACGTCAACTTCGCCGCACCCGAGCAGTTTCCCGGTGACCCAATCACCCACGAGATTATCGATCATAGTTGGGCATTCGTTCTCGGTCACACGTGGACGATCAGCAACACAAAAGTCAACCAGTTTTACTACGGCGAGACTCGCTCCAAACTCAGCTTTCCGACTACCTTTAGTCCCACTGGCACTAGCGACTTCAACGTGTTCGGGAACAACGGTGCCGGCGCTGGCATCTTGTCAGCCCCATTCTCTGGTCAATCCAGCCAAGCCCGCGTAATCCCGATCCCCATTTACCGAGATGATTTCACCTGGACTCAGGGAAAGCATACGTGGCAATTTGGCGGTACTTTCAAGCCCATTAAGACGGATTCGAGCATAACCAATGATTTCAATTTCGTGACGATGGGGTTGGGGGGAGGGCTACCGAGTTTGCCCAGCTCCGCTCGTCCCTCTGATCTCGGAGCAGGAGGGAGTACATTCTGGGATCCTGCGTATGCCCTCGCCTTGGGCCACTTCGGACAGGTTTCGAGCAACTTCAACAACGATCATAATCTCCAGCCCTTGGCTCAGGGTGCTCCCGCGGTGCGCAACTACCGTTATTATGAGTACGAGGCGTACGCCCAGGACACTTGGCGCATGCGAAGCGACCTCACGCTCACGTATGGCCTGCGCTACCAGTACTATTCGGTACCGTACGAGGTCAATGGCATCGAAGCATTGCCGAGCCAGAATTATAGTGAGTTCCTCGTTCCGCGACTGACCGCTGGTTTGCAAGGTAATCCTAGCCTTCCACTGGTCAGCTATAACTTTGGGGGAAAGGCGAACCACGGTGCTCCCTCTCTCTATGCTTCTAGTCCACACGACTTTGCCCCCCGGGTTGCGTTCTCCTATAACCCATCAGCAAAGAGCGGTTTTCTCAGCCGTCTCTTCGGCGATCGCAAGACCGTTATTCGGGGCGGAGGAGGACTGGTATACGAGCACCCCGTCACCAATGCAGCGAACTTTATTCAGGATCAGGTATCGTTCATTTTTTCCAACAGCTCCGCCAATGCCTCCCAAGGGAATCTCGCCACTGATCAGCGGTTCACCTCTTTGGGAACGATTCTCCCTGTGATTCCTCCTTCGGCCGTTTCCGTACCGTTCACCCCCTTTGCACAAGGTGGTACGGCGTTCGGGACTGCAATCGGTCAAGTAGACTATGCGATCGACAATCATCTCAAGACACCGTACTCGATTACCTACACGTTCGGATTTCAACGTGAGCTCCCGGGAAATTTCCTTTGGGAAGCTTCTTATGTCGGACGCCAGGGGCGGCGTTTGATTACCCAGTCGGATGCCAACCAAGTTGTGAACTTTACAGATCCAGCCAGCGGCCACACACTGGCCTCCGATTTCGCTGCATTATCACTTCAGACCCGGCAGCCCGGTTTTGTTCCTGGAGTAAGCCAAGTGACGCCTGAGCCTTTCTTTGAGAATCAAGCAGGGGGGGCCAACTGCCAATTGTTTGACGCGAACTGCAGCCAGCTCATCGCCGATTTCGATTTTGGCCAGTTGAATCGCGGTGATCTGGGTGACGTTACCCAGTTTCTGCAATTCCTCGCTTCGCCGTTCGGTGCAGGCCTCCCCGTCGGTTTTGTTGGGGGGGTTGGGTTGCACCCCCAATTCGCGACGAACGTATACATTGCGAATCAGGGTTTCTCCTCCTACAACGGCTTACTCACGACCTTGCACAAGCGGCTTTCACATGGTCTCCAGTTTGACTTGAACTACACCTATTCCCACTCCATTGACAACGGCTCAGCGCCGACGAACAACGTCTTCGGCTCCGGCGCTACCCAAGGCTCAGGTGGTGTGCTCTGCGATACGCTCAACTTGCGTGTGTGCCGCGGCAATTCCGATTTCGACGCAACTCACAATATCAGCGGTTTAGGAATTTACGATCTTCCTATTGGACGGGGAAGGATGTTTGGCAGCACCATGCCGGGATGGCTGAACCAAATAGTTGGCGGCTGGCAGATATCAGCCCTTGCTTCATGGCATACCGGGTGGGCCTACACTACCATTGCCCAGTCGTTCCCGTTGAGCTTTGTAAACAACGTTCCCGGTATCTTTAATGGCGATACTGCGGCACTGAAGACCAACGTTCACACCGATGCGAAGGGGAAAGTGCAGATATTCGCCGATCCTACGGCGGCCATCAACTCATTCAGAGGGCCGCTGGGATTAGAAGCTGGCAGTCGCAACATTCTCCGGGGCCCACACTACCAAAACTTCGATTTCGGTCTTGGAAAGCACTTCCCTATCAAAGAAAGACTGCAGATGGAATTCCGGGCCGACGCCTTCAATGCCCTAAACCATGCCAATTTTGGATTACCGCAAGCGGGGGCGACCGACATCACCAATTCCAACGTGTTCGGCGTTATCACAAATACCGCCGACCCGCGGACCCTGCAACTGGCGCTGCGGCTGGACTTCTAAACTCACCTCCACTGTATTCTTCGGGGCCGATCTTTCGATCGGCCCTTTATTTTTTATCGACTAACATTGCGGCACGATCTCCGCGCTTGACTTGAGAGGGGGTTGTGTCACGCGCGACTTTCAATGGTGTCAAATAACCCGCAGCCGGCGGGCGGGACGACTGAGAAGCTTTAAAACATACGGATTCCCATTCTGCTCGAGCGCACGATTTCGCCGTGGCTTTCTTGCCACACTCTATGCCGATATTTCGGCACTCTCACACGAAGTTATTTGATCGAAAGAGTTTGCCCGACAATAGCTAGTAGATATAGAGAAAAATGTTCCGCAAGGAACATTTTGGCAATTTCGTACTTGTGTTCCGCGCGGAACACTTGCAGGCGTCTTTCGTTCTGCCCCTCCCCATCAGCCAGCCACAAAAGCCACAACTAACCCGCGGCCACCACAGCGCGGCAACACTGCGGCGCGCGCTGGCATCCGAGTGATCTGCGGACGATTCTTCATCAAGGAGTACAATCGCCATGAAAAGGCGCAGACCTTTCGGGGGAGACATGGAAGGCTGGAAGAAGGCGTTGGTGGCGGGTTCGGTGACCGCGGCGACCATCCTGTTTATGAAGCGGAGGCATGCTGCCGGCGTGCTCGCCACAGGCGTGGGGTTGGCCATTCTGGCCTCGGAGTATCCAGAGAAATTCGACCAGGTACGCCGCAATCTTCCTGACTACTTCGACCGCGGCATGCAGTTCATGGAGATGGCTGCTCGCGCCGGCAAACGCATCACCGATGCCGCAGGCCGCTCCGGCTTCGATCTGTGGGATGAAATCGCAAACTAAGGCCAATGTCTGTGTGGGGCGGGCGCCCTCGCCCGCCGCGTAACCTGCTCAACAGACTTAGCCTTACTGACCGCGAGCCGCAGTTGCTGGCCATTTCCGTTCGCAGCGACATAAGTCCCGCCCCGAAAATCTGATACATTCTTTTAGCCATGACTCCGGAGGCGAAGCAGAAAATCCAACTGGTGCTGGCGGCGGCCATCGTGATCGCGGGAGCCCGCGCGGGCTACATCTTTTATCGCCGGCATGAGGACTACGTCGCCGGCGAGAAAAAGAAGCAAGCCCAGAACGTTGGCTACACGAATCCTGATTACTATGTTGTGCCGAAGAAGCTGTATCCCTACGACGTCAAATCGGCCAAGCAACTCACGCAGCAGCCGGTGTGGGTGAAAGAGGGATATCGCTACACGTTCTACCGCTGCGATCCCGTGAGCAATCGCACAGATTTCAGAAATGAGGCCGGCACTCTGGGGCCAATCGAGAAGCTCAACATAAAAGATGTCGCGGCCGTAACTGCTCCGGGCGGACGCAAGCAAGTGGTCGCAGTGTTCGAAAAAGGTGGCAAGGGCTATGCCGTGCCCATAGGATTCGAGCAGGAGGATGGACAGTACAAGATTTATTCCGACGAAATGTTTTACATCGAAGATCCGCACGTGCTGTACAAGCATTGGCCGCCGGACGTGTGGCAGGCGGTGGAGCAGCATGAAGTGAAGCCGGGCATGAACGAACTGCAGGCCGACTTCGCGGTGGGCATGGGAGTTCCTGATCCAGGTTCGTCATCCGACGACAAAACAGTCCGCTATCCCAATGGAGGCAAGCCGCTAGTGGTCACATATCACGGTGACAAGGCCACGGAAGTCAAGCCGGGAACGTGAACATCATCCCGGCATGAGTTTTTTGTTCAATCCAAAAAACCTTCCGACTCGTCCAAAAAAACTCGCCAGATACGGCACCAGATCATTGCGTCCGTGGCCCGCGAGGACCAATTCAATCAAGCGACTGTAACGATCAGTTTTCCTGTGTAACCATTTCTGGTCCAGCGGAGTCTGTATATATAAAGTCCGCGGGACTGGGAATGGGTGAGGAATGGGAAGCACAGCGATTCTTGTTCAGGCGACGCAAGAAGGATGGACTGACGAGCAGGTAGTGGAGCGAGTGTTGTCAGGCGAAACTCCGCTATACGAAGTAATCATGCGTCGTTACAACCAGCGCCTTTATCGGATGGCGCGGGCGATCCTGCGCGACGACGGCGAGGCGGAAGACGTGATGCAGGACGCGTACGTCAGGGCCTATCAGCATCTGAGCGAGTTTGAGGGTAGGGCCAAGTTCGCGACCTGGCTGACACGAATTGCCGTGAACGAAGCCTTGGGGCGTGTCCGCCGGCGGACGCGATTTCAGCCCTTGGAAACGCCGGACGAGAGTGGAGAAAACCTTATGAGCACCGCTGAGTCTACGACTCCCAGCCCCGAGCGCTCGGCTTACGATCGCGAGCTCGGAGGCTTGCTGGAGCAAGCCGTCTTGCAATTGCCGGAGGACTACAGGATCGTCTTTACGATGCGAGAAGTGGAGGAGATGAACACCGCCGAGACAGCGGAATGTCTGGGGCTCACGGAAGAGAACGTGAAGGTGCGGCTGCATCGGGCACGCGCGATGCTGCGCAGAGAGTTGTACGAGCAGGTGGGCGCGGCAACGGCAGGAGCTTTTCAATTCCACGCGGTGCGCTGCGATCGGGTGGTGAACCAAGTGTTTCGGACTATTGCTGCTCTGCACTAATCCATCTCAATCAACGGGAACAACGCCTCGGCGTGCCGCGTATTATTGCCCATGCGCACGCGAGCCTCTCTTTATTACCTATTGCGGTTTGTTTTTCTCTTGGCAGTGGTTGGATGCGGCGATTTGGGTGCTTCCGACCTGGCGCTGGTGCATGCCAAGATTTATCCCTCACCGAATGAGCCGGCGATCGAGGACGGCATGGTCCTCATCCACAACGGAGTAATCACGGCAGTTGGCCCCAGCGACAAGGTCCATCCTCCGCACTTTGTGCGGGCGGTGACTAACATCAATTGCCAGGGGATGATCGTGACGGCGGGATTCTGGAACAGCCACGTCCACATCCTCACCAAAGACTTACTGCATGCAGAGAGCCGATCGGCGAGCGATCTTTCATCGCAACTGGAGCAGCTGCTGACGCGGTGGGGATTTACGACTGTGTTCGACATTGCGTCGGTGCTCGAGAATACAAACAACATTCGGCGACGAATCGAGTCGGGAGAAGTGCGCGGGCCGCGGATTCTGACGGTGGGCGAGCCGTTTTATGCCAAGGGTGGAACTCCGGTTTACATTCGTGGATTTCTGCAGGAGAACCATCTTTCTTTGCCCGAGGTTGAATCGGCGGCGCAAGGCGTAGAACGCGTGCGACAGCAAATTCGAGATGGCGCGGACGGGATCAAGATTTTTGCCGGATCGATTGAGCAGGGAAGCGTGCTCATTATGCCGCTCGACGAGGCCACGGCGATCGTGGCGGAGGCGCATCGGGAAGGGAAGCCGGTGTTTGCGCATCCTTCGAACAATGATGGAATTGAGCTGGCGTTGAAAAGCGGTGTGGACATTTTGGCGCACACGACGCCGATGAGCGGGCCGTGGACGCCGGAGATGGTGCGGCGCGTGAAGGCGGCAAACATGGCGCTGATCCCGACGCTCACGCTATTCGAGGTCGAAGCAAAGAAATTCGGAGAGTCGGAGGAAGACTCGGCCAATGATATGCGAGCAGCATCGCAGCAGGTAAAGGCGTACTCCGATGCTGGTGGGCAGATACTGTTTGGCACCGATGTTGGTTACACGGACTATTACGACACGGCAGAAGAGTTCCGCTTGATGTCGGAGGCAGGGCTGAATTTTCAGCAGATTCTGGGAACGCTTACGACCAATCCTGCGAGTCGCTTTGGGTATGCTGCGCATTCGGGGCGAATTACTAAGGGCATGGACGCGGACCTGGTCGTGCTCTCAGCAGATCCCGCAAAGGATGTGAAGGCATTCTCGCGGGTGGCGTTCACGATTCGGCAGGGGAAAATCGTCTTTGGGAAACCGTGAATCCCATCCTCCCTCCGAAAACGCGGGAGGGTGGGGCAACCGGCGTCTGTAGAAATTCCATAACAAAGACAATCATGCACCGTTGACTTGTTTTTGCCCCGCTCCTACCATGGTGCGGTTCATGATCGATCAGATCATCTCGCACTATCGCATTCTCGAGAAGCTTGGCGGCGGCGGTATGGGAGTGGTGTACAAGGCCGAGGACCTCAAGCTTGGCCGCGCGGTTGCTCTCAAATTCCTGCCCGATGAAGTAGCCAAAGACCCGCAAGCACTGGCGCGTTTTCAGAGAGAAGCGAAGGCGGCATCGGCGCTGAACCATCCCAACATCTGCACGGTCCATGAGATTGATGAGCAGAACGGACAGGCGTTCATTGTCATGGAGTTTCTCGATGGCGTGACCCTGAAGCATCGAATCGCGGGACGTCCGCTGGAGACGGAAGAGATTCTATCGCTTGCGATCGAGATTGCCGACGCGCTCGATGCGGCACATTCCGAAGGGATTGTGCATCGCGACATCAAGCCAGCAAACCTTTTCGTGACCAAGCGCGGCCACGCAAAGATCATGGATTTCGGTCTCGCGAAAGTGCGGCCGAGCGGGGCGCGCACAGGCGAAGCCGAAGCGCCGGAAGTGACGGCCGGAGTCAGCGTGGAGGACCTTACCAGCCCGGGCACGGCAGTAGGAACTGTGGCCTATATGTCACCCGAGCAGGCACGAGGAAAAGAGCTCGACGGCCGGACCGATTTGTTCTCGTTTGGCACTGTGCTGTACGAAATGGCGACGGGCACGTTGCCGTTTCGCGGCGACACGTCGGCGGTTATTTTTCAAGGAATTCTCGATCGCGCGCCGACACCGCCTCTGCGTTTGAATCCCAACCTGCCGCCTAAGCTGGAAGAGGTCATCAACAAAGCCTTGGAGAAGGACCGCGAGATGCGCTACCAGAGCGCAGCCGAACTGCGCGCTGATCTCAAGCGCGTGAGACGGGACACCAGTTCCGGGCACGTGCGGGTGGAAAGCGAGGCAGTGCCAGCGGTTTCAGTAGATTCGAGCAAACCGGCGTCTGCGCAAGTGGCTGCAGCGGCGGCTGAATCGCCCCAACAGAAAAAAAGTTCGCTTGGGGTTGTGATCGCCACGGCTGTGATCGTCATTTTGGTTGTCGCGGCGTTCATCGGCTATCGGCTGCTGAATCGCCACGCTGGCCTGAATCCGCGGAACATGGAAATTACGAAGCTGACCGATAGCGGGAAGGCTTCGATGGTGGCGATCTCGCCGGATGGAAAATATGTCGTCTATGTGATGCGCGAAGCAGGACAGCAGAGCCTGTGGGTGCGCAACGTAGCGACCCGAAGCGACGTTCAGGTTCTCGCGCCGGACGTAGTCGATTTTGCCGGGCTGAGTTTTTCGCCCGATGGGAACTACATCTATTTCGTCCGTTCTGACAAGAGCACGCAGCTTTATCGCTATCTTTATGAGATGCCGGTGCTGGGCGGGAACCCGCGCCAACTGATCCGGGACATCGACAGCCCGATAAGTTTTTCGCCCGACGGCAAGCAGTTCGTCTTCATGCGTGGGGTTCCTAACACCACAGTGCAGCTGCGGATTGCCCAGGCTGACGGCTCGGGCGATCATTTGTTGGTGGCACTGCAAGCCAACGCTCTTTTCATGTACGGAGGAAGCTGGTCGCCTGATGGTAAGAGCATTGCTGCCCCTTTACTGAGAATTGGCAAAGAGCAGGGATGGGCACTTGCCATCGTGCAAGTGGCCGATGCCAGCACTAAGGTGTTGTATTCCAGTCCTGCAACGATCGGAAGGCCAGTTTGGCTCAACGAAGGAGATGCGCTGCTGGTGCCGATGGGCGTCGCGCAAGATGACCGGCTACAGCTATGGGAAGTTTCCTATCCGGGCAGCGAGAAACAGCGGTTTACCAATGACCTCTCCAACTACGGCCCGTATCTTGATCTTACCCATGACGGACGTACGCTTGCGGCGTTGGATCAAAAGCGGGTCTCGAACATCTGGATTGCTCCGGGAGGCAAGGCTGCGCTGGCGAAACCGATAACCTCCGGCGACATCGTCGACGAAGCGGTGAGACCGGGACCGAACGGGAAGCTGCTAGTGCGCACGAACGGAACGGACCTGATTGCGATGAATGCGGACGGCAGCCAGCGAGCCGTCATCATGCCTCAGATTCGCAACCGAGTAGAGATGTCGAGTTGCGGCGATCGATACCTGGTTTTTGATTCGTCCGATGGGGCCAAGCTGCAGCTGATGCGGTCGGATGCGGACGGCTCAAATCTGACCAAGCTGGCCGACGACATCGGACTAAGTGAGTGCTCTCTAGACGGAAAATGGATAGCCTATAGCGCGGACAGCGCATCAGGAGCAACGATATTCCGAATTCCTGTCGAGGGTGGGCCTGCAACTGAAATCGCTCGATGTCCAGGCGGAGGCGTACTGGCAATTTCACCCGACGGCAAACTGGTCGCGTATGTTCTTCAAGAAGGAACGCCAGTGCCACAGTTAAAAATCGAAGTTGTGCCAGCCGAAGGTGGCCGTTCGCTCCATACGTTTTTGATGCCCACCGGGGCCGATATCCTGCGCTGGTCGCCGGAGGGAAAAGCGGTGCAGTATCTGCTCACGCGCAAGGGCGCAACGAATATCTGGGAACAGCCGCTTTCTGGCGGAGAGCCGCGACAGGTCACGAATTTCACCTCCGGACTGATCTTCAATTTTTCCTGGTCGCGCGATGGCAAGCAGTTGCTGTTGGCGAAAGGGAACCAGACCAGCGATGTCGTCCTGATCAGCAACTTCCGGTGAACGTTTCCTCTCTCTTTCCAAAAATCTTGCGCAAAGATCAAAGCTTCTTGCGCTTGCGGGCGAGCAGGCGCTTTAATGAGCGCCGGCCAGGCTTCGGGTCACCGGTGATCAGATAGGCGAGCACGGCTCCCTGAAATAGCTGCAGGACCTCTTCAACTACTGCCTGGTCAGGCAGAAACTTCATGAGGAGTTGCATCCACAGCAGCTGCTGCTCGGCGTAGAAGGCTTTAGCGCGCGCTGAGCCACGCCAGGCCCGGCGAGACAAGTCCATCACCAGCAGCAAAACGCCTTTTGATTGCGGCGCCGTCGTGCGGTCCCATAGAGCCATCAGGACGGTTTCGAGCGTGGCGTTGGAAGGGAAAGACTCCGGCGCGAATTGCGCGCGCAAGGTCTCCTCCAGGCGGATCATGGCACGTTCTTCAATGTTATCGCGTCCACCAAAGTAATGGACCAGCATGCGCTTGCTGGTTCCGACGCGGGCGGCGAGCTGATCCAGGCTGAGATCAAGCGTGCCGGCTTGGACGAAGGCCGCGAGGCAGCGATCCAGCAACTGATTCAAGTCGGCGGGATGGCGGGGTTGCGCTGTCATGTACCATGTGGTACATTGCGATGTACCACGCGGTACATTATAGCGTGGAAGGAGGCTTATGCGCGGATCCGATGTAGTCCTGCTGCTGGCATTGGGGTTGATAATCTGGGTGATGGGGACGATTCACTACGCGCGAGCGGGCGCGGTGGTTCTAGAGACCACGCGCTTTCAGTATTGGCGGTGGTTCATTCTTTCGCCGATTGTGTCGGCGATTTTGTGCGTTGTGATTTTGCGCTGGCGCCACATCGCGACCGCCCAATGGGCATCGGCCATGCTGTTGCTGGCGATTCCGGGAATGATCGGCGAGGCGGTCGTGCTTTCTCACCTATCGACGTTCATGCCCAAGATTCACGAGAGTTCGGGAGGAAGATACGGGGCGTTCTTATTTGCCACCTATGCCCTCGTGCTAGGGATGGCCGAGGTCGTGACGTTGCGGGCGAGGCCGTAGTTGGTAACTCTTTTTCCGGGATCTAACGGTCGAACTCCCACTTCTCCCAAAGCCGGGGAGAAGTGGGGCACCCCAGCCAGAGAAGCGGCCGCGGCTCGAGTCCAGATCCAGGTTCACTTCAACACGGGCGAATCGGCGTCGGCAGGTTTGGAATCATCGGCGTGGATCTTACCGTCATCTTCGGCGTAGAAGGAACGGTGTGTCGAGTCCATTAGTTTCGGTGTCATGGTCAAGACGTAGCTGTCTTTCTTGCCTTTGAAGCCGGCGGTATAGTCTCCGCGGTCGGGATTAACCATGCGCTTGGTGAACGATCCGCTGTGGACGAGCTCGGCGAGAGTGGTGGCGTAGTGATCGTATTGTTTGTTGAACTGCTTCTGCGCGCGAATGACCACGCGCATGTAGGCCAGTGCGGCGGCTTCGGAGTCGGAGCGGGCCGGATCGCCTTTGAATTTCGGCGTGTAGCCGGGAGCGATCGGGGCAGGAGTTTGAGTATCCTGGGCCATCGCTGCCGTGGAAAACACTAGGGAGATCGTGAGCAACACCACGAAGGCAGACTGCAGTACGTTTTTATTCATCATTCCTCGCCTGATATACCGCTGATTTTCATGTTACTCCCGTAATTTCACTTCGGTCACCTTTCCTTTGCAACTCGGGGATTTACATCTATGCTGAGAACAAGAAATTTACCCTTTAGGGATAACTATGAAAGCAGCCGTTGCGAGAAAACCAACCATCCGAATAGCTGTAGTGGAAAGCGATCCGTTGCGCTTTGTGGGATTCCGCGCTCTGTTTGACTCGGAGCCGGAGTTCGAACTGGTCTCGGCGACGCTGCCGGAAATCGGCACGCTGCAGAATGTCGATCTGGTGTTGCTGGGAAATCGATCCGGGCAAAACCTGTTTGACGTAATGGCGAGCCTGAAGGCGACGCGTCCGGACCTGCGCATCATCGTCACCGGGGCCGGAATTGATGAAGAAACCATCCTCAAGGCGATCGCTTCGGGAGCGAAGGGCTACGTGGATGAAGCGGCCTCGCCCACCGAATTCGCGCAGGCGATCCGCATTGTGAATCAGGGATCGGTTTGGGCCCCGCGACGCGTGCTGTCGATGTTCATCGAACGGGTCTCGTCGGCGCCGGGGAGAATTTTTCCTGCCGGACGCGTGACGTTTACCGATCGCGAGAAGGAAGTTCTCGAAATGCTGGTGGCCGGACGCTCCAACAAAGAAATTGGCGCGCAGCTTGGCATTGAAGAGCGCACGGTGAAGGCGCACGTGGCGAAGCTGATGCGCAAGGTGGGCGTGCAGAACCGGATTGCGCTGTCGGTACACGCCATCACGCACTCGCTGGTGACGACGAAGTAAACCAGCACGCGGCCTTCAGCACTCAGCATTCAGAAGCTGTCTCCCAAATGAAGCGGAGAGCAAACTCCGCTTCCCTCCGGGGCTAAAGCCCGCAACTTTTGTGGGCTCATGGCGGCACGGCTGAAGCCGTGCCCTTCCCAAATCCATTTATGAGACGGCTTCTCAGCACTCAAGCATTCAGCACTGGAGATTCAAAGGCTCCGGGACCGATTGCCGGCGACGATTCACTGCATCTTGTATTAGGTCCGTACATGAGCCGCTGATGGGGTGCTGATTGCTGATTGCTGAGGGCTGATTGCTGAATGCTGAATGCTTTACCAGTCACCCTCCTACCCCTTACCTCGGTAATCTTGCCCGACTTGCCATCCAGACGCATACTCGCTTCACCTACCACAGAACCTGGGAGACGGGGTTGAGAGTGGCGATTAGGGTCACTGCTTTCAGCCCCGATTTTTTTGTGCTAGCATCGCGCGACTCTCGATGGATCTAAAAAGCATCATTGCGAACTTCACTTACCGGATTGAGGCCAAACCGGAAGGCGGGTTCATGGCGCGCGCCGGGGATCCCAGCTTGCCGCCGCTGGAAGCTGCGACGCGCTCCGAACTCGAAGACAAGATCCAGGGAGTCATCGCTGCGGCAATGTCAAAGCAGTTCCCGATGCTGAATCTTCCGCTGGCGAAGAAGGAACTGAAATTCTCATTCCACGTCGAGCCGAAGCCGGGCGGCGGCTACATAGCACGTTCGAATGATCCGGATGCGCCGCCGATTGAAGGCGCCAGCCACGAAGAGGTGAGCCATCAGTTTGCGGAAAGGCTGATTGGCGGGTTTGCAGGATTTGTCCTTCCGGAGCTCTCCAAGGCCTTGGGCAAGGCGGTGGATTCGGGGGACGTCAAAGTATTCGTGACTCGGAATGTGACGGTCACGAAATCCGGCGAGGACGAGGCAAAGCAGGGGAGTGCAGGATTGTTCCTGCCGAGCCAGACTCCTGGATCGCATCAAACCAGCGTGAGTCCGCAGTCCGAGATTTCCAGCATCGCGACTGACAACTCTCCGATCCAGCCTGAGGCCAGCGGTAGTGGGAAGGTGCTCCGTTTTCTGATCCCTCTGCTGATCATGGGAGCTCTGCTGTACTTCTTCTTTCTTCGGGTGCGCTGATTTCCCATACCTGAGTGGCACTTTTTCCGCTTTCCCGACTGCAGAGAATGGCATCGAAGCTAACATGGCGAGACTCGACTCGACCCCGCATTTATTGAAAGGCTGGCGACAGATTGCAGAGTTTCTGGGCGAGCCTGTTTCCGTTGTGCAGCGGTGGGCCGCCGACGGAATGCCAGTGAGAAAACAAGGCCGTTTTGTGAGCACTTCGCCGGAAGAGCTGAATGACTGGCTGGGCAGGGAATCGGGCAAGCCAGTGCACGTGGTGACCAGCGATTCAGATTTGTCGGCGGAACTCAAGCGTGGGCTCACGTTTGTTCGCAGCCGGAAGCACAGCAGAAAAGAAACATCTCGCGGCCCCGCCGGTAAGCGCGGATCGACGGCAGCCTGACAGTACTCGCCCAGCCAACACCCGATCGCTGCTCGCGCATACAACCGGGAAAAGTTCGTTTACAATCCAATCACCAGATCCCCAAAATAAATGTGGTCGGTGAGGCGATATGAAAAAGTCTCTGCTGGTGTTGGTTATGGCAGTCCTGTGTTTGGCCGCGGCGCTTGCGGCGGATGAAACGGGCAAAGAATCAAAGGCGAGCGATCGGATCCAGGCAGCGGGCGATGTGCTGAATGAGATCCAGGGCGCGCCCGACAAAGGCATTCCGCAGGAAGTATTGGCGTCCGCGCAGTGTGTGGCGGTGGTGCCTTCCATGCTAAAGGGCGGATTGTTTGTGGGGGCACGCTATGGCCGCGGGCTGGCGAGCTGCCGTACGTCCAAAGGATGGAGCGCTCCGGCGTTCTTTACGGTGGAGGGTGGCAGCGTCGGCTTTCAGATTGGCGGGCAGGCGATCGACCTGGTCATGCTGATCATGAACGACAACGGCATGAACCGGCTGCTGTCGAGCAAGTTCGAGTTGGGCGCGGACGCCTCGGTGGCTGCGGGGCCCGTAGGACGCCATGCCGAAGGCAGCACGGATTGGAAGATGCGGGCCGAAGTGCTGACGTATTCGCGGGCGCGAGGAGTTTTTGCCGGGGTGACGCTGAATGGCGCGGTGATCAAACAGGACAAAGATACGACGCGCGAGTTTTACGGACACATGGTGTCGTTCCCGGCATCGCTCAAGGGCGAAATTGATGCCCCTGCAGGAGCCAATCCGTTCTTGAGCACGCTGGCGAAGTGGGCGCAGGAAGCGGCGAAGTAGCTGGGCTTCCGGCCTTCCAGCTTCCGTCTTCCCAGAAGTCGAGCTTCGCTCGACCGACAGCCGAGGGCGGCTGTCCCCACATGGCCACTATTGATAATGACAGCCAGGAGCCGGAAGTTTGACAACGATTTTTCGCGGATGATACCGTCACGCTTCCCCTGAATGCGGCAGCGACTCGAGTACGCGGCAGCCTGGCCTTTCATCAAACTCCTGGGAATTCTGCCGCGGCGGCTGGCACGCGCGCTGGGCATTGCGCTCGGGCAAACTATCTATCTGTTCCATCGCAAATTGCGCCGGGTCGGCATGCGCAATCTCGCGATGGTTTTTCCCGAAAAAACTGAAGGTGAGCGAAAGCGCATTTTGCGCGGCGAGTTCACCTCGCTGGGGCGGCAACTAGCGGAGGTCTGCCAATTTCCCCGGTACACGCTGGAGAATGTAGAAGAAGTTGTCGTCTATGACGGCTTCGAGAACTTCGAGAGCGCGCGGGCCAGGGGCAAGGGCGTGCTCTTTCTGACGGCGCATTTTGGGGGGTGGGAGCTATCAGCTTTCACCCATTCTCTGCATGGGCACTGGCTGCACGTGGTGATGCGGCCGATGGACAACGTCTATTTGAATCGGCTGATTCTTCAGTACCGCACCATGCACGGCAACAAGACGGTGGACAAAGATAACTTCGTGCGCGGGCTGCTGGCGGCGATGAGAGCGGGTGAAGTGGTCGGCATTCTGATGGATACGAATATGACGCCGCCGCAAGGGACCTTCGTGGATTTCTTTGGCATCGCGGCATGTACGGCGAACGGGCTGGCGCGCATCGCGCTGCGGACCGATGCTGCGGTGGTTCCAACGTTCACGATCTGGGACAAGGCCCTGGGAAAATACCGGCTGCGCTTTGATCCCGCAGTCGAGTTGGTGCGCACGGGAAATCTTGAGGCCGACATCGTGGACAATACGCAGAAGTTCACTAAGATCATTGAGGGATATGTGAGGAAATATCCGGATCAGTGGTTGTGGGTGCATCGGAGATGGAAGACGCGGCCCGAGGGGGAGCGGCCTCTATATTGAGCTGATCGGCGGAATGAGAATGTGGAATGCGGGCGGGCTGCAGAAGGCCCGCCCTTATTGTCTTAGAGCGTGACCGCGGCGGTAAGCGCCGTCGTAGCGCCTCCGGTAGAATCAAATTCTTATGTCGACTCTGGAACAAGTGGCGGAACTCGAGCGGAAATATTTGCTGCAGACCTACAACCGATATCCCATCGTGCTGAGCCGCGGGAAAGGCGTTTTTCTGTATGACACAGAAGGCAAGCGTTATCTCGATTTTGTCGCCGGGCTGGGGGTGAATGCGCTGGGGCACGCGCATCCGCGAATCGTCAAGGCGATTCGCGAGCAGGCGGCGAAGCTGGTGCACGTGTCGAATTTGTACTACCACGAGTATCAGGGACAACTGGCAGAGAGGTTGTGCGTGCTTTCGGGACTGGACCGCGCATTTTTCTCGAACAGCGGGACCGAGGCGATCGAAGGTTCGATCAAGCTGGCGCGGTTGGCGGGGCATCGGGCGGGCGGCGAGGCCAAGTGCCGTCTCGTGGCTCTGGAAGGCTCGTATCACGGTCGGACGTTTGGAGCGTTATCGCTGACCGGGCAAGACAAGCATCGCAAAGGGTTCGAGCCGCTGCTGGAGGATGTGACGTTTGTCCGGCGCAACGATCTGGAATCCCTGCAGGCGGCGGTGAATGACAACACGTGCGCGATCGTGCTGGAACCAATTTTCGGCGAAGGCGGGATTCACGAGTGTTCGTTCGAGTTCTTGCGCGAGTGCCGGACGCTGGCGGACCACCATAAAGCGGCCTTGATCTTCGATGAGATTCAGTGCGGGCTGGGACGCGTGGGGACGATTTTTGCGTTCCAGAGCTTCGGAGTGGGTCCCGACATCGTGGCGATCGCGAAGCCGATCGCGGCCGGGTTGCCGCTGGGCGCGTTCCTTGCAAAAGAAGAATTTGCTTCGGCAATTTCAGTGGGACAGCACGGCACCACGTTTGGAGGCGGCCCGCTGGCTTGCCGCGTGGCGCTGGAGTTTCTGGCGATTGTGGAGGAAGAGAAGCTGCTGGAGAAGGTGAATCGAGTGGGAGCATATTTGCGGCAGTCATTAGAAGCGCTGGCCGAGAAACGTAACGCGGCAAAGGAAGTGCGGGGACGCGCATTCATTCAGGGGCTGCAGTTGGAAATTCCGGCGCGTCCGATTGTGGATGCCGCGCTGGCGGAAGGAGTTTTGCTGAACAGCACACAAGACACGGTGGTGCGGTTCCTGCCTCCATTTTTGTTGGAAGAGAAACACGTGGACAAGGGCGTGCGCGTGCTGAAGAAATTGTTGGGGAAGAAAAAGGCGCCAGCTGCTTGAATCCGGGGGTGCTCCCAGCCTGGCACCGGTCGCTTTAGGAGGAACCGAGGACAAGCTGGCACTGGAAAATCACCTTGCCGATTAGGCCATTCAGTTGGCGCGCTGGATCAGAAAGAAAGACGGCTAGATTATGCCATTTAGCGTAACGCCAATTGGCGTAATAGAACATGAGAACTGACCGGGCCGGAGCGAAAAAAGAGGGAAGCCGAAGCTTCCCTCAAGTGAAGCGACAGAGGCGATGTTTCACTTAAATAGAATCCCACAGTAAGGTAAAAGTTGTCCTGTTTACAAGAGATTTCCTTGGTAATGGGAAGAATTCCGGAAGTCGTTGCTTCCATTGCTCCGCCAACCGTGCCGGGCGTCGAAGAACACTGGATGGAGCTCGACGGGGCGCGAATGCGCTACTTGCAGGCGGGTTCGGGGCGTCCGCTGATCTTGCTGCATGGACTGATGGGGTACTCGTTTTCCTGGCGCTTTACTATGCCGGCGCTAGCTCCCTATGCGGTGGTCTATGCCCCCGACCTGCCGGGGGCCGGTTTCTCGGAACGTCCTCGCGCGCTGGATCATTCGATGCGGGCAACGGCCCTGCGAGTGCTGACTTTTGCCAGAAGATTAGGCCTATCGGAATTCGACTTGTTGGGAACGTCTCGGGGCGGCGCGGTTGCAATGGCTGCGGCGGCGGAGAGCCTGAGCGCAACGGTGAAGGACGTGCGGGTGCGACGCCTGATCCTGGTTGCGCCAGTGAATCCGTTTTCCGCTCACGGGAAGTGGCTGGCGCCGTTCCTGGGAAGTCCTTTGGGGGCGGCAGGATTTCGGTGGGCTGCCGGACGATTTCCGGCGCTGTTCCCCTACTGCCACGGACGCCTGTATGCCGATTCCAGCAAGATCCCGCCAGGCAGTTTGGAAGGCTACCAAGCCCCCCTGGCTCTCCCCGGACTATTCGAGCATGGGCTGAGTATCGCTAAGACCTGGAGCGCCGACTTGCGGGAACTGGAGACTCTGCTTCCGAAACTGGCCGATGTTCCCACGCTTCTGATGTGGGGTAGCAAGGATCCGGCGGTATATGCTTCTTCGGCGGTGACTCTGGCTGGGCACTTTCGCAATGTGCGGCAGGTCGTTTTTCCGGGCGTGGGGCATCTGCCCTACGAGGAGTGTCCGGAGGAATTCAATCGCGCGCTGATCGATTTTTTGACTGCAGACAACGATTCGGTTCCGGGAAGGGGAAGATGAAGCGATGGCTGCGTCTCGTCCATGAGCCTGCACGTGTTTGAGTTCTTGCGCCACGCCATTGTCCAGTATGGATATTGGGCGGTGGCGTGTGCGTTGCTGCTGGAGAACGCCGGGCTTCCGCTGCCGGGGGAGACGGTTCTTCTGCTGGCCAGTTTTTTGGCCTATTCCGAACACGAGTTAAGACTGAGTTGGATCATCGTTGTGGGCATTGTCGCTGCGACGGCTGGCGACAATCTCGGGTATGGCCTGGGACAGTATGGCGGGCGTCCGCTGCTCGAGCGATATCAGCATTTCTTTCGCATTCCGCAATCGGCTCTGGCGCGTGGAGAGCGCTGGTTTCTGCGCTTTGGCTCGGCGACCATTCTTTTTGCCCGATTCATCTTCGGCATGCGCGTAATTGCTGGACCGCTGGCGGGGGTGTTGCGCATGCCGTGGCGAAGCTTTTTCCTGTTCAATTTCTTGGGAGCGTCGCTTTGGGTATCAGTGATCGCTACGTTGGGCTATCTGTTTGGGCAGCACTGGCACCGGCTGGAGCGGGGCTTGAATGGAATCGGTTTAATGGTCGCCATCTTCCTGGTGGTGGTGGCGATCGGTGTGTGGAAGCGTGGCCGACGGGTGTGAAGTACAGTAATCACCTTGACATCAAGACATCAACTGTGTGATGCTTTGATGTATGAGGGCTACCCTAACTCTGGAAGACGACGTCGCCGCGGCCTTGGAGAGGGTCCGGCGAACAACCAAGGCGAGTTTCAAGGCGCTGGTCAATGATGCTCTGCGGCGCGGTCTGAAGGAAATCAGCCGTCCTGCCAAGTCTCGCAAGCCCTTCACGACAGCATCAGCGAATTTGGGCCGACTGCGAATCGCGAGCATTGACAACGTGCAAGAGGCTCTAGCAGTCGCCGAGGGAGAGGGTTTCCGGTGATTGCGCTGGACGCGAATATTCTTATTTACTCCTACACCAACTCTTTGCCCCAGCATAAAGCGGCCAGAATGTGGCTTGATACGCAATTAAATGGTTCTGCTCAGGTCGGGTTTCCGTGGATCAGCATAATTGCTTTTCTGCGGCTGGTGACCAACCCACGCGTGTTTGAGCGCCCGGCAGCGACGGCAGACGCTTGGGAGCAAGTGGAGAAGTGGTTGGAATGCGAATGTTCCTGGACGCCTCAGCCGACTGAGCGGCACGGTGAAATTTTGGGCCGACTCCTCTCGGAGCCGACAGTTTCTGGAAACCTGGTTTCGGATGCACATCTGGCTGCATTGGCCATTGAGCACGGGCTCACGCTGTGCACGTGTGACGGAGATTTCGCTCGGTTCCCCGGCTTGCGTTGGGAAAACCCCCTGAAAACGTAACCGATTACTCGTTACTCGCCCGCATCAATCAGCGCTCGTCAGACATGCCTTAATGCCTCGGGAAGAAACGGAAATATGAACGTTTGATAGCGCTGCGGCTATATACTGTCGGGAGCATGGGGGCATTCCTTTACAGTGATTTTCGAACCAACGACTAGCCGGCATGGTCCGAGCCGGAATTCGGACAAGGAGAAATGTTATGAAGAAAATGGGGTTCTTGTTGCTGGTGACAATGGTAGCGCTCTTGTTTTCGGTAGCGTTTCCGGCTTCGGCGGCAGCGCCTAAGGCGCCCGTGCCGGCGGGTCCGGCGGTGCTAGTTCCGGCAGCGGCAGTCGCCATGCCGGCGGAGGATCCGCATCCGCACATTCACCAAGCATTGGAGTCGATGCGCGCCGCGAAGCACCACTTGGAAACGGCGGCCCATGACTTTGAGGGCCACCGGGTGAAGGCCATCGAGCACCTGGACCAGGCGATCAAAGAAGCGGAAATTTGCGAAGGCATGAAGACTAAATAGCAGTCCTATCACTCGCGTTGATATGGGCAGCGGAAACGCTGCCCTTTCTTTTTCAGTGGGCTGCAGAGCATCGCTTCGCCGGACAGCCCTTTCGACACCCGCTATTTGCACCCTGGTTGCAGACTCCAAACAGGCGGCCGTCTCCTCAAAGACATCTAAGTTCACCCGGAACCGACGCCTAGCGGGAGCCAAAGGTATATCCGACCGAGCCGCCTACACGTTCGACATAATCGGAACTGAATTGGAAATTGTTGGGAATGGCGTAAAGGTGGGCCTCACCACGGGCAAAAAAGTTGTGCCAGAAGTAGTAGCGCAAACCGGCGCTGAAGTGGACGAGAAAATGGTTGCTGTTGGTGTGGATCGTGCAACCGCCGGGCGCGATTGTGAAGCATTGGGAGAATTGGTTATAGAAGAGAATGCGTTCACCGCCGATACCCGCCAGGAACTCAGCGGTGAATTTGCGTTTGATGCGCGGCAGGTACATCGCGTTCAGGTCGTAAAAAACGGGACGGTAGGGCTGATAACCCAGATACTGTGCCTGCTGCCGGGGAAAGGCGACCTCCAAACTCAATCCGAATCGGTTTTTGATAGTCCGATCAATGCTGGCATTTATGACCGTGATGCCGCGCAGCGATGGAGCGTACACGAGAGAGGAAGTATTCGTGTAGTTGGGAGAATACAGTCTACCGAGGCCGGCGGCGACGTCGAGTTGTTGGGCATGAGCGAAAGCGGAAAAAAGTATTGCTGTACTGGTAGACAGCAGCAGCGCGAACTTTCTCAATACGGCCCCCTGCGGAACTATGAATAGAGAGTGCCGCGGTCCATGCAGCCCGCGGCACAACTGAGCGACGCCTCGGAACTAGGACAATCCGCGGCTCTGCTGATCGCCCTTTAGAAGTAGCCGATTCTACTCCGGACCGATGGTATAGCCGATCGAAGCGCCGACGCGGAAAATATTGTCCGAGCTGAATTCTACGTTGTTGTTGATCCTGTAAAGGCGCACTTCCGGGCGCACGAAAACGTGGTTCCAAACGTAGTAGCGAACGCCGGCCCCGACATCGACCACGAAATGATGCGTGCTGGTGAAATTGTTGCAAGTAAAACTGTTAGTGCAGAAAGGTAGATAGAAGCGCGTACTCTGCCATCCAATTCCGGCCACAAGATCCAGCCCGGCTTTCTTGTTAATCCGAGGCTGATAGATGGCGTTGAAATCCAAGATAATCGGCCGATATGGTTGTCCGCCCGTCCCGCCATAGGCGCCCTGTGACGCCTTCCAGGCCGTTTCGAATTCGAATCCCAGGCGTTTGTGAAAAATTACGTCCGCATTAATGTTAGGGTAAAAGCCTCCCTTTTCGGCCACTAGGCAGGTTGTCGCGTTGCACGCGTTTGAGCCATTCGACAGGATCGTGCCGAAACCAAGGCCGACGTCGCCTTGTTGGGCATTAGCAAAACCGGTGATCAGAAAAAAACCGAGGACCGTGGCGAGGATCGTTGCCGTTCTCAAGAGATACCTCCGTTCTATTGCGAAATCGGTAGCATGCCGTGCTGCTGCTATGGGGATGCAAGATGAAGCCATCATAAGTGACTGCAGCGACAAGATTCAAATCACCCGCAATCAGAGAGTTACTGGTAAGTAGATGGCTTGTCATCGCCCTAAACCCTGAACAGAGAAAAAAGTCGCGGTCAGAGACCGGGTTTGTTTTCAGCTAAATGGCCTCGGCTGAGGGCTTCGCGATTGCTCTATCCGGCTATTTCTTCGTCCAACTGCTTCCGCCGCGGATGACATGATCCATGGAGATAGGGCCAGCGCCGAAGAAGACCAGCGCAATGGCGAGTGTGGCCACGGCGAGTGGGAACTCGAAACCTCCATCGCCGGTGAGCCCGTTATGCCAGTGCACCCTCCAAATGGCCACGCCCAGATTGATGCAGATGGCGAGAGCCGCAGGCCGCGTGAAAAGTCCAGCCAGCACGAGCAGACCGCCCAAGAACTCAGTGAAAGCGGAAAGGTACGCGGTCCATCCAGGCAGGCCGAGGCTGGAGACAAACTGAACGTGGTGATGCAAGCCTCCGAAAACTTTGTGATATCCGTGGACGACCATGATGATGCCCAGGGTGAGGCGCACGATTAACAAGGCGAGCGGTTGCAGTCGATCGAGGTAGCGCAAGTGTCCTCCGTAGCCAAGACGAAAACGAACTGCAGGGGAAGAAGAAGGAAAACAGAATTGCGGCGGGGAAGCAAGTGCCCGCAATCGACGGCACGGCCCGCAATCCAAAAACTGGGCGTTGCGCGCTGTCCGAAGTTCTGATAACGTTCTCCCGCCTCAGAAATGAGGTCTCCCCCTTGGGCCCCCGATAGAAGCCGTCTCGGCCGTCCCGACAGCTCTGGGACCGTGCCGTTTTGTTGTTGAGCAGGCAAGCTTACGAACACAGAGCTCTCACAAGAGCTCGGGAGGCTGTAATGAGTTTCCGTGTGAGCAGCTGTATGCTGCGATCGATTTTTCTCTTTGTCGCGATAGCAATTCCTTCTGCGGCCTGGGGCCAACACAACAATAAACCCAGCGCTCCAGCACCCAAGCCGAGTGCGCCCGCGCAGCATGCGTCGGCTCCGGCGGCCCACAACAATGCCTCGGCTGGGGCGAACAGACCGGCGAACAATGCGCAGCGGCCCGGTAACAACAGCATGAATCGACCCGGGAACACCGGCATGAACAGAACCGGAAACACGGCTGCTTCCCGGCCGGGAGCGGGAAATACGAACCGGGGGAACGAGGGCGCAAATCATGGCGCCATGAACAACCGATCCGGCGCGGGTGGAAATGCACGGGGCAATGAAAGAGCAAATTCAAACATGGGGAACAAGGCTGGCGCCGGCAACGCTAATCGTGGCGCGATGTCGCGCACGACCGGCAGCCATACTCCGCCGGGACGGCAGGTTTCTCTGAAAGGCGGCGGCTCGGCGCATATTCGTCCAAACGGGCAGATTCGTTCGATCGATCACAAGGGCATGCACATCGAGCACGGGCTCCACGGCGAACGTCACATTTCAAGCACGCACAATGGAGCGCGTGTGGTCACAACGGGTAAGCACGGCGGCTACGTGCAGCGTAACTACGTTTCCCGCAACGGACACTCGTATGTGTCGCGCACGTACGTCTCCAACAATGTGACGTACACCAGCGTCTACCGCTCGTACTCTTACGGCGGCTACTGCTGCTACTACGGCTACGCTCCGGCCTACTACTATCAGCCCGCGTACTACGGATGGGCTTACAATCCGTGGCCGGCGCCCGTGGCCTACGGTTGGGGATGGGGCGGAGCACCATGGTACGGCTATTACGGAGCCTACTATGCACCGTATCCGGTGTATCCTTCCGCCGCGTTTTGGCTGACGGATTACATGATCGCGGCCAGCTTGCAAGCAGCGTATGAAGCGCAACTCAACGCCGATCTGCTGGATAGTACGGGATCGGACTTTCTGGTGGCTAGCATGGCACCGATGGCCCCGCCCGACTCCAACGTAGCCATGACGAAGGAAGTCAAGAATGCGCTTGCCGAAGAAGTGAAGGCGCAGCTTGCCGCCGATCAGGCGGATGCGAGCAAGAGTGGCTCGTCGGCTTCATCCAGTGGTGGAGATCAAGGCGGAACGCTGCCGGCGCTTGATCCGAAGCGCAAGACGTTCGTGGTATCGAGCGAACTGTCTGTCACGGCGGACGGGGAAGAGTGCTCGCTGACGAATGGCGACATCATCAGCCGCACCAGTGACACGCCCGATGACGATAAGAACGTGACCGCGAACGTCCTCGCCAGCAAGAAGGACGACTGTGCCGTAGGCAAGGAAGTGGCTGTTTCGATCGACGACCTGCAGGAGATGCACAATAAGTTCCGCGAGCAGGTCACGAACGGAATGGGCGAAATGGCGAAGAAGCAAGGTACAGGCGGTCTGCCGAAGGCGCCGGACACCAGCACGAAAGATGGTGAAGTTCCTGCACCCCCTGCGGACAAATCAGCCGCCAAGGCACTGCAAGACCAACAGGGCGAAGCTGACCAGGCCGAAGCCGAAGTCAAGCAGGAGGCGGGCAGCAGCGGTTCTGGCGGACAGCAGTAGGCTAATCAGGAACGTCACAAATAGAGGGCGCTCGCAGGCAGCGCCCTTATTCCATCGCCCTGCGGGCACAAACATTTTCCCTGGGAAAGAGTAGAGGAGGGTTTTGAGATGTCTCGGAAATTTGGGATTGCCAGTCCAATCATCGCATTCGCAATTGCCGTTTATTCGCCGCTAGCCGGCGCTCAAGCCGTTACGCTGCAAGAGCAACTGGCTGCACAATACAAACTGGTGAAGATGGGATCCGACACCAGCGGGTATTCCGTGGTGGAAGAGGGAACGTTGCTGGCCATTCAGAAAGGCGGGATTCTCGGAGTCCCGTATTCGGATTCGACCGCCCTTACCACGAAGTATGAGAACGGAGCAGTAAAGTCACCGAACGGATTGATGGTGGCCGGGAAGAAATCTTTGCTGGGGCACTTTTCCCAGACGCAGTCGCAAGGACAGACGACACACCTGTTCAAGGTAGGTGACAAAGTGTACCCGACTAAGCTCGACGTGAATGTGGCGAAGGACACGATCACGCTGGGCATCGTCGCCTGCGACACGTGCAACAAGACCGATCCGCCGACCTACAACAAGGCAACGGTGGCGTTTGAATTTCCCAAAGGATCGCTGGCGAAAGCTTCGGCCGGCGAGGTGGAAGACACCATCGGACAGCTGCTCTCCATCAGCGAGGATAGTCAACAGAGCGACAACGGCCAACAGCAGGGCGACCAGCAGCAGGGTGGTCAAGGCCAGGGTCAAGGCCAAGGACAAGGACAAGGACAAGCCCAGGGCGGCGGAGGACAGCAATCAGAGCCGCAGACCATTCAGATGGGCATGACGACCGATCAAGTCATCGGAGCCATGGGCCAGCCGCAAAAGATGGTCAACCTCGGTCCGAAGCAGATCTACATTTACAAGGACATGAAGGTCGTATTCGTGAACGGCCGCGTGATGGACGTGCAGTAAAAGCCGGGGCGGCTCAGGCTGCTCTCTTCCCGTGAAGTGTCTAGTCGACGGGCGCTGCATTGGCCGATGCAGCGCTCGCTCTTTTTGGTTCAATGCCCGCCGTGACCGCCTTAACTCACTGATTCCACATGGTGGTCTGACACTTCCGTAACGTCTTACGTACTTCAGTTACTGCTTCCGCCGTGACGATCGATGCCGATTGCGGTGACCACAACTAATAGACATCAATCAATCATTCAGTCCTACATATAGATTTAAGGCAAACTGCCGTAACTATTTCCTTCCAGAAAACCGGCAAAAAACCCAGCAAAATGCGGAAATTCGCTTTGGGGCGAGGCTGATCCGGGCTGATATATGCTCGGGACACCAAGGCTCTCGGAACGAATTGGAGCGGAGCAAGGACCGCTTCAAACTGGCAGTTCATAGCCAGGGCATCAGGAAACGGCTGAGGGTAGCAAGAGGAACTATGGCCGACTCGCGAGAAGTGATGAATATTCGCCAGGCATCGCAATACCTGGGAGTGAGTCCGGACACGCTGTACAAGTACGTTGGCGAACAAAAGATTCCTGCCTTCAAGTTGGGCAACCGCTGGCGCTTCAAGAAATCGAAGCTGGACCAGTGGATGGAAGAGAAGTCGAGCCAGATGGAAGCGGGGCAGAAACGCAAGGCGAAGGCGGCCGGTCAGGTTTAGACAACTGCGCGGGCCCGTCGCCCGCGCCACAGAAGAGGCGGACACATGTTTGGATTCGGATCGAAATCGATTGTTGGTCTGGATGTGGGTTCCTCGAGCATCAAGGCCGTGGAGCTGAAGAAAAAGGGCGGGCAGATCGAAGTGGCACATATCGGTCTGGAACCGCTGGCCTCGGACATCGTGGTGGACTCGATGATCGTCGACTCGGGCACGGTGTCGAGCGCGATCTCAAAGCTGTTCACGGATAACCAGATCAAGACCAAGGCGGTGGCGACTGCGGTGAGCGGCCATTCCGTGATCGTGAAGAAGATCTCGCTGCCCTCGATGAGCGACCAGGAACTGGCCGAGACCATCGACAAGGAAGCGGCCCAGCACATCCCGTTCGATCTGAGCGATGTGAGCCTCGATTATCAAATCCTTTCCGAAGAAGCCGGCAGCACACAAATGGATGTTTTGCTGGTAGCGGTTAAGAAGGACAAGATTCTGAACTACACCAACGTACTCTCGATGGCGGGGCGCACCCCGGCTATCGTCGATATCGATGCTCTGGCCCTGCAGAACTGCTACGAGTACAACTACCAGCCGGCGCCGGGGCAGGTGGTGGCCTTGCTGAACCTGGGCGCGAGCGTGATGAACATCAACATCGTGAAAGGCACGACGCCGCTGTTCCCGCGCGACGTCAGCGTAGGTGGGCACCAGTACACAGATTCGTTGCAGAAGGAACTGGATCTCAGTTTCGACGATGCCGAAGCGCTGAAGTTGGGCCGGAAAGTAGGCACCGTCAGCGAAGACGCGAAAGCGCCGATCCTGCAGCAGGTGACTGAGATCATCGTGCTGGAGATCCAGAAGACCTTTGACTTCTTCCGCGCCAGCGCAGCGGGCGAGCACATCGAGAAGATTTATCTGGCCGGCGGTTCGTCCAAGGTACCGGGTCTGGTGGAAGCGTTGCGGCAAGAGTTTTCCATGCCAGTCGAGCTGTTCAATCCCTTCCAGCGGGTGGTGCCGCCGACCGAAGGGCTAGGAGCGGAGCTGGTGGAGCAGAATCCGGGGCAGTTGGCGGTGGCCGTGGGCTTGGCCCTGAGGAGCTTTGAATCCCTATGATCAGAATCAATCTGCTCGAATCAGCTAAGGGAAAAAACAAACGCGCGGGCGGCGCTCCGGTGATGCCGACGATCGAAATGGGCGACATGGGGTCGCCCCGGCTGAAGATCCTGGCCGTGGTTGGGGTTGCTGCCGTGTTCAATCTTGCCTATTGGTATCGGCTGGATCATCAAGCGACAGCGATTGCAGCCAAGATGAAAATCGCCGAGCAGAAGAACCACGAACTGGCGGACGTCAAGGCGAAGTTCATGGCTCGGCAGAAAGAGGCCGATACCTACAAGCGCCGCGTCGACGTCATCGATCAACTGCGGCAGAACCAGGGAGGTCCGGTGAACCTGCTGGCCATGCTGGGCGAGACGGTCAACAACACTGAGGCGGTGTGGCTCAGCAAAATGGACGATCAGGGCCAGAGCGTGAACCTGGAAGGCACCGCGCTGAGCACCGACGCAGTTGCCAATTTGATCGCCAATCTGCAGAAGACCGGCTTCTTCAAGAATGTCGAGATCAAAGAAACCTATCAGGACGAAGCGGTCAAAGACATGCAAGCCTTTCAGTTCACGCTGACCTGCGAGAAAGGGAAGTCGTAGAGGCGTTACCTATGGCGAACTTTAGCGATTTGTCAGGCATCAAGCAGTGGGGAACCGTGGTCGCCGCCGGGGCATTGGTGACGGGCGCGCTGTACTTCACCATGTTCCGAAGCCAGAGCCAGAAGAATGCGGAGGCGCAGCACGCTCTGGAGGACAAGATCCGCGAGAACAACGAGCTGGAAGCGTACCGTCCCAAGCTCAAGCAGATCGACCAACAGCTCACGGAACTGAAACAGCAACTGGAAATTGAGCGCCGGATCGTTCCCGACGAGAAGGAAGTGGACACGTTCATAACCATGATGGACGCGGAGGCCCAGAAGGCGGGCATCGAGTTGCGCCGCTACACGGCGAAGCCGACCAACAACAAGGAATACTACATCGAAGTGCCGTTCGACATCGAGCTCGACGGCCCTTACTACTCGATGCTGAATTTCTTTGATCGCGTGAGCAAGCTGGAAAGGATCGTAAACGTCAACAGTCTGGCGCTTTCGACCACGAAGAATCCTCAGGGCGCGAAGGCCAAAAAGGTCTATCAATACGCGCCCAACGAGAGTGTGGTAGCCACATGCACGGCAACGACATTCTACAGCCACGAATCGCAACCCGCGCCCACCACCACGGCAACACCTGGCGCGAAGGGGGCGAAATAGGAAATCGTATGAAGCTGACGACTGGAATTCTGGCAATCACGATGATGGCGGGTGCGGCTTGGGCGCAAAACCCCAACATCGTCGACAAGGTGAACAGCGATCTTAAGTCGGTGCAGCAGAAGAAAACCGACGACGTCAATGCCGCTCTGCAGACCACTGCGACAGGTGCCGCGAGCAAGCCAGCGGCCGGAACCGCGGCGACCAAGCAGAGTTCGCCCATCGTGGTGAAACCTGCGGCCGCTCCCGGCAAGCAGGCTGCTCCAGTCGTGGGGAAGAGCACGAGCACTCCTGCAAAATCAAGTTCACCCTTCGCGGTAAAGACCGTAAGCGCTCAGGGAACCAAGCCGGTGGTCAAGCCAGCTGTGGCTTCCACGAAGCCGGTGGTCACGCCGGCAGGCTCTTCGACGCAAAATGCTTCCAGTTCGGCGAGCAAGACCGCGCAACCGGCGAAGATGGTTGTAACTCCGGCAGCAAAGGCTTCGTCGCCAACCGCAAAAGTGGTTGTCGCGCCAGCCAAGACCGCGGCAACTCCGTCAACAAAGCCTCCTGCGTCGGCAGCCAAGGTGGTTGTGGCTCCCGCGAAGACCGCGACATCGGCCAAGATCGAGAGCGCAGGCAAGCCGGCATCCGGCGCCAACGGTACACAGGTAAAGATCACACCGAAAGTGAGCGCGCAAGGCAAAGAAGCGAAACCAGTGGTCACGCCCATCGCAAAGGCCGGCGCGGCGGCAAGTGAAGCCAAGGCGCCGAAGCCAGAAGACAAGAAATGGTCGATGACGGGCAAGCGCGATCCGTTCTTCAGCCCGGTCGTGCAACAGAGCGGTTCGGGTTGCACGACGGGAAAGAAGTGCCTGGAGATCGGCCAGATCAATCTGCGGGGTGTAGTGAAGTCTGACAGCGGCTTTATCGCCGTGGTCACCAACAATTTGAACAAGGCGTATTTCCTGCGTGAGAACGACCCTGTCTTCAACGGGTACGTGGTGCGGATTACCGGCGACTCGGTCGTCTTCCAGGAGACGGTGCAAGACAAGCTGGGCAAGACCTTTACGCGAGAGGTAGTGAAAAGGATCTTCACGCCGGCAGTTTAGGCAGATAAGGCACTCCGCACAGCGGGGAGTCGAAGACAAGTTTCTAGGAAGGACACGCGGGCCAGGCCCGCGGGTTGGGGAGAGGCGAAATGCGAAAGCAACTGACAATGTTGGTAACGTTGCTGGTCTTGGCGGTGGCAGTGGCTGCGACCGCCCAAACGCCGGCATCACAGCCGGCCGATCAGCGGAGCGAACTGGAGCGCGTGAACGTAGTCCAGGGTACGGATGACGTTCGCATAGAGATCAGCGCGCACGGCGTGGTTACGCCTAAGCTGAGCACTCTGGAATCGCCGGCGCGGGTGATCGTGGACTTGCCGCAGACCGTCATGGCTTCGCGGCAGAGCCATATCAACGTCGATGCTGCCGGGGTCAAGGGAGTGCGCATTGGCATGAATGGCCAGACGCCCCCTACCACACGCGTCGTCATCGATCTGGAGAAGGCTTGTGCGTATGAGCTCACTCCCGGTCCAGCCGGCAAGCTGATTCTGACGCTGCACTCACAAGCGGTGGCGCGAAATGTCGCTCCAGGCGCGGAAAATGCTGCTACGGCTTCCACTGCGCCGGCCAAGGTTTTGTCGCCTTTCTCTCCGCGCGTGATGGAGACGAGCGCTCCGGCAGTTTCGAAGCCGGCGCCGGCCGCCGCGGTTGCCTCAAAGCCGGCGGCATCGTCCAGCGACTTTGTTTTCGTCGAGCCCTCTTATAAAGCGGCCCAGACGCAGGCAAAAAACGAGGAACCCGAAGTTGAGCCTGGCGTGCGCGCGCAGGAAGCAGCCGCGCGCTTCTCCGACAAGACGGCCGCCGAACTGCTCCCTGTCTCTGCTAACGCGGCGCAAAGCTCGCAGGCTTCCATCGGCTCCAGCACTGGCATTCAGCCGGCGGTAAACCTGGCGGCTGAGCAGAAGGCACAGGCTGGACAACAGCCCGCCGCTGCCGGTCCGAAATACACGGGCGAACCGATCTCGGTGAACTTGAAGGATGTTGACTTGAAAGATTTCTTCCGGCTGATTCATGAGATCAGCGGCTTGAACGTGGTGCTCGATCCGGATGTGCATGGCACCCTGACCATCGTCCTCGATGACGTGCCGTGGGACCAGGCCCTCGACATCGTGCTCAAGAACGACAATCTGGCGCGCGAGTTGGAAGGCAACGTTCTGCGTATCGCCACGGTCGAGACGCTGAAGAAAGAGGCCGACGGACGCCGAGCCCAGATGGAAGCGGAGGCGCTCGCGGTTGAGAAGGTCTCCGTGACCCGTTTTCTGAGCTACGCCAAAGCCAAGGACGTCATTGTTACGGTCAAGAAATTCCTATCGCAGCGTGGTGATGTGGTTGCGGATGAACGCACCAACGCCGTGATCGTCAATGACATTCCAAAGGTGCTTCCGACCATTGACCGACTGCTCACGCAACTAGACCGCAAGACGCAGGAAGTTGAAATCGAAGCGCGGGTCGTAGCGGCAACAAGACAGTTTGCCCGCGACATCGGGACGCAGCTCGGTTTTGGGTGGGGCAACTCGGCGACCTCAATTGGCGGAGCCACCAGCGTGGGAACCTCTCCACTGGGAGTATTCGGTGGCAACCCGTTGTACGCGATTGTCGGCTCGACTGCGGCAGGCGGTGGGTCGCTGAACCAGATTCCGCTGTTCTCGAACCTGGGTGTGACGAGTCCCACCAGCGGTTTTGGGTTCCAGACTTCTTCCAATAACATTCGTATCGATGCCATTCTCACAATGGCCGAATCGCGTGGATTGCTCAAAGTACTCTCCCGTCCGCGAGTGGTCACGCAGAACAACATTCAGGCCCTGGTTAAACAGGGCGTTCGCATCCCAATCGTGACCCAAGCGCAGTTGGGTGGCCCGCCAACGGTCACCTACGTTGACGCATTCCTGCGATTGACCGTTACTCCGCAAATTACCTCGGAGAACACAATCTTCCTGAATGTCGACGTGGAAAACACCACACCGAACTTCGGTCAGGAAATTCAGGGCAACCCAGAACTGATCACCCAGCAGGCCACCACGCAAGTGCTGGTCACGGATGGCGGCACGGTGGTGATCGGCGGTGTGATCCAGACCCAAAACTCGATCAATATTTCGCAGGTGCCTCTGCTCGGCAACATCCCGATCCTGGGCAACCTGTTCAAACACACGCAGGTTACAACGGCGAACCAGGAATTGATCTTCTTCATCACGCCGCGAATCATTCAGACATAGCAGCGCGGTCGAAGATTGAAACCGCCGGCCTGAAGAACCTGTCAGGCCGGCGGTTTCGTTTGAGCGCAGTTCTCAGAAGCTATCTCATCAATGGTTTTGGGAAGGGCACGGCTTCAGCCGTGCCGCCAAGAGTCCAAAAAAGTTGCGGGCTTTAGCCCCTGAGCGAAACCGGGTTTACTCTCCGGCTTCATTTATGAGACAGCTTCTCAGTCCTCGGTAGTCAGTTCTCAGATTGGTTCGCGCAATCTCTAGCGCTTGTTCTAATTCTGACGACTGATATCTGAGAAATGCTCCTGCCCTGTTACACTCCCAGCAATGGACTACCCCGCTCGGCAGAAGAAGATTCGCGAGCATCTGGCGGCTGCGCGGGTCGATTTCCTTCTTGCCAACCATCTGCCGAGCATCCGTTATCTCTGCGGATTCACTGGCAGCGCCGGTTTTCTGCTCGTGGAAGACTCTCGCTGCACTTTCTTCACCGATGTTCGCTACGACACGCAGGCGCACAATGAGGTGCAAGACGCGAAGGTGGTGATCGCGCGTAAGAATGTTCTGCAAGCGGTTGGGGAGTGGATCAGGTTGCGAAATCGCGGCAGGCGTCGCCAACTGGGAATCGAGACGGATCATCTGAGCGTTGCAGAACGGGAGCGTCTGGCTGACATCATTCCGTCCGGGACAAAACTGAAAAACACGCAGGGTATGGTCGAGAAGGTGCGCATGGTCAAAGATGAAGACGAACTGGAGCGCATTCGTGCCGCTGTGCAGATGGGAGCGGGTTTATTTGGCCGTGCCTTGGAGACGATCCGCCCCGGCATCAGGGAGGTTGAGGTTGCGGCTGAGATGGAATATGCGGCCCGGATTGCTGGCGCGGAGGGAATGTCATTTCCAACGATCATTGCCTCGGGCGAACGCTCGGCTTTGCCGCATGGACGCGCGTCTACGCATGCGATCCCGCCGAGAGCGTTCGTGGTCTGTGACTTCGGTGTTATACTCGCAGATTATTGCTCAGACCAGACCCGCAGCGTGTGGGTAGGACATGCGACAGACGAAGCGCGTAATGCCTATGAGGCGGTGCGGGAAGCGCAACAGGCGGCAGTAGAGTCCGTCCGGCCGGGAGCCACGGTGGAGCAGGTGGATCGGGCGGCGCGGACTGTATTGCGCAAGGCTGGGCTGGGCAGCTACTTTACGCACTCCACCGGGCATGGCGTAGGGTTGGAGATCCATGAGGCGCCCCGGGTGGCGACCGGGCAGAAGGATGTGTTGCAGCCGGGAATGGTCATCACGATCGAGCCGGGAATCTATTTCCCGGGCAAATGGGGTATACGGATCGAAGACATGGTTGCCGTGACGCAGACCGGCTGCGAGATCATGACTCCGACCAGCAAGAGTTTTTTGGCAGTTTAGGTCTTCCTATTTTTCCAGCCGGAAGGTCCAACATGTTCCGTTTGTTTCGCGCTGTAGGCAGGCGCGGCCGCGTGGATGACAGGGCAGTCCCACTGTACAGCAGATGAATCTTAAAGAGCTGAAAGAACTCATCGAGTTCTTAGAACAAAAAGAGATCTCCGAGTTCGAACTCGAGCGCGGTGACGTCAAAGTCCGCATCAAGCGTGGCGGAGAGCATACCATTGTTCATTCGCAGGCGGATCCGAGGTTCTATGCCGTCCCCGCCGCACCCCAGGCAATCGCAGATGTTCCCGCGGTTCCCGTCGCACCTGCGCCGGCCAACAACTCAGTCGCTCCAAAAGAAGCTCCAGCGGCCGAAGATCTGCACATGGTGAAGTCTCCAATTGTGGGCACGTTCTACGAGGCGCCATCTCCTGGCGCACCGCCATTCGTGAAAGCCGGTGACACGGTGGAAGTCGGCCAGGTGCTGTGCATCGTGGAAGCGATGAAGCTGCTGAACGAGATTGAATCCGATGTTGCCGGCGAGATCGTCAACCGGCTGGTCTCAAATGGCCAGCCCATAGAGTATGGGCAGGAGTTGTTTGCCATCAGACCCAAGAAGTGAACAATCAGCACTTAGCATTTAGCACTTGGCATTCAGTCCCTCAGGATTTCCGTTTGCCAACCGCTAAATGCTAACTGCTAAGTGCGATTTTCATGTTCAAGAAAATTCTCATAGCCAATCGCGGAGAGATTGCCTTGCGCGTGATCTGCGCTTGCAAGGAGCTCGGTATCCGCACAGTTGCGATTTACAGCGAGGCCGATCGGAATTCTCTCCACGTTCGCTTCGCCGATGAGGCTATTTGCATTGGGCCGCCGCAACTTGCTCAAAGTTACCTGAACATTCCCGCCGTCATCAGTGCAGCCGAAATTGCCAACGTAGAAGCCATTCATCCCGGATACGGTCTGCTTGCCGAGAATGCCAATTTCGCCGAAGTGTGCGAGACCAGCGAGATCAAATTCATCGGACCGCGGCCGGAAGTCACACGTCTGATGGGAGAAAAGGAAAAAGCACGCACCGCCATGAAGCAGGCTGGCGTGCCGATCCTTCCCGGGTCGGACGGAATCGTCCCTTCAGAAAACGAAGCGCTGGAATGGGCAAGGCAGGTCGGCTTTCCCGTCATTGTGAAAGCTTCGGCGGGCGGCGGCGGACGCGGCATGCGCATTGTGCGCAACGAAGAAGAGCTTCCCAATTTATTCAAAGCGGCACAGGCGGAGGCCGCCGGCGCTTTTGGCAACGGTGACCTTTACATGGAGAAGTATGTCGAGCACCCGCGCCACATCGAATTTCAGGTGCTCGCCGATGAGCATGGCAATGTCGTCAGCCTGGGTGAGCGCGAGTGCTCGATCCAGCGGCGCCACCAGAAGCTGCTGGAAGAGTCTCCATCGACCCAGGTTACGCCAGAGTTGCGAGAGCGGGTGGGCGATGTTCTGGTTAAGGCGCTGGCTGCCATCGGGTACTGGAATGCCGGCACCATCGAGTTCCTGATGGATCAGAACAAGCAGCTCCATTTCATCGAGATGAATACCCGCATTCAGGTCGAACATCCGGTGACGGAGATGGTCACCGACGTCGATCTTGTGAAAGGCCAGATCATGATTGCGGGGGGGGCGAAGTTGAGTGACGTGCTGATGGGACCGATTGTCCACCGCGGCCACTCCATTGAATGCCGCATCAATGCCGAGCATCCTGAGAAGTTCACGCCGTCGGCGGGCAAGATCACCGCCTTTCATCCACCGGGCGGGACGGGCGTGCGGGTGGATACGGCGGCCTACGCCGAAGGAGTGATTCCGCCCTACTACGATTCGCTGATCGCGAAACTCGTCGTGCGCGGCAAGGACCGCAATGAAGCTATCTCGCGGATGGCGCGCGCTCTCGAGATGTTCATCGTCGAGGGCGTGTACACGACGATTCCGCTGCATCGAAAGATTCTCGCCGACCCGGATTTTCGTGCAGGGAAGTTTGATACGGGATTCATTGAGAGATTTCTGGCGAAGAATGGCGGGAAATAATCCCGAGTTACGACTATCCGTATCGAGTCTGCGACGTGAAGAAGTTCTGGCAATTCACGCTGGCTGGGATGTTGGGGGGGCTTGGCGGGTCGGCTTCTCTCACTCGTATCGGGCAATGTCTTCGTCGTTCTGTTCATCGGCGCGATCGGGACTGTTGTAGGGGTAATTCTCGGAATCGTCCACAGGAATGACCCATGACTCTTCCCCGTCTCTACGCCATCCTCGATACCGCGTGCTTTCCGGATGCTGGCGCTTTGTTCATCGCTGCGGAGCAACTCGTTTCTGCCCGCGTTCGCCTGATCCAGTATCGCAATAAATCCGGCAATGCGCGGATCATGCTGGAGCAGGCGCGAGAGTTGTATCGGTATTCGCGGGCGAGGGCGCCCGCGCCACACGAACTAAAGCTCATCATGAACGACCGCGCCGACCTCTCCTTGGCCGCCGAGTTTGACGGTGTGCACGTCGGCCAGGATGATCTTTCTCCAGAGTCGGTACGCAAGATCATTGGGCCGGATCGCTGGCTGGGTGTCTCGACGCACAATCCCGAACAGGTTGCCGACGCCGATCTGACATCGGCTGACTATCTGGCTATCGGCCCGGTGTTTGCGACTTCCAGCAAAGAAGATCCAGACCCGGTCGTCGGGCTTGAAGGACTGCGCCGGGCAAGGGAATTGACCCGCAAGCCGCTGGTCGCTATTGGGGGGATTACCCGCGCCAATGCCCGCTCGGTCATTGATGCCGGGGCGGATTCGGTCGCGGTGATATCCGACTTGTTACGGGAGCCACGCAAATCGGCAGAGGAATTTTTGCGCATATTGAGGTAAAGTGCTCAACATCGTTATTCGGACTGTCATCCTGAGCGTAGTAGCGATTTCGCTGCGGCGAAACCGCTACGGAGTCGAAGGACCTCTTGCCTAACGATATCGGCAGCGGCCTATATGGGAGTTCTCACCGTGCCCCACGCCGCTTCGAGGGAATGCCTGTCAGCGTCTTGTTCACGGCATGCACGTGTGGGGTCCTTCCGTTCGCGAGGGATGACAATCACGGAGAGTTTCGCGAACGATTAGCGGTAACTAGCCACCTAAGTCCAAGGAACCATTTCTGAGCACGACGACATCACCGACACGCGCCGCTGACTGGGAGCTTCACCGTCAGCAGGACCAGGAGCTGGTCAAGGGACTCGGACTGACCAGCGCCACCATGCTGGTCATGGGGTCGATGATTGGATCGGGCATCTTCATCGTTTCGGCCGAGATTGCCCGCGAAGTCGATTCTCCTGCTTTGCTGATTGGTGCGTGGGCGGTTGCAGGTTTTATGACCATCGTCGCCGCGCTAAGTTACGGCGAGCTGGCGGCGATGATGCCCCGAGCCGGCGGGCAATATGTTTATCTGCGCGAAGCGCTCGGACCGTTGTGGGGATTTCTCTACGGCTGGACGCTCTTTCTCGTCATTCAAACCGGTACGATCGCCGCAGTGGGCGTGGCCTTCGGCAAGTTCCTGGGCGTCTTCTTTCCCACGGTTTCCTCCACGCATTGGATTCTGCACCTTTGGAAAGTTCCTCCCATCCCGATCGGGCCCATGGTGCTGGGCAACATGGATGTCGGCATCAATACGCAGAATCTGGCGGCAATCCTGCTGGTGGTGTTCCTTTCGGTCGTGAACATCTTCGGATTGAAGACCGGCGCCATCATTCAAAACATCTTTACCGCGGCGAAAGTCTCGGCGTTGCTGGGGCTGGCAATTTTCGGATTCGCGCTGGGCCGCAATGCCACCGCCTTAGCGGCGAACTTCGGCGCAAATTTCTGGCGTAACGCGGCGCTGGGAGCCCAACATGCGGTGCAAGTGGGGGTCGGCGGGCCTACAGTTTTCGTCGGGACGCTAACCATTCTGGCGGTTGCCCAGGTAGGATCGCTGTTTTCTGCCGATGCGTGGAACAATGTCACGTTCACCGCCGGCGAGGTGAAGAATCCCAGCCGCAATCTGCCGCTCTCGCTGGCCCTCGGGACCGGCGTGGTCATCGCGCTTTATATCGCCTGCAACTTCATCTATCTGAATGCGCTGCCTTTGAATGGAGCGGCCGGAGCGGCGACGGTGCTCGAGCGCGGAATCAAGTATGCTTCCGAAGACCGCGTCGGCACTGCGGTCATGACGCAGATGTTCGGCGCCGTGGGCGGACTGCTCATGGCGGCGGCCATCATGATTTCGGGCTTCGGCTGCAACAATGGCCTGATCTTATCTGGCGCGCGCGTCTATTACGCGATGGCAAAAGATGGCCTGTTTTTTCGCCGCGTCGCGAAATTGCATCCTAAATACAAGACCCCGGCCGTCTCGCTGATGGTGCAGATGATCTGGACGTGCGTGCTCTGCATCTCGGGAACTTACGGGCAGCTCCTGGACTACATCATTTTCGCCGTGCTTGTGTTCTACATTCTTACGATCGTGGGTCTGTTTGTTCTGCGCCGCACGCACCCGGACGCCCAGCGGCCTTATCGGGCTGTCGGCTATCCGGTACTGCCTGCGATTTATATTGTGATGGCTTTATTCATCGACGTCGTATTGTTGCGCTATAAGCCGCAATACACCTGGCCGGGATTGATCGTCGTGCTGGCGGGAATTCCGGTATATTACGCGTGGTCGAGAAGCACGCGCGGGCCGGCAACATCGGCATAGCGCCAAGGAGAAATCGAAAACTGCATGGCAAAGCTGCTGGCAACCAAGCCGCTGAATCTGCTAATTGATGAGGCCCGGGAAACCGGCGAGCACAGCCTCAAGCGAACGCTCGGAGTATTTCAGCTCACGGCATTAGGCGTGGGGGCCGTGATTGGCGCCGGAATTTTTGTGCTCTCCGGATTGGGCGCTCATTATGCCGGGCCGGGTCTGATGCTGTCGTTTGTTTTATCCGGCATCGGATGCGCATTCGCCGGCCTTTGCTATGCCGAATTTGCCGCCATGATTCCGTTGGCGGGGAGCGCCTACACCTACGCCTACGCGACGCTAGGCGAGCTATTCGCCTGGATCATCGGCTGGGACTTGACGCTCGAATATGCCATGGGCGCGAGCACCGTTTCTTCTGGATGGTCGAACCACTTTATTGAATTGTTGAACGTGCTGCATATCCGCATGCCTTTGTGGCTCGCCTATGACCACTGGACCGCGCTAGGAGTGGCGGAAAAGACGATTGCCCGGGAAATGGCCCGGACGGCTGACCCTTCGTTGATTCCGGGGACGCAAGCCTTTCTCGATAAGGTAACGTCCATTATCAGCGCTCAATCTCCCGAATTGCTGAGTCGGGCACACGCAATGTTGGGAGCGCCCCACTTGTTTGGCTGGGAAATCGGCTTCAATCTTCCCGCGTTTGTCATTGCGCTAGTCATAACCGCCATCCTGGCCATCGGCATCAAAGAAAGCGCCCGTTTTAATTCGACCATTGTAGTGATCAAAGTGAGCGTGGTGTTGTTCGTGATCGCTCTCGGATTCCGCTATGTGAATACTGCGAATTGGGGAACCGACTGGCACTCCTTTGCACCCTACGGATTCTCGGGAATTGGAGCGGGGGCCGCGTATATCTTTTTTGCCTACATCGGTTTTGACGCGGTGTCCACTACCGCGCAAGAGGCAAAGAATCCGCAGCGTGATTTGCCGATCGGGATCATCGCCTCGCTGCTGATTTGCACGGTGCTCTACATTCTCGTGGCCGCGGTGCTCACCGGGATGGTGCACTGGCAGCAAGTGAACATTGAGGCCCCCATCGCGCAAGCCTTTTTGGATCGCGGGATGAACGTGGCTGCCAACATCATCACGCTCGGCGCTCTCGCCGGTCTCACCAGCGTGATGCTGGTTATGCTGCTGGGGCAAACCCGCGTGCTTTACTCCATGGCCAACGACGGTCTACTGCCCAAGAAATTCTTTGCCGATATTCATCCCAAATTCCGCACGCCCTGGAAGAACACGATCCTTGTCGGATTGCTGGCGGCGATCGTAGGCAGCCTGACACCCATCGACGACATCGGAAGGATGGTCAACATCGGAACGCTGCTGGCATTCGTAATCGTCTGCATCGCGGTCATGGTGCTACGCCGCACCAACCCGGCCCAGGCTCGTCCTTTCCGAACGCCTTGGGTTCCCGTAATACCGATTCTGGGCATCGTTGCGAACGGCTACATGATGTACAAGCTGGGCTGGGTGAATTGGGCGCGGTTGATCATTTGGCTCGTCATCGGATTAGTGGTCTACTTCACCTACGGGCAGAAGCACAGTCGCGTGCAGGCGCTCGTGGCGAATGGCAATGTTGCTAACCCGGCGCGCTCCATGGCGGATTAAGAATTCGGCTATCGGCTTTCGGCCATCAGTCTTGTCGAATCCGGGTTTCATCGTTCTCTACGAGATATTCTCTTCCGCCTTCTCGTGTTGAAGACGTAAGCTGACAGCTGATAGCCGACAGCTTCCATGAAAGCCCTCCAAAACCTGCGCCTGATCGGCCTTCTCCTGCTGTTGGTCATGGCGGTGGGCACCGCGGGATTTCACTTCATCGAAGGCTGGCCGTGGTTTGACGGCTTCTACATGGTGGTGACCACGCTGACCACCATCGGTTACCAGGAGGTGCATCCCCTTTCTCATACCGGCCGCGTGTTCAACGTCTTCGTGATTTTGTCGGGCGTTTCGCTGCTGCTGTTGGGCATCGGGGCGATGAGCCAGGCTTTGCTAGAATTCGAGCTGCAAAGCTTCTTCGGAAGGCGGCGCATGGAGCGCGAGATCGGCCGGCTCGACGGCCACTACATCATCTGCGGCATGGGACGCGTGGGCCGCAGCGTCGCCCGCGAGCTGGCGCGCAAGCCGGTTCCATTCGTCATCGTCGAGAACGCCGAAGCCAAGCGCCAGCGCTATGCCGGTGAAAGCTGGCTGACGATCGCCGGCGATGCGACACTGGAAGCAACTTTGCGCCAGGCTCAAATTGATCGCGCCCGCGGGCTGATTGCGGCGACCACGACCGACGCGACGAATCTCTACATTGTGCTGACTGCGCGCGGCATGAATCCTCACTTAAAGATTATTGCTCGCGCCAGCGAAGAGGGAGCCGAGAAACATCTGCTCACTGCCGGCGCAGATTCGGTCGTGTCGCCGTATTCTTTTGCCGGGCAGCGCATCGCGCAATCTCTCCTGCGCCCGCACGTAGTCAGCTTTCTCGATACAGCGACCACGCACCTCGGCATGGATCTCGAAATCGGCGAGATCCAAATCGGCCAGCGGTCCGCCTTCGCCGGCAAGACGATCGAAAATTCGCGCATTCGGCAGGAGCGAGGGGTCATCATCCTCGCCATCAAGCGGCGGGACGGCATGCGCTTCAATCCCGCACCGGACGAGCAGATCCAGCCCGACGATTGCCTGATCGCCATGGGCGAACCAGCGCAGTTGCGTCAGCTCGAACAAACCGCAACTTCCCCGTCATGAAAATCGTTACCGCAGAAGAAATGCGAGCCATCGATCACGTGACCAGTGAGAAGTTCGCAGTGCCTTCGCTCACGCTGATGGAAAACGCCGGGGCCGCCGTTGCCGACTACGTGCTCACGCATCATCATGCTGCACGGCGGATGGTTGTCTTCTGCGGCAAGGGTAACAACGGCGGCGATGGGTTCGTCGCGGCACGGCGCCTGCATCAGCAGGGCAAGAAGGTTCAAGTCGTTCTGCTCGCTGATCCCGCCGACCTGAAAGGCGATGCGGGTAGCATGTTCTCGAAGCTGCCCACTGCCGCCATCGCGGTGACTTCGAGCGAGGAACTGAAGAGCGATCGCGTTCGGTTGTCGCTGCCCGCCGATCTCTACATTGACGCAATCCTTGGTACCGGGATCAAGCCGCCTGTCACCGGGCTCTATGCCGACACAATCGCAATCCTAAACGCGAGCCATGTCCCTGTAATTGCGGTCGACATTCCCTCTGGCGCGGATGCCGACGCGACGGCGCCGCAGACGGGAATTATCGCGCGCGCGGACGCGATTGTGACGTTCACCGCGCCGCGTCCTGCGCACGTGTTCAGCATGTTGACGTCGGGACCGACGTACGTCGCCGGAATCGGCTCGCCGGATGAGGCCATCGTTTCCTCGCTGCAACTTAACGTGATCACGGCGCACGATCTCGGGTCGCTCCTGGGACCGCGTCCCGCCGACTCGAATAAAGGCTTGTATGGACATGTGCTGGTCGTCGGCGGTTCCGTGGGGAAAGCGGGCGCTGCAGCTATGGCCGGAATTTCGGCTTTGCGCTCTGGAGCGGGTCTATCGACCGTCGCTACTGCGAAATCCGCACTGCCCACTGTCGCAGGCTTTCATCCCGAGCTGATGACCGAGCCGCTGGCGGAAACCGACGCGGGAACAATTGCGCGGGATACGATCGACGGCATTAACGAGCTGGCGAAAGGAAAATCAGTGCTAGCCATTGGCCCGGGGATTTCTCGCCATCCGCAAACGAGCGAGTTGGTGAGAATGCTCGTCACAAACACAACATCACCCATGGTCATCGACGCCGATGGCTTGAACGCCTTCGAGCACCACACCGACGAACTGAATGGCAACGGACGGTCGATCGTGATTACGCCGCATCCCGGCGAGATGGCGCGACTGGCAGGCTGTTCGACCGCCGACGTGCAAAAAGATCGGCTCGGCGTGGCACGGAAATTCGCCCGAGACCAGGAGTTGCTCGTTGTGCTCAAGGGCAATCGAACTCTAGTTGTGCGGCCTGACGGAGAAGCCTGGGTGAATACCACCGGTAATCCCGGCATGTCGACCGGCGGCACGGGAGACATTCTCACCGGTATGGTCGCCGGACTTATAGCCCAGCATCACGATAACCCGCTGCTTGCGGTTCTAGCGGCTGTCCATCTGCACGGACTCGCCGGCGACGTGGCGCGCGAAAGCATGGGCGAACATTCCTTGATTGCGACCGATCTGCTGCAAGGTTTGCCGGAAGCCTTTCGCAGAACTCGGAAAGCGGCGCCAGAGAAGCTGGTTTGCTGGTAAGGGTTCCTTGAAGGAGATTTTATGAATCCGTTGGTACAAGTGCTCGTGTTAGCGCTTCTGGGAAGCACCGCAATGTTGTCGGAAGGTCAATCGCCGCCGCCCAATAGCGGATACTATGTGCCTGATGAGGCGACAGCGGTTCGGATTGCTGAAGCTGTGTTCATTCCCGTTTACGGTGAGAAACACGTTCAATCGGAACGACCTTTTCACGCGCGGTTGCAAGGTGATGATTGGGTGGTGAGTGGTACTTTGCCGAAACCACGCAAAACAGGTGAAATCGTTTTTGGGGGAACTATGGTCGCGGAAATTAACCGGACTACCGGCTGTATTAAATCCATTTACCACTTGAAATAGCGAGGCGGGAATAGCTTTCTTGTTGATCTCCCTGTCCTCCCGGACAGTACCTTCGAAGTAACTGCCTTCTATCTCCCATATTTTCATAGATGATCCACGTGCCCGAACCCCGCTCCCCGTGCGGATTTTGGCCGACGGGCTTCCGTAATCTATTACTGATCCCGCACCGCTGGCATAGTCTCATTACCCATATGACCCACTTTCCCCAACCGCACCCATCGCGGCGCGCGGCGCGGGTCCAACTAGGAGAGTCCGTCCTGGCTGCGATTCGTCTGGAAGATGGCCGCCGTGCTAAAGCCAAACTGCAAACCATTTCTTCAACCGGCGGACTCCTGCAATTAGCTCAATCGCTCGAGGAAGGCGACTTCATCGAGGTTGCATTTCAAACGCAGTCCGGCCCGGTGCACGGCATGGCCGAAGTCCTCACCCCGAGGGCAAAGACCAGCAGTTGCGTCTTACAGCCGTTTCGCTTCGTCGCACTCGAAGATGAAGACAATCTTCGGCTGCGGACCTCGCTCGACCACGCGACCGATCGCAATTCGCTGGGTCTGAAGTCGAGCGCCTTCATTCCGCCGAAGCTGGTGTAAGCGCCGGTCCTCACATCGCTCGCCACAGGGCAAGCGCGCTCTCGCTATACTGCTAGGGTGCCATCGCCCATTGTCCAGCCACAGACGCGGGAGTTCCTGACGAACTCGGCGGAGGAAACGATCGCCTTGGGCCGGACGCTTCGCGACCTCCTCGCTCCGCCCAAGCTCGTGCTGCTTCGTGGTGAATTGGGCGCAGGAAAGACGACGCTGGTCAAAGGCATCGCCGCTGCATTCGAAGCCGCCGCAGAAGAGGACGTGACCAGCCCCACTTTCACGCTGGTCCACGAATACCGCGGGCCAAAAGCCACTCTCTACCATATTGATCTTTATCGTGTGGACACGCCGCGCGAACTCGAGACGCTCGGCCTCGACGACTTGCGCTCAGAGGAAAGCATTCTGCTCATCGAATGGGGAGAAAAATTCCCGCGCTTTGTACGCGAGCGCGATGTTGAGATATCGTTGGAGCGCCAGGGCGAAAGCCAGCGCAAAATCAGGATCGTGACTTCATGAAAGCTCTACGCATTTTGGCGGTCGGAGTGAGCCTGCTGTGCTCACTGGCGGCCGCGCAACAACCGGATTGGTGCAAGAAGCTGCCGCGACCGGAGTACCGCAAGCTGGAGCGGGTGGCCGAACCGGATTCCTGGTTCGAGGTTTACAAAATTCGGCCGGGAATCTTCGCGATCTATGAGCCGCACCAACTGGAAGAAGCGATTTCCTACTTGATCATTGGCGATCGGAAGGCCTTGCTGTTCGACACCGGCATGGGTATCAGCAACATTCAGACCGTGGCAAAGCGCTTGACCGACCGTCCCATCAGCGTGCTGAACTCGCATACGCACAACGACCACGTCGGCGATAACTGGCGCTTCACCGATATCTACGGCATGGACACCGACTTCACCCGCGCCAACGCCCGCGGATCAAGAGACGACGCACAGGCCGAACTCGCTCCCGGAGAGCTCTGCGGAAGTCTTCCCCCGGGTTTTGACGCGAAGGCTTATTCCACCAAGCCGTTCCACATCTCACACTGGATGCATGACGGCGACAAGATCGATCTCGGCGGACGCACTTTGCAGATCATCGCGGCTCCCGGGCACACTCCCGATGCGATCGCGCTGCTCGATTCGCAAAATGGATTACTCTTTACCGGAGACAGCTTTTATAACGGCCCGATTTACCTGTATCGGCCGGAAACCGATCTCGACGCGTATCTTGCATCCATGAAGAAGCTGGCCGCGCTGACTCCGCGCCTGCAATCACTCTTGCCGTCGCACAACGTTCCCGTCGCTGATCCTGCCTATCTCGCCAAAGTCGTCGCCGCGATGGAGAAGGTCCGCCATGGCGAAGTGAAGCCGATTACCAATGACGGGAAGCATGAGTATGTGTTCGAGGGATTCTCGTTTTTGATGCAGTAAGCGGTTGTCAGCGATTCTTCGTGGGGACAGCCGCCCTCGGCTGTCTTGCCGAGCGGAGCTCGGCAAACTGCGACCTTGCCATGGCAGGTCTTTCTGACAACCGAGAACTGAGAAGCGGTCTCATAATGGACCAAGGAAGTAAATCGCGGTTCCCTCAGGGGCGGACGCCCGCGTGGCTTTTGACATTGACGGCACAGCTAAAGCCGTGCCCTTCCACAAAACCATTTATGAGATAGCTTCTGACAACTGCCTAAAATCCCATGATGTTGTATCCGCAATCCACGTAGATCACTTCGCCGGTTATCCCCGAACTCGCGTCGGATGCGAGAAAAACTCCGGTTGAGCCGACTTCCGTAACTTCCACATTCCGCCCCAGTGGAGCCCGCTCGGCATGGGTTTTGTGCATGTCGCTGAATCCCGAGATGCCGCGCGCAGCCAGGGTTTTGATCGGCCCCGCAGAAATCGCGTTGACGCGAATGTTTTTCTTGCCCAACTCATAAGCCAGATATCGCACTGAGCACTCGAGCCCAGCCTTGGCCACAGCCATCACGTTATATCGCGGCACGACTTTTTCTGACGCATAGTATGTCATCGTCATGATCGATCCGCCGTCTTCCATCAGCGGAGCCCCCGCACGCGCAACCGCAATCAGCGAGTACACGCTCACATCCAGAGCAACGCGGAAACCCTCGCGCGAAGTATTGACGAAATCTCCTTTCAGTTCATCAGCGGGAGCGAACGCGACCGAGTGCACTAGTGTGTGCAATTTTCCGTGGCGTTCTTTCAAAGTCGCGAACAATCGCACGATCTCCTCGTCTTTCGACACATCGCACATGTAGGCTTCCGCGCCGGGCAGGGACAAAATCAAATCCTTGGCTTCCTGCTCCAGACGCTCGTTCTGATAGGTGATGGCAAGCTTCATTCCGGCGGCGTGAAGTCCTTGTGCGATTGACCAGGCGATCGATCGCTTGTTGGCAACACCAAAGACAACGCCGTTACGTCCCTGCAAGTCAGCAGACATAAATGCTCCTTGGAATGGGAAAGAATAACAGTGGAGAGGCTTTCTTTACTACGGAGGCACGAGTCACAGAAGAAGATAGCTTCAGATCCTCTGCGGGTCTCTTCGTCCCCTGTGGTGAAGAGAAGATCATTCTGCTGCGCGAAGCTCTTCCACCGGCGCCGCCGCCGCCACCGGCCAGCTTGCCGCCAGAAACGAGAATCCATAGACGCACGCGAGGATGGCATAGGCCACTACCAGACCGATCCTATGCGCCACCGCCCCGACTAGCAGCGCGAGCGCGACTTGCATAAATGTCCCGCCGGAATTGTACGTGGCCTGCACGCGACCCATTAGATGAGGAGGCACCATCTCCATCAGGCTTGTATTCATGGCCACGCCGCCCACACCCCGCGCTGATCCCATGACGAAATACATGAATATCGCTCCGGCCAGCCAAGGCGAAATCGGAGCACACGCAATCGACGCCGCGAGCAGCGCCATGGAAAACGCGACGGCGCGGCGTCCGCCCAACGCAGCAATAACAGCCGGGGCGTACATGGCGCTGAAGAATGCGCCCGTGCCCCATCCCGCATTGAGCCATCCATAGCCGACCGCACCCGCATGGAAGATGCGATCGCTCAATGATGGCGTGACCACAACTCCGGTGACCATGGCTCCCAGAAAAAGCGCCCAGGCGATTCCGAGCAGAATTACAGGACGGCGATCGCGCACGAACTGCCACCCTTCGCGCATCTCTCGCCCGAAGCGTTCCAGTTGGGTCTCGGCCGCGATCAGGTCAGTCCGAATTTCCTTGGGACGCAGCACCACATGCCGTCCCTTGCGCACCGCAAAATAGCAGAAAAACGAAACCACGTAAGTGGATACATCAATGAGCAGCACGCCGCCCAGGCCGATGCGGTTATACATGAAGCCAACGATTGAACCAGCCATCAACCATCCGCCCTGCACGCCTGCCAGCAGAAAGGTGTTCGACTGTACGAACTGTCCTTCTGGCGTCAGCTCTTGAATGAGGGCCGTGATTGTAGGCCAGAACATCCAAAAACCGGCCGCCACCAGCGTGTTCATTAGATAGAGTTGCCAAACGTGTACACGATGCCGAAAGGCGAGTACCGCGACGGTCAAGATAATCACGCCGCGCACCGCATCCAGCATCATCACCAAACGGCGCCGGTCCTCGCGATCGATGATCACGCCGGTGAACGGAAGCATCAGCATGGCGGGAACGGTCTGAAGCACCGCGAACGTCCCTAGTGCCATCTCGGAATGCGTCGCCTCGAGGATGTACCACGCTACCGCAGCCGAGTTCATGCCGCTTCCCAACATCGAGATCAGGTTAGCGGCAAAAACGAAGCGCAACGGGCGCTGGCCGAGGATCGAGCGCATGCTTCTAATGTAGCCGAAGTTGTGAGGCTAGTAATCCACAACAGCGCGGCGTTAAGGGGCCCGCTTGTCGAGACGGGAGCTGCGCATCTTCGCCTTGCTTCGGAATCGCAAGAAGACAGAAGGAACCTGATGTGCTCCCGCTGGGCCTACTCCTGCTCAAAGGCAGACAATCGAGAAAGATTTGTCAAAAATCCCTGCAATTCACCTGGCAGTGAACTTTTCAGCGCGATCAACTTCCCCGATCGTGGGTGGTGAAACTCAATCTGCGCCGCATGCAGAAAATTTCGGTTGAGAGAGATCGATGACGGCAGATCCGCTCGTTTACCGGCACTCCGCTTGTCCCTGGGCCGAAGCTCCCGCGGCGCCCCATACAGCGTGTCCCCGACGACCGGATGCCCGAGCCCAGACATGTGAACGCGAATCTGGTGCGTGCGTCCCGTATCAATCTTGATCTCGAGCAGTGTGAACTTGCCGAACTGCGTCTCAAACCGCTCCATGACTTTGTAGTGTGAGACCGCTTCGCGTCCGCCCGAACCACGGGTAGTCATCCTCGTACGGCGAATACGATCGCGGCTGATGCTCTGCGCAATGGTTCCGCTATCTCGCTTTGTGAATCCATGTACCAAAGCGATATAAGTCTTTTTCACTGCGCGCCCGGCGAACTGCGCGGCCAGCTTGCGATGCGCTTCGTCATTCTTGGCAACCACGATCAGCCCGCTGGTTTCTTTATCCAGGCGGTGCACGATCCCTGGCCGTAACTCGCCGCCAACTTCCGAAAGCGTGCGGAAGAGATGCAGCAGCGCATTCACCAGCGTGCCGCGATTGCGAGCGTCGTCCGTCGATCCCGCGCCTGCGTGCACCATCATGCCCGCCGGTTTATTGATGACAGCGATATCCTCATCCTCGTAAACGATGTCGAGTGGAATATCTTCCGCCACCGCATGCATCGGAGGCCTTTCCGCTGGGCCTAGAATCGAAATTTTCTCGTCCCCACGCAATTTCAGCGAAGCTTTAGCCGGCGCGCCATTCACCCGAACTTTTTCCGCAGCAATCAGTTCCTGCACCCGGGCCCGGCTGACGTGCGCGAGCCGCGACGTCAGAAACTGGTCCAGGCGTTTTCCTGCGTCGTCCGGCGTCGCGACGGCGACAAAAGGCGATGAAGCTTCCATATTTGTGCGGAAGGATACTACAGGGCGATCTGAATGGGTGCGCTCGGGAAGGTCACTTCAGAATGGATGTTGCGGGTAGTGAGTATTTTTGCGATCGTTCTTCAACATCTTTTGTTGCGCTTTCTTCTGCGCTTTGGCGAACTTCTTCCGGATCTTTTCCCGCTTCTTCTCGGCCTTCCTCGCTTCGCGAGCCTGGACCTTGGCATTGTCAATCGCCCAGGCAGGGACGGCAACTGCGCCCATGCCCAGCATTAGAAGAAGAACGACGCTCGCCACTCTTTTCATGGTTCGCCTCACAAGACCGCAATAGCGATTATCGCATCGCGGTACAGTGTCCGAAAGATCACTATAGACCATCGACCTTCGGGTCTCCAGAGCTCCAACCGTTGCTTGCGAAGGTTACAACCTTCCAAACACCTCCTTCAGTAGCGCCGTCGTCTGCGCAGCTGGATTCTTCCGGATCTTCTTCTCCTCTTCGCCCAGCATATAGAAAAGCCCATCCAAAGTTTTTCCAACGACATACTTGTCCAGGTCGAACGCCGCCGCGAGGGTCTTTCCCCCAGGCGCTTCGTTGATCACGCGATCATATTGCTGCACCACGCCGACGTTTTCCATCGAACGATGCACGATGGGAGAGAACGCGGTCGTCAGATCGGCAGAGCTAGTGCGCTTGAAGTACTCGGTCGCGGCTGTGTCGTCACCTGTGAGAATATGCCGCGCATCCGAAAAGCTCATTCTCCTGAGAGCTGCGACGAAGATCTGCTTGGCCTGCGGCGTCGCTTGCTCGGCGGCCCGGTTCATGCCGGTTTCTAATTCGTCTACTTTCGCGCCCATCCCGAGCATGCGCAGCCCCCTGCCCACCGCTTCGAGCCTGGGCGGCAGCGTAATTTTGATGGCATCGTTCTTCAGGAATCCGTCCGGCTTGCCGGTCGCCGCAATCGCCCTGCTGGTGCTGACCTGAAGCGCCTGCTTCAGCCCCGCAATGATTTTGTTGTTGCTCAGACCGGAAGTATCCGCTTGCGCAAATGCGGCGCTGTTCGGATTCAGATCAGGTTGGCTGCCCGCGTAAATCGAGAGGGACAGGGCGGCGGCGATAGTGAGTACGAGATGACGCATGATTTCCTCTTTGTGCATAAACTTCTTAAGAAGGACTAGCCTAGTATGTGCCATCGCACGTGGCTACAGTGCGCGCTATTTATTTATTTGCGCGGTCCAATTCTGCACCAATACAAAAGGCTGGTTCTCCTCCTTCACATTGCCCCCGTTGATCAGAAACTTTTTCCCGTCAGCCGTCACCGCGTAAGGACCGAGTTGGCCTTGAAGTCCGAGAGGTCGAAACAACGGATGAGGAGTGCCGGTCTGGATTGTCTTCCCTGTGGTGCTGACGTCCACCGCCATCAAGTTGTCCGCCGGGTCGAGGAAGAACAATTCCTTGCCATCGTGCCGCCACTTCGGCATGGAACCCCCATTGACGGAAACCTCCCACTTCGCGCCTCCGCCGGGAAAGGCTGTGACGTAAACCTCGAATCGCCCTGATTCAGTGCTCGAATACGCCATCCATTTACCGTCGGGGGAGATTGCAGTCGAGTAATTCGTGAAGGAACTCGACAGGACAGAAAACGGTTTACGATCAGCCGACAACGGCAAGGCCCATATTTCAGTGCCGCCTTTGCCGTCCGCGGCTGGGCGCATGTAGGCAAGGTATTTCCCGTCCGACGAGATATCCCAAGGGTAATCGAAGGCATCGTCCTCCAGGATGACCTGCTCCGAGCCAGTGCCATCCGCAGCTTTGGCATAAATGTGATACGCGCCCCTCACATTGGAGCCGTAGTAAATGGTCTTGCCGTCGGGCGTCCAAACCGGATACCTCAGAATTGCAGTTCCGAACGTCAATCGCGTCTTAGCCGCGCGCCTCGAGTCGAAGATCCAAATGTCACTGCTTCCTTGACCGGTAAATACCGCGACGGCAACGCGAGTTCCGTCCGGAGAAATGGCGGGATCGCCATAAGGTGCGAGGTCTCCCAGCGTGCCAACCTGCTTTCCGTCTCGGGTAAGCCACAATAGCTGCCAGCCTCCTTGCTCACTTCCAATCTGGTAAACGATCGAGTGATCGTTCGAGGCGGAAAAAATTGGCCGGCTCGTGGTGGAGTTGACCGCGACGTGTTCCGCGATTGGCGTCGGCGCGCCCGATAATTCGAGAGTACGAGGATTGAAAGGCTGTGCCATCAGGGTCTGGTCGCGAAGAAAAAGCAGATAGCCCGGAGTGTAAAACGCTGGCAATCTGCTCTTCATCAGCGGCTTCACTTCTAGCGAGCCCAAGGTCCCGACATAAACTTGATGTTCCTGCATTCCATGGGAACTGCGTGCCCAGAACAAGAAATGCCGGCCGTCCGGGAGAAAGTGCGGCCAACGATGACTGTTATCCCCGCGTGAGAGGTCAAACTTTGACGCCAGCCCGGTTGTGCCGCCCTCTGCCGATACTTGCAATAGAGACTGCGTCGCCCCAGGCGAGAAAATGATCACGCCGTCTTTGCTCCATGTGCCTCCTCGCCCAACGGCAACGTCGCACAAATTTTGCGGAGGTCCGCCGCTGGCGTCGATCTTCTTGAGCTTGCCTCCGGCAAAGAAACCGATCTCGCGACTGTCGGGAGACCAGAAGGGGTAACTGGCGTCTTCCGTCCCTGGCAAAGGGTCTGCGGCCAGAGCACTCAGGCTGCGAACGTACAACATAACTTTGCCCTTATCATCACGAGCGGTGAAGGTGAGCCTGGTTCCGTCGGGTGAAATCTCTGGTGGACCAGACGATGGAGCGAAGGTGATGAACGAGTTGCCAGGCGGCGGCAGGATGAACGAGCGGACGACAGGAGCCGGACGGGCAGGAAGAATCAGATAACCCGCGATCAACGCGATCATGAGAAGAATAGCGAGGCCTGCCACAAGCCACGGCAGCCGAGATCCTCGGACCGAAGGCCTGATTCCAACTTGTGAGTCCCCTTCGGTGATCCATTTCAGCTGCACCTTCACGTCGTGCGCTGTCTGAAGTCGCTCGTCCGGATTCTTCTCCAAACATGCTTTCACCAGGTGATCCAGGGCAGAAGGCGATGTCGGCTGCAGCTGGCTGACTGGCTCCGGATCTTTTTCGAGAATGCTGGTCAGCACGCTCAATTGGCTCTTGCCTTCGAACGCGCGGTGCCCGGTAGCCATTTCGTAAAGAACGCAACCCAGACTGAAGATGTCACTTCGCGCGTCGGCCTCCCTCCCCTGCAGCACTTCTGGAGCCATGTACTGGAAGGTGCCGACGACCGTCCCACGCTGCGTCAGTCCCTTTGAGGGCGAACTCAACTCCGCCAAAGTCATAGTTGGAGTCGAGGGTGTCATGCTACTGATGGCCGCCAGAGCTGAACCGGAAACTGCGGGCGCCGTTTTCGCCAGTCCAAAGTCCAGCAGTTTCGCACCACCGGCGGTAAGCATCACATTGGCTGGTTTCAAATCACGGTGGAGAAGTCCCATCCGATGCGCGTTCGTAAGTGCGTCTGCGATCTGAATGCCGAACTGCAGTACCTGCTTGAGCGGCAGTGGCCCTTTCCGCAAACGCTCGGCGAGCGACTCGCCTTCGAGATACTCCATCACCAAGTACGAGGTGTCATCCTGCAGCCCTACGTCGTAGAGGTGACAGATATGTGGATGATTGAGAGACGATACTGCGCGCGCTTCCCGCTCAAAGCGGGCTTTCAATTCAGAACTGGAAGAAAGATGCGCTGGGAGAATTTTGATGGCGACGGTGCGCTCCAGACGGGTGTCGCGCGCACGATAGACCTCACCCATCCCGCCCGCGCCGAGCGCAGAAAGGATTTCGTAAGGGCCGAGTTTTGTGCCAATGGAGAGCGCCATGATGTATGCGCGCGCCATTATAGTGTGGCCAGCACTCTGGAAGGAATATAGTCTCAGTTGGCGAGAATTTCCGGTTTCAGCGCGTTGACGGCCGTCAGTGAAATCATCACTTGACGTAATGCCGCATTCAGGGCGCTGCGAAGGGTGAAGTTGGCTCGAAGCACTCGCAAAATCGTAGAACTACGCGGGAATCACCCTCTGGCTCCCACAGGCTGCGGCGTCACCGTGTTCGCCCCCGGCCTCAGCCACCAGATGAATCCGCCAGCTACCACCAGCCCGATCGCGATCAATTGCGTTCCCGACATCGCGCCGCCAAAAACCGATCCCCGGCCCGGATCGTCCCGAATGAACTCCAGGAAGAAGCGTGCGATCCCGTAGATGAACATGAACGCGCCGAAGACCTGACCATCGAACTTGCGTCGTTTCAGCAGCCACATCAGGAAAAAGAAATTCGCCAGCTCGACCACCGACTCAAACAACTGCGTCGGCTCGAGACGGACATTCAACGGTGTTCCCGTGATCGCGTTCGCCAATGGATTGGTAAACGTCACGCCCCACCAATGATCCGTAGGCTTCCCATAGCAGCATCCGGCGGCGAAGCAGCCAACTCGGCCAATCGCGTGACCCAGAGCCAGTCCCGGCGAGAACGCATCGCACGTCCCCAACGCAGGCATGTGGTGCCTGCGCACAAACCATGCCGCAGCAATGAACGCGGCCAGCAGCCCTCCGGAAAACACGCCGCCCGCCTGCAACGTCGAGATGCTGAAAATCTCGCTGGGATGCGCCGCGTACTCGCTCCAGTCATTGATGATGTACAGAATTTTCGCGCCCAGGATTCCGCACAGCACCACCAGAATGCCTAGATTCCAGGCGTTCTCTTCGTCAATGCCAAGGCGCTTCGAGTTCCGGACGCTGATCCAAATGCCGATCAGCACCCCGAGCGCGACCAGAAAGCCGTAGGTCGGCAGAAACAATCGTCCAATATGGAAAAGTTGCGGGAACACTATTTTGTTGGATGCGCCTAACGAAGCAATCGTGTCCTGTTCAGTTTAGCAGGAATGCACTATTGTGCCGCGCGGGCCGGCTTTGGAACGACGCCGCGCGTCGCCTACCCGAAAATTCATATTCGCGGAACAAAGGTCTCACGTGCAACGTATTCCCACCGGGGGAATCGTGTCTATGATCGAAACGGCGCAATCCGCTGCACAACATCCTGTTCGTCGCGTTTTTTACAACCGCTTGGAACTGCGTTCCGGCTGGCGACTGCTCATTTTTCTGATCATCGTCATCGCCTTGATCAATGCCGGGAACTTCATCCTTCGGCCCTTGTTGCATGGCGCTGATGAGATCACATCGTTTCTCGTCCGCGAAGCGATGGATTTCCTCGTCTTCCTATTCGCCAGTTGGGTTATGGGACGAATCGAAGGCAGAACGATCGCTGACTACGGTTTGCCATGGCGCCGAATGTTCCTCACGCAATTCTGGCAAGGCGCAGCGATCGGCTTTGCCGCCATTACCGGCCTGTTGCTAATCTTGCGTGCCGTTGGCGCAGTTCATTTCAGCGGCCCTGCCTTGCACGGACTGGAGATCGGCCAGTGGGCGATCATATGGGCACTGGTTTTCATCCTGGTAGCACTGCGGGAAGAGTTCCGGGCTCGTGGATACGCACTTTTCACTATTTCGGCAGGCATCGGCTTCTGGCCTGCTGCCATTCTCTCCGCAGCATTTTTCGGCTACTCTCACCATGGCAACTCCGGAGAGGATTGGATCGGATTGTTCAACGTGGGATTGTTTGGATTGCTGGCCTGCCTCTTGCTGCGCCGCACCGGGAATCTATGGATGCCGATCGGCCTTCACATGGCTTTTGACTGGGGCGAGACGTATTTCTATGGCGTGGCCAACAGCGGCAATGTATTGCCGGGTCATCTCCTAAGCTCGACTTCCTCTGGACCGGCTTGGCTCTCCGGCGGGAGCGTGGGTCCGGAGGGCAGCGTGCTCTGCACCCTACTCCTGGTTGTGGTGTCGCTGATCTGTGCGACCTGGCTTAAGAGGGTCAATTACCCCAGTTCCGCGACGCTCAGGGAGCCTGCGAGCGCTTTAGTGGTGCCGCCTGCGTAAGGCGTCGAAAAACCGATCCAGTGTGCCGTTTGTCAACGGGAACATCGGCTCTTAGCTCCATGGCTTCTGGCCAAGTGGCTAGCTCGGCGACCTTTGGCCAAAGGGCAGCACAAAATGCTCCTGGAAACTGGATGGCGCGCTTCTCTGGTACTATTCCCTCCCGTGAAAATACAGACCACAGGCGTTCTCCTCCTCCTGATCTTAAGCTCCGCGCTGGCTTTTTCCGCCGCCGCGCCGGACTTCACTGTCAAACAAATCGGCCAAGGTGTTTACGCCGCCGTCAGTTCTGACGACAGCAAGGCGGGCAGCAATGCCGGATTTATCATCGGCACGAACGGCGTTGTGGTGGTCGATACTTTTACTACTACCGATTCGGCGAAAGAGCTCTTGGCGCAGATCCGGAAAGTCACCAGCCTGCCGATCCGCTACGTGATCGACACGCATTACCATCTGGATCACACGGGAGGAAATGCGGTCTTCGCCGAAGCGGGCGCAACCATCCTGGCCCAGCGCAATCTCTACCCATGGCTGCGGACGGAAAACCTCAAGTTCTTTGGGCCTTCGCCCAAGCCCGAAGAGAAAGCCCAGGTAGAGTCGCTCGCGCTTCCTGACGTGGTGTACTCGGATGCGGTCGACCTCCATCTCGGCGCGCGTCTCGTTCAGGTGCGTTACATGCTGGGGCACACGGGCGGCGATTCCGTCGTCATTGTGCCTGATGCCAATGTGGTCTTCGGCGGGGACCTGGTCTGGCAGAAACACCTGCCCAATTTGATTGACGCTTCTACTGAGCCTTGGATCCAAACGCTGGACAAGCTGCTGCAGGAGCATCCTTCAGCAACATTCGTGTCTGGCCACGGCGATGTCGCCACCGCTGCCGACGTACGCGACTTCCGCGGCTATCTCACGATTCTTCGCGCCGACGTCGCCAATGCCCAAAGAAACGGCAAATCAGAAAAGGATTTGGTTGAGTCGGTGACCGCCATGCTGAAAGAAAAGTACGGCCAATGGGGATTCTTCGACTACTTTGTGAAGAGCAACGTTGAACAAACCGCCAACGAATTGGCAGGGAAGAAGCGGGTCCCAAGCATCGCCCCCTAGAGTTAAAAGGCCCACGATGACCGGGGGCGCGTGTCCGCTGCACTTGAGACAATTAACGGGAAGCGGCCGGAGTATCCGGACTCTGAGGAGAATCCGCCCTGTCTTCCGAAGCCGTCACAGCAGGAACCAGGGCAGATGGACGCACCGTTCTAGTTGATTGCGATGTGCGCTCTTTCCAATCGAGAAACCGCCCGGACAAATTGAAGACCAAGAATCCGAGGGCAAAAGCAGCGTTGAACATTGATGCAACTACCGACTCGATAGTCCAGCGGGTGATGGGTGTTGTTTCGTGAAGCTTAAACCAAAGGGCTACGAAAGTGATTACAAGCCAAACGATAGCGGCGAGAGTGGCGGAATTGCTTTTACTGAATATCCTTCTAGCTCTCGTTCTTGCTGTCTGCGTTTGTGAGCTACTCTTGAACCACGCGACTAGCCAACTGATGACCTCTTTCGCGATGACGCTAGTAACCGCCGTAATAGCAATAGTGACCAGCTGTTTTCTATCCATTAGGAAGAAGCTAATCGCAAGGCACCCAGTTTTTCAACATGTACCGGTTCCCGCAAGAATTTTTGGCTTAGTGACGCTGGAAGTCAAAGCTGATGGCTGACTGCTGAAGGCTGTCAGCTGGTTTAAGAACGCCGACCCACTGTGCCGTGTGACGGGGCCGAGAATGAACCCGTCGGTAGACGTTGGGCGCCCGCCGAGACCCTTTAGGCATCTCCGCATGGCGGAGCGCTGCTCACCGGATCCTAGTTCGAGTCGAGCTCCCGTTCATTCTGCATTGGTTCAAATATCGGTGACCCGCCATCACCAACCCCGCAGGCCGGCTTTCATTTGCGATGCTAGGGCAAGTTCCTTACGCTTGGCAAGTATACTCCGGTAAAAAGATGGCCCCGCGCTTGCAACTAAAGTAACCAACCAGCTCTAAGTGCAATGGGCTAACCACGCAAGTTGTCATCCCGAAGCCTCGCGTCCTCACCAGCGAGGCGAGGGATCTCAGTTGCAACTGCGGCCTCCGGTAAGCAGGTGCGAAACCGCTCCCACGAATCGGTTCTTGCCAGCCCAGCCCTTCCTGCCACAAGAAAAAGCCCGTCGCATTAGCGACGGGCTTTTCGCGGGGAAGGCAATTGGCCGAGACGGCCTTGAACCTTACTTCGTTTGCATGTTGCTGGAGAGCTGCTCCAGATCATTCTTCAGCAGGCTGATTTCGACGCGTCCTCCGCTCATGTGCTTCGGCTTTTCTTCCGTAGCGCTCGGGAGAGGCGCATTCCCCATACCTACCAGATAGATGCGATAGACGGGAATTTCATGGTTGAGCACGAGATAGCGCACGACCGACTCCGCCATCTTCTGGGAGGTCTGGATCGCGGACTGTCCCTTGCCCGACGAGAATCCCTGCACTTCGATGATGTAGCCGCGCTGTCCCTTCACGCTGTTGGCCATCTCATCGAGCGCGTCCTTCGCATTCTTGCTCAGCACGGTCTGTCCTGGACGGAAGCGGATTTCCGTCTGGTTCGAGGCCTTGTATTGATCGATGTTGCTGACCACGGTCTCGACATTCTGGATGCGGGTCGTCGCCTGCTGCGCAGTCTGCTGCGCCGCAGTCGCCTTGTTGCCGGCATCGATCGCGTGCTGATCGGCTTCGTTGGCCTTGTCGGAGGCGAGCTTGATGCCAGCCTGCGCACGGGAATCCGTGTCTTTGATGGCCTTGCCATTGGCTGCCGTCAGGTCGTCGAGCTCGTTTACGCGATCGCGGATGGGCTCGGTCTGGCGCTGAACATATCTTTTGCGCGCGAACGGATTGATGCGTCCCCAGAAACCTTCGCGTGACGGCGGCTGCAAGGGCTGCTTGCCGGTCGCGCTATCGGTTGAGGTCTGCGACTGAGTCGCGCTGGGCTGTTGGTTCTGATCCTGTGACGATGTGGTCTGCGCCAGAGCCGGCAACGTAAGCGCGGCGGCCAGCGGCAGGGCGAGCAGAATGCGGCTGTTCATAAAGTACTTCCTCCAAGGATTGGGGGAGCGTTTGGGGCTCCACTCCAGCACGCCATAACGGGCGTGTTGCGTGATTGAAATTGCGTCCCCTAACGATAAAAGGCTAGCGAGAATTTGCTATGCCGGCCTGCGCTGACGCGACGCAAGCCAAAAACTCTGGGCGCCAACAATCCTGGCACCTGGCCTATCCTGTTACAGGTCGGATGCCAAAATCGCCTCTAAGGTTGAAACCCTAAGGCCTTGTGCCTCAATCAATTATAGCCCTGTATCGGATTGGCGACTATCGGCAGCATGCAATTGCAGGGTAATTTTGGCAAAACTGATATAAAAAAGTGCGGGTCAAAGGAATCATTGGTAACATCATGCCCATTCGCAATTACGCAATTTCACTGTGGGGTCATCCTGAGCGGAGGCGTTTTTCAGCCGGAGCGAAGGATCTCCCTTGCCACCGAACCCTCCGCGTGAGCCCTGAAAGCATGAGAGGGTAACTGCGCCCTTTGATGCGAACGCGCTTTCCGTGCTTGCCGCCACTTGGACATGACTGCCCGTTATCGCCTGAGGTATGCTTCTCTGCCGCAGCGCTGCACGCAATTCAATAACATCCTGTTCCGGAGGCGCAACCTCATTGCTCCAACACTGGCCCTTAACAATCCTCTTGTTGCTTGCTGTACTGCTAACCTCTCGATCCGTAGCTCAACCCGCGCCACACGACCTTGCCTCCTCCCGCATCCCGCCCGACCATCTCCAGCAATATTCCGACCTCGCCGTCGACTGGATGCAGCAATACCTGCGCATCGATACGACCAACCCGCCCGGCAACGAAATGCGGGCCATCGAGTTCTTCAAAAAGATCCTCGACCAGGAAGGCATTGAAAACCGCGTCTTTGATTATGCTCCCGGACGCGGCGATCTCTGGGCGCGGGTACCGCACAGAATGCCCGCGGGCGATCGCCCCATCATCCGTCGTCCCCTCATCCTCCTCAACCACATGGATGTCGTCACCAGCGACGCCTCCCATTGGAAGGTCCCGCCCTTCAGCGGCGAAATCAAAGACGGCTACATCTGGGGACGCGGCGCGCAGGACATGAAAGACGAAGGCCTGGCCCAGTTGGTCACGCTCGTGATGCTGAAGCGTGAACAAGTCTTTCTCGATCGTGACATCATATTTCTCGCCGTCAGCGACGAAGAAGTCGATGGCTCAGGCTCAGATTGGATCATCGCCAACCAGCGCGATCTGCTCGAAAATGCCGAGTTCCTGATCAACGAGGGCGGAGAAAATCCGCTGGAGAACGGCAAAGTGCGCCACATCGGCGTGGACGTCGGCGAGAAAACCACATTCTGGCTGCACGTGGTTGCACACGGGCGTCCGGGACACGGATCGCGGCCGAATTCCGATTCGGCGCCTAATCGGCTCGTGCGGGCGCTCGATCATATCCTCGCTTACCACACCCCGTTTCGCGTGCTACCGGTGGTCGATGAGTTTTTCCGCGATATGGCGCCTCTCGCTCCTCCCGACAAGGCGAGTAATTATCGCGACATTCGCAAGGCAATCGAAGACAAGAAGTTTCAGGCTGAGGTCGAGCGCGACGTGTCGCTCAATTACCTGCTGCGCGACACCATCACTCTGACCATGCTCGGCGGATCGCAGCAGACCAACGTCATTCCCCCCGAAGCCTGGGCCAATCTTGATGTGCGGATTCTGCCGGGCGGCAATCCGAAAGCCTTGCTCGAGTCTCTAAGAAAAGTCGTGGACGATCCCAACGTCACCATCGAACCGCTCAACGCGGAGTTCCGCATCGCCAATTACTCGTCTACAGATACAGCGCTGTTTGCGGCGATTAAGAGCGTGTCAGCCCAATATTTTCCCGGCGCGCCGGTCGTGCCAACCATCACCAGCGGATACGACGAGAACCAGCGTTACCGTCCTCTGGGCATCTACTGTTACGGATTCAATCCTTACACCGCGACCGAAGAAGAAGGAAACACCGAGCACGGCAACGACGAGCGCATTCGCGTGGAAGAAGTGCGCCGAGGACCGAAAGTGCTGTTCGATGTGGTCACGGCCGTTGCCGGCACACAATAGTCTTGTGGCGCGGGCGCCCTCGCCCGCGATCCAAAGCGGATGTACCATCATGGCCGCAGCTAAGATGGGAATTTGAGTCTGATTCGACGTGAGTGGTGCGCGAGTAGCATAGCTCGCCTCTGTGTTTCCCTGTGCCCTCTGTGGTGAAAAAAACAGGCTCATTGCGCCGCGATTGAGCTGCGCCCACGCCGCAACACAAACTTCTGGATTTTCCCCGTCGCTGTCTTCGGAAGTTCCGAAACCAGGGTAAATGTCGCCGGCACTTTAAAGTGCGCCATCTTGGAGCGCGCGAATTCCCGCAATTCGGCCTCAGTCACTGCCGCCCCATTGCGGGTAACAACGAAGGCGTGCGGAGCCTCACCCCACTTCTCGTGAGGCATTCCCACAACAGCAACTTCCTGGACTGAAGGATGGGTGAGCAGAATGCCTTCGACTTCAACCGACGAGATGTTCTCGCCCCCGCTGATGATGACGTCTTTGATCCGGTCGCGAATCTCGGCAAATCCGTCGGGATGCACCACGGCCGCATCGCCAGTGTGCATCCAGCCTCCGCGCATAGCATGGGCCGTGGCTTCCGGGTCCTGGAAATATCCCTGCATGACGACATTGCCGCGAGCGATCATCTCGCCCAGAGTTTCCCCGTCATGCGGCACTTCGTTCCCATGCTGATCGACAACTCGAAGTTCTCCAGATGTGACGAGCTCCACTCCCTGCCGCGCTTTGATCGCAGCGCGTCGCTCCGCCGATAACCCATCGTGCTCTCGGCGGCGCTCGCACACCGAGATGAACGGCGAGGTCTCGGTCATGCCGTAAATGTGTGTCACTTCCCAACCAAGATCGCCTTCAATCCGCTCGATTGTCGCCGCGGCTGGCGGCGCGCCCGCCGTGAGCACGCGAACACCGCGCCGAGCATTGCGCCTTAGCTCCTCGGCCGCATTCGCCAGGCAAATCAGCACGGTCGGAGCCGCACACAAGGCAGTAATCGATTCGCGATTGATCAGCTGAAAGGCTGGCTCCGCATCTACCTTGCGCAGGCACACATGTGTGCCGCCAATCGCTGTGACGATCCAGACAAACGTCCAGCCATTCGCGTGGAACATAGGCAGAGTCCACAGGTAGCGGTCGACCGACGTCATCGGAAAATGGATCAGCGTGCCAACCACGTTCATGTACGCGTTGCGATGCGTGATCATCACGCCCTTGGGCCGAGATGTCGTTCCGCTGGTGTAGTTGATGGTCAGCAGATCGTTTTCGCCAATCTCCGGCGCCACGAAGTTGGTGGAGCTCCCCGCAATCAGTTGCTCGTAATTCAGCCAGCCCGGGCGTGTTCCTTCCAGAGCGACAAACTGTTCGACTCCGGGGATCTCGCCGCGAATGGAGTCGACAGCATCCAGGTAATCGGTGTGGGCACAGACGACGCGAGCTCCGCTGTGCTGAATCAAATAGGCAAAATCCGAAGCGGTGAGTCGATAGTTTATAGGGACAAGAACCGCGCCGATCTGCGGGACCGCATAGAACGATTCCAGCTGTGCGGGGATGTTTGGCGAAATATACGCCACGCGATCGCCTTTGCCGATACCAAGCGTTTGCAGCACCGCCGACCAGCGATCGCAACGGTCAAAGAACTCGGAATACGTGAATCGTCGATCCAAATCGACGACCGCTTCATAATTTCCGTACAGCCGTCGGCTGCGCCGGGCAAAATCCATCGGGGTGAGCGGGACCTCCATAGCAACCTCCGCGGGCTGCCATGTTACTCGAAAATTGCCGGAGGCGAACGCCTTTCATGAACGGTGGTCGATGTCAGGAGTGGAAATGCAGTATTTTTGGTGCTGCTCGATGATGTAGTTGTCCGTCATTCCCGCGATGTAATCGCAAATCACTCTGGGCAAGGGCTCTTCTTCCGCTTTCTCCTGATATTGATGCGGAAGCGACCCAGGATTCTTCGTCCAGAACTCAAACAAATCCGAGATAGTGCGCTCCGCATCATCCTTTTCTGCTGCCAGGGCAGGACTGAAGTAGAGATTCGCGTACAAGAAATCCTTTGCCTGCCCTCGCTCCTGATCAACTTCCGCACTCCATCCCGCCAGCCGATACGGATGCCGCCGCACATCCTCGACCGAGCGAATTCCGGCCGCTTCGATATTCGCCTGTGTGTTTCGAATCAGATCCGTGACCAGCCGATCCAACACGCGCTTCAGCGCCTCGTTGAACTGCAGTTTTTCCGGCGCCTCTGGATAAATCTCCTGCACTTCTGAGGAGAACCGCTCAAAAATCGGAACCCCTTGCCGGATCTGCTCCAGAGAAAGCAAGTGCGATTCGTACCCATCGTCGAGATCGGCCGTGTCGTAGGCAATTTCGTCGGTCAGATCGATCAGTTGCGCTTCCAGTGGAGGGCGCTGGTCCAGCAAATATTCAGCCAGTTCGGGATGTTCGGCCGAGCCGTAGTCTCGCGAGTGCTTGATGATTCCCTCGCGCACCTCAAACGTCAGATTCAGCCCATGAAAGGCAGCGTAACGCTGCTCAAAATCTTCCACGATGCGCAGCGCATGCAGGTTGTGATCGAACGAATATCCGGCGGCGCGCATGGCGGCGTCGAGCGATTTTTCTCCCGCGTGTCCGAACGGCGGATGCCCGATATCATGCACCAGCGCCAGAGCTTCCACCAGGTCGACATTTAACTGCAGGGCGCCCGCAATCGTCCGCGAAATTTGCGCGACTTCGAGCGTGTGCGTCAGCCGATTGCGGAAATGATCGGAATAGCGGCGAGTGAAAACCTGCGTCTTCGCTTCCAGGCGGCGAAAAGCGCGCGCATGAATGACCCGGTCGCGGTCCCGCTGGAAATCGTTCCGGTAGGGATGCAGCCGCTCAGGGAAGCGGCGTCCACGGGAGTCTTCCACGTGCACCGCGTAGCCGGCCAGCATGATCGGAGTGTATCAAAAGCAGCTCTCGGCAATCAGCAGTCAGCCATCAGACCTGTTACTCAAATTCGGCGCAGGTTCTAAACAGTTTGTTTTGGGAGTTGGGCGTGCAAGTAGACGACTCGTGACAGGAAGCGGCTGAATGCTAGTGGCTGAATGCTGAATGCTGAATGCTTGCACGCCGCCAGTCGACCAAAATACCGAAGCCCCGAAGAACTCGGGGCTTCTGTCAAAATTCACTACTCTGTACTCGGAACGCGCTATCGCTTTTCCCCCTGCTGCTGCGCTAACCGCACCTTGGCTGCATCCAGTTTCTGCTGAACCTTGGCAAGTGCTTCGGAGTCAACCTCGGGCCCCACGGTCTTGTTCCACTCCTCGACGGCACGCTGCCAATGGTCCGCGGCGAGTTTCAAGCGTCCGGTCTTCTGATAAAGATCGCCCAGGTGCTCCTGCACGGTGGGGTCGCCGCCCATCCGCGCGGAAGCCTTATTGAGACTTTCTTCCGCCAGATCGTACTTGCCGAGTTTGAAATATGCCCAGCCGAGCGAGTCCAAATACGCGCCATTTCCCGGATCGAGGCTGATCGCCTGCTTAATAAAGCTCAGCGATTCGTCCAACCGTACCCCGCGATCGGCATTCATGTATCCCAGATAGTTCAGCACCACCGCGCTCTGCGGATCGGTAGCCAGAACTTTTCTGAACTCCGCTTCCGCCTCTTCATACTTTTTCTCGCGTTCGTAGGTTGAGCCACGGAGAAAAATTACATAGGCCTTATCTTCCGGCTTGGTCGAAAGCTGCTCCGCTTTGTCCAGCGCCTGCTCGGCGTCGCTCCACCGCTTCAGCCGCGTGTCCATCTGGGCCAGCGTGACATAGACTTCGCGGTCTTCTTCATTGCCCTTCAGCAGCGAGCGAACATCGGCCAGCGCCTTATCGGCGTCGCCGGTATCGGCCAGCTGCGAATCGAGCACCATGCGCAGACCTCGGCTGTTCGGCACTTTCTGCACCGCTTCACGCGCGGCTGCCGTGGCCTGGTTCCACTGCTTGGCCTCGCGATAGGTATCGATGATGTTTTGATAGCCGCGCTCGGCATTTTCATCGCCGAGAGGAATCATCTTGCGGAAGGCGTCCACCGCAGCTTGATAATTTTCCTGGGCGCGGTAGACCGTCCCCAGCCGCTCAACGAAAATGGCGCGGTTGCTGCGGTCCGCCTGGCTGTAACTGGTGTCGGGCTTCTCCGTCTTCTTGACCAAGTCCTGCAGCAGCTTCGCCGCATCGTCATAACGGCCCTGCGCTTCATACACGGCCGCCATGTTGTATGGAACTTCGAGAGAATCCGGCTCCATGCTGTCGGCTTTTTTCAGATTCTCCAGCGCCTGGTCGAACTTGCCCTGCCGGCGATAGATTTCCGCCATATGCACATAACTCTGCGGATCCTCCGGATTCGCGTCGGCGATGACTTTGTATTGATCCAACGCCGCATCTACCTGTCCGTCACTCAGTAAGTTCTCGGCTAGTCCGCGGATCGCATCGAGATTGTCCCGATCCAGCACGATCGCCTTGCGGTACGCCTCGATCGCATCCTTGTAATCTTTGCGCTGCTCGTAAGCGGCTCCCAGGGCCGAATAAAGCTTAGCGGAACGCGATGTATCCGGCACCGAACTCAGCACCTGCAATGCCCGTGCCGTGTCGCCCTCGTCGGTATAGAGGACAGCGAGCGTGGTGACAGCTTCTTCCGAACCCGGATCGATCTTCACCGCGGTTTTAAGCTCGGTTTCCGCCTTCCGCAAATCGTTGTTCAAGCGATAAAGTCGGCCAAGAAGAAGATGATCGTCCACGCTATTGGGCTCGAGCTTGACGATCTCCTCGTACTGCTCAATGGCCAGCTTCAGAACATTGTCAGAACCGTTGCCCGCCGGCAAATCGCCCAACGACCGCAGGTAAATGCGTCCCAGCAGCTTGTGCGCTTCCAGGTTGTTCGGATCTTTCTTGAGGATGTCCTGGGCCTCGATCACCGCATCGCGAATGCGGCCTGTCTTGACGTAAAGCTCAGCCAGGCTCGAGGTCAGAAACTCAGATGTCGGGTCGGCATCGATCGCGGCCCGGTATTCCTCAATGGCTTTGCTGGCCAGCTCGCTGCGCCCGTAAGACGTGACTTGCTCCTCGTACATGTGGCCCAGCGCGTAGTGGTAATAAGCCGCACTGCGGTCGGCCTTGTGCGACGGAGTCTGGGGGGCCTTCGTATCCGGTTGCTGCGCCGGGGTTTGCCCGAGCGCGAATGCGGCTGACAAAGTCAAAACGGCGAGAGACAAAATTCGATTCATGCTGTTCCTGAGTACGCTGGAGCGCCTTCCCGAAACCATAGCGATTTGGATGCAGCACCGCCGGGGATGGGGTGCTTTTATTCTAAACCGGCCAGGCGAGGATGGGCAGCAAAAACCGGTGTCCAGGATTGCAAAGTTGTGTAATCGGAAGGACAGGGACGGGAGGGGAGTCCGTGTTGGCCAGCCTTGGCGAGCGACACGGTGGACCCTACGCCGTTACCAGCCAATGCACCTCCATCTGACACCAGATCGATGTAAACTTGCTCCTTCCCCGCCGCAGGCATGGCTCTCTCCCTCAAGCCGACGCACGCCACTGTCAAGGCGTACTACGAGACCCTGCACCAATTCGGCCAGCTTTATATCGACCACGAAGGCGCGGTCCGAAGCGCGTTCCAGACTTTGCTCGCGAAGTGCGGCCAGCGCACCGAGCCCAAGCTAACTCTTGTCCCCGAATACCGAATCAAGCGGGCTCGTGGCTCCTCTGTGATTCTCGACGGAGCGCTCGTTGACACCTACAAACTCCCTCACGGCTATTGGGAAGCCAAAGACGAAAAAGACGATCTCGCCAAAGAAGTCGCGCGCAAGCTCGACAAGGGATACCCCTCCGACAACACCATCTTCCAGGCTCCCGAGCGCGCGATTCTCTATCAAGGCGGCACTCGCATCTTCGACGAAGACATCTCTCGCCCCGAAGCTCTCGTCTCTGTCGTCAATCAATTCTTCGAATACAAACCGAAGAACATCGAAGAATGGCTAAAGGCCGTAGAAGAGTTCTCCGTGCGCGTTCCCGAACTCTCGCAGCAGGTCGAGAGCCTGATCAAAGAAGAGCGCCGGAAGAATCCATCGTTCCGCAACGTCTTCGAAGACTTCTACGCGCTCTGCCGCCAGGCCATCAATCCCAATCTCTCCGAAGAAGCTGTCGAGCGCATGCTCGTGCAGCACCTGCTCACCGAACGCATCTTTTCGCAAGATTTTCAACAATCCCGATTTCTCCCACCGCAACGTAGTCGCCGCCGAAATCGAAAAGGTCATCGCCGAACTCACCAAGCGCTCGCTCAACCGCGACGACTTCCTCAAGAAACTAGAGCCCTTCTATCACGCCATCGAGCGCAACGCCGAAAACGCCACCGACTACACGGCCAAGCAGGATTTCCTCAACACCGTCTACATGCGCTTCTTTCAGGGATATTCCCCCAAAGAAGCCGACACCCACGGCATCGTCTACACGCCGCAGCCCATCGTCAACTTCATGGTGCGCAGCGTCGAAGAAATTCTGCAGAAAGAATTCGGACGCTCGCTCAGCGACAAAGGCGTCCACATCCTCGATCCTTTCGTCGGCACCGGCAACTTCATCACCCGCATCATGCAGGAGATCAAAACCACCGACCTGCCCTACAAGTATGAAAACGAACTCCACTGCAACGAAGTCATGCTCCTGCCCTATTACATCGCCAGCATGAACATCGAGCACGCGTACTACGAGCGCGTCGGCGAGTACCGAGCGTTTCCAGGAATCTGTTTGGTGGATACGTTCGAACTGGCCGAAGCTGGCCAGGGATCATTTGGATTCATGACGGCGGAGAACGCGGAGCGGGTGATCCGACAGAAAGGATCACCGATTTTTGTGATTGTCGGTAATCCGCCGTATAACGCTTGGCAAGTCGATGAGAACGACAATAATCGCAATCGCAAGTACATAGAGATGGAGAAACGCATCAGCGAGACGTACGTAAGAGACTCGAAGGCAACGCTTATGAACAGCCTACGTGATCCCTACGTAAAGGCCCTCCGCTGGTCGACCGATAGGATCGGCTCCGAAGGCATAGTTGCTCTCATAACTAACAGCGGATTCATCGATTCGGTTGCTGCGGATGGAATCCGAAAACACCTCGCCCAAGACTTTGATGAAATTTACGCGTTGGATCTGGGCGGAGACGTGCGACTGAATCCGAAACTATCCGGCACAACGCATAATGTCTTCGGAATCAAAATAGGAGTAAGTATTAACCTTTTCGTCAGGCATTCAAACGGACGCCGCTTACCGTGCAAGATCCATTACGCCAAAACCGACGAGTTCTGGCGTAGGGAACAGAAATATGAATTCTTAGAGTCGGCCGGGAGCCGCAACGGAATACGATGGCAGGATCTTGTTCCAGACCACCAGTCAAATTGGATAAATGCCGGCCAGCAAAGTGATTTCGGCAGCTTCTTTGCACTTGGCAATAAAGAGCTGAAGTCGATGTCCAAAGATTTGTCCGGCGTGGTCTTTGGGTCATTTAGCAACGGGGCAAAATCCAATAACGACAGCTACGTTTACAACTTTGTCCCATCCGTGCTGAAGGCCAACGCACGAGCGATGGTAGATGGTTTCAACGCAGAGTCTGACAGATGGAGAAGGGCTGGTCGACCAAAGGAACTTGACAGGTTTCTGGATCTTAGCGTCAAAAAACTGAAGTGGATCCGACACACCAAACGGATTCTGGTACAGGGCCATGAGGCGTCTTTCAATCCAGGCAATGTGCGCACTTCCCTATATCGTCCGTTTTGTGCGGTGCCTTATTACTTCGATCGTGTATTCAACGAAGATCTCTACTCGCTACCGAAAATGCTCCCCACAACAGAGAGCGAGAATGAAAACAGGTTAATTGTCGCCCCGAACGTCGGAGGAAGAACAATGTTCTGGGCCCTCTGTTCCAATCGCTTACCCAACTTATCCTTAATTTCCATCGACGCAAATCAATGCTTCCCCTTCTACACCTACGCCGAAGACGGCACCCACCGCCGCGAGAACATCACCGACTGGGCCCTCGAACAATTCCGCTCCCACTACGCCGACCCCTCCATCACCAAATGGGACATCTTCCATTACGTCTATGCCGTGCTGCACCATCCCGACTACCGGCAGCGCTACGCAGCCAATCTCCGCCGCGAACTCCCCCGCATCCCGTTCGTCGGTACCGGGGCTGAAGCCCTCGATGAGTCCGCGCCTGACGCCGGGCTGAAGCCCGGCTCTTCCACCGAGCCTGCAGGGGGCACGGTTATCGGAGCCCCCGTCGGCGCCGGAGGACCTATGCACGTTGCCGCCCGCCCCACAACTGCCTACAGTACCGTGGAAGAGCGGCCCTTTCAGGGCCGCGTTACAAAACGAAAAAAAGAAAACAACTCCACTCTGCCGAAGGCCGTTGCCGCAGAGCGAAGCTCGCAGGCAACTGGAGCCGCCACAACCGCTGACACCTTCCGCGCCTTCGTCAAAGCCGGCCAACGTCTCGCCGAAATCCACGTTCAATACGAACAGCAGCCGGAATATCCGCTGAAGAAAATCGAAAAGAAGGGCGAAACACTCGACTACCGCGTCACCAAAATGAAGCTGAGCAAGGACAAGACTCAGCTCATCTACAACCAATTTCTAACGCTGGATGGCATCCCGCCCGAAACCTACGAATACCGCCTCGGAAACCGCTCCGCCCTCGAATGGGTGATCGATCAATATCAGGTTTCGACCGACAAGCGCAGCGGCATCACCAACGACCCCAATCGCGAGGATGATCCCACGTACATCCTTCGCCTCATCGGCCAGGTCATCACACTCAGCCTCGAAACGGTTCGCATTGTGAAAGCGCTGCCCGAACTGAAGGTCTCACATGCGATGGGGAGTTGAACCGTGCGGAGCGAATTTATGCCGCCTGCCCCGGCGTCACCGTCACTGGCGGGTCTTGTGTGCGGGTCCAGGTGTAGCGCATGCGGTGAATGACGGTGATCGTCGACAGCACAGCGATCAGCCACAGCACCGGAGCCATGCGGTTGAACAGCGCTCCGATGATGACCAGCACCAGCCGCTCCGGACGCTCCATGAATCCCACGCGGCAGGAGCCGATCAGCGATTCCGCGCGCGCCCGCGTATAGCTGACCATGATGGCGCTGATCATGACGAACGCGCTCAGCACCACGTAAAAGAATCGATCTCCGCGCGCATAAAAAACCAGCAGGCCGAGAAACTGCGAAGCGTCGCTGTAGCGGTCGACGACGGAATCGAAGAACGCGCCGAAGCGAGTGACACGATTGGTCGCGCGCGCGACTTGTCCGTCGACCAAGTCGAAAAATCCGGAGAAGATAATGACCAGCCCGGCGTAGAAAAACATGCGCCGCTGGTTCTCGGCGTTGGCCGAGCCAAACAAAAATGCCGCCCAGGTGTTGACCAGCAGGCCCATGAACGTCAGCACGTTGGGATTGATGCGCGACAGCGCCAGCCAGCGGACGATGGTGTCGAGCAGAACGCCGCAGGCGCGGCCGAACGCGGAGGTCCAGGAAGTGGTCATCCAATCGATCCTGGATTCAGCGTGCGGTCAAATCCGGCGATGATCCGCGCGAGATTCTTCGCTCCGCTGGAAAAGCAGCTGCGCTCAGTGCTTGCCCTGAGCTCGTCGAAGGGATGACGCCGTATCGTGTTCGGCAACACAAGCATCACGCTCCCGCCTCTTTAATTTCGGGTTCGTTGTCGTCGTGGATGGTGGTCAGGCTCAGGATCTCCAGTTCGCGCTTGCCGTTGGGCGTGACGACCAAGGCCTCGTCTCCAACTTTTTTGTTCAGCAATGCGCGCCCGATCGGCGAAGTTGTCGAGATCTTTCCCGCTGCCACGTCCGACTCTTCGCTGGTCACCAGCTTGTATTCAACTTCTTCGTCCTTCGTGCTGTCATAAACGCGCACAGTCGAACCCAGGCCAACTTTGTCCCGTGGGATGTTGTTCATGTTGACCATGGAGAGGTCGGCCAGCCGCTTGCCCAGTTGTCGAACGCGAGCTTTCACGTACTCCTGCCGCTGCTTGGCCATGTGATACTCGGCGTTCTCGCTGAGGTCACCGAGCGCGGCCGCCTTCTTGATCTCTTTGGGAAGCTCGTGAACGAGCTCATGCTCGAGCTGGTTGATCTCTTCCTGCAGCTTTCTCTTGATGTGCTCGGTCATGCTAGCGGGGATTGCTTTACGGGATTATAAACCGCTCGGTCGTATGCCGGGGCATAAGTCACAAGGTCCAACTGGGAATGGCGGAAAACCCCTGATCACAAACAGTCGACCGGAACGAGACCGAACCCTAGGCTTGAAATTCGCTGGCTTCCGGGAAACGCAGGTGGCACTTAGCGAGCGCGTCAGTGAGTACCTCTTCGATCTTGCTTTCCTCGCAGTTGCGGGACATGGCCAGCTCGCTCACCAGCAGATAGCGGGCCCGCTCCAGCATCTTCTTTTCCCGAAAAGAGAGCGGTTTTGCGGCATGCAACGCGATCAGGCTTTTGAGGACTCCCGCGACTGCCAGCAACGATCCAGTGCGCATGCGCTCGGAATTCTCGCGGAAGCGATCCTTCCAGTCGGCATTGCTGACCGATTCGGCAAGTGATAGAAAGTCAATGACTTTCTGCACTTCCCCATTGCGGACGACCCGCCTCAATCCTACGCTGGCCACGCTGTGGTAGGGCACCATCACCTTTAAGCTGCTGGCCTTAATGTGAAGGAGATAAAACTTCTCTACCGTCGCGCCGATCGATCGGCTACTGATTTGTTCTATAACTCCAACGCCATGATTAGGATAGACGACTTTATCGCCGATGTGGAAATTGAGGTCGTTACCATTCATAACCGGGCACCCACAGGAAGAGGCTGGAAATTGAGGGGAAGTGCTCAATAACTACTGCAATTATGCTACTCCTCGGGATGAGGGAAAGCAAGACACGGGGCTCCAGCGTCCGGCTCCGGGCTTCGGTTGCCGCTTTCCGGCTCTAGGCTTTTCGATGCCTGAATTGATTCGCGCCTTCACCACAGATAGGGCCACCTTCCACATAGGCTCTATAATCGCGCCGTGACATTCGACCAGCGGGACGCCGATACCCGTGAGAGTGACCAAGGGCGTGCGAAAACGCCCAAGGGGAGGGTTCTCGGTCTCGATGTTGGATCAAGGCGAATCGGAATCGCTGTGACCGATCCCCTCTGGATCACGGCGCAAGGATTGGAAACGCTTCAGCGAACCAACAAGAGACAGGATTTTGCGCATCTCGCGCGACTAGTCCAGGAGTATGAAATCCACGAAATTGTGGTCGGCCTGCCCTTGCGCATGAGCGGCGCGGAGGGCACGCAGGCCGAAAAAATGAAGGCGTTTGCCGAGGAATTGCGCCAGCGGTTGGGTTTACCTGTTCATCTATGGGATGAGCGGCTGACCTCGGCCGAGGCAAACCGCATCCTGCGTGCCACGGAACTTTCGATCGAGAAACGAGGCAAGGCGGTCGACCGCATGGCAGCCGTTCTGATTCTGCAAAGCTGGATGGAAAGCCAGAATCGGGATGCAGAGGCCGAATAAGGACTTCCAATGAAACTCGCCACTTTCCTAACCGCTTTCTTGATGATTCCCATTTTGGGAGACTTTACTCCGTTTGCCTCTGCCCAAAATGACAATGCCTTGATCGCGAATCCGTACGTCCGCGTCTCCACGATTTCATTACCGCCGGCAGGAACGGTTTCGATGCCCGACAATGGCCACGTGCATCTCCTGATTGCAGACCATCCGCCGCTCGCCACGGTTGCGGATCCCACAGCGGCTCAGTCCGCCGAATTTCGTTCGGCCACCGTGCAATTGTTCGAAGCTGGCCATGACTATCGGTTGCGCAATGATGAGAAGGATAGTTTTTCGGCGCTTTGGGTCGAATTGAATATCAATCCCGGACGGGTCGATTGTTCGGACGGCAAATCATGCCTGTGGAGCATTCGTGGCCAAGATCCGCACCCAATCGTCCTGTCCGAGCACGTGACGGTTTTCAAGATTGCGGTTCCCTGGAAGCCTGAGCCGCACAGCCTGATTATTCCCATGGCTGACGTGCTCATCGACGGTCATCGCGCAAACAAAGGCGAACCTCTCTGGATGGATTCGCCGGTGGAAATAACTGGCATGGATAATGGGAAAAACCAATCCCCATCGCTCGCTGTTCTTCTGGCGGGCTCGCTTCCTGAAATTCCGTCGTTCATCGAGATGGCCTTCTACGACAAACCCTTCTGCTACTGCAAACGCGTCCGCGCTGCGAAATAGACCTCGTCCGCAGGACGGTTGAACTGCAAAGTTGGATGATTCCGATGGGAATCACCCCGAAGTGCCGATAGAAAGTGCAGTCACATTCCTGTGCTCAAACTTTAATCGGCGGTTCACTTGCCGGTAACCAGCCCGAAATTTCCCCTCACTACACTTCCCAATGCCTTGCGGAAGAAAAAATCTAAAGCGCGAGGTTGGGAGGAAGAAATAATGCTGAATAATGCGAAGCTGACGGAGTTGCGTCGGCGTTTTGCAATGGTCGCAGCGCTGGTCGCACTTCTGTCCAATAATTTGACCGCGTTTGCGCAGGGTGGTGGCGCGGGACACATAAAGACCGAGACTCCGATTAAGCACGTGATCGTGTTGATCGGCGAGAACCGCTCGTTCGATCACGTCTTCGGCACCTATGTGCCGCGCCATCACGGCGAGAGCGTGTCGAACTTGCTATCGAAAGGAATTGTCAACGCCGACGGAACGCCGGGTCCAAATTTTTCTTTCGCGCAGCAATTCCAGGCGACATCGCCCTTCCAGACCAGCTACTTCATCAGCCTCAATAACGACCAGAAAGCTCCGTACAGCGTCCTGCCGTCGCCTTCACTGAACTTTGCGCCGACAAAGACAATTTTTCCTGCGGGCACTCCAACCAGCCTTCTCGCCGCGGTCGAGCCTTCGCTTGAAACGCAGGACCTGCACTTGCTCACAACTGGCGCCGCATCGGAATTCACCCAGACCTTCGTCCAGCCCGATCCCGACACGCGCGTAAACAACTTCAACAACCTGCCGAATGGACCGTTTCCGTTGGAAGGGTCGTTGCTTCCCTATGACTCCTATACGGGAGACACGACGCATCGGTTGTTCGAGATGTGGCAGCAATCGGACTGCAACATCAACCATGCCACCCGCCAGAATCCTTCGGGCTGTCTGAACGATCTGTATCCGTTCGTCATCACGAATTACACCAACCAGTTCGATCCATTCTTCAAAGGCATCGACGACAACGGCGGCGGAAATTCCATGGCGTTCTACAACGTACAGCACGGAGCTGCGCCGTTCCTGAAGCATCTGGCCGATGAGTTCTCGATGAGCGACAACTTCCATCAGTCGTTCCAGGGCGGAACTGGAATGAACCACACGATGATGGGCACCGGTCACGCTATTTTCTGGAGCGATGGTCAGGGAAATCCGACGGTTCCACCGGCTGGAGTTATTGCGAACCCGAATCCTCTGCCCGGCACGGATGACGTTTATACCGTCGATCTCAACTTCAACGGCGACTTCACCGAGTGCGGAGACATCACGCAGCCGGGAATTGCCCCGATCGTCAACTATCTTTCTTCGCTTCCTTACAATCCCAACCCGAACTGCGAGCCCAACCACTTCTACATGATCAACAACACCGGCCCCGGTTTCCTGCCCGATGGGACGTTGGACACGGCTGGAACTGCGAGCGGATTCACGATTCCGCCCAGCAACGTTCGCACGGTTGGCGAGGCTCTCAACGATCACGGAGTCTCGTGGGCCTACTACGGCGGCGCGTACGCTGCCGCAGTCGAGCTGCAGCACAATCCCACCACCACGGATCCGGCAGTGTTGGTCGGAGCTGCGTACTGCAACATCTGCAACTTCGAATCCTATACGCCGGTCATCATGGCCGATCCGGCCCAGCGTGCCGCTCACATCAAGGACACGAAGGACTTCTTCGCAGCCATCGACGACGGCACGCTGCCTGCGGTCTCATTCGTGAAGCCAGATGGACTGCTTGACGGACATCCGGCATCGTCGAAACTCGATCTGTTTGAAGCGATGACGAAGAAGATCGTCGACAGCCTCAACGCTCACCCGAGCTTGATGGCCAGCACCGCGCTGATCGTCACCTTTGACGAAGGCGGCGGGTTCTATGACTCCGGCTACATTCAGCCGCTGGACTTCTTTGGCGACGGCCCGCGCATCCCGATGATCATCGTTTCCAACTTTACCCGCGGCGGACACATCAATCACACCTATACCGATCACGTTTCGATTCTGAAATTCATCGAGCGAAACTGGCATTTGGGTGTGTTGAGCGCAACGGGACGGGACAACTTCCCGAACCCGCGTTCCACCCAGGACAACGCTTATGTTCCCCTGAACAGCCCCGCTCTTGGGGACTTGTTCGATATGTTCCACTTCGACCGCAACGACCAGCGCTAGCTAAGAACGCGGACCGTGCCAGACACGGTCCGCGGTTTTTCCGCCTTCCGCTTTCCCTATCTCCTTTTTGCCTCAACGTGGCGCTATAAGGCCCGCTCATAACGTCCCGCAACCTTTCCCCTCGTATCTTTCCGCGCCGAAAATTGATAGCTGAACGCTGAGAACCCGTGCTAACATGCGCGCCCATGAGGCCGCCACTCGTCCTCCCACGTTTATTGTTTCTGCTTACCTTGCTCGCGGCAACCGGTGCGCTTGCCGCCGATGAGACCGGCGAACCTGCCCCCCGCTTCCACGCGAAAACGCTTTCCGGCGCGCAATTCAACAACGCCAGCATCAAAGGCAAAGTTGTGTTGTTCGAGTTCTGGACGACCTGGTGTCCCTACTGCGAGCGCGAAGCGTCGCTCGTGGATGACATCGCCAAAGAGTTTGCCGACAAAGGCCTGATCGTTCTCGCCGTGGACGTGCTCGAACCCGATCAAAAAGTGAAGAAGTATCTGGCCGAGCATCCGCGTGGAGTGCCTATCGTGCTCACCAAAGATACGAACCTCGCCGCCATGTACAACGCGCAAAGCTATCCCATTTACGTCGTGATCGATCGCGAGGGGAATATTGCGGGGGAACAACGTGGTGCAGCAGGAGAGCGTGCGCTGAGAAACATGCTGCGCCGCGCGGGCCTCAATTCAAGTGCGGAATCAGCGGAATAGTTGGTGATGGGCTCTCGCGACGAGCCGGGAATGCGGGAGATCCTTCGCTCCGCCTGAAAAACGGCTCCGTTTGATTGCATAACGACGTTGACCCGTCGCAGCGAGTAGATTGGTTGCGACGAAACAGACCAAGGCTCACTGAGAGGAGCCAACGTCATGCTGATTATAGGGTGTGATTTTCATCCCGGGTTTCAGCAAGTCGCGATCTT